>CAWANE010000015.1:0-88229 GCA_963783345.1 uncultured Actinomycetes bacterium
GCGGGGCCTTTTCCTATAGCGGGGGCAGGATTCGAACCTGCGACCTTCGGGTTATGAGCCCGACGAGCTACCTGGCTGCTCCACCCCGCGGCGGACACCGGATGGTAGCAATCTGGGCGTGTCGGTGGGGTATCTGGGCGGGTTTGGGCAGAGGGGTTCGTGGTTGGGGCGCGGACTAGAGTGGCGGACGATGCCAGGAAGCGCGAAGCGGGTGGCGGTGATCGACGTCGGTACGAACTCGGCGCGGCTGCTGGTCGCCGATGTGGCCGGGGGGCGGGTCTCGCCGGTGGTGCGGCGCAGCACGGTGACGCGGCTGGGGCGCGGGGTCGACCTCAGCGGCCGGCTCTCGGCGGAGGCGATCGAGGAGGCCTGCGCGGCGATCGGCGAGTACGTCGCGGCCCTGCGGGAGCTGGAGGCCGAGAGCGTCGCCGCGATCGCCACCAGCGCCGTCCGTGACGCCGTCAACGGCGGCGCCTTCGTCGCCGAGCTGCGCGAGCGCTTCGCGCTGTCGGCGCGGGTGCTCGACGGCGAGGAAGAGGCGCGGCTGACCTACCTCGGCGCCAGCTCCGAGCGCACGCCGACCCGGCCCACCCTCGTCGTCGACATCGGCGGCGGCTCGACCGAGCTGATCGTCGGCACCGGCGAGGAGATCTCCTTCCACACTTCGCTGCAGGCCGGGGTCGTCCGCCACACCGAGCGGCACATCGCCTCCGACCCCCCCACCGCCCTCGAGCTGGAAGCGCTCGCCAAGGACGTCCGCGGCCTGATCGAGAAGGCCGTCGGCGATGGCGTCCGCGCCGAGGAGGGCATCGCCGTCGCCGGCACGCCGACCTCGCTGGCGGCGATCGAGCTGGAGCTGGACCCCTACGACCCGACTCGCGTCCACGGCCACGTGCTGGAGTTGCCGGCGGTCCAGCGGATGCTCTCGCGGCTTGCCTCGGTCCCACTCGCCGAGCGCACCGAGATCGCCGGGCTGCATGCCGACCGGGCGCCGACGATCGTCGCCGGGGTGGTGATCCTGGTCGAGGCGATGCGTGCCTTCGACCTCGAGCGGGTCACCGTCTCCGAGCACGACATCCTCTACGGGACGGCACTCGCGGCCGCTGCCGGATCGTAGAAAACTCGGCTGTTAAGTAGAAGAACCTCGCGGTACTGTCTGTACATAACGCGAGGCCTTAGTAGGACAGTGCGGTCATATCACCGCTATAACCACGAAAAGTAGGTATGATGTAGCTACCAGGTTTTCGGTAGGAGGGTTGAGGCCGGCTGGACGCATCGGATAGCCGGGCGCATAATCCTCCTACCGGGAACAGAGGTGGGGTTCGCCCGACCTTTGGCCTGGTAAACAGGGCTTAGGCGATTGCCGCATCATGGCGCCTCCCGCCGTCTGAGCCCAACTAATACACGTGGTCCCTGAAGACGTACCCCTGCCCGTCCTGAGGGGCCAGCTTGAATCGGCCGTCAGCAATGACGGCCGATTCTTGTTTGGGAGATCGCCGATCCGAGCTGAGCGCCCTCCGAGCTGAGTGCCCCCCCGAGCTGGGCGGCGCAATCGTCCAGGCTGGCCCGCCGGCCGAAACCCGCCGATCAAGCCAAATTCGACTTGCGCGGGTAGACGACCTCGGGATCGGTGAGGACGTTCACCAAGGTCGGCCGGCCCGACTCGAAAGCCCGCTCGAGCGCCGGCCGCAGCTCGTCGGGATGGCGGACGAGGACGCCGTCGCAGCCGAGCGACTCGACCAGCTGGTGGTAGGGGGTCTCCGGCCGCAGCTCGGCGGCCACCGAGTAGCCGTAGAGGAACTTCATCGGGTGATGCTCCAGGGCCCAGATGCCGTTGTTCCCCATGACGCCGACCACGCCCAAGCCATGCCGAGCCATCGTGTCGAACTCCATTCCGGCAAATCCGAAGGCGCCGTCTCCCAAGAGCAGACAAACCTGTCGCTCGGGATGGGCGAGCTTGGCGCCGATCGCCTGGCCGGGTCCGGCGCCGAGACAGCCGAAGGGACCCGGGTCCATCCAACAACCAGGCTCGTAGGTGTCGACGAAGCGCCCGGCGTAGGAGACGAAGTCGCCGCCGTCGCCGACGACAATTGCGTCGCGCTCCAGCACCTGCCCCAGCTCACGGTAGATCCGCACCGGGTGCAGCGGCGAGCGCGGGTCCTCCAGCTCCGCCCGCTCGGCCGCGCGCTTCTCCTCCTCCTGCACCCGCAGCTCCGCCAGCCAGCGCCCGCTGCGCGGCTGCGCGCCCGCGGCCGCCTCGCGGATCGCCGCCAGCCCGGCCCGCACGTCGCCGACCAGGTCGACGTCGGGGACGCGGTTCGCGCCGAGCTCGTTGGGCGCCGGGTCGAGGCGGACGATCTTCGTCTCCTCGCCGAAGCTGGCGCCGAAGCCGAGCCGGAAGTCCATCGGGACGCCGATCACCAGCGCCACGTCGGCGCCGCTCAAGGCCGCGCCGCGGGCGCGGCTGAAGGCGAGCTCGTGGTCGGCGGGCAGGCAGCCGCGGCCGAGGCCGTTGAGGAAGACCGGGATCCCGTGCGCCTCCGCCAGCGCCCGCAGCTCGCCCTCGCCGTGCCCCCAGTAGAGGCCGCTGCCGGCCATGATCGCCGGCCGTTCGGCACCGGCCAGCAGCGCCGCCGCCTCCTCGACCCCGGCCGGGGGCTGCGCCTCGCCCGCAGCCGGCAGCGCCGGGATCGCGTCGTCGGCCTCGGAGAAGACGACGTCCATCGGGTAGTCGACGAAGGTCGGCCCGCCCGGGGCCTCCAGCGCCAGGTCCAGCGCCGCGGCGGTGATCGCCGCGATCCGGCCCGGATCCTTCACCGTCTCGGCCGACTTCACCAGCGGCGAGACGAATGGCAGGTGGTCGATCTCCTGCAGCGAGCCGGACCCCCAGCGCATCTCCGGCGCCCGGCCGCCGAGGACGCAGACCGGCGAGCAGTTGGCCTGGGCGCCGGCGATCGCGCTGAGGCCGTTGGTGACGCCGGGGCCGGCGGTGAGCGCCGCGATGCCGAGTCGCCGCGTCGCCTTCGCCATCCCCTCGGCGGCAAAGACCGCGGTCTGCTCATGGCGGACGTCGACGATCGCGATGCCCTCCTCCTTGCAGCCGTCGTATATGGAGAACAGGTGCCCCCCCGACAGCGTGAAGAGGTGCTCGACCCCCCGCGACTTCAATGCTTTGGCGACGACCCTCCCACCGTGCTCCATTGCCGCGAGCCTATCGGACTGCTCAGCAATGCCCGGGGCGGGACTCGAACCCGCAAGCCCCCGAAGGGGCAGCGCCTTTTAAGGGCGCCGCTTTTGCCAGTTTCGCCACCCGGGCCAGGCGATGGTACCCGCGCCGAACCGCCGCGCAAGAGGCCCTGGAACCGGGCATAAGGTGACGATAAATGTTCGCGGGCCGCAACTTGGCCGCTGTTACGGTGTCTCTTTAGGTACACAGTCGCCGCTTCCCTGGAGGAGAGCTTGGAGGCATCAGCACTAACGCACGCCAGTCGCCGCGGACTTCTCGCCCGCCGTTCGCCTCTGCTCAAGCTCCAGGGCGACGAGAAGCTGATCGCGATGGCGCGCAGCGGCAACGCCGGCGCCTTCGAGACGATCGTCGACCGCTACCAGGGCCGCCTGCTCGGCTTCTGCCGTCAGATGCTGGGCTCGACCGAGGATGCCGAGGACGTCCTGCAGGAGGTCTTCGTCAACGCCTACCGGGCGATGCTCGCCGACGAGCGCGAGATCAACCTGCGTCCGTGGCTCTACCGGATCGCCCGCAACCGCTGCCTCAACCACCTGCGCAAACCGACCGCCGACGCGCAGGAATCGATGGACATGGTTCCCGAAGTCGAGGCCGCCTCGACCGCCGAGAAGGTCCACAACCGCGAGGAGTTCCGCCAGATCCTCAGCGACGTCTCCAAACTGCCCGAGACGCAGCGCACGGCGCTGCTGCTGCGCGAGATGGACGCGCTCTCATACGAGGAGATCGCGACGGCGATGGAGACCACCGTTCCCTCGGTCAAGTCGCTGCTGGTGCGGGCCAGGATCTCACTCGCCGAGGCGAGCCAGGCCCGGCTGCTGACCTGCGGCGAGGTCCGTGTCGAGCTCTCCGAAGCCGCCGAGGGGCTGCGCAAGGTCTCCGCCCCGGTCCGCCGCCACGTCCGCGAGTGCGACGAATGCGCCGACTTCCGCTCGCAGGTCCGCTCCAACGAGAAGGCGCTGGCGGCGCTGTTCCCGGTCGGCCCGCTGATCGCCTTCAAGGGCTTCATCCTCTCCAAGCTCGGCCTGGGAACCGCCGGCGGCACCGGTGCGGCGGGCACCGCCGGAGCTGCCGGTGCCGGTGCGGGTGCCGCGGGTGCGGGTGCGGGTGCGGGTGCGGTCAGCAGCGTCGGCGCCGCGATCGGCGGCAGCGGTGCGGCCGGAGGAATCGGCGCGATCGGCGGCGCGATCGGCACCAAGGCGGTCGCCGGCGTCGTCACCGCAGCGGTCCTGACCGCGGGCGCGGTCGAGGTCAAGCAGGAATCCACCCCGACCCCCGTCAACCCGCCGGCGAAGATCTCCGAAGTCACCTCCACCGTGCCGGTCACCCCGGCGCTCGCCCCGGCGGAACCGACCACGCCGGCCCACCCCGACGTGAAAGCGACGGCCAACTCCGGAGTGGTCGAACCGGTGCCCACGGCACCGCCGGTGGAACCCGTCGCCAGCGAAGAACCGCCGGTGGCCACCGCCCCCGCGCCCGACGAAGGCGAAAGCGCCGGACAGTCGAGCGCCGGCGACAGCAGCGGCGGCGTCGGCAGCGCCGACTCCGAAGGCATCACCGCCGCCGCGCCCTCGAGCGGAAGCGGCGCCGGCGCCCACGGCACCGGGCCCACGGTCGTCGTCACCGTCGGCGGCACGCCGCCCGCGACCCAGCCCCCCGCCGAATCGCCCGCAGCGCCCCCGGCCGAATCGCCACCGGACCCGCCGGCCGAACCGGTTCCGGCTGAAACGCCGCCGCCGGCCCCGTCGGTCGAAACGACTCCGGCCGCCCCGCCGGCCAGCCCGGACGAAACCCGGACCGAGCCGGCGGCGGAAGACGAAGCTCCCGCCGCCGAAGAAGGCGAAGACGCGACTCCCTGAGCCGCGGCCCTCCGCCACGGCTCAGACTCAGAAGCTGTGCGCCTCCTCCGGCGCCAGCAGCACGACCTGCGACGAGGTCTTCTCCTCGACTTCAGCCTTGAACGCCGCCGAGTCGGTCTCGATCGGGGGAAAGGTGTCGTAGTGCATCGGGATCACGGTCTCGGCGCCGATGAACTCGGCGGCGACGACCGCGTCGTGGCGGTCCATCGTGTAATGGCCGCCGATCGGCATGATCGCCACGTCGACCGGGTTGCGTTCGGCGATCAGCTTCATGTCGCCGAACAGGCAGGTGTCGCCGGTCTGGTAGACGGTCTTGCCGCCGATGTTGATCAGCAGCCCGGCGGGGACGCCGACCACGGTCCCCGACTCGGGGCTGAACAGGGCGTCGGGGGAGCCGGGCAGGGTGTTCGTGTGCCAGGCGGGCACCAGCTTGATCCAGCCCCAGTCGAAGCGGACCGTCCCGCCCAGGTTCGGGTCGCTGACGTTCTCGACCCCGTGGCCCCGGAGCCATTCGGCGATCTCGACCATCGCCACGCACCGGGCACCGGTCCGCTTCGCCAGCCCGATCGCGTCGGCGATGTGGTCGGCGTGACCGTGGGTGATCGCGATGTGGGTCGGCTCGACCTCCTCGGCGCTGACCAGTGCCGACGGGTTGTTCGGCTTCAGGAACGGGTCGGTGATCACCGTCGTGTCGCCGTCGCTCAATTCGAAGCAGGCATGGCCGTGAAACTTGATCTCCATCTTCAGGTCTCTCCTTCGGAATCCGCTGGTTCGCTCAACTCTTCCTTCAACGCCCAACCGACGGCGACGCCGACCATCATCCCCATCCGCGCCTCCTCGGCCAGCAGCGCGCGCACGGCGCCGAGCCGCTCGTCGGGGTCTGGAACGGTCGCCGCCTTCAGGGCCTCCTCTTCGTGCGGCCCGCTGAACCAGCCGCCCTCGGCGAGGGCGGCGGCGAGCACCTTCTGCAGCTGCGGCGCGGCCCGGGCCACCACGCGCTCGGCCTCGGAGAACCGCTCCGCGTCGAGCAGCCGATCGATCGCCGCTTCCAAATCCCTGTCTCCTGGCACGCGGGTCAGCCTAGTGCGAGGAGGGGTGCAGGGCCGACGCCGCGACCCCGGCGAGGCCGCCGACGGCGCCGCCGACCAACCCGGCGACCACGTCCGCGGTGGGGACGAAGAGCGGCAGCGCCACCAGCACCGCCGCCGCGACGACGACGCCGATCACGTCGTACTCCTCGTCGATCGCGCCGTGCACCTCGGCCCGCCGCAGCGCGAACCAGCAGGCGACGGCGCCAAGCGCCATCCCGTTGCCGCCGCCGATCAGGGTGAAGTCGCCCTGGGCGCTGGCGACGCCGCCGGCCGCGAGCATGCCGAGCGCGCCGCAGGCCAACAGCAGCACCGCGGTCGGCGCCGTGCCGAGGCGGCGCTCGACCCCGGTCGCGAAGATCGCCAGCCCGATCGCGACCACGAACAGGTAGCCGACGTCGACGTAGGCGAAGGGCGCGGTCAGGTAGCGCCACCACTCTTCGCCGAGCGGGATCACCAGGCCGCCGAAGCTGCCGAGGGCGTGGCCGGTGGCCTTCTGGGCCAGCAGCAGCACCGCCGAGGCAAGGATCACGGCTACCGTCGCGTAGGGCCGCTCGGCGCTGATCGTCAGGGGCGCCCGGCGCCGTGGCAGCAGGCGCCGCCGGCGCTTCGGGCGCTGCGCCTCCAGCGCGTCGCCACGCCGCTCCAGCTTGGGTGCCCGCTTCCGTAGCCTCGCGCCGCAGTAGGGGCACTCGGTGACGTAGGGACTGACCTCGGAGCCGCAGTTCTTGCAGATGACGCTGAGCTCAGTCTCGCTCATAGCCATCGAGGATAACCGCCCGCTGCCGAGCCCCGCTGCCGTTTGCGGTGGCATACTGCCGGAACACCCGTCCTGGAGGAGGAATTCACGTGGAGTTGAAGAGTCTGACCGAGCAGAAATCGCTGCTGGCGACGCTGCCGCCCGGCAAACGAGCGCGCCTGCACCGCCTTCTGTTCGAGTTCGGCCCCGGCAACGGAACCCTGATGCTGCTGCCGATCGACCAGGGAATCGAGCACGGCCCGCGCGACTTCTTCCCCAACCCCGCGTCCAAGGATCCCGACTACCAGTTCCGGCTCGCCGCCGAGGCCGGCTACTCGGCTCTCGCCTGCCAGATCGGGATGGCCGAGAAGTACTACCCGGACTACGCCGGCCAGGTGCCGCTGATCCTCAAGGTCAACGGCAAGACCGACATCCCCTCCTCCGCCAAGGCCTTCTCGACCTGCAACGCCAGCGTCGAGGACGGCGTCCGGCTCGGCGCCGACGCGATCGGCTACACGCTCTACGTCGGCTCCCCGCGTCAGGACGAGGACCTCGCCCAGCTGCGCCAGGTGCGCCAGGACTGCGACCGCTTCGGGATGCCGCTGGTCGTATGGTCCTACCCGCGCGGCGAAGCGGTCGAGGCCAAGGGCGGCCAGAACTCCTTCTACGCGATCGACTACGCGGCGCGGATGGCGATGGAGATGGGCGCCGACATCGTCAAGCTCAACATGCCGAAGGTCGACCCGTCCAAGGACAAGGACGCCCCCGCTCCGTACAACGAGATGGAGGTCGACCAGGTCGAGGCGATCGGCCAGTGCGTCGCCTCCGCCGGGCGGGCGCTGGTCGTCCTCTCCGGCGGCTCGAAGACCGACGACGAGACGGTCCTCCTGCACACCCGCGAGATCATGGGGGCGGGCGGCTCCGGCGTCATCTTCGGCCGCAACGTCTGGCAGCGCGAGTGGAGCGAGGCGCTGGAGATCATCGCCCAGATCAAGGAGACCCTGCTCTCCAACGTGCGCCGCACCCCGTAGGCGCCTCGAAACAGCGCGTTTGGTTTTCCCGGCCGGGGAGAGAATCGCTCTCCCCGGCCTTTTTCTTGTCGTGAACCGGCACTCGATAGGCAGCGTCGTGCTGATGGTGGCCGTGGCGGCGCTGCTGCTGCGGCCCTGGGAGGGCCTCGGTGGGCGGCCGGAGCCGCGGAGCGCCACGGCGTACGTCGTCCGTGCCGTCGACGGGGACACGATCGAGGTCCGGCTCGACGGCCGCCTCGAGCACGTCCGCTACATCGGCGTCGACACGCCGGAGACGGTCAAGCCGGGAACGCCGGTGCAGTGCTTCGGCGAGCGCGCCTCGCACTTCGACAAGCGGCTGGTCTCCCACCGGCGGGTGCGGCTCCTCTTCGGCGTCGAGCGGCGCGACGTCTACGGCCGCCTGCTCGCCTACGTCTGGCTGGGGCGCCGCTTCGTCAACGCCGAGCTGGTTCGGCGAGGACTGGCGAGGACGCTGACGATCCCGCCCAACGACCGCTTCGCGGAGCGGTTCGAGCGGCTCCAGGCGCGCGCCGCGAGGGCCGGAACGGGCCTCTGGGGCGCCTGCTGATCGTTAGCGAAACATTAGCCCTGCAAGATCGTTTGCTACGGTGCCCGCTGTCCTTCGGGGCGCCGATTATGAGAATGCGACAGAGCATCTCCCAGTTCGAGACCGCCTTCGAGCAGGAGACTTCACTCGAGCGCCGCCGGCGCGAGCAGCTGCGCCGTCGTGCTGCGAACCGGTCGCGGGCGCGCAGGATCAACCGCGACGAGCAACAGGGCAAGGTTCGGTTCAGCGTCCTCGCCGTCTCCCTCACCGTGACCGTGGTGGTCGTGGTGGTGGCGATGTTCGAGGCTCTGGCGTTCCTGATGTCATAGCTCTCTGCGTTCGGATGCCCCAGTTGAATAGACTCGCCCGCCGATGGCTCGACGCTCGCTGAAGCCGCAGCTCAACCAGATCCGCGCCTGGGTTCACCAGGGCCGGACCGATGCCTGGATCGCGCATCAGCTCGAGATCAGCGCCACCGAACTGCGCGAGTTCCGCAAGCAGTACGACCTCTCGCCCGACGACGAGAACGCCGGCTCCAGCGAAATCGACCTCCGCGACGAGATCGAAGCGGAGATCGAAGCGGCCACGGCCGAGCAGGAGCAGGCCGAAGAGGCCGACGAAGCGGAGGGCGACGAGGAGGGCGAGGGCGAGAACGGCGAAGAGGAGTCCGACGAGGAGTCGGGCACCGGCAGCGCCCGCCCGCGCCGTCGCCGGCGCCGCGGCCGTCGCGGCGGACGTGGGCGCCGCAAAGAGCTGGAAGCGACCTTCGACCACGGCGAGACCGACGGCTACGGGCTCTGGCTCGACGCCTCGGTCAAGGACAACCCGGTCTACACCGAGCACTGGGCCGGCAAGCGCGACGTCACCGTCCGCATCGAGGCCGACCAGATCGTGATTCGCCGCGCCGGCGCCGCTGGCGGCACGGAGTCCGAAGAGGACTCCGACTCGGACGAGTAGCTGCTGTCCGTCGTGGCGTGCCCTGCACGCGAGCGACCGAGGACGCCGCAATGCGCCGGTCAGACAGCCAGCTGCCTGCCGCCGGCGAAGTCGACCGCCCCACGCAGGTAGAGCCAGAAGGCTGCGTCCGCGAGGCTCTGCGCGTCCTCCGCCGCCCCCGGGGCGACATCCATCGCCACCTGCTGGCACCAGTCGGTGCCGCGGCCGTAGAGCTCCGCCAACTCGGCGGCGCTGAAAGTCGGGCCGATCCGCCGCCGCAGCTCCTCGCGGATCGCGTCGACGACGCGGTCGGCGAGTCGCCGGGCGCGAGGGTCGGAGATCTCACGCAGCGCCCGCCAGCCGTCCTCCCACTGGAACAGCGCGTTCTCGACCGGGTAGCCCACCCCGGCGAGGTTACCCGCCAGGCGTGTCGGGGATCTCGCGGAGCGGAGCGTTGGCCGGTCCGCAGGCGGACGGGTCGAGGCGGCCGTCGACCTTCCAGACGGTGACCGGGCCTTCGCGCAGGACCGGCGTGACGGCGCCCTCGCCGCGCAGCCAGCGGGCCTCGGGCGAGGAGATCGGGTCGCTCGGGTGGATGAAGTTGAGGAACGGGGCGGTGACCAGGTAGTCGAGGCCGGCGGCGTCGACGGCGGCGCGGAAGGCCGAGCAGCTCGGGATCGCGTTGTAGGCGCCGTGGGGGCCGGCTTCGCCCAGGTAGACGACTTCGTTGGAGAGGTCGGTGCCGTAGAAGCCGTAGCCGGCGAAGCCGGCGCTGGTGCCGACCAGGCCGATGCGGGCGTCTTCGACACCGCGGGCCCATCGATAGGCGGAGTCGAGCTGCATGCCGGGGATCGATTCGTCGGCGACCCGGTTGGCGAAGCGGTTCTCCAGGTAGTGGCGCTGGGCCGGGTAGCCGAGCGCCACCACCGCCAGCGCCAACGCGGAAAAGCCGCCGAGCACGACGGCGGCCGAGGCCCCGCGTGAGCGGGCGAAGAGCAGCGCCGCCGGCACCGCCACGAGGAGGGCGGCGAGCAGCAGCGCGAACAGCCGCGCCGGGTCGTGCGCGACCGCGTCCGGGCGATCGGTGAGGAGGAAGACGACCACGAGGACGCCCAGCAGCCACCGGCGGCGGCTCTCGCGGTCGAAGAAGCGGGGCAGCGGGACCAGGACGATCGCCGCCAACAGCGCCGGGACGATGAAGCGGAGGTTGATCTTGAACGCCTCCGGGGCGCCGTCGAGGCCGGCCGCGCCGAGCGGGGTGAAGAGGTAGGCGAGAAGGCCGGCGAGCGCGACCCCGCCGGCCCAGCGGACGACCCGGTCGCGACCGCGCAGAACCGCCGCCAGCGCGGCGAGGGCGGCAGCGCCGACCACCAGCGGCCAGAGCGCGCCGAAGGCGTCGTGCAGGCCGGGCGCGAAGTAGTGCTGCCAGACGCCGGTGTCGGTCGCGTAGTGGGCGACGGTGAAGTCGGGGCGCCCTTCCTGCAGCCGCTCGGGGTGCGGCAGCGAGATCGGTCCGAGGCTGTGGACCTCGGGGAGCGGGCTGCCGGCGACGACCAGGTTGCGCAGGTACCAGAAGCCGCCGCCGAGCAGGGCCGGGACGAACCACCAGGCCGCCGCCGCCCACCGCCGCCCCCGGGGCGAGAGGACGAGGACGGCGAGGCTCAGCGCCACCGCCATCGCCAGCACCGTCACCTTGGTCCCCACTGCCAACCCGACCGCGAGCCCCGCGGCCGCCAGCGGCCACCCCGGGGCCAGCCGTGGCAGAGCTTCTCCACCCACAGATTGAGAAATGACTGCCACGGCGGTTGGAGGGGCGGCGGCTCGGGTGCGCCGCTGGGACCAGGCCTCGACCAGGATCGCGATCGCGGCGAGCAGCAGCGCGGCGGCCATCAGGTCGTTCTTGGCGGCGCCGGGCTCGCGCACGACCAGGGTGTGGGAGTCGAGCACGATCGCGGCCGCGACCACGGCCAGCGGCCCGCGCCCGTAGGGGCGGCCGATGCACCAGGCGGCGAGGAACGCGACGCCGAGCCAGCCGAAGTTGAGGAACAGCGAGAGCGTGTCGCGGCCGGTGAGGAGGATGCCGACCGCGTGCAGCAGCTCGGAGTTCTGCGGGTAGAACCAGTTCGTGAAGACGGTCTCCGCGTGGTGCATCCCGGTGACGGAGTGGCTCTGGGCGATGTCCGCGGCGAAGGGCATGTGGTACCAGAGCGAGTCGAAGTTGAAGATGCCGCGGTCGAGGGCGTGCTTGGCCGTGACCGCCCAGTGGGCGACGACGACCGCGACGACGCCCCACATGACGACCAGGGACCAAGGCACCCGGCCGGCCGGTCCTGTCGGTGCGGCACCCCCCGCCCCACCGCCACCCGCCGGAGGAGTGTCATGCCCATCGATGCCACGGAGGAACAGCACGGCGAGCGCCGCCACCAGAAGGCTGACGCCAACCACACCCCCTGGATAGAGCAGCGAGACCGTGCCCAGGGCCTCGGCGATCAGGATCAGGAGGGCGACGGCGGCGACCGCCTCGACCAGGCGGGCGGGGGCGCCGTGCCAGGTCGGGAGGAGGCGGGCGCGCAGGCGATAGGCGCTGAGGCCGAGTGAGAGGGCTACTGCGGCGAGCTCGGCGGCTCCCAGGAGGTAGGAGCCGAGGTCAAGCATCCGCGGCCCTCCAGCGAGCGCTCAGCGACCGAGGCCGCGGATCACGACTGGGGTCTCCCCGGGGGAGACCATCCCCTGTGAGCGCGCTTCGCGGTCGACCACGATCGGGTCTTCGGCGGACTGGACCCGCTGGTGGAGCCTCGTGTTGACGTGCTGCAGTTCGTGCAGCTTCGCTTTTGCCGCGGTCGCCGTCGTATAGGTCTTGACGAAGTCGATCGCCGGGTTCAGGTACGAGTAGAGGACGGCACCGAGGACGAGGGTCAGGGCGACGCGGCCGACCCGGTCCCACTTGATCCGGCTGGGACCCGACCGGGCCGCAGGCCGCCGTTTGCGCGGAGCAGGTCGCCGTTGCACCTGTAGTCCTTTGAGGCCGAAACGCGAATTCCTCCCTGCTGGGGGCGCGCATGGCCGAGCAGATCAAGGACGCAGGGAGCGTGGCGTGCTCTGCACGCGAGCGACCGAGGACGCCGATATGCGAAGTGCCATGTGCGTCATCCAGCCTGGGCGAATGCCTGCAAGCCGGGGAACTGCGCGGCGGAGCCCAGCTCCTCCTCGATCCGCAGCAGCCGGTTGTACTTGGCCACCCGGTCCGAGCGCGAGGGGGCGCCGGTCTTGATCTGGCCGGCGCCGGTCGCCACCGCGAGGTCGGCGATGGTCGTGTCCTCGGTCTCGCCCGAGCGGTGGGAGATCACCGCCGTGTAGCCGGCGTCGCGGGCGATGCGAATCGCCTCCAGGGTCTCGCTGAGGGTGCCGATCTGGTTGACCTTGACCAGGATCGAGTTTCCGACCCCGAGCTCGATGCCGCGGCGCAGCCGCTCGGGGTTGGTGACGAAGAGGTCGTCGCCGACCAGCTGCACGCGGTCGCCGAGGCGCTCGGTGAGGAGCTTCCAGCCGTCCCAGTCCTCCTCGTCCATGCCGTCCTCGATCGAGACGATCGGGTAGCGCGAGCAGGCGTCCTCCCAGTAGGCCGCCATCTCCTGCGCGGAGAGCGAGCGCCCCTCGTGCTCGAGCACGTAGGCGCCGTTCTCGAAGATCTCGCTGGTCGCCGGGTCGAGGGCGATGAAGACGTCCGAGCCGGGCTCGTAGCCGGCGGCCTCGATCCCGGCCAGGACCGCCTGCAGCGCCGCCTCGTTCGACTCGAGGCTGGGCGCGAAGCCGCCCTCGTCGCCGCCTGCCGTCGAGTGCCCCTGCGCGGAGAGCGTCTGCTTCAGCGCGTGGAAGACCTCGGCCCCGACCCGCAGGCATTCGGAGAAGCTGCCGGCTCCGGCGGGGACGATCATGAACTCCTGGAAGTCGACCGAGTTGTCGGCGTGGGCGCCGCCGTTGAGGACGTTCATCATCGGCACCGGGAGCAGCGTCGGCTCGCCGCCGCCGTAGAGCTCGGCCAGGTAGCGGTAGAGCGGTTGGGCGGAGTCGGCCGCGGCGGCCTTCGCGGCGGCCAGGGAGACGCCGAGCAGCGCGTTGGCGCCGAGCCGGCCCTTGTTCGGGGTGCCGTCGAGCTCGATCATCGTCTCGTCGAGGGCACCCTGCTCGGCGGCGCGGGCACCGGTCAGCGCCGCGGCGATCTCGCCGTTGACGTTGGCGACCGCCCTGCGAGACGCCCTTGCCGGCCCAGGCGTCGCCGCCGTCGCGCAGCTCGACCGCCTCGAACTCGCCCGTCGACGCGCCGGACGGGACCGCGGCGAGGCCGCGGGCGCCGGACTCCAGCGCGACTTCGACCTCGACGGTCGGGTTGCCGCGCGAGTCGAGGATCTGGCGCGCGTGGATGGAGGCGATTGCGCTCACAGGCCGGCCAGTCTATTCACACCAGCAACAGCGAGGCGTGGCGCTATTCGCCTGCTTTGGAGCCGGCTTCGGCGCCTTCGGGAGCAGCTTCGGCGCCTTCGGGAGCAGCTTCCGCCCCTTCGGGAGCGGCTTCGACGCCTTCGGGCGGCGTCGTCCCTTCGGCGCCGCTGGCCGCCGACGAGGCTTCCGGCCGCGGCCGCTGCGGGAACGGTTCGCCCTTCGGTTTGACGACCGTGACGGTGCCGGGCAGCGCCGGCGAGGTCATCCCGACCGGCGCCGGGCATTCGGTCGCCGGCGTTTTCGGGTTGGCTTCGTAGCAGGCGGGCGGAGCGCTGCTCGGGTGCCCGGAGCCGACGTAGTTGGCGCACGCTTCGACCACGTAGCCGGACGCGCAGAAGCTCCGCGACTGCCACTTGCTCTGGTAGCCGGTGACGAATTCGGAGAAGAATTCCTGCTGTACCTGCTGGGCCAGCGTGGTGCTGATCTGCGATTTGACTTCGCTCAGCGGTTTGACTTTTTCCGGGTTGAGCTTGACGACTTCGATCAGGAAGTAGTTCTTTTCGAATTCGACCGGGCCGACCAGTTCGCCGGTGGCGCTGTCGAAGATCGCCTTCTTCAGTTCGCCTTTGACGAATTCTTCGGTGATTTCCGGCTGCAGGCCGCCTTTGGCGGCGGTCGTCGAGTCCGAGGAGCGCTTGGGGGCGACCTTCTTCCAGGCAGCCGGCGAGTGGTCCTTTTCCAGTTCTTCCTTCGCCTTTTCGACTTCCGGCTTCTTTTTGTTGAAGATCAGGCGGATGTCACGGCTCGGTTTCGTCGTGTACTGCGCTGCCTTTTCGGCTTCGTAGTAGGCGGAAATTTCAGAGCTGGAAGCCGGCGGCGCTTCGCCTTTGACCTGTTCTTGAATCTGCGTGCTGAGCAGGTTCAGTTCGACCTTTTCGTTGACTTCTTCCGGCGTGAAGTGCGAGGTCTTGAGGAATTCCTGGAAGGCTTTTTCGGTTTTGAAGTTCGTTTTTTTGATCTGTGCGAGTTCGGTTTCGACCTGTTTCTTGGTCACCGAGATCCCGAGTTCTTCTGCCTCGCCCTGAAGCCAGACCGCGTTGAGAACTTCGGTCATCGCCGCCTTCTTCAGTTCTTCGTATTTCTTGCTGGCTTCCTTGGGCAGCTTTTTTTCGCCCTTCTGGCTCGCCTGCTGCAACACGACCCGCTTGAACTGCGCTTCGGAGATGTGCCCGATGTCGCTGGGGACGCTCTGGACGAGGGCGACGTCGCCTGACGGAACGCTCGGCTCCCCGATTTCCGCGGCGATCGCGAAGCCGGCGAAGAGGCCGACGAAAAGGATCGCGAAAAGGACCAGCGTCAGCTGCTGCTTCCCCGCCGACTTCCCGCTCTTCCCCGATTTGGCTCCCACGGCCCGGGGAGCATAGTCAAATCGCTTCGCGCGGGGCGCCTCGGAGACGGCCTCAGGCAGTCGCGGCAGGCTCGGCCCGGCGCGCCTCGCGCAGGCCGTCGGCCAGCGCCAGGACCGCCGCCAGCCGCTCCTCGGGGTCGCCGGCGACCCGCACCGCGGCGGTCTGCTCGCGCCATTCGTAGAGCGCGCCCTCGACCCGCTCGGCGAGAATCCCGGCCTGAGCGGAGTCCAGCTCGACCCCGGTGACGCTGAGCCGGCCGCCGCGGAACTCGACGCTGCGCGCCCCCGCCAGGCCGAGCTCGATCCGCGCCCGCTGCAGCTTCAGCAGGTTCTCGGCCGCCGGCGGCAACGGCCCGAAGCGGTCCTCCAGCTCGTCGCGGATCGCCCGCAGCCGGCCCGGCTCGCGGGCGGCGACGATGCGCCGGTGGACGTCGATCTTGGCCGCCTCGAAGGGGACGAAGGTGGCCGGCAGGTAGGCGTCGACCGGGACGTCGAGGCGGACCGGCTCCGGCGCCTCCTCCCCGCCCGCTTCCTCGGCTGCGGCGCCGACGGCCTCGTCGATCATCTGGCAGTAGAGCTCGAAGCCGACCGCGGCGACATGGCCGGACTGCTCGTCGCCGAGCAGGTTGCCGGCACCGCGGATGTCGAGGTCGCGCATCGCGATCCGGAAGCCGGAGCCGAGCTCGGTGTGGTCGGCGAGGGTCGAGAGGCGCGCCGCCGCCTCCTCGGTCAGCGCCTCGGCCGAGGGGTAGAGCAGGTAGGCGAAGGCGCGCTCGCGAGAGCGCCCGACCCGGCCGCGGATCTGGTAGGCCTGGGAGAGCCCGAGCTGGTCGGCGCGCTCGACGATCAGGGTGTTGGCGGTGGGGATGTCGAGGCCGGACTCGATGATCGTCGTCGTCACCAGGCAGTCGGCCTCGCCGCGCAGGAAGGTCAGCATCGTCTCCTCCAGCCGGTGCTCGTCCATCTGGCCGTGGGCTTCGACCACCCGCGCGCCCGGGACCAGGGCGCGGAGGCGCTCGGCCACCTCCGGCAGCGAGTCGATCCGGTTGTGGAGGAAGAACGCCTGGCCCTTGCGCTCAAGCTCGCGGGAGACCGCCTTGCGGACCAGGTCCTCGTCGTAGGGGCCGACGTAGGTGCGGACCGGGCGGCGGCCCTCTGGCGGGGTCTCGATCACCGAGATGTCGCGCAGCCCGGCCAGGCTCATCTGCAGGGTGCGCGGGATCGGCGTCGCCGAGAGCGCCAGCACGTCCACCTTCAGCTTCAGCTGGCGCAGAAGCTCCTTCTGCTTGACCCCGAAGCGCTGCTCCTCGTCGACCACGACCAGGCCCAGGTCCTTGGCGCGGACGTCGCGCGAGAGCAGCCGGTGGGTGCCGATCAGGACGTCGACCTTGCCCGCCTCGAAGTCCTTCAGCACCGCTTTCGTCTCCGCCGCCGGGCGCAACCGCGAGACCCCCTCGACCCGGAACGGGAGATCGGCCATGCGCTCGCGGAAGGTGCCGAAGTGCTGCTGGGCGAGGATCGTGGTCGGCACCAGGACAATCACCTGCTTGCCGTCGGACGCGGCCTTGACGGCGGCCCGCAGGGCGACCTCGGTCTTGCCGAAGCCGACGTCGCCGCAGACCAGCCGGTCCATCGGCCGCTCCGACTCCATGTCGCCCTTGACCGCCTCGATCGCTTCCAGCTGGTCGGCCGTCTCCCGGTACGGGAAGGCGGTCTCGAGGGCGATCAGCCATTCGCCGTCGGGCGGGAAGGCGTGGCCCTTGCGCGAGCGCCGCTCGGCGTAGAGGTTGAGCAGCTCCCCGGCCAGGGCGCCGGCCGCCTTGCGCGCCCGCGCCTTCAGGTTCTGCCAGCGTTTTCCGCCCAGCGCCGAGAGCGTCGGTTCGCCCCCGGCGCCGACGTAGCGGCTCAGCTTCGCCAGCTGGTCAGTGGGGACGTAGACGCGGTCCTCGCCCTTGTATTCGAGGTAGAGGTAGTCGCGGGTGACGCCGCCGACCTCGCGGGTCTCGAAGCCGGCGAAGCGGGCGACTCCGTGGTCCTCGTGGACGACGTGGTCGCCGACCCGCAGCTCGCTGAAGGCGAGCCGGCCGCGGCCCGCCGGGCCGAGCGCCGGCTCCTCGGTGCGCTTGCGGCGGTGGACGAGGCGACGGAAGGGGTAGACAGCAAGTTTCAGCTCGGGGCTGACGAAGCCCTCGCGCAGGCGCGCCTCGGCAAAGGCGAGGCCGGGCTCGGGCGAGAGCCGGCCACCCTCCAACAGGCGGGCGTCGAGCCGGTCGAGCCCGTAGCGGGTGCGCTCGGCCTCGCCGCGGTTGTCGAAGGCGACGACGGTTCGGTAGCCGGAGCGCACCGATTTCTCCAGCTCGCCCTCGGCCTCCTTGACGCTGCGCGCCGGCGACTCGGCCCGGGCGGCGCGGAAGGCGTCCTGATCCTCCTCGCCGGCGCCGGTCAGCGAGAGCGCGGCGCGCTCGGCCAGCGGCGCGGCGACGTCGACGTAGAGGTGCCGGGCGTCGTCGGCGTGCATCGCCGCGGTCGCGTCCTCCCAGAGGTCGCGCAGGGCCGGCTCGATCTCCTCGGCGGCGGCGAGGACCACGGTGGCGCCGGCGGGGACGAGGTCGAGCGGCGCCCGGAAGCGGTCCAGCGGCAGCAGCTCGGCGAGGTTCGAGGGCTGGCCGCCCTCCTCGGCCGCCTCCAGCGCGGCCAGCTCGGCCAGCTCGCGGTGCTCGGCGTCGAGCTCGGCGGCCGGCGCCAGCTCGACTCGCCCGGCCTCGCCCAGCGAGCGCTGGGTGAAGGTCGAGAACCAGCGCATCGACTCGACCTCGTCGCCGAACAGCTCGATCCGCACCGCCCGCTCCTCGGTCGCCGGGTAGACGTCGAGGATGCCCCCGCGGACAGCGAACTGGCCGCGCTCCTCGACCTGCTCGACCCGTTCGTAGCCGGCGGCGACGAGGTCCTCGGCGAAGGCGCCCAGCTCGATCTCCTCGCCGAGCGAGACGACCGAGCCGGCCGGGCGCAGGGAGGCGTCGGGGACCGCCTCGGCGAGGGCGGTGGCGCTGGCGACGACGACGGCGTCCGGTTCGGAGCCGAGCGCGTCGAGGGCGTCGATCCGCAACCCGACCAGGTGCGGCGGGGGCGAGATGTTGGAGGCGTAGCCGGTGCCGCGCGAGGGGTAGACACGGACCCGGCGCGGGGCCAGGTAGGCGCGCAGGTCGGCGGCCAGGTCGCGGGCGGAGCGGTCGTCGGCGCTGACCAGCAGCGCCGGGCGGCCGGCGATGCCGCGGTCGTCCTCCAGCAGCGCCGCCAGCAGCAGCGGCCGCAGCATCGCCGAGCTGCGCACCGTCACCGCCTCCCCTCCGTCCGCCGCCGCCCGCACGCGGCCGCAGAGCGCGTGCACGCGCTCGTTCTCGGCGGCGATCTCGATCAGGGGACGGAGGCTCATGGCAGCACGACGGCCCGGGCGGGGCGTCCGGGCGGGTGGGCGCTCGATTCTAGGAGTTACGGCGCGCGCGCCCGCGCAGCCCGGATCCGAGCCGCCGCAGCGGCGCCGTCAGCCGCCAGGAGCGGGAGCCCAAGGCGGCGCCGAGCCGGTCCTCGGCGGCGGCGCGGCCGTCCTCGGCGGCGGCGCGGCTCGCCGCCTCCGCCGCCTGCGCCTCCCGCGCGGCGGCGAGCGCCTCCCCCAGCCGTGCGCACTGCTGCTCGAGCCCCCAGGCCTGTTCCATCCAGCGCGTCTCGGATCGGACCAGCAGCGCCAGCGCCTCCAGCCCGTCCGCGGGCTCGGGCGTCGCGGCTCGCCCCAGCAGGCCGACCAGCGCCTCGGCGTGCTTGGCCGCCGAGTGGTGAGTGCGGACCAGGTCGTAGCCGACCGCGCCCAGCTCGGGCCGGTAGGCAGCGAAATCGGCACGGAGGCGGTCGGCGTCGACAACGGCTCCGGTCGCCGCACCGCTGAATCCGTCGGCCTCCAGGTCGGGGTATGCCTCCGGGGTCACCCAGCCGTCGCCACCGGCGTGGCCCCAGACGTAGGTGGCGCGACCCATCGCCATCCCCTCCAGGGCAGAGCGCCCGTAGCCGACCACGATCTCGGCACCGGCGATCGCGTCTTGGGGCGCGACCGTCGGCTGACCCGACGCCCCCACGCGGACCAGCTCCAGGCCGAGCTCTCCGCAGGCGCCCTCGAGGATCCGCAGGTGGTCGCCGTGGAGGTAGTTGCCGAGCGCCAGCACCCGGCGCGGCCGCGAGCGGCCGGCGTCGCGCGGACGGTAGCGCTCGAGGTCGATCGGCTGGCGCATGCGCACGACCTGCGGGCGCGAGGCGAGCGCCGCCACCCGGGAGGCGATTCGATCGTTGAGTGCGACCACGTGCGGAGGCGGCCGCAGCGCCTGCGCCGGGTGCTCGAAGCAGGCGAGGCCGTGGACCACGAAGACCTGGGGCACCCCGCGGCGGGCGGTGAGCGCGTAGGCGCTCCCCGCGTCCTGGGCGATGATCCGGTCGGTCCCGTCGAGATCGCCCAGCGACGCGGGGTCGCCGACGGTCACCCTCACCCCCCGCGAAGCAGCCAGCTTCCGCCCCGCCTCGGTGGCGCTGCCGGCGTGCAGCACGGTCGGGTGGCCGAGGCGCTCGAGCTGCTCGGCGACGGTGACCGAGTAGGTCTCCGTCCCGCCCAGCCCCAGGTGTCGGAGGGTGATCAGGATCCGCATCGGTCAGACCGATTCCAGTGCCACCTGGCGGTCGTCGAGCCGGCGGAAGCCGCCGCGGGAGTCGGTCGCCTCGCGCTGGGTGGGGCCGCGCCCGAGGATCGCCACCAGGTCGCCGGGCCCGGCGACCGCGATGGCGCGGGCAATCGCGGCGCGGCGGTCGACGACGATCTCCAGCGTGCCGCCCCGGACGACGCGGGCGCCGGCGGCCAGCGCCGCCAGGGTGACGAGGCGGGGCTCGCCGCGATAGCTGGTGCCGGAGAGGACGAGGTGGTCGCTCCGTTCCCGTGCCGCCGCGCCCACTTCCGGGCCGATCCCCGGCCCCGACCTGCCGACGACTCCGAGGACGGTGATCAGGCGGCCGCCGCGGGACGACACCAGGGCGCGGGTCGCCGCCAGCACGTTGGCCACGCTGTCGACCGTGTAGCCGAAGTCGACCACCACGTCGAAGGGACGGTCAACCTCGACGACCTCGAACCTGCCCGGCGGCGGCGACGCCGACGCCAGCGCGGCGAGGGTCCGCTCCCGTGGCAGCCCCAGCCCGTCCGCCAGCGCCAGCGCGGCCGTCGCGTTGGCTGCGTTGTAGGCGCCGGGAAGGCGGGTCCGCAACCGGACGGGGCCGGACGGCGATTCGAGCAGCGCCTCGGCGTCCCGCAGGCCCCATCTGCACTCGACGATGCGGTACTCGGCGTCCGCGCCCTGCCCGTAGCGCAGTGCGCGGCCCCCGCGCCTCTCGACTTCCGCCGCCAGCCCGCGACCCAGCGGGTCATCGACGTTGAGCGCCGCCAGCGGCACGGCCCAGCCCCCGCGCACGAAGAGCCGCCGCTTGGCGGCTCCGTAGGCCTCCATCGTCCCGTGGCGGTTGAGGTGGTCGGGCGTCAGGTTGGTGAAGGCGGCGGCGTCGACCGCGAGCGAGGAGCAGAGCTCGGTCTGGTAGCTGGAGACCTCGGCGACGACGGACCGCGGCCGCTCGCCCAGGCTCAGCTCGCTGAGCGCGGGGCCGTACTCGGTGTTCCCGCACAGCACCGGCTCCAGGCCGTGGGCGGCGAGCACGGCGACACAGAGCGCCGAGACCGTGGACTTCCCGTTGGTGCCGGTGACCGCCACGACCGGCGCCGGGACGAGCCGCCAGCCGATCTCCAGCTCGTCGACGACCTCGACCCCACGCCCGATCGCCTCGGCGACCGGCAGGACCTCGGGCGGCACCCCGGGGCTCTTGACCACGGTCCTGGCGTCGCCGAGTGCCTCCCGCCCGCTGCCGCCGAGCCTGACCTCGACGCCGATCCGGCGCAGCGCCTCGGCCCGGGCCTGCTGAGGCCGGTCCGCGACGGCGTCCCAGACCCGGACCGCGGCCTCGGTCCCGGTCGCCAGGGCGCGAGCCGCGGCCAAGCCCGCGCGGCCAAGCCCGACGACCAGGTACGGGCCTGGCGGCAGGGGAGGCCGGGTCGGGCTCGCAGTCAGCCCAGATGGTGCCGTGATGGACGAGATCGCAGCGATACCGCGATGGTACCCCGGCCCCGAGCCGTCGCCGAGTTGCTCAGCTCGGACCGGGCAGGCCCGGGCCGGTGCGCTGCCACTCGACCTGGCCGGCGCCCTCGACCTCGGAGCGGCCGACGACGTCGTCCCAATCGTGCAGCATCCGCTTCAGGCGGGCGACGTGCTCGGGCGGGTGGGCGGCGACCGTGGCGGCCAGCTCCAGCGCCGCCTGCTCGGTCGCGGCGGCGGGCGCGACGCGGTTGACGATGCCGATCCGCAGCGCCTCGTCGGCGCCGATCGTGCGCGCGGAGAGCAGCAGGTACTTGGCGGCGGCGAGCCCGCAGAGGGTGACCAGGCGGGCGGGGCCGACGGGAGCACCGAGGGCGGCGCCGGGAAAGCGCAGCCGCAGGTTGGAGCCGCCGACCCGCATGTCGCAGGCGATCGCCATCTCGGCGCCGCCGCCGACGACGTCGCCGTGACAGGCGGCGATCGTCGGCTTCGGGAAGGCGACGACCTCGTCGTAGAGGTCGGCGAACAGCTGCATGCGCCGGACCTTGCCCTCGTGGTCCAAGTCCTCGCGCACGTCGGCGCCGGCGGAGAGGGAGAGGTGGTCGGAGGAGCTGAAGACCAGCACCCGCACGGCCCCGTCGTCGCGGGCGGCGGCGACGTGCCCGAGCAGCTCGACCAGGACCTGCGTGCTCATCGCGTTGCGCGCCTTGGGGCGCAGCAGCCGCGCGACGGCGACGCCCTGCTCGTCGACCTCGTAGCCGGTCACCTCGGCGGCTGGGTCGGCCCCGTTCGCGTTCATGCCTCGGAACCTAGCCGTTCGACCAGCCTCTCGGCCTCCTCGGCGGCGCGTCCGACCAGCGCCTCGACCTCGGCTCGCGGCTCGCGAAAGCGCCCCAGCACGTAGCCGGAGACGATCTCCGGATCGGTCGAGTCGGGCCGCCCCACCCCGACCCGGACGCGCCAGAACTCGGCGTCACCGAAGCCGCGTTTGAGGCTCTTGAGCCCGTTGTGGCCGGCCAGGCCGCCCCCGAGCCGCACCTGGACCTCGCCGAAGGGCAGGTCGATCTCGTCGTGGAGGGCGACCACGCGGTCGAGCGGCACCTTCAGCGACCCGCGCGCCGGGCCGGCGGAATCGCCGGAGGCGTTCATGAACGTCTGCGGCACCAGCACCGCGACCCGCGGCCCGCCGGGGCCGGCACGGCCCTCGGAGATCCTGCCGGCGAACTTCTGGCGCGGCCGCGAGAGATCCCAGCGACGGCAGAGCTCCTCGGCGACGTCGAAGCCGACGTTGTGGCGCGTGCCCGCATACTCGGCGCCCGGGTTCCCCAGGCCGACCACGAGGATGCGGTCGCCTCCCTCGCCGCTCTCGCCGCGGCGGCGGAACAGCGACACGAGAGCTACTCGCTCTCGCCCTCGCCCGACTCGCCCTCGGCCTCGGCCTCGCCGCCGGCCTCGCCGACCAGTTCGGTTTCCTCCTCGACCTCGGGCTCGGAGACCTCTTCGACGCGGGGCGGCGAGAGGGTGACGATCGTGACCTCCTCCGGGTCCTCGGCGACGAAGCTGACGCCCTCGGGCGCGACCACGGTGGAGAGCTGAAGCGTGTCGTTGACCTCCATCGCCGAGACGTTGACGACGATCCGGTCGGGGATCTCGGTCGGAAGCGCTTCGACGGTGATTTCGCGAGTGACGTGCTCGAGCACGCCGCCGCCCTTGACGCCGGGCGCGTCCTCGGTGCCCTCGAGCTCGATCGCGACCTCGGCCTGGATCGCCTCGTCGAGCCTTACCTGCTGCAGGTCGAGGTGCTGGACGCTGCCCCGCACCGGGTGCAGCTGCTGCTCCTTGACCACGACCGGAACGGCTTTGCCGCCCTCGATCTGGAGGTCGAAGAGAGCGGCGCCCTCGGCGATGATCGAGCGCACCTCGCGTTCGGAGACCTGGAAGGCCGTCGCCTCCTCGCCGCCCGCATAGACGACGCCGGGCACGATTCCCTCCCCGCGCATGCGACGCGAGGCGCGCGAGCCGAACTCGGCCCGGGGGGAGACCTTGAGTATGGAGCGTCCAGCTGCCATCGGACGGGAGAGCATAGAGAACCCGGTCGGGAAACAGCACCTGTGGCAACCTTGCAGCGTGGCCGATGACTCCAAGATCCCCAAGGGCAGGGTTCGGCGCTCGGCCAAGCTGGGGTCGATCGTCGGCGTCCAGGGGGCCCGCTACGCCGGCACCAAGGCGACCAACGTCGGCCGCTCGGAGGAGGGCAGCCGCGAGCGGCTCGAGCAGCGCCACCTGGAGACGGCGATCAAGATGGTCGGCGCGCTCGGCCAGATGAAGGGCGCGGCGATGAAGCTCGGCCAGTTCGCCTCCTTCATCGACACCGAGTTCATCCCCGAGGAGTACCGCGAGATATACCAGGAGCAGCTGGCGAAACTGCGCACCGACGCCCCGGCGATGCCGTGGGAGAAGGTGGTCAAGGTGCTCGAGGAGGAGTACGACGGCGAGCCGCTCTCCGAATTCTTCGCCGAGATCGAGGAGGAGGCCTTCGCCGCCGCCTCGATCGGCCAGGTGCACCGGGCCGAGCTGCTCGACGGACGCCGGGTCGCGGTGAAGATCCAGTACCCGGGGATCGCCGAGGCGCTGGAGGCGGACCTGCGCAACGCCGGCACTCTGGTGCGGCTGGCACGGGCGATCGCCCCCGGCCTCGATGCCAAGGCGATCGCCGAGGAGCTGCGCGAGCGGGTGATGGAGGAGCTCGACTACGAGTACGAGGCGCAGAACCAGCGCACCTTCTCGCGCGCCTACCGCGAACACCCCTTCGTCTACGTGCCGGAAGTGGTGACCCGGCTCTCGCGGCGGCGGGTGCTGGTTACCGAGCTGGTCGAGGGCCGCGGCTTCGAGGAGATCAAGCAACTGCCCCACGAGGAGCGCAGCCGCTTCGGCGAGATCGTCTTCCGAGGCAGCTTCGGCTCGATCTACCACCTGCAGCACTTCAACGCCGACCCCCACCCCGGCAACTACATCCTGATGAACGACGACCGCGTCGCCTTCCTCGACTTCGGGATGACCAAGAAGCTCGACCGCGAGCAGATCCTGCTCGAGCAGCGCGCCTTCGACGCCGCCTCGCGCGACGACCCCGAGGCGGTGCGCAAGGCGCTGCACGACCTCGGCTTCGTCAAGAAGCCGTCCAAGCTCGACGCCGAGCGCCTGCTCGACCACATGCGCGCGGTCGGCGGCTGGTACCTGGAAGACCGCGAGATCGAGATCAGCGCCCAGCGGGTGATGAAGATCATCGAGTCGACCAACGACCCGCGCTCGGAGTACTTCGACCTGATGCGGCGCGAGTCGATCCCGGCCGACGAGCTGATGGGCCGACGGATGGAGATCGGCGTCGTCGCCGTGCTGGGTCAGCTGCGGGCGAAGCGCAACTGGCACCGGATCGCCCGCGAGTGGGTCTACGCCGACCCGCCGGCGACTCCGCTGGGACAGGAAGAGTGGGAGTACTTCGAGGAACGAGGGCTAAAGCGAACGCCGGGCCTGGCCGAAACGACCTGAGCAACTGAGCCGAGGTATGAACCGAGGAGGAGCGATGGGACGGATCCGACGTGGCTGGGCACTGACGAAGAAGAGCTGGAACCTGCTGAACGAAAACCGCTCGCTGATCCAGTTCCCGCTCTACGGGGCGATCGCGACGACGCTGCTGGCGATCGTCTTCCTCGGGCCGGGGCTTTACCTGATCGACCAGAACAGCACCGGCGGCGGGATCGCCGTGCTGGTGATCGGCGTCTACGTGCTGAGCGTCGTCGGCTTCTACTTCAGCGTCGGCCTCGCGGCGGCGGCCAACATGATCTTCAGCGGCCAGGAGGCGACGATCGGCGACGGCCTCGCGGTCGCCCGCCAGCGCTTCAGCCAGATCTGCGGCTGGGCGGCGATCTCGACCGCGATCAGCGTGCTGATGGGCCTGCTCGAGAACCAGGGCGGGATCTTCGGCGAGATCGCCGCCCGCCTGGTCGGGATGGCCTGGTCCCTGATCACCTTCCTCGCCGTGCCGGTGATCGCGATCGAGGGAACCGGGGCGCTCGGGACGCTGAAGCGCTCGGCCTCGATCTTCCGCCAGAAGTGGGGTCAGCAGATCACCGGCAACATCGCGATCGGCGGCCTGATCGGCCTGCTCGGCATCCTGCCGGCGGTCGCCCTGATCGTCGGGGGAATCGCGATCTGGCCCTCGGCCTCCTTCGTCGGCGCCCTGCTGGTCGTGATCGGGGTGCTGGTGCTTGCGGTAGCACTGCTGATCTCCAAGGCGCTGAGCGGGATCTTCGGCGTCGCCCTCTACCGCTACGCCACCGAGGGCGAAGCGGTTGGCGGGTTCACCCAGGAGGAGCTGGAGTCGGCGGTGCGGGCCAAGGGCGACCGCAACGCGCCCCACGGGGCGACCCCCGGCACGATCTGACAGCCGGAGAACGACACGTTCCCTGAGTTTGGGGGCCTATAGGCCCCCAAAAGTCGGAATCGGCGCGCGTGGCCGGCGAGGTTCGATTCGAAGCTCATCGAGCACGCCCGGCGCACGCTAGCTGCGGTCCGGGACCTCGATGCGCTCGAACAGCCGCGGATCGTTGGAGACGATCCCGCGGACGCCGTGGGCCACGAGCTCGCGCATCCGCTTCTCGTCGTCGACCGTCCAGGCGATCAGCTCGACCTCGGCCAGCTCGCAGATCCGCGCCAGGCGGGGGGTGACCAGCGGGTGGTAGACCCACATCGCCGCAACCCCGAACCGGGGCAGCTTTTCGGCCGCCAGCCCGGGCAGCCGGTAGCGCATGCCCCGCAGGGCTGCCCACAGCGCCGGTTTCGCCCACGGCCGCGAGGTCCAGTCCTTCGTCACTTTGGGATAGGTCCAGCCGCGCCGCAGCTTCGGCTCGATTTCGAGCACCCGCCTCAGCGTGTGCATCTCCATCGTCGAGATCATCGCCCGCTCGAGCAGGTCGCGCTCGCGCAACGCCTCGACCAGCTCCTCCTCGCGGCCGGGCAGCTTCACGTCGAGGTCGATCTCGACCCGGTCCAGGGGCGGCTCGAGGAAGGCGTCGAGCGCCTCGGTCAGCGCCAGCGGCGTCCGCCGCGCCGCGTCCTCCCAGTCGTGGGCGACGACCAGCGGCGCCCGCTGCTCCAGCGGCAGGTGGGCGTCCTGCAGCCAGAGCACGTCGAGCTCGACCGTGTCGACCCCCGCCTCGACCGCCGCCCGGAAGCTCTCGACCGTGTTCCCCGGCGCGATCAGGTCGGCCCCCTTGTGCCCGACCAGCCGCAATCCGTCCCTAGCCATCAGCTGCGAGAAGCGGCCGGCACGGCGAACCGCTCAGAAGAGCTGGTTCTCGCCGGCGAAGATTTCGGAGACCGAGTCGTCGGTGAAGATGCGGCGGATCGAGTCGGCGAAGGTGCTGGCGGTGGAGAGGACGGTGATGTTGTCCGGGGCGCCGGGGCGCAGCGGCAGGGTGTCGGTGACGACGATCCGCTCGATCCCGGAGTTCTCGTAGGCGAGCCGCTCGTAGGCGGGACCGGAGAAGACGCCGTGGGTGGCGCAGGCGATCACCTTCGCGGCGCCCTCGTCGAGCACGGTCTGGGCCGCTGCGCAGAGGGTGCCGGCGGTGTCGATCATGTCGTCGACGAGGACCGCGGTCTTGCCCTTGACGTCGCCGACCACGTAGCCGATCTCGGCCACCTGCTGGGCCGGGCGCTCCTTCTCCATCACCGCCCAGTGGGTGCCGATGCGGCGGGCGAAGTTACGCGCCGTCTTCACCCGACCGGCGTCGGGCGAGACGATCACCAGCTCCTCGGTCAGTTCCTGGTCGACGAACCACTGGGTCAGCATCGGCATCGCCGTCATGTGGTCGACCGGGACGTGGAAGAAGCCCTGGACCTGGCCGGCGTGGAGGTCCATCGTGAGGACGCGGTCCACGCCGACCCCCTCCAGGCACTTGGCGACGATGCGGGCGGAGATCGGCTCGCGCGGAGCCGACTTCTTGTCCTGGCGCGCGTACCCGTACCAGGGCAGGACGGCGATGATCCGGTGCGCTGAGGCGCCCTGGGCCGCGTCGATCATCGTCAGCATCTCCATCAGCGCGTCGTTCGGGGTCATCCCGCTCTGCTCGGAGGCGCAGGTCGACTGGACGATGAAGACGTCGGCGCCGCGGATCGACTCCTCGTAGCGGCAGTAGACCTCGCCGTTGGCGAAGGTCTTCAGCGTCGCCTGGCCGAGGTCGAGGTCGAGCTTGCCGGCGACTTTGGCGGCAAGGTCCATCGAGCTGCGGCCGCCGAACACCATCATCCGCTTTGAGTAATCGTGCTGGATCGCGGTCGCGACCTGGGGCTGGTCCTCGATCGTGCTCACGGGCTCTGTTCCTCTCGCATCTTCGCGGCCTTGGCGTCCGCGTATCCGTCGATGTTTCGCTGCGCGTTCTCGCTGACGCCGAGCGCCCCGTCGGGGACGTCGTCCTTGATCACCGCGCCTGCGCCAGTGTAGGCGGAGTCGCCGACTTCTACCGGTGCGATCAGCATCGTGTCAACGCCCAACCGGGCGCCGCGCCCGATCACGGTCCGGTTCTTGCGGAATCCGTCGTAGTTGGCGGTGATCGTGCCGGCTCCGAGGTTGGCGCCCTCCCCCACCTCGGCGTCGCCGACGTAGGCCAGGTGCGGCACCTTCGCGCCGGCGCCGATCTTCGAGTTCTTGATCTCGACGAAGGTCCCCGCCTTGGCGCCGGCCTCGAGCGCTGCGCCGGGGCGCAGGTAGGCGAAGGGGCCGACCGCGCAGCCCTCGCCGACCTCGCACTCGACCAGGTAGGAGTGGACGACGCTGGCGCCGGCGCCGACGGCGGCGCCGATCAGCGTGGTCAGCGGCCCGACGACCGCCCCGGCCCCGATCTCGGTCTGGCCGCGCAGGCTGCAGCCGGGCTCGATCCGGGCGTCGGCACCGATCTCGACCCCGGCGTCGATCCAGGTCGAGGCGGGGTCGACGACGGTGACGCCGGCCAGCATGTGGGCCTCGAGGATGCGGCGGCGGGCCTCGGCCTCGACCGCGGCCAGGTCGGCGCGGTTGTTGATACCCATCGTCACCGCGAGGTCGTCGGCGAGGTGGGCGGCGACGGTTTGGCCGGCCTCGCGCAGGGCCGGGAAGACGTCGGGGAGGTAGTACTCGCTCTGGGCGTTGTCGTTGGAGAGACCGGCCAGGGCGGCTGCCAGCGGCGCCGCGTCGAAGACGTAGGTGCCGGCGTTGACCTCGCGGATCGCCAGCTGCTCGGCGCTGGCGTCGCCGGCGGCTTTGGCCTCGACCACGCGCTCGACATCGCCGGCGGCGCCGCGGAGGACCCGACCGTAGGCGCCCGGGTCCTCGAGCTCGATCGTCAGCATCGTCGCCGCCGCCGGCGAGGCGGCGTGGGCCTCGAGCAGGCCGGCGATCGTGTCGGTGCCGATCAGCGGCACGTCGCCGGAGAGGATCAGGACGGTCTCGCTTTCCTCGATCAGCGCCAGCGCGGCGCGGATCGCGCCGCCGGTGCCGTCGGCCTCCGGCTGGACCACGGTCTCGACACCCTCCGGCAGGGCCGGAGAGAGGTCGCGCCCGGGCGAGACGATCGCCGCGACCCGGCCGGCGCCGGCCTCGCGCGCGGCGAGGATCGGCCAGGCGACCATCGGCTGCCCGCAGACGGGATGCAGCATCTTCGGCGTCGACGAGCGCATACGCGTGCCCTCGCCGGCCGCCATGACCAACACTAGGGGGGAACTCACCCCTGAATCGTATTAGCGATTGGGTTCGGCCGCGTCAGCTGGTGCCGCGCGCAAGGTCTTTGCCGACCAGGGCGACCGAGGTCAGCGTCCAGCCGGCGAAGATCAGGTCGATGCCGACGAGCAGGCCGATCGCCCAGTCGGCGGAGCTGGGGAACTTGGCGAGGACGAGGATCCCGATCAGCAGGCCGGCGACGCCGCTGAGGCCGACCAGGCCGGCATTCGGCTGACCGCGGCCGAGGAAGGCGACCGTGATCCGGGTCAGGCCCATGAAGAGGAAGTAGATGCCGAGGACCAGGGTCAGGGTGAGGGTGCCATTGTGCGGCTCGACGACCAGCCAGACGCCGACGATCACGGTCAGCGCCGCCCAGATCAGCCGCAGCACCACGGTCCCGATCGAGGCCGCGGTGAAGGCGCCGGCGACGAGGAACGCGCCGGCGACGATGAGGATCCAGCCGATGAAGATCGCCGTCCCCACCGCGGCCACCGCCGGGACCAGGACCGCGACGCAGCCGAGGCCGATCGCGAGGATGCCGACGGTCATCAGCGCCTTCCAGCTCTTTGCCAGGGCGACCCGGACTTCCGGGTCCATCGACGCTCCTCCGATCTCCACGGACGGCAGCCTATGTCCGCGTGCGGACGCGATCAATCGCGACGCGTGACGGATTGTTCATCTCCGGGCTGAACAATCCGTCACGCCTGCCGAGCAAGCGGCGGCGGCCGCCGCCGAGACCAGACCGGCGTTAGGCTCGGTGCCGATCCGGGGTGGTGTAATTGGCTAGCACGCCAGGTTTTGGTCCTGGAAGCGGGGGTTCGAGCCCTCCCCCCGGAACTCCGGGCGGCGGCCCCAATCGCCGGGAGCCGCTAATCGTCCGACGCGCGCGCCACCTTGCCGCCTTTGGCGCCGGGCTCGAGCGCCGGGCCGCGGGGCGAGGCGATGCCGAGCACGCGCATCGCCTTGAGGCCGAGGCCGAGCTTCTCGCGGCCCTCGGTGGCGGAGACGTCGTGGCCACAGAGTTCCTTGACGCGCTCGAGGCGGTAGCGGACGGTGTGGCGGTGGGTGAAGAGCTGTTTGGCGGTGGCGGCGACGTTGCCGTCGTTGTCGAGGTAGGCCTCGACGGTCGCCACCAGCTCGGTCTCGTACTGCTCGTCGTAGTCGGAGAGCGGCTTGATCGTCTCCGCGTAGAAGCGTTCCAGCTCGGCGGGGTCCTCGCTCATCGCCGGCAGCAGCAGCCGGTAGGCGCCGGTGTCCTCGAAGGCCAGCACCGCGTGGCCCTCGGCCTCGCCGACGTTGACCGCCAGCCGGGCCTCGCTGCCGGCGCGGTAGAGGTCGACCGGGTCGGCGCAACGGCGGCTGCGCCCGGTGGTGAGGTGGAAGCCGGGCAGGCTGTCCTCCAGCTCGCGGGCCAGCCCGGCGGCGGCGCGGGCCAGCCGCTCGTCGTCCTCGGCCGGGACGATCACGCAGATCTCCGCCACCGCCTCGCCGTCCTCGGTCCTCGCCAGCGAGCCAGAGGCGATCGAGCGCAGGGCGCGCATCGCCAGGGTCAGGACCCGTTCCCGCCACTCGCCGGTCTGCGCCGCCCGCGGCGCCGCCCGCAGGACCAGGACGCCGGCGCCGCGGTCGAGGTCGGCCCCGAGCTCGGCGGCGCGGGCGACGATGTCGCCGCGATCGGTGACCTCGCGGCCGAGGACCGCGGTGACGAAGGCGCTCGCGACCTCCTCGCTGGCCCACTCCGGAGCGCGGGAGCGCTCCAGCTCCAGCGCCAGCAGCGTCGTCACCATGCGGGCGATCGTCGGGTCGGGCGGCGCCTTCGCCCGGTAGCGCAGCTCGCCGACGGCGCTGTCGGCGACGCGCAGCACCACCGCCGTCACCCCGTCGCCGCCCGAGAGCAGCTTCTCCTCCTGGTCGGAGGAGGCCCCGGCGACCGCGAGCACGGCGCTGGAACGGTCGATCAGGGCGACGCTGGCGCCCAGCAGGCGTGCCGCGGCACGCGCCACCGCCGGCAGTCCGGCGCCGGACTCGACCGCTTCCGAGAGTGCCTCAAGCAGCCCCGGATCCCCGGAGTTTGCAGCACTTTCGCTCCGCTTGGAGGCCGCTGGCATGGTCCCATTATCGCTGCTCGGTCGCTACTTGCCGTGAAGGAAGTTGACGATGTCCGTGTAGTAGTAGACGACGACCAACCCGATCATGACGCCGCCGATCACCAGCGCGGCGAGCACGAAGACGGCGAGGAAGCCGGCCGCGGCCTTCTCCCAGATCCGCCCGTGGGCGCTCATCGCCGGACTGAGGATCAGCGAGACGAAGACGAGCAGGCAGACCAGGCCAGCGGCGCCGAACAGCACGTACTGGTGGTCGAGCCTGGTGATCGCGAAGACGGTCACTGCACTGGATTCTGGCGTACCTGAGAGACGACCAGGCCAATGATGGCGCAGAGGGAGAACGCGGCCGCGCCCAGCGCCCAGCCGCCGCTGACGTCGCTGAGGTAGTGAACGCCGAGGTAGACGCGCGAGAGCCCGACCGCGATCGTCAGCGCGAAGCCGGCGACGAGGACAGCCGTCGCCCGCGCCATCCCGGGGCGCAGCCGCAGCACGGTCGTCAGCGCCAGCCATACGTAGAGCACCGAGTGGGCGGCGTGCCCGCTCGGGTAGGAGGAGCCGCCGAAGCCGACCAGAGCGCCTTCGGGTCGCGGCCGGTCGACGATGGCCTTGATCTCCTGGGCACCGACCGAGGCGAGCGTCATGCCCGCGACCAGCACCCAGAACTCAGTCCAGCGCCGCCGCACCGCGAGCACGGCGGCGCAGACGGCGGTGAGCGGCCAGGCCACCGCGCCCGAGCCGAAGGCGGTGACGACCTTGGCGACCGCCGTCAGCCAAGCCGTCCGCAGGCTTTCGGCGATTTCGATCGCGGTCCGGTCGCCCGGCGTCGGGCCCGGTTCGCGGCCGACGACGACGGCGTAGGCGACGAGGATGAACAACGCCACCGCCAGCACCGCCAGCAGCGAGGTGAACTCGAGGCCGAAGGTCCCGCCCGGGGTGACGCGGTCCCAGAGGAAGCGGAGCTGGGGCCGGTAACGGCGGGCGAGGGCGACGATCCAGCGGCTGGCGCCGTGGTCGTCCATCCAGCGCACCGCGGCGCGGCGGTTCTCCTCGACCCGGAAGTGGCGGACGAGGAGGACGGCGCCGACGACGACGGCGATCAGGGCCCCCAACAGGAAGGCCCCTTTGCCGGCGTACTTCGCGGCGGTGTTGACGCTGCGCGAGAAGAAGTAGCCGACGAGGATGTGGGCGCTGGCCCAGAGCCCGGTGCCGAGGACGCTGTAGGGGACGAAGCTGCGGTACCGCATCCCGGAGCTGCCGGCGATGAACGGGGCGAAGGCGCGGATCAGGCTGACGAAGCGGCCGATGAAGATCGTCTTGCCGCCGTGGCGGGAGAAGTAGTCCTCGACCCGTTCGAAGCGCTCGTGGCTGACCCCGAAGCGCGGCCCGTGCTCGAGCACGAAGCCGCGGCCGAGGCGGCGGCCGAGGAAGAAGCTGGTGGTGTCGCCGAGCCAGGCGGCGAACCAGGCGATAGCGATCAGCAGGTAGACGTCGATCGCCCCCTGGCCGGCGACGGCGCCGCCGATCAGCATCACGGTCTCGCCGGGGACGACGAGGCCGATGAAGGCGCCCGTCTCGGCGAACGCGAAGACGCCGACCAGCAGGTAGGTCCAGGCGCCGAGCGCGTTGGAGACTTCTTCCAGCAGCTTCTGCAGGTCGAGGTGTCCGAGCTGGCGGCTGAGCAGGTAGTAGCCGAAGGCGACGGCCACGGCGACGGTCGCGATCAGCAGCCTCCTGCGCGTGCTCCGCCCCTCCCCCGGCAGCCTCACGGCGCGGACCCGGCCTCGCAGACGATGGCGTCCTCGCGGTCGATCCCGGCGGCGGCGGCGCGGGCCGCGGAGAGGTCGGCGAAGAGCCCGACCGCGGTCGGGCCGGAGCCGCTCAGCAGGGCGACCGGGGCGCCCGCCTCGCGCAGCGCCTCCAGCGCCTCACCGATCGCCGGCCGCAGCGAGCGCGCCGCCGGCTCGAGGTCGTTGACCAGCAGCTCCGGGTAGGCGAGTGGCGAGGCGCCGGCGCCGGCGATCTCGCGCAGCCGCGCCGCCAGGGCGTCCAGCTCCTGCTCGCTGCGCCCGAGCCCGAGCCGGTCGGCCTCGGCGAAGACCTCCGGGGTGCCGAGGCCGCCGCCGCCGGGCAGCAGCAGCGCGGCGTGCGAGGCCGGGCGCGGCAACGGCTCGACCCGCTCGCCGGCTCCCCGCACCAGGGCCAGCGAGGGGGTCAGCTGCGAGGGGACGTCGGCGCCCAGCGCCGCGGCGATCTTCCGCAGGCCGCCGACCTCGCCGCGGGCCAGCCGCAGGACGGCGGCGGCGTCGCCACTGCCGCCGCCGAGGCCCGCCGCCACCGGCACCCGCTTGTCGATCTCGATCCGCAGCGGCCCGCGCTCCCAGCCCGCCTCGCGCAGCGCCGCCAGGGCCCGCGCCGCGAGGTTCTCGCCCTCGACCCCCGGGCAGAGCACCTCGTCGCGCTCGGCCTCTCCCACCTCGATCAGGTCGGCCAGGGCCAGCGGCTCGAACAGCGAGCAGAGCTCGTGCAGGCCGTCCTCGCGGGTCGCCCCGAGGTAGAGGCAGAGGTTGATCTTGGCGGGGGCGTGGAGGAGCATCGCGGCTGGCGGGTCAGGCGTCGGCCTGGAGCTTCGCGGAGAGGGCGGCGAACTGCTCGGGCGAGAGCGCCTCGGCGCGGGCGTCCTCGGCCAGGCCGAGCGCGGCGAGCGCGGCGCGGGCCGGGGCCAGAGCGCCGGGGCGGGCGTGCTCGAGCGAGCGGGCGAGCGACTTGCGGCGGTGGGCGAAGGCGGCGCGGACCAGGCCCCGGGTGGCGGCGTCGGCGCCCGGCCCGGTCCGCCGCAGGCGCAGGATCGCCGAGCCGACCCGCGGGCGGGGGCGGAAGACGGCGGGGTCGACGGCCCGCAGCAGCTCGACCTCGCAGGCGAGCTGGACCACCACGCTGGGCGAGCCGTAGGTGCGCGAGCCGGGCGCCGCCCGCAGCCGGTCGGCGATCTCGCGCTGGACCATCACCGTCCAGCCGCGCAGCGAGGGCAGCTGCTCGATCGTCCGCAGGATCACCGGCGTCGCCACCGCGTAGGGCAGGTTGGCGACCATCGCGGTCGGCGCCGGGTCGAGCGCCCCGAAGTCGAGCTTCATCGCGTCGCCCCAGTGGAGGCTGACGCCCGGCCGCGCCGCCAGGCCGGCCAGCGCCGGCTCCAGGCGGCGGTCGATCTCGACGCTGTGCAGGTGCGCGGCGGCAACGGCGAGGCGCTCGCTCAACACCCCTTCGCCGGCGCCGACCTCGAGCACCACGTCGGCGGGCGACAGCTCGGCGTCGCGGACGATCGCGTCGAGCAGGTTCGGGTCGGCGAGGAAGTTCTGGCCGAGACGGACCACGGCCGCCCGTCTACCAGCCGAAGAGCGCGCTCGCGTTGGCCTCGACGGTGCGCTCCAGCTCCTCGTAGGAGACGCCGCGGGCGGCGGCGATCACCCGCGCCGTGGCGACGACGTTGGCCGGCTGGTTGCGCTCGCCGCGCATCTCCTGCGGGCTCAGATAGGGCGCGTCGGTCTCGACCAGGACCCGGTCCTCGGGCACCCGCGCCGCCGCCTCGCGCAGCGCCTCGGAGCGCGGGTAGGTGGAGTTGCCGGCGAAGGAGCAGTACCAGCGCCGCTCGACCGCCTCGGCGGTGCGCTGCGGGGCCGAGAAGCAGTGCAGGATCACGGTGTGTCCCGGCGCGCGGGCGTCGAGGGTCGCGATCACCTCGTCGATCGCGGTGCTCTCGCCCTCCGGGTCGCGCGAGTGGATCACGATCGGCAGCCCGAGGTCGACGGCGACCTCGATCTGGGCGGCGAAGGCGCGCCGCTGCTCGGCCGGCGGCGCCGTGTCGCGGTAATAGTCGAGGCCGGTCTCGCCGATCGCCCTCACCTTCTCGTGGGCGCCGAGGCGGGCGATCCCGGCGGCGGCCGCATCGTCGAAGCCGCCCGCCTCGTTGGGATGGCGGCCGACCGCGGCGAAGACGCCCTCGTTGCGCTCGGCGGAGGCGATCGCAACCGCGTTGGTCTCCTCCTCGAGGCCGACGGTGAGCATCCGCCCCACCCCGGCGTCGGCCGCGGCCGCGAGCAGCTCGGGCTCCTCGCCGTCGCAGAGGAAGAGGTGCGTGTGGGAGTCGATCATCGGCGTCCCAGCCTATCCGCGCGCCGTCGCCGGGACTCCTGCCGGACGCCGCGGGCGGGTTAGCCTTGACGGCATGGCCGATTTCGCCGACCACTACCGCGAGATCTACGCCCGCGGCCTCGCCGGGGAGACGCCGCCGGTGCCGGTCGCGATCGCCGAGCTGGAGCGGCGGGCGGTCGAGGCGATGGAGCCGAAGGCGGCCAACTACGTGCGGGCCGGTGCCGGCAGCGAGGACACGATCCGCGCCAACGTCGAGGCCTTCCGCCGCCACCGGATCGTTCCGCGCATGCTGCGCGACGTCAGCGAGCGCGACCTCTCGACCACCGTGCTCGACACGGCGATGGCGGCGCCGCTGATGCTGGCGCCGATCGGCGTCCAGAAGGTCCTCCACCCCGACGGCGAGCTGGCGACGGCGCGGGCCGCGGGGGAGCTGGGGGTGCCGATGGTCGCCAGCACCGCCTCCCACTTCACCCTGGAGGAGATCGCCGAGGCCGGCGGCGGGGCGCCGCGCTGGTTTCAGCTCTACTGGCCGAACGACCCGGAGCTGCTGCGCAGCTTCGTCGCCCGCGCCGAGCGGGCCGGCTACGAGGCGATCGTCGTCACCGTCGACGCCTTCATCCCCGGCTGGAAGCCGCGCGACCTGCAGCAGGCCTGGCTGCCGTTCCTGGAAGGCTCCGGCAACGCCAACTACATGCGCGACCCGGTCTTCCGCAGCGGCCTGCGGCGCACCCCCGAGGAGGATCTCGGCGCCGCCACCGGCAAGTACCTCGACGTGCTCTCCAAGCCGTCGCTGACCTGGGACGACCTCGGCTCGCTGCGCGAGCTGACCTCGCTGCCGATCCTGGCCAAGGGGATCCAGCACGTCGACGACGCCCGCGAGGCCGCCCGCCGCGGGCTCGACGGCGTCGTCGTCTCCAACCACGGCGGCCGCCAGGTCGACGGTGCGGTCGCCTCGCTCGACGCCCTGCCCGCGATCGCGGAGGCGGTCGGCGAGGAGCTGGCGGTCCTCTTCGACAGCGGCGTCCGCGGCGGCGCCGACGTGCTGAAGGCGCTCGCCCTCGGCGCCGACGCCGTCCTCCTCGGCCGCCCCTACCTCTGGGGCCTCGCCCTCGACGGCCGGGCCGGGGTCGAAGCGGTGCTGAAGGCGGTCCTCGGCGAGCTCGACCTGACGATGGCCCTCTGTGGCCTCACCCGCCCCGAGGAGATCGGCCCCGAGCTGCTCGTCCCCGCCTGACCCGTTCCGCTGTGCCTTTACCGGGCTATTCGCGGCAAAGGAACAGCGGAAGCTGGAAGGGTCAGAGATCGCGGCGGGAGAAGGCGAAGGCGGCGAAGGCGAGGACGCCGAGCATGTAGGCGATCGCCCAGAGGATCGAGCCCGGGCCGGCGGCCTCGGAGGCGCCGAAGGGGCCGAGCTGGAGGACGACGCCGGTGAGGCCGGCGGTGCCGGAGATCAAGGCGTGCAGGCTCGCCGTGTAGAGGCCGTCGAAGGGGAGCAGCCAGCTGAGCAGGCGGCCGATGTCGTGCAGCGAGCTGGAGTTGATCGCGTGGCCGATCTGGGCCAGCAGGCCGGCGGTGAGGCCGGCACCGAAGACCATGAAGACGACGATCCCCTGGGCGACCACCGAGAGCAGGACCGAGGCCAGCAGCGAGAGCGCGGCGATGATCGCGACCCCGAGGGCGAGGCCCAGCGCCGGCCCCAGAAGGTGGTCGGGGCCCCAGTGGCCGGTCGCCTCGGTGATCGCGGCAGCGGCGAGGTAGACGGCGACCACGTAGAGGCCGGAGAGCGCCGCCGCCCCGGCGAAGCGGGCCAGCAGCATCGTCGTGCGGCCGATCGGGCGGACGACGACCGGCTGCAGCAGCCCCGTCTCGGCGTCGCCGCGGACCGCACCGAGGGTGAGGAAGACGGCCAGAACGGCGCCGAGGAAGAGGGTGGTGAACATCGCCAGGCCGAAGATCGTCGCTCCGGTGAATGCCCGCGGGTCGAGGATCTCGGTTTCGTTGCCGGCGGAGAATTCGCGCACGTCGCGGAAGGCGAAGTGGGCGCCGAGCGCGTAGAAGGCGAGGAAGCCGGCGGTAAGGACGAGAACGGCAAAGAAGACCCGGCGGCGGACCCCCTCGCGGATCGAGAGGCCGATCACGGTCAGGGCCGAGCGCAGGGGCGAGGGCGGCGCGCCAAGTGGCGACTTTGTCAACCCCTGGTTTGCAAAGGCGCCACGCACCGCCGACCCCGGGCGCTTCATGCCGTATCGCCCCCGACCGCGTCGAGGTAGACGTCTTCGAGCGAGCTGTGGCGGACCTCGACCCGGTAGACGCTCTCGCCGGCGGCGACCAGCTCGGCGACGATCCGCGGCGCGTCCTCGCGGCCGGCGCCGGCGAAGGCCCGCACCCCCGCGCCGGTCTCGACCTCGACCCCACCGGGGCCGGCGAGCTGCTCCGGCGTCCCCGCCTTGACCAGCCGCCCGCGGGCGATGATCGCGACCCGGTCGCAGACCAGCTCGACCTCGCTCAGCAGGTGCGAGTTGAGCAGGACGGCGACGCCGCGCCCCCGCACCTCGCCGAGCAGGTCGCGGACGATCCGCCGCCCGACCGGGTCCAGAGCGCTGGTCGGCTCGTCGAGCAGCAGCAGCCGCGGCGAGCCGACCAGCGCCTGGGCGATCCCGAGCCGCTGCTGCATCCCCTTCGACATCGCCTCGACCCGCTTGCCGGCGGCGTCGTCCAGCTCGACCAGGGCCAGCAGCTCGGCCCGCTCGGCGGCGCCGCCCGTCGAGCCGGCCAGCCGCTGGTGCAGCGCCAGCAGCTCCCCGGCCGTGCACCAGCCGGGGAAGCGGAACAGCTCCGCCAGGTAGCCGAGCGCGGCCCGGGCCTGCGGCGAGCCGGCCGGCCGGCCGAGCACCTCGGCGCCGCCGGCGCTCGGTCGCACCAGCCCGCAGGCGACCTTCGTCAGCGTCGACTTGCCGGCGCCGTTGGGCCCCAGCAGCCCGACCAGCTCCCCCGCCCCGACCTCGAGGTCCACTCCCGCCAGGGCCACCTGCCCCCGGTACTCCTTGCGCAGGCCGGAGACCGAGAGGACCGGCGCCGCCATCAGCCCGGCGGTTCGATCTTCGGGAAGAGAGGCGGGATCCGCTCGACCCTCTGGCCGCCGGGGCGGGACCCCAGCTCGGCCAGGGCGCGGCCGTCTTCGCCGAGCACGGCGAGCAGCGTCTCGCTGCTCCGCGGCAGGTAGGGGACCAGCATCAGGGTCGTCACCCGCAGCCCCTCGACCAGGTTGTAGAGGACTTCGTCGAGCCGCTCGGGGTCGGCCTCGTCCCTGGCCAGGACCCACGGCTGCGTCTCCTCGACGAAACGGTTGAGGCGGCGGACCAGCTTCCAGGCCTCCTCCAGCGCCTGGGTCAGCTCGGCCCGGTCGAGCAGCTCGCTGAAGCGCTCCAGCACCCCTTCGAAGTCCTCGGCCAGGGTCGCGTCCACCTGCGCCACCGGGACGACGCCAGCGCGGTAGCGGTCGACCATCGCCAGCACCCGGCTCGCCAGGTTGCCGAAGTCGTTGGCCAGCTCGGTCTCGTAGCGGGCCTCGAAGCCGGCGGTGGAGATCGAGCCGTCCTGGCCGAAGCTGACCTCGCGGAAGCAGTAGAAGCGCAGCGCGTCGGCGCCGAAGCGCTCGATCGCCTCGAACGGGTCGAGCACGTTGCCGAGCGACTTCGACATCTTTTTCTCGCCCATCATCAGGTAGCCGTGGATCGCCATCCGCCGCGGTGGCTCGAGGTCGGCCGCCCACAGCAGCGCCGGCCAGATCACCGCGTGGAACTTGAGGATGTCCTTCGCCATCACGTGCAGGTCGGCAGGCCAGAAACGGGAGGTCAGGTCCTCCCCGGGACGGGCGAAGGTGAGCGCGGTGACGTAGTTGAGCAGGGCGTCGAACCAGACGTACATCCGCTGGTCGGGGTCCCAGGGCAGCGGCAGCCCCCACTTCAGGCTCGGCCGCGAGAGCGAGACGTCCTCCAGCCCCTGCTTGACGAACGAGACCGCCTCGTTGCGGCGGAACTCGGGGACGACGAAGTCCGGCCGCTCCTCGTAGAGGCCTTCGAGCTGCGCCTGGAAGGCGGAGAGGCGGAAGAACCAGTTCTCCTCGCGCACCTTCTCCAGCGGGACCTCGTGGATCGGGCAGGTGTTGCCGGGGCCGAGCTCGCGCTCGGTCTTGAAGTCTGCGCAGCGCGGGCAGTACCAGCCCTCGTAGGTCCCCTTGGTCACCCAGCCGTTGTCGTAGACGCGCTGCATGATCTCCGCCACCTTGTCCTTGTGGCGCGGGTCGGAGGTGCGGATGAAGAAGTCGTTGGTGGCGTCGATGATCGGCATCAGCGCCTCGAACCTGGCGGCGTTGCGGTCGGCCAGCTCCTGCGGCGCGATCCCCTCGCGCTCGGCCGCGGTCTCGATCGGCTCGCCGTGCTCGTCGGTGCCGGTGAGGAAGAAGACGTCGGCGCCGCGCTGGCGCATGTGCCGGGCCAGCACGTCGGCAGCCATCGTCGAGTAGGCGTGGCCGAGGTGCGGCTCGGCGTTCACGTAGTAGATCGGGGTGGTTATGAAGAAGCTCTTCGGGCTCATTGCGCTGGAGGGCACGCTAGCCGAAGACGGGCCGGGGGCTTGACGTGGCGCTGCGCCTGAAATGCGGAGGACTTGTGCGGACCTCGCGCCCGCAATACGTGGGCGCGTTCGGTCAGTCCCGATCGCGCTCCTGCGCTGGGGGATCGCCAACCGCAGTCGGCTTGTCGATCTTGGAGCCGCTCGGGGCGTCGGGAAGAGCCGCGGTTCGCTCCCCATCCTGAGCGTCCCGCTCGCCGGCTTCGGGCTGGTCGCCGCTCAGGGCATTTCGGAACTCGCGGATGCCCTTGCCCAACGAACTCCCCAGCTCCGGCAGCCTCTTGGGCCCGAAGACCACAAGGGCGATGATCAAGACGACCAGAACCTCGAGCGGACCGACGTTGGGCATCATCCGATCGATCGTAGCGCGATTGATCGGAGACTCCAGAGCATTCCTCTGCTCACATCAGATTCGGCGTGTGGAGGTCAGATAGGTGACGCGCCGTCGACTCGTCGAAGCCGACGGCGCGCAGCCGGCGGACCCGGTTGCGGTCCATCGTCGCCATCAGCTCTCGAACCTCCGCCGCCGCCTCGGCGATCTCTGCCGGCTGGCGCGAGGGGGCGCTCATCAGCGTCAGTGACTCACTCACCAGCGGGCTCAGCTGCGAGAGGCCGGCCAGCTTCGCGGTCCGCGCCTCGACGGCGGCGATGAGCCGGCTGGCGAGACCCGGTTCGGCGGCGAGCGAGCGCCGCACGTGCGAGATCCCGAAGTGGACGTGCCGCTGCTCATCGCGGTGGGCCAGTCGCGCCGCCGCGGCGGTGGCAGCGTCGGGCGCCGCACGCTCGACGAAAGCGAGCAGGTCGAGGAAGGTCCCCTCCCCGAGCACATTGAGCAGCAGCGAGGCGGCGGTGAAATCGCTCTCGTCGAGCAGCGTCTTCAGCGAGAGCTCGGTCGAGGCGAGTGCGTAGCCCGACTGGCCACCGATCAGCGAGCGCTTGGTGAAGACCTCGAGGTGGCGCGCCTCGTCGTGAACGTGGGAGGCGAGCCACAGCAGCAGCTCGGCGTAGCTCGGGTTGACCTGGGGCAGGAAGCGGCTCGGCACGTACAGCGCCGCGCACTCGTTCTGGGCGATGTAAGTCATCACCTGGGCGACCGCGCGCTCGACCTCGGCGGGCAGCCCGCCGGCCGCCTCCCAGGGGATGTCGCGCGAGGCGTCCCACTGGGCGTCGGCGGCCTGCTCGGCGAGCTCGGCGACGTCATCGGCCCAGAGCCGGTCGAGGTCGTTGAGCGACCAGGAGAACTCGGGAGCCCCGACCTCCGGCAGCGAGCCGATCGGGCCGAGCCCGGCGCCGGGGTCGGCGTTGGGCGGCGGGGCACCGAGGCCGGGAGCCGTGGCGGGCTCGGCCCGACGCAGATCGGCGCTGTGGAACTCGCCGCCTGCTCGCAGTGGCGGCGGCTCGCGGCGCGGCGGCAGCTCCGGTGCCAGCACGTCCGACAGCTCCGATTTCGAGATCTCGACCACGTAGAGCGGGTCGCTGCCGTCGCGCTCGCGCACCGGCTCGCCGGCGGCGTGGCCCCGCGAACGCGCCCAGCCCGGTAGCTCGAGGGCGACCGCGCGCGAGGGGGTCGCCACCTCCAGCCCTTCCCCCGGCCCGACGCCCTGCAGCGTCGCCGCGAGCAGCACCTCAAGCCCGCCTCCCAGCTCCAGGCGCCCGGCCTCGAGCCGGCGGGCGGGCATCGCTACGCCTCGGATGCGGCGAGGAGCCCCTGCTCGCGCATCGCCTCGGCCAGCGACCGGTAGCCGTCGGGGTCGCCCGGCAGCCAGCGGCGAACCCCCTCCAGCTCCATTGCCGGCCTCATCTGCGGATCCTCGAAGCTCATCTCGACGAGGGCCTGCGACCAGCGTTCGCGGCGCTCGCGGCCGGGCCCGGCCAGGGCCGTGAAGTTGCAGTGGCAGTAGGTGGGGCTGCGCCAGATGGCCTCCAGAGCCCCGAGCTCCGGCACGCCCTCGGCGCGAAAGGCGGCGAGCATCGGCTCACCGACGGCGCCGGCGTCGGCCTCCCCCGCGGCGACGGCGCGGATTACCGAGCGCTCGGAGATGCCGGTGTCGCCGTGCTTGCCGATGTCGCGGTCGAAGCGCAGCAGCTCGGTCTCCTCCGGATCCAAACCCTCGCCGTGGAGGAAGTGCAGCGGCAGGATCGTGGCGTGACCGCAGTCGCGGCTGCCGAGCGCCAGTCGCCGCCCGGAGAGCCCCGTGGCCACCTCGCCTTCCAGCTCGCCGCGCCGCGCCACCAGCACGGTCGCGAAGCCGGCGTCGACGTCGCGCATGCCGAGGATCTCGGTCTCGCAGTGGGCGTGCTCGGCCAGCGCGACGTAGGCGGTGTTGGTGTTCCAGCCGATCTCGACGTCGCCGGCAAGCACCGCGTCGACCAAGCGCTCGTAGTTGGAGTAGAGGACGTAGTCGACCGGCACGTCGCGGGCGGCGAAGTACTCGCGGAAGCGCTCCCAGATCATCACCACCCGTGGGTGGTAGGAGACGGCGCCGATCAGCAGCGGCTGCTCGCCAAAGCTCATCACGGCACCGGCAACCCGGCGAGCGCCTTTCCGATCCAGTTACGCAGGACCGCGTTGGTCGGTGCCATCACGGCGCCGGCGCGGGCATCGCGTAGATGGCGCTCGATCGGCAGCGAGGGCCCGTAGGCTTGGCCGCCGCAGGCGTCGAGGGCACGCTGGGTGACCGATGCCGCGGCCTCGGTCGCCGCGACCTTCCCCTCCATGATCGGTACCAGCGCCGCCTTGTCGGCAGCGTCGCCGAGCGCCGCCGCATGGCAGACCACGGCGCGTGCCCCCCGCGTTTCCAGGTCCATGTCGGCGATCGCGTGCTGGACCGACTGGATCTCGGCCAGCGCGGTGCCGTCGGGGTAGGTGCGGCTCTTCACGTGCTCGATCGCCGCCGCCTCGGCCGCCGCCGCGATACCGACGTTGACCGCGGCCAAGCCGACCAGGAAGACGGGCGCGACGACGCCGAAGACGAGATCGCCGCCGCCCCCGGCGGCGGCGATCCGGTCGCGGTCGAAGACCTCGACGCCGTCGAGTCGCATCGCCACGCTCGAGTTGCCGGCCATACCCAGCCCCTCCCAGGTGCCCTCGAAGGACAGACCCGGCGCGCTCGCCTCGATCGCGTAACAGTCGGCGCCCTCTCCCCCCGGCTACTGGACGAGGATCAGGTAGATCTCCGCGTGGCCGCCGCTGGTGACGAAGCTCTTGCGGCCACTGATCCGCCAGCCGCCGTCGACCGCTTCGGCGCGCAGCTCCGGAGAGTAGAAGTGAGCGCCGGTGCCGCGCTCGCTGAAAGCGAGGGTGCCGAGGGCGCCCGCTGCCATCCGCCTCAGCAACTCGCCGGCCCGCTCGCCACCGCCGCCGGCGATCGTCGCCGCAGCGACCGCATGCATGAGGAAGGTCATGCCGGTGGAGGCGCAGACGGAGCCGACCGCCTCGCAGGCCTCCGCGAGGTCGGAGAGCCCGCCGCCGGCGCCGCCCCACTCGGCCGGCACCGTCAGGCCCAACGCACCGACCTCGCGGAGCGCCGCTCGGTCTGCCCGCCCATCCGCTGCACGGCCAGCTCGCCGGAGTCAGAGTCGGCTATCGCCGCCACCACCTTCGCCGCGTGAACATCCAGACCCACCCACGTCCTAACCTGAGCCATGTCGGCACCCCCATGATTGCGGTCCTCGCCGAGGCCGTTCCTCGGCGACAAACCCGCGCATCTCATGCGCGGGTGCCGACCTTCACACCGGGTTCGGATCGAGCCGGCGCTCAGGTGGGCGGTCCATAGGGTCTAGCCCGTCGGCCGGAAACAACCGCTCCGAGTCGACCCGCGCCGCCCATCCCTGAATCCGATCTCGCGTCTCCCCACCGCTGACCGCCGCCACGATCGCTCTCGGCCCACCCATGAATGGCTGACTGCGAACGTGCGCGCTCACAGTGCGATCCCCTGTCCCTCTTGAGACGCAGAAAGCCGTGCTGTTGTCCAGGGCAAGAGCGGCCTGGAAACCCCGACAGCGCCTAGCCACTCAACACCCTCCCCCCCACGATTGAAAGTTGACTATCTGAGTAACAGAAGAAGTACTGATTTATCAAGGATATGCACGCACGAAGTACAGGGGGATCGAGGCGGCGAAGGAATCGAACCTTCCAAGCGGTGGGCTGCACCGCCCTGCTGGTGTTGAAGACCAGATGGGCCACCAGACCCCTGCCGCCCCACGAGTCGAGAACCTAAGCACCTGAGCCCCGCCGCGGGTAATGCCGGTCGCCGGAGCGCTCGAGGACGCGCTTCGACGCGAGGTGCTCCAACAACGCCTGCGCGTACTTGCGGCTGAGGCCGAGTGAGTCGCGGATCTCGGCGATGCTGGTCGAGCCGGCTCTGACCGCGACAGCTAGGACCTTCTCGCGAAGGCGTCGGTATTCCGCGGCGGGGTAGACGACGTCCCGCCGCAGCCGCACCGCTTCGCCGGCGGCGACCAGTTCAGCGAGAGCACGCTCGACCTCGCGCGGCTCGACCGCCGTAACTCCGGCCAGCACGGCCGGGGCTCGCGGTCGAGCACCGTCCCCGCGCAGCTCGCCGAGCAGCCGCCGTGCGAGGGGACCGGGGCGAGTCGGCTCTCGAGTGGGCGTCGCAGTCGGGGTCGGGGCCGGCTGCGGCAGCGGTCGCCAGCCCGGGCCGTGGCGCGGCGGGCGAGCGCGGACGACAGCTCCCCCACCGAGCGTGTCAGGCGGTGCGATCCTGCGAACAACGACCCGGTCGCCCCGCCGCGCCAGCAATGGCTGCTCGAGCCGCAGCTGGACGGCACCGTCGCCGAGGTCGACAACCCGCGCCGACGCCTCCCGCGTGCCGAGGTGAGCCTGCACTCGTCGCTGCGCGGCAATCTCGGCGGCGCCGAGCGTCAACTCGACGTCAAGGCGGTAGGTCGGCTCGACGTCACCCCCCGGCACCGTGACGACGTCGCCCCGCGCGACCTCCTCGCGCCGCACACCGGCCAAGTTGAGCGCGACGCGCTGGTGGGCGTCGGCTGCGGGCTGAACACGATCGTGGATCTGGATCGAGCGAACCCGCGCTTCCAGCCCCGAGGGCAGAATCCGTACGGCCTGACCGTGCTCAAGCCGGCCCGACCACAGCGTTCCCGTTACGACCGTGCCGTGTCCGTGGACGGAGAAGACACGATCGATGTGCAGGAGCGGTGCCGTGTGCGCGCAAGAGCGCTCGGCGAGACCGCCCACGACCGCGGCGAGGGTGTCGCGCAGCTCGCCGAGCCCAGCCCCGGTGGCGGCGCTCACCTCGACGAGCGGTGCCCCCGGCACCAGCGAGGCCGCCTCCTCGGCGGCCGATGCCCGCACCGACCGCCCCGCCAGGTCGCACTTGTTCAGCGCGATCACTCCCGCCCTGACGCCGAGTGCCCGCAGCACCGCCATGTGCTCGCGCGTCTGCGGCATCACGCCGTCCTCGACAGCGACAACGAGCAGGAAGGCATCGACGCCGCTGGCGCCGGCGACCATCGTGCGCACGAACCGCTCGTGCCCGGGAACGTCGACCAGACTGACGCGGCGCCCACCCAGGTCGAGCTCGGCGAAGCCCAGCTCGATCGAGATCCCGCGGCGCTTCTCCTCGGCGAGCCGGTCGGTGTCTCGCCCGGTCAGCGCGGCAACCAGCGCGGTCTTGCCGTGGTCGACGTGGCCCGCGGTGCCGATCGTGAGCGGCCTGCTCATGCAACCGCCTTCGCATCGCGGATCAGCTGCCCGGTTAGCTCGAGGTCGCCGGCATCGATCGTGCGCGGATCGAGCACCACGCGGCCGGCGGAGATCCGAGCGACCACCGGAGGGTCACCGGCGCGCAGGCCCTCGACCAGGGTTTCGGCGTCGAGCGGCGCCGGGTCGACGATGCACACCGGTCCCTCCAACTCGGCGTCGGGCAACGACCCTCCACCGGGGCATGAGAAGCCGTCGACGACCGCAGCGGAGTCCCCCACCGCCCGAGCCAACCGCTCGGCCCGTTCCCCCAGCTCGGCCGGGGACATCGAAAGCATCGTCAAAGTCGGGATCGCGCCGTCCTCGCCGTAAAGGTGGAGCCGCAGGGTCACTGCCAACGCCGCCAGCTGCATCTTGTCGATCCGCAGCGCCCGCGCCAGCGGATGCCGCCGACAGCGCTCAACTGCCTCCGCGCGCCCCACGATCAGCCCCGCCTGTGGGCCGCCGAACAGCTTGTCGGCCGAGCAGCAGACGAGGTCGGCGCCGGCCTCGACACCCGCCGCAAGGGTCGGCTCCTCACCGATCCGCCGGACCGCTCCCGAGCCGACGTCGTCGATCACCGGCAGGCCATGGCGGCGGCCGAGTTCACACAAGTCGCGCAGCGAGACGTCCTCGGTGAAGCCGGAGATCGTGAAGTTGGATCGGTGGACGCGCAGGAGAGCCGCCGTGCCCTCGGCGATCGCACCCTCGTAATCGCCGATGCGGGTGCGATTGGCGGTACCGACCTCGCACAGCCGCGCTCCGGAGCAGGCGAGGATCTCAGGGATGCGGAAAGAGCCGCCAATCTCGATCAGCTGCCCACGGCTGACTACGACCTCGCCGTCGCCGGCGAGGGCGGCGAGGGCAAGCAGGACGGCGGCCGCGTTGTTGTTGACGACGAGTGCCGCCTCGGCGCCGGAAAGCCGCTGCAGTGCCTGGTTGACGTGAGCTTGGCGGCTGCCCCGCTTCCCCGAAGCGAGCTGGTACTCGAGGTTGGTGTAGGAGGAGCCGGCCAGGGCAGCCGCGGCGGCGGCCTCGGCGGCGAGCGGGGCGCGACCGAGATTCGTGTGGAGGATCACGCCGGTGGCGTTGATCACCGGCCGCAGGCTGCCGGCCGCGAGCCTGTCGGCCCGAGCCGTGACCGCGGCGACCAGCGACGGCATCCCCAGGTCGGGACTCTCCCCTCCGCGCACCCGACGCCTCAGATCGTCCAGCTCGAGCCGGGCGGCAGCGATGGCGAGTCTCCGGGGCGCCCGATCGACTCGACCGGCCAAGACCTCGACTGAGGGTAGCTCGCGTAATGCACCCTGAACATTCACGATGTTCAGGGTATATTGAACAAATTGGCCCTGGAATTGGAAACGTCCGCCTGACCAGCCTCTCGCACGGCGCGGGGTGTGCCTGCAAGATCGGCGCGGCGGAGTTGGCGACGTTGCGCTCGACTCTCCCCACGATGGAGGATCCGAACTTGCTGGTCGGTCTGGACCCCGCCGACGATGCAGCCGTCTACCGACTCGGCCCCGACGTAGCACTGGTTCAGACGATCGACTTCTTCACGCCGATCGTCGACGATCCGTTCGACTTCGGCCGCATCGCCGCGGCCAACGCTCTGTCAGACGTCTACGCGATGGGCGGCACCCCCGTTCTCGCCCTCAATGTCCTTGCCGCCTCGCTCGAATCGCTCGGCTCCGACGCGGTCGCCGCGATCCTGCAGGGCGGCGCGACCATCGCGGCCGAGGCCGGCATCGCGGTTGCCGGCGGCCATTCGATCGACGACCCCGAGCCGAAGTACGGGATGGCGGTAAGCGGCACCGTCGATCCGGCTGCGGTGCTGACCAAGGCCGGAGCCCGACCCGGAGACGTGCTCCACCTGAGCAAGCCGATAGGGGGCGGGCTGGTCGCGACCGCTGCCAAGCGCGGCCTCGCCGATGAAGATTCGCTGACCGACGCCATCGAGGTGATGACGACCCTCAATCGCGACGCCGCTGCAGAGGCCGAGCGCGAGGGCGTGCGCGCTATGACCGATGTGACGGGCTTCGGGTTACTCGGACACCTGCACGAGATGTGTAGGGCCGGCGGCGTGGCGGCGAAGCTCAGGGCGGATGCCGTGCCGGCGATCGCAGGAGCGCTGGACCTGGCCGAAGATCCGCGCTGCCGTGCGGGCGGCAGTCGGCGTAACGCCGAACACGCCGCCGGCTTCACGCAATGGGCGGACGGTGTTTCCGCCCGGCGCCGCGTGCTGATGACCGATGCCATGACCTCCGGCGGCCTCCTCGCCGCCTTTCCGCCGGGTGCCGAGCCGTGGGGTGGCGACGCGATCATCGGAGAATTCGTCTCCGGGTCGTCGGGTCGGATCGACGTCGCCTGAGTCGGATGTTCGTCTTCGCTATCGCGAAGCACCGCCGACGCCTGGCGGAGCCGTACCCAGCTTGTAGAGGTCCAGAACGCGCCCCGCGACTCCGATCCAGAGATCGTTTCCTCGAGACTCCAGCAGCGCCCCGCCCGACTTGAGTCGGGCCGCAACCGCGATTTTCGAGCTACCCGGCCGGTATTCGTAGATCGTCGCGGCTCGTGGCTTGCGGGCAAGAAGCAGTCGGCCGTGCCCACCCGCGAGAATCGTCAAGCGCTCCGGGACCGGGACGGCCGGAGATTCCGCACCCGCCGCTCCAACCTGCACCAAGGCGCTTTCCGAGGTGGCTGCGTAGGCGGCATGTTCACCGGCCTCGGTGATCGGTTCGGCCCAACCCCCGATTGCCCACAGCTCTCCACCGACCTCAGCGAGACCGCTCACGTTCAGGCGTCGGCCTTCGGCTCCTTCAATCGGGATTTCCGAGACCGCCCCGCTGGACGGGTCGATCCGGACAACTCCCGCGAGGCCGCCGCCTATCCACGCGCTGCCGCCGCTGACGAACAGCTTCCCCGGGTTCAGCGGAATCCCGTACGTCGCCTCGACCGCGTTCGTCGCCGGGTCGATCTGTGCGGCATAACCACGCCCCCCGGACACCCACAATGAGCCGTCCCCGAATGCGAGTTCGGTCGGCAGCAGCCTGGCGTCGCTCCCCGCAACCGGCGTGGGAAGGGTCAAGGGAATCGTTGCGGACACGTCACCGGTTTCCGGGTCGATGCGTTCCACCGAGCTGGCAGCGAAATTCGCAACCCAGGTGCTACCGGCTCCGGTCGCCACGGCCTGCGCGCCGTTGACTTCGAGGGTCTTCTCGATCTGTCCGTTTGCCGATCCGACCTCGACGAGCGTCGCTTCCGGGTTGCCGGAAGCGCAGTGGCCCTGGCACGTCAGAACCCAGAGGTGGCCCGCGGAGAGATCCGTATCGACGGTGCCGCCCGGGAGCACCACCCTGGCCGCCGCCTCGACCGGTTCGGGAGAGAGCGAGCCGTCGCCCGAGTTCCCCACCAGACCGATTGCGGCCGCAGCGCAGGCGAGCACGCCAGCGCCCGCCGCCATGCGGATGCGCCGCCGGCGCCGGCGGCGGCCAACTCGATCGAGCACGTCGTCCTGGGAGACTGCCCGTACCTCGATCTGCTCGAGACCCGACAGATCGGGGAGCTGTTCAATCATCCTTCGTCACTTCCTCTCGTATCGTCGCCAGGTGCTGGCGGGCGCGGTGAACGCGGCTTCGCACCGAGGCCGGTTTGATGTGGAGCACCTCGCCCACTTCGGCTGCGTCCATTCCCAGCCAGCCGACCATCAGCAGGGCATCTCGCTCTCCCGGTGGGAGCGAGGCCAGGCCGCGCAAGAGCAGATCCCGTCGGACGAGATCGTCGACTCCGTCGCTACCGACCGAGGCTGACTCCTCATGCCTGCCGAAGAGCAGCCTGGCCAGCCGCCGACGGCTGCGCCGGTGGGCGTTAACCGCGGTTACGTAGACGTACCCGGTCGGAGCTCCCCGACTTGCGACCCGTCCCCACCGTTCAAAGGTGCGCGCCATCGCCTCCTGTACTGCTTCTTCGGCATCCGCCACGTTCCCCGTGGTCGCGACGAGCGCCCTCACCAGTCGCGGATACTCGCGCTGGAAGAAGGATCGGAACTCCACCCGCTCGGGGCGGTCTGCGATTGCAGCCGTCGGGATCGCCTCCTCGGTCATCGAGATTAGCTCCATACCCTGATAAGTCATCGGCCCTCCCAAACGTTGCGAAGGCCTCCCACCGCGGACTCGTCGGCTCCTAGATCAAGCCGAGCCACAGACCCACGAGGCCCGCCGCGAGCGCGATCGACAGGGTCGCACCGACGACTTTGAAGCCGCCGCGTCCCCCGGCGTAGATCGCGTGCCAGCGCTGCCCGATCGGATTCAGCACGCCGAACGGACCGACAAGTGCCGTGCGTGCGAAACCGAAGGCCAGACCCCCCGCAAGCGCACCGGGCAGAGGCAGGAGAAGCGCGGGAGCGAGGAAGACGACGTACTCGACCGCGTAAGTGACGTTCGTGCCGAGACCGGCCCCGAGGCAAAGGCCGTAGAGACCGTGGCTGCGGTAGGGACCGTAGGTGTCATACCAGGAGCTCGGAACCTGTCTCGCCTGCCGCGCGATGTGGACCAGCCCCATGTCGGCGAGGGTGGTCACCAGCGCCACGATCAAGACGATCGCCAGGTCGGCGACCTGGGGGAGCAGGGTCCGGATCGGGGTGAGAACCAGCCAGAGTCCGAGCGCTGCCCCGGCGCCCCCGATCGCCCCGCCTACGCCGTGCAGGAAACCCATCTTGAGTGCTATCCGTCTTGAGCCCCCTCCCTGGACCAGGGAGGCCATCCCGTTGATCAGGTTCACCGTTCAGGAGCTCGCGGTGCTCAGCACACCCGCGAGAAGGCCGATCAAGGCGATCAGTGCAACAGCCCCGTCACCCATCGAGAGCAGATCCTGGCGTCATCGGCTCAACCGGCGGCCGCTTCGCGTGCCTCCGCCAGCAGCTCATCGCGCTGGCGTCGTGCCGTGGCTAAGAGCTCCGTCAGTTCCCGGTCGTCGGCGGCGGGTCGTGCGGCGAGCACCGTCCTGCCGTCGAGCACGTAGACGAGAGGCACGGAATTCACGCCGAAGGCCCGTGGGATGTCAGGTGCGTAGGCGGCCGAATAGAACTTGACGTTCTCCGAGTTGTCCGGCACCTCCCCGACGGCCTCCCCGGCGGGCGTCGCATCGACGAAGAGGCAGTTCGCGAGTCCGTAGAACGCGCTTTCTGACTTGAGGGTCTCGACGAGGCGGGCGCACCGGTCACAGCCCGTGCCGATGAAGGCAAGGATGCTCGGCTCGGGACCAGCGGGCAGCTCGAGGAATCCCGGTCCCGAGGGCGTCATCACCTCGACCGGCGGCAGCTCGACCCCGGGCAGCAGGGCGGTCGACTGTCCCGCCTCGTTGGAGCCGTAGGCGCGATCGACCTGTCGGTAGAGGAGGAGAAGCAGCAGCAAGACCGTGACCGCGACGACCCAGAGCGTGACGGAGATGATCGTCTCCGGGGTGCTCATGCGAGACCCCCCTGCCCATCGAGGGCCGCTCGCATCCGCCCGATCACCGCGAATGCGAACTGCGTGATCCAGTAGCTCACCGCGAGAAGGGCCGCAAGGGCCCAAAGCATCGCGGCCCCCGTCCCGCCACCGCCCGTGACTATCCCTGAGGCTATCGCGCAGGTCACGCAGACGACGCAGATGCCGAGGTTCAGCACCATCGTCGCACGACCCAGCCGCAGCGGCAGAACGCCGCCGAGACAACCGCAGTCGACGCCACCGACAGCGCCCGAAGCCTCTTCCTGTCTCAACTCAAGCCACGCGACTCCACCGAACAGGGCGAACAGCACCGCAGCAGCGAAGAATCCGACGGCGTCGGCGGCGCCACTCAGGAGAAGCGCGCTCGTTCCCGCCTCGGCCGCTATCGCGCAGGCACCGAGCGGCTTGGCTAGCGAGGTAGGCACGAAGTCGTACTCCGAGAGACGGCCAAAGAAGAAGCCGGGGCGCGTGAGCTTCGCGAGAGCACTCGCGGCGAGAATGAGCCCGACACTGCGCTCCGCCAGATCGATCCAAGCCATTTTGGTGTTCTCCTCTTACGGCGCTAGGCTTGGGCGAACTGGGCACAGATGCACGCTTCGCCGCCATTCGCCTGGCTGCAGGACCCGCTCCCGCCCGTCCAACAGTCACAGCAGTGATACCGACCGCGAACGCCCCCCATGCCCGGATAGGTGCAGGTCAGCGAGCACCAGCACATCTGCCCATTGTTGTTTTCCATGGTCCAGTAGGTGCAGCGGCGGCGCAGCGGCGAGCAACAGTTGCCGTTGCAGCATTTGTTTCCACCACACCGCTGCGTCGATGCGCAGTAGCACCCCCAGGTGCCAACTTCACCGTATATCCCGCAATTCGACGCCTCTGCGGTTCCGGTGAAGAAGGCGAGTGGCGACGCCATCGCTCCTCCGGCAACGAGAGCCATTCGGGCTCCGCGCTGGAACACCCTGCGCCGGGTGAGGCCGCGAGTTACCGCGCGGGTTATGGCACTTTCGGTCTCGCTGATCATTCTTCGTTCCTCCCTACGTCGAATTGGCTTTCAGAGTTGGGCGTATTCGATCTGCCCACCACCTCCAGGGTGCTGATCCGTACGCCGGCCGGGGGCAGTGACAGGAGTCGGTCCAGGTGAGCCGGTCGGTTTGCCACCCCTTTTGCCGCGACCCGGCCGAACGCATCGATGAGATGGAAGTAGGGACTGACTGGCGCCCTCCAGTCGGCTCGAGCCGCCTTCTCATCGTGGAAGCGGTAGCTCTCCCAATGGGCGACCAGGTGCGAGGGGACCGAGAGGTTCTCATCGTCGGAGAAGACGACAAGCCGGGCCGACCTGGTCGCGGGGTGGGTCGTCGCGACTTTCAGGAGTCCGTCGCACGGCTCGCAGCCCGAACTGCCGAACACGAGGAACGTCGGCTTCTGCCCGAAGCTGACGTGGATCTCCTGTTCGCCGGAGTATCCCGCGACCTCCTTGGCCGAGCTTCCGAGGCGCAGTCCCTCATCGCGGGTCAACAACTCCGCAGGGTGCACATGCCACGAGCCGACCCTCCCTAGAAGGGCGATCGCGAGCAGGGCCTCTGCGAAGAAGACAAATCCGAGTGCGATGGCGTTCGCGGTGAAGCCCATGCCGATAACTCCCCTTACTCGGCGACGGGCGACTCGAGCGTGAGGAACTGTTCTGCCGGGTTCGGCGCCCCACTCGCAAGAGTCTCCGGCACCGTCGAGGTTTCGCTCCACCAGGTTGCGCGCAGCAGCAGCGACCCCATATCGATCAGAGCAGAGCAGGTTGAAGCGAATCCCCGGCCCAGGGGTACCGGTCCGGGAATGCCGGTCTGGACGTTTGCATTCGCCCATTCGCGAGCCCAGCGCTCCGAGACGTCGGCGGCCTCAACGTCGAGCGTCAGATCGCTACGGCTGAAAGTCAGCTTGTCCACCGGGATGCTTGCGCTGGCTGCTGACGGCAGCTGTTCAGCAGCTTCGCCCCCGTCGATCGGCGGAATCGTTGACGGCGTTCCAGTGTCGGCGAAGGTCACCTTCAGCAGGGCTTGTCTCGTCTCACCGAGCGTCCAACCAAGCCGACCTATCGCCTCGGCCAGCCACGGCGGGGACGATTCGGGAGAACTCCCTCCGAGTGCCTCATATTCTTCGTCCGAGACGACAAGGCGTGGATCAGACATAAGACCCCCCTTCGGGTTGCACAAGAGAATTTATGGTGTTCGAAGAACTTTCAGCTAATTCTTTTGTGGGATACCACAACGATTCAGGTTCTGTCAAGAAATTCCGCCCAACGGCCCGTCGGTCGCCGCGAACCGCTCCGAATCCCCCGCGACTTCTACGTCACGTGGTGACGTAGTAACCCATCGAATCTTCGGGGGCGAGGTATCGGAGAGCGTCGCCGGCGGCCGCGCCGCGCTGCCGCTCAGCGGCGCGCCTCGCGGCCGGTCAGCGCCTTGTAGAGGTCGTTGGCGCGGGTCCCGGTCAGCGCCGCGACGACGCTGGCGGCGGCGCGCGGGCGGGCGCCGGACTGGACCAGGTGACGGAGGGCGTCGACGGCGAAGCCGACGTCGCGGTCGTGCTCGGTCGAGGCGGCGGGGCCGATCACGAGGACGATCTCGCCCTTGACGTCGCCGCGGAAGCGCCGTGCCAGCTCGCCGAGAGTGCCGCGCGCGACCTCCTCGTGGACCTTGGTCAGCTCCCGGCAGACGGCCGCCTGGCGGTCGGGGGCGAGCGAGGCCAGCGCCGCCAGCGACTCGCCGACCCGGCGCGGGGACTCGAAGGCGACCACCGTCTCGGCTGATCGCAGCACCCGCTCCATCTCCCCCGCCCGCCGCGGCAGGAAGCCCTCGAAGCGCCAGCGGTCGGTCGGCAGCCCGGAGGCGACCAGCGCCACCGGCACTACCGAGGGCCCGGGCAGCACGCTCACCTCGAGGTCGCGCTCGATGCAGCGGTGGATCAGCTTGTAACCGGGGTCGGAGATCGCCGGCATGCCGGCGTCGGAGACGAGGGCGACGTTGTCGCCGCGCTCGATCCGCTGCGCCAGCTCGGTCGCCCGGCTGGTTTCGTTGCCCTCGTGGTTGGAGACCAGGCGCGGGTGCGGGCGGATGCCGAGCCGATCGAGCAGCGCCCCCGTCTTGCGCGTGTCCTCGCAGGCGATGTAGTCGGCGGTGACCAGCGCCTCCCGGATCCGGGGGCTGACGTCGTCGAGGTTGCCGATCGGGGTCGGGCAGACGGTGAGCCGCCCCGGCATCAGCTCACCCCCTTCTCGGATCGCTCCAGTTCGATCCGCGCCATCGCCGCGGCGCCGATCATCCCGGCGTCGGGGCCGAGCTCGGCCCCGACCACTGGGATCTCGTTCATCGGCCGCAGCGCCCGTTCGCGCAGCTCGCTGCGGGCGGGGTCGAGCAGCAGGTCGCCGGCCGCCATCACGCCGCCGCCGATCACGATCACGCTCGGCTCGAAGATGTTGGCGAAGGAGGCGAGCGCGACCCCGAGCCGGGTGCCGACCAGGTCGAAGACGGCGATCGCCGTCGGGTCGCCGCCGAGCGCGGCCTCGGTCACCGCCTTGCCGTCGATCGGGTGGCCCTCGGCCAGCATCGTCGCCAGCACCGAGCCCGGGTCTTCTTCGGCCGCCCTGCGGCCCTCGCGCCCGAGCGCGGTCCCCGAGGCCATCGTCTCGACGCAGCCGCGACCGGGGCAGTTGCCCTGGCAGGGAGGGCCGTTGATGTCGATCACGACGTGGCCGAGCTCGGCCCCGGCGCCGGTGGCGCCGCGGTAGATCTCGCCGCCCAGGATCAAGCCGCCGCCGATCCCGGTGCCGATCGTCAGCAGCACCATGTCCGTCGCCTCGCGCCCGGCCCCGTAGAGGTGCTCGGCGAGGGCGGCGACGTTGGCGTCGTTGTCGAGGAAGACCGGCAGGCCGACCCGATCGGCGACCCGATCGCGGATCGGCAGGTCGTGCAGCGGCAGGTTGACGGCGGAGACGGCGACGCCGGCGTCGTGGTCGATCGTCGCCGGGATGCCGAGGCCGACGGCACGCGCGTCCGGGCGAGCGGCGTGCGCCTCGCCGACCTCGCGGACCAGCATCTCGACCAGCTCGTCTTCGCTCTGGCCGGTCGACGCCTCGCGGCTCTCCCAGAGCGCCTCGGTGCCCGTCAGCGAGCCGACGAGCATCTTCGTCCCGCCGAGGTCGACCCCGATCGTCTCGGGGCCGCTCACGAGCGGCGGCGCTGGTGCGGAAGGCGGTCGACCGAGTACATCGCCATGATTTTCCGCTCTTTGGGTTGTTTGGGGCAGCCGGCGCCGATGCCGACCCTTCGCCGATCCAGCAACTTTTCGGTCCAATCCTGGTGGGGGAGCGAAGGCTAGGCTAACCGTCTAAGGCCAACGATGATGCCCTCGCGGTGGGTGCATGGATGCATAGGGCGACGCCCATCCACAGTCTTTGGCCCGACCAGCCCAGGCCGGAATTTGGCCGACCGCAAATTGCCTGGGGCCGATTTCAGTCATGCCCTGAGGGCCTTTGGGAGGCGTTCGAGCGCTGGAGTTAGGCGCCATCCCCCACATCGTTTTTGAGCGTTGCCAGCACGTCCCGACACGCCTCTATGACGAGTCGGTTCCTCTCTTCCAGTTCCCGAGCTTCCTGCAACAACGGGTCCGGCTCCTCACACTGCGCCGCGGCGAGCTCTTCGAGGCGGCCGAATACCCGCCGCAGGACGTCCGGGGGCGCGGTGAGCTCGATCGTCCTCCCCGGCCCCGCGCCCCAGCCGAGGTCATCAAGCACCAGGCACAGACCGTCGGAGAACTCGCGGCCGAGCTTGGTCGCGGTCTCAAAGTCTTCTTTCTGAACGGCCAACCACACGTCGCCGATCCCACTCAGCCGGTCGAGGATCTGGTCATAGAGGGCGTCCCGATGCGCCGCACTGATCCTGAGCTTCATGCCGCTTCGGGGAAGAAGTAGAAGCGCTGGAGCGCGCCGCGCACTTGCCGTTCACCGACCTGCTCGACCACCCCCAGCTCGGCTAGCTTGGTCAGATGGTAAGAGACGAGCGAGAGGTCGAACTCATTGAGAAGGATTCGGGTCAGATCAGTGGCGGACAGCGGCTCGCCGATCCAGAGCATCGCTTCGATGATCGTGACTTTCACCGGGTGGACGAAGCGGGGGACGAGCCCAGCCCAGTCGTACTGAGACTCGTCCCTCGCCATCGTCAATCGCCCCGCTCGGCCAAATGGGGGCGAATTGCCTGGGGGGCGTTCTTGGAGGAAGGTCGGCGCATGGGGTGGCACGACCGACCCCGACCCGCCGGGAGCGACGGCGTGAGCCGGGGGGCCGCAACACCCCGTCGCCCCGGTCCCTTATCGAGTCAGGCCGACTGCCTCCACCCAGTCAAATGAAAGGCAGTCTGTGTCGGTCGAGTGGTGAACGGTTCCAGATAGGAACGCGCCGGTCAAAAAGAATTTGCGCTTTTGTCAGTCTTCACTGACGGCGGGACGGGCGCGGTCCTCGCCCGCTCGAAGCCCCACTCGGCGACAGATGAACGAGGTGGCCTCCTCGCCGCTCTCCGCTCGGCGATTGGTGGATTCGGCCTCGATCTCCTGGACCTGGGACCACAAACGGACCTGTTCGTCGGCAAGATCTCGGCGGCCCTGCTTATCGAGGTTGAACCAGCGCCAGGCGACGACAACCTTGGGGTCGTTGCTCAGCTTGCCCGCGGCAAGTGCCGTCATGATCTCGGCGGATGCGAGCTGGACGGCCACGCCGATGATGGCCTCTCTCTCTTCGGGAGACATGGCCAGCAGATCTTCCTCGCTGTACTCCGCCATCCGGACTGCTCGATAGAAGAAGAGCTCGGCGTTGCGACGCTTCTCGACTTTTGCGATTTCTATCGAACCGCCTCCCAGCAGCACCTTGAGATGGTGATGGACGGCTGGCGCGACTCGCCGATAAGCGCGGCGAGATCATCAGCGGTGTAGACAGCCTTCGTTGAGCAGCGTCAGGACTTCCACGCGGATGCGATGCCCCAGCGCGGAACCGACGCGTTCCTCGATGCGCTTGCCATCTTGACCGGGCCTGCTGCTCGTCGTCTTCACGTGTCGGCGCCTCCCATGCTCGACGTGTCTTCCGCATTCAAATCCTCACTGAGCATAAGCCACGTTTCGCAAACAGGAAACACTGGCTTGTCAGCCTGAGCTTGTTACTAGAGTTCTCTTTAGCATTCTCACTCCTCCTGGCGAGCCGCGCCGGGCCAAGGCAGGAGAGGGGGTGAGAGTCGATGAAGATCGAGAAGACGGCGCACGCCAGCGCTTCCGAGCTACACGCTCGTGAAGGGCGCATAGAGCGGGACAAGGGGCCGATCTCGGGACGGCCACGGAAAGGGAACCGGATCGGCCCCTCTGCTGCCGTCGCGGTTTTTCAGGCGGCCTCAAGGGATGATCGAGATTACCAGTGTAAATGTAAAGTTTTACATGGCGATCCCGACTCCAAGGCCCGACGATCCCCAGTCGTGGGCGACCTCGGCAAGAACCTCCGCGCCGCCCGCGAACGTCTCAACCTCACGCAGGAAGCTGTCGCCGACCGCAGCGGCGTCCAAGCGGGCGAGATCAGCCGGATCGAGCGGGGCAAGCGCGACCCTCAAGTCTCGACGGTCGAAAAACTCGCCGACGCGGTCGGATTGAAGCCGGGGCAGCTGCTCGACGGAGACGGCCCCTAGACGGGCCAGTACCTGCCGAGCCCCCTCAGCAGAGCCAGTCAGGAAGGCGCGAGACCGCGATCCCGGGCGGTCGGCCGAGGTCTGCGGAGACCTTGGGGCCGAAGGCAAGGGGGCGCTGGTCCAGCGCGACACCTACTTCGACGTCCCGCGCGGGCGCCTGAAGCTGCGAGAGGAACCTGATGCGCCTGCCCACTTAATCGCCTATGAGCGCCCGGACCTGCGCGCCCACAAGGAGAGCCGCTATCGGCTGATCGAGGTGGGCGAGCCCACCGATCTGCGGGAGGCCCTTGCTGCTGCCCTCGGCGTCACGGCTGTCGTGAGCAAAGTCCGGCGCCTCTTCATCCTCGAGGGCGTGAGGATCCACCTCGACCGCGTCGAGGGCCTTGGCGACTTCATCGAGTTCGAGGGTGTGGCGGCTGACGGGAGCGATCCTGGCGGGTTTGCCGAGCGGCTGACCGGCCTCAGGCAGGTGTTCGCGTCCGACGAGGACCTCTTGGGTGAAAGCTACGCAGACCTACTCCGGTTGGCTGCTCGCGCCTGACCTGTTGCGGGCGCGCCTCAACGAACAGGCGCGGGGGCTGCTGCAGGAGCAGGACAAGCTCGGCGCGGCGGAGATCGAGGTCGCGGGCAGCGCTTCGCGGTGGGCGACGAGATGATCGCCCGCGTCAACGACCAGCCGGCGCAGATCTTCAACCGCGAACGCTGGCGGGTGGAGGAGGTCGACCTTGCTTCAGACGGGGCGCCCGCGCTGGAACACGCCTACGCGGTGACGATCTACCAGGCCCAGGGGGCGACGGTGGATCGCGCCTTGGTCGCCGTCGGTCCCTCGATGGACCGCCAGGACTTCTACGTCGTCGGCCTCGCGCAGCCGGGAGGACACCTACTTCTACGTGACTCCGGAGACCCGCCTCGACCGCGCCGAGATCGCCCCCGAGGGCCCGGCGGTCGGCCTCAAGCACATCGCCCGCGCCGCCGAGCGCCACGGCTCGCAGTCCATGCGGGCCGGAAGAAACGGTCGAGGTCTGCGAGCGGCGGTGCGAACGCTACGGTAGTCCGAGGCAGGCGCCTGCCGACGGCCCCGAGTAGTCGATGTGATTCGCTTCTAGCCCTTTTATGCCCGACGATGGTGCGCAGCGGCCGGACGAGCCGCCCGAATACAACGTCTACCGCTCCCGCAGGGGACTGTTTTCCCGCCTGCGATCGGCAGATCTGTCCCGGTTGAGGGGCCGTGCAAAGACGCCTTCATCCGAGGCGGGCGGCTCCGGGCCCAAGCCGCCCCGGCGCCGGCGGCGTGGCGGCGAGCCCGGGCCCGGCCGCGACCGATCGCGCCGCAGCCCGGCCCGGCGGGTGCTCAAATGGGTCGGCCTGGCGGCGCTGGGGTGGATCCTGCTGAGCTTCCTCGCCTTCGCCGTCTCGGCCCAGCTGCAGTCGTCCAAGCTCGCCGGCGAAGCCAAGGACGCCCTTCACGGCAACCCGTTCCTGCTGCCGAGCGCGCAGACGATCCTCGTCCTCGGCACCGACGCCCGGCCCCCCAACACCAAGGAACCGGGCGCCGCCCCCTCGCAGAAGTGCTTCGAACAGCAGGAACGCGGCGAGGCGCCGCACGGCGGCTGCTTCCAGGGCCAGTTCCGCGCCGACACGCTGATGCTGATCCGGGCGGGCGGCGGCACCTTCCGCAAACTCTCGATCCCCCGCGACAGCTACGCCGAAATCCCCGGCGAGGAATCCCAGAAAATCAACGCTGCTTTCGCCTTCGGCGGCGCCGCCCTGCAGGTCAAGACGATCGAGAAGTTCCTCGGGATCAAGATCGACCACCTGGCGATCGTCGACTTCACCGGCTTCGAAAAGCTGATCGACGCGGTCGGCGGGGTCGAAGTCAACCTCCCCCACAAGCTCTGCGCGGAAATCTCCGGCGGCGCCGGCCACGGCCAGGGCGGCATCACCCTGCGCCTGCACAAGGGCGACAACACGCTCGACGGCCAGATGGCGCTCGCCTACTCGCGGGTGCGCGAGCCGAGCGAATGCCCCGGACCGGGCAAGAGCGCCTTCACCCTCGGCTACACCGACCTCGACCGCGAGAAGGCCCAGCAGGCGGTGATCAACGGCGTCAAGGAACGCCTCACCGACCCGCTCCGCCTCCCCTACAACTTCATCAAGGGCCCGATCATCGGATGGGACGCGCCGAAGGCCTTCGTCAGCGACATGGGCTTCTTCACGATGCCGCAGCTGGTCCTCGCCGCGGCGATCGGCGGCAGCTCGACCGCCGACGTCCTCTGCAGCAAGCCGAAGGAAGGCTGCGGGATCGGCCCCGGAGGCAGCATCGAAGCGCCCGAATCGGCGCGCCGCGCCGCCGCGCGTCGCCTCATCAAGGGCTGAGGACGAAGCGGCTCAGTCCGCGGTTGAGGCGGCGGCCTTGGAGTCGCTCTTGGAGCCGGAGTCCGAGGACTTCGACTCCGAGGAGGAGCCCGACTCGGAGCCCTTCGAGTCCTTCGAGCCGTCGCCGGCGCTCGCCCCGCTCTTCTTCTTGCCGTAGTCGGTGTTGTAGAAGCCGGAGCCCTTGAAGTGGACGGCGACGGGGTGCAGGACGCGGACCGCCGGAGCGCCGCACTCCTGGCACTCGGTGAGCGGCTCGTCGCTCATCTTCTGGATCACGTCGAAGACGTGGCCGTTGTCGCACTTGTACTCGTAGATCGGCACGCGGCCCGGGATTATCGCAGCCGCTACGGTTCCGCCATGGCAACGGCTGAGCAGGAGCCCTCGAAGACCGGGGTGACGATGGACGAGATCGTCGCGCTGTGCAAACGGCGCGGCTTCGTCTTCCCCTCCTCGGAGATCTACGGCGGCCTCGGCTCGACCTACGACTACGGCCACTACGGCGTGCTGCTGAAGAACAACGTCAAAGCCGAGTGGTGGCGGGCGATGCTGCAGGACCGCGACGACATCGTCGCGCTCGACTCGGCGATCCTCCAGCACCCCCGGGTCTGGGAGGCCTCCGGCCACCTCGAGGGCTTCACCGACCCGCTCGTCCAGTGCCTCGGCAAGTGCAAGAGGCGCTGGCGCGAGGACCACCTGCGCGAGGCGGTGGAAGCCGAAGGCGGCGACCCGAGCGCGGAGCTGCACTGCCCGGAGTGCGGCGGCGACCTCTCCGAGCCGCGCCAGTTCAACCTGATGTTCGAGACCCACGTCGGCCCGGTGGCCGAGGAGGGCTCGACCGTCTACCTGCGGCCGGAGACGGCGCAGGGGATCTTCATCAACTTCAAGAACGTGCTCGGCTTCGCCCGCAAGAAGCCGCCCTTCGGGATCGCCCAGATCGGCAAGTCGTTCCGCAACGAGATCACCCCCGGCAACTTCATCTTCCGCACCCGCGAGTTCGAGCAGATGGAGATGGAGTTCTTCGTGCCGCCGGCCGAGGCCGAGAAATGGCACCGCCACTGGATGGAGGAGCGCGAGCGCTGGTACACCGAGCTGGGGCTCCGCCCCGACCACCTGCGGGTCCGCGCCCACGGCACCGACGAGCTCTCCCACTACTCCTCGGCGACCAGCGACATCGAGTACCTGTTCCCGATCGGGTGGTCGGAGCTGGAGGGGGTCGCCGACCGCGGCGACTTCGACCTCACCCAGCACGCCAAGTTCAGCGGCGAGAAGCTCGAGTACTTCGACCAGCAGACCAAAGAGCGCTACGTGCCCCACGTGATCGAGCCCGCCGCCGGCGCTGACCGCGCCACCCTCGCCTTCCTGGTCGACTCCTACGAGGTCGAGGAGGTGGAGGGGCGCCAGCGCACCGTCCTGCGCCTGCACCCGCGCCTCGCGCCGGTCAAGGTCGCCGTCCTCCCCCTCGTCTCCAAGGAGGGGATGCCGGAGAAGGCCCGCGAGATCTTCCAGGCGCTGCGCAAGCGCCTCCCCGCCGAGTTCGACGAGGGCGGCTCGATCGGCAAGCGCTACCGCCGCCAGGACGAGATCGGCACCCCCTGGGGCATCACCGTCGACCACCAGACGATGGACGACGACACCGTCACCCTCCGCGACCGCGACTCCCTGGAGCAGGTCCGCGTCCCGGTCGAGGGCCTCGGCGACGAGCTGGTCGGTCGCCTGGAAGCGCCCTGGCGCAGCCCGAAGCTGGGCTAGAAACCTGCCTGTTAGAAGGGTTTTGACGATTTGCTCAGTACGTTGAGTAAAAACGCTCAGCGTCACCGCTAAAGCGCGGCACCTGGGTCGCCGACTACCTGCCTTACACCCCCCAATCAGCGCGAACGGAGAGACGATGGCCTACGAGATGCAGATCCGCGGCACCGCAGACGAGGTGAAGGTCCGGAACCCCTGGGCCGTGGCCCTGCTGCCGTTCATAACCTTCGGCATCTACACGTTGGTCTGGTGGTACAAGATCAACAAGGAGCTGAAGGCCTACGGGCAGGCGAAGGGCTTCGACCTCGGCCAGAACCCGACCAACTCGCTGCTGGCGCTGTTCCCGGGCAGCCTGATCATCGTCCCCGCCCTGATCACCTACTGGCGCGGCACCAAGCGGGTGATGGGCGCCTCCAAGGTGGCCGGCCGCGAGCCGGTCAACGGCTGGATCGCGATCGTGCTCTACCTGCTGCTCTCGCCTGCCTTCTGGGCCTACCTGCAGGTCTCGCTGAATCACATCTGGGAGCAGGAGGCCGACGCGCTGCCCGGTCACGCCGCCCCGCCGGCGCCCAGCGACGAGATGCCGCCGCCGATGCCCCCGCAGCAGTAGAGGCGGGCGGCTAACTCCCGAGAAAGCGCTCGACCGCGGCGGCCTCTGATTCCAGGGCCGCCGCGGCCAGTTTGGGCACCCGCTCCAGGTACTCGATCCCGACCCGGCCGCGGGTGAAGCGCCAGGTGGCGACGGCGCGGCCGTCGAGGAGGGCGAAGGGGCGGAAGATCCCGTTGTTGGTGACCAGCATCTTGTGGGGGCCGACGACTTCCTCGCGCGAGGTCCAGCCGAGCAGCAGCGGGTCGAAGGCTCCGAGCAGGCGCGGGGGCGGTACCGGCTCGGGCGGCCGGGCGGCCGGCAAGGTCGAGGAGGCCGTCGTCGCGCTCGACCAGCTCGGCGGCGATCACGGCGAGGCCGGCGCGGGCGTCGCGCAGCGGCAGCCCCGCCCAGCGGGCGAGGTCGCGGTCGTCGGCCGGGCCGTGGCCGACCAGGTAGCGGCGGGCCAGCTCGGCGAGGGCGGCCTCGCGGTCGACCGCCGGCTGCGGGCCGATCCAGTCGCGGGTCAGCGCGTAGGCGTGCTCGCGGCCGGCCATCGGCCCGCGCACCGCCACACCGCGCAGCGTCGCCAGGAACAGCACGTGGACCAGCGCCTGCCCCTCCGTCCGCACGCCTGCCGAGTCGAGCCGCTCGCGCAGCTGCGGGCGGGTCAGCGGCCCCTCCTCGGCCAGCGAGCGCTCGATCGTCTCCACCCCGCGCTCGGCCGCCGCCTCGCTCACCCCCTCCTGGCGCAGGCGCCGGGTGCTGGAGGTGAGCAGCGGCGGCGTGGTCAGCGCGTGCAGCCACGGATAGTCCTCGCTGCGCACCAGGTGCAGGGTGCCGCGGTTGAGCCAGGTGATCAGGAGCGAGCGGTCCCCGCTCAGCGCCCGGTCGACGTCGGCGGCGGTGAGGCCGGCGGTGCGTGCCCGGACCGCCAGCCGCGCCCCGCGCGGGTCCTGCCCCTGGACGGCGAGCAGCCGCTCGGCGACCTGCTCGGGCGTGCGCAGCGGCTCGCCCGCGAGGGCCTGGGCGGTGAGGCGTTCGGGGAGCGGCGGGCCGGGCACGCGACGATGATGCCAGCGCCTTCTGACCGAGCGGGCTCCGCTTCGCCACCGAGCCGTGCCGAGCGCCCCGACCCGCAGGCCGGGGCGCTCGGCGGCACGGGCTCAGCGCCCGATCAGGTCGGTCATCGGGACGACGCCGTTGGCGGTGTCGCCGGCGAAGCCGAGATGACCGAGGTGCCAGTTGTCCTCGATCGTGGTCAGCAGCGAGTAGTGGTTGTAGGGGACGTTGCTGACGTAGTGGTGCGGGCCGCCGCTGGAGGTGACGACCAGGGCGGGCGAGAGGCCGCCGCCGTAGACGCCCCCGGGCCAGCTCGGCACGCCTTCCAGTTCACCGGCAGGGATCACCGGCGAGTCGCAGCAACCGCTCGGGTCCGCCCAGCCGCCGTTCTGCACGGTGCCGTCGTAGTCGGACTCGTCGGCGACGACGAAGATCGCCGAGCGGCCCGTGTGCCAGGCGCGCGAGGACATGATCGTCGTCACCGCGCCGTGGACGAAGGCGTCGGCCTTCTGTTTCAGGGCGACGTCGTTTTCGTCGTTGGCGGTGCTGCCGTAGGGGCACGGCGTGCCGTCGCTGCCTTCGGCCGCGACCGGCGCGTAGACGCCCCCGTGCATGTCGTGGCACTGATTCGGGACGATGTAGACGAAGTTCGGCGCGTGACGGGAGTTGAGGTCGGCGCCGAGCTGGTCGTAGCCCTTGATCTTTGCCAGTCGGCTCGGATCGTTGCGGATGTCTTCGAACAGCACGAACGGGTTGTGCTTGCTGGCGTACAGGGCCTGGCTGTGGCTCGGGTAGAAGTCGCCGAGGTAGCCGGCGCTCGGCATCGACTCCATGTAGGCGCCCCAGCTGAGGTGCCTGCCTTCCAGCTGGTCGACGAGGTTCGGCGCGTTGACCCGGTTCGCCGGGTTGTCGTTGTTGATTCCGAAGGTGCTGCCGCCGATCTGCGCCAGGTAGTTGGGCTCACTCGGGTGGGTGACCCCGTAGTAGTTGGCGGCCTCGCCGTAGTGGTGCGCCAGCGAGGTGATGAACGGCGCGTTCGGGTCGCCGATCACCCCGTCGCGGGAGTGGTTCTCCAGGGTGATCACGAAGATGTGATCGAGGCGACCCTGGTCGTGGCCGCCCTGGTCGTGGCTGCCGTGCTGATGGCTGCCGTGGTCGTGGCGGTCTCCCCGGTGCGGGCCCCAGCCGTGCCGGCCGTCTCCCCCACCCCGTCGCTCGCTGTGAGCGGAGGCGGCGGCGACGAAGCAGGCCCCGAGGGCCATCGCAGCGAACAAGGCCAGCGCCTTGAACCGCAAGCTCGAAACTGACATTCAGTCACTCCTTCTCGATGGACGTTTCCGCGCCGCAGCCTCACGGCGCCGGGCCGCCCTCAGGTGACCGGCGTGTGTCCAGCCTGTGACGAGGCTGTGAAGGCGCGCCGAAGCGGCGCTATTCGACTTCGAGCAGGTCGATGACGAAGATCAGCGTTTCGTTCGGCCCGATCACCGGCGGCGAGCCGGCCGAGCCGTAGGCGAGTTCGGGCGGGATGATCAGCTCGCGGCGCCCGCCGACCTTCATCCCTTCGACTCCCTGTTCCCAGCCGGGGATCACTTCCTGGCCGCCGAGCGTGAAGCCGAACGGTTCGTTGCGCGACCAGGAGGAGTCGAATTCTTCTTCGCTTTCGTAGCCGACGCCGACGTACTGGACCGTGACCTTGGCGCCCGCCTTGGCTTCGGCACCGCTGCCTTCGACCAGTTCCTTCTCTTCGAGTTCCTTCGGCGGCTGACCGCTGGGAACCGTGACCTTCGGCTTGGTCTTGATCGATTCGGCGCTTCCGGAGCCATTCGCCACGTTCAAGGCTTCGCCGCTCGAGGAGGAGGAAGAGCCGCCGCCGCAACCGGCTACCGCCAGCGCGACGCACAGCAAGATCGTCAGGAGCGCTCCCCGCATCGGCGGCATGCTACGGAATCTCAGCGCCGGCCGGTCAGCGAGTCCCAGGCGCGGCGCAGCGCGCCCCGCCCGCCCCCGGCGGTGAGGTCGGCGGGGTTGACCGAGACGGCGCCCGGGTTGGCGCCCGGCTTCGGCAGGCCCTCCGCCGCCGCCGCATCGATCTTCAGGACCACGCCCCGCTCGAAGATCTCCCCCACCTCGGGCGCGTCGACGAAGCGGTGGCCGCCGGGGCCGAGGGTGGTGTCGAAGACGATCCCGTCGAACATGTCGAGGTTCGGGGCGGAGAGCACCCGCACCACCCGGCCCAGCTTCTCGCCGTCGCTCGAGTAGACGGCGACGCCGCTCTTCACGGTCAGGTAGGAACCGGGTGCTCCGAGGTCTCCGAGGTCGTCCATCGACCCGAGCGTAACGAACACCGGGGCGCGTAAACGCGCCCGCCGCCTTGCCCACGGCACCGGGCCGTGGCTATGCTCGGCGGCGGGATGGCTTTGAACCTGGCATCGCTCCTCACCGAGAGCGCCGCGCGGGCGCAGCAGAGCCCTGCCGTGCGGCTCGGCGAGGCTGCGCTCACCTACGCCGAGCTGGACGACGCGAGCGCCCGCCTGGCGGCGATGCTGCGAGCGCGCGGCGTCGAGCAGGGGGACCGGGTCGGGCTGATGCTGCCCAACGTGCTCGAGTTCCCGGTCGCCTACTACGGGATCCTCCGCGCCGGCGGCGTCGTCGTGCCGATGAACGTGCTGCTGAAGCGGCGCGAGATCGCCTACTACCTGGGCGACTCCGGCGCCCGCCTGCTGCTCGCCTGGCACGGCTTCGCCGAGGAGGCGCGGGCCGGGGCGGCGGAGGCCGGGGCCGAGCTGGTCGAGGTCGACCCGGCGAGCCTCGCCGAGGCGCTCGCCGGCTTCGAGCCGAGCGCCGGCCTCGCCGACACCGCCGCGGACGACATCGCGGTGATCCTCTACACCTCGGGCACCACCGGCAGCCCCAAGGGCGCCGAGCTGACCCACCTCAACCTGCACCGCAACGCCGACGTCTCCTCTCGCACGACCTGCGCGATCGAGGCCGGCGACGTCGTGCTCGGCGCCCTGCCGCTCTTCCACTCCTTCGGGCAGACGGTGAGCATGAACGCCTCGCTGCTGGTCGGCGCCAGCCTCACCCTGGTGCCCAAATTCGACCCCGGCGAGGCGCTGGCGACGATGCAGCGCGACCGCGTCACCCACTTCTACGGGGTGCCGACGATGTTCGGCGCCCTCCTGCACCACCCCGGCCGCGAGGAGTACGACACCTCCTCGCTCCGCACCTGCATCACCGGCGGCGCCTCGATGCCGGTCGAGGTGCTGCGCGGCTTCGAGGAGGCGTTCGGCTGCGTCGTGCTCGAGGGCTACGGGCTCTCGGAGACCTCCCCGGTCGCCTCCTCCACCCATCCCGGGACGGAGCGCAAGCCGGGCTCGATCGGGACGCCGATCGAAGGGGTCGAGATGCGGGTTGTCGACGAGAACGACGAGGAGGTGCCGCAGGGCGAGGTCGGCGAGATCGTGATCCGCGGCCACAACGTGATGAAGGGCTACTGGCAGCAGCCCGAGGCGACCGCCGCGGCGATGCGCGGCGGCTGGTTCCACAGCGGCGACATGGCCCGGGTCGACGAGGACGGCTGCTTCTTCATCGTCGACCGCAAGAAGGACCTGATCATCCGCGGCGGCTACAACGTCTACCCGCGCGAGGTCGAGGAGGTGCTCTACGAGCACCCGAAGATCCGCGAAGCCGCGGTCGTCGGCGTCCCCCACGACGAGTGGGGCGAGGAGATCGGCGCCGCCGTGGTCCTGCACCAGGGCGAGGAGCTGAGCGCCCCGGAGGTCAGCGACTACGTGAAGGAGCGGATCGCCGCCTACAAGTACCCGCGCCTGGTCTGGTTCCTCGACGACCTGCCGAAGGGCCCGACCGGGAAGATCCTCAAGCGCGAGATCGACCGCCCCGCCGCGGCCTGAGCGAGTGGCGCCGCGCGCGCGCCGCGCGACGAAACTGGCTGACTGGCCAGGATCGCGCTACGCTCACCCGGCCGGGGAATGCAACACCAAAAGGAGAAGAGATGAGCGTCGCCTCCCAGAGCCTGATGGACAACGTGAGCTACGTCGACCTCTACCGTCGCTGGGAGCAGGGCAACTGGAGCGCCTACGACCTCGACTTCTCCAAGGACCGCGAGGGCTGGGCGGCGCTCGGCGACATCCAGCGGCGCTCGGCGATGTGGATCTACTCGATGTTCTATTACGGCGAGGACCGGGTCGCCGACACCCTCGCCCCGTACGTCACCGCCGCGCCGACCGAGGAGCAGTCCTACTTCCTCGCCACCCAGCAGGTCGACGAGGTCCGGCACTCGATCTTCTTCCACCGCTTCTTCGGCGAGGTGATCGGGGTCGGCGGCGACTCGGTGCAGCAGACGCTCGCCTCCACCCTGCCGCAGCTCAACTGGGGCTACCGCGGCGTCTTCGACCGCCTCGACCTGATGGCCGAGGAACTGCGCAAGGACCGCTCGATCCCGAAGTACGCGCAGGCGATCACCCTGTACCACCTGATCGTCGAGGGCAGCCTGGCGCAGCCGGGCCAGCACTTCATCGAGGACTTCTTCGCCTCCGAGGACACGATGCCGGGCTTCAGCGCCGGGATGGCGAACGTCTCCCGCGACGAGCAGCGCCACATCGGCTTCGGGGTCAAGGTGCTCTCCGAACTGCTGGCCGAGGGCCGCCCCGGCTGGGAGGAGAACCGCGCCGCGGTGGTCGAGCTGCTGCGCGAAACGCTGCCCTACGGGCCGGCCGTCTTCTCCCCCCCCGGCCTCGACCGCTCCTACACCGAGTGCTACGGCTTCACCCTCGAGGACATCTTCGCCTTCGGCCTCAAACTGATCCGCCAGCGCTGGCGGACGATCGGCTTCCCGACCGAGGAGATGCCGCCCGGCGTCTTCCCCTTCGACCCCGAGGCCTCGGCGGAGCAGGTCGCCGAGCGCCAGGTCAAGCTGATGATGGCCGGTGTCCTCGGCCCGCCCGACGGCCCGCTGCCCGACTCCTCGCCGGAGGTCCAGCGCCTCTACTTCGACGTCGTCAGCCGCGCCGCCGACCCCGCCGCCGCCAACGGCTCGCCGCTCGTCTACCAGTGGCGCTTCGACGACGCCGAGCCCTGGCACCTGGTGATCGACAACGGCTCGACCCGGGCCGAGCCGGGCGAAGTGCCCGACCCGACCGTCGTCATCGAGACCAGCTGGGCCGACTGGGTCGCCTCGGGCAAGCCGGACGCGAACCCGCTGAAGATGCTGCTCCAGCGGCGGATCCGGCCGCGGGGGAACCTGAAGGAGCTGGTCCGGATGCGGCGCGTCTTCAGGTAGAAGCTCAGGCGCCCTGACCTCGAGGTGGCGCGGCCGCCTCAGCTGCGCGACGGCTTCTGGGAGGGTGGTACCCGGCCCTCCCCAACGCTCAACTGATCGGGGGACGCGCGTCCGCCCAGGGCCGCTCGGCCTCGATCTGGGCGGCCAGGGAGAGCAGCGTCACCTCGTCGCCGGGGCGGCCGACGATCTGGACGGAGAGGGGCATGCCGTCGGGGGCGAAGCCGGCGGGGACGGCCATCGCCGGGTTGCCGAGGTGGTTCCAGGCGATGCAGTAGGGATAGAAGCGGCTCATCCCGAGCAGGGTCCAGAGAGCGCCGCGTCCCTCCCAGCGACGCACCGGCAGCGCGGTGCCGCCCATCACCGGAGTCATCAGGACGTCGTGGCGGTCGAAGATCGCGTTGACGCGGGCGGCGTCGCCGGCCTCGGCGGCGCGCGCCTGTTCGAACAGCTTGGCCGGGATCAGGCTGCCGAGCCGCGCCATCGCCCGGGTCCGACGTTCCAGCCGTTCTGGCGCCGGCACGCGGGCGACGTCTTCGACGATGCCGTGCAGGTAGCGGGGCACCGTGTTGTTGCCGATCGTCCCCCAGCCCGGGTCCTGCTGCGCGGTCTCGTGCCCGAGCGAGCGCAGCGTCTCGGCCATCCCGGCGACTGCGCCACGCGCCTCCTCGGAGAGGATCGGCGGCGCCAGAGCCCGCGGCGCGGCGGTCGAGAAGGCGACCCGCAGCTTGGCGGGCGGTGTCTGCGCCGCCTCGACGAAGGAGCGCTCGGGGGGCGGCGGCGCGCCCGGCTCCTGCGAGCCGCCGCTGGTGACGTCGAGCCACAGCGCGGTGTCGAGCACGGCGCGGCTGACACAGCCGTTGGCCGAGAGGCCGTTCCAGTGCTCCAGGTGCGGCGCCATCGAGACCCGGCCCCGCTGCGGCTTGAGGCCGAACAGCCCGCAGCTGGCGGCGGGGATCCGGATCGAGCCGGCGCCGTCGGAGGCCGAGGCGATCGGGACCAGGCCCGCGGCGACCGCCGCCGCCGAGCCGCCGCTGGAGCCGCCGGGGGTGCACTGCGGGTTCCAGGGGTTGCGGGTGACGCCGAAGGTCGCCGACTCGGTGAAGCCGCAGATCGCCAGCTCCGGCAGCAGCGTCTTGCCGACGATGATCGCGCCCGCCTCGCGCAGGCGGCGGACCATCTCCGAGTCGGCCGTGGCCGGGTCCGGGAAGGCGTCGGTGCCGCGCGTGGTCAGCTCGCCGGCGAGGTCGACTTCGTCCTTGAGCGCGATCGGCACGCCCAGCAGCGGCCGCCGCTCGCCGGCCCGCAGGCGTGCCTCGGCCTGCTCGGCTTCGAGCAGCGCCCGTTCGCCGAGCACGACCCGAAAGGAGTTCAGTTGCGGGTCGAGGCGGGCGATCCGGTCGAGGTGCAACCCGACCAGCTCGCTCGGCGAAACCTCGTGCTCGCGCACCAGCTCCGCCTGACGTGCCGCCCCCGCAAACGCAATGTCCTCGCCCACCACGCCACCATCCTAACCGCCGACCGACGGGACGATTTCGGGCCCATGGCTCGCGCAGTCGTCCCGTCGGCGACCGGGCGCGACCCTGCGGAGCCGGAGGTGACTACTCGGAGACGAGCAGGTGGCGGGCCGAGGCGGTGCCGGCTTCGATCGCGGAGCGGTTGTCGCGCTGGGGATCGGAGAGCGCCTGCAGCGCGAACCCGTCGCCGACCGCGAACAGGTAGGAGACGATCGCCTCGGCGTCGAAGCGCAGGCTCAGCACGCCCTCGCGCTCCTTCGCCCGCAGCACCTCGCCGACGTGGGAGCGGGTGCGCTCGAACAACTGGCCAACCTCGTGCTGGATGTCGGGGTTGCGGCGGCCGGCGCTGAACAGCTCGTAGAGCAGCAGGAAGAAGCCCGGGTCGTTCTCGATCATGTCCATCAGGCTGGTGACCAGCACGTCGAGCACGTCGTCGACGGTCTTCGCCCGCTCCAGCATCTCGTCGAGGCGGGCGACCCGCATGTCGGCGTCGCGGCGCACGACCTCGACCAGCAGCCGCTCCTTGGTCCCGAAGTAGTAATGGAGGAGGCCACGGCTGACGCCGGCCTCGCGGGCAACGTGCTCGAAGGTCGAGCCGGCGGCGCCGCGACGAGCGACGCTGTCGCGCATCGCATCGACGATGCGCTGAGCCTTGTCGCCGCTCAGCTCACGCTCTTTGGTCGCTGCCTCCATCAAGGCCAGTCTAGGAGAGCGGGAGGCGCGACCACCCGCCCGGGGTGGTCGTCTACTCGCCGTTGATGCTGGTGGTCGAGGTGTACTCGAACTCCTCTTCGGCCCCGAACAGGGCATCGAGCACGGTCTTGCGCGCGTCCTCGCTGACGACCAGGGCGATGATCCCGGCGACGAAGACGAAGAGGATGAAGCGGCCGAGGCGGCTCTTGCGCTTCTTCGGCTCGCGCAGGCGCTCGGAGGCGTCGCGGAGGCTGTCGGCGGCGGCCCTGAGGTCCTTCTGGACCTTCTTGTCGCTGGTCACGGCCTTGACCGGGCCCTTGCCGTTGCCGGTCGCGCGGCCATAGGCGCCGCGTGCCGACTCGAAGGCGTCGCGGAGGCTGCCGCGCAGCTCGTCGTCCTCGATCAGGCGCTGCACGTACGGGTTTTCCCGGGCGGTCTCGTAGATGTCGCTGGCCCGAGCGGCCTTCGTCTTGCTCATACCCTCTCCTCGCTGGATTCCGTGGCCCCAACCAGGATAGCCCCCTATCCGGGGCCGATGCCGTCCAGCAGCACACCGTTGGTACGGAAGTTGAGGCGGGCGTCGCGCAACGAGCGCAGCCGCAGCGGCGCCAGACCCGGCCCGGGCAGGCGGTAGCGCCTGATGAAGAGGCGGCCGGCGTCTTCGTGGGCGCTTTCGCGGAAGCCGGGGCCGAGCAGGCGCCGGGCCGGTCGCGGAACGTGACCGTCGGAGACGAAGTCGATTTCGTGCACGAGCCAGTCGTAGCCTTCGGACGCTTTGACCTGGACCGCGCCGGTCGAGAGGTAGTAGCGCAGCGGCGCCTCCCCCAGCGCCCAGGTGACGGTGGCGCGCGGCGCCTGCGCCTCGTCGAGACGGCCGGCGACGGCGCTCCAGTCAGGCCGCTGCAGATCGGGCGAGGCGCTGGCCCAGAGGCAGAACCCGAGCGAGTAGGCGAGCAGCCCGGCGCCGACGACGGCGCCGAGGCGGCCGGCGCGCCGCGCCGTCACCCCGATCGCGACCGCGACCAGCAGCGGCACCAGGGCCGGGATCAGGTTGCGGGCGAGGACGTAGTCCTTGCCGGAGGCGAGCAGCGCCAGCGCCAGCGGGACCCCGATCGCCGCCACCCCGACCGCGAGCGGCGCCGCCGCCGAGCGGCGCTCGTCGCGATCGGCGCGCAGGGCGAGCAGCGCCAGCCCGGCGAGGCAGAGGGCCAGCGGCACGAACGCCAGCGGCGGTTGCTCGACGCGGCCGATGATGTCTCCCGTCTCGCCGGTGACGAAGGTCGCCGCCGTTTCCCAGAGCCGGTGACCGAGCGAGAAGTTGCCGATCCACTCGGCGCGCCCACTCGACATCTGGTGGACCGCCAGCGGCGCCAGCAGCAGGCCGGCGAGGCCGGCGATCCCGAGGCCCGGCCAGCTGGCGCGGCCACGGCGGCGCAGCAGCAGCAGGGCCTCGGCGGCGACCGGGAAGATCGCGAAGTAGTGGGTGCCGAGGGCGAGGCCGGAGGCGAGGCCCCAGGCGACGATGTCGTGCCGGTGGCCGCCGCGCAGGGCACGGACGCAGTAGAGCAGCGAGACCGCGCAGAGCAGGACCAGCAGCGAGTAGGCGCGCGCCTCCTGCGAGTACCAGAGCAGCATCGGGTTGACGGCGACGAGGGCGGCCGCCATCAGGCCGGCGCGGCGGCCGCGCAGCTCCAGCCCGACCAGGTAGACGACCGGCACCGTCGCCACCCCGGCCAGCGCCGAGAGCGAGCGCAGGCCGAACTCGCCGGTCCCGGTCAGCTGGGTCCAGCCCCAGGCCAGGGCGTAGTAGATCGGCGGCGTCGACTCGCTGAAGCCGACCGCGTCCATCGCGTGCCCGAAGCTGCCGCGCAGGACGCGGCTGGCAGTGACGATCTCGTCGTGGTGATAGCTCTGGGCGCCGAGGGTGACGAAGCGCAGCAGCGCCGCGACCGTGGTCAGCCCGGCGAGGATCCAGAAGGCGCGCGAGCGTTCCCGCGCCGCCTCGGCCAGCGACTGCGCATATGCGACAGGGCCGCCCCTGCCGAGGGTTGCCGCCTCCATCAGATGGTCGGACCGGTGGCCAGGTGGGACTGGGGGCGGGCGTGGCCAAGCAGATCGAGGACGCAGGGCGAAGCCTTTGGCGGTGCCAAAGGCGAGGACGAGGACGACGAGATGCGCAGCGCCACGCCGGTCATCCAGGTCTGCCTGGCCACCGGGCCGACCATCTCACTAGGAGAGGGCGACGTCGAGCGCCTTGGAGACCTCGTCGACGAAGACGAACTCCAGGTCGCCGAGCTCGTGCTCGGGAATCTCCGCAACGTCTCCCTCGTTGCGCTCCGGGACGATCACCCGCTTAATCCCCGCCCGCTGTGCCGCCAGCGACTTCTCCTTGAGGCCGCCGATCGGCAGCACCTGCCCAGTCAAGGTCACCTCGCCGGTCATCGCCACATCGTTGCGAACCGGTCGGCCGCTGACCAGCGAAGAGAGCGCCACGGTCATCGCCACGCCGGCCGAGGGCCCGTCCTTCGGCACCGCGCCGGCCGGCACGTGGATGTGGACGTCGTGCTCGGCGAACCAGTGCTCGCCCAGCTTCGGTTCGACTTCCACCCAGTGTCCGCGGACCCAGGAGAGCGCTGCCTGGGCCGACTCGCGCATCACCTCGCCGAGTTGCCCGGTGATCGTCAGCTTGCCCGAGCCGGGCATCGCCGTCGCCTCGATGAAGAGGACGTCGCCTCCGACCGGGGTCCAGGCGAGGCCGGTGGCGACGCCGGGGACCTTGGTCCGCCGCCGCTGCTCGGCGAAGACGCGGCGGCGCCCGAGCAGCTCCCGCGCTTTCTTGCCGGAGACGGTCACCTTGCGCTTGGCCTTGCCTTCGGCGACGTCGCGGGCGACCTTGCGGCAGACCGTGCCGATCTGGCGCTCGAGGCCGCGGACGCCGGCCTCGCGCGTGTACTCCTCGATGATCGCCGTCAGGGCGGCGTCGGTGAACTCGATCTTGGACGGCTTCAGGCCATTGGCCTCGACCTGGCGGCCGACCAGGTAGCGGCGGGCGATGTGCTTCTTCTCGTCCAGCGTGTACCCGGACAGCTCGATCGTCTCCATCCGGTCCAGCAGTGGGCCGGGGATCGTGTCGAGGACGTTCGCGGTGGCGATGAAGACGACGTCGGAGAGGTCGAACTCGAGGTCGAGGTAATGGTCGCGGAAGGAGTCGTTCTGGGCCGGGTCGAGCACCTCGAGCATCGCCGAGGCGGGGTCGCCGCGGAAGTCGGCGCCCATCTTGTCGATCTCGTCGATCATGAAGACGGGGTTGCGGGTGCCGGCGTCGCGCAGGGCGCGGACGATCGTGCCGGGCATCGCGCCGATGTAGGTGCGGCGATGGCCCCGGATCTCCGCCTCGTCGCGGACGCCGCCGACCGAGATCCGCTCGAACTCGCGCCCCAGCGCCTTCGCAATCGAGCGGCCGAGGCTGGTCTTGCCGACCCCGGGCGGGCCGACGAAGCAGAGGATCGGGCCGGGCGAGTCCGGGTTGAGCTTGCGCACCGCCAGGTACTCGAGGATCCGGTCCTTGACCTTTTCCAGGTCGTAGTGGTCGGCGTCGAGGACCTTGCGGGCGTGGGCGATGTCGAGGTTGTCCTCGGTCTCCACCGCCCAGGGCAGCTCGGTCAGCCACTCCAGGTAGGTGCGGATGACGCCGTGCTCGGCGGCGGCGGGGGGCAGCTTCTCCAGCCGCGAGAGCTCGCGGTCGGCCGCTTTGCGGGCCTGCTCGGGCAGCCCGGCGGCCTCGATCCGCTCGCGCAGTTCGCTCACTTCGGCCTGCTGCTCGTCGCCCTCTCCCAGCTCCTCCTGGATCGCTTTCAGCTGTTGGCGCAGGAAGAACTCGCGCTGCCCTTTGTCGACTTCGGACTGGACCTGGCTCTGGATCTGGGTGCCGAGCTGGACGACCTCGAGCTCGCGGGCGAGGATCCGCGACAGGTGGCGCAGCCGCTTGGCGACGTCGACCTCCTCCAGCAGCCTCTGCTTCTCCTCGGTCCCGATCCGCAGGGCGCCGGCGATCAGGTGGCCGAGCGCCGAGGGGTCCTCGATGTTGGCGACCGCCAGCTGCAGCTCCTCCGGCAGGTAGGGGATCTGCTCGATGATCTCCGAGAAGGTGCTCTGGACGTTGCGGGTCAGCGCCTCCAGCTCGGCGCTCGGCTCGCTGACGTCGGGCAGCTCGGCGACCCGCGCCACCAGGTAGGGCTCCTCGGCGACGTAGGGGCCGAGGCGAACCCGCTGGGTGCCCTGGACGAGGATGCGCAGCGAGCCGTCGGGAACCTTCATCATCCGGGCGACGATCCCGACCACGCCGACGTCGTAGAGGTCGTCGGACCCCGGCTCCTCGACCTCGGGGTCGCGCGAGGCGACCATCACCAGCATCCGGCTGGCGCCGAGGACGTCGTTGACGAGCTGTTTGGAGCGCTCCTGGCCGACCGCGAGCGGGGTCAGCGTCTCGGGGAAGGTGACGGTGTCGCGCAGCGGCAGAACCGGAAGCGCCTCGGGCAGCGGCTGGTCGACTCGGATCGCGTCCTCTGCCTCCAGCGGCGACTCGACGATCTCGAGGATCGGGGCGCCCTCCATCAACTGCGACCGATCGGCACCCGGCGGGTGGTCTCGCCGGGGTCGCGCAGCGGCAGCTCGATCCGCAGGATGCCGTCCTCGTAGGTGGCGCTGGCGCGGTCGGCGTCGACCTCGACCTGCAGCTCGACGACGCGACGGAACGGCCCCGACGGGATCTCCAGCTGCTGGTAGACGCGGCCCTCGGTCTCCTGCAGCGGCCGCTCGCCGACGATCGCCAGCTGGCGGCCGGAGACCTCGATCCCGACGTCGCCCAGGGCCACGCCGGCGAGGTCGACCTTGACCACCGCCCGCTGCGGGTCGCCGCAGTAGTAGACGTCGACGTTGGGCGAGAAGCCGGTGGTGCGGCGGCTCACGTAGCGGGTGCGGCTCCACGTGTCCCCCAGCATCTGGTCCATCTCGCGGCGCATGCGGGCGAAATCGGCGAACAGGTCGCGTTGGGGCACGCCCAAAACATAGCCAGCCTTGGCTCGGAGGGTGCTCAGACGGTCGGAGTCGGGTGTCTCTGGAGCGCGCGGGCGGGGCGGGGCGCCAAAGTCCCCCAATAAGGGACTTTGGCGCCCCGGCTTACGCCGGGACCGCCGAGGGGGTCCTGCGGCGCGGCTACGCGGTGCCCGTCTGGGAGGACCAGCGGGGAGCGCGCATCAGGAGGACCGGCTGGCGGGGCGGGACGAGTCCCTCGGGCCGGTTGGGGCGAAAGGTGGCGCAGGTCTCGTCGAGCTCGAGCGCACACAGAAGGTTGCGGTGGAAGTAGCAGTCCTCGCAGGTGGGTGGCTTCGGCTTGCGCGGCATCGGGTGGCCATGTTGGCACCGTCTCCATGCCTGCGCCAGGCACGAGTCCGCAAATCGCCGCCTCTTTGAAACAGCTTCGTCACATCTTCCCCGCGTCTTGCGGGGGCGTACCCAACCGCCGCTAATATTGACCCAGATGAGCGCTCACAACCGGACCGAGAAGCTCTCGGCTTCTCCCCCCCTCTTCAAGAGCGAGTTCCTCAATTTCTTCTCGCGCGTCCACCCGGCGATCCCGGCGATCATCTTCGTTCCGGTCGTCGTCGCGATGGAGTGGCTGGGGGCCGATCGCGGCTACGCCGCCTGGCAGCTGGCGCTGCTGACGCTGGCCGGAGTCGCCGTCTGGACCCTGACCGAGTACTGGCTGCACCGGCTGGTCTTCCACTGGGAGCCCGACAACGCCTTCGGCCGGCGCATGCACTTCATCATCCACGGGATCCACCACGACCACCCCAACGACAAGCTGCGGCTGGTGATGCCGCCGTCGGTCTCGATCCCGCTCGCGGCGCTGTTCTTCCTCGCCTTCTGGCTGATCCTCGGCGACGCCGCCTTCCCGGTATTCGCCGGCTTCATCGGCGGCTACCTTTTCTACGACTACACGCACTACTACGTGCACCACTTCGTGCCGAAGACGAAATTCGGCAAACGGCTGCGCGAGCACCACATGCGCCACCACTTCCAGGATCACCGCTACGGCTACGGCGTCTCCTCGCCGATCTGGGACGGGGTCTTCCACACGCTGCCCAAGCAGCGCAAGAAGCACGACTGAGGCGGAGGGTCGGCGAGGAGAGGGTCTGGGCACCCAGACCCTCCAGACACGCGAAGCTCCGCTCAGCCGAAGCTGGGATCGCACCGTTGGGGAGAGCCGGGTGACCCCTCCACAGAAGCTCAAGTGCCCCGGCCGCGAAGTGCCGCGGCGGCCTCAGCTGCGCGACGGCTTCTGGGGAGGGGTCGCCCGGCTCTCCCTCACGGCGCTTGCCCTCAGCGCCAGCTCCAGCTCAAAGCGGGCGTCCGGGTCGTTCAGCTGGTCGCCGAGGAGGTCGCGGAGGCGAGCGATGCGGTAGCGGGCGGTCTGGGGGTGGACGTGCATCTCCGCCGCCATCGCCACCGCGTTGCCGTTGTGGCGGACATGGGCGAGGGCGGTCTCGCGCATGCGTCGTCGCTGCTTCTCGCTGAGGCTTTCGAGCGGCGTCAGGCGCCGGGCCGCGATCCGCGCGACCAGGGCGCGGCCCTCGTAGAGGACGAGGTCGGCGAGATGGTCCTCGACGCGCAGCGGGGCGTCGGTCGCCAGCGCCCCCGCCGAGGCAGCCCGGAGCAGGGCCAGGGCGAGCGCCCGGGACTCTGCCGCAGCCTCCGGCTCGACCGCCGGCCCGACCGCCACCCGGACGCTGGGGCCGAGCCGGTCGAGGCCCTCCAGCCGTCCCGGGCCGGAGGGGTCCGGGACCAGCACCAGGCCGGCACCGTCGATCGCGACGCTCAGCGAGTCCGGCGGCAGGCGGCGGGCGGCGGCGTCGAGGTCGCGCTCCTCACAGGCCACCACCGCCAGCCGCCGCGGCACCGGCCAGCCTGCCGCCCGGGCGGCGGCGGCGACGTCGGCCCGCTCGGCGGGCGGCTCGCGCAGAAGCAGCGCCGCCAGCTCGTGGCGGCGGCGGCCACGGATGTCCTCGACCTCCGCCCGCGACTCCGCGTAGCCCTCGATCGAGTCGGCGGAGAGCTCGTCGATGTAGGCGAAGATCGCCTCCGCCAGCAGGGTCAGCGGCTCGGACTCGAGGCCGGCGCGGCGGCCCGCGGCCCCGATCCGCCGCCAGGCGACGCGGGCGCCAATCCGGTACGCGGCCAGCAGCGAGTCGAGCGTGCGGCCCTGCCTCTGCTCGCCCCGCCCCAGCTCCACGTACACCTCCCGGCCGGGCCCGCGCCCGGCCCCGGGGTCGCGGATCAACGCCACGAACTGCCGCAGCGCCTCGCCAACCCCCCTTCGCAGGCCGCGCCCGAACCGTCCCTCCAGCGGCCGCGCGTACTCGGGCACTTCGCGGGCGACCGTCGCCAGGATCTCCTCGGTGATCGCGTCGAGCTCGGGCTCGATCACGTCGGCGACGTGGCTCGGCAGGTCGCGCCAGGGCTCTGAGTCCAATGAATTTGTCATGCAGATGACAAGTCTATGGGGCAAGTCGTGGCTTACGAGCTAATACATATCGCCGAAGCACGCTTATCGTCCCTGCCCATGGGTGAGATGACGCGAGCAGAGAAGGCGGCCAACCTCGGCGCCGTGGTGGTTCCCTTCGTCGCCACCGTGGCCGCGATCGTGCTGCTCTGGAACAGCCTGGTCACGCCTGCCGACCTCGTCATCGCCGTGGTGATGTACCTGCTCACCGCGATCGGCATCACCGTCGGCTACCACCGCCTGCTCACCCACCGCTCGTTCCAGACCTCCAAGCCGGTCGAGTATGTGTTCGCCGTGCTCGGCTCGATGGCAGTGCAGGGGCCGCCGCTGGACTGGGTCTCCGACCACCGCAAGCACCACGCCCACACCGACGAAGAGGGCGACCCGCACAGCCCGCACGTCGGCCACGACGGCAGCGTGCGCGGTGTCCTCGCCGGGCTCTGGCACGCACACACCGGTTGGCTGTTCTCGACCCAGGGGCGCGCCGATTGGAAGCGTTACGCGGCCGACCTGTACGAGGACCCGGGGATGCGGAAGATCAGCCGTCACTTCCCGCTCCTGGTGCTCGCCACCCTGGCGGTCCCGACGCTGGCCGGCTTCCTCTTCACCGGCACCCTGCTCGGCGCCCTCACCGGCTTTCTCTGGGGCGGCCTGGTGCGAATCTTCTTCGTCCACCACGTGACCTGGAGCGTCAACTCCGTGTGTCACTTCCTCGGCACTCGCCGGTTCGACACCGACGACCGCTCCACCAACGTCTTCTGGTTGTCGATCCCCTCGCTGGGAGAGTCGTGGCACCACAACCACCACGCCTTCCCCCGTTCCGCCGTCCACGGCCTCAAGCGCTGGGAGCCGGACCCCTCGGCGATGATCATCTCCACCATGGAGAAGGTCGGGCTGGCGCGCAACGTGGTCCGGATCTCGCCTGAGCGTCAGGCCGAGCGCGTCCAGTAAGAACCGGTCTTCGCGTTTTCACCATTTGGCCGTTCAGCCAAACGGCCAGGAACCGGAACGTTCCCGGCGCAATGGACTGTCACTGTGAGTGTGACTCTGCCACACTCCCTTTTTGTGTAGGCAGGAAACCTTGGATGGAAAGGATCGCAATGCCCCCCACCTCTAACGTTCTCGACGAGGCACGTGAACTCGTGCAGAAGCGCCTCGCCGACCTCGACGAGGAGCGTAAGCGCCTCGAGCGTGCGCTCGCCGAGCTCGGCGGCAAAGTCGCCCGGCGCGCCCCCGGCCGCCCCCGCGGCAGCTCCAGCGCCAAAGCCGCCGACGGCGCGGCGCCCCGCAAACGCCGTCGCCGTCGCGGTGGCACCCGCGCCGACCAGGCCGTGAAGCTGATCGAAGACCAGCCTGGGATCAGCGCCTCCGACGTCGCCAAGACGATGAAGATCAAGCCGAACTACCTCTACCGGGTGCTCGGCGACCTCGAGAAAGAGGGACGCGTCAAAAAGGACGGCCGCCAGTACTACCCGGCCGGCTGACCCAAGCCACCCAGTTCCGGCAAGGGCCCCGGCTCGGGCGGAGCCACGCTACGTGAGACGGGCCCCGGTCGGGGTCTTCCAGACACTCGGCACGAAGTGTGTCTGGAAGACCCCGACCGGGGCCCGTTTTCGCAGGCCTTAGATCAGGCCGAGCTTGCTGACCGCGTCGCGCTCCTCCTGCAGCTCCTTCGCGCTGGCGTCGATCCGCGCACGCGAGAAGTCGGGCACCTCGAGGCCCTGCACGACCGACCACTCGCCGCCCGAGCACGAGCACGGCATGCCGCAGATGATGCCCTCGCCGATGCCGTAGGAACCGTCGGTCGGCACCGCCATCGAGACCCAGTCCCCCTCGGGAGTTCCGAGCACCCAGTCGTGGATGTGGTCGATCGCCGCGTTGGCGGCGGAGGCGGCGCTGGAGGCGCCGCGGGCGGAGATCACCTCGGCGCCGCGCTTGGCGACCCGGGGGATGAACTCGTCGGCGATCCAGGCCTCGTCGTCGACCGCCTCCCAGGCGCTGCCGCCCTCGACCTTGGCGTTGACCAGGTCCGGGTACTGGGTGGTGGAGTGGTTGCCCCAGCTCGTCATGTTGCTGACGGCGGAGACCGGCTTGCCGAGCTTGTTGGCGAGCTGGGAGATCGCCCGGTTGTGGTCGAGGCGCATCATCGCGGTGAAGCGCTCGCGGGGAACGTCGGGGGCGTTGGACATCGCGATCAGGCAATTGGTGTTGGCGGGGTTGCCGACGACCAGGACGCGGACGTCGTCGGCGGCGCCGGCGTTGATCGCTTCGCCCTGCGGCTTGAAGATGCCGCCGTTGGCCTCCAGCAGATCGGCGCGCTCCATGCCCGGGCCGCGCGGGCGGGCACCGACCAGCAGCGCGACGTTGCAGCCGTCGAACGCCTGCTTGGGGTCGTCGCTGATCTCGATCCTGCTCAGCAGCGGAAAGGCGCAGTCGTCGAGCTCCATCGCGGTGCCCTCGGCGGCCTTGACCGCGTCGGGGATCTCCAGCAGGCTGAGCTCGACCGGGGTGTCGGGACCGAGCATCTGGCCGCTGGCGATCCGGAACAGGAGCGCGTAGCCGATCTGACCGGCCGCGCCGGTGACGGTGACCTTGACGGGAGTGCTCACGGAATCTTCTCCTCGCAGTGGGTGTTGGTTTGGACCGCTAAGCCATCGCGCGCTGGAGGTTCTCGTCAATCGAGGCGAGGAACTCCTGCGTGGTCTGGTACTCCTGGCCGCCGCCGACCAGCAGCGCCAGGTCTTTGGTCATCTTGCCGCTCTCGACCGTCTCGACACAGACGCGCTCCAGGGTCTCGGCGAAGTGCGAAACCTCCGGGGTCTCGTCCATCCGCCCGCGCGCGGCGAGGCCGCGGGTCCAGGCGAAGATCGAGGCGATCGGGTTGGTCGAAGTCGGGTTGCCCTGCTGGTGCTGGCGGTAGTGGCGGGTGACCGTGCCGTGCGCGGCCTCGGCCTCGACCGTCTTGCCGTCGGCGCTCATCAGGACGCTGGTCATCAGGCCGAGCGAGCCGTAGCCCTGGGCGACGGTGTCGGACTGGACGTCGCCGTCATAGTTCTTGCAGGCCCACACGTAGCCGCCCTCCCACTTCATCGCGGCGGCGACCATGTCGTCGATCAGGCGGTGTTCGTAGGTGATCCCGGCGGCTTCGAAATCGGCCTGGAACTCGGTCTCGTAGATCGACTGGAAAATGTCCTTGAAGCGGCCGTCATAGCGCTTCATGATCGTGTTCTTGGTCGAGAGGTAGACCGGGTAGCCGCGGGTCAGGCCGTAGCGCAGCGAGGCGCGGGCGAAGTCGCGGATCGAGTCGTCGAGGTTGTACATCGCCATCGCGATGCCGGGGCCGGGGAAGTCGTAGACGTCCAGCTCGACCGGCTCGGAGCCGTCCTTGGGGGTGTAGGTCAGGGTCAGCTTGCCCTCGCCGGGCACCACCATGTCGGTCGCCCGGTACTGGTCGCCGAAGGCGTGGCGGCCGATCACGATCGGCTTGGTCCAGCCCGGCACCAACCGCGGCACGTTGGAGATCACGATCGGCTCGCGGAAGATGACGCCGCCGAGGATGTTGCGGATCGTCCCGTTCGGCGAGCGGTACATCTCCTTCAGGCCGAACTCCTCGACCCGCGCCTCGTCGGGCGTGATCGTCGCGCACTTGACGCCGACGCCGTGCTCCTTGATCGCGTTGGCGGCGTCGACCGTGATCTGGTCCTCGGTCGCGTCGCGGCTCTCGATCCCGAGGTCGTAGTACCTCAGGTCGACATCCAGGTAAGGAAGGATCAGCTGCTCTTTGATGAAAGACCAGATGATCCGGGTCATCTCGTCGCCGTCGAGCTCGACGACCGGGTTCTCGACCTTGATCTTGGACATCGGCGGGCGATGCTATCTACCCGGCGGCTTCGGCTGCGCCGCCGCCACCGAAGCGGCTGGAAGTGCCACAATCGGGTACCCAATGGCAACCGCGGAGCGACGCACCAGTCACCACGAGGTCGTCAACCAGCCCCCGCCGCTGGTCGACTACAACGTCTACGAGGCCGACACGGCGCTGGTCGAGGCGGTGCGGCGCGAGGGCGCCGGCTGGGACGAGGCGCGGATCTCCGAGGTCGGGGCGCTGGCCGGCAGCGAGCACGTCCTCGAGCTCGGCCGCCTCGCCAACGAGAACCCGCCGAAGCTGAAGACCCACGACCGCTACGGTCACCGCGTCGACGAGGTCGAGTTCCACCCTTCCTGGCATGAGTTGATGACGACGGGGGTCGGGCACGAACTGCACAGCGCGCCCTGGAAGAGCCCCGGGCCGGGCGCCCACGTCGCCCGCGCCGCCGCCTTCATCTGCATGTCGCAGGCAGAGGCGGGGATCGGCTGCCCGCTCTCGATGACCTACTCGGTGGTCCCGGCCCTGCGCACCCAGCCGGAGCTGGCCGCCGAGTGGGAGCCGCGTCTCCTCTCCCCCGAGTACGACCCGCGCAACGCCCCGGCCCCGGAGAAGTCCGGCGCCCTGGCGGGGATGGGGATGACCGAGAAGCAGGGCGGCTCCGACGTCCGCGCCAACAGCACCGAGGCACGCCCGGTCAACGGTGGCGGCCCCGGCGCCGAGTACGAGCTGACCGGCCACAAGTGGTTCATGTCGGCGCCGCAGTGCGACATGTTCCTCGTCCTCGCCCAGGCCGACGGCGGCATCTCCTGCTTCCTCTTCCCACGCTGGACGCCCGACGGCGAGCGCAACCGCTTCCGCCTGCAGCGGCTGAAGGACAAGCTCGGCAACCGCTCCAACGCCTCCAGCGAGATCGAGTTCGACTCGGCCTCGGCGTGGCTGGTCGGCGAGGAGGGCGCCGGGGTGCGGACGATCATCGAGATGGTCAACCACACCCGGCTCGACTGCACGATCGGGGGCGCCGCCGGGATGCGGGCCGGGGTCGCCCAGGCCCTCCACCACACCGCCCATCGCTCCGCCTTCGGCCGGGTTCTGGACGAGCAGCCGCTGATGCGCAACGTCCTCGCCGACCTCTGCGTCGAGTCGGAGGCGGCGACGGTCTCGGCACTGCGACTGGCGCGCGCCTACGACGAGGCGATCGCCGGCGACGAAGAGTCCCGGGACCTGAGGCGGATCGCCAACGCCGTGCTCAAGTACTGGATCACCAAGCGAGCGCCGATGCATGCCGGCGAGGCACTCGAGTGCTTCGGCGGCAACGGCTACGTCGAGGAGTCGGGGATGCCGCGGCTGTTTCGCGAGAGCCCGCTGAACTCGCTCTGGGAGGGGTCGGGCAACGTCCAGTGCCTCGACGTCCTGCGGGCGATGGTCAAGAGCCCCGCCTCGCTGGAGGCATACTTCGCCGAGGTGGCGGAGGGCGCCGCCGCCGAGCCGCGCCTCGACGCCTACGTCGGCTCGCTGCGCGACGAGCTGCCCGGCGACGTCGAGACGATCGAGGTCCGCGCCCGCCGCGTGGTCGAGAAGATGGCCCTCGCCCTGCAGGCCTCCCTCCTGGTCCGCCACGGCGACCCGGCCGTCGCCGACGCCTTCTGCGCCTCCCGCCTCTCCGGCGACTGGGGCCAGGCCTTCGGCACCCTCCCGGCGGGCACCGACTTCGAGCGCATCATCGAGCGGCACCGGCCGGCCGCCTGAGCGGCGCGAGCTGATTCCCCGGGAGCGCCGCTCCTCACCGCCTGGGCTCCGGCGCCACGGTCAGCGACCGAGTTCACGTCCTCGCATCGCCAGCAGGCGGGTCAGCCGCTCCATCACCCGGCGCGGTTCGCGGTCCAGGCGCGGCCCGGTAATCCGGATCATCTCCACGCCCGCCAGCTTCAGCTCCTCCTGCCGCACCCGGTCCTGCTCGAAGGAACGACGAGTGCCGTGGGTCTCGAAGACCTCGAGTTCGACGGCGAAGCGCAGCTCGGGCCAGTAGACGTCGAGCTCGTACCCGGCCTCGACGTAGTTCGTCGCGGGCCGGGGCAGGCCGTGGTCCTCGAGCAGCTCAGAGAACCGTTCCTCGAGACCGGAGCGGGTGAAGGGCGGCGGTTTGTAGAGGACGACGGCGCGACGCAGCGGCTTGGCGCCGCGGTGTCCTCTATTGCGGGCGAGGACCGATTCGAACTCCGGCAGGTCGAAGAGCTTCAGCTCTTCGCCGCGCTGAAGCAGGCGGTCAACGCTGCGGCGTCGAACTCTGGCCGCGAGGTCGAGCGCGGTGCGCGCGACGGAGGTCACCGGGACCTCCTCCACCAGCGCCCGATCCTCCTCGGCGAGCGTGCGGGAGCGATGGATGCGAAGCCCGCGCCGCGCGCGGCGCGGGATCGGCGTGGTGACGTGGATCGGGATCGGCTGGGTCGGCATCAGACCCCAGAGCCAGGCCGCCGACCAGTGGCTGAGCAGCGCTCCGCGGCCGCAGCCGAGAACCGCGGCCAGGCACCTGCCGTGGAGCGGGAGGTTCGTGTGCCCGACCGCGTACACGCCGTGGTGCAGCGGGTGAAGGTTCCCGCCGGCCACAGCCCGCGAGACCGCGTGCTTGGAGTAACCGATCCGCTTCAGCTGGCGGTTCGACACCACTCCGTGCTGCCGAGCGGCAAGATCCGCCAGCTCCCGTCCACGTGGTAGAGGTTGGTCGCGCATACCGCGACTAAGCTCTGCCACGCGGGGAGTTCGCCCCCGGCCCCGGCCCCGGCTCGCGGCCCCGGCTCCCGGCCCCGGCCCGCGGCGCGCGGAGGCGTCAGTTCGAGGCGGCGGCGTCGCGCAATGCCCGGCCGACCTGCTCGATCGTGACCACGCCGCTGAGCCGACCTTGGGCGTCGACGGCCATCAGCGCGCCCAGCCGGCGCAGGTTCTGGTTCGACAGCAGCGCGTCCAGCGGCGTGTCATCGCGGACGAAGAGGCCGCGATCGGGGTCGACCAGGTCGGAGACGCTGGAGCTGGCGCGGGAGATCTCGGGGACCTCGTCGGCGCGGTCGCGTTCGAGCAGGCCGAGGAAGCGGTGGGCGGCGTCGACCACCGGGAACCAGGGCCAGCGGTAGCGCAGGAAGTACTCGTCGAGCGCCTCCTCGACGGTGAGGTCGCCGGGGATCGCGACCGGCTCGCGGTCCATCACGTCGGCGACGCGGACGTCGCCGATGCGGCTGGTGATCGCCGTCTGCATCGCCGCGCCGCGGGCGGAGCCGTTGATCACGATCCCGATCAAGGCCAGCCAGACGCCGCCGAAGGTGCCGAAGATCGAGTTGGTGATGGTCATGTAGATGCCGGCGCCGATGAAGACGTAGCCGAAGACGCGGCCGAGGTTGGCCGCGAACCGGGTCGCCGCGTTGCGGTCGCCGGTCCGCCACCAGGCGATCGCGCGGGCGACGCGGCCGCCGTCCATCGGGAAGGCGGGGAGCAGGTTGAAGACGAGCACGAGCAGGTTGATCATCGCCAGCCAGGCGACCATCGCCAGCGGCCCGGAGGCGCCCGAGCCGGATTCGAGCACGCCCGCGTCCCTGAACTCGCTCCAGCCGACCGCGGCGACGCCGCCCAAGGTGAGGGCGACGACGATCGCCAGCGTCACCAGCGGCCCGGCGATCGCCACCTTGAACTCGGTCGCCGGACCGTCGGCCTCGCGGTCCATCCGCGCCATGCCGCCGAAGATCCAGAGCTGGATGCCGGAGATCCCGATCCCGTTGCGGAGCGCGGCGAAGGCGTGGCCGAACTCGTGCAGCAGGATCGAGCCGAAGAAGCCGAGGGCGCTGAGCACGGCGAGCAGGAACGGCGTGGTCGAGGAGCCACCGTCCCCGAGCAGCCGTTCGTAGTACTGGGACATGTAGAGGATGACCAGGAAGAGGACGAGGAACCAGGACCAGTCGACCGCGACCCTGATGCCGCGCACATGGAACAGCGTGATCGAACCACCACCCAGCATTGCTCCATGGTAAGCGGGTAGCTTGCTTGGCTACATGGCCAGGGACCAGGATTGGATGCGGGAGCGGCTGGAGGAGCTGGAGCGGATCGAGCGCCCGTCGGCCTCCGAGGGCGAGCGGCGGGCGGCCGAGTGGCTGGTCGAGCGCTTCGCCGAGGCCGGCGCCGAGGCGCGGATCGAGGCCGAGCCGGCACACGGCACCTACTGGTGGCCACTCGGGATCGGCGCCGCCCTGGGCGCCCTGGGCGGCGCCGCCGCGCTGCGCGGCCGGCGGGCGCTGGGGGTGCTGTTGGGGGCGATCGGCGCCGCCGGCATCGCCGACGACTTCCCGCCCGGACAGCGCCGCCTGCGCCGCGTCCTCCCCCGACGCACCACCTACAACGTCGTCTGCGAGCTCGGAGACCCGGAGGCCGAGCGCACCGTCGTCGTCGTCGCCCACCACGACTCCGCCCACTCCGGCCTCGTCTTCCACCCGGCGCTGCCGCAGATCGGAGACCGCCTCGGGTTGATCGAGCGCAGCGACACCAGCCCGCCGCTGATGGCGCCGATCGTCGGCGGCCCGCTGCTCGCCGCCCTCGGCGCCCTGACCGGCAGGCGCCTGCTCGCCAAGATCGGCCTCCTGCTCGGGATCGGCTCGGCCGCGGCGATGGCCGAGATCGGCGCCCGCAAGGTCGTCCCCGGCGCCAACGACAACGGCAGCTCGGTCGTCGCCCTGCTCGCGCTCGCGCGCCGCTTCGCCGCGGAGCCGCCCGAGGGGGTGCGGGTCATCCTCCTCTCGACCGGCTCGGAGGAGTCCTTCAGCGAGGGCATGAAGGCGTTCGGCGAGCGCCACTTCCCGGAGCTGCCGGTGGAGAGCACCTTCTTCCTCTGCCTCGAGGCGATCGGCTCGCCGCACCTGCTCGTCCTCCGCGGTGAGGGGTTCCTGAAGATGCGCGAGTACCCGCCGCGGGCGCTGGCGCTGATGGACGGCCTCGCCGAGGAGATGGGGATCTGGCTCTTCCCCAACCTGCGCCTGCACAACGGCACCGACGGGATGGAGTCGATGGCGGCCGGGTACGAGACGGCTGCGCTGTGCGGCTGCACCGACCTCAAGCAACCCGCCAACTACCACTGGTGGCACGACCTCGCCGAGAACGTCGACTTCGGCACCGTCGAGGACGCGGTGAGGCTGAGCGAGGCGGCGGTGCGGCGGCTGGGCGAGCGCTGGCTCTGAGCCCAGACGGCCAGGTCTCCAGCCCTTTTTCCATCGGGCCGGGGCGGTCGAGGAGTGTGACGAATTCCGACTACGCGGTCGGGCTTAGCAGGTATAGGGTTCCGCCCCATGCCATCCCACGACGTTCTCGTAATCGGTGCCGGCCTGGCCGGACAGCGGGCCGCCCTCGCAGCCGCGGAGCAGGGCGTATCGGTCGGAATCATCAGCAAGGTCCACCCAGTCCGTTCCCACTCCAACGCCGCCCAGGGCGGCATCAACGCGGCACTCAACCCAGGCGACTCCTGGGAGTCCCACGCCTACGACACGA
>CAWANE010000016.1:0-409433 GCA_963783345.1 uncultured Actinomycetes bacterium
TCTTGCTCGAGAACTTCGAGCCGGAGGACTTCCAGCCGGCGCCTTCTCGCTTCTGCAGGACGACCTTGCGCTTGATTGGGGTCGGCAGCAGGCCGCCGACCGTCACCTGCCCCCCGGCGCCGACCGAGAGGGTCGCCGTTGCGCCGGGAAGCCCCAGCAGTCGCAGCGACTTGGAATGCGCCTTCGGCGCCTTCTTGCCCCGGCGCAGGGCGATCGCTTTGTACGCGGTCTTGCCGAGTGGCGGCTTGGCCTTGAAGGAGAAGCCCCCGCTCCTCTTGAGCTTGGTGGCGCTGGCGCGAGACCACTTCTTCGTGCCCGTCGGCTTGGCAAGCAGCACCACGCGCTGGCCCTTCGCCCACTTCTTCACGGAGCCCTTGAGGCGAATGAGCTCGCCGGAGGCGACCTTGGCCCCGGGGGCCGAGAGACTGACGAGCGGCCCCTTCTTGCCCTTCTTCGCGGCCCGGGCGGAGCCGGCACCGAAGGCGCCACCGAGCAACACGAGCACACAGACGAGCGCCAGCGGAGCAGGGCGCACCAGGACGCGGGTACTTCGCTGGCCGAGCATCAGCGCCTGACTGCATCAGACCGGGTCCGCTCGGTAAAGCCTGCCGGGAAAATTGGGCCGTTCGGCCCAGACACAGCCAGCGCCCTGGCGACAATTCGCGTCGCTGCGACCCACCGGAGCGTTTTCGTCCTCCGGGCCACGATCGCGGCCTGGGGCAGGGTGAGCGCGCCGGCGCGGCGACGCTACTCGAGCGGGCGAGCGGTCAGATCCCAGGCCAGAAGGGCAGTTGCAGCGAGCCGTCGGCGGCGATCGTGAAGCCCGGGTTGTGGGCGACCTCCCAGACGTGCCCGTCGGGGTCGGCGAAGTAGGCGGCATAGCCACCGTAGAAGGTCTCCTCAGCCGCTTTGGTGACCGTCGCCCCGGCCGCCCGCGCGGCGGCGAGGATCCCGTCGACCTCCTCGCGCGAGCGGACGTTGTGGGCGAGAGCGATGCCGCCGAAGCCGGTGTCGCCCGCGTCGTCGAGGCGCCCGTCGGCGGCCAGCTTCTCGCGGCTCCAGAGAACGACCCCGAGGCCGCCGGCCTGGAAGAAGACGGTCTCCTCGACCTCGTGGCCCCGCCAGCCGAGGGCCGCGTAGAACTCGCGGGCGGCCGCGAGGTCGGCGACACCGAGCGTGATCAGGCTGACGCGCTGCTCCATCCTCAGGGGCTGAACTGGCCGGCGGCGGTGGGGTCGACGACGCAGGTCCCGCCGTCTACCGGCAGCGCCACCCCGTTGACGTAGGCGGCGTCCGGCCCGGCCAGGAAGGAGATCGCCGAGGCCACCTCCTCGGGCAGGGCGGGACGGCGCAGCGGGTTGTCGGCGTGGGTCAGGGCGTAGGCGGCCTCGCGGTCGATGCCGCGCGCCCGCGCCACCTCGTCCATGTCGGCGTCCGCCATCGGGGTGCGCACCCAGCCCGGGCAGACGCAGTTGGCGCGCACGCCCCGCGGCCCGTAGTCGTTGGCCAGCGACTTGGTCAGCATGACCAGCCCCGCCTTGGAGGTCGAGTAGGCGGCCCAGCCCGGGCCGGCCAGGAGCCCGTTGACCGAGGCGACGTTGACCACGCAGCCGCGGCGCTCCAGCAGCGAGGGCAGGGCCGCGCGGGCGGTGAGGAAGGCACCGGTGAGGTTGGTCCGCATCACCCGCTCCCAGCCCTCCGGCGTCTCCTCGCCGACCGGGGCGGCGTCGCCGATCCCGGCGTTGTTGACGAGGACGTCGATGCCCCCGAAGCGCTCGTCCGCGGCGGCGACGATCCGCGCCGCCCCGTCGGGGTCGCCGACGTCGGCAGGGACCGCGAGCGCCGGGTGGCCGGCCGCCTCGAGCTCGGCGGCGGTCGCGGCGCAGGCCTCCTCGCGGCGCCCGCTCACCACCACGGCGTGCCCGTCGGCGGCCAGCCGCAGCGCCGCGGCGCGGCCGATCCCGCTGCCGCCGCCGGTGACGATCGCGCTGCGGGTCGGTGGCTCGCTCACCTGACCAGTATCGCCTTCCTTCTGCAGCGGGGGAAGTCGGGCGCGCGAGCGTGGGGTCATGGGCCGCAACGTCGTGGCGCACCGGAATCCCGGTTCAACCCCCGATCAGGCTCAGCTGCCGGCGATCGCGCCGGCGTAGACCTGCCAGGCGAGAGCGCTCTTGGCGACCAGGCTGAGCACGAGGTAGCACTTCTCGGCGAAGAGCGGATCCGCCCAGCGGCCGATGCGCCGGTAGTGCAGCCACATGTTGACCGCGAAGCTGTTGAAGAGGACGAAGAGGGTGACGAAGATCGCGATCACGAACCCGGGCACGTCGGCGGTCTGCGACTGGGAGACCAGGATCTGGATCCCGATCGCGATCCAGGGGACGGCGCCGACCACGCAGCCGTAGACGAACGGGCGCCAGTCGACCCGCTCCCGGCCGAGGTTGACCCGCTCCATGACCAGGCCGAAGAGGATCATCGCCGCGTTGGCGCCGAACAGCGCGACCAGCGCCGTCGCCTCGCGGACGCCGGCGAGCATCGCGATCAGCACGACCATCAGCGAGGCGCTGATCGAGTACTCCCACCAGCGCGCCGGGTTGACACCGCGGCAGACCTGCCGCTCATACCAGCTCCGCGCCCAGGTCGCGACCGAGAGGTGGTCGACCGCCGCGAGGAAGAGGAAGGCGGCGACGGCCACGTCGATCCGCAGTTCGAACAGCAGCGAGGGGCCGCCGTAGCGGCCCGCACCGGGAGGCCCGGTCAGGTACTCGACGCTGACCGGCAGCGACGCGGCGCCGGCGAGGAGCAGGATCGCCGCTCCCTGCGCGAGATGCGCTCCGCCGACGCCGAGGTTCCAGCGTCGCAGCCTCCCGGTCTCGCCGCCCCGGCTCACTGCGCCGGCGGGAGCAGGACTTCGTCGATCACGTGGACGACACCGTTGGAGGCCTGGACGTCGGGCGTCAGGACCTTGGCGCCGTTGACGGTGACTTCTTCGCCTTCGATCCCGATTTCGACGTCTTCGCCCTGCACCGTTTCGATCATCTGGCCGTCTTCCAGTTCGCCGGACGCCACTTCGCCGGCGGCGACGTGGTAGGTGAGGATTTCGGCCAGTTCTTCCTTGTTCTGCGGTTCGAGCAGTTCTTCGAGCTTGCCGCCGAGCGCTTCGAAGGCTTCGTTGGTCGGCGCGAAGACGGTGTAGGGGCCGGATTCTTCGAGCGTTTCCACCAGGCCGGCCGCAGCCACCGCTTCGACGAGGATCGAGAGTTCGGGCGTTTCTTTGGCGACGGCGACGATGTTGCCGGTGGCCGCCGATCCGCCGCCTTCTTCGCTGGTGGCGGCTTCGCCAGAGGTACCGGACGCGCTGCTGTCGCTGCCGCCGCCGCAGGCGGCGAGCCCGACGGCAAGTGCCACCAGACAGGCACCGAGCGCGAGGATCCGCTTGATCATCTGTTCCTTTCGTCGGCCCGCGCGCGGCGCGGGCAGAGGACTTGTGCTTGGGGTACGGGAGACCCCGGCGGCGCGGTTGGGGAATTCGGGCCGTGCGCCGAGGAGCGACCGGCGGCGCTCAGGCGCGGCCGAGCTCGCGCCGCAGGCCGGCGGCGGCGTTGTCGCCGAGCCGCCTGAAGGCGAGGCCGAGCAGAGGGTCCAGCAGGCGCGCCGCGCCCTTCAGCTCGACGCGGGCGTCATAGGTGAGGCGCGAGCGCTCGCCGCGCGGCTCGACCTCGACGGTGTCCTCGGAGACGCTGGTCGCGTTCTCGGCCCGCAGCACCAGCCGCCGCGGCGGCTCGTAGGCGACGATCTCGTAGGTCAGCGGCAGCTCGCGGCCGAGCCAGCGCACGCGGACGAAGAAGCGCGAGCCGAGCGCCGGCTCGCCCTCCTGCAGCGGCCGGGCCTCGACCGCGGTCGGGTCCCACTCGCTCACGTTGGCGAAGTTGGCCATGTAGGCGAAGGTCGCCTCGGCCGGGCGGGCGCTGTCGACGGTGTCGCGATAGTGAGCCATTGCTCTCCTTACGAGTGGCCGGTCGGTTTCGGTTCTGCTTCGGTCAGACCGGCCGCGTCCAGGCCGCAGAGCTGGACGCAGCGGTCGAAGAGCGCGGCGCGTTCGGCGGCGCTCTCGCGGGTCCAGGGGACGCGGTGCTTGGGCCGCGCCCGGCGGTCGTGCCAGAAGGCGCCGGGGTGCTCGTCAGCGGCAGGCGAGCCGGCCAGCCAGACGATCGTGTCGGCGCCGGCGTCGGGATCGCGCAGCAGCGGCTTCATCGCCTTCGCGAAGCGGGGCAGCGAGCTTGCCACCCCGGGGGTCGCGACCCAGCCGGGGTGCAGCGACTGGGCGACGACGCCGCGGCCGGCCAGCCGCCGCGACCACTCCTCGGCCAGCGCCACCTCGATCCGCTTCGTGTGGGCGTAGAAGCGGGTGCCGTCGAACTCGCGGTGCTCGAGCTGCAGGTCGTCGAGATCCAGGCGAGCCGTGTACATGCCGCCGGAGGAGACGTTCAGCACCCGGGAGGGCGCCGAAGCCTCCAGCGCCGGCAGCAGCAGCGCCGTCAGCAGGAACGGCCCCAGCACGTTGGTCGCGAAGGTCAGCTCGAAGCCTTCCTCGGTGTGGCGCCGCTCCGGCGGCAGCACGCCGGCGTTGTGGACGAGAACGTCGAGCGGACGGCCGGAGGCGAGGAACGCCTGCGCGGCCTCGCGCACCGAGGCGAGGTCGGAGACGTCGCAGCGCAGCAGCTCGGCCTCGGCGCCGGGTGCGCCGGCGAGCACCCGCCTACGCGAGGCCTCCCCCTTCTCGAGGTCGCGGACCACCATCAGGACGCGCGCGCCCGCCCTTGCCAGCTGGCAGCAGGCGGCCTCGCCGATGCCCGAGCTGGCGCCGGTCAGCATCACCGTCCTGCCCTCCAGCTCGAGCGGTCCGCGCGGCACCAGGCTCTCGCGCAGGCCGTAGCCGATGCGCGAGAACCCGGGCAGCACGGTCCAGTCCAGCGCCCGGTCGGCGAGATCGCCGAGCCTGTCGCTCAAGCCCATCCTGCAAGGCTAGAGGTAGCCGGGGCCGGGCTTCGGCGGCTCAGAGGTCCGCCGGCACGAGGACCTTGTTGATCGCGTGGACGATCCCGTTGCTGGCGCGGATGTCGGGCGTGATCACCTTCGCCTTGTCGACGAAGACGTTCTTGCCCCTGACCTTGAAGGTGAGCCGTTCGCCCTCAAGCGTCTTGGCGCCGCTGCGCTTGACGACCTTGGCTGCCGGCAGCTTGCCCGCGACGACGTGGTAGAGCAGCACCTTGCGCAGCAGCTTGCGGTTGCCGAGCAGCGTGTTCAGCGTCTTCTTCGGCACCTTCTTGAAGGCCGCGTTGGTCGGCGCGAAGACGGTCAGCTTCTGCTTGCCGGAGAGCGCCTTGACCAGGCCCGCCTTCTTCACCAGCGAGACCAGGGTCGAGAATTGCGGCGCCGCGGCAGCGGTTTCGACGATGTCCTTCTTGGGCGCCGCCGAGGCGCTGCCGACCGGAACGGCGAGGAGCGCGACGACGGCGACCGCTGCGATGGTTCGCTTCAGCATGGTTCCTCCTTGTTGGGCATGCTTCGTTGGGAGATGGTTCGCAGCGAGCTACGGGTCGGGGCCCCGCCTCGGTTGAGAAGTTGCGGCGCGGCTGCGCGCCGCTTGCGACTCTGCCCCCTCAGTCAACCGATCCGCTTCGTCGCACGTATGAACTCGTGTGGAAGTCGTGGCGAGATCGATGCGGGTGCCCGGGCAGCTGAAGCGCCGCCTCGGCGCCGGGCGCCGCGCCGACCGCGAGGAGCGGCGGCTGGAGGCGGCGCTCCGCTCCGGCGAGGAGGAGGCGCTGGCGGCGGTCGAAGAGCGCTACGGCCGCACGCTCTCGGGCTTCCTGCGCCAGGCCCTGCCCGACGCAGCCAGCGCCGAGGAAGTGCGCCAGCAGGTGCTGCTGGAGGTCTGGCGGCGGGGGCCCGAGTACGACTCCGAGCGCGGCTCGCCGCTGACCTGGATCCTGACCATCGCCCGCTCCCGGGCGATCGACGAGCTGCGCCGGCGCCGACCCGAGCCGGTCGACCCCGTGCGGTTGCCCGAGCGCGAGAGCGACGGCGAGCGGCGCCTTGACGAGATGCTCGAGCGCTGGCGCCTCTCCGACCTGCTGAAGCGGATACCGGCCGAGGAGGCGGAGACCCTGCGCCTGCGCTTCTACGAGGACAAGACGCAGACCGAGATCGCGGCCGAGACCGGCATGGCGCTGGGCACCGTGAAGCACCGGATGGTCGCCGGCCTCGGCCGGCTGCGGACGCTGATGGCGGAGGAGGGAGCGGCGTGAGCGACCGCGAGCTGGCAGCGGAATTCGTGCTCGGCGAGGCCGAGGGCCGGCGCCTGGCGGAGGCCGAGCGGCGTCTGCGGGCCGAGCCGGCGTTCCGCGCCGAGGTCGAAGCGATGCGGGTGATGACCGGGCGGCTGGGGGAGCTGCCGGCCGATGCCTGGCCCGAGCCGGCCGAGGCCGGCACCGCCGCGGCCGGGCACGGCACCGCGAGCCGCTGGCGGGGGCGCGGCCGGGCGTGGCGCCCGGCCCTGGCCCTCGCCTCGCTGCTCGCCGCGCTGGCGGTCGGCATCGGCATCGGCGAGCTGCTGGCCGGCGGCGGCGAGCGAGTCGCCCCGACCGCCGCCCTCAGCCTGCAGCCGCTGCGCGCCGGCTCGGCGGCGCACGGCTCGGTGCACATGCCCGCGCCCGGGACGATGGTCCTCGACGTCTCCGGCCTGCGCCCGGCCGGCCCCGGCCACTACTACGAGCTGTGGCTGATGACCAGCCCGAGCCGCACCGTGCCGGTGGCCTCCTTCAGCGTCAACCGCAAGGGCCACGCGGAGGTGCGGGTGCCGCTGCCCGCGGCGCCGGCGGCCTACCGCTACTTCGACGTCAGCCGCCAGGCGGCGAGCGGCGGCACCGCCCACTCAGGCGAATCCGTCCTGCGCGGGCCGACCACCTGAGGCGGTCCCGGCGGCGGGGTACCGCCTCGGGGTCAGGGCCAGCCTTCGAGCTCGCTTGCCCCTGTGGATCTCCCGGCGACAGGTGAGCTATTCGACGCTGCCTTCGCAGTTGACCTCGACCGGGTAGTCGACGCCTTCCGCAACCTCCTTCAGCCCGAACCTGGTCGGCACCGGATGCCGAGACCCCCTGGCGCCCTTCCTCTTCGGCCAGCGCCGTGCAGGAAGAAGGGGACCGCGCCGTCCACCGCCTGCCGGTGGGGCCGGTCGGCGCCGGGCCCCGGGCCGGGTGTCCAGCATCAGGTCGACGCGTCCGAGCCGGCGCGGCAACCGCCGGTCGTCGTGGGTGCTAGCCCCCCCGCCCGTCGTTGAGGTAGACCGAGAAGACCTTCTTATTCGAGCCGGCGATGCCGAAAGTCATCGAGCTCTTTCCCTTGGCTTTGAGGCGATAGCCGAAGGCCGGTTCGCTCGGCTTGCCGCTTTGAGTGCCCTTCGGGTAGGCGCGCCTGACCTTTGAGAGCTTGGCACCGATTCCGATGCCGTTCTCGTCCTTCAGCTTCATCAGCACGGGCGCGGCCGAGGTCTTCTGGCTGCCATCCTTGCGGTAGCCAGCGCCGATCGAAACCCCCGAGACCTTGTGCTTGCGGAACTCGAGGTAGGCGAATCCCGCGGGACTGCTCGCATCGCCGTATTCGCAGCCGGACACTCCGTTGCTGAACGTCTGACAGCTCCCGCGTTTCTTTCCCCAAGCAGCACGGGCTTTCCCTTCGGGCATGCCCAGACTGATCCCGCCGATCGACTTCGGCACGACGATCAGATTCGACGCGGGCTTGGGAAATGAAGCACCGAGCGCCGAAGCTGCCGGCAGCAGCGCCATGAGCAGACCAGCAGCAAACACAAGCTTCCTCATCAGACCAGATTCCTCTCTCTAGAAACCATGCATTCCTCGACCCGCCCAGAAGCCTCTTGCTGCACTCCGCCCCGGTGGCGGACCGACAGGACGATGAGCAAGTTGGGTGGAGCGGATTCGCAAATTGGCCTCCGTGGACGAGTCGATCGGCCTGCATGTGCGACAACGGCCCCACGGGGCCCAAGCGGCGGTTTGGCGACGATATGGCAGCCAGGAAGGACGTCTGCCCGGGCGGGCTCCGGCGTGGGCCGATCGGCCCACGCCGGAGCCCCACTGGACGCCCAATCCCGGACCGGCGCAATGGGCAGGAGTCGGCCGGCGGCCAGAACCCCAAGCGCGTCGGGTCGATCCGATAGCGGGGGCAGGGCTCAGCAGGTTAGCCCCGCCCATCTATCGCCTGTTCTCAAGCCAAATTCTGGGCGCCTGAAACTCAGCCGAGAGGCAGCTGAGGGTACGTCCGAACGACCAGCGAGCGGCCCGCCCATGCGAGCGGGCCGTTGAGGCCGGGCGTGCGCATCCGCAGCGCTTGGCCGATCCGCTGTTCCACCCCACCGAGCCGCACGGCGCCGTCGCCGCTCGGCTCCACGGCGATCAGGGCTTGGACCTGTTTGAGATCGACGCGCAGCTCCGCCTCCGGCCGCTCGACCGCCGAGATCAGGTTCGGGTACTTGCGCAGCAAGTTCACGTACCCAAAGATAGCCAGGCCCCCCGACCGCGACCGTGCCGCCTTCGTCCACCCAGGGATTACTCGACTCCACTACCACCCCCGTCCCTATGGAATCGTCAACCGCAAACGCACCACCGGGCGTCCGCACCCGCCTCGCTTCTCGCCCACCTTCCCGACGACGCAGCTGACCCCGCGCACACACATCGTGGGGGCGTGGGGTCAGCTGCGGCGGCGGGCCCCAAACCTTCCTTCCAAGCGAGGCGGGTGCGGACGCCCGATCCTTACCTCCGTCTGCACCGCTGTCCGCACCTGCGCGGCGCGCCGGGGCACCGGCGAGCCGGAGTCCCGGCGCGCGCCAGCGCCGCCCCTGGCCCACCTACCCGCCAGATGAGGTGGGCCAGGGGCGGCGCGACCGAGGTGGCGCCGGGAGTCTCCAAGCGGCCGGTCCCTTCGTCTTGCCGACGGTGAGCAGAGCGACCACCGAGCACCAGGCAGGCCGGGCGAGCGCGAGCGCTCGCGGCCCGCAAGCGCACGGCGGGGCCGCGGCTCGACCCTCGGGCCTGATCGTGGTGGGGACCCTGCGGGCGCCGGAGGCGGCCGAGGCCGAGGAGCGCCACCGCCGGCAGGTGGCGATTCTGGCGCGGCTGGTGCGGAGCGCCGCCGCGCGGCGAGCCAGCGGACGAAGGGCGGGCCCTTGACAGGTGCTATAGCCAAGAGCTATAAGACTGGTATGGCCAAGGCGCTAAAGGTGATGGTCTCGATTCCCGACGAGCTGCTGGTGCGGATCGACCGCGCCGCCGAGGAGCGCGGCACGAGCCGCAGCGCCTTCATCCAGGACGCGGCCCGCCACGAGCTGGGCTGGCCCGACCCCGTCGCCGTCGACGCCGCGGTCGAGCGCGGCCGCGCCGCGCTGGCGGGCGTCGGCGCCTTCGAGTCGGCCGTCGAGATCCGCAGCGAGCGGGAGGCAAGGGATGCCCGCGATCGACGTCGTTAGCGACGCCAGCGTCGCGCTCAAGTGGTTCCACGCCGAGGGCGAGGAGGAAGTCGCCGAGTCCCGGAGCCTGCTCGACGCCCACAAAGAGCGGACGGTCGCCCTCGCGGTCCTCGACCTCACCGCCTATGAGGTCGGCAACGGCCTGCTGCGCGGTCGCGCGCGGGCGAAGGCGAGTCAGGTCGCCACGGTGCTGAGCGCCCTGGAGGCGATCTGCCCGGCGCTGCGACCGCGCGAGGAGGAGATGGCGCTGGCCGCGGCGCTGGCCGAGCGGTTCGAACTGACGCTCTATGACGCCGCCTACGCCGCGGTGGCGAGCAAGCGCGGTGCGGTCCTCGTTACCCTCGATACCGCCCTGCTCGACGCGGGGCTCGGCCAGCGCCCGAGCCAGCTGGCAGAACGACTAAAAGGGCAGGGGGACAAGACACCATGAAGATCGCCTTCTACGGTCGCGTCTCCACCGATGACGCCCAGGATCCCTCGCTCTCGATCCCGCGCCAGCTCGGCCGCTGCGAGCAGGTCCTGGCGGCGATCGGCGAGCAGGTAGGAACCACCTTCTGGGACGTTGAGAGCGGTCGCAAGGCGCTCGCCGAGCGCGGGCAGCTGAAGCGCGATTGGGCCGCCCGGGTCCCGGTGCCGCGGGCCGGCGGGCTGCCCCAGCTTCTGGCCTGTGCCGAGCGTGGGGAGATCGACGCGGTGATCGTCGAGTCGATCGACCGCCTCTCGCGGATGACCGCCGACGGCACCCGCATCGAGCGCCAGCTCGAGGAGGCGGACGTGGCGCTGTTCGCCGCCGACGAGCCGCTCAACTCAAGCGCCACGGCCATCCTCACCCGCCGGGTCAAGCAGGGCGTCGCCGAGTGGTACGTGCGCGACCTGATCGAGCGCAGCCGCGCCGGTATGGAGGAGTCGGTGCGCCAGGGCTGGCACACCGGCGGCCGCCCTCCCTACGGCTACCGCCTGGAGCCCCACACCCATCCCAACCCGCAGAAGGCGCGCGAAGGGCGGCGCAAGCACCGCCTCGCGCTTGACCCGGTTCAGGCGCCGATCGTCCGCGCGGTCTTCGAGTGGTACTGCCGCGACGGCCTCGGGCTGGGTGCGATCTGCGACCGCCTCAACTCCGACCTCGATCGCTACCCGCCCCCGGCGGCCAACCGCAAGGACGCCAACGATCTGCGCCAGACCTGGAGCACGTCGCAGCTGTACTCGATGCTGCGCAACCCCAAGTACACCGGCTACAACGTCTGGGGCCGCCACGACAAGCGCCGCGGGCGGCCGCTGGTGCGCCCGCGCGATCAGTGGGTCTGGAGCCCCGAGCCGACCCACGAGGCGATCGTCGACCGCGAGCTGTTCGACGCCGTCGAGGGGCGGGCACAACGAAACGGGGCGCCGGCGAAGTTGGTCATGTCCAAGCGCTACCCGCAGCGAAAGCACGGCCGCGCCGGTCGCCTCTACGTCCTGCGCGGGCGGGTGCGCTGTGGGCTCTGCGGCCGGCGAATGGAAGGCAGCCACCAGAAGGGCCGAAACTGGTACCGCTGCCAGTACGTGAGCCGGCGCGGGCTGGCGGCGGCGGATGCCGCCGGCCACCCGCGGGTCCTGGGGATCAAGGAGGACGTGATCCTCGACGCCCTGCGCGGGTTCATGGCCGAGCGGGTCTTCGGCCCTGAGCGCCTGGCCCTGCTCGCCGAGGAGCTGGCCAGCTCCGCCGGCGTCGCCGACCGGGAGCGCGAAGCCGAGCTCGGCCGCCTGCAGGCCGAGGCGGAGCGGATCGAGCAGTCGCTTCGCCGCCAGGCGCTGCGCCTGGAGGAGCACGACGACCCCGAGCACCCGGTGGTGAAGCTCGCCACTCAGCGGATCGAAGAGCTGAGCGGCCAGGAGAAGTCGGTCGCCGCCGCGCTGGCTGATCTGGAGGCCGCGCGGCCGGCGGGTCCGACGCCGGCGGAGATCGAGGCGACGCTCGCCGCCGTGCCCGATCTGAGCGGCGCTCTGGCCGACGCCGGAGAGGAGGATCTGGCCGAGCTTTTCGACGCTTTCGACGTTCAGGTCAGCTACGACAAGCCGGCCCGGAAACTGCTCCTCAGCGCCGCCCTGGCGGGGCCTGAATTTGGCTCTACAACTGAGAAGCGACCGCCCGATGGGCGGTCGCTGAATTACTCCATAGCGGGGGCAGGATTCGAACCTGCGACCTTCGGGTTATGAGCCCGACGAGCTACCTGGCTGCTCCACCCCGCGGCGGACCGCTTAGTTTAGCAACGGAATTGTGAAGGCCGGGGATCGGGGGCTGGCGGGGCGCGAGTCTGCGAAAACCCGCGCATATCGTGGGTTCTTGCGGTTTCGCGGAGGCTGGTGGAAATCTCGGGCCCAGCCGTCCACGGGGGTGGCAGGCGGCCGAGTGGGCGTCGACTGCGCAGGGCTTCTCCGGGCCTCGGCTCGCTCTAGAGTCCCGGCCATGCCGGATCGCCCCATCCGCGTCGCCGTCATCGACGTCGGCAGCAACTCCTCGCGCCTGCTGGTCGCCGACGTCGAGGACGGGCGGATCGTGCCGGTCCAGCGGCGCAGCCGGGTCACCCGGCTCGGCCGCGGCGTCGACCTCTCCGGCCAGCTCGCCGCGGGGGCGATCGAGGACGTCTGCGCGGCGATCGGCGAATACGTGACGGAGATCGGCGAGCTGGGCGCCGAGCGGGTCGACGCGATCGCGACCAGCGCCGTCCGCGACGCCAGCAACGGCGGCGCCTTCGTCGCCGAGCTGCGCGAGCGCTTCGACCTCTCGGCCCGGATCCTCGCCGGCGAGGAGGAGGCGCGGCTGACCTACCTGGGCGCCACCTCCGAGCACTTCCCCGAGCTGCCGACCCTGGTCGTCGACATCGGCGGCGGCTCGACCGAGCTGATCGTCGGCCAGGGCCGCGAGATCGCCTTCCACACCTCGCTGCAGGCAGGCGTCGTCCGCCACACCGAGCGCTACGTCTCCTCCGACCCGCCGAAGGCGGCGGAGCTGGAAGCGCTGGCAACCGACGCCCGCGGCCTGATCGAGAGGGCGACAGCCGGCGCGCCCGGCGCCGAGGAGGGGATCGCCGTCGCCGGCACCCCGACCTCGCTGGCGGCGATCGAGCTCGAGCTCGATCCCTACGACCCGACCCGCGTCCACGGCCACGTGCTCGAGCTGCCCTCGATCCAGCGCATGCTCTCGCGCCTCGCCGCCGCGCCGCTGGCCGAGCGGGTGAAGATCGTCGGCCTGCACGTCGACCGGGCGCCGACGATCGTCGCCGGCGTCGTCATCCTGGTCGAGGCGATGCGCGCCTATGGGCTGCAGCGGATCACCGTCTCCGAGCACGACATCCTCTACGGCGCCGCGCTGGCGGCCGCCGAACGCGCCGACAGATAAGAACCGCGGCGTAGCGGCAGCCGGTCCGGTTTAGGCAAACCGGAGTATTAACTCAACGAACCTCTCCGTACCGGGTGTACATCCTGTACCGGTCCAGTAGGACGGAACGGATAGTCCCCTGCCCGAACCCATAAAATTAGCCGTCTTAGCCTACTCAGAATCGAGTATCCGTCCAGCCAACAGCTGGACGCAACGGACAGCGGCTAGAATACTTCCAGCACCGGGCACGAGGAGGGGTTATCCCTTCTTGCACTCGGGACAGGGCTTGGGCGATTGCCGCATCATGGCGCCTCCCGCCGTCTGAGCCCATCAAATACACATGGTCCCTGAAGACGTACCCCTGCCCGTCCTGAGGGGCCAGCTTGAATCGGTCGCCAGCGATGGCGGCCGATTCTCGTTTCGGGACTCGTAAACGACGCTGTCGCGAGAACCCCGCAGCGGGCGATCCCGCACCGGGCCGGCCCGCACGAGTCAAGCCAGGTTCGACTTGCGCGGGTAGACGACCTCGGGATCGGTCAGCACGTTGACCAGCGTGGGACGGCCGGAGGCGAAGGCGCGCTCCAGGGCCGGCCTCAGCTCCTCGGGGCGGCGGACGAGGATGCCGTCGCAGCCGAGGGTCTCGACCAGCTCGTCATAGCGCGTTTCCGGCCGCAGCTCGGCGGCAACCGAGTAGCCGTAGAGGAACTTCATCGGGTGGTGCTCGAGCGCCCAGATGCCGTTGTTGCCCATCACCCCGACGACGCCGAGGCCGTGGCGCGCCATCGTGTCGAACTCCATCCCGGCGAAGCCGAAGGCGCCGTCGCCGAGCAGCAGGCAGACCTGGCGGTCGGGATGGGCGAGCTTGGCGCCGATCGCCTGACCGGGGCCGGCGCCGAGGCAGCCGAACGGGCCCGGGTCCATCCAGCAGCCCGGCTGGTAGGTCTCGATGTAGCGGCCGGCGTAGGAGACGAAGTCGCCGCCGTCGCCGACGACGATCGCGTCGCGGTCGAGCACTTCGCCGAGCTCCTTGTAGACGCGGACGGGGTGCAGCGGCGAGCGCCCGTCGTTGCGCTCCTCCTGCTCGGCGGCGCGCTTCTCGCGCTCGACGTTGCCGAGCTGCTCGAGCCAGGGCGCGGTGCGCGCGCCCGTCCCGGCCGCCTCGCGCAGCGCCGCCAGCGTCGCCCGCACGTCGCCGACCAGGTCGAGGTCGGGCAAGCGGTTGGCGGTGAGCGCGTTGGGCGCGACGTCCACGCGCACGATCTTGGTCTCGGCGCCGAAGCTGCCGCCGAAGCCGAGCCGGAAGTCCATCGGCACGCCGAGGACGACGGCGACGTCGGCGTCCTGCAGCGCCGGTCGAGCGGGCGCGGCTGAAGGCGAGCTCGTGGTCGGCGGGCAGGCAGCCGCGGCCGAGGCCGTTGAGGAAGACCGGGATCCCGAGCGCCTCGGCCAGGGCTCGCATCTCCTCCTCCCCGCGCGCCCAGTAGACGCCGGTGCCGGCCATGATCGCCGGGCGGCTCGCCGCCGCCAGCAGCGCCGCCGCCTCCTCGACTCCCTCGGCGGGCCGCGCCGGATCGGCCGCCGGCGGCGCCGGGATCTCGACCTCGGCCTCGCTGAAGACGACGTCCATCGGGTAGTCGACGAAGGTCGGGCCGCTCGGCGCCGCCGCCGCCAGGTCGAGCGCCGCCGCAGTTGCCGCCGCGATCCCGCCCGTCTCCTTCACCGTCGCCGCCGACTTGACCAGCGGCGAGACGAAGGGCAGGTGGTCGATCTCCTGCAGCGAGCCCGAGCCCCAGCGCATCTCCGGCGCGCGGCCGCCGAGGACGCAGACCGGCGAGCCGTTGGCCTGGGCGCCGGCGATCGCGCTGATCCCGTTGGTGACCCCCGGACCGGCGGTGAGGGCGGCGACGCCGACGCCGCGGGTCGCCTTCGCGATCCCCTCGGCGGCGAAGACGGCGGTCTGCTCGTGGCGGACGTCGATGATCGCGATGCCCTCCTCCCGGCAGCCGTCATAGACCGAGAAGAGGTGGCCGCCGGAGAGCGTGAACAGGTGCTCGACCCCCCTCGACTTCAGGGCCCTGGCGACGATCCTCCCGCCGTGCTCCTCCACGCGGGCAGCCTACCGATGCTGGGTACCATCGCCTGGCCCGGGTGGCGAAACTGGCAAAAGCGGCGCCCTTAAAAGGCGCTGCCCCCTCGGGGGCTTGCGGGTTCGAGTCCCGCCCCGGGCACTCTCTCGGCCAGAGTGCCAGGCAGGCGCGGTCGCCGCATAAAAATCCCTGCAACGGGTAGTAAATGGTCGATAAGGATTCGCGCGGGCGCAACTTCGCCGCTGTTACGGTGTCCTTATTAGTGAATCGCCTTCCCTGGTCACGCCTTCCCCGGAGGAGAGCTTGGAGGCATCAGCCCTAACTCATGCCAGTCGCCGCGGGCTTCTCGCCCGCCGTTCGCCCCTGCTCAAACTGCAGGGCGACGAGAAGCTGATCGCGATGGCGCGCGCCGGCAACCCCGGGGCCTTCGAGACGATCGTTGACCGCTACCAGGGACGGCTGCTCGGCTTCTGCCGCCAGATGCTGGGCTCGACCGAGGACGCCGAGGACGTCCTGCAGGAGGTCTTCGTCAACGCCTACAAAGCGATGATCGCCGACGAGCGCGAGATCAACCTGCGCCCGTGGCTGTACCGGATCGCCCGCAACCGCTGCCTCAACCACCTGCGCAAACCGACCGCCGACGCGCAGGAATCGATGGACATGGTGCCGGTCGTCGACGCCGCCTCGACCGCCGAGCGCGTCCACAACCGCGAGGAGTTCCGCCAGATCCTCAGCGACGTCAACAAGCTTCCCGAGACCCAGCGCACGGCGCTGATGCTGCGCGAGATGGACGCGCTCTCCTACGAGGAAATCGCCACCGCGATGGACACCACCGTGCCCTCGGTCAAGTCGCTGCTGGTGCGGGCGCGGATCTCGCTCGCGGAGGCGAGCCAGGCGCGGCTGCTGACCTGCGCCGAGGTCCGGCTCGAGCTCTCCGAAGCGGCCGAGGGCCTGCGCAAGGTCTCCCCCCCGGTCCGCCGGCACGTGCGCGAGTGCGAGGAGTGCGCCGACTTCCGCGCCCAGATCCGCTCCAACGAGAAGGCGTTGGCGGCGCTGTTCCCGGTCGGCCCGCTGATCGCGTTCAAGGGCTTCATCCTCTCCAAACTGGGCCTCGGCGGCGGCGGTGCCGCGGGCGCCGGAACCGGCGCCGGCGCCGCGGGTGCCGCGAGCGGCGGAGCGGGAGCGGGTGCCGCCGGCGCCGCGGGTGCCGGTGCGGCCGGAGCTGCCAGCGCCGGCGCCGCAAGCGCCGGAGCGGTCGGAGCCGCGCTCGGCGGCGGCAGCGCCGCCAGCGGCATCGGCGGCGCGATCGGCGGCGCGATCGGGACCAAGGCGGTCGCCGGCGTCGTCACCGCGGCCGTGCTCACCGCCGGCGCCGCGGTCGAGGTCAAGCAGAACACCGGCACGCCCCCCCACCATCCGCAGGCGATCACGAAGCAGGCCCCGGTCCTCGCCGCCCCGACCCTCGCGCACATCTCGACCGCCAAGCACGCGCGGAGCACCCCGGCGGTGGAGAAAGCCGTCCCGCCGCCGGTCGTCGAAGCGACGCCGCTGGCGGAACCGACGCCCGCGCCCGCGCCCACCCCCGAAGCCGAAGCGACCCCAGTTGAACCGCCGGAAGGCGCCCCGGTCAGCGCCAGCAGCAAAGAAGAGGCCGAACAGTCGAGCAGCGGCGGGGTCGGCACGCCGGAATCCGAAGGCGTCACCGAAGCCGAGCCCTCGAGCACCCCCGGAGCCCACGGCAGCGACGGCACCGTCGTCGTCACCGTCGGCGGGTCGGGCTCGGGCTCGAAATCCGGCGCCGGCTCGTCAACCGCCGGCTCGCCCGCGGCGCCGCCGGCGACCGCCCCGCCGGCGCCTCCGGCGAGCGCGCCGCCGGCCGAACCGGCGCCGCCACCTCCTCCTCCCACCGCCGAAGCCGGCAGCGCGGACGACAGCGGCGCGCCGGGGACCGCTGACGCCGACGAAACGCCGGCGACGCCGATCGCTCCCGCCGAACCGGTCGAAGCCGAAGAAGACGCGGAAGCGCCGGCGCCGTCCGAATAGGCGCGCCCCGGACGGGCGCGCCCCGAGCGTCGCCGCGTCCGGCTCAGGCGCTGTGGCTCTGCCCCGGGTCGAGCAGCACGACCTGCGAGGAGGTCCGCGCCTCGACATCGGCCTTGAACGCCGCCGCGTCGGTCTCGATCGGCGGGAAGGTGCCGTAATGCATCGGGATCACGGTGCCGGCGCCGACGAACTCGGCGGCGACGACGGCGTCGTGGCGGTCCATCGTGTAGTGGCCGCCGATCGGCAGGATCGCGATGTCGACCGGGTTGCGTTCGGCGATCAGCTTCATGTCGCCGAACAGGCAGGTGTCGCCGGCCTGGTAGACGGTCTTGCCGCCGAGGTTGATCAGCAGGCCGCTGGGAATACCGACCGGGGTGCCCTTTTCCGGGTTGAACAGCGCTTCGGCGTCGGTGCCCGGCAGCGTGTTCGTGTGCCAGGCCGGGACCAGCTTGATCCAGCCCCACTCGAAGCGCACGGTGCCGCCCAGGTTGGGGTCGCTGACGGCCTCGACGCCGAGCCCGCCGAGCCATTCGGCGATCTCGACCATCGCCACGCAGTGGGCGCCGGTCCGCTTGGCGACCGGGACGGCGTCGGCGATGTGGTCGGCGTGGCCGTGGGTGATCGCGATGTGGGTCGGCTCGACTTCCTCGGCGGTCTGCACCGCGGAGGGGTTGTTCGGCTTCAGGAACGGGTCGGTGAGGACCGTCACGTCGCCCTCGCTGAACTCGAAGCAGGAATGCCCGTGGAACTTGATCTCCATCTTCAGGTTTCTCCCTCGCTGTCGTCGTGGTCGCTCATCTCTTCCTTGAGTGCCCAGCCGACCGCGACGCCAACCATCATCCCCATCCGCGCCTCCTCGGCGAGCAGCGAGCGGACCGCGGCGATCCGCTCGTCGGGGTCGGGGACGGTGGCCGCGCGCAGCGTCTCAGCCTCGTGCGGCTCGCCGAACCAGCCGCCCTCGGCGAGGGCGGCGGCGAGCACTTTCTGCAGCTGCGGCGCCGCCTGGGCGACGATTCGCTCGGCCTCGGCGAAGCGCTGCGGCTCGCGCAGCCGTTCGATCGCCGCCTCGAACTCGCTTTCGTCCGGCACGCGAAGAGCCTAGAGGGTCGGCCGCGGCGGCTGCCGGCCGTCAGCGGGAGGAGTGGTGGAAGGCCGAAGCGGCGAGGCCGGCGAGGCCGCCGACGACGCCGCCGACCAGGCAGGCGAAGAAGTCCGCGGTCGGGGCGAAGATCGGCAGCGCGATCAGGACCACCGCGGCGACGACGACGCCGATCACGTCGTACTCGTCGTCGATCGCGCCGTGCGCCTCGGAGCGACGGATCGCGAACCAGGCGGCGACGGCGCCGAGCGCCATCCCGTTGCCGCCGGCGATCACCGAGATGTCGCCCTGGGCGTTGGCGATCCCGGCGGCCGCGAGGATCCCGAGCGAGCCGCAGGCGAGCAGCAGCAGCGCGGTCGGCGGCGTGCCGAGCCGGCGCTCGACACCGGTGGCGAAGATCGCCAGGCCGACGGAGACGACGAACAGGTAGCCGACGTCCACGTAGGCGAAGGGCGCGGTCAGGTAGCGCCACCAGTCGCCGCTCTGGAAGGGGACGATGACGCCGCCGAAGGAGACCAGGCCGTAGCCGGTCGCCTTCTGGACCAGCAGCATGATCGCCGAGCCGAGGATCACGACGATCGTCGCGTAGGGGCGGCCGACGTCGCTGAACGGCAGGCTCAGCTTCGGCAGCCGGCGGCGGCGGCGCGGGCGCAGGGCCTCGAAGACGTCGCCACGGCGCTCCAGCTTCGGTGCCCGCTTGCGCAGCCGAGCGCCGCAGTACGGGCACTCGGTTACGTACGGACTGACCTCCGAGCCGCAGTTCTTGCAGATGACGCTGAGCTCAGTCTCGCTCATGTATCGAGAATACCCCCCGTGTGCCCGAGCTAGGCCCTGCCGGCGGTGCCATACTGCGGGGGAACCCATCTTCGAGGAGGAATTGACGTGGAGCTGAAGAGTCTGACCGAGCAGAAATCGCTGCTGGCGACCCTGCCGCCAGGGAAACGTGCCCGCCTGCACCGCCTTCTTTTCGAGTTCGGCCCTGGCAACGGAACGCTGATGCTGCTGCCGATCGACCAGGGGATCGAGCACGGCCCCCGGGACTTCTTCCCCAACCCCGCTTCCAAGGACCCGGACTACCAGTTCCGGCTCGCCGCCGAGGCCGGCTACTCGGCGCTCGCCTGCCAGATCGGGATGGCCGAGAAGTACTACCCGGACTACGCCGGGCGCGTGCCGCTGATCCTCAAGGTCAACGGCAAGACCGACATCCCCTCCTCGGCCCAGGCGCTGTCGACCTGCAACGCCAGCGTCGAGGACGGCGTCCGGCTCGGCGCCGACGCGATCGGGTACACCCTCTACGTCGGCTCCCCGCGCCAGGACGAGGACCTCGCCCAGCTGCGCAGCGTGCGCGAGGACTGCGACCGCTACGGGATGCCGCTCGTCGTCTGGTCCTACCCGCGCGGCGAAGCGGTCGACAAGAAGGGCGGCCAGGTCTCCTTCTACGCCGTCGACTACGCGGCGCGGATGGCGATGGAGATGGGCGCCGACGTGGTCAAGATCAACATGCCGCAGCCCAACCCGGACAAGGAAAAGGACTCGCCGGCCCCCTACAACGAGATGAACGTCGACGAGGCGGAGGCGATCCGGCAGTGCGTCGAATCGGCCGGCCGCTCGCTGGTCGTCCTCTCCGGCGGCTCCAAGACCGACGACGAGACGCTGCTCACCCACGTGCGCGAGATCATGGCGGCCGGCGGCACCGGCGTCATCTTCGGCCGCAACGTCTGGCAGCGCGAGTGGAACGAGGCGCTCGAGATCATCGCCCAGATCAAGGAGACGCTGCTGGCGAACGTGCGGCGCACGCCGTAGGGCGAGCGCGGCTACGAAGTTCCCGGCCCCGGGGCGACTCGCTCCCCCCGGGGTCCGCGCCGACGGGCCGATTTCCGTGGATATGCCCGGCTTTTCGGCCCGTCGGCGGCTGGCGGGTGTGCTGCGGCCCCGCTGGCCTTCGTGCCCCCGCCGCCGGGGGAGAGATCGCACCGCCGCGGCCCTTGCCCCTGTGTGAAGCGGAGATCGATCGGCAGCGTCGTCCTGATCGTGCTCGTCGGGGGCGGGCTCGCCTACCGCTCGCTGCCGGGGATCGGCGCCGGCGGGGCCGGCCCCGATTCCGGGCAGCGCGGGTTCGCCCGAGTCGAGCGGGTCGTCGACGGCGACACCGTGATCCTCTCGGACGGCCTCGGCTCCAGTCGCCTCGTCGGCATCGACACGCCCGAGACGGTGAAGCCCGACACCCCGGTGCAGTGCTTCGGCCCGCGAGCCTCCGCCTTCACCAAGCACGTCCTGCGAGCTGCCGAGAGGGTCCGCTACCGGGTGGCGCGCGAACCCGTCGACCGCTACGGGCGCAGCCTCGTCTACCTCTGGCTGTCCGACGGGCGCTTCTTCAACGCGATGCTGGTGCGCCGCGGCTACGCCAGGCCGCTGCCGTTCCCGCCGAACACCCGCTACGCGCCGCTCTTCCAGCGCCTGGCCGAGCGGGCTGCTCGCCGCGGACGCGGGCTCTGGGCTCGCTGCTAGCGCCGAACCGCTGCGCAAGCGGGTTGCAGCCGACGCCGCCGGCCGCGGCAGAGCCGGCCGGGCCCCCTGGGGCAGCTCCGCTCGATGAGCGTCGTGCTCGGAAAGTGTGAACGAAACATGAGTCCTGCAAGATCCTTTGCTACGGTGCCCGAGGCCCCGCGGGGGCCGCGACTATGAAAATGCGACAGAGCATTTCCCAGTTCGAGACCGCCTTCGAGCAGGAGGCCACCCTCGAGCGTCGCCGGCGGGAGCAGCTGCGCCGCCGTGCCGCCAACCGTTCGCGGGCGCGCCGCATCACGCGCGACCAGCAGCACGGGAAAGTTCGCTTCAGCGTGCTCGCCGTCTGCCTGACCGTCACGGTGGTCGTCGTAGTCGTTTCGATGTTCGAGGCACTGGCCTTCCTGATCTCCTAGCCCCCGGGCGCGCCGCGAACGAATGCCTTCCTTGAATAGACTCGCGCGCTCATGGCCCGACGCTCACTGAAGCCAGAGCTCAACAAAATCCGCGCCTGGGTACACCAGGGGCGGACCGACGCCTGGATCGCGCACCAGCTGGAGATCACCGCCAGCGAGCTGCGCGAGTTCCGCAAGCAGTACGACCTCTCGCCCGACGACGAGAACGCGGGCTCGAGCGAAATCGACCTGCGCGACGAGATCGAAGCCGAGATCGAAGCCGCCACCGAGCAGGAAGAGGCCGAAGAGGACGCCGCCGAAGCCGAGGAAGGCGAGGAGAAGGGCGGCGACGAGGAGGACGAAGAAGGTGGCGAGAGCGGTGAAGGCGACGAAGGCTCGGGTTCCCGCCCGCGCCGGCGCCGGCGCCGCGGCCGCCGCGGCGGGCGCGGTCGCCGCAAGGAGATCGAGGCGACCTTCGACCACGGCGAAGACGAGGGCTACGGGCTCTGGCTCGACGCCAGCGTCAAGGACAACCCCGTCTACGCCGAACACTGGGCCGGCAAGCGCGACGTCAGCGTCCGCATCGAGGCCGACCAGATCGTGATCCGCCGCAAGGGCGAGGGCGGCGGCAACGACTCCGAATCCGAAGACGACGACTAGCCGGTCCTCAGACCGGGAGCTGCCTGCCGCCGGCGAAGTCGGTGGCCCCGCGTAGGTACAGCCAGAAGGCGGCGTCGGCGAGCGTCTGCGCCTCGCCGGTCATCGCCGGCGCGACGTCGCTGGCGACCTGCAGGCACCAGTCGGTCCCGGCCGCGTAGAGCTCGGCGAGCTCGGCGGCGCCGAAGGTCGACCCGATCCGCCGGCGCAGCTCGTCGCCGACGGCGCCGATCACGCGGTCGGCCATCCGCCGCTCGCGCGGGTCGTCGATCGCCTGCAGGGCGCGGAAGCCGTCTTCCCACTGGTAGATCGCGTTCTCGAGCGGATAGCTCATCTGCCGCCGAGGTTACCCAGCCGGTCAAGCCGGCCCCTGCCGGCCGCCGCTAGGCGGCGCCCGGGGTGTTGGGGACTTCGCGCAGCGGGGCGTTGGCCGGGCCGCAGGCGGCGGGGTCGAGCTCGCCGCTCACCTTCCAGACCGTCACCGGGCCTTCGCGCAGGATCGGCCGCACCGCGTCCTCGCCGCGCAGCCAGCGCGCCTCCGGCGATTCGATCGGCTTGCCCGGGTGGAGGAAGTTGAGGAAGGGGGAGGTGACCAGGTAGTCGAGGTCGGCGGCGTCGACCGCGGCGCGAAAGCCCCGGCAGGTGGGGATCGCGTTGAAGGCGCCGTGCGGGCCGGATTCGCCGAGGTAGACGACCCGGTTGGAGAGGTCGGGGCCGAAGAAGCCGTAGCCGGCGAAGCCGGCGGTCGTGCCGGCGAGGCCGATGCGAGCATCCTCGACGTTACGCGCCCAGCGGTAGGCGGAGTCGAGGTCCATGCCCGGGATCCGGGTGTCGCGCGGACCGTCGTTGGCGAAGCGGCCCTCGAGGTAGTGGCGCTGCAGCGGGTAGCCGATCGCGATCGCGGCGACGGCGAGCGCGGCCAGCGCGCCGGCCAGCGCCGGCGCCGCCCCCCCGCGCTGCCGCCACAGCCAGAGCGCCGCTGGAACGAGGACGACGAAAGCGACGAAGGCGACGGCGAAGACGCGGGCGGGGTCGTGGAGGGGATCGTCGGGGCGGTCGGTGACGAGGAAGACGACGACCAGCGCCGCCATCAGCCCCCACCAGCGGCGGCGCCCGTCGAACCAGCGCGGCAGCGGCAGCAGGACGAGCCCGGCCAGCAGGGCCGGGACCGCGTAGCGGATGTTGATCCCGAAGCCGACCGGTTCGCCCTCGGCGCCGGCGGCACTGAGCGGCGTGAAGAGGTAGGCGAAGAGCCCGAAGAGCGCGACCCCACCCGCCCAGCGGACGATCCGGTCGCGGCCGCGGACCAGCGCCACCAGGGCCGCTACGGCGGCGCCGAGGACGACGAGCGGCCAGAGCAGGCCGAAGGCCTGGTGCAGGCCGGGGGCGAAGTACTCGTGCCAGACCGCGGTGTCGGTCGCGTAGTGGGCGATCGTGAAGTCGGGCCTGCCTTCCTGCAGGCGCTCGGGATGGGGCAGCGAGATCGGCCCCAGCTTGTGGATCTCGGGGATCGGGTTGCCGGCGACGACGAGGTTGCGCAGGTACCAGTAGACGCCGCCGGCGAGCGCCGGCGCGAACCACCAGGCCGCGGCCGCCCAGCGACGGCCCCGCGGCGCCAGCACGACCACCGCCAGGCTCAGCACCGCCGCCATCGCCAGCACCGTCACCCGCGTCCCGGCCGCCAGCCCGGTGGCGAGCCCCGCCGCCGCCAGCCCCCACCCCGGCTCCATCGCGCGGTTCCTTTTGGACCTGTCGCGTCCGCTTGGAACCGCACCCTCGGTCTCTCCCAAGTCGTGGTTCTTTGTGGACGCTTGGGGTCCAAAAGGAACCGCGCGATGGTGGGACCAGGCCTCGACGAGGATCGCGATCGCGGCGAGGATCAGGGCGGCGGCGGCGAGATCGTTCTTGGCCGAGCCCGGGTCGCGGACGACCAGCGTGTGGCACTCGAGCAGGATCGCCGCGGCGACCACGGTCAGCGGGCCGCGCCCGTAGGGGCGGCCGATCGTCCAGGCGGCGAGGAGGGCAACCGCGAGCCAGCCGAAGTTGACGAAGAGGCTGAGCGTGTCGCGACCGGTGAGCAGGATCCCGACCGCGTGCAGCAGTTCCGAGTTCTGCGGGTAGAACCAGTTGGTGAAGACGGTCTCGGGGTGGACCAGCGCCGTCGTCGAGTGGCTCTGGGCGATGCCGGCGGCGAAGGGGAGGTGGTACCAGAGCGAGTCGAAGTTGAAGATGCCGCGGTCGAGGGCGTGCTTGGTGGTGACCGCCCAGTGGAAGACGACGGCGGCAATCACCAGGGTCATTACGGCGAGGGCCCAGAGGTTGCGGTTCCAATCGCCCGGGTCGCCCGACGTGAGGCGCTCCGGGCTGGCGGGTCCTGTCACCGGGCCGCCTTGGTGCTCCGGGCCGGCGGGTCCTGTCACCGGGCGGGGCCCCCCACCCCCCTGCGGGGCAGGGGGGCGGTCCCCCCGCCCGGCGCCACCCACCGGCAGGAGCCACGCCAGCAAGGCGACGAGGAGCGAGAGGGCTAGCAGGGGGCCGGCGTAGAGCAGCCCTAGGGTGCCTAGAAGCTCCGCTAGGCAGATCAGGGTCGCTACCGCCGTGATCGCCTCTACCAGGCGGGCGGGGGCGCCGCGCCAGGATGGGAGCAGGGTGTGGCGTAGCCGGTAGGCCGTGAAACCCAGCGAGAGGGCCAGTACGGCCAGCTGGGCGGCTCCTAGGAGGTAGGAGCCGGGGCTAGGCATGGAAGGGGCTCCGGGGGGCTGTCAGCCGCCGAGGCCGCGGACGATGCCCGGGGTCTCGCCCGGCGCGATCATTCCCTGGGCGCGGGCCTTGCCGTCGACGGCGATCGGGTCGTCGGCGGACTGCACCGCTCTGTGGAGCTTGCGGTTCTCTCTCAGCAGCTGGTGATGCTTGGCTTTCGCCGCGCTCGTCGCCGTGTAGGTCTTGACGAAGTCGATCGCCGGGTTCAGGTACGAGTAGAGGACGGCGGCGAGGACGACGACCAGCGCGATCCGCCCCACCCGGTCCCACTTGATCCGGGTCGCCCCGCTGCGCGCCGCGGGGCGCCGTTTGCGGGCCGCCGGGCGGCGCTTGGCGGCGGGTGCCCTGCGGGCCGCGTGGGCGTGCGGTGCCATGCCCGGAGCTACGCGGCCGGGCCCCGCACTCCTTCATTAAGAGCGGCGTTGGGCAAAGGCATTCAGCCCTGGGAACTGAGCCTGAGCCCCCAGCTCCTCCTCGATCCGCAGCAGCTGGTTGTACTTGGCGACGCGGTCCGAGCGCGACGGGCGCGCCGGTCTTGATCTGGCCGGCAGCCGGTGGCGACGGCGAGGTCGGCGATGGTCGTGTCCTCGGTCTCGCCCGAGCGGTGCGAGATCACCGCGCGTGTAGCCCGCCTCGCGGGCGATCGCGATCGCGTCGAGCGTCTCGGTCAGCGTGCCGATCTGGTTGACCTTGACCAGGATCGAGTTGCCGACGCCTAGCTCGATGCCGCGGCGCAGGCGCTCGGGGTTGGTGACGAAGAGGTCGTCGCCGACGAGCTGGACGCGCTCGCCGAGCGCTCTCGGTCAGCGGCTTCCAGCCGTCCCAGTCGTCCTCGGCCATGCCGTCCTCGAGCGAGACGATCGGGTATCGCGTCGCAGACCTGCGCCCAGTAGGCGGCCATCTCCTCGGCGCTGAGGCGTGCGGCCCTCGCTGCTCGAGCACGTAGGCGCCGTCCTCGTAGAACTCGCTGGTCGCCGGGTCGAGGGCGATGAAGACGTCGTTGCCGGCCGCGTAGCCGGCCGCCTCGATCCCGTCGATCACCGCCTGCAGGGCCGCCTCGTTGGACTCGAGGTTGGGCGCGAAGCCGCCCTCGTCGCCGACGGCGGTGTCGAGGCCCTTGGCTTGCAGGGCCTTCTTCAGCGCGTGGAAGACCTCGGCGCCCACCCGCAGGCGTCGGAGAAGCTGGCGCGCCGAGCGGGGACGATCATGAACTCCTGGAAGTCGACCGAGTTGTCGGCGTGCGCGCCGCCGTTGAGGACGTTCATCATCGGCACCGGCAGCAGGCTGGCTCGCCGCCGCCGTAGAGCTCGGCGAGGTAGCGGAAGAGCGGCTGCCCGGAGTCGGCCGCCGCCGCCTTGCGCCGCCGCCAGCGAGACGCCGAGCAGCGCGTTGGCGCCGAGCCGGCCCTTGTTCGGCGTGCCGTCGAGCTCGATCATCGTCCGGTCGAGCGCGCCCTGCTCGGCGGCGCGGGCGCCGGTCAGCGCCGCCGCGATCTCGCCGTTGACGTTGGCGACCGCCTGCGAGACGCCCTTGCCGCCCCAGGCGCTCGCCGCCGTCGCGCAGCTCGACCGCCTCGAACTCGCCGGTCGAGGCGCCGGAGGGCACCGCGGCGAGACCGCGGGAGCCCGACTCCAGCACGACCTCGACCTCGACGGTCGGGTTGCCGCGCGAGTCGAGGATCTGGCGCGCGTGGATGGAGCTGATCGAGCTCACGGAGGCGTGAGTCTATTCGGGCGCGGCCGCTCGGCGCGGCGCGCTATTCGCCGCTTTCGCCTTCAGCTTCGGGTTCCGGTTCGGCTTCGGATTCGCCTTCGGGTTCCGGTTCCGCTTCGGCTCCGCCCTGTTCCGGGGCGCCTTCGGGCGCGCCTTCGGGCGCCCCTTCGATCCCTTCGAGCGCTTCCGCGCCTTCGCCGCCGCCCGCGCCGGCTTCCGGCAGCGGCCGCTGCACGAACTGTTCGCCGCTCGGTTTGACCGGCGTCACCGTCCCCGGCAGCGCCGGTTTGATCTGCTGCACCGGCGCCGGGCATTCGGTCGGCGGTTCTTTCGGGTTGGCTTCGTAGCAGGCTTTGTACGGTTCGCGCGCTTTCGCGATGCGCTCCGATTCCGGGTAGTTGGAGCAGTCTTCGACCTCGAAGCCCGAGGCGCAGACGGTCTGCGAGATCCACTTCTGCTGGTACCTGGTGCCGAATTCCTGCACGTATTCCTGCTGCTTCTGCTGGTTCAGCGTTTCGCTGATCTGGGAGCGGGCTTCGCCCAGCGATTTCACCTTTTCCGGGTTCAGCTTGTCGACTTCGAGCAGCAGGTAGTTGCCCTGGTATTTGATCGGGCCGACCAGTTCGCCCGTGGCGCTGCCGAAGATCGCTTTTTTCAGCGGCCCCTGCAGCAGTTCTTCCGGGATCGCTTTCTGCAGGCCGCCTTTGCTGCTGGTGGTCGGGTCGGAGGAGTACTTCTTCGCCACTTTCTTCCAGCTCGCCGGCGAGTTGTCGGCTTCCAGCGCCTTCTGCGCGGCTTCGACTTCCGACTTCTTTTTGTTGATGACCACCCGCACGTCACGGGTCGGCGGTTCGGTGAACTGGGCCGCCTTTTCTTCTTCGTAGTAGTTCTGGATTTCCGAGTTCGAGGCGGGCTGCGCCTGGCTGGAGATCCGTTCGCCGATTTTTTTGTTGAGGATCGAGAGTTCGACCTTGCCGTTGACCTCGTCCTGCGTGTAGTGCGCGGTCTTGAGGAATTCGTTGTAGGCCTTCGGCGTCGGGAAGTTTTGTTTCTTGATGTTTTCCAGTTCGGTTTCGATCTGTTTGTCGGTCACCTGGATGCCGAGGTTTTCCGCTTCGGCGCGCAGCCAGACGCTCTCGATCAGTTCGCTGGTCACCGCGGTCTTCAGTTCCTCGTATTTTTTCGAGCCCGGTTTCGGCGCCTTTTTTTCGCCGCTGCCGGCGGCCTGCTGCAGGATCCCGCGCCTCATTTCTTCCTGGCTGATGTTGGCGAGATCGCTGGGGACGCCAGAGACGTGGGCGATGTCGCCCGACGGCACGCCCGGCTTGGTCAGCCCCTGGGCGACCGCGAAGCCGACGAAGAGCAGCACGAAGAGGGCGCCGAAGACGACAAGCGCCAGCCGCTTGGTCCCACCCTGCTTCGCGTTCTGCCCCGATTTGGCCCCCACGGATTCGGCAGCATAGTGAAAACCGGTGGCGGGAGCGCCCCCCGGGGACGGCTCCGGATAACGGTTTCCTAAAGCCGGGCGAGCGGCTACGCGGCCGCTGCCTCGGCCGAGCGCCTGGCCTCGCGCAGGCCCTCGGCCAGCGCCAGGACCGCGCGCAGCCGTTCGTCCGGGTCGCCGTCGACCCGCAGCGCCGCGGTCTGCTCGCGCCACTCGTAGACCGCGCCCTCGACCTGCCCGGTGAGCACGCCGGCCGCCTCGGAGTCGAGCTCGACGCCGGTGACCGAGAGGCGGCCGCCGCGGAACTCGACGCTGCGGGCGCCGGCGAGGCCGAGCTCGATCCGCGCCTGCTGCAGCCGCAGCAGGTTCTCGGCCGGCGCCGGCAGCGGCCCGAAGCGGTCGGCGAGCTCGTCGCGGATCGCCCGCAGCTGGCCCGGCTCGCGGGCGGCGACGATGCGGCGGTGGACGTCGATCTTGGCCGCCTCGAAGGGGATGTAGGCGGCGGCGAGGTAGGCGTCGACGGGGACGTCGAGGCGGACCGGCTCGGGCGCCTCCTCCTCCCCCTCGGCGCCCTCGACCGCGGCGACCGCCTCGTCGATCATCTGGCAGTAGAGCTCGAAGCCGACCGCGGCGACGTGGCCGGACTGCTCGTCGCCGAGCAGGTTGCCGGCGCCGCGGATGTCGAGGTCGCGCATCGCGATGCGGAAGCCGGAGCCGAGCTCGGTGTTGTCGGCGAGGGTCGAGAGGCGCGCCGCCGCCTCCTCGCTCAGCGCCTCGGCCGAGGGATAGAGCAGGTAGGCGAAGGCGCGCTCGCGAGAGCGGCCGACGCGGCCGCGGATCTGGTAGGCCTGGGAGAGCCCGAGCTGGTCGGCGCGCTCGACGATCAGCGTGTTCGCGGTCGGGATGTCGAGCCCGGACTCGATGATCGTCGTCGTCACCAGGCAGTCCGCCTCGCCGCGGAGGAAGCTCAGCATCGTCTCCTCCAGCTGGCGCTCGTCCATCTGGCCGTGGGCTTCGAGGAAGCGGGCGCCGGGGATCATGCCGCGCAGCTGCTCGGTCGTCTCCGGCAGCGACTCGATCCGGTTGTGCAGGACGAAGGCCTGGCCGCCGCGCTCGAGCTCGCGGGAGATCGCCTTGCGGACCAGGTCCTCGTCGTAGGGACCGACGTAGGTGCGGACCGGGCGCCGCCCCTCGGGCGGGGTCTCGATCACCGAGATGTCGCGCAGCCCGGCGAGGCTCATCTGCAGGGTGCGCGGGATCGGCGTCGCCGAGAGCGCCAGCACGTCGACTTTGAGCTTCAGCTGGCGCAGCAGCTCCTTCTGCTTGACGCCGAAGCGCTGCTCCTCGTCGACGACGACGAGGCCGAGCTGCTTGGCGCGGACGTCGCGCGAGAGCAGCCGGTGGGTGCCGATCAGGACGTCGACCTTGCCCGCCTCGAACTCCTTCAGCACCTCCTTGACCTCGGCCGCCGGCCGCAGCCGGGAGACGCCCTCGACCCGGAAGGGAAGGTCGGCGAGGCGCTCGCGGAAGGTGCCGTAGTGCTGCTGGGCGAGGATCGTGGTCGGCACCAGGACCATCACCTGGGTGCCGTCGGAGGCGGCCTTGACCGCCGCCCGCAGCGCCACCTCGGTCTTGCCGAAGCCGACGTCGCCGCAGACCAGCCGGTCCATCGGCCGCTCGGACTCCATGTCGGCCTTGACCGCCTCGATCGCTTCCATCTGGTCGGCGGTCTCGCGGTAGGGGAAGGCGGTCTCCAGCGCGATCTGCCACTCGCCGTCGGGCGGGAAGGCGTGGCCGCGGCGAGCGCGGCGCTCGGCGTAGAGGTTGAGCAGCTCGCCGGCCAGGGCGCCGGCCGCCTTGCGCGCCCGCGCCTTCATGTTCTGCCAGCGCTTGCCGCCGAGCGCCGAGAGCGACGGGTCGGCGCCGGCGCCGACGTAGCGGCTCAGCTTCGCCAGCTGGTCGGTGGGGACGTAGACGCGGTCCTCGCCCTTGTATTCGAGGTAGAGGTAGTCGCGGGTGACGCCGCCGACCTCGCGCGTCTCGAAGCCGGCGAAGCGGGCGACGCCGTGGTCCTCGTGGACGACGTAGTCGCCGACCCGCAGGTCGCTGAAGGCGAGCCGGCCGCGGCCGCCGGTCGGCGCCGGCTGCTCGGCGCGGCGGCGGTGGACGAGGCGGCGGAAGGGATAGACGGCGAGCTTCAGCTCGGGGCTGACGAAGCCCTCGCGCAGGCGCGCCTCGGCGAAGGCGACGCCGGGATCGGGCGAGACGCGGCCGCCTTCGAGCAGGCGGGCGTCGAGGCGGTCGAGGCCGTAGCGGGCGCGCTCGGCCTCGCCGCGGGCCTCGAAGGCGACGACGGTGCGGTAGCCGGAGCGGACCAGCTTCTCCAGCTCGCCCTCGGCCTCCTTGACGCTGCGGGCCGGCGACTCGGCGCGCGAGGCGCGGAAGGCGTCCTCGTCCTCGTCGCCGACCGCGGTCAGCGCCAGCGCGGCGCGCGCGGCGAGCGGCTCGGCGACGTCGACGTAGAGGTGCTTGGCGTCCTCGGCGTGCATCGCCGTGGTCGCGTCCTCCCAGGCGTCGCGCAGCGCCGGCTCGATCTCCTCGGCGGCGGCGAGCACGACCGCCGCCGTCTCCGGCACCAGCTCCAGCGGCGCCTTGAAGTGGTCGAGCGGCAGCAGCTCGCCGAGGTTGCGCGGCTGCTCGCCTTCCTCCTCGGCCTCCATCGCCGCCAGCTCGGCGAGCTCGCGGTGCTCGGCGTCGAGCTCGGCGGCGGGGGCCAGCTCGACCCGCTCCGCCTCGCCCAGCGAGCGCTGGGTGAAGGTCGAGAACCAGCGCATCGAGTCGACCTCGTCGCCGAACAGCTCGATCCGCACCGCCCGCTCCTCGGTCGCCGGGTAGACGTCGAGGATGCCGCCGCGGACGGCGAACTGGCCGCGCTCGGTGACCTGGTCGACGCGCTCGTAGCCGGCGCCGACGAGGTCCTCGGCGACGCTGTCGAGATCGACCTCCTCACCCTTGGCGATCGCGAACCCGGCCGGGCGCAGCGAGGCGTCGGGGACCGCCTCGGCGAGCGCCGTGGCGCTGGCGACGACGACCGCGTCCTCCTCGCGCGAGAGCGCGTCGAGGGCGTCGATCCGCAGCCCGACCAGGTGCGGCGGCGGCGTCACGCTGGAGGCGTAGCCGGTCCCCCGCGAGGGGTAGAAGCGGACGCGGCGCGGCGCCAGGTAGGCGCGCAGGTCGGCGGCGAGGTCGCGCCCGGAGCGGTCGTCGGCGGCGACCAGCAGCGCCGGCCGCCCGGCCAGCCCGCGGTCGTCCTCGAGCAGCGCCGCCAGCAGCAGCGGCCGCAGGGTCGAGGAGGCGCGCACGGTCTGCGCCTCCCCCCCGTCCGCCGCCTCGCGCACGCGGCCACAGAGCGCGTGCAGGCGCTCGTTCTCGGCGGCGATCTCGATCAGGGGACGGAGGGACATGGCAGGGAAAGAGCCCAGATCGCGCGATCCGGGCCGGGCGACCGATTCTAGGAGAGCGGCGCCGCCGGGCGGGTCGACTTTGTCAGCCTGTGGGTGACGAAGTCGACCCGGCCGTCAGGACGGCTGGCCGAAGGGGAGGTCGCGGGCGGCGCGGACGTGCTCGACCTGGCCGATGCCCTCCTGCGCGGAGCGGCCCTCGACGTCGTCCCACTCGTGCAGCAGCCGCTTCAGGCGGGCGACCGACTCCGGCGGGTGGGCGGCGACCTCGCCGGCCAGCTCCAGCGCCGCGTCCTCGGTGGCGGCCGCCGGGGCTACCCGGTTGACGAGGCCGAGGCGGAGCGCCTCGTCGGCGCCGACCGTGCGCGAGGAGAGCAGCAGGTACTTGGCGGTGGCGAGGCCGCAGAGGGTGACGAGGCGGGCCGGGCCGACCGGGATCCCGAGCGCGGCACCGGGGAAGCGCATCCGCAGGTTGGCGCCACCGACCCGCATGTCGCAGGCGACCGCGATCTCGGCGCCGCCGCCGACGACGTCGCCGTGGCAGGCGGCGATCGTCGGCTTCGGGAAGCCGACGATGGTGTCGTAGAGCTCGGAGAACATCTCCATCCGCCGCACGTGGGCCTCGGCGTCGAGCTGCTCGCGGACGTCGGCGCCGGCGGAGAAGCCGAGGTGGTCGCCGGAGCTGAAGACCAGGGCCCGCACCCGCTCGTCGCCGCGGGCGACCGCCAGGTGCTCGAGCAGCTCGCTCAGCATCTGGGTGTCGATCGCGTTGCGCGCCTGCGGCCGTTCCAGCCGGATCAGGGCGACGCCGGACTCGTCGGCCCGGTAGCGCGGTGCGGGGCGCGTCGGCGCCGGTGGGGCTGGCCTCACTCATCGTCGCCCTCGGAAGCTATCCGGTCGACGAGCCGCTCGGCCTCGCGGGCCGCGTCGGCGACCAGCGCCTCGACCTCGGCCCGCGGCTCGCGGAAGCGGCCGAGGACGTAGGCGGAGACGATCTCCGGGTCGGTCGAGTCGGGCCGGCCGACGCCGACCCGGACGCGCCAGAACCCGGCGTCGCCGAAGCCCCGTTTGAGGCTCTTCAGGCCGTTGTGGCCGGCGAGGCCGCCGCCCTGGCGGACCTGCACCTCGCCGAACGGGAGGTCGATCTCGTCGTGGAGGACGACGACGCGGCGCAGCGGCAGCTTGAGCGAGCCGCGCGCCGGCCCGGCCGAGTCGCCGGAGCCGTTCATGTAGGTCTGCGGCAGCAGGACGGCGACCCGCGGGCCGCCGGGGCCGGTGCGCCCTTCGTAGAGCAGGCCGCCGAACTTCTTGCGCGGCTTGCCCAGGTCCCAGCGCCGCGCCAGCTCCTCGGCGACGTCGAAGCCGACGTTGTGGCGGCTGCGCTCGTGCTCGGCCCCGGGGTTGCCGAGGCCGACGATCAGGACCCGGTCCCCGCCCTCGCCTCCGTCGCGGCGACGGCGGAACAGGGACATCGTTCAGGCGGCCGGCCGCACGGCGCGGTGCGGCTCAGCCCTCGGACTCGCCCGAGTCGCCGCCCTCGGCGGCCTCGCCCTCGCCCTCGCCCTCGCCCTCGCCGACCAGCTCGGTCTCCTCCTCGACCTCGGGCTCCTCGACCTCTTCGACGCGCGGCGGCGAGAGGGTGACGAGCGTGATCTCCTCCGGCTCGTCGGCGACGAAGGTGACGCCGGCGGGCGGCTCGATCGTGGAGAGCTGCAGGGTGTCGTTGATCTCCATCGCGGAGACGTCGACGACGATCCGGTCGGGGATCTCGGTGGGCAGCGCTTCGACGGTGATTTCGCGGGTGACGTGCTCGAGCACGCCGGAGGCGCGGACGCCGGGGGCGTCGTCGATTCCCTCGAGCTCGATCACGACGTCGGCCTGGATCGCCTCGTCGAGTTTGACCTGCTGCAGGTCGAGGTGCTGCATCGTCCCGCGCACCGGATGGAGCTGCTGTTCCTTGATCACGACCGGGACGGCTTTGCCGCTGTCGAGCTGCAGGTCGAACAGCGCGGCGCCCTCCTGCAGGATGTTGCGCACGTCGCGTTCGGAGACCTGGAACGGCTTCGCCTCCGCGCCGCCGGCGTAGACGACGCCGGGGACGATGCCCTCGCGGCGCATGCGTCGCGAGGCGCGGGAGCCGAAATCGGCGCGCGGAGCGGCCTTGAGCGTGGAGCGGGAAGCTGCCATCGGACGGGAGAGCATAGAGAAACGGCGCCGCCGGGGGCGGGCTGTGGCACCCTTCCCACGTGGCCGACGACTCAAAGATCCCCAAAGGGCGGATCCGGCGCTCGGCGAAGCTGGGCTCGATAGTCGGCACCCAGGGGGCCCGCTACGCGGGCACCAAGGCGACGAACGTTGGGCGCTCGGAGGAGCGGGCGGCCGAACGGCTCGAGCAGCGCCACATGGAGACGGCGCTGAAGATGGTCGGGGCCCTGGGCCAGATGAAGGGCGCGGCGATGAAGCTCGGCCAGTTCGCCTCCTTCATCGACACCGAGTTCATCCCCGAGGAGTACCGCGAGATCTACCAGGAGCAGCTGGCGAAACTGCGCACCGACGCGCCGGCGATGCCGTGGGAGAAGGTCGTCGAGGTGCTCGAGGAGGAGTACGACGGCGAGCCGCTCTCCGAGTACTTCGCCGAGATCGAGCCGGAGGCGTTCGCCGCCGCCTCGATCGGCCAGGTACACCGGGCCGAGCTGCTCGACGGGCGCGAGGTCGCGGTCAAGATCCAGTACCCGGGCATCGCCGAGGCGCTGGAGGCCGACCTGCGCAACGCCGGCACCCTGGTGCGGCTGGCGCGGGCGGTCGCGCCCGGGCTCGACGCCAAGGAGATCGCCGAGGAGCTGCGCGAAAGGGTGATGGAGGAGCTCGACTACGAGTACGAGGCGCAGAACCAGCGCGCCTTCGCCCGGGCCTACCGCGAACACCCCTTCATCTACGTGCCGGAAGTGGTGACGCGGCTCTCGCGGCGGCGGGTGCTGGTCACCGAGCTGGTCACCGGGCTCGACTTCCAGGAGATCAAGGAGCTGCCCCACGAGGAGCGCAGCCGCTTCGGCGAGATCGTCTTCCGCGGCAGCTTCGGCTCGATCTACCACCTGCAGCAGTTCAACGCCGACCCGCACCCCGGCAACTACATCCTGATGGACGACGGCCGGGTCGCCTTCCTCGACTTCGGGATGACGAAGAAGCTCGACCGCGAGCAGATCCTGCTCGAGCAGCGCGCCTTCGACGCCGCCTCGCGCAACGACCCCGAGGCGGTGCGGCAGGCGCTGCACGACCTCGGCTTCGTCAAGAAGCCGTCGAAGCTCGACGCCGAGCGGCTGCTGGACCACATGCGGGCGGTCGGCGGCTGGTACCTGGAAGACAGCGAGATCGAGATCAGCCCGCGGCGGGTGATGAAGATCATCGAGTCGACCAACGACCCGCGCTCGGAGTACTTCGACCTGATGCGGCGCGAGTCGATCCCGGCCGACGAGCTGATGGGGCGGCGGATGGAGATCGGCGTCGTCGCCGTGCTCGGCCAGCTGCGGGCGAAGCGCAACTGGCACCGGATCGCCCGCGAGTGGGTCTACGCGTCCGAGCCGGCGACCGAGCTCGGCGAGGAGGAGTGGGAGTACTTCGAGGAGCGGGGGGTAAAGCGAACGCCCGGTTTGGCCGAAACTGGGTGAACACCAGGTAATTTCAAGCCGACCGAAGGGGAGAGACGATGAGCCGGATCAAGCGTGGATGGGGACTGACGAAGAAGAGCTGGGGGCTGCTCAACAGCCACCGTGAGCTGATCCGCTTCCCGCTCTACGGAGCGGTGGCGATGATCCCGCTGGCGATCCTCTTCTTCGCCCCGGGGCTCTACCTGCTCGACCAGGACACCTACGCCGGCGCGGTCCCGCTGCTGATCATCGGCGTCTACGTCCTCAGCGTGATCGGCTTCTACTTCAGCGTCGGCCTCGCCGCCGCCGCCAACATGATCTTCGCCGGCCAGGAGGCGACGGTCGCCGACGGCCTCGCCGTCGCCCGCTCGCGCTTCGCGCAGATCTGCGGCTGGGCGGCGGTCTCGACCGCGATCAGCGTGCTGATGGGCGTGCTCGAGAACCAGGGCGGCATCGCCGGCGAGATCGCCGCCCGCCTGGTCGGCACCGCCTGGGCCCTGGTCACCTTCCTCGCCGTGCCGGTGATCGCGATCGAGGGCACCGGCCCCTTCGGCACGCTGAAGCGGTCGGCTTCGATCTTCAAGGGCAAATGGGGACAGCAGATCACCGGCAACATCGCGATCGGCGCCGCGGTCTTCCTGCTCGGCTTCCTGCCGGGGGCGATCCTGATCGCGGCCGGGATCGCGGTCTGGGCCTCGGCCTCGTTCGTCGGCGCCCTGCTGGTCGTGATCGGCGCCCTGGTCCTGGCCGTCGCGATCCTCGTCTCGAAGGCGCTGAACGGGGTCTTCGGCGTCGCCCTCTACCGCTACGCGACCGAGGGCGAAGCGGTCGGCGGCTTCACCCAGGAGGAGCTCGAGTCGGCGGTCAAGGTCAAGGGCGACCGCCACGCGCCGCGCGGGGCTACTCCCGGAACGATCTGAGCAGGCGGGGGTCGTTGGAGCAGAGGCCGGTGACCCCCTGCTCGACCAGGGTCCGCATCCGCGCCTCCTCGTCGACCGTCCAGGCGATCAGCTCGACCCCGACGAGGTCGCAGATGCGGGCGAGCCGCGGACTGATGAGCGGGTGGTAGACCCACATCGCGGCGACGCCGAACTTGGGCAGCTTTTCGGCGGCGAGGCCGGGTAGCCGGTAGCGCATCCCGACCAGGGCCGCCGCCATCGGCAGCTTCGCCCAGCGCTTCCGGGTCCAGTCCCTGGTCACCTTGGGATAGGTCCAGCCGCGGCGCAGCGCCGGTTCCAGTTCGAGCACCCGTTTCAGGGTGTGCATCTCCATCGTCGAGATCATCGCCCGCTCGACCAGGTCCCGCTCCCGCAGCGCGTCGACCAGCTCCTCCTCGCGGCCGGGAAGTTTCACGTCGAGGTCGATCTCGACGCGGTCCAGCGGCGGCTCGAGGAAGGCGTCGAGCGCCTCGGTCAGCGCCAGCGGCGTGCGCCGCTCGGCGTCCTCCCAGTCGTGGGCGACGACCAGCGGCGCCCGCTGCTCCGGCGGCAGGTGCGAGTCCGGCAGCCAGAGCACGTCGAACTCGATCGTGTCGACGCCGGCCTCGACCGCCGCCCGGAAGCTCTCCAGCGTGTTGCCGGGCGCGATCGCATCCGCGCCCTTATGCCCGACCAGGCGCAACTAGAAGAGCTGGTTCTCGCCGGCGAAGATCTCGCTCACCGAGTCGTCGGTGAAGATGCGGCGGATCGAGTCGGCGAAGGTGCTGGCGGTCGAGAGCACGGTGATGTTGTCGGGCGCGTTCGGCCGCAGCGGCAGGGTGTCGGTGACGACGATCCGCTCGATCGCCGAGTCGGCGATCCGTTCGAAGGCGGGGCCGGAGAAGACGCCGTGGGTGGCGCAGGCGATGACCCGCGCCGCGCCCTCGTCCATCACCGTCTGGGCGGCGGCGCAGAGGGTGCCGGCGGTGTCGATCATGTCGTCGACGAGGACCGCGGTCTTGTCCTTGACGTCGCCGACCACGTAGCCGATCTCGGCGACCTGCTGGGCCGGGCGCTCCTTCTCCATCACCGCCCAGTGGGTGCCGACGCGGCGGGCGAAGTTGCGCGCCGTCTTCACCCGGCCGGCATCGGGGGAGACGATCACCAGGTCGTCCTGCATTTCCTGGTCGATGAACCACTGGGTAAGCATCGGCATCGCCGTCATGTGGTCGACCGGGACGTGGAAGAAGCCCTGCACCTGGCCGGCGTGGAGGTCCATGGTGAGGATGCGGTCGACGCCGACGGCCTCCAGCGCTTTGGCGACGATGCGGGCGGAGATCGGCTCGCGCGGCGCCGACTTCTTGTCCTGGCGGGCGTAGCCGTACCAGGGCATGACGGCGATGATCCGGTGCGCGGAGGCGCCCTGGGCGGCGTCGATCATCGTCAGCAGCTCGATCAGCGAGTCGTTCGGCGTCATCCCGCTCTGCTCGTTGGCGCAGGTCGACTGGACGAGGAAGACGTCGGCGCCGCGGATCGACTCCTCGTAGCGGCAGTACACCTCGCCGTTGGCGAAGGTCTTCAGCGTCACCGCGCCGACGTCGAGGTCGAGTTTGCCGGCGATCTTGGCGGCCAGGTCCATCGAGCTGCGGCCGCCGAAGACCATCATCCGTTTCTCGTAGTCGTGGGAGATGGCGGTGGACGCCTGCGGGCGGTCCTCGATCATGCTCACTCGCTCTTGTCCTCTCGCATCCGCGCGGCCTTCTCGGCCGCGTATCCGTCGATATTCCGTTGCGCGTTCTCGCTGACGGCCAGCGCCCCGTTGGGCACGTCGTCCTTGATCACCGCGCCAGCGCCAGTGTAGGCGGAGTCCCCGACTTCTACCGGCGCGATCAGCATCGTGTCAACGCCGATCCGCACATCGACCCCGATCACAGTCCGGCTCTTGCGGAATCCGTCGTAGTTGGCGGTGATCGTGCCGGCGCCGATATTGGTCCCGGCGCCGACGTCGGCGTCGCCGATGTAGGAGAGATGCGGCACTTTCGCGCTCTTGCCGATGTGGGAGTTCTTGATCTCGACGAAGGTGCCCGCCTTGGCGCCGGCGTCGAGCAGCGCCCCCGGCCGCAGGTAGGCGAAGGGGCCGACCGAGCAGCCGTCGCGGACCTCGCACTCGACCAGGTAGGAGTGGACGACCTGGGACTCGATGCCGACGACGCTGTCGATCAGCGTCGCCTGCGGGCCGACGACGGCGTGGCTGCCGATGCGGGTGGCGCCGCGCAGCGTGCGTGCCGGGTTCGATCCGGGCGTCGGCATCGATCTCCACTCCGGCATCGATCCAGGTCGAGGCGGGGTCGACCACGGTGACGCCGGCGAGCATGTGCGCCTCCAGCAGGCGACGGCGCGCCTCGGTCTCGACCGCGGCGAGGTCGACGCGGTTGTTGATGCCCATCGTCACCGCCAGGTCCTCGGTCAGGTGGGCGGCGACGGCGTGCCCGGCCTCGCGCAGGGCCGGGAAGACGTCGGGCAGGTAGTACTCGCCCTGGGCGTTGTCGTTGGAGAGGCTGGCGAGGGCGGCGGCGAGCGGCGCCGCGTCGAAGACGTAGGTGCCGGCGTTGATCTCGCGGATCGCGAGCTGCTCGGGGTCGGCGTCGCCGGCGGCTTTCGCCTCGACCACGCGCTCGACCGCGCCACCGGCGCCGCGGACGACGCGGCCGTAGGAGCCGGGCTGGTCGAGCTCGATCGTCAGCATCGTCGCCGCCGCGTCGGTCGCCTCGTGGGCGGCGAGCAGCTCGGCGATCGTCGCCGCCGAGATCAGCGGCACGTCACCGGAGAGGACGAGCACCGTCTCGGCCGCCTCGATCTGGGGCAGCGCCGCGCGCACCGCGCCGCCGGTGCCGTCGGGCTGCGGCTGCTCGACGATCTCGACCTCGCCGGGCAGGCCGGCGGAGATGTCCCGGCCCGGCGAGACGATCGCCGCGACCTGGCCGGCGCGGCCGGCAGCGCGGGCGGCGAGGATCGGCCAGGCGACCATCGGTCGCCCGCAGACGGGGTGCAGCATCTTCGGCAGCGAGGAACGCATCCGCGTTCCCTCGCCGGCCGCCATGACCAGGACCAGCGGGGCGGAACTCACCCGTGAATCGTAGTGGTGGCGTGCGGCTCCCGCCCCGAGCGCCGGGCTCGCGGGCCATGTCATGCGAATGCGGATGCGCCGAGCGAGGGTCGTCTCGGTGCCACGAGTAGCGGCTGGACCGGCGCACCCAAGGGCAGGTAGGTGGGCCAATCCACCCGCCTCGAAAAGTCGTGGTTCCTTATGGACCTCCTGCGTCCAAAAGGAACCACGGAAACGGGGATCGGCCGGGACCTCCATCGCGTGGTTCCTTTCGGACCACATAGGTCCATAAGGAACCACGGGATTCGTCCGCCGGCTACGGGAGGGTGCCGGCCGCCCTACCGGCCCAGAGAGGGTGGCCGGCACCCTCCCCGGCCACGTCTCGCGGCGAGACCAGGCGCTTAGGCCCGGCCCTTGGCCAGGTCTTTGCCGACCAGGGCGATGCTGGTCAGCGTCCAGCCGGCGAAGATCAGGTCGATGCCGACCAGCAGGCCGATCGCCCAGTCGGCGGAGGAGGGGAACTTGACTAGGACGAGGATCCCGATCAGCAGGCCGAGGACGCCGCTCAGCCCGACCCAGCCGGCGTTCGGCTGGCCGCGGCCGACGAAGGCGACGGTGATCCGGGTGATCCCCATGAAGAGGAAGTAGATGCCGAGGACGAGGGTCAGCGTCAGGGTCCCGTTGTGCGGCTCGACGATGAACCAGAGGCCGACGATCACGGTGACCGCCGCCCACAGCAGCCGCAGCACCAGCGAGCCGACCGACGGCGCCGAGAAGGCGGCGGCGACGAGGAAGGCGCCGGCGATCAGCAGGATCCAGCCGATGAAGATCGCCGTCCCGACCGCGGCGACGGCGGGGACGAGGATCGCGATGCAGCCGATCGCGATCGCGATGATCCCGACCGTCATCAACGCCTTCCAGCTCCGCGCCAGGCCGGCACGGATTTCAGGGTCCATCGACGCTCCTCCGAACTCCACGAACGGCAGCGTATGCGGTCCGGCGGACGCTCCGCCAGATCGAGACGCACCTTGTCCTCGAATCTGCCCACAAAAGGCGTAGCTCGATCGGCGGGCGCTACGCTCGCACTCGATCCGGGGTGGTGTAATCGGCCAGCACGCCAGGTTTTGGTCCTGGAAGAGAGGGTTCGAGTCCTTCCCCCGGAATCGGCGGCGCTGCCAGCGGCCGCGGACCGCCGCGCGGGCCCGCGCTCCGCGCTACTCGTCGCCGCTGCGGGCGACCTTGCCGCCCTTGGCCCCCGGCTCGTGGGCGGGGCCCTTGGGCGAGGCGATGCCGAGCACGCGCATCGCCTTGAGGCCGAGGCCCAGCTTCTCGCGGCCTTCGGTGGCGGAGACGTCGTGGCCGCAGAGCTCGCGCACGCGCTCGAGGCGGTAGCGGACCGTGTGGCGGTGGGTGAAGAGCTGTTTGGCGGTGGCGGCGACGTTGCCGTCGTTGTCGAGGTAGGCCTCGACCGTGGCCACCAGCTCGGTCTCGTACTGCTCGTCGTAGTCGGAGAGGGGCTTGATCGTCTCCGCGTAGAAGCGCTCGAGCTCGCCCGGGTCCTCGCTCATCGCCGGCAGCAGCAGCCGGTAGGCGCCGGTGTCCTCGAAGGCGAGCGTCGCGTGGCCCTCGGCCTCGCCGACGTTGACCGCGAGCCGCGCCTCGGACCCCGCCCGGTAGAGGTCGACCGGGTCGGCGGAGCGGCGGCTGCTGCCGATCGTCAGGTGGAAGCCGGAGAGGCTGTCCGCGAGCTCGCGGGCGAGGCCGGCGGTGGCGCGGGCGAGCCGCTCGTCGTCCTCGGCGGGGACGATCACGGCGAGGTTGGCGCCGCCGTCATCGCCGGACTCGGCGCTCGCCAGCGAGCCCGGGGCCAGCGAGCGCAGCGCCCGCATCGCGAGGGTCATCACCCGTTCGCGCCAGTCGCCGGTCTGCGCCGCCCGCGGCGCCGCCCGCAGCATCAGGACGCCGGCGCCGCGGTCGAGGTCGGCGCCGAGCTCGGCGCCGCGGGCGACGATGTCGCCGCGGTCGGTCACCTCGCGGGCGAGGACCGCCTCGACGAAGGCGCTGGCGACCTCCTCGCTCGCCCACTCCGGCGAGCGCGAGCGCTCGAGCTCGAGCGCCAGCAGCGTCGTCACCATGCGGGCGATCGCCGGATCGGGCGCCGAGCCGGCGCGGTAGCGCAGCTCGCCGACCGCGGCGTCGGCGACGCGCAGCTCGACCGTGGTCACTCCGTCGCCGCCGGAGAGCAGCCGCTGCTCCTGGTCGGGGGAGGCGCCGGCGACGGCGAGAACCGCGCTGGAGCGGTCGATCAGGGCGACGCTGGCGTCGAGCAGGCGTGCCGCGGCGCGCGCCACCGCGGGCAGCCCAGCGCCCGACTCGACCGCGTCCGAGAGCGCCTCGAGCAGGCCGGGGTCTCCCGCCTTTGCAGCACTTTCGGTCTCTTTCGAGCTGGCCGGCATGTGTTCATTATCCCTTCCCGCCCGCTCACTCGGGCCGGCGCCTACTTGCCGTGAAGGAAGTTGAGGATGTCGTTGTAGTAGTAGACGACCGCCAGCCCGATCACGACACCGCCGACCAGCAGGGCGGCGAGGACGAAGAGCGCCAGGAAGCCGGCCGCGGTCTTCTCCCAGATCCGGCCGTGCGCGCTCAGCGCCGGGGTGAGGATGAGGACGACGAAGGTGACGAAGCAGATCAGGCCCGCGGCGCCCCAGAGGAGGTATTGGTGGCCGATCCTGGCCAGCGCGTAAACGGTCACTGCGGTGGATTGTGGCGCACTCCGGAGATGACGAGGGCGACCAGGGCGCAGAACGAGAAGGCGGCGGCGCCCAGCGCCCAGCCGGCGCTGACGTCGCTCAGGTAGTGGACGCTGAGGTAGACGCGGGAGAGCCCGACCAGCGCCGTCAGCCCGATCCCGGTCGCGACCACGGCCGTCGCCCGCGCCATCCCCGGCCGCAGCCGCAGGACGATCATCACCGCGATCCAGACGTAGAGCACCGAGTGGGCGGCGTGGCCGCTGGGAAACGAGGAGCCGGTGGTGGCGACCTGGGGATCGGGCGGGCGCGGGCGGTCGACGACGGCCTTGATCTCGTGGAAGCCGAAGGAGATGATCGCCATCCCGGCGAGCAGGACCCAGAACTCGGTCCAGCGCCGGCGGGCGGCGAGCAGCGCCGCGCAGAGCGCCGTCAGCGCCCAGACGACGACGCCGGAGCCGAGCCAGGTGAAGACCTTGGAGAAGGCGAGCAGGAAGCCGCTGTGCAGGTGCCCGGCGATTTCGAGCGCGGTTTCGTCGCCCGGCGTCGGCCCCGGCTCGCGGCCGACCAGCGCGGCGTAGGCGACGAGGACGAACAGCGCGACCGCCAGGGTCGCCACCAGCGAGGTGAATTCGAGGCCGAAGGTGCCGCCCGGCGTCACCCGGTTCCAGGCGAAGCGCAGCTGCGGCTCGTAGCGGCGACCGAGCACGACCAGCCAGCGCGTCGCCGCGTGCGCCTCCATCCAGCGCACCGCCGCCTCGCGGTTCTCGGCGACGCGAAAATGCCGGTAGAGGACGATCGTGCCGACGACGACGGCGATCAGCGTCCCCAGCAGGAAGGCGCCTTTGGCGGCGTACTTCCCCGCGGTCTCGACGCTGCGGGAGAAGAGGTAGCCGATGAGGATGTGGGCGCTCGCCCAGAGCCCGGTGCCGAGCACGCTGTAGGGGAGGAAGGCGCGGTAGCTCATCCCCGAGCTGCCGGCGATGAACGGGGCGAAGGCGCGGACGAGGCTGATGAAGCGGCCGACCAGGATCGTCTTGCCGCCGTGGCGGGAGAAGTAGTCCTCGACTTTCTCGAAGCGCTCGTGGCTGATCCCGAAGCGCGGCCCGTGGCGCATCACGAACTCGCGGCCGAGCCGGCGGCCGAGGAAGAAGCTGGTGGTGTCGCCGAGCCAGGCGGCGAACCAGGCGATCGCGATCAGCAGGTAGATGTCGATCACGCCCTGGCCGGCGACGGCGCCGCCGATCAGCATCACCGTCTCGCCGGGGACGACGAGGCCGACGAAGGCGCCGGTCTCGGCGAAGGCGAAGACGCCGACCAGCAGGTAGGTCCAGGCGCCGAGCGCGTTGGAGATCTCTTCCAGCAGCGACTGCAGGTCGAGGCTGCCGAGCTCGCGGCTGACGAAGTAGTAGCCGGCGGCGATCGCGAGCGCGACGGCGGCGATCGCCAGCTTTTTGCGGCGCCCCCCTCCCCCGCCCTCGCCCGGCAGCTTCACTCCGCCCTACCCGCCTCGCAGACGATCGCGTCCTCGCGATTCAGCGCCGCAGCGGCGGCGCGGGCGGCGGCGAGGTCGGCGAAGAGGCCGACCGCGGTCGGCCCCGAGCCGCTCAGCAGCGCCACCCCGGCCCCGGCCCCGCGCAGCGCCTCCAGCGCCTCGCCGATCGCCGGCCGCAGCGAGCGCGCCGCGAGCTCGAGGTCGTTGATCAGCAGGTGCGAGTAGATCAGCGGCGAGGCGCCGGCTCCGGCGGCCTGGCGCAGCCGCTCGGCGAGCGCCGCCAGCTCCTCGTCGGGCCGGCCGAGCCCGAGCCGGTCGGCCTCGGCGAAGACGGCGGCGGTGCTGAGCCCGCCGCCGTCGGGGAGCAGGACCGCGGCGTGCGGCGCCGGCTCGGGCAGCGGCTCGACCAGCTCGCCGGCGCCGCGGACCAGGGCCAGCGCCGGGCGCAGCTGCGAGGGCACGTCGGCGCCGAGCCGGGCGGCGATCGCCGGCAGCTCGGCGACCTCGCCCGCGGCCAGCCGCAGCACCGCGGCGGCGTCGCCGCTGCCGCCGCCGAGCCCGGCCGCGACCGGCACCCGCTTCTCGATCTCGATCCGCAGCGGCGGCCGCTCCCAGCCCGCCTCGCGCAGCGCCGCCAGCGCCCGCGCCGCCAGGTTCTCCCCCTCGACCCCCGGGCAGAGGACCTCGTCGCGGTCTGCCTCGGTGACCGTGATCAGGTCGGCGAGCGCCAGCGGCTCGAACAGCGAGCAGAGCTCGTGCAGGCCGTCCTCCCGGCGGCGGCCGAGGAAGAGGCAGAGGTTGAGCTTGGCGGGGGCGCGGGCGAGCATCGTCCTCAGGCGTCGGCGGCAAGCTTGGCGGACAGGGCGGCGAACTGCTCCGGCGCCAGCGCCTCGGCGCGGGCGTCCTCGGGCAGGCCGAGCGCGGCGAGCGCCGCCCGGGCCGGCGCCAGGCTGCCGGGGCGGGCGTGCTCGAGCGAGCGCGCCAGCGACTTGCGCCGGTGCGAGAAGGCGGCCCGGACCAGCCCCCGGGTCGCCGGGTCGGCGGCGGGGCCGCGGCGGCGCAGGCGCAGGATCGCCGACTCGACCCGCGGCCGCGGCCGGAACACGGCCGGGTCGACGGTCCGCACCAGCTCGACCTCGCAGGCGAGCTGGGCGAGGACGCTGGGCGAGCCGTAGGTGCGGCTGCCGGGAGCGGCGCGCAGCCGGTCGGCGATCTCGCGCTGGACCATCACCGTCCAGCGGGCCAGCGAGGGCAGCTGTTCGATCGTGCGCAGGATCAGCGGCGTCGCCACCGAGTAGGGCAGGTTGGCGACCATCGCGGTCGGCGCCGGTGCCAGCGCGCCGAGGTCGAGCTTGATCGCGTCGCCCCAGTGCAGCTCGACGTTCGGGAGCGCCGCGAGCGGCGCCAGCGCCGCCTCGAGCCGGCGGTCGATCTCGACCGTGTGCACGTGCGCCGCGACCGCCGCCAGGCGCTCGGTCAGCACGCCTTCGCCGGCGCCGACCTCGAGCACGACGTCGCCGGGCGCCAGCTCGGCGTCGCGGACGATCGCGTCGAGCAGGTTGGGATCGGCGAGGAAGTTCTGACCCAGCCGCACCATCGACCGCAGATGATCCCGCTACCAGCGGAAGAGGCGGCGGGCGTTGGCCTCGACCGTCGCCTCGAGCTCGGCGTAGGAGACGCCGCGCACCTCGGCGACCAGGCGGGCGGTGGCGGTCACGTAGGCGGGCTCGTTGCGCTTGCCGCGCATCTCCTGCGGGGCGAGGAAGGGGGCGTCGGTCTCGACCAGGATGCGGTCCTCGGGGACCTGCGCTGCCGCCTCGCGCAGCTCCGTGGAGCGCGGGTAGGTGACGTTGCCGGCGAACGAGCAGTACCAGCTGCGCTCGGCCGCGTCGGCGACCCGCGTCGGCGCCGAGAAGCAGTGCAGGATCACGGTCACGCCGGCGGCTCGCTGGTCGAGCGTGGCGAAGATCTCGTCGGTGGCGGCGCTCTCGCCCTCGGCGTCGCGGGCGTGGATCACCAGCGGCTTGCCGAGCTCGCGGGCGATCTCGATCTGGGCGGCGAAGGCGCGGCGCTGGTCGTCGGGGGCGGCGGTGTCGCGGTAGAAGTCGAGCCCGGTCTCGCCGATCGCCCGCACCGGCTCGCCGGCGCCGAGCTCGGCGATCGCCGCCGCGGCGGCGTCGTCGAAGCCGCCGGCATCGTTGGGGTGGCGGCCGACCGCGGCGAAGACCGCCGCGTGGCGCTCGGCGGCGGCGACCGCGCCGGCGTTGGTCGCCTCTTCGAGGCCGACGTTGAGGATCCGCTCGACCCCCGCGGCGGCGGCGTCGGCGACGGCGTCCTCCTCGCTCTTCTCGCAGAGGAAGAGGTGGGCGTGCGAGTCGATCATCGGTCGAACCAGCCTATCCCCGCGCCCCGGCCGGCCCTATCCTCGTCCGGTGGCCGTCCGCCTGCTCCTGCCGCTGGTGGCGATGCTGGCGCTGGGCGCCGTCCCCGGGAACGCCTCCACCCCACAGCCGGGCGCCGCCGCCGAGTCGCGCAGCGCCGCCCAGTCGCACGTCTTCCTGATCGTGCTCGAGAACCGCGAGGCCGAAGAAGTGATCGGCAACCCGCAGGCGCCCTACCTCAACCGCCTCGCCCACCGCGGGGTGCTGGCGACCCGCTACCACGGCATCACCCACCCCTCGCTCCCCAACTACCTGGCCCTGCTCGGCGGCTCGACCTTCGGGATCGCCGAGAACTGCCTCGACTGCCTCGTCCACGGCGACAGCCTCGCCGGTCAGCTCTCCCGCGCCGGCATCTCCTGGCGCGCCTACATGGGCGGCATGCCGAGCGCCTGCTACCGGGGCGACGGCGCCGGCGCCTACGCGAAACGGCACAACCCCTTCATGTACTTCCCGGCGATCGCCTCGCGCGCGGCCCGCTGCGCCAGGGTGGTCCCGGAGCGCCGGCTGGGCGCCGACCTGCGCCGCCACCGCCTCCCCGCCTTCGGCTGGCTGACGCCCGACCTCTGCGCCGACGCCCACGACTGCGGCATCGAAGAGGCCGACCGGCACCTCTCCCGCCTCGCGCCGCGCATCGTCCGCCAGCTCGGGCCGCGCGGCCTGCTGATCGTCACCTTCGACGAGGGGACCACCGACGCCGGCTGCTGCGGCGGCGCCGCGGGCGGCCGCGTGGCGACGATCCTGGTCGGCCCGCGGCTGCGCCGCGGCGCCCGCATCCGCCGCCCCGCCGACCACTACTCGCTCCTCGCCGCGCTCGAGGACCGCTTCGGCCTGCCCCGCCTGCGCCACGCACGCGGGCTGCGGCCGCTGTTCTGAGCGCGGCCGCCCCGGCGCCCGGGCGCCGGGCGCGCTCAGGACTCGATCTTGGGAAACAGCGGCGGGACGCGTTCGACCGGCTGGCCGCCGGGGCGCGAGCCGAGCTCGGCCAGGGCGCGGTCCTCTTCGCCGAGCGCCGCGAGCAGCTTCGCGCTGGTCTCCGGCAGGTAGGGGACGAGCAGCAGGGTCGTCACCCGCAGGCCCTCGACCAGGTTGTAGAGGACTTCGTCGAGCCGCTCGGGGTCGGCCTCGTCCTTGGCCAGCTCCCACGGCTTGCACTCCTCGACGAAGCGGTTGAGGCGGCGCACCAGCGTCCAGGCGACCTCCAGTGCCTGGGTCAGCTCGGCCCGGTCGAGCAGGTCGCTGAAGCGGGCGACGGCGCCTTCGAAGTCCTCGGCCAGGGTCGCGTCGACCTGGGCCGGCGGCACGGTGCCGGCGCGGTAGCGGTCGACCATCGCCAGCACGCGGCTGGCCAGGTTGCCGAAGTCGTTGGCGAGCTCGGTCTCGTAGCGGCCCTCGAAGCCGGCGGTCGAGATCGAGCCGTCCTGGCCGAAGCTGACCTCGCGGAAGAGGTAGAAGCGCAGCGCGTCGGCGCCGAAGCGCTCGATCACCTCGAACGGGTCGAGCACGTTGCCGAGGCTCTTCGACATCTTTTTCTCGCCCATCAGGAGGAAGCCGTGGATCACCATCCGCCGCGGCGGCTCGAGGTCGGCGGCGAGGCAGAGCGCCGGCCAGATCACGGCGTGGAACTTGAGGATGTCCTTCGCCATCACGTGCAGGTCGGCCGGCCAGTAACGCGCCGTCAGGTCCTCGCCCTCGCGGGCGAAGCCGAGCGCGGTGACGTAGTTGAGCAGCGCGTCGAACCAGACGTACATCCGCTGCCCGGGGTCCCAGGGCAGCGGCAGCCCCCATTTGAGGCTCGGCCGCGAGAGCGAAACGTCTTCCAGGCCCTGCTTGATGAAGGCGACCGCCTCGTTGCGGCGGAACTCGGGGACGACGAAGTCCGGCCGCGCCTCGTAGAGGTCTTCGAGCTGGGCCTGGAAGGCGGAGAGGCGGAAGAACCAGTTCTCCTCGCGCAGCTTCTCCAGCTCGATCTCGTGGATCGGGCAGGTGTGGCCGGGCCCCAGCTCGCGCTCGGTTTTGAAGTCGGCGCAGCGCGGGCAGTACCAGCCTTCGTAGGTCCCCTTGCTGACCCAGCCGTTGTCGTAGACGCGCTGCATGATCGTCGCCACCCGCTCTTCGTGGCGCGGGTCGGAGGTGCGGATGAAGAAGTCGTTGGAGACGTCGATGATCGGCATCAGCGCTTCGAACTTGGCCGCGTTGCGGTCGGCCAGCTCCTGCGGCGTGATCCCCTCGCGCTCGGCCGCGGTCTCGATCGGCTCGCCGTGCTCGTCGGTGCCGGTGAGGAAGAAGACGTCGTCGGAGCGCTGGCGCCGGTGCCGCGCCAGCACGTCGGCGGCCATCGTCGAGTACGCGTGGCCGAGGTGCGGCTCCGCGTTGACGTAGTAGATCGGCGTGGTGACGTAGTAGCTCACGGTCTGCGCTCCGGGCCGGGACGCTAGCTGACCGCGCCGCTGCCGGGCTCAAGCGTCGGCGCGGCCGGGTCGATAGGCGAACGATGAGCAAGCCCGGTCCCGGCAAAGCGCGATGAGCGGCGTCGACTTCTACGTTCAGGCGATCATCTCGGTGATCGTCATCACCGACCCGATCACCCGCGGCATCCTCTTCAAGGCGATGACCGCGGGCGAGCCGGAGCGGCGGGCCGAGTACGTGCGGAAGATCGCCTTCACCGTCGCGATCACCCTCGGAATCGCCGCGGTCGCCGGCAAGGAGATCCTCGACGCGATCGGGATCGACCTCGGCGCCTTCGGGATCGCCGGCGGCCTGATCGTCGCCCTGATGGGCTTCGAGATGCTGTTCGGCGGCGAGCCGAGCCGCACGCAGGGCGGCAAGGAGGCGCACGAGGAGCCGGAAAGCTTCGAGGGCAGCGTGCTGGTCCCCTACGCGATCCCCTTCGTCGCCGGCCCCGGCGCGATCACCCTGGTGATCACGATCGCCTCTTCAGGCTCGGGCGCCGAAGGGACGATCGCGGCGCTGGTCGCGGTGGCGGTGGCGGTGATCCTGCTCCCGGTCGGCCACCTCTACATCGCCGACAAGCTCAACCTCTCCGAGTCGGGGATGAAGGTCTTCACCAAGTTCGGCGGCCTGCTGGTGGCGACGATCGGCATCCAGCTGATGCTCAACGGCATCGTCAAGTTCTTCGGGCTCGACGTCCTCGGCTGAGGACGGGGCTGCCGGTCAGCGGCGCGCCTCGCGGCCGGTGAGCGCTTTGTAGAGGTCGTTGGCGCGGGTGCCGGTGAGGGCGGCGACGACGCTGGCGGCGGCGCGGGGGCGGGCGCCGGACTGGACCAGGTGGCGCAGCGCGTCGACGGCGAAGCCGACGTCTTTGTCCTGCTCGCTGGCGGCGGAGGGGCCGATGACGAGGACGATCTCGCCTTTGACCTCGCCGCGGAAGCGGCGGGCGAGCTCGCCGAGGGTGCCGCGGGCGACCTCCTCGTGGACCTTGGTCAGCTCGCGGCAGACGGCGGCCTCGCGGTCGGGCGCCAGCTGGGCCAGCGCCGCCAGGCTCTCCCCCACCCGGCGCGGCGACTCGAAGGCCACCACGGTCTCGGTCGCCCGCAGCACCCGCTCCATCTCCCCCGCCCGCCGCGGCAGGAAGCCCTCGAAGCGCCAGCGGTCGGTCGGCAGGCCGGAGGCGACCAGGGCCACCGGCACCACCGACGGGCCGGGCAGCACGGTCACCTCGAGCGCCCGCTCGATGCAGCGGTGGATCAGCTTGAAGCCGGGGTCGGAGATCGCCGGCATGCCGGCGTCGGAGACGAGCGCGACGACGTCGCCGCGCTCGATCCGCTGCGCCAGCTCGGTCGCCCGCGCGGCTTCGTTGCCCTCGTGGTTGGAGACGAGGCGGGGGTGAGGCCGGATCCGCAGCCGGTCGAGCAGGGCGCCGGTCCGGCGCGTGTCCTCGCAGGCGATGTAGTCGGCGCTGACCAGCGCCTCGCGGATCCGCGGGCTGACGTCCTCGAGGTTGCCGATCGGGGTGGGACAGACGACCAGCCGTCCCGGCATCAGCTTCCCTTCCCCAGCTCGGTGCGGGCGAGCGCGGCGGCGCCGATCATGCCGGCGTCGTTGCCCATCGTCGCGGCCAGGATCGGCGTCTCGTTCATCGGCTTCAGCGCCCGCTCGCGAACCTCGCGGCGGGCCGGGTCGAGCAGCAGGTCGCCGGCGGCGATCACGCCGCCGCCGATCACGATCGCGTTCGGCTCGAAGATGTTGGCGTAGCTGGCGCAGGCGACCCCGAGCCGGCCGCCGATCAGCTCGAAGACGCCGATCGCGGTCTCGTCCCCGGCCAGCGCCGCTTCGGTCACCGCCCGGCCGTCGACCGTCTCGCCCGCCGCCAGGAGCTGGCCGATCGCCGACTCGGGGTGGCTTTCCGCCGCCGCGGCGCCCTCGCGGCCGAGCGCGGTGCCGGAGGCGAGCGCCTCGACGCAGCCGTGGTTCGGGCAGTTGCCCTGGCAGGGCGGGCCGTCGGCCTGGATCACCATGTGGCCGAGCTCGGCGCCGCCGCCGGTGGCGCCGCGGTAGACCTGGCCGCCGAGGATCAGGCCGCCGCCGATCCCGGTCCCGATCGTCAGCATCACCATGTGCGGCATCCCCCGCGCGGCGCCGTAGAGGTACTCGGCGAGGGCGGCGACGTTGGCGTCGTTGTCGACGACGACCGGCAGCCCGACCCGCTCTTCGACCAGGTCGCGGATCGGGAGTTCGTCGATCGGCAGGTTGACCGCCCCGATCGCCAGCCCGCGGTCGACGTTGATCCGGGCCGGGATGCCGAGGCCGACGCCGGTCACCCCGGGGTGCGCCTCGCGGGCCGCGAGCACCTGGCGCACCAGCAGCTCGACCAGCTCGTCCTCGCTCTGCCCGGTCGAGGCATCGCGGCTTTCCCACAGCGGCTCGGTCGCCGACAGCACCCCGACCAGCATCTTGGTGCCGCCGAGATCGACGCCGATCGTCTCCCCGGCGCTCACGGGCGGCGAGCGTCCCGGAGCAGGGCGGGCGGGTGCGTAGCCCTCGCGCGCCTGTCTGGAAGATGTCGGTGCGGGCCGGCGGCCCTGGGGACTTGCAGCAACTTTCGTCCGATCCTCGAGGGGCGGAGGGCTAGGCTACAGCGCCCCGGCAGGAGGTAGGAGCGCGGGCGCCGAAGTGGAAATCCGCTCCGAACCGATCTTCTACGGTTTCTCACCCCGTTATGGCAGGAGATGATCCCCAGCGCCCCGAGGGGCAGCCCGAGTACAACGTCTACCGCTCGCGACGGGGCATCCTCTCGCGCCTGCGCAAGCCCGACCTGAGCGGGCTGAAGTCGCGCGCCAAGCTGCCCGGGGGCGCGCCCGGGGAGAAGCCGCCGCGGCGCACGCGCGAGCGCCGCGAACGGCGCCGCGGGGCGCCCCGACCAGGCTGGAGGCGGGGGCTGAAATGGGCGGGGATCGCGGTCGCCGGCTGGATCGGGCTCAGCCTCCTCGCCTTCGCCGTCTCCGCCCAGATCCAGTCGTTCAAGCTCGCCGGCGAAGCGAAGGACGCCCTGCACGGCAACCCCTTCCTGCTGCCGAGCGCGCAGACGATCCTCGTCCTCGGCACCGACGCGCGGCCGCCGAACACCAAGGAGCCCGGCGCCCCGCACAAGAAGAAGTGCTTCGAACAGCAGTCGCGCGGCGAGAGCCCCCACGACGGCTGCGAAGCGGGCGAATACCGCGCCGACACGCTGATGCTGATCCGGGCCGGCGGCGGCACCTTCAACAAACTCTCGATCCCGCGCGACACCTACGCCGAAATCCCCGGCTACTCGCCGCAGAAAATCAACGCCGCCTTCTCCTTCGGCGGCGCCGCGCTGCAGATCAAGACGGTAGAGCAGTTCCTCGGGATCAAGGTCGACCACGTCGCGATCGTCGACTTCACCGGCTTCGAAAAGCTGATCGACGCGGTCGGCGGGGTCGAAGTCGACCTGCCGCACAAGCTCTGCGCCGACATCTCGGGCGGGGCCGGCGGCGGCCAGGGCGGGATCACGCTGCGCCTGCACAAGGGGACCAACACGCTGAACGGCGAGAAGGCGCTCGCCTACTCGCGGGTGCGGGAGCCGAGCGAATGCCCGGGGCCGGGCAAGAGCGCCTTCACCCTCGGCTACAGCGACCTCGACCGCGAGAAGGCCCAGCAGGCCGTGATCAGCGGCATCAAGAGCCGGCTCACCGACCCCCTGCGCCTCCCCTACAACTTCATCAAGGGGCCGATCATCGGCTGGGACGCGCCGAAAGCCTTCGTCAGCGACATGGGCTTCTTCACGATGCCGCAGCTGGTGCTGGCAGCGGCGATCGGCGGCGAAGCGGCGACCAACGTCCTCTGCAGCAACCTGCAGCGCGAAGAATGCAACTTCAGCGGCCCGGGGGGCTCGATCGAAGTCCCCGAGGACGTCCGCCGCCGCGCCGTGCGCAAGCTGATGGGCTAATCCGCGGCGGCGGTCGCCTTGGAGTCGGACTTCGAGTCGCTCGACTTCGAGTCCGAGGAGCCTGAGTCGGAGCCCGACGAGCCGGAGTCCGAGCTCGAGTCCGAGGAGCCCTCGCCGGCGGCCGCGGCGGCGCCCTTCTTCTTCTTGCCGTAGTCGGTGTTGTAGAAGCCGGAGCCCTTGAAGTGGACCGCCGGCGAGTGGAGGACGCGCTGCGCCGGGGCGCCGCACTCGACGCACTCGGTGAGCGGGTCATCGCTCATCTTCTGCATCACGTCGAAGACGTGGCCGTTCTCGCACTTGTACTCGTAGATGGGCACGGGCTGCGGGATTATCGCAGCCGCTACGGTTCCGCCATGGCCACGACCCAGCCCGACCCCCAGACCGAGGTGACGATGGAGGAGATCGTCGCGCTCTGCAAGCGGCGCGGCTTCGTCTTCCCGAGCTCGGAGATCTACGGCGGCGTCGGCTCGACCTACGACTACGGCCACTACGGCGTGCTGCTCAAGAACAACGTCAAGGCCGAGTGGTGGCGGGCGATGCTGCAGGATCGCGACGACATCGTCGCCCTCGACTCGGCGATCATCCAGAACCCGCGCGTCTGGGAGGCCTCGGGGCACCTCGAGGGCTTCACCGACCCGCTCGTCCAGTGCCTCGGCGAGTGCAAGAAACGCTGGCGCGAGGACCACCTGCGCGAGGCGGTCGAAGCCGAAGGCGGCGACCCGGACGCCGAGCTGCGCTGCCCGGAGTGCGGCGGCGAGCTCTCGGAGCCGCGCCAGTTCAACCTGATGTTCGAAACCCACGTCGGCCCGGTCGCCGACGGGGGCTCGACCGTCTACCTGCGGCCGGAGACGGCGCAGGGCATCTTCATCAACTTCAAGAACGTGCTCAGCTTCGCCCGCAAGAAGCCGCCGTTCGGGATCGCCCAGATCGGCAAGAGCTTCCGCAACGAGATCACGCCGGGCAACTTCATCTTCCGCACCCGCGAGTTCGAGCAGATGGAGATGGAGTTCTTCGTGCCGCCGGCCGAAGCCGAGAAATGGCACCGGCACTGGATGGAGGAGCGCGAGCGCTGGTACACCGAGCTCGGCCTCCGCCCCGACCACCTCCGCGTCCGCGCCCACGGCGCCGACGAGCTCTCCCACTACTCCTCGGCGACGAGCGACATCGAGTACCTGTTCCCGATCGGCTGGTCGGAGCTGGAGGGGATCGCCAACCGCGGCGACTTCGACCTCACCCAGCACGCCAAGTTCAGCGGCGAGAAGCTCGAGTACTTCGACCAGCAGACGAAAGAGCGCTACGTCCCCTACGTGATCGAGCCCGCGGCCGGCGCCGACCGCGCCGCGCTCGCCTTCCTCGTCGACGCCTACGAGGTCGAGGAGGTGGAGGGCCGCCAGCGCACCGTGCTGCGCCTGCACCCGCGCCTGGCGCCGGTCAAGGTCGCCGTCCTCCCCCTGGTCTCCAAGGAGGGGATGCCGGAGAAGGCGCGCGAGATCTTCGCCGACCTGCGCCGCCGCCTCCCCGCCGAGTTCGACGAGGGCGGCTCGATCGGCAAGCGCTACCGCCGCCAGGACGAGATCGGCACCCCCTGGGGCGTCACCGTCGACCACCAGACGATGGAGGACGACACCGTCACCCTGCGCGACCGCGACTCGCTCGAGCAGACCCGTCTCCCGGTCGACCAGCTCGGCGACACCCTCGTCGCCAAGCTCGAAGCCCCCTGGCGCACGCCCAAGCTGGGCTAGCCGGCTCGACGCGCACCTTTCCGGTCACATTCGAGGGCAAGGTGGTGGTTCGATTCCGCCGCTTCAGGTTGGCGTCCGCGCGGCCGATGATGCTGGGCACGGTCGTTCCACTACGGAAAGGGAGCCATCGCGATGGCTTACGAGATGAACATCCGCGGCACCCAGCACGAGGTGAAGGTGCGCAGCGTCTGGGCCGCCGCCCTGCTGCCGATCATCACCCTCGGGATCTACCACCTGGTCTGGTGGTACAAGATCAACAAGGAGCTGAAGGAGTACGGCGAGGCGAAGGGCTACGACCTCGGCCAGAACCCGACCGCCTCGGTGCTGGCGCTGTTCCCGGGCGGGATCATCGTGATCCCGGCTCTGATCACCTACTGGCGGGGGACGAAGCGGATCATGGGCGCGGCGAAGATCGCCGGTCGCGAGCCGGTCAACGGCTGGATCTCGATCGTCCTCTACCTGGTGCTCTCGCCCGCCTACTGGGCCTACCTGCAGAACTCGCTCAACCACCTCTGGGAGCAGGAGGCCGAGGCTCTGCCGGGCCATCCCGCACCGCCGGTCCAGGACGAGATGCCCCCGAAAATGGGCTGAAGCGCCACCCGGCCGGTCGAGGTCTGCGCTCTCCCTCTCCGGGACGGAGAACGTGGACCTCGATCCGCGGGTCGCTGTCAGAGCGGGCTCGGAAGGAGACCGGCTCAAGAGCCCTGAGTTGACAGCGTCATCAGATTGAGCATAGGTTTCCGGTTCGCCGATGACGGATTCGAACGAACCGAACGAGCCCGAACGCGAAGCGCCGGAGCAGCCCGACGCCGGCGCCGCCCCTCCGCCGCAGGAGCCGACGGCGCCGGACACCCCCGCCAGCCCTCCCCCGAACTGGTACCCGGACCCGAGCGCGGGCGGCGCGAACCTGATGCGCTACTGGGACGGAAGCGCCTGGACCGACCGGGTCAAAGAGGGCGTGACCCAGGTCAGCACCACCCGCCGCTCGGCCGACGAACGCAAGGTGATCCTCGCCCGGCAGCTGCAGGCGGCGGCCGCGCGCGGGCTGCGGATCGAGTCGCAGAGCGACTTCCAGGCGGTCCTCGTCGAAGGCCAGCCGGTCAACCACACCCTGCACGCGATCCTGACCATCTTCACCTGCCTGCTTTGGGGGATCGTCTGGGCCGTGATCGCCGCCACCGGCGGCGAGAAGCGCCAGATGGTGGTCGTCGACGAGTTCGGCAATGTTCAGTGGCAGCGGCTCGGCAAGGCCTAGCTCGGCGGCCGCGGCGGTCCTCCTGGCGAGCGCCGGGCTCTCCGCCGCCAGCCGCCGACCCGGCCCCGATGCCCCCCTGGAAGTGCTGGGACGCCCGCTGCCCGGCGCCTGCCCGATTCACCGGGTGACCGGCCACCGCTGCCCCGGCTGCGGGATGTCGCGAGCCTTCGTCTTGATCTGGCGCGGCCGGGTCCGGGACGCGATCCGCGCGAACCTCGCCTCTCCCCTCGTCTTCGCCACCCTCGCCTGGCTCGCGCTCGAGCCGCTGCGCTCGCTCGTCGGCGCCAGGCAGGCACCGCGTCCCGCCGTCCGCAACCCGACCTAGGAGTTTCAGGCACATGGATTTCAGCGAAGCCGTCCGCGACGGGCTCTCGAAATACGCGACCTTCAGCGGCCGCTCGTCTCGGTCCGCGTACTGGTGGTACTACCTCTTCACCCTGCTCGTCTTCATCGCCGCGGCGATCGTCGACGCGGCGCTCGGTATCGCCGTGGTCGAGGCGCTGGCCGCGGTGGCGTTGTTCCTCCCGAGCCTCGCGATCCTGGTTCGGCGCTTCCACGACGCCGGCCACAGCGGCTGGTGGGCTCTGACCCTGATCGTCCCGATCGTGGGGTTCGTCGTCTGGCTGGTCTTCTGCCTGACCGACAGCGACGGCCCGAACCAGTGGGGAAGCGGCCCCGACACGCCGCGCTCGGCCGCCGCGTTCCCTCCCCCGGGGCCGATGGCGCCGCCACCGCCACCGCCTCCGCTCCCATACGACGAATCGCCTGCCCAGATGCCACCGCCGCCACCTCCAGCGCCGGAGCCGCCGCAAGGCCCACCTCCCCACAGCGGGCCCTAGCGCGACCGCGACTCGCGGGGCCCCAGCTGGGCCGACCGGATCGAGACGCACCTTTCCGGTCATATTCGAGGGGAAGGTGGTACCTCGCTTCCAGCGCGACGAACGCTGAGCGATAGGCGCTCAGCCGCCGAAGAACGCCTCGACGGCGCGGGCCTCGCGCTCGAGCGCTGAGGCGGCGCGCTTCGGCACCTGCTCGAGGTGCTCGATCTCGACCCTGCCGCGCCGCAGGCGCCAGACGGCGACGGCGCGGCCCCGGACCAGGGCGAAGGGGCGGAAGAGCCCGTTGTTGCTGACCAGCAGCTTGTGGGGGCCGACGATCTCCTCGCGCGAGGTCCAGCCGAGCAGCAGCGGGTCGAAGGCGCCGAGCAGGAGCGGCGGCGGCAGGGCCGGCGGCTCGGCGGGGGTGCGGGCGGCGAGGGCGACGAGGCCGCCCTCGCCCTGGCGCAGCTCGGCGGCGATCGCCTCGAGTCCGGCGCGGGCGTCGCGCAGCGGCAGGCCGGCCCAGCGGGCGAGGTCGCGGTCGCTGGCCGGGCCGTGGCCGACGAGGTAGCGGCGCGCCAGCTCGGCGAGGGCGGCGTCGCGGTCGAGCCGCGGTTGCGGGCCGAGCCACTCGCGCACGAGCACGTAGGCGTGCTCGGCGCCGATCACCGGCCCGCGCACGACCCGGCCGCGGATCGCGGCGAGGAAGAGGAGGTAGACGAGCGCCTGGCCCGCGGTGGGGAGGCCGGCGCCGTCGAGCCGCGCGCGCAGTTGCGGCCGGGTCAGCGGCCCCTCGGCGGCGAGCGCGCGCTCGATCGTCTCCACCCCCCGCTCGACCTGCCGCTCGCCGACCCCCTCCTGACGCAGCCGCCGCGCGGCCTGGCTGAACAGCGGCGGGGTCGTCAGCAGCTGCAGCAGGGGGTAGTCCTCGCTGCGGACCAGGTGCAGGGTGCCGCGGTTCAGCCAGCTGATCAGCAGCGAGCGCTCCTCGCTCAGCGCCCGGTCGACGTCGGCGGCGGTCAGCCCCTCGCTGCGGGCGCGGACCGCGAGCCGCGCCCCGCGCGGGTCCTGGCCCTGGATCGCGAGCAGGCGCTCGGCGACCCCCTCCGGGCTGCGGGCGCGCTCCTCCCCCAGCCCCTGGGCCGCGATCCTCGCCGCCAGCACCCCGCGCGCGCTCATCCCGCGATGATCGCCGATCGGGGGACGGGCTCAGAGCCCGTGCAGGAAGCTGGCGGCGACGATCGCGAAGACGGTGCCGCCGACCAGGCGCAGCATCAGCAGGCGAAGCGCGTTGATCTCGGTGCGCAGCTCGGCGAAGCCCCGGTGCATCTCGCCGCGCAGCTCGGCGAAGCCCTGGTGCATCTCGCCGCGGACGTTTCCGAATTCGCGGCGAGCCTCTTCGAACCTCTGGTCCACCTGTTCGAAACGGCGATCGACCTGCTCGAAGCGCCGGTCGACGTGCTTGAAGCCGGAGTCCACCTTCTTCGACAGATCGTCGAGTCGCTCGTCGGTCCAGGCTGCTCGCTGCATGGTCCGAGCATAAGGGGCGGGGACGCACGAGTGGCGCGCAGAATGTGGAGACTTTGTGTCTGCTTTGCGCTGTAAATCGGGTGCAGCCCTGCAGCGCCGCCGGGGACGGCACCGGAGCGAACCGCGGCCACCGGGATCGGGCCGCGGCGGCGCACCCCGGCCAGCCAGGGCCGGGGTGCGCGTGCGGCGACGGCTAGTGCCGAACCCCGATCAGGTCGTTCATCGGGAGGACGCCGTTGGCGGCGTCCCCGGCGTGGCCGAGGTGACCGAGGTTCCAGTTGTCCTCGATCGTGGTCAGCAACGAGTAGTGGTTGTAGGGGACGTCGCTGACGTAGTGCCGCGGGCCGTTCGAGGTGACGACGACGGCGGGCGAGAGACCGCCGCCGTAGACGCCGCCCGGCCAGGTCGGCACGCCTTCGAGCGCGCCGGCGCCGATCACCGGCGAGTCGCAGCAACCGCTGGGGTCGGCCCAGCCGCCGTTTTCCACGGTGCCGTCGTAGTCGGACTCGTCGGCGACGATGAAGATCGCCGAGCGGCCCTCGTGCCAGGCGCGCGAGGACATGATCGTGCTCACCGTGCCGTGGACGAAGGCGTCCGCCTTCTGCTTCAGCGCGGCGTCGTTTTCGTCGTCGTTGGTTTCGCCGTAGGGGCACGGCGTGCCGTCGCTGCCGTCTTCGGCGACCGGCGCGTAGACGCCGCCGTGCATGTCGTGGCACTGGTTGGGCACGATGTAGACGAACTGCGGCGCGTGCCACGAGTTGAGATCGGCCGCGAGCGCGTCATAGGGCTTGATCTTCGCCAGCCGGCTCGGGTCGTTGCGGATGTCTTCGAACAGCACGAACGGGTTGTGCTTGTTGGCGTAGAGCTTCTGTTCGGAGCTCGGCCAGTAGTCGCCCAGGTAGCCGGCGCTCGGCGCCGACTCCATGTACGCGCCCCAGCTGAGGTGACGGGCTTCGAGCTGGTCGACCAGGTTCGGCGCGTCGAAGCGGTTCGCCGGGTCGTCGTTGTTGACGCCGAACGTTTCGCCGGCGATCTGCGCGACGTAGTTGGGCTCGCTTGGGTGGGTGACGCCGTAGTAGTTGGCCGCCTCGCCGTAGCGATGGGCGAGCGAGGTGATGAACGGCGTGTTGGGATCGCCGATCACGCCGTCGCGAGAGTGGTTCTCGAGGGTGATGACGAAAATGTGGTCGAGGCGGGCAGCGCCCCGGTTATCGTGATGGGGGTAACCGTCACGACCGTGGTGATGATTGAAACCGTGGCCGTCCCGACGATGGTGGTTCTCCATTCCACCTCGCCGCGAGTGGGCCGCAGCGGTGGCGACCAGGCAGATGCCGAGCGCCAGCGCGGAGACGAGAGCAAGCGTGCCTTTGAGCCGCAAGCTCGAGAATGACATCGAGTCACTCCTTCCGTTGGGGGTTTGCGCCCCCTAGCTCATCCGCAGCGACACGGCGCGGAGTGACCCTCCTGTTGCCCCGCTGTAACCAGCCTGTGAAGGCGGGTCAGAGCCCCGCGGCGACGGCGAGGCGGTCGGCTATTCGACTTCGAGCAGGTCGACGACGAAGACCAGCGTTTCGTTCGGCGGAATCGCCGGTGGAGCGCCGGTTTCGCCATAGCCGAGTTCGGGCGGGATGACCAGTTCGCGGCGCCCGCCGACCTTCATCCCTTCGACGCCCTGTTCCCAGCCGGGGATCACGCTTTCGGAGCCGAGCGTGAAGCTGAACGGTTCTTCGCGGCTCCAGGAGGAGTCGAATTCCTTGCCGGTCTTGTAGTTGACGCCTACGTACTGGACCGTGACTTCGTCGCCGGACTTCGCTTCGGCACCTTCGCCTTCGACCAGTTCGTTCTCTTCGAGTTCCTTCGGCGGTGGGCCGCTCGGCTTTTCGACCTTCGGCTTGGTCGCGGTCGATTCTTCGCTCGCCTGCGGCGCGCCGGTGCTTTCGCCGGTCGCTTCGCTCGACGACGAGGAGGAGCCGCCGCCGCAGGCGGCGACCGCGAGCGCCAGTGCGGCGCACAGGCCGATGGTCATAAGGATCCCCCGCATCGGCGCCATCGTAGCCGGGCCGGGCCGGCCGGCGCGTTGCGCCCCGAGGAGGACCGCCCGCGGCTCAGCCCTTGCCGGTGAGCAGGTTCCAGAAACGCCGCAGGGCGCTGGGCCGCGGCTCGCCGGCGACGTCGTCGGGCGAGACCTCGAGCGCCCCCGGGTTCTGACCCGGCTTGCCCAGCTGCGCCGCCGTGGCGGCGTCGATCTTGAGGATCACGCCGCGTTCGTAGATCTCGCCGACCTCAGGCGCATCGACGAAGCGGTTGCCGCCGGGCCCGAGGCTGGCGCTGAAGACGATGCCGTCGAAGATGTCGTCCTTGGCGTCGGTGCGGACGGTGACGACGCGCCCGACCTCCTCGCCGTCGCTCGAGTAGACCGGCACGCCCTTGCCGACGACGAGGTAAGAGCTGCGCTGCCCCAGATCCAGATCCTCCATCCAGGCAGCCTAACCGACCCCCGCCGCCCGCAGGCCGGTGCGGCCCGGCCGGCGTCGGCTACGCTGGCGGCGGGACGGAGTCGGGCAGACCGGAACGGAGGCGGAGATGGACCTCAACCTTGCATCGATCGTGACCGAGACCGCGAGGCGCGCTCCCGCGCGCGCCGCCATCCGCCTCGGCGAGGCGGCGCTGACCTACGCCGAGCTCGACGAGCGCAGCGCCCGCCTGGCGACGGTGCTGCGCGAGCGCGGCCTGCGGCGCGGCGACCGGGTCGGGGTGATGCTGCCCAACGTGCCGGAGTTCCCGGTCGCCTACTACGGCGTGCTGCGCGCCGGCGGCGTCGTGGTGCCGATGAACGTGCTGCTGAAACGGCGTGAGATCGCCTACTACCTCGAGGACTCCGGGGCGCAGCTGCTGCTCGCCTGGCACGGCTTCGCCGCGGAGGCGCGCGCCGGCGCCGCCGACGCGGGCGCCGAGCTGATCGAGGTCGAGCCGGCGAGCTTCGCCGAGCTGCTGGCAGGCGCCGAGCCCAGCTCCGGGGTGGCCGCGACCGACCCCGGCGACACCGCCGTGATCCTCTACACCTCGGGCACCACCGGCACTCCCAAGGGCGCCGAGCTGACCCATTTCAACCTCTCGCGCAACGCCGAGATCGCCTCGCGCACGACCTGCGAGGTCGCCGACGGCGACGTCGTCCTCGGCGCCCTGCCGCTGTTTCACTCGTTCGGCCAGACGGTCGGGATGAACGCCTCGCTGCGGGTCGGAGCGACGCTCACCCTGGTGCCGAAATTCGACCCCGGCGAGGCGCTGGCGACGATCGAGCGCGACCGCGTCACCCACTTCTACGGGGTGCCGACGATGTTCGGCGCCCTGCTCCACCACCCCGGGCGCGAGGACTTCGACACCTCCTCGCTGCGGACCTGCATCACCGGCGGCGCCTCGATGCCGGTCGAGGTCCTGCGCGGCTTCGAGCAGGCCTTCGACTGCGTCGTGCTCGAGGGCTACGGCCTCTCGGAGACCTCGCCGGTGGCGAGCTCCAACCACCCCGACATGGAGCGCAGGCCGGGCTCGATCGGGACGCCGCTGGAGGAAGTCGAAATGCGGCTCGTCGACGAGAACGACGAGGAGGTGCCGCAGGGGGAGATCGGCGAGATCGTGATCCGCGGCCACAACGTGATGAAGGGCTACTGGCAGCGGCCCGAGGCGACCGCCGAGGCGATGCGCGGCGGCTGGTTCCACAGCGGCGACATGGCGCGGATCGACGAGGACGGCTACTTCTACATCGTCGATCGCAAGAAGGACCTGATCATCCGCGGCGGCTACAACGTCTACCCGCGCGAGGTCGAGGAGGTCCTCTACGAGCACCCGAAGATCCGCGAAGCGGCGGTGGTCGGGGTGCCGCACGACGAGTGGGGCGAGGAGATCGGCGCCGCGGTCGTCCTCCACGAGGGCGAGGAGCTGACCCCGGAGGAGGTGAGCGAGTACGTGCGCGAGCAGATCGCCGCCTACAAGTACCCGCGGGTGGTCTGGTTCGTCGACGAGCTGCCCAAGGGCCCGACCGGCAAGATCCTCAAGCGCGAGATCGAGGCGCCGGCCGCCAGGGAGGCCTGACCCGGGGCCGTCGCCGCGGCCCCCTGCTCCCCCTCGCGGGCGAGACTGGCTGCTCAGCCAGCTTCGCGCTACCCTCCCCTGGCCAGGGGAACGCAACACCAAAAGGAGCAGAGATCGAGATGAGCGTCGCCTCCCAGAGCCTGATGGCCAACGTCACCTACGAGGACCTCTACCGGCGCTGGGAGCACGGCAACTGGAGCGCCTACGACCTCGACTTCGACGGCGACCGCGCCGGCTGGGAGGCGCTGAGCGAGATCCAGCGCCGCTCGGCGATGTGGATCTACTCGATGTTCTTCTACGGCGAGGACCGGGTCGCCGACACCCTCGCCCCCTACGTAACCGCCGCGCCGACCGAGGAGCAGTCCTACTTCCTCGCCACCCAGCAGGTCGACGAGGTGCGGCACTCGATCTTCTTCCACCGCTTCTTCAAGGAGGTGATCGGGGTCGGCGGCGACTCGGTCCAGCAGACCCTCGCCTCCACCCTGCCGCAGCTGAACTGGGGCTACCGCGGGGTCTTCGACCGCCTCGACCTGATGGCGGAGGAACTGCGCAAGGACCGCTCGATCCCCAAGTACGCGCAGGCGATCACGCTCTACCACCTGATCGTCGAGGGCAGCCTCGCCCAGCCCGGCCAGCACTTCATCGAGGACTTCTTCTCCTCGGGGGAGACGATGCCGGCGTTCAGCGCCGGGATGGCGAACGTCTCGCGCGACGAGCAGCGCCACATCGGCTTCGGCGTCAAGGTCCTCTCCGAGCTGCTCGCCGAGGGCGCGCCCGGCTGGGAGGAGAACCGGGCGGCGGTGGTCGAGCTGCTGAAGGAAGTGCTGCCCTACGGGCCGGCGGTCTTCTGTCCCCCCGGCCTCGACCGCTCCTACACCGAGTGCTACGGGTTCAGCCTCGAGGACATCTTCGCCTTCGGGCTGAAGCTGATCCGCCAGCGCTGGCGGACGATCGGGTTCCCGACCGAGGAGATGCCGCCCGGCGTCTTCCCCTTCGACCCGGAGGCGAGCGCCGAGGAGGTCGCAGCGCGGCAGGTGAAGCTGATGATGGGCGGCATCCTCGGCCCGCCCGACGGCCCGCCGCCGCAGTCGACGCCGGAGCTGCAGCGGATCTACTTCGAGCTGATCAGCCGCGTCGCCGACCCGGCCGCCGCCAACGGTTCGCCGCTCGTCTACCAGTGGCGCTTCACCGACGCCGACCCCTGGCACCTGATCATCGACAACGGCTCGACCCGCGCCGAGCCGGGCCTGGCGCCGAACCCGACCGTCACCCTCGAGACCAGCTGGGCCGACTGGGTCGCCTCAGGCAAGCCCGACGCGAACCAGCTGAAGCTGCTGCTGCAGCGGCGCATCCGCCCCCACGGCAAGCTGCGCGAGCTGGCGCGGATGCGGAAGGTGTTCGGGTAGGGGGCGAGCGCGGGACGGGGTTTGCGTGGAGGGGGTGGGTGTCCCTGACGCTCAAACTTTTCCAGGGTCGTGCTCCGGCTTGACGCCTCGGATCTCGCCAGGGAAAAGTTACAAGCCGCTTACAGGGACACCCACCCCCTCCCAACGGAGCGGTCTCGGGCTTCGGACCCGAACATCTTCCGCCGGCCAGGAGCTTCCATCAGACGGGAGCTTCGCGAGGGCTGGGGCGCCCGGTCCCTCGGAAGCTCAAGCCCCAGAGCGCGCTCGGCGCCGCCTTTCGCGCCGCCGAAGCCAGGGCTCCGGATCCGTTGGGGAGGGTCGGGTGACCCCCTGAACGTTTTGCGTGCTTTGCCTACAGCGCATCGAGGCGTAAAGCCGGAGCGCTCTCCACCGGCAAAGTCGAGTGAAGGGGGTCACCCGACCCTCCCGGACAGACCCAGGAACCCTGGCCCGGAGCTCTAGCTGATCGGCGGCCGGGTCGCGGCCCAGGGCCGCTCGGTCTCCAGCTGCCCGGCCAGCGAGAGCAGCGTCGCCTCCTCGCCGGGGCGACCGATCACCTGGACGGCGAGCGGCATGCCGTCGGCGGCGAACCCGGTCGGCACCGACATCGCCGGGTTGCCGAGGTGGTTCCAGGGGATGCAGTAGGGATAGAAGCGGCTCATGCCGAGCACCGTGTAGAGCGCGCCGCGGCCCTCCCATTTGCGCACCGGCAGCGCCGTGCCGCCCATCACCGGCGTCACCAGCACGTCGAACTCGTCGAAGATCGCGTTGATCCGGCGCGCGTCCTCGGCCTGGCCCTGCAGGGCCTTCTGGAAGAGCGAGTCGGGGAGCACGGAGCCGAGGCGGCCGAAGCCGCGGGTGCGGCGTTCGAGGCGCTCGGGATGCGGCACTTCGTCCACGGTGTCGGCGACGCCGCGCAGGAAGCGGGCGGTGATGTTGTTGCCGACGTTGCCCCACTCGGGGTCGCGGTGGCTGACCTCGTGGCCGAGGGAGGCGAGCGTCGCGGCGGCGTCCTCGACCGCCTGCTCGACCTCGTCGGAGACGGTCGGCGGCACCAGCGCCCGCGGCGGCGCGGTCGACCAGGCGACCCGCAGCTTGCCGGGCATCTCCTGCGCCGACTCGACGAAGGGGCGCTCGGGCGGCGGCGGCGCGCCCGGCTCCCGCGAGCCGCCGGAGACGACGTCGAGCCAGAGCGCGGTGTCGACCACGTTGCGGCTGACGCAGCCCAGCACCGCCAGCCCGTTCCAGTATTCGAGCGCCGGCGCCAGCGAGACCCGGCCGCGCTGGGGCTTCAGCCCGAAGAGCCCGCAGGAGGCGGCCGGCAGCCGGATCGAGCCGCCGCCGTCGCCGGCCGAGGCGACCGGGACGAGGCCGGCGGCGACCGCCGCGGCCGAGCCGCCGCTGGACCCGGCCGGGGTCCGCTGCGGGTTCCAGGGATTGCGGGTGACGCCGTAGGTCGCCGACTCGGTGAAGCCGCAGATCGCCAGCTCCGGCAGCAGCGTCAGGCCGACGATGATCGCGCCGGCCTCGCGCAGCCGCCGCACCATCTCCGAGTCGGCCTTGGCCGGCTCGTCGAAGGCGTCGGTGCCCCAGCCGCGCACCTCGCCGGCCAGCTCGACTTCGTCCTTGACCGCGATCGGGACGCCGAGCAGCGGCCGCCGCTCCCCCGCCCTGACCCGCGCCTCGGCCTGCTCGGCTTCGAGCATCGCCTTCTCGGCGAAGACCTTGCGGAACGCGTTCAGCTGCGGGTCGAGCCGGGCGATGCGGTCGAGGCAGAGGCCGACCAGCTCGGTCGGCGAGACCTCGTGCTCGCGCACCATCTCCGCCATCCGCGCCGCCCCCGCAAAGGCGATGTCCTCGCCGACCCCCGTACTGGCCATGCGGCCAATCCTACGGCTATTCGGAGACCAGCAGGTAGCGGGCGCTCGCGGCGCCGACCTCGAAGGCGCCGCCGGAGTCGCGCTCGGGGTCGGAGAGGACCTGCAGGGCGAGGCCGTCGGCGAGGGCGAAGAGGTAGGAGACGATGGCCTCGGCATCGAAGCGGAGGCTGATCACGCCCTCGCTCTCCTTCGCCCGCAGCACCTCGGCGACGTGGGAGCGGGTGCGCTCGAACAGCTGGCCGACCTCGTGCTGGATGTCGGGGTTGCGACGGCCGGCGCTGAACAGCTCGTAGAGCAGGAGGAAGAAGCCGGGGTCGTTCTCGATCATGTCGGTGAGGCTGGCGACGAGCCCGTCGAGGACGTCGTCGACCGTCTGCGCCTGGACCAGCAGCTCGTCGAGGCGGGCGATCCTCAGCTCGGCGTCGCGGCGCACGACCTCGACCAGCAGCCGCTCCTTGGTGCCGAAGTAGTAGTGGAGGAGGCCGCGGCTGACGCCGGCCTCGCGGGCGACGTGCTCGAAGGTGGAGCCGGCGGCGCCGCGCTGGGCGACGCTGGTGCGCATCGCGTCGACGATGCGCGTTGCCTTCTCGCCGCTGAGCTCCCTCTCTTTGGTCGCCGCCTCCAAGTGGTCCGTTCCGCTAGGACCCGTTGATGCTCGTCGTGCTGGTGTACTCGAACTCCTCTTCGGCGCCGAAGAGGGCGTCGAGCACCGTCTTGCGCGCGTCCTCGCTGATGATCAGCGCCAGGACGGTACCGGCGAGCAGCAGCAGGACGAGACGGCCGAGGCGGCTCTTGCGCTTCGGTGGCTTGCGCAGCCGCTCACTCGCCTCCTGCAGGTTCTCAGCCGCCTTGCGCAGTTCCTTCTGCACCTTCTTGTCGCTGGTCACGGCCTTGACCGTGCCCTTGCCGTTGCCGCTCGCGCGCCCGTAGGCGCTGCGCGCCGATTCGAAGGCGTCCTTGAGGTTTTCGCGCAGGTCGTCGTCTTCGATCAGCCGCTGGACATAGGGGTTCTCCCGGGCGCTCGCATAGAGCTCCCCGGCCTTGTCCGCCGTCGCCTTCTTGGTCTTCGCCATCCCTTTCACTCCCTCGCTGGTCTTAAGTTCGCTACCGCAGGATATACCCGTGAAGGTCGAGCAATAGCCCGATGTCCTACCCGGGTGAGCCCGACCAGGGAGTTCAAGGACGCAGGGAGGGCCGTGTGCTCTGCACACAACCGAGCGAGGACGCCGAAATCCGCCGGTCAGGCTCAGCCGGGTCCGATGCCTTCGAGGAGGACGCCGTTGGTCCGGAAATTGAGCCGCGAGTCGCGCAGGCGGCGCATCCGCAGCGGCGCCAGGCCGGGCCCGGGCACGCGGTAGCGGCGGATGAAGAGCGGCCCGACCGATTCGGTGCCGACTTCGCGAAAGCGGGGGCCGAGCGCCTGGCGCCCCGGCGGCGGCACCGGGCCCTGGGAGACGAGGTCGATTTCGTGGACCCGCCAGCGGTAGCCATCGGACGGCTTGGCCTGGAAGGCGCTGGACGAGAGGTAGTACTGCAGCGGCGTCCTGCCCAGCACCCAGGTGACGGTCGCCCGCGGTTGCTCGGGCTCGCCGAACCGCTCGACGACCGCGCCCCAGTCGGGCCGCTGGAAGGTCGGCGAGACGCTGGCGAGCACGCAGAAGCCGAGCGAGTAGACGACCAGGCCGGCGCCGAGGGCCGTCCCCAGCCGCCGCGCGCCGCGCACCGTCACCGCGATCGCGACGAGCACCAGCAAGGGCACCAGCGCCGGCATCAGGTTGCGGGCGAGGACGTAGTCCTTGCCCGGGGCGATCAGCGCCAGCGCGACCGGGAGCGCGAACGCGCCGCCGCCGGCGAGCAGCGGCAGCGCCGCCGCCCGCTTCTCGTCGCGGTCGCCGCGCCAGGCGAGCAGGGCGAAGGCGGCGAGGCAGAGCGCCAGCGGCACGAAGGCGAGCGCCGGCCGCTCGGGCTGGCCGATGATGTCGTCGGTCTCGCCGGTGACGAACGTCGCGGCCGTATCCCAGACCCGGTGGCCGAGCGGCATGTTCATGATCCATTCGGCGTGACCGAGCGAGGCCTGGTAGACGGCCAGCGGCGCCAGCAGCAGGCCGCCGAGGGCGAGGATCCAGAGCCCGCGCAGGACCTCGCGGCGGCGGCGGCGCACCAGCACCGCGACCTCGCCGGCGAGGAGGAAGATCGCGAAGTAGTGGGTGGCGAGGGCGAGGGCCGAGGCGATCCCCCAGCCGGTCAGGTCACGGCGCCGGCCGTAGCGCGCGGCGCGGGCGCAGTAGAGCAGCGAGACGGCGCAGAGGAGCGTCAGCACCGCGTAGGCGCGCGCCTCCTGCGAGTACCAGAGCAGCATCGGGTTGACCGCGGCGAGCGCCGCCGCCATCAGGCCGGCGCGGCGGCCGCGCAGCTCGGCGGCGAGCAGGTAGACGACCGGGACCGTCGCCACCCCCGCCACGGCGGAGAGCGAGCGCAGCCCGAACTCGCCGGTGCCGGTCGCCTGCACCCAGACCCAGGCGAGCGCGTAGTACAGCGGCGGCGTCGACTCGCTGAACCCGACCGCGTCCATGGCGTGGGCGAAGCCGCCGTCGAGGATGCGGTTCGCGGTGACGATCTCGTCGTGGTGGTAGCTCTGGACCCCGAGCGTGACGAAGCGCAGCAGCGCCGCCAGCGCGGTCAGGCCGGCGACGATCCAGAAGGCGCGCGAGCGCGCCCGCACCGCCTCCGATATGGCAACCAGCGGGGCGGGCCCGCCCCGGCCTAGGGTCCCCGCCTCCATGCCTCAGCTGAGGGCGACGTCGAGTGCCTGAGATACCTCGTCGACGAAGACGAACTCGAGGTCGCCGAGCTCGTGCTCGGGAATCTCCCCGATGTCCCCCTCGTTGCGCTCGGGGACGATCACCCGCTTGATCCCCGCTCGCTGCGCGGCCAGCGACTTCTCCTTGAGGCCGCCGATAGGCAGCACCTGCCCGGTCAGGGTGACCTCGCCGGTCATCGCGACATCGTTGCGAACCGGCCGGCCGCTGATCAGCGAGGCCAGCGCCACGGTCATCGCCACCCCCGCCGAGGGCCCGTCCTTCGGCACCGCGCCGGCCGGCACGTGGACGTGGAGGTCGTGCTCGCCGAACCACTCCTCGCCGAGCCGCGGCGCCAGCTCCTGCCAGTGTCCGCGCACGTAGGAGAGCGCCGCCTGCGCCGACTCTCTCATCACCTCGCCGAGCTGGCCGGTGATCGTCAGCTTGCCGCTGCCCGGCATCGCCGTCGCCTCGATGAAGAGGACGTCGCCGCCGGCCGGCGTGTAGGCGAGGCCGGTGGCGACGCCGGGGACTTTCGTCCGCCGCCGCTGCTCGGCGAAGACGCGGCGGCGGCCGAGCAGCTCGCGCGCTTTCTTGCCGGAGACGGTGACCTTGCGCTTCGCCTTGCCCTCGGCGACCTGGCGGGCGACTTTGCGGCAGACGGTGCCGATCTGGCGCTCGAGATTGCGGACGCCGGCCTCGCGCGTGTACTCCTCGACGATCGTCCTCAGCGCCGCGTCGGTGAAGGCGATCTGCGACGGCTTCAGCCCGTTGGCCTCGATCTGGCGGTCGACCAGGTAGCGGCGGGCGATGTGCAGCTTCTCGTCGAGCGTGTAGCCGGCGAGCTCGATCGTCTCCATCCGGTCGAGCAGCGGTCCCGGGATCGTGTCCAGCACGTTGGCGGTGGCGATGAAGACGACGTCGGAGAGGTCGAACTCGAGGTCGAGGTAGTGGTCGCGGAAGCTGTCGTTCTGGGCCGGGTCGAGCACCTCGAGCATCGCCGAGGCGGGGTCGCCGCGGAAGTCGGCGCCCATCTTGTCGATCTCGTCGATCATGAACACCGGGTTGCGCGAGCCGGCGTCGCGCAGGGCGCGGACGATCGTCCCCGGCAGGGCGCCGATGTAGGTGCGCCGGTGGCCGCGGATCTCCGCCTCGTCGCGGACGCCGCCGACCGAGATCCGCTCGAACTTGCGCCCCAGCGCCCGGGCGATCGAGCGGCCGAGGCTGGTCTTGCCGACGCCGGGCGGGCCGACGAAGCAGAGGATCGGCCCCGGGCTCTCCGGGTTGAGGCTGCGCACCGCGAGGTACTCGAGGATCCGGTCCTTGACTTTCTCCAGGTCGTAGTGGTCGGCGTCGAGCACCTTGCGGGCGTGGCCGATGTCGAGGTTGTCCTCGGTCTCGACCGCCCAGGGCAGCTCGACCATCCACTCCAGGTAGGTGCGGATGACGCCGTGCTCGGCGGCGGCCGGCGGCAGCTTCTCCAGCCGCGAGAGCTCGCGGTCGGCGGCTTTGCGCGCCTGCTCGGGCAGCTGCGCCGCCTCGATCCGCTCGCGCAGTTCGTTGACTTCGGCCTGCTGCTCGTCGCCCTCGCCGAGCTCCTCCTGGATCGCCTTCAGCTGCTGGCGGAGGACGAACTCGCGCTGGCCTTTGTCGACTTCGGACTGGACCTGGGACTGGATCTGGGTGCCGAGCTGAATCACCTCGAGCTCGCGGGCGAGGATCCGCGAGAGGTGGCGCAGGCGCTTGCCGACGTCGACCTCTTCCAGCAGCCGCTGCTTCTCCTCGGTGCCGATCCGCAGCGAGCCGGCGATCAGGCTGCCGAGCGCCGCCGGGTCCTCGATGTTGGCGACGGCGAGGCGCAGCTCCTCGGGCAGGTAGGGGATGTGCTCGACGATCTCCGAGAAGGTGGCCTGGACGTTGCGGCTCAGCGCCTCGAGCTCGGCGCTCGGCTCGGAGACGTCGGGCTGCTCGGTGATCCGCGCCACCAGGTAGGGCGCCTCGGCGACGTAGGAGTCGATGCGGACGCGCTGCATCCCCTGGACCAGGATCCGCAGCGAGCCGTCGGGGATCTTGACCATGCGGGCGACGACGCCGGCGACGCCGACGTCGTAGAGGTCCTCCGGGCCGGGTTCCTCGATCTCGGGGTCGCGCGAGGCGACCATCACCAGCATCCGGTTGGCCCCGAGCACGTCGTTGACCAGCTGGACCGAGCGCTCCTGGCCGACGGCGAGCGGGTTGAGGGTTTCCGGGAAGCTGACCGAGTCGCGCAGCGGCAGGACCGGGAGCGCCTCCGGCAGCGGCTGGTTGGCGAGGATCTCGCTCTCGGCGTCGAGCGGCGACTCGACCACCTCGAGGACCGGGGAGCCCTCCATCACTTGCGGCCGATCGGGACGGAGTGGGTGGTCCGCTCGGCCTCGCGCAACGGCAGCTCGATCCGCAGCACGCCGTCCTCGTAGGTGGCGCTGGCACCGGTGGCGTCGACCTCGGCCTGCAGCTCGATCACGCGCCGGAACGGGCCCGAGGGGATCTCGATCTGCTGGTAGACGCGGCCCTCGGTCTCCTGTTGGCGGCGCTGGCCGGCGATCGCCACGTGGCGGGCGCCGACCTCGATCCCGACCTCACCGAGGGAGACGCCGGCGAGGTCGACTTTGACCACCGCCCGCTGCGGCTCGCCGCAGTAGTAGACGTCGACGTTGGGCGAGAAGCCGGTGCTGCGGCGCTGGACGAGACGGGTGCGACCCCAGGCGTCGCCGAGCATCTGGTCCATCTCGCGGCGCATGCGGGCGAAGTCCGAGAACAGATCGCGCTGGGGCACGCCCTGAAACATAGCCAAGGCCGACGGGACGATTTGTCCACGCTGGGGCGACAAATCGTCGCGTCGGCGGCTCGCGGCTACGCCGCGTGGGCGCGGGAGGCCCAGCGCGGGGCGCGCATCAGCAGCACCGGCTGCTTCGGCGGCACCAGGCCCTCGGGGCGGTTGGGGCGAAAGGTGGCGCAGGTCTCGCCGAGCTCCAGCGCGCAGAGCAGGTTCTTGTGGAAGTAGCAGTCCTCGCAGGTGGGGGCTTTGGGCTTGCGCGGCATCGGGGGTTGCCCATCCAAGCACTCCGACGCGTCCGTCGCGAGCAGGGAATTCGCAAATCGCTGCCTTCTTGTGAACGGCTCGGCAACATCTTCCCCGCGTCTTGCGGGTGGGCCGGGAAAGTCCGCACGGCTGTATGCGGCAGGACGCCCCGGACGGGAGGGCTGGCGCCGCTAGAATCCGCGGCAATGGAGGCTCACAGTCCCAGGAGCGAGAAGCTCTCCGCCTCTCCTCCGCTCTTCAAGAGCGAGTTCCTCAACTTCTTCTCCCGCGTCCACCCGGCGATCCCGGCGCTGATCTTCGTGCCGGTCGTTGCCGTCATGGAGTGGCTGGCGTTCGACCGCGGCTGGAACCTCTGGCAGGTCGTCGTGCTGACCCTGGCCGGGGTCGCGTTCTGGACGCTGACGGAGTACTGGCTGCACCGGCTCGTCTTCCACTGGGAGCCCGACAACGTGATCGGACGGCGGATGCACTTCATCATCCACGGCATCCACCACGACCACCCCAACGACAAGCTGCGGCTGGTCATGCCCCCCTCGGTCTCGATCCCGCTGGCGGCGCTCTTCTTCCTCGCCTTCTGGCTGATCCTCGGCAACGCCGCCTTCCCGGTCTTCGCCGGCTTCATCGGCGGCTACCTGGTCTACGACTACACGCACTACTACGTGCACCACTTCGTGCCGAAGACCAAATTCGGCAAGCGCCTGCGCGAACACCACATGCGCCACCACTTCCAGGACCACCGCTACGGCTACGGCGTCTCCTCCCCGGTCTGGGACGTGGCCTTCAAGACGCTGCCGCGGCAGCGCAAGAAGCGGGACTAGACACCGCGCGCTCTACGGCGCGGGCGAGGGACGGCGAGACGGCGAGGGCGAGGGCGAGGCACGCCGAGGGACGGGGGCTTGTCCGGAGGGGTGGGGTGACCCTCTGCCGAAGACCGTCGCGCAGCTGGGGCCGGGGCGAGGGCTCAAGCGGCCGCGCATAGCCTTCGTCAGAGGGTCACCCCACCCCTCCCAACGGGATCGGCCCCGAGCTTCGCAACCTGAGCAGGCGCCGCCGAGCGAGCCCTTGGCCAGAGCTTCCAAGGTCCCGGAGCTCCCGTCTCTCGGAAAGCTCCCAAGGGACGAGGCCTCGCCGTCTCTCGCGTAGCTCCCAAGGGACCATGGCCCTCGTCTCTCGCATAGAGCTCCCAAGGGACGAAAGCGCGTCCCGTCGATCGCGTGGTTCCTTATGGACGCTGAGGGTCCGAAGGGAACCACGGGATCGGGATCTCGGCCTGGCTTGCCGGGTCGTGGTTCCTTTTGGACCGTATGGGTCCAAAAGGAACCACGGGATTGGGGGGACGGGGGCTTTGCGGGGGCTGGGGCGCTTTCGTCCCTCGCAGGGCTCGGTCCGTTGGGAGGGTCGGGTGGGCTTCTGGGCGGCTTGTGGGCTTTGCCTGGGGCGGATCTAGGCGTATAGCCGGGGCGCTCTGCGCCGGCAAGGTCGAGTGACGAGGGTCACCCGACCCTTCCCGGGCGGGGCCGTGGGCCCTGGCACCGCCCGCCCCGCGGAGCTCCTTCAGGCCCCCCGCGCAGCGCCAGCTCGAGCTCGAACCGCCGGTCCGGATCGTCCAGGTCGTCGCCGAGCAGCTCGCGCAGCCGCGCGATCCGGTAGCGGGCAGTCTGCGGGTGGATCTGCAGCTCGGCGGCGATCGCGACCGCGTTGCCGCCGTGGCGGACGTGGGCGAGGGCGGTCTCGCGCATCCGCTCGCGCGCCTTCGGCGTCAGCTCAGCCAGTGGAGCGAGGCGGAGGGCGGCGATGCGGGAGGTGAGGGCGGCGCCCTGGGCGAGGAGCAGCTCGCCCAGATAGCGGTCGGCGCGCAGCAGGCCGGAGGCCGGCACGGCGCCGGCTTCGGAGGCGCCCAGCAGCGCCCGCGCCAGGTCCCAGGACTCGGGCAGCGCCGCCGGCGCGACCACCGGGCCGAGCGCCAGGCGCGAGCGCTCGGCGGCGCGGGCGAGGGCGGCGCCGCGGCCGGGCCCGTCGGGGTCGGGAATGATGAGGCAGCCGTTGCCGGCGAGCGCCATCGCCAGCGTCTCCGGTGGCAGGCGACGGGCCAGTGAGGCAAGGTCGGCCTCGGCGCAGGCCGCGGCGGCGACCCGCTCGCGGCAGCCGCCAGGCGGCGGTGCGGGCAGCCGCGGCGATCTCCGCCGGCTCGGCTGCCGGCTCGGCGAGGAGCAGCCGGACCAGCTCGCGGCGGCGCTCGCGGCGCTCGTCCTCGACCAGCGCCTGGGCTTCGGCGTAGCCCTCGGCCGAGTCGGCGGAGATTTCGTCGATGTAGGCGAAGATCGCCTCGGCGAGCAGCGTCAGCGGCTCGGTTCCGAGGTCGGCATCGCGGCCCGCCGCGGCGATCCGCCGCCAGGCGACCCGTGCCCCGGCCCGGTAGGCGGCGAGCAGCGAGTCGAGCGCCCGCCCCTCGCGCTGCTCGCCGCGGCCGAGCTCGACGTAGACCTCGCGGCCGGGGCCGCGGCCGGCGTCGGGGTCGCGGATCAGGGCGACGAACTGGCGCAGCGCCTCGCCGACGCCGGTGCGCACGTTGCGGCCGAAGTTCCCCTCCAGCGGTCGCGCGTACTCGGGCACCACCTCGGCGATCGTCGCGAGGATCTCTTCGGTGATCGCCGGCAGCTCCGGCTCGATCACGTCGGCGACCGCCGGCGGCAGCCCGCGCCAGGGCTCGGCTTCGATCGCCAAGCTCTGGCGAGGCCTCGATCGCGATTTTTTTGGCATCTATCTCACAAGTTTAGCCCGTCAAGTCGTGGCAAATCCACGACTTCATCGTGCTCCGACACACGTATCTTGGCGAGCATGAGCAAAACGGCGCAGGCAGAGGCGAGTAGGGAGCAGCCGCGGGTGGCACCGACGGCCCGACCGGAGACCACGCAAGGCGAGATGACGCGAACCGAGAAGGCAGTCAACCTGGGCGCCGTGGTGGTCCCCTTCCTCGCCACGATCGCCGCCATCGTCCTCCTCTGGAACAGCCTGGTCAGCCCCGCCGACCTGATCATCGCCGCGGTGATGTACCTGCTGACCGCGGTCGGGATCACGGTCGGGTTTCACCGCCTGCTCACCCACCGCGCGTTCCAGACCTCGAAGCCGATCGAATACACGTTTGCGGTGCTCGGCTCGATGGCGGTGGAGGGCCCGGTCAACGACTGGGTCGCCGACCACCGCAAGCACCACGCACACACCGACGAAGCGGGTGACCCGCACAGCCCACACGTCAGCGTCGACGGCGAGGGAGTGCGCAACGTCTTCGCCGGGCTCTGGCACGCCCACACCGGCTGGCTGATGTCCACCCAGGGGTGCGCCGACTGGAAGCGGTACGCGGCAGACCTCTACGAAGACCGGGGGATGAGGTTCATCAACCGCCAGTTCCCCTGGCTGGTGCTGGCGACGCTGGCGATCCCGGCGCTCGCCGGCTTCCTCGTCACCGGCACCGCGCTCGGCGCCCTCACCGGCCTGCTCTGGGGCGGCCTGGTGCGGATCTTCTTCGTCCACCACGTGACCTGGAGCGTCAACTCCGTCTGCCACTTCCTCGGCAGCCGCCGCTTCGACACCGACGACCGCTCCACCAACGTCTTCTGGCTGGCGCTGCCCTCACTGGGTGAGTCCTGGCACCACAACCACCATGCCTTCCCGCGCTCGGCCGCGCACGGGCTGAAACGGTGGGAGCCCGACCCCTCGGCGATGATCATCGCGGCGATGGAGAAGCTCGGCCTCGCCCGCAACGTGGTTCGCATCTCGCCCGAGCGTCAGGCCGAACGATCCGCCTAGGCGTACCTGAGGCCAAACTACAGGCACTGTGCTCCACTCAGGCACTGTGCTCCATTTAGGAACGCAACAGGTTTCACCGTCTGCCATTTGGGTAAGCGCCCCGAATGGTCGTTGAAGACCACTTGACTAAATGGTGGGTCACAGTGAGTGTTTGTCTGCGACACTCCCGTTAGAAGCGTCAATCTTTTGGATGGAAAGGACATGATGCCCAGCACTAGTGATGTCCTCGACGAGGCACGCGAGCTGCTCCACAAGCGGCTGGCCGACCTCGACGAGGAGCGTAAGCGCCTCGAGCGCGCCCTTGCCGAGCTCGGCGGCAAAGTGACCCGCCGTGCCCCCGGTCGCCCCCGCGGCGGCAGCTCGAAATCCGCCGCCGCCCCCAAACGCCGTCGCAAACGTCGCGGCGGGACGCGCGCCGACCAGGCGGTCGCCCTGATCGAGAAAGAGCCGGGCATCAGCGCCTCGGACGTCGCCAAGACGATGAAGATCAAGCCGAACTACCTGTACCGCGTGCTCGGCGACCTCGAGAAAGAGGGTCGAGTGAAAAAGGACGGCCGCCAGTACTACCCGGCGGGCTAGCACCGGCCCCACCAAGCTTCGACGACGAACCCAACTCGGCCGAAGCCAGCCTTACGTAGACGGGCCCCGGGGTGGGGCCTCCCAGACACTCAGCCCGAAGGGCGTCTGGGAGGCCCCGCACCGGGGCCCGTCCTGCGTACCGCTTAGATCAGCCCGAGCTGGGAGACCGCGTCGCGCTCGTCCTGCAGCTCCATCACGCTGGCGTCGATCCGCTGGCGGGAGAAGTCGGGGGTGTCGAGCCCCTGGACGACCGACCACTCGCCGCCGCTGCAGGTGCAGGGCATGCCGCAGATGATCCCCTCGCCGATCCCGTAGGAACCGTCGGCGGGGACGCCCATCGAGACCCAGTCGCCCTCCGGGGTGCCGAGCACCCAGTCGTGCACGTGGTCGATCGCCGCGTTGGCGGCCGAGGCGGCGCTGGAGGCGCCGCGGGCGTCGATGATCTCGGCGCCGCGTTTGGCGACCCGGGGGATGAACTCGTCGGCGATGAAGGCTTCGTCGTCGACCTGGTCCCAGGCCGGGAGACCGTCGACCTTGGCGTTGACCAGGTCCGGGTACTGGGTGACCGAGTGGTTGCCCCAGGTGGTCATGTTGGTGACCGCGTCGACCGGCTTGGAGAGCTTGTTCGCGAGCTGCGAGATCGCCCGGTTGTGGTCGAGGCGCATCATCGCGGTGAAGCGCTCGCGCGGGACGTCGGGCGCGTTCGACATCGCGATCAGGCAGTTGGTGTTGGCCGGGTTGCCGACGACCAGGACCTTGACGTCGGCGGCGGCGCCGGCGTTGATCGCTTCGCCCTGCGGCTTGAAGATGCCGCCGTTGGCCTCGAGCAGGTCGGCCCGTTCCATGCCCGGCCCGCGCGGGCGGGCGCCGACCAGGAGGCCGATGTTGGTGCGCTCGAAGGCCTGGTTTGCGTCGTCGGTGATGTCGATCTTGCGCAGCAGCGGGAAGGCGCAGTCGTCGAGCTCCATCGCCGTGCCCTCGGCGGCCTTGATCGCGTTGGGGATCTCCAGCAGGCTGAGCTCCACCGGGGTGTCCGGGCCGAGCATCTGACCGCTGGCGATGCGGAAGAGGAGCGCGTAGCCGATCTGGCCGGCGGCGCCGGTGACGGTGACCTTGACGGGAGTGCTCACGAAAATCGTCTCCTCGAAGTTGGGGTTCGTTACTCGGCCATCGCGGCCTGAAGGTTCTCGTCGATCGCGGCGAGGAACTCCTGCGTCGTCTGGAACTCCTGGCCCTCGCCGACGAGCAACGCCAGGTCTTTGGTCATCTTGCCGCTCTCGACCGTCTCGATGCAGACCCGCTCGAGCGTCTCGGCGAAGCCGCTGACCTCAGGGGTCGCGTCCATCCGGCCGCGGGCGGCGAGGCCGCGGGTCCAGGCGAAGATCGAGGCGATCGGGTTGGTCGAGGTCGGGTTGCCCTTCTGGTGCTGGCGGTAGTGGCGGGTCACGGTGCCGTGCGCCGCCTCGGCCTCGACCGTCTTGCCGTCGGCGGTCATCAGCACGCTGGTCATCAGGCCGAGCGAGCCGAACCCCTGGGCGACGGTGTCCGACTGCACGTCGCCGTCGTAGTTCTTGCAGGCCCACACGTAGCCGCCCTCCCACTTCAGCGCGGCGGCGACCATGTCGTCGATCAGCCGGTGTTCGTAGGTGATGCCGGCGGTCTCGAACTCGGCCTTGAACTCGGTCTCGTAGACCTCGGCGAAGATGTCCTTGAAGCGGCCGTCGTAGCGCTTGAGGATCGTGTTCTTGGTCGACATGTAGACCGGGTAGCCGCGGTCGAGCCCGTAGCGCATCGAGGCGCGGGCGAAGTCGCGGATCGAGTCGTCGAGGTTGTACATCGACATCGCGACGCCGCCGCCGGGGAAGTCGTAGACGTCGAGCTCGATCGGCTCGGAGCCGTCCTTGGGGGTGAAGGTCATGGTCAGGGTGCCCTCGCCGGGGACGACCAGGTCGGTGGCGCGGTACTGGTCGCCGAAGGCGTGGCGGCCGATCACGATCGGCTTCGTCCAGCCGGGGACCAGGCGCGGCACGTTGGAGATCACGATCGGCTCGCGGAAGATGACGCCGCCGAGGATGTTGCGGATCGTCCCGTTCGGCGAGCGGTACATCTCCTTCAGGCCGAACTCCTCGACCCGCGCCTCGTCGGGCGTGATCGTCGCGCACTTGACGCCGACCCCGTACTGCTTGATCGCGTTGGCGGCGTCGACCGTGATCTGGTCCTCGGTCGCGTCGCGGCTCTCGATCCCGAGATCGAAGTACTTCAGGTCGAGATCGAGGTAGGGGAGGATCAGCTGCTCCTTGATGAACGACCAGATGATGCGGGTCATCTCGTCGCCGTCGAGCTCGACGACCGGGTTCTGGACCTTGATCTTGGACACCGGCGGGCGATGCTATCTACCTCGGCCGCTCGGGCGCCGGCTCGGCGCCAGGGCGACCGTAACTGCCACAATCCGTACCCAATGGCAACCAGGGAGCGACCAGCCTTCGGCAACCACGCGGTGGTCAACCAGCCGCCGCCGCTGGTCGACTACGACGTCTTCGCCGCCGACCGGCCGCTGCGGGAGGCGGTGCGGCGCGAGGGAGCCGAGTGGGCGGAGCAGCGGATCGGCGAGGTCGGCCGCTTCGCGGGCTCCGGTCGCGCCCAGGAGCTGGGCCGGCTCGCCAACGAGAACCCGCCGAAGCTGAAGACCCACGACCGCTACGGCAACCGCGTCGACGAGGTCGAGTTCCACCCCGCCTGGCACGAGCTGATGTCGGTCGCGGTCGGCAACGAGCTGCACTGCTCGCCCTGGAAGGACCCGCGGCCCGGCGCCCACGTCGCCCGCGGCGCCGCCTTCATGTGCATGTCGCAGGCCGAGGCCGGGATCGGCTGCCCGATCTCGATGACCTACTCGGTGGTGCCGGCGCTGCGCAACCAGCCGGAGCTGGCGGCCGAGTGGGAGCCGCGCTTCCTCTCCTCGGTCTACGACGTGAGCAACCGGCCCGGCGCCGGGCAAGGACGGGGCGCTGGCGGGGATGGGGATGACCGAGAAGCAGGGCGGCAGCGACGTCCGCGCCAACAGCACGGTGGCGCGGCCGGTGAACGGCGGCGGGCCGGGCGCCGAGTACGAGCTGACCGGCCACAAGTGGTTCATGTCGGCGCCGCAGTGCGACGCCTTCCTCGTCCTCGCCCAGGCCGACGGCGGCCTCTCCTGCTTCCTCTTCCCGCGCTGGACGCCGGACGGCGAGCGCAACCGGTTCCGCCTGCAGCGGCTCAAGGACAAGCTCGGCAACCGCTCCAACGCCTCCAGCGAGGTCGAGTTCGACGCCGCCTCCGCCTGGATGGTCGGCGAGGAGGGCGCCGGCGTGCGGACGATCATCGAGATGGTCAACCACACGCGGCTGGACTGCGTGTTCGGCGGCGACCACCGGGATGCGGGCCGGGGTCGCGCAGGCGATCCACCACGCTTCGCACCGGTCGGCCTTCGGCCGGGTGCTGGTCGAGCAGCCGCTGATGCAGAACGTGCTCGCCGACCTGCGATCGAGTCGGAGGCGGCGACGGTGTCGGCGCTGCGGCTGGCCCGCGCCTACGACGAAGCGCTGGCCGGCGACGAGGGGGCGACCCACCTGAAGCGGGTCGCCAACGCGGTGCTCAAGTACTGGATCATGCAAGCGGGCGCCGATGCACGCCGGCGAGTCGCTGGAGTGCCTCGGCGGCGTCGGCTACGTCGAGGAGACGGGGATGCCGCGGCTCTTCCGCGAGAGCCCGCTGAACTCGATCTGGGAGGGCTCGGGCAACGTCCAGTGCCTCGACGTGCTGCGAGCGATGGTCAAGGAGCCGGCCTCGCTCGAGGCCTTCTTCGCCGAGGTCGCCGAGGGCGCGGTCGCCGAGCCGCGCCTCGACGCCTACGCCCGCGCCCTGCGCGAGGAGCTGCCGGGCGAGGTCGAGACGATCGAGGTGCGGGCACGCCGCGTGGTCGAGAAGATGGCGCTGGCGCTGCAGGGCTCGCTGCTGGTCCGCTACGGCGACCCGGCGGTCGCCGACGCCTTCTGCGCCTCCCGCCTCGCCGCCGACTGGGGCCAGGCCTTCGGCACGCTGCCGGCCGGCACCGACTTCGGCCGCATCGTCGAGCGCCACGCGCCGGTCGCCTAGCGGCGCGCCTACACGCGGCGCTGAGCTGCGGGCGAACGAGCTCACGGCGGCGCATCGCCAGCAGCTGGGCGACCCGCTCCATCACCCGGCGCGGTTCCCGCTCGAGGCGCGGGCCGGTGACCCGGATCATCTCGACCCCGGCGAGCTTCAGCTCCTCATGGCGCACGCGGTCCTCCTCGAAGGAGAGCCGGGAGCCGTGGGTCTCGAAGATGTCGAGTTCGACCGCGAAGCGCAGCTCCGGCCAGTAGACGTCCAGCTCGCAGCCGGCTTCGACGTAGTTCGTGGCCGGACGCGGCAGGCCGTGCTCCCCGAGCAGCTCGAAGAAGCGTTCCTCGAGGCCGGAGCGGGTGAAGGGCGGCGGCCGGTAGATCGCGATCGCGCGGCGCAGCGGCCCGCGCCCGCGGTGGCCGCGATTGCGGTCGAGCACCGACTCGAAGTCCGGCAGGTTGAAGACGCCGAGCTCTTCGCTGCGCTGCAGCAGGCGGGCGATGCTGGGCGGGCGGACGCGGGCGGCGAGATCGAGCGCGGTGCGGGCGACCGAGGTGACCGGGATCCGCTGCTCCAGCCTCCGATCCTCCTCGCCGAAGGTGCGCGAGCGGTGGATCAGCAGGCCGAGCCGCCTGCGGCGCGGGATCGGCGTCGTCACATGGACCGGCACCGGGCTGGTCGCCGGCATCAACCCCAGCAGCCAAGCGGCGGACCAGTGGCTGAGCAGCGCTCCCCTCCCGCACCCCAGCACCGCCGCCAGGCACTTGCCATGCAGCGAAATGTCCGTATGCCCCACCGCGTAAACGCCCTGGTGCAGTCGATGAAGCCGCCCCGCCTCAGTCGCGCGAAGCACCTCTGCGTGGGAGTACCCCAGCACGCTGCGGAGCTGCCGAATCGAGACCACCCCGTGCTGTCGAGCGGCGAGCGCAGCGAGCCGCTGGCCCCGTGGCAGAGCTTTTCTACGCATAGCGAATAAAAGCTCTGCCACCGGGGATGTCTCCCCCTGCGGGGGGGGTTTGCGGAGTTAGCGGGAGACGGTGGCGTCGCGGAGCGCGCGGCCCACCTGCTCCACGGTGATCACGCCGCTGAGGCGGCCTTCGGCGTCGACTGCCATCAGGGCGCCCAGGCGGCGCAGGTTCTGGTTGGAGAGCAGGGCGTCGAGGGGGGTGTCGTCGCGGACGAAGAGACCGTGGTCGTGGTCGACCAGCTCGGCGACGTGGGCGCTGGCGCGGCTCACCTCGGGGACCTCGTCGGCGCGGTCGCGTTCGAGCAGGCCGAGGAAGCGGTGGGCGGCGTCGACGACCGGGAACCAGGGCCAGCGGTAGCGGAGGAAGTACTCGTCGAGCGCCCGCTCGACGCTGATGTCGCCGGGGATCGCGACCGGCTCGCGATCCATCACGTCGGCGACGCAGACGTCGCCGATCCTGCTGGTCAGCGCCGACTGCATCGCGGCGCCGCGGGCGGCGCCGCCGACGATGACCCCGATCAGCGCCAGCCAGACGCCGCTGAAGACGTCGCCGAAGACGAGGACCATCGCGAGGCCGCCGCCGATGAACAGGTAGCCGAAGCCGCGGCCCATCGTGGCGGCGATCCGGGTCGCCTTGTTGCGGTCCTTGGTCCGCCACCAGATCATCGCCCGGGCGACCCGCCCGCCGTCCATCGGGAAGGCCGGCAGCAGGTTGAAGGCGAGGACGATCAGGTTGATCATCCCCAGCCAGGAGACCATCGCGACCAGGCCGGAGATCCCGGCTTCGGTCTTGAATTCCATCGCCAGGCGGAAGATGTGGGCGAACTCGCCGACGCCGGCGAGCGCGCAGCCGACCAGGTAGAGGACGACGACGATCGCCAGCGTCACCGCCGGCCCGGCGACCGCCACCTCGAACTCGGCCTCCGGGCTGTCGGACTCGCGGTCCATGCGGGCGACGCCGCCGAACATCCAGAGCTGGATCGAGCTGATGCCGATGCCGCGGCGGATCGCGGCGAAGGCGTGGCCGAGCTCGTGCAGGAGGATCGAGCCGAAGAAACCGAGGGCGGTGGCGACGGCGAGCAGGAAGGGCACCCCGGCGCTGCTCGACTCGTCGAGGGTGTCGCCGTAGCTGCCGGAGAGCGAGAAGATCAGCAAAAAGAGGATCAGGAACCACGACCAGTCGACCGCGATCCGGATCCCGCGGACGTGGAACAGCGTGAACGAGCCACCACCCAGCATGCACAGATGGTAAGCGGTCGCTCCGCCCGGCCGGCGCGCGCCGTTTGTAGGCACTCGGAGTGTGTGACGAATTCCGACTACGCGGTCGGGCTTAGCAGGTATAGGGTTCCGCCCCATGCCATCCCACGACGTTCTCGTAATCGGTGCCGGCCTGGCCGGACAGCGGGCCGCCCTCGCAGCCGCGGAGCAGGGCGTATCGGTCGGAATCATCAGCAAGGTCCACCCAGTCCGTTCCCACTCCAACGCCGCCCAGGGCGGCATCAACGCGGCACTCAACCCAGGCGACTCCTGGGAGTCCCACGCCTACGACACGATCAAGGGCTCCGACTACCTCGGCGACCAGGACGCGATCGAAGTGATGACCCGCGATGCGCCGGAGGAGATCCTCCACCTCGAGCACCTCGGCGTCACCTTCCACCGCAACGAGGAGGGCAAGCTCGGCACCCGCGCCTTCGGCGGCGCCTCCGCCGCCCGCACCTACTACGTCGCCGACATCACCGGCCAGGCGATCATGCACGTGCTCTACGAGCAGCTGATGAAGCACGCCGACTCGGTGGCCCGCTACGAGGAGTGGTTCTGCACCTCGCTGGCGATGGACGAGAACGGCGAGTGCTGCGGCGTCGTCACCCGCAACGTCGCCGACGGCTCGATGGAGCTGTTCCAGGCCAAGTCGGTGATCCTCGCCTGCGGCGGCAACGGCCAGGTCTGGAAGCCGACGACGAACGCGCTGATCTGCACCGGCGACGGCATCGCGATGGCCTACCGGGCCGGGGCGAAGCTGATGGACATGGAGATGATCCAGTACCACCCGACGACGCTGGCGGGCAAGGGCTTCCTGATCACCGAGGGCGCCCGCGGCGAGGGCGCCCACCTGCTCAACGCCAAGGGCGAACGGTTCATGGAGCGCTACGCGCCGAACAAGATGGAGCTGGCGTCCCGCGACGTCGTCTCCCGCGCCGAGCAGACCGAGATCAACGAGGGCCGCGGCTTCCCCGACGGGACCGTCGCGCTCGACATCACGGTGGTGCCGCGCAAGCGCGTGCACGAGGCGCTGCGCGAGATCGTCCTCGTCGGCCGCGACTTCGCCGGGGTCGACATCACCAAGGAACCGATCCACATCAAGCCGGGCAACCACTACACGATGGGCGGCGTCAAGACCGACGTCGACGGGCGCACCGACATCCCCGGCCTCTACTCGGCCGGCGAGACCGCCTGCGTCTCCGTCCACGGCGGCAACCGGCTCGGCGCCAACTCGCTGCTCGACACGCTGATCTTCGGCCGCCGCTCCGGCGTCGACGCCGCGGACCGCGCCAAGCGGATCGATGGTACCAGCCCTCCAACGAGGTGCTCGAGGCCGACCAAGAGATAATAGAAGACATCAGCAAGGTCCACCCAGTCCGTTCCCACTCCAACGCCGCCCAGGGCGGCATCAACGCGGCACTCAACCCAGGCGACTCCTGGGAGTCCCACGCCTACGACACGATCAAGGGCTCCGACTACCTCGGCGACCAGGACGCGATCGAAGTGATGACCCGCGATGCGCCGGAGGAGATCCTCCACCTCGAGCACCTCGGCGTCACCTTCCACCGCAACGAGGAGGGCAAGCTCGGCACCCGCGCCTTCGGCGGCGCCTCCGCCGCCCGCACCTACTACGTCGCCGACATCACCGGCCAGGCGATCATGCACGTGCTCTACGAGCAGCTGATGAAGCACGCCGACTCGGTGGCCCGCTACGAGGAGTGGTTCTGCACCTCGCTGGCGATGGACGAGAACGGCGAGTGCTGCGGCGTCGTCACCCGCAACGTCGCCGACGGCTCGATGGAGCTGTTCCAGGCCAAGTCGGTGATCCTCGCCTGCGGCGGCAACGGCCAGGTCTGGAAGCCGACGACGAACGCGCTGATCTGCACCGGCGACGGCATCGCGATGGCCTACCGGGCCGGGGCGAAGCTGATGGACATGGAGATGATCCAGTACCACCCGACGACGCTGGCGGGCAAGGGCTTCCTGATCACCGAGGGCGCCCGCGGCGAGGGCGCCCACCTGCTCAACGCCAAGGGCGAACGGTTCATGGAGCGCTACGCGCCGAACAAGATGGAGCTGGCGTCCCGCGACGTCGTCTCCCGCGCCGAGCAGACCGAGATCAACGAGGGCCGCGGCTTCCCCGACGGGACCGTCGCGCTCGACATCACGGTGGTGCCGCGCAAGCGCGTGCACGAGGCGCTGCGCGAGATCGTCCTCGTCGGCCGCGACTTCGCCGGGGTCGACATCACCAAGGAACCGATCCACATCAAGCCGGGCAACCACTACACGATGGGCGGCGTCAAGACCGACGTCGACGGGCGCACCGACATCCCCGGCCTCTACTCGGCCGGCGAGACCGCCTGCGTCTCCGTCCACGGCGGCAACCGGCTCGGCGCCAACTCGCTGCTCGACACGCTGATCTTCGGCCGCCGCTCCGGCGTCGACGCCGCGGACCGCGCCAAGCGGATCGAGGGCTCCAAGCCCTCCAACGAGGTGCTCGAGGCCGAGGACGCGATGATCGCCGACATCAACTCGCGCGAGAAGGGCTCGGGCCGCCGCGTCTCGGAGATCAAGCTCGAGCTGGGCCAGACGATGGACAAGTACGTCGCGGTGTTCCGCGACGAGGCCGGCATCCAGCAGGCGCTGGACATCGTCCGCCGCCTCAAGGAGGAGGCCAAGTCCGCCTACATCGACGACCACGGCAGCGTCTTCAACCAGGACCTTCTCGGCGCGATCGAGCTCGGCTACATGCTCGACAACGCCGAGTGCTGCTGCGTCGCCGCCCTCGAGCGCAAGGAGAGCCGCGGCGCCCAGTACCGGACCGACTTCCCGGAGCGCAACGACGATGAGTGGCTCAAACACATCGACCTCGAGCAGACCGACGACGGTCCCGAGATCTCGTACTCAGAGGTGACCATCACGCAGTGGGAACCCGAAGAGAGGAAGTACTGACATGGCCGAGTACACGATCAAAGTCCGCCGGTTCCAGCCCGAGAGCGGCGAGGGGCCCTACTGGGAGGAGTTCGGGGTCGAGCTCGAGCCCTCGCTCTCCGTCCTCGACGGCCTGCTGCAGGCCAAGGACCGCGACGACGGCTCGCTGGCCGTCCGCTGCTCCTGCCGGGCCGCGATCTGCGGCTCCTGCGGGATGAAGATCAACGGCCAGTCCGGCCTCGGGTGCAAGACCCAGATCGGCGAGGCCCAGGAGCTGGCTGACAAGAAGTCGAGCGCGGTCGGCGGCACCAGCTCCGGCAACGTGATCGTGATCGAGCCGATGGGCAACATGCCGGTGGTCAAGGACCTGGTCACCGACATGGAGTCGACGCACTGGACCAAGATCCGCCGCGTCACCCCGTGGCTGCTCCCCCACGGCGAGCCGCCCGAGCGCGAGTACATCGTCGAGCCGGAGTCGATGATCGACATCACCCAGTCGATGGCCTGCATCCAGTGCGGCGCCTGCGTCTCCTCCTGCCTCTCGATGGAAGCCGACCCGGAGTTCGTCGGGCCGGCGGCGCTCGCCAAGGCCTACCGCTTCGTCGGCGACCCGCGCGACGCCGAGACGGTCGAGCGGCTGCACGACCTGGCCGAGGACCCGCACGGGATCTACGACTGCACCCACTGCTTCAGCTGCGTCGACGCCTGCCCCAAGGGCGTGGCGCCGATGGACCAGATCATGCGCCTGCGCCGCAAGGCCGGCGAGGAGGGGATCGAAGACCCCAACAGCGGCCATGCCCACGAGATGGCCTTCGTCAAGATCATCGAGAAGAAGGGCACGCTCGACGAGTCGGCGCTGCTGCAGGAGTCCTTCGCGCCCGGGATCATGGGCAAGCTGAAACCGAGCAAGCGGGCGATCAAGGAAATGATCGGCTCGCTGCCGACGGCGATCCGCGGCATCAAGTCGGGCAAGATGCGCTCGCTGCCGAAACTGATCCCCGGCGTCCACCACAAGCTCCCCGACGGCGCCCAGGACGAGGTCAAGGCGATCTACAAGCACGCCGAGGAGCACAACGAGGAATTCAACCTGTACATCAAGGGCGAGGAGGGCGATCAGGAGGCGGCGATCGAGGAGGGTCTCGAGCCGCGTCCCGCCAACGCCACCGAGGAGGCTTCGAATGGCTGACAAGATCAAGGTCGCCTACTGGCCGGGCTGCGTCTCACGCGGCTTCACCCCCGAGCTGCACGGCTCGATGGCGCTGGTTGCCGAGAAGCTGGGGATCGAGCTGGTCACCCTGGACCGCGCCAACTGCTGCGGCGCCGGCGTGATCGCCGAGCACAACCAGGAGCTGGCCGACACGCTCAACGCCCGCACCTTCGCCCTCGCCCAGCAGACCGGGCTCTCGATGATGAACATCTGCTCGACCTGCCAGGGCGCCCAGTCGGAGTGCCAGCAGCGACTCGACGCGGACTCCGCCTACCGGGCCCACGTCAACGAGGCCCTCTCGGGCCAGGGCCTCTCCTACGAGAAGGACAAGAACGGGTTCACCAACAAGAACTTCCTCTGGCTGCTGGTCGAGGACTACGGCCTCGACCGCCTCAAGGAGCAGGTCAAGCGCCCGCTCAGCGGCCTCCGGGTCGGCCCCTTCTACGGCTGCTACATCGTCCGGCCCAAGGAGCGCCTGCGCTACGACGACCACCCCGACCGCGACGTCTACCTGGAGCAGGTGATCGAGGCGCTCGGCGGCCAGGTCGTCGAGTACGACGGCGCCCGCAAATGCTGCGGCTTCCCGGTGATCACGATGAACCGCGAGACCTCGCTGAAGCAGGCCGGGACCCACGTCGGCGACGCGATCGACGCCGGCGCCGACTGCCTCGTCACCCCCTGCCCACTCTGCCACCTCAACCTCGACATGCAGCAGCCGGAGGCGGCCAAGGTCGTCAACCGCGACCTCGGCCTTGCCGTCCTGCACCTGCCGCAGCTGGTCGGGCTGGCCCTCGGCGCGACGCCGAAGGAGCTGGGGATGCCGAAGCACATCGCCTCGACCGGCCGGGTCGAGGAGCGCCTCACCGCCGGCGTCGCCGCCTAGCGGTCGGGTCTCAAGCCTGAGGAAAAGGGCCGCGCCCAGCCGGGCGCGGCCCTTTTTCGTTCCGCTACCGCCTCGCGTCTATTCGCCGGCGACGTAGACCGACGCTTCGCTGCCGCCCCGGTTCACGGTCAGGGTGGCGGATTGCCGGAGTTCTTCCGGGCATTCTTCTCCTTCCCATTCAAAGAGAGCCCAGGTCCCGGACGTGACCAGGCTCGTCGGGCTTCCGTTGACGACCTGACCACCGAGGAAGTTGGGCCTGTAGAAGCAGTGCATCGCGCCCGCGGTAGCCAGTTCGACCGCTTCGCCTTTTTCCTTCGCCAGCACGAACGCGGCCTGCGGAGCCAGCGTGCTCAGGTAGACGAACCTGGAGGCGCCATAGGGGACGTTGTTGAGGTAGAGAACCAGTTCCGGTTCACCCGGCAGGGACGAGCCGCAGGGCGACCCTTCCGTCCCGAAGCCGAGTTTCGTGATCCCTCCTTCCGGACTGCTGGTGCCGTCTTCTTCGAAGTTGCCGACTAGTTCGGCATTGGTGCATTTGATCGTCCCTTCGGGTCCCGCGGTCGATTCGAAGGTCGCGGTCGTTTCCGGCATCAACGTCCCGGTCACTTCTCCCGCGAAGCGTTCGCCGGGCGGGCAGATCAGCACGCCCGCTTCGGATTTCGGCGAGGCTTTGCAGAGCACGGTGCCGGTGCTCGTCGGTTCTTCTTTTTCTTCTTCGCCTTCGCCGCCGATTTCGTTCAGCGCCACGCCAGCAGCCGTCACGACCGCTTCCGGCAGGTCGCGATACCAGTGTTCGTGGAGCGCGTACTGGCCCGTTTCGACATCGGCGACGTACTTCAGGTAGTCGCGCACCGTGGTCCCGACTTTTTCGCCGAATACCCCGCCGGAGTCGGCGGCTGCGACCGCCCAGGTCAGGGTGCAGATCGGGTAGGCGTCTTCGAATTCGCCTTCTCCGCTTTCGGGGTCGGAGCCGTATACCTGCGACCAGTCGACGTTGACGCCGGCTTCCCATTCGGACGGCAGGGCGTATTCCGCGTAGGCGCAGTTGGCTTCCCCTTCTTCTTCACCGCTGAACGGCTCGACGAAGTTGACCCCGTTGTAGACCTTGACGACCTGTTCGGGATCGACCTGCTCGGCGGTGGGCAGCGGCGCGTAGGTGATCGTGCCGTGGTTTTCGGCGACGAAGCCGAGCGGGCCGCTCGCTTCTTTGCGCTTCACCAGCACCGTGACAGGGCCCTCCCCTTCCTGGCATTCCGCTTTGCTCGGCCATTCGAGGTTGGCTTCGGTCGGTTCGCGGCTGGACTGCAACTGGCCCCACGTCCTCGCTTCTTTGCCGGTGCAGGGGACGGTTTCCGGTTCGACCTGGTCGAGGTAGTGCTTGAACTGGTAGGTGGTCCCGGACCCTTCTTCGCGCACCACGCGGGTGACCGCCTGGTCGCAGTTCCCCCCGGCTTCTTTGTCGGAGGCGGTGCTGAGCTGTCGCCAGTTGGTCAGCGTCCCGGCGAAGACGAGCTCGAGGTCGCTCTCGGTGATCTGGCCGACCACGCAGGCCGAGTGGCCCGGCAGCGCCGGCGGGTTGGCGACGATTGCCACCGCCGTCTGGGTCACCGGCGCGACCACCAGGTCGGAACCGAGCGCTTTCTTCATCCGGTAGAGCGCCGTCCCGGCTTCTTCGACCGGCCCGGCGGGCGCTTCGTCGGTGGCGACGAAGCCGATCCCGGGGTGGTGGAAGGTGCCGTCGTCGGCTCCCCACCCGTGCAGCGCCGCAGCGCTGCCCGCGCCGGCGAAGGTCACCGTCGGTTTGCCGCCGCTGCCCTGGCTGCCGCCGCACTGCGTGCTCCCCAGGGTCCCGTTGAACCCTGCTTTCCCGCTCCCGGCCCAGATGCCCTGGGCCTGGGACTGCAGGTAGGCACCTTCGGCGCTGACGTTACCGCCCGAGCACTGTTCGCCCAGCGCCGAGGCGCTCGGAGCGCCGACGACGCCAATCGCCGCGATCGCGAGCAAGGCAGCGAGCAGCGCCGTGCGCCGTGGGAGCCGCCCGCGGCTCCGCGTTCTCATCTCTGACATGACTATCTCCTTTCGGCCCGCGACCGAAGCCGCGGGGTTGCCCGACCTCGATCCAATTGAGGTCGAATAATCAGGAGAGCCTAAGCAGGAATCGACTCGTTCCCGCACCCGGGTTCAGGGCGGCGACGGGTGGGGTGAGATCTGGGCCACCTCAGCGCCGGCCAGCTCTTCCAGCGAGCGGCCCTTGGGCTCGATCCGCAGGGCCGCGGTGACCCCGAGAGCGACCAGGCAGCAGCCGGCGACGGCGAAGAGCAGGGGTGCGACGCCGACGCTGTCGAGCAGGACGGGGACGAGGAAGACCCCAAGCGCGGCGCCGAACTTGGCGCTGGCGGCGGCGAAGCCGTGGCCGGCGGCGCGGATGTCGGAGGGGAAGACCTCGGCCGGCAGCGCGTAGGTGGTCGCGTTGGGGCCGGCGTTCATCAGCGTGTTGAACAGCGCGAAGCCGATCACGACCATCGTCAGGTGGGCTTCGCCGCCGCCGGCGAGCAGTTCGGCGGTGGCGAGGATGCTGAGGGCGATCGCCATGCCGGCGAAGCCGGCTATCTGCAGCGGGATCCGGCCGACCCGGTCGACCAGCACGATCGCAATCGCGAACCCGATCGGGAGGAAGACGTCCAGCACCGAGGTCGCCTTGGTCGAGGTGATGTCGTCGATGATGAAGGTGGTGTTGGCACCGTGGACCGCGATCGCCGCGATCAGGGTCGGGGTGAAGACGCCGACCCCGTAGGTGGCGATGTCCATCAGGAACCAGGGCACCGAGGTGAAGACGGTCCGCCGCAGCATCTCGCGCTTGAACAGGCGCGGTTGGAACAGCGCCTTCACCCCCTCCGGGGTCGCCACGGTCACGGCGCGATCGGCGGCGGTGACCTCGACCGGGTGACCGACCAGCGCTTCGGTCACCGCGACCGCCTCGGCCTCGCGACCGTTGCGGGCGAGCCAGCGCGGGCTCTCCGGCACGCCGCGCCGCAGGAAGACGATGACCAGGGCCGGGATCGCGCCGAAGCCGAGGATCCAGCGCCAGGAATCGACGTGGGGAGCGATTTCGAGGACGACGACGCCGACCACCGCGCCGAGCACGATGCCCAGCGCCTGCAGGCTGAAGGCGCTGACCAGCCAGCGTCCCCGCCCGCGCGCCGGCAGCACCTCGGCCAGGTAGCTGGCGGCGATCGGGTAGTCGAGGCCGATCGCGATCCCGAGTGCGAAGCGGAAGGCGAACAGCGACAAGGGGCTCCAGGCGAAGACGCAGGCGATCGAGAAGACGATGAAGACGATGAGATCGGCGCGGAAGATGCGGCGGCGCCCGAGCTTGTCGCCGAGCGGCCCGAGCAGGCCGGCGCCGACGATGGCCCCGAGGATGGCGGCCGCGGTGACCAGCCCCTGTTCGGCGCTGCTCAGGTCGAATTCCTTGACCAGCAGCGGGCTGGCGACCCCGATGATGAAGAAGTCGAAGCCGTCGAGCATGATGCCGAGCGCCGCCAGCAGCCAGAAGCGGAAGTGGAGCGGCCCGAAGCGAGCCCCGTCGAGCGACTCGCCCAGTGGCACCCGCATCACCCTAGAAAGCCCGGCGGCGCCCCCGGTGTCCATCCCGTGAAGATCAGCCCGGTCGCCGCCGGTCGAGCCAGCGGGCGCCGAGCGTGTCGGTCAGCCCGTGGGCGGCGATCGAGGCGATGATCGCGATCGAGGCGATGTCGAATATCAGGGTGCCGTTGCCGACGTTCGACTTCAGCACGAACAGCGCGAACAGCATCGAGGCCACCCCCTTGGGCCCGAACCAGGCCATGAACAGCTTCTCCGAGCGGCGGATGCCGGTGTGCAGGAAGGAGAGCATCACCGCCGCCGGGCGGGCGACCAGCAGGGCGAAGAGGACGAAGGCGACCAGCGGCGGGATGCTGTGGTGGAACCCGGTGGCGACGATCAGGCCGCCGAAGATGAAGAAGGTGAGGACCTGGAGGATCGCGCTGGCGTTCTCGGCGAACTCGACGAACCCCTCGGGCACGTCGCGCTCGGTCGCCGCCATCGCGATCCCGCAGACGAAGGCGGCGATCAGGCCGTTGCCGAAGGTGGCTTCGGCGAGCCCGAAGGCCACCAGGGCGAACCCGATCGCGTAGATCCCCTCGTAGCGCGCGGTCATCCCGCCGCCGGGCAGGTGGTGGTGCAGGCGCCCCCCCAGCATCCCGAGGCCGACCCCGATCGCCCCCCCCGCCGCCGCCTCGCCCAGCAGCTTCGCCGCTTCGGTGCCGGGGTTGCCGCCCGGCGTGGCGAGGACGAGGAAGAAGAGCACGAAGGGCAGCGCCAGGCCGTCGTTGAGGCCGGACTCGAGGTTGAGCGTGTGGCGGACCGAGCTCGGGACCAGCACCGAGGTGACGACCGCGGAGGTGACGACCGGGTCGGTCGGCGAGAGCACCGCCGCCAGCAGGAACGCCTCCGCCCAGTCGAGCCCGCCGAACAGCCCCTTGGCGGCGAGCGCCAGCAGCACCATCGTGATCGGCATCGCGATCACCAGCGCCCGCGCCACCGGGCTCCAGTGCCGGCGCAGCAGCTCGCGCTCGACGAACATCCCGTCGGAGAACAGGGTCGCGATCAGCGCAAGCTCGATCAGCTTGACGATCGCCTCGTCGGTGGCGTCGACGTGGACGACCCCGGTCGCCGCCAGGACGATGCCGAGCCCGACCGAGAGCACCGAGGCCGAGAGCACCGTTCCCTTCATCAGCCCCGAGAGCGCCGCCACCACCGCCAGCAGTGCCCCGAAGAGGAGCAGCGCTTCGCTGAAGCCGATGTTCATCCGTGGCTTATATGCGCTCGGGCGGACTCCATGCGTCGAGGCCTTGCCCTAGGCTGCTCCATACGGATGGCAATCGCCGTTGCGACCTTCCTGATCGTCCTCGGAGTGATCGCCAGCGAGAGGATGCACCGCACCAACGTGGCGCTGCTCGGGGCCGCGATCGTCGTCCTCTTCGTCGGCGGCTTCTCGCAGGAGCTGGCGATCGAGTCGATCGACTTCAACACGATCGGCCTGCTGACGGGGATGATGATCCTCGTCTACCTGACCCAGCAGACCGGGGTCTACGACTACCTGGCGATCCGCGCCAGCCAGCTCTCCGGCGGCCGCTCCTTCGCGGTGACGATGAGCTTCGCCGCCACCACCGCCGTCCTCTCGGCCTTCCTCGACAACCTGACGACGATCCTGCTGATCGCGCCGATCACCTTCCTCGTCGCCGACACCCTCGACATCGACGCGATCCCGCTGCTGGTGATCGAGGTGATCGCCTCCAACATCGGCGGCACCGCGACCCTGATCGGCGACCCGCCGAACATCATCATCGCCGGCGCCACCGGGCTCAGCTTCAACGCCTTCATCGCCAACCTGGCGCCGATCGTGATCGTCACCTTCGTCGTCGTCATCCCCCTGCTCTACTACGCCTTCCGCCGCCACCTGCACGTCGAGGAGCACAACCAGCGGGCGGTGATGGGGCTCGACGCCCGTGCCTCGATCCGCGACGTGGCGGAGCTGCGCCGCACCGGGCCCGTCCTGATCGCCACCGTGCTCGCCTTCTTCGCCCACCAGGCGCTCCACGTCGAGCCGGCGACGGTGGCGCTGACCGGGGCCGCGGTGGCGCTGATCGTGACGCGCGTCCCGCTCGAGCAGGCCCTCGCCCACGTCGAGTGGCCGACGCTCTTCTTCTTCGCGGCGCTTTTCGTGATGGTCGGCGCGCTGGAGGAGACCGGGGCGATCGCCCACATCGCCGACGCGGTGAAAAACGTCACCGCCGGCGACCGGACGGCGGAGCTGTTCGGGGTCACCTGGGTGGCGGCGCTCGGCTCGGCCGCGGTCGACAACATCCCCTTCACCACCGCGATGGTCCCGGTTGTCAAGGACATCCAGCAGACCGCGGGCGCCACCGGCGACGACGCCTACTGGTGGGCGCTGGCGCTCGGCGCCTGCTTCGGCGGCAACGCGACCCTGATCGCCGCCGGCGCCAACGTCGCCGCCGCCGGGCTGGCGGAGCGTGCGGGCAACCGGATCGGGTTCCTCTACTTCCTCCGGGTCGGCCTGCCGGCGACGGTCCTCTCGATCGCCCTGGCCACCGCCTACATCGCGATTCGCTACATACTGTGAGCAGGGACGTGTCCGACTCCGTTGCCAAGCAGACGCTGCGGGAGGTGGAGCCGCTGAGCGCCGACGAGCTGGTCGGCGCCGCGGTCGCCCGCGTGATCGAGTCCGGCCTGCCGGGGCTGCCAGCGGTCGAGGCCGACGGCCGCTTCGCCGGCATCTTCGGCGAGCGCGAGTTCATGACGGCGCTGTTCCCCGGCTACGTCGGCGAGCTGGCCACCGCGGCAATGGTCTCGCGATCGATCGAGGAGACGATCGAGCTGCGCAGCGGCTGCGCCCGCAAGCCGATCCGCCCCTTCCTGACCACCGACCAGGTCCTGGTCGAGGACCGCTGCTCGGACACCCAGTTGGCCGAGATCTTCATCCACCACCGGGTGCTGGTGATCCCGATCGCCCGGGCCGGCCGGGTGCACGCGGTGGTCACCCGCGGCGACTTCTTCCGCGCCCTCGCCCACCGCTTCGCGACGCTCGCCGAGGGTCGCGCCTAGCGGGCGCCGAGCAGGCCGCGCTCGACCAGCAGCTCGGCCACCTGGACCGCGTTGGTCGCCGCGCCCTTGCGCAGGTTGTCGGCGACGATCCAGAGGTCGAGGGCGTGCTCGTTGCCGGGATCGCGGCGGATCCGGCCGACGAAGACGTCGTCCTTGCCGGCCGCCTCGATCGCCATCGGGTAACGCCCGGCCGCCGGGTCGTCGACGACGGTGACGCCGGGGGCGGCGGCGAGCAGCTCGCGCGCCCGCTCGGGGTCGAGCGGCTCGCGGGTCTCGACGTTGACCGCCTCGGAGTGCCCGGTGACGACCGGCACCCGGACGCAGGTGGCGCTGACCCGGATCGAGGCGTCGCCGAGGATCTTGCGGGTCTCGTTGATCAGCTTGCGCTCCTCGTCGGTGTGGTCGTCTCCGTCCGCGAAGCTGCCCGCCTGGGCGAGGGCGTTGAAGGCGATCGGGTGCGGGTAGACCGAGGCCTTCGGCTCGCGGCCGTCGAGCACCGCCCGCGACTGCTCGCGCAGCTCGTCGATCGCCGCCTTGCCGGTCCCGGAGACCGCCTGGTAGGTGGAGACCACGAGGCGCTCGATCCCGGCCGCGTCGAACAGCGGCTTCAGCGCCACGACCATCTGCATGGTCGAGCAGTTGGGGTTGGCGACGATCCCGTTGTGACCGGCCAGCGCCTCCGGGTTGACCTCGGCGACGACCAGCGGCACGTCGTCGTGCATCCGCCAGTGGCTGGTGTTGTCGACGACCACGGCGCCGGCCTCGACGAAGCGCGGCGCCCACTCGGCGCTGACCGCGCCGCCGGCGGAGCTGAGGACGACGTCGAGGCCCTGGATCGACTCCTCTCCCAGGCCGCGACAGGTGATCGATTCGCCGCCCCACTCGACCTCGCGCCCGACCGAGCGCTCGGATGCGAACGGGATCAGCTCGGCGACCGGGAAGTCGCGCTGCCCAAGCAGGTCGAGGATCGCCGAGCCGACCAGCCCGGTGGCCCCGAGAACGCCGACTCTGTATCCGTCGCCCGCCATCGCCCGAGTATGACGGGGACTCAGCCGGCGACCGTCGGCCGGTGGCCGGGGCCGGTCGCGTCTTCGCGCCGGACCGCGTCGGCGCCCAGCTCGAAAGCCGTGTGCAGGGAGTTGACCGCGTCGGAGACGCGATCGGCGGCGATGACGCACGAGATCTTGATCGGCGAGGTCGAGATCATCTCGATGTTGATCCGCTCCTCGCCGAGCACCTGGAAGACCTTGGCGGCGACGCCGGGGTGCGAGCGCATGCCGGCGCCGACGATCGAGACCTTGCCGATCCGCTCGTCGGTGAGGACGTCGAGCGAGACGTCGCCGAGCGCGGCGATCGTGTCCTTGGCGACGGGCAGGTCGGAGCGGTCGACGGTGAAGGAGAGGTCGGCGAGCTGGTCGCCGCCGACCGGCTCGTTCTGGATGATCACGTCGACGTTGACGTTCGCCTCGGCGAGCGCGCTGAAGATGCGCCCGGCGACTCCCGGCTCGTCACGCAACCCGCTCAGGGTCACGCGGGCCTCGGAGTCGGAATGGGTGACTGCGGTTACGAAAGGTTGCTCCATGGTCTCCTCCTCTGAGACGACGAGGGTACCGGGACCGTCCTCGAAGCTGCTGCGGCAGTGGATGCGGACGCCGTGGTTGCGCGCGTACTCGACCGAGCGCAGCTGCAGGACGCGGGCCCCGGAGGCGGCCATCTCCAGCATCTCCTCGAAGGAGACGACCGGCAGCTTGCGGGCGTCGGCGACGATCCGCGGGTCGGCGCTGAAGACGCCGGCGACGTCGGTGTAGATCTCGCAGACGTTGGCCCGCAGGGCGGCGGCCAGCGCCACCGCGGTCGTGTCGGAGCCGCCGCGGCCGAGCGTGGTGACGTCGCGGCTCTCGGTCGAGACCCCCTGGAAGCCGGCGACGAGGACGATCCGGCCCTGGCCGAGGGCGTCGGAGATGCGGTCGGCGCGGACGTCGATGATCCGCGCCTTGGTGTGCGAGCTGTCGGTGACGATGCCGGCCTGGGAACCGGTCAGCGAGATCGCCTCGTGGCCCATGTCGTGGATCGCCATCGCCGCCAGCGCGCAGGAGATCCGCTCGCCGGTGGAGAGCAGCATGTCCATCTCGCGGGCGACCGGGCGATCGGAGATCTCGTGCGCCTGGCTGACCAGTTCGTCGGTCGTCTTCCCGCGCGCCGAGAGCACCGCGACGACCCGGTTGCCGGCTTCGCGCGCGGCGACGATCCGCCCCGCGGCGCGTTTGATCTGCTCCGCGCCGGCGACGGAGGTGCCGCCGAACTTCATCACGACGATGTCGGACCCCTCTCCACTCATCGGCTGCTGAGGATAGAGACCCGCTCCCGATCGCCTCCCCTTGACCGGTTGAAGGAACGCACCGGTACGCCGATCAATCCGTGCGTGGAGCCAAGAACGAGCAGCGGCTCGACGCCGACGGCAACCTGCGGATCGTCTCCGCCGCCGGCCCGCTGGCGGACGAGGTCGCCTACTTCCTCGCCCGGGAGCAGCCGGTCGAGGTCGGCGTCAACTGGAGGGAGCGTTCCTGACGACCGTCGGCGTCCCCCGGCCGAGCGCCGCTCAGCCGCCGCCGCCGAGGTTGCCGAGCATCGCCTGTTCGGCCATCCGGACCAGGCCGAGGCCGCTGTGCGGGCGCATGTCGCTGCTGCGCACCCGCACGTGCGACCCGTGCGGCCCGACAACCTCGACGATCGTGCAGACGTCGCCGATTTCGCAGTCCTCCCCGTAGTCGCCTTCGATCGCCTCCATCTGCTCGGCCACGACCCGGCCGATCTTGCTCTGGTCAAGTCCCATCTGCGGTCCCTTCCTCGCTCTCGCCGTCCGCCTGACCTTAAGCGATCCGGATCGAGCTTGACGATATATCTGAGTGATATATAGTCGCCGGTGTGGAGACGTTGAGCGCAACCGCCTACGTGATCCTCGGGCTGGTCCGCAAGCAGCCCCGGTCGGGCTACGAGATCAAGGCGATCGTCGACGGCACCACGCGGTTCTTCTGGGCCGCCAGCTACGGCCAGATCTACCCGGAGCTGAAACGGCTTTCCGAGGCGGGGATGGTCGTCGGGGTCGACTCCCCCACCGGTGGCCGACGACGGACCGTCTACGAGATCACCGCGGACGGCGAGGAGGAGCTGAAGGCGTGGCTGCGGCGGCCACCGGAGACCTATGAGATGCGCGAGGAAGGGCTGCTGAAACTGTTCTTCGCCGAGGCGCTGCCGCGCGAGGAGGCGGTTGAGATCCTGCGCGAGATGCGCGCCCACCGGCTCGCCGCCAACGCGCAGCTGCGGGCGATGGAGCCGGGGGCCGAGGCGAAAGCCGACCCCTACGGGCTGATGGTCCTGCGTGGCGGCATCGAGTTCACCGAGTGGTTCGCCGATTGGTGCGACCGGATGGAGTCCCAGCTGCTCGCCGACGGCGCCCCTGCGGGGAGGGGCGACTGATGTTCGACGCCCTCGCCCGCCTCGCCGACGGCAGCGCCCGCCGCGTCGCCCTGCTCGCACTCGCGTTCTTCCTGCTCGCCGCCGCCCTCGGTGGCTCGGTCGCCACTCGCCTCGCCCCCTACGGCGCCGACGACCCCGCCACCGAGGCGGTCAAGGCGCGCGAACGGCTCGAGGACGCCGGCCTGCGGGTGCCGGCGGTGGTCGCGATCGTCCGCAACGCGCCGGTCGCCGACCCCGCCACCCGGGCCCGGGTCGAGGCGCTCGAGGACGAAGTCCGCGAACGCGGCGACGTCGCCGCCGTCAGCGGCTTCTACGACACCGGCGACCGCGCCTTCGTCTCCCGCGACGGCCGCTCCACCTACTTCGCCGTCTCGCTGAAGACGACGGCCGACAAGCAGGCCCAGGAAGACGGCGCCGACATCTCCGCACAGCTCTCCGCCCACCCCGGCGTCCTCGCCGGCGGCCCGGCCGTCGCCCGGGAGCAGGTCAACAAGCAGGTCGAGAATGACCTGCGCACCGCCGAGCTGCTCGCCTTCCCGCTCCTCTTCCTGCTCTCGCTGCTGTTCTTCCGCAGCCTCGTCGCCTCGGTGCTGCCGCTGATGATCGGCGGCCTGGCGATCGTCGGCACCTTCCTGATCCTCCGGCTCGCCAGCGAATTCGCCTCGATCTCGGTCTTCGCGCTGAACCTGACGACGGCGCTGGGGCTCGGCCTGGCGATCGACTACAGCCTCTTCATCGTCTCCCGCTACCGCGAGGAGATCGCCAAGGACGGGCCTGGCCTGGCGGCGATGCGCCGCGTCCTCGCCACCTCCGGGCGCACGGTCTTCTTCTCCTCGCTGACGGTCGCCGCCGCGCTCGCCTCGCTGCTGGTCTTCCCGCAGCGCTTCCTCTACTCGATGGGCCTCGGCGGCGCCCTGGTGGCGCTGTTCGCGGCGCTGATCGCGCTCACCGTCCTGCCCGCCGTCCTCACCCTGCTCGGCGCCAGGGTCAACGCCGGCGCCCCGCGCTTCCTGCGGCGCCGTGCCGCCGCCGACGCGCGGCCGGCCGAGAGCGGCTTCTGGTACCGGCTCTCGCGCTTCGTGATGCGCCGGCCGGCGCCGGTGGCCACGCTCAGCGCCCTGCTGCTGATCGTGCTCGGGCTGCCCTTCCTCGGGATCAGGTTCAACACCGTCGACCCGACCGTGCTGCCGGGCTCGGCCGGTGCCCGCCAAGCCTACGACGTGCTCAGCGCCGAGTTCCCGCCCTACCGCGACACCCCGATCTGGATCGACGTCGAAGGCGGCGGGCCGAAGGCTGCCGCCGCGGTCGCCACCCGGGTCCGCCGGGTCGAGGGCATCGCCGCGGTGGCACCGCCGCAGCGACTCGGCGGCGACGTCACCGCGGTGCAGGCGATCTCCGCCCACCCCTTCGCCTCCGAGGCCAGCCAGGAAACCGTGAAGCGGATCCGCAACCTCGCCGCGCCGGCCGGGGCCACGGTCCTGGTTGGCGGCTCCACGGCCGACTTCGTCGACCTGCAGTCGAGCCTCCTCGGCCACCTGCCAGCGGTGCTGGCGATCATCGTCGGAGCCACCCTTGTCATCCTCTTCCTGATGACCGGCTCGGTGGTGCTGCCGGTGAAGTCCCTGCTGATGAACTTCCTCAACCTCAGCGCCGTCTTCGGCCTGTTGGTGCTGATCTTCCAGGACGGCCGGCTGGAAGGGCTGCTCGACTACTCGAGCCCGGGCGCGATCGAGCAGACGATGCCGATCCTGATGTTCGCCGTCGCCTTCGGGCTCTCCACCGACTACGCCGTCTTCCTGCTCTCGCGGATCAAGGAGGCGCGCGACAACGGCGCCTCCGAGAGCGAGTGCGTGGCGATCGGGCTGGAGCGCACCGGCCGGATCGTCACCGCCGCGGCGCTGCTGTTCGCGGTGGCGATGCTCGCCTTCGCGACCTCGAAGATCATCTTCATCAAGGAGAACGGGGTCGGCACCGCGCTCGCCGTGCTGATCGACGCCAGCATCGTCCGGGCCCTGCTCGTGCCCTCGCTGATGGCCCTGCTGGGGAAGTGGAACTGGTGGGCGCCGGAGCCGCTGCGGCGCCTGCATGAGCGTTGGGGGATCGGCGAGGGGGTCGCGGCGCCGGAGCCGGAGCCGGAGCCGGCGGGGCCTTCGGCGTAGACGGCTGGCTTCAGGCCGCGGCGCTCCCCGCCCGGGGCTCGGGCCACGGCTGGAGGGTCGGGTGTCCCTCTCCGTTGCTGGGTTTTTCGCTGGGGAGCGCTCCCCCCGTCCGAGTTACGCGCTCGAGCGCGAAAAAGAGGACGCCGCGCCTGCGAGGGACACCCGACCCTCCGGCCCCCAGCTCCGGGAGCGTGGCCGAGGTTTTGCCCCCTATAGAGGGCAAAACCTCGGCCACGAGGAAGCTTCCGTCCCCTGGAGCATCTCCCGATGCTCGGGAGCTGCCTCACCTCGGGAAGCGGGGACGCGATTCGTGGGGAGGGGTGGGGGTGTCCCTCTCGCGCAGCGGCGTCCTCTTTTTCGCTCGGGCGCTCCTGCTCGGACGGGCTGAGCGCTCCCCAGCGAAAAACCCAGCAAGCGAGAGGGACGCCCCCACCCCTCCACGCCAACCCCCGTCCCGAGCGAGCCGAGGCCCGTCCCGCAGCAACCCCATCGTCCTAGATCAGCACCGCAACGAACAGGCGGACCGCGAGGGCGATCAGCGCCACCCCGAGCAGGCGGCGGATGGTCGGCCCGGGGAGCCGCTTGGAGAGCATCGCCCCGACCTGGGCCCCGGGCAGGACGCCGATCGAGAGGGCGATCGCGCGCCGCAGCCCCTCGCCGACCGAGAGCACGCCGCCGAGGAGGTGGGTGATGCTGCCCGTGCCCGAGACGAAGACGAGGACGAAGTGCGAGGTGGCGGTCGCCACGTGCATCGGGAAGCCGAGCGCGCCGACCAGCAGCGGCACGTGCATCACCCCGCCGCCGATCCCGAGGAAGGTCGAGAGGAAGCCGACGCCGGTGCTGTAGGCGATCCCGCGCTTGACCGGGACCCGGTAGCGATAGGAGATCCCCTGACTGTCGACGATGTGGCGAAGGCGGGTGTCGCCGCGGGGGACCGCGCGCTCGGCGTGCGGCCGCAGGCGGATCACGGTGACCGCCGCGACGGCCAGCACCGCGGCCATGATCGCGTCAAAGGCGCGGATCGGCACGTAGCGGACGGCAAACGCCCCGGCGACGGCGCCGGGCATCGCGGCGACGGCGAACTGGATGCCGGAGCGGTAGTCGATGCGCCGCATCCGGGCGTAGGCGACCGAGCCGGAGGCGGCATTGAAGAAGACGACCAGGAGGCTGATCGAGGTGATCGTCGCCGCCGGTTCGTCGGGGTAGAGCAGCAGCAGGACCGGCGTCAGGATGAAGCCGCCGCCGGCCCCGACCAGGGTGCCGAAGATCCCGACCCCGAAGCCGAGGAGAACGAGCAGGAGATGGTTGACGATGCCGTGCATCTTCTACCCCCTCTCCCGCCCGGCGTCGGCCGGGCCTACTTCGCCGCCGTCGATTCTTCTTCTTCGGCGTAGTTGAAGACGGAGCTGTCGAAGGGCGTCAGCGCCGCTTCCTGCGCGTAGCCGAGCTTTTCGAGCTCGAACAGTTCCTCCAGGGTCAGCAGCAGCGTGAAGTGGTTGTAGTCCGTTTCGTTGACGCTGCCGGGCTTGACGTAGGGGGAGATCAGCAGCATCCCGACCCGGCCGCCACCGCCCGTCGCCCGCGTTCCCGGCGTTGTCCCTTCGACCGTTTCGACCGGCGGCACGTTGAGGTATTCGGGGTAGGCGCAGCAGGCGCTGGAGTCCGCCTTTTCCCCGCTCTGCGGTGCCTCGGCGGAGGTGATCGCGATCAGCCCGCCTTCCTTGTAGGCCGGCGAGGCCATGATCGCCGGCACCACCTTCCGCAGGAATTCTTCGCTGCCGGCGATGCCGGTGGGCGTTTCGGCCGGGGCTGCGGGTGCGGCTTCGGGTTGGGGTTCGGCCGGGGCTGCGGGTGCGGCTTCGGGTTGGGGTTCGGCCGGGGCTGCCGCTTCGGGTTGGGGTTCGCAGGGCGCTTCTCCGCCGCTGTGGCAGGCGTCGGGGACGATGTAGGAGAGCGTCGGCGTCTTCTTGGCACTGCCGAGGTCGGTCGCCAGCTGTTCCAGGCCGACGTCGTTGCTCGCGCATTCGGTGCCGTCGAGGATCGAGTGGAAGTAGACGAACGGGTTGCGCCAGGTCTCGTAGGCGTCGCCCGGGACCGGCGCCTGGTTGAGGTCCGGCGTGCCGAGTTCGGGGTGGCGGCAGCTCGCCGCCTGGCCGGTCGAGGCTCCGTTTTCCATCTCCTCGACGTAGGCCTTCCAGGTCAGTTCCCTCGCCGCCAGCTGGCCGGCGAGGGTTTCGGCGCTCGCCGGGTAGACGCAGCCGCTGCCTTCGACCTGACCTTCGCCAGATTCGGTGGCGGGCGAGACGTCGCCGTAGTTGGGGCAGTTCGCCGTCGTTTCCAGGGTCGGCCCCTGGCCGCTGAGCAGGGCGATCTCGTTCGCCAGGGTGCCGCCGGCGACCGCGTAGTAGTTCTTCAGCAGCTCGCCCTTTTCGGGCAGGGTCTTCGAGAGGTACGGCGCCGGCGAGGCTTCGCCGAAGGCTTCTTCGAACCCGTTTTCGCCGAGAACGATCAGGAAGACGTGCTTCACCGGGGGCGCTTCTTCGGTCGCTTCCGCTTCTTCTTCCGGGTTGAACGGAACCAGTTCCGGTTCTTCGACCGGGGTTTCCGGGATCGGTTCCGCTTCCGGCGCCACCGGTTCGTAGGCGGCGGCCGAGGGGGTCGCTTCTTCGACCGGGGCCGGTTCCGACGTCGCTTCTTCGACCGGTACTTCGGCAGGTTCTTCGACCGGCGCCGAGGACGGGACTTCGAGCAGGATCGAGGTGAGACCGGCGCTCTGGGCGACCTGGCTCGTCGCCGAGCCGAGCAGCACCCCCAGCGCCAGCATCCCCATCACCGCGACCGCCGCCGCCCGCGGGCTCGGGATGAAGCCGGACGGCGCCGGCTCGGGGTCCGCGGCCGGCGGCTCGGCCGGCGCCGGCGGCGGCTCCGGGCGCCGGCGGCGCAGCAGCGCGGCGATCTGGGCAGCGATCGCCTGCGGCAGCGGTCCGCGCCGGGCGCCGCACTGCAGGCAGTAGCGCTGGTCGCCTGCAAAGGGCGCGCCACAGCCGGCGCACTTGTCGGTGCGGACGGGGCCGCGGGCGTCATCGTCTTTCGTGGTGGCCACGCTCGCGGGCGAGTATGGCCCCGAGCCGGCGGCCGCTTGTGAAGATCCTGAGTCCGGGCCTCCCGGGCGCGATGCCCGGTTCACAGGTCTTAAACATCCTCGAAGGGTCCCGGGCCTGAATATGAACGCGTGACTGCCGGCCCCAATCCGAGCGGCCAGGCCGTGCCCGAGGGGCAGTTCCGGCCGGGACCCGCACCCGAACCGACCGAGGCGACCACCGTGCCGCTGCAGGTGGCGCCGCCGGCGTCGGCGTCGGTGCAGACCGCGGTCCCCTCCCCCGCCGGAGACCAGTGCCCCTCCTGCGGGTCCCAGATGGCGGCCGACCAGCGCTACTGCCTCGAGTGCGGGCACCGGCGCGGCGACCCGCGCCTGCCCTTCATGGACGCCGTCACCTTCATGGACGCGGCCAGGCACCCCGGCGGCGCGGCGGCGCCGCCCCCGCCGCCGCCACACAAGCGCAAGCCGCGGCTCAGCGCCAACGCCTCGCTGATCGCCGGCGTCGGCACGCTGGTGCTGGCGATCGGCGTCGGCGTCCTGATCGGGCGCTCCGGCGAAAGCGGCTCTTCGAGCGCCGCCAACGCGACGCCACAGGTGATCAAGGTCGAAGGCGGCGGCGGCGGAAGCCGCTCCGGCGGCGGCGCGGCCGAAGCGACGACCAGCACCGGCGCCGGCAAGGGCTCCACCGCCACCACCGGCGGCGGCAGCAGCGGCAAGGCCGGCAAGGCCACCAAGCACGCCGCCAAGGCGAAGGGCGAAACGGGCTCCAGCGGCACCACCAAGGCCGCCGAAGAAGTGCTCAAGCCCTCGGGCGACGTGAAGCTGGCGCCGCCGGAAGCCAAGCAGGGCGAAGCCTGCGAACCGGGGACCGCCGGCTGCAGCGGCAGCGGCAAGTTCGAAGGGACCTTCTTCGAATGAGGTTGAAGGCACCGCCCCGGGGGAAGAAGGCGAAGTCCGCAGCCGCACCCGCTGCGCCCTCGGCGGCCGGCGGCGCCAGCGTCGGCGCGGCGCCGATGAGCTCGGCCTACGGCCAGGAGCAGATCGTCGACCTCGAGCGCCGGCGCGACCAGCTCGTCGCCCGCGTCGCCGAGCTGCAGTGGGACCTCGGCGGCCTCGCCTACGAGATGGCGACCCGCAACCACATCGACGTCGAGGTGCTGGTCAAGCGGGCCGTGCCGCTGCAGGACGCCGACGCCGAGCTGAGCGAGGTCGAACGGATCCTGCGCCTGGACGAGACCGGCGCCGCCGGCTCCTGCGCCTCCTGCGGCGCCCCCCACAGCAGCGGCGCCACCTACTGCTGGCAGTGCGGCAAGCCGCTGCTGCAGCAGATCTCCGGCGACTCGATCCTGCGCCGCTGAGTCGCCCCCGCCGCGGCCGACGCGGCTCAGCCGAAGCGGCCGGTGACGTAGTCGCGCGTGCGCGGGTCCCGCGGCGCCGAGAAGATCTTCTCGGTGTCGTCGAACTCGATCAGCGTGCCGACCGCCCTGGCGTCGCTGCTCGACTCGAGGCTGAAGAAGGCGGTGCGGTCGGCGACGCGCGCCGCCTGCTGCATGTTGTGGGTGACGATGACGATCGTGAAGCGGCCTTTGAGGCTGTGCATCAGGCCCTCGATCGCGCCGGTGGCGATCGGGTCCAGGGCCGAGGCCGGCTCGTCGAGCAGCAGCACGTCCGGTTCGATCGCGATCGCACGGGCGATGCAGAGCCGCTGCTGCTGGCCGCCGGAGAGGCCGAGGGCGCTGCTCTTCAGCCGGTCCTTGACCTCGTCCCAGAGGGCGGCGCCGCGCAGGGCCTTCTCGACCCGCTCGTCGAGCCCGGACTTGAGGCCGAGGTTGCGCGGGGCCCAGGCGATGTTGTCGTAGATCGACTTCGGGAACGGGTTCGGTTTCTGGAAGACCATCCCGATCCGCCGCCGCACCTCGACCTGGTCGACGTCGCCGGCGTACATGTCATGGCCGTGGTAGAGGACCTGGCCGGCGATGCTGAAGCCGGGGACCGAGTCGTTCATCCGGTTGAGGCTGCGCAGGAAGGTCGTCTTGCCGCAGCCGGAGGGTCCGATCAGGGCGGTGATCTGGCCGCGGCGAATCCGCATCGAGACCTTTGTCAGCGCTTCCTTGGGACCGTAGGAGACCGCGACGTCGCGGGCGTCGAACACCACCTCGGCGGTGACGCCCGGGTGGCCGTTGGCGCCGGCAGTCGACACCGCCTGCTGTGGCAGCGGGCCGCTGCGGAGGCGGACGCGTGGCGGCGGCGCGGCCGGGTCGGAGCCCTGACTCGGGTCGAAAGCGCTCATAGGAGAACCTCCCTCTTGCTCCGGGCGAGCAGGGCCCTCGCCCCGAGGCTCGCGAAGAGGATGAATGAGATCAGCAGCAGCGACAGCCCCCACGCTTCGGTGAAGCCCGCCGGGTTCGCTTCTTCGGAGAGTTCGTAGATCCGCACCGGGACGTTGGGCAGCGCTTCGAACGGGTTCAGCGAGAAGTGGGCGGCGTCGAAGACCGAGGTGGTGAAGATCAGCGGCGCCGTCTCCCCCGCGGCGCGGGCGACGGCGAGCACGGTCGAGGTGACGATCCCCCCGAGAGCGCTCGGCAGGACGATGGTGAGAACCGTGCGCCACCTGGCGACGCCGAGCGCGTCGGCGGCTTCGCGCAGGTCCTTCGGCACGAGCAGCAGGACCTCCTGGCTGCCGCGCGCGATCAGCGGCACCTGGATGATCGCCAGGGCGATCGAGGCGGAGATCGCCGACTGACTCTTGTGGTTGACCAGCAGGCCGAAGACGAAGAGCGCGATGATGATCGAGGGGAGACCGTTCATCAGGTCCAGCGTCAGCTTGACCAGGTTGGTCGCGCGGCCGCCGGCGTACTCGCTGAGGAAGACGGCGATCAGAACGCCGACCGGCATCGCGATCAGCGTGGCGACGGCGACGATGACCCCGGTCCCGACCAGCTCCGGGCCGATTCCGGCCGGCGCGCCCTTGATCACGAAGTCGAGGTTGATGGCGCCGGCGCCGCGGGCCACGACCGTGTAGATCACGACCACCAGGACACCGACCGCGAGCATCGCGGCGGCGGCGGCGCCGTACATCGCGACGGCGCTGAACAGGTGGCGGCGGCGCAGGTTGCCGCTCGGCGTCAGCGGCGCGGTCGGGTCGAACTCGGCGCGGCCGCTCACCGCAGCACCCCTCCCTTGAACCCGAACCGCCGCCCGATCCAGCTGGCCATGAGGTTCGAGAAGAGCCCGATCACGAGCAGGATCGCGCCGAGGTAGAAGAGCGAGGCTTTGTGCAGTTCGGTCAGCGCGCCCGGGAACTGGTTGGCGATCCGCGCCGCGAGCGTGTCGCCGGTCTTGAACAGCGAGGCGTGGATTTCCGAGCCGGCACCGATCACCTGCGCGACCGCGATCGCCTCGCCGAGCGCCCGCCCCAGGCCGAGGATCGAGGCCGCGACGACGCCGGAGGCCGTCGAGGGCAGGACGACGCCGCGGATCACCTCCCAGCGGGTGGCACCGAGGGCGCTGGCGCCGTCCTGGAGGTCGCGCGGCACGGCACGGAAGAGATCACGCGAGATCGAGGCGACGATCGGGACGATCATGATCGTCAGGATCAGGCTCGCGGTGAAGAGGCTGGAGCCGGTCGTTTCCGGCTTGCCGAAGAGCGGGATGAAGCCGAGCGTGTCGTGCAGGAACGGCTCGACCCGTTCGTGCACGAAGGGGGCCAGGACCAGGATCCCCCAGAAGCCGAGGATGACGCTGGGAATCGCCGCCAGCATCTCGACCAGGGGGCCGACGACCCCGCGCACGGTCGTCGGTGCGAGGAGGCTGAGGAAGAGGCCGATGGCGATCGCGATCGGGGCGCCCAGGAGCAGCGCGAAGAGCGAGCTGACGGCGGTGCCGAAGATCAGGGAGCCGGCGCCGAATTCGCCGAAGTTGGGCTGCCAGGTGGTGCTGGTGACGAAACCCAGGCCGAACTTCGACAGCGCCGGGCCGGCGCCGTCGACGACCTGGTAGGCGACGGCGGCGATCGTGATTCCGGCCAGCACCGCGGCCCCCAGGCAGATGCCGTAGAGCAGCCGGTCGCCGAGCCGATCGAGCCGGCGGCGGAGCGAGCGGGGCCGGACGCCGCGAGGGCTGGGCAGGGTCGCGGGGCCGGCCGTCGAGCTCATGGGGCGGCAGCGTAGAGCAGAAAATGCCGCGCCTTCACCACCCGTCGCCGATTTTCACAGAATTGACACAAGTCGCAGTTCACAGAATGGCAACACCCTTACTACCGGCGTGTGCCGTCGGCCGGAATGTCACATCTCTGTAACACACACCCATTCACAAGAATGAAACAAATCTTCAGTCCACGACCGCGAGGCTACCGTCCGCCACGGTGCCACCACTCCGACGCCCTGGCCCCAGAAGCATGGAAAACACGTTGAAAGGATTCCCTTGATTCGCAACAGGTTGCTAGGTCTGTTTATCGCGGTCGCCGGGACGGTTGGAGGTATGGCAACCGTTGCGACCGCCAGTGCGTCGGCCGCCGGCCTCACCGGCGCCGGTTCGACGCTGGTCGCCCCGCTGATGGCGAACTGGATTAACGGGTTCGAAATCAGAGAAGGCATCCCGGTCAAGTACGCGTCTGTCGGCTCCGGCGCGGGCATTGCCCAGATCACCGCGAGGACCGTCGACTTCGGCGCCTCCGATGCACCGATGACCCCCGAACAGGCGGCCGCCTGCAACGGCTGCGTCCAGATTCCGTGGGCGCTCTCGGCCACCGGCCTCGGGTACAACATCCCCCACGTCAAGAAGCTCAACCTGACGGGCAGCGTCATCGCCGGTATCTACTTCGGCAAGATCACCAAGTGGAACGACCCGAAGATCAAGAAGCTCAACCCGAAGGTGAAGCTCCCGGGCCTCACCATCACCCCCGTGTTCCGCAGCGATGGCTCCGGTGACACCTACGCGTTCACCAACTACCTGTCGAAGATCAGCCCCGCCTGGAAGAAGTCCGTCGGTTACGCGACCTCGGTCGGCTTCCCCGCCGGCGTCGGCGGCAAGGGCAACTCCGGCGTCACCGCGACGGTCACCAAGACCCCGGGTGCGATCGGCTTCATCTCGGCCTCCTACCTGATCGCGGCCGGCATCCACGCCGCTCACGTTCAGAACCGGGCCGGCAACTACGAGCTGCCCAACCTGAAGAACATCCAGGAAGCGGCTGCCGTCGTGAAGCGCGTCCCGAAGAGCAACGCGGTGAGCATCGTCAACCCGCCGAAGAAGGCCAAGAAGGCGTACCCGATCTCGACCTTCACCTACGCGATCATCCCCCACGACGCTCCCCAGAAGCAGTTCCTGCGGCAGTTCGTGAACTACAACATCACCAAGGGCCAGGCCTACGGTGCGGCGCTCGACTTCGCTCCGCTGCCGAAGGTCATCCTCAATGCCGCCAGGCGCGCACTGGGCTCGCTCTAAGCGGGTAGCTCCAGACGCCGGGAGGCGTCACACACAGCGGTTCCTCCGGACCGGCACAGGACCATCGGGTTCTGTGCCGGTCTTCTTTTTGGCGGGCGAGGGGCCCGGCCCGAAGCCCGGGTCAGGCGAAGGCCTGGGAGGCGCGGCGGCGGAGATCGGCATTGAGCATGCCGGTGACCTGGCTCGGGGTCTCCCCCGCGGAGGGCACGGCGTCGCCGATCAGGCCGGTGGCGCGGAAGCCGAAGAGCGGTGCCTCGAAGCCGAGATCGCGAATCCGGCGGACCAGGCGCACGGCGCCCCGGGTGTCGGCGCCGGGGCCGCAGAGGACGATCGCGGTCGGCTCGAGAGCGCCGAGGGCGCGCTCGAGCCGCTCGTCGCCGAGCTGGTTGGAGAGGACGAGGACGCGGAAGCCGGCGCGGCGCAGGGCGAGGTCGAGGGCCTGGGTGTGGACCTCCTCGGCGTCCTGGCCGTGGCTGGAGTCGAGCAGCAGGATCCCGGCCGGGCGCGAGGCGGCGGAGGCGAGGCGGCGGGCGCCGTGCAGCCAGCCGGTCGCCCAGCGGGAGGCGAACTCGAGCTCGGCCTCGCGGTCGGGGTCGGCGGCGAGCTCGTCGATCGCCGGCAGCACCATCTCCTCGACCGTGCGCTCCAGCGGCCGCAGGGCGAGGCTTTCCTCGATCGCGCGGTCGGCGGCGGACTCATCGAAGCTCTCGAGGGCGGCGAGCAGGTTGCCGCCGCTGGCCGGCGCCGACTGGCGCTGGCGGGCCAGCGCGATCGCCGAGGAGATGTTCCCGGTCTCGGCGAGGGCGTCGCGCAGGGTCTGCAGCTCGACCAGCTCGTAGTTGCGGTGGTTGCCGACGGTCCGCTTCGGGACCGGGTAGCCGTAGCGACGCTCCCAACTGCGAAGGGTGTTGGGGCTGACGCCGAGAACTTCGGCCGCTGCGTTGGTTCTGATTCCTGGCATTCGGGGGAAGGTGGGTCGGTGCGCGCCTGATTCGACGACAGGCGCCATTCTCCCACCGGCGCACCGGGTTTACACAGGTTATGGACGGATTTCGCGAATCTGTCAGCGATCTTGCAGGGCGCCGACGCCCACCGGCTGGCCCACCGCGCGCGCCCGCCACATCGCCTCGTCGGCCTTGTGCAGCAGCTCGTCGGCGTCGGCGCCGTGGTCGGGGCAGGAGGCGACGCCGGCCGAGATCGCGATCCGCAGCCCCCCCGCCCGCTCCAGGTCGTCGAGCCGGCCGAGCAGCCGCTCGGCCATCTGCACCCCTTCGACGGTGCGCAGGTTCGGGGCGAGCACGCAGATCGCGTCCTCCTCCAGGCGGAAGGCTTCGTCGACGATGCGGATGCTGTCTCGCAGGGCGGCGCCGACGATCGCCAGCACCATCTCCCGGCCGCCGTCGGAGTTGCCGCTGCGGGTGTCCGGCCCGGAGGCGTCGAAGACCGCCAGGCCGAACGGGTGGCCGTAGCGGCGGTTGGTCTCGACCAGCTGCTCGAGCCGGCGCCGCATGTGGCCCGGCCGGTAGAGGCTGGCGAGCTCGTGGTGCTCGCCGGCGGGGCCGTCCCCGTTCGAGGAGGCGAGCGCGGGCCCCTCGCCACTCTGCGGCGGGGGGTCGGCGGGCTCCGGCTCGGCGGGCTCCGGCTCGATCGGCAGCTCCGGCTCGATCCGCGGCGGCGTCGACCCCGCGGCGGCGTCGACCGCGGTCGCGGCGACCGCGCCGAACTCGGTGGCGAGCCGCTGCGCCGCCACGCCGAAGCCGGCGTCGCCCTCGCCCATCTCCTCGCGCAGCTTCGCCAGCAGCGAGGCCTGCAGCGCGGCGACCTCGCGGGCCACTCGGCCCGCCCGCCCCAACTCCAAATTCGACTCGCCCGCCATCACCCGCGGACCTTGGCGAACGCTGCGGACGCCGGTTTCGCCGAAAGGCGCTATTTGCGCAGCGACAGGCGTCCAGGACGGATGTCCGCCACAAGGTTGATGCCCTGTGATGGGGAAACGTGCCGCTCAGTCGAGGCTGCGGCGGCCGGCCAGGGCCTTGCCGAGCGTCACCTCGTCGGCGTGCTCGAGGTCGGCGCCGACCGGGAGGCCGCTGGCGAGCCGGGTGACCGCGACCTGCCCGCGCAGGGCGTCGGCGATGTGCAGCGCGGTCGCCTCGCCGGTCGTCGTCGGGTTGGTGGCCAGCACCACCTCGGCGATGCCGCCGCGCTCGACCCGGCTCATCAGCTCGGCGATCTTCAGGTCCTGGGCGTCGACGCCGTCGATCGGCGAGAGCGCGCCGCCGAGGACGTGGTAGAGGCCGCGGTATTCGTGGGTGCGCTCGATCGGGATCACGTCGGCCGGCTCCTCGACCACGCAGATGATCGAGCGGTCGCGGTTGTGGTCGGAGCAGATCCGGCAGAGCGGCCCCTCGGCGAGGTTGAAGCATTCCTCGCAGAGGCCGACCTTCTCCTTCACTTCGCGGATCGCGTCGCCGAGGGCGAAGGCCTCTTCGTCGGGCGCCCGCAACAGGTGGAAGGCCAGGCGCTGCGCCGTGCGCTGGCCGATCCCGGGGAGCTTGGAGAGCTCGGCGACCAGGCGCGCCAGCGGTGCCGGGCCCTCGGTGCTCAACCGCCCAGGCCTGGGATGCCGCCGCCGCCGAGGCCGCCGGTGATCCCGCCCATTTTCGACCCGGCCAGCTCCTGCGCCGCGCGCAGGCCCTCGTTGACCGCCGCCTGGACCATCTCGGCCAGCATCTCGGCCTCCTCGGGGTCGACCGCCTCCGGGTCGATGACGATCTCGCGCAGGGTCAGGTCGCCGCCCATCTTCACCTTGACCATGCCGCCGCCGGCGCTCGCCTCGACGACTTCGTCCTTGAGCTGCTCCTGGGCTTTCAGCATCTGGTCCTGCATCTGCTGTGCCTGTTTCATCAGGGCGTTCACATCGAAGCCCCCGGGACCGCCTCCTCGCGCCACTAACCGACCTCCTCCGCGTCGAACTCGCTCTTCAAGTGCTCCACCAGCTCATCGTGATCCATCTCGCCCGCCGGCGTCGCCTCCTGCTCGGCGGCGGGGGGTGGCGCGTCCTCGTCGAGCAGGACGTAGGTGGGGCGAAGCGTCTGGCCGGTCACCTCGAGCAGCGCGGCCGCAACCGCCTCGCGTCGCTCAGGCGCCTCGGCCTTGCGTTTGTTGAAGGTCCGGTCGGCCGAGAAACCGATCTCCAGCGCCCCGCCGTCGAGCGCCACCGGCCGCGCCCCCTCGAAGGTGGCGGCCAGCGCCGGGGCGGTCTCGGCGAGCTTGGTCAGGACCGTGGGCCAAGCGCGAGTGACCTCGTCGAGGGACGTAGCGGGGTCATCCGCGGGTCCTGCCGCGGATGCATCCGGATCCGTCGACGGTGAGGAATCGGCCGGGTCTGGACCCTCGGAAGCTCCCGCGGGCTCGGAGACCGCGCCGTGTGCTTCGGCAGCTTGCGTGGGCGTGGGCTCGGGCTCCTCGACCGCCGGCTCCTCCGGCGCAGCATCCGCTTCGGGAGCGTCCGCACCGCCCCCGTCCCGCAGCCGCTTCTCCAGCCGCTCGATCCTGCGCAGCAACCCCTCCGTCGACGGATCCAGGTCCGGCCGCGCCGCTTTGAGCAGCGCGATCTCCACCGCCATCCGCCCCTCGTCCCCCTCGCGGATCGCGGTCAGCGCGCCCGCCAGCTCGTCGATCGTGCGGACCAGGGTGGCGGGGCCGACGGCGGCCGCCTGGGCACGCAGGCGCTCGGAGTCGGTGGCGGTGACGACGAAGGCGCTCGGCACCTCGCCGGTCGTCTGGGTGACCAGCAGGAAGCGCAGGTGGGCGAGCAGGTCGCGGGCGAACTGGGCGGGGTCGCGGCCGGAGCGGGCCATCTTCTCGATCCCCAGCAGGACGGCCCGCGGGTCCTCGGCGGCAACAGCGTCGACCGCGTCGAAGAGCAGCTCGGCGTCGGCGGCGCCGAGCATCTGCAGGACGCTGTCGAGCTCGACGTGGCTGCCGCCGAAGGCGACCAGCTGGTCGAGGGTGCCGAGCGCGTCGCGGAAGCTGCCCGAGGCGGAGCGGGCGATCGTCGCCGTCGCACCCTCGTCGACCTCGATCGACTCGGCGGCGGCGACCCGGTTCAGCACCTCGGCGATCTGCTCCAGCGAGGGCCGCTGGAAGTCGAAGCGCTGGCAGCGGTCGGCGATCGTCGCCATCACCTTGTGCGCCTCGGTGGTGGCGAGGACGAAGACGGTGTTCGGCGGCGGCTCCTCGAGCGTCTTCAGGAAGGCGTTCCACGCCTCTTTGGTCAGCATGTGCGCCTCGTCGAGGATGTAGACCTTCCAGCGGCCGCCAGCGGGGGCGTAGGCGACCCGCTCGCGCAGGTCGCGGACGTCGTCGACGGAGCGGTTGGAGGCGGCGTCCATCTCGATCACGTCGATCGAGGTGCCGGCGGCGATCGTCCGGCATGACTCGCACTCGCCGCAGGGGGTGACGGTCGGGCCGCCGCGCTCGCAGTTGAGCGAGCGGGCGAGGATCTTCGCCATCGAGGTCTTGCCGGTCCCGCGCGAGCCGACGAACAGGTAGGCGTGGTGGACCTTGCCCTGTTCGACCGCGTTGCGCAGGGTGCGGACGACGTGCTGCTGGCCCACCACCTCGTCGAAGGAGCCCGGGCGGTGGCGGCGGTAGAGGGAGGTCGACTCGGCGCTCATCAGCTCTCCGGCCAGTGTATCCACGCCCCACCGCCCCGCCCGGACGTGTCTGAGGTTTCCCTCCCTATGCGGTGGTCAAGCTCAGACACCCCCGCCGGAGCCGGCACCGATACCGTGCGCGCGTGCCGAAGGGGGTCCGAAACTGGTTGGCGCCCGCCGCCTGGGTCGCTGGGGTGAGCGCCGCGCTGCTGCTGATCTTCCCGCTCGGCTTCCCCAACTACGACACGATCTACGCCCTCGTCTGGGGGCGCGAACTGGCCCACGGCCAGAGCCCCGACTACGGCGCCGCCCTGCCGCCCACCCCCCACCCGCTCGCCGATCTGCTGGGGCTGGTGACGACGCCGCTGGGCAACGGCGCGATTACGGTGACGATGATCGTCGCCTACGTCTCGATGGGGCTGGTCGCCTACCTCGTCTACCGACTCGGCTCGCTCTGGTTCGACCGTTGGATCGGCGTGCTCGCCGCGGCGATCGTCCTCACCCGCGCCCCCTACCTCTCCAACGGCCTGCGCGCCTACGTCGACCTCCCCTACATCGCCCTCTGCCTCGGCGCGCTGGCGATCGAGGCCAGGCGCCCGCGGGTCGGCTGGCCGGTCCTGGCGCTGCTCGTCCCCGCCGGACTGCTGCGCCCCGAGGCCTGGCTCTTCGCGGTCGCCTACTGGCTCTGGCTCGCCTTCGACCTGCGGCCGACGGGCCGAAACGTCGCCGTGGACACGACATTTCGGCCCATCGGCCGGCGGTTCGGGTGGGAGCTGGGGTGGCGGGGGGAGCGCTCGGGAGGGGAGCTGACTTGGCTCGGGGCGCTGGCGTTGGGGGGTCCGGTGCTTTGGGTGCTCTTCGACGCGATCACGACCGGCGACCCGATGTACTCGCTGACCGGGACCCAGCACACGGTGGAAACGCTGAAGCGCAGGACCGGACCGGTCGACCTCGTCCTCTACGGGCCGCGGGCGCTCGGCGAAGTGATGCAGTGGCCGGGGATGGTCGGGGCGCTCGGCGGGGTCGTTCTCGGCCTCCTTTACCTGCGCCGGCGCGCGGCGATGGGGATCGTCGCCTCGCTGCTGGCGCTCGGCGCCTTCGCGCTGCTGGCCTGCGCCGGTCTGGCGATCCTCGCCCGCTACACGATGCTGGCGGCCGCGGTGCTGGCGATCTTCGTCGCCGTCGCCCTGCTCGGCTGGCGGCTGCTGGAGCCCGGCGACCCGCATCGGCGCTGGTGGCAGGCGTTCGCCGCGGTGGTGGCGTTGATGGCCGTGATCTGGCTGCCGAACCAGTGGAACCTCGACTCCACCGTCCATTCCGACCTCTCCAACCAGGGCACGATCGAGCGCGACCTCACCTCCCTGGTCGACGCCGGCGCCTTCCAGCCGCTGTGCGGGCCGATCGTCGCCCCCAACCACCGCGCCGTGCCGCGCCTCGCCTTCGGTCTGGAAATCAAGCCGACCCAGATCGTCAGCGCCACCGAGGCGGCCGAAGAAGACCTGCCCGACCGCGGCTACTTCCTCTCCCCGGCCAGCCCCTTCGTCATCCACAACTTCATCCTCGACCCCAGGGACACCACCATCTTCTCGCCCGCGGTGGTCCCGTCCGGCTACCGCGAAGTCGCCCGCAACGAGTCCTGGCGCCTCTACCGGCGCTGCCGGTAGAGCTCAGCCGCCGCGCTCTACCGCCTCGACCGCGGCGTGGGTGGCGGCGGCGAGGTCGGGGTCGGCGAGGTCGATGCGCGGCGGCAGCTCGACGTGGAGGTCGTCGGAGGGGTCGAGGCGGGCGCGCAGGCCGCGCGAGCGCGACCCGAGCACGTGGCCGCCGCGCCTGCGGTCGGCGCTGATGAAGTGCAGGTGGAAGCCGGCGACCTCGATCCCCTCGGCGTAGGCCGGGAAGCGGAAGCCGAGCATCGTCCCCTCGACCCCGGTCAGCTCGAAGACGCGCTGGTCGGCGATGACCTCGGTCAGCGGCCGGTAGGGCGGCGCCTGGGCCGGGACCGAGCGGGCGCGGAGCAGCTCGAAGCGGCCGTCGAGGCGGACCGCGCAGGAGGAGGCGCCGGCCGGGACGAGCGCGTCGAGCCGCGCCAGCAGCTGGTCGTGGTCGAGCTCGTCCGGGCCGAGGTTCACGTCGACGGTCGGCTCGAAGCGGGTGACGACCGCGAACGGGGTCCGCGCCGCGGGCGCCACCGGCTCGACCCGCCCGTCGACGTCGGCCCGGTAGAAGGAGCCGTCGAGGGCGATCATCTCGCCGTCGAGGTGGTTCAGCGTCCCCAGCCCGAGATCGCCGTGCTCCGCCAGCTCGGCGAAGCTGAGGTCGCCGTCGAAGGCGCCGTCCAGCAGCGCCCCGATCGTCGACGCCTGGAAGAGCACGTGTGGGTCGCGCTCGGCGTGCAGATCGGCCCGCCGCATCGACGCGACGTGCAGCGACCTGATCCAGCGCTCGTCCAGCACGCGGCGATCCTCGCACCTCGATGCCATGAGAGCATCGGGAGGTGGCAGCGATAGAGCTCAGCGGAGTGTTCAAGTCCTTCGGGCCGATCACCGCGGTGAACGGCCTGGACCTCGACGTCCCGGAGGGGATCTGCCTCGGCCTGCTCGGGCCCAACGGCGCCGGCAAGTCGACGACGATGCGGCTGCTGACCGGCCAGGCGATCGCCGACTCGGGGCGGTTGCGGGTGCTGGGCTACGAGCTGCCCGGAGAATCGAAGGCGGCCCGGGCGGAAATGGGCGTCGTCCCGCAGCTCGACAATCTCGACGTCGACGTCACCGTCGAGGACAACCTCGCCGTCTACGCCCGCCTCTACCGGGTCAAGGACGTCGCCGCCGCGGTCGACCGCGCCCTCGACCTGGCCCGCCTGCGCGACCGGCGCCGCGCCGCCGTCGACAAGCTCTCGGGCGGGATGCGGCGGCGGCTGCTGCTCGCCCGCGGCCTCGTCCACGAACCGCGCCTGGTCCTCCTCGACGAGCCGACGGTCGGGCTCGACCCGCAGATCCGCACCGAGCTGTGGACGCTGATCGGCGCGCTGAAATCGCGTGGGACGACGATCCTGATGTCGACCCACTACATCGAGGAGGCCGAGCGGCTGGCCGACGAGGTGGCGCTGATGCACCAGGGCAGGATCATCAGCCGCGGCCGGCCCGGCGCCCTGATCGCCGAGCACGCCGGCACCCACACCGCCGAGGTCTACGCGCCACCGGCGCGGCTGACCGAGCTGCGCGCCGCGGCCGAGGCCGCCGGGCTGCGGGTGCGCCCGGCCGGTCCGGCGATCGCGATCGTCGGCTCCGAGCGCGCCCGCGACGGCGAGATCCCCGCCGACGCGGTGGTCCGCGCGGCCAGCCTCGAGGACGTCTTCGTGCTGCTGACCGGAGAGGAGGCCGAGTGAGCGCCGCCTCCGCCGAGCCCGCCGCCACGGCGCCCGCCCCCGTCCCGGCGCGCCGGATGCGGCGCCTCGAACCGGCGGCGATCGCGGGTGTGATGAGCCGCGAGGTCGCCAACTTCCGCACCTACTGGCGCGGCACGACGTTCTCCAGCGTCCTCGAACCGCTCGTCTACCTGCTCGCCTTCGGGCTCGGCCTCAGCGCCACGCTGGTCGACGAAGTCGAAGGCGTCCCCTACATCCAGTTCGTCGGCACCGGCATGGTCGCGACCGCCGTGATCTTCTCCTCGGCGCTGCCGGCGATGTTCGGCACCTTCGTCAAGCACCGCTTCCAGAACACCTACGAAGCGATCCTCGCCGCGCCGGTCGACGTCGAGGAGCTGGTCAGCGCCGAGATGCTCTGGATCGCCTCCCGCTCGGCCGTCTACGGCTGCGTGCCGCTGATCGTCACCTTCTTCTGGGGGCTGACGCCCGAGCCGGGCATGCTGCTGGTGCCGCTCTTCGCCTTCGTCACCGCCCTCGGCTTCTCCGGGTTCGGGATCACGATGGCGGCCACCGTCGCCAAGATCGACCAGTTCAACTATGTGACGGCCCTCTTCGTGACGCCGCTCTTCCTGGTCGCCGGGACCTTCTTCCCGATCAGCGGGCTGCCGCAGGGGGTGCAGGTCGTCGCCCAGCTCAACCCCCTGCACCAGCTGGTCGAACTGGTCCGCGGCGGCGCCTTCGGCTACGAGTGGACCGACCTCGCCCGCTTCGCCTTCCTGGTCGGCTTCGCCCTGCTGACCTGGCGCGTCGCCGTGGTCCGCATGCGGGCGCGGCTGATCGACTGAGCGCGCCACCGACGCGGCGAGCGCTGTAGAGATCTGTCGCCGCATGCGCGACAGATCTCTACAGCGAAAGCGAAATGGACCGTGCACCCGCCCTTCGAAGCGAGGTCACCGGGCGTGTCCGTCGTTTGTGGCTCGAGCCGGGCTCGCCTGCGGCACCCGCGGCATCCGCTTAAGGCTGCTTCCTTCCGGACCTGACCTGATTCGCGTGCCCACGTCGCGCAGGACCCGGCCGTCAACGCCGCCGCGACGCACTGACCCCGACGGCCAGCCCCTCGGAACGGTAGTCGGCCCCGCTAAGCGGATTGCGGGTTACAGGGCACCGCTGGTTCCCCGCCTAGCACGGTCCGCTGGTGATCCTACTCCGCCGGCCGTAGGATCGGCGCGCCAATGCCCCTCCCCGCCCTAGCCGCCGTCTCGATCGACACCGAGTCCTTCGCGACGATCGTCGTCGTCGGCGCCGTGGCGGCGGTGACCGCGGCGGTCGCCCCGAAACGCCTGGCGCCGCCCGTCGTCGTGCTCGAGCTGCTGATCGGGATCGTCGTCGGGCCCCACGTCCTCGACATCGCCCACGTAGATGAATTCGTCGAATTCTTCTCCAACCTCGGCCTCGGGATGCTCTTCTACTTCGCCGGCTACGAGATCGACTTCGAGCGCATCCACGGCAGGCCGCTGCGACTCGGCGCCTGGGGCTGGGCGATCTCGATCGTGATCGCCCACATGATCGGGATCGGCCTCGAACTGAGCGGCCTCGTGCTCTCGGCGCTCTACGTCGGCTCGGCGATGGCGACGACGGCGATCGGGACGCTGATCCCGATCCTCCGCGACAACGGCGAGCTCGGCACGCCGTTCGGCAAGTACCTGCTGGCGGCGGGGGGAGCCGGCGAGTTCGGGCCTATCCTCCTCGTCACGCTCTTCCTCTCCACCGACCACCCCCTGCACGAGGCGGTGATCCTGATCGCCTTCGTTGTCGTGGCGATCGCCGTCGCCCTGGCCTCGGTGCGGCTCGCCTGGAAGGGGTGGCCGGCGCTGGAACGGACCTTCGAGGCGAGCAGCCAGCTCGCGGTGCGGGTGACGGTGGTGCTGATCTTCGGCCTCGTCCTGCTGGCGGGCCAGCTCGGCCTCGACGTCCTGCTCGGCGGCTTCGTCGCCGGCCTGATCACGCGGATGGCGCTGAAGGGGCACGAGCTGCACGTCTTCGAGTCGAAGCTGACCGCGGTCGGCTTCGGCTTCTTCGTCCCCTTCTTCTTCGTCACCAGCGGCATCGCGTTCGACCTCGCCGCCCTCGGATCCCTCGGCGCGATCCTCAAGCTCCTGATGTTCTTCGCCTTCTTCCTCCTCGTCCGCGGCCTGCCGGCGCTGCTCCTCTACCGCGGCGCGATGGGAGTCCGCGACCGCGCCGCCCTCGCCTTCTACTCCGCCACCGAGCTCCCCCTGGTCGTCGCGATCACGACGATCGCCGTCGAGGCCGGCCACATGCGGACCTCCACCGCCGCCGGCCTGGTCGGCGCCGCGATGCTCTCGACGATCGTCTACCCCTTCGTCGGCATCGCCCTGCGGCGACGTTCCGAGGCCGAAGGAGAGAGCAAGAGCGAGCCCCCGACCCCAGCGGGAGAAGTCGCCCCCGCCCCCCTATGATTTGGACCCCGTCCCGGGCGCGTAGCTCAGTGGGAGAGCGCTCGCTTCACACGCGAGAGGTCGCTGGTTCGAAACCAGCCGTGCCCATCCTCCGTATCTACGTGGCGGCGCAATCACTGTCGCAGCGCCACCGATTGGCCCGCTTCGACCATTTCCAGATCTCGTGGTGCTCGAGGTTGTCGGGCGAGTGGTTGCTCTTGAGGAAGGCGGTGAGGATCGCGGTCTTGCCCTTTCTCCTGCGCACGCTCACCTGGTCCCCTGGAACCGCCTGAAGAAACGCGAACGAGCGTGATCCCTTGGCCTTCTGGCGGTAGATCGAGACCGTCTCGCCGACCGACGGGGTGAAGTAGTCGCGCACCGCGATCTCCACTCTGCCGTCGCGGTTGAGGTCGCCGACCCAGGCCTTTCTGAGGCCGCTCGACGGGTCGAAGCTCGGAACCTGGGTGACGAGCCTGACCTGGCCGCGCTTCCAGGTCCCCCCGCGGCGGTCCCAAACCTCGAAATAGGTGGCGGGAAACCCTTCGGTCGCCAGGTTGTAGACGAAGACCCGCTCCGCGCGACGGTCACCGTCGAGGTTGGGCTTGAACAGCTCGACCCGGCTGGCACCCTCCGGGGCGTGGGGCCCCTGAGCGGGGAACGCCGCAGGCGCCGCCATCAGCGACAGGGCGACTGCGATGCCCAGCACGGTGACGCCGAAGGAAAGACGAGAGACCCCCGAGCCAACGGCGGATGCCGAGCCCCCTGTTGCTGCAAGACACCCTTTGTCGACCACCTCATGCCCCTTTGCTCGTTTTCGCCACCCAACCTAGTCGCGCTCCTCACCCCCGTCATCGGGAGGAACCCGAATTCCGAATGGGCGTGCCCCGCAATCGTCGCCGATCGCCGCGGCGCGACGAGCCATCAGTCCCGCTTGTGTGAGCCGCGCCCTTCTCAGTCCATGGATAGAGCCGGGCCGAATCAGTCGCGGTCGAGACCCAACCGCGGCATCGCGGCGTGCCGCCATGCGCCTGCTTGATCAGGTCCTCAAGTTCTGGCAGCTGCGGGGTAGGTCAGGGGCGCCGTCGAACCTGGTCCGGCTCAGCCCGGCGCGTTTGACCCTGCCTGGTTTCGAGCGCCGATGAATTAGCCTCGCGTGGTGACGACACCAGCGGAGAGGCGGACGGCGTCGGGAGCTGAGACTGCTTCTCCTCCGGGGCAGGGAGGCGGGAGGCGCGGGCTGCGGACGCTGATCGGCTCCGCCCTCGGCTTGGCGGCGCTCGCATTGGTGCTGGCGCTGTCGGGCGGCATCGGCGATCTTGGCAGGGCGCTCGAGCGGGTCAGCGCGAGCCTGACCGCGACGGCATTCGTGGCAATGGTCGGCGGCTACCTGCTGCTGGCGCTGCACCTGCGGCGCCTCTCGCCGACCGACCTGAAGCTGACCGCGGCGCTGCGGGCCGACCTGATGCTGTTCGGTCTCGGCAACCTGCTGCCGCCGGGCTCGGGGCCGCTGCTCGCGGCGGCGGAGCTGCGGCGCGCCGGCCTCCAGACCCGCCAGGCCCGAATGGTCCTGGTGTTCACCGCCTGGTTCAACATCCGCACGCTGCTGGGGCTCGGCGCGATCGCATTCCTGGTCGGGTTCGCGGGGCAGCGCCCCGGGCTCCAGGAAGGGCTCTGGTGGCTCGCCGCCGTCGGAGTCCTGTTGTTGCTGGTCGCCACCGCGAGGCTCGCCACCAATCCCGCCACCTCGGTGCGGGCCGCGCGGGTGCTGTCGCAGATGCGGATCGGCCGGCTCACCCTTCCGGGGTCGGTGACGCCGTCGGCTGCCGGCGCGATGCACGCCGAGGCGAAGGCGATCGTCGGCAGCCCCGTCAACCGGGCGGTGCTGGCCGGCCTCGCGGCAGGGTCGTGGATCGCCGACGCCGCCTGCCTGCAGCTCGCCCTCGCCGCGGCGGGGGTCCAGGCCGACCCCGATGTCGTGCTGCTCGCCTACGTCGTCGGCATCCTCGCCTCCGGCGTTCCGCTGCTGCCGGGCGGGTTCGGCGCGGTCGAGGCCGCGGTGCCGGCGGTGCTGCACCATTTCGGAGCCCCGTTGGATGCGGCACTCGCGGGCACGCTCGTGTACCGCGGCATCTCGGCGCTGATCCCGGCCCTTGCCGGCGGGGTGCTGCTCGTCGCTACGGTCGGCGGCGGGTGGAAGAAGGTGCGATCCGAATCGGCGCCACGACCCTGACCGGGCCTCGATCATCTCGCTCGCGGGCCTCGGCCCATTCGACGTGCTCGAGGATCTGCTCGTAGAGGGCATCCCGGTGCGCGACGCTGAGCTTGACGTTCATCCGGCCCCGACGAAGAAGTAGGAATGTTTCAGGGCGCCTCGGACCTGGATCTCGGCGACCTGCTCGAAGACGCCCGCCTCGACCAGCTTGTTGAGGTGGTAGGAGACCAGCGAGAGCCCGAACTCCCGGCCAAAGACGCTGGTCAGCTCGGAAGCCGAGAGCGGCTCCCCGATCCACAGCATCGCTTCGATGGTCGCGACCTTCAGCGGGTGGACGAAGCGGGGGACGAGCCCAGCCCAGTCAAACTGGATCTCGCCCCCCGCCATCGTCATCCGCCCCGCCCGCTCAAGACGGGCGGCCTGTGTGGGTGGCGTGGAGGAAGCATGTGGTGGCCTCAGTCGTCGACGCTGCGGAACCTGCCAACGGCAGGGCCCTGGGTCGGTGGATGCCATCGGTAGTCGGCCATCAGCTCGCACGGCTCCATGCCCAGAGCGCCCGCGAGCTTGATCACGGTGTCGAGCCTGGGCATGTGATTGCCGCGCTCGAGGGGGCCGATCGCGGTGCGAGTCATTCCGCCGAGGTCCGCAAGCGCTTCCTGCGAGAGCCCAGCACTCTCCCGCGCGCGGCGCAACTTCGCGCCGAAGTCCCTCGCGACCGCGGCGCTTAGGTCATCCACGGTCGGATCGTGTCGGGTGTGCCGCAAATGTTCTACCGGAAAAATTAGGGACACTATTTCCGGAGTCTGCTCTATAGTCACCCAGTGCTCTGGAAGTACCGAAGTAAACAACCGGGTTCGCAACGAACCCGACAGGAGGCGCCAATGGGCAAGGAACGAGACGAGATGGACGCGATACTGACGGCGTTGCGACACCCGCTGCGACAGCGCATCCTCAAGCACCTCAGCGGGTCGGCCAGGACGGACGGCAGCCCGAAGGAGATGGCGGCGGAGCTCGAGCAGCCCCTCTCGAACGTCAGCTACCACGTGCGAGTCCTCGTGGAATGCAGGGCTCTGACGCTGGTCCGCACGAAGCCCGTGCGGGGCTCTGTGCAGCATTTCTACAAGCCCTCCGAGCAGTTCTTGGCCGAACCGGGCGTGGCCGCGATCCTCGGGCTCGCGAAATAGAGGCTGCAATCAGGGGGCCGCTTCACCCCTCCACGGAGCTCGCTCCCCCTGATTCCAGCCTCTATCGCCGAGCGGATCTCGACCCACCCCGCCTCATCCACCTTGATCGGACTCCAGGAAACGCTGGTCGTCACCGGTGCCAGGGCGCCGGCGGGGAGCGCATCCAGCACCTCCGCCCACAATGCCGCCAGACCCGTGCTCTTCAGCGGCGCTGCCAAGGGCCTTTCCATCGCCGGTCGCTGGACCAGCCCGACCAGGGCATCGACGTCCAACCGGTAGACCTTGGCCTCGGCCCCTCGGACCGGACACCGCTTCACCGGTCCGCACCCTCATCGTCCTCGGCCCCCCTTTCGGCCAACAGGGGGACAGGTTCGCGAGCGTTCGGGCGCTGCCGCATCGGGAAGGACGAGCCGCTGCCACCGCCCGCAGGTCGCCCCTCGCCCGAATGACACATCGGGGCTCCTCCGCCCTTTTCGCCTCGGCGCGCCATCTCTGTGACCTCTTGTACCAGACGCGATTTCCACTATTTCTTTTCTTCGCGAAAACTTTTTCCAGCGAGACAGTCCTTCACCCTGACTGCCACAGCATCATCACTACGCGCACCGTCCGCGCTGCACTCTTGCCGGAGCGCTCCGCCCGGCCTGCTGCCTCCGCAACACCTTCTTCGTTCGACGCAGCACCTCGTCTTGCAGCTGACCGAGCTTGCGAAAGCCCTGCTCATCGACCGTTTTGCTCAGTCGTCCGATGATGCGCGACCGCCCGATCACCCACAGTCCCGCTCTTCGCCAGGTCGCCACTCCATCGCCCATCTGCCGCTGCGCTCTGCTGATACACGTTCATGGGGCGCGCATCGCAGAGAAGCGGCAGGTACTGAAACTCTTTCCTTCGCAGGTGGAAGCTTCAGCGCAAGAGCAATCGTCGGTGCTTCGGCGATTCCATTCCTGTCTTCCGCAGGTGACGCCGACCTGCGAGGGCGTCACGGCATTGCCCAACCCCGTGGTCCCGTCACCTGCGGCGACCTCGACATCGTCGGGACGGGCATCCTCCGTCCTCGAGCGCGTCGTCGTCTTCGACGGAGGCTGCTCTCGTCGGCAGCGCCGAATCGCGGCACGCTGCCCCCGCGCGCCCCCTCAACCGCTAACAGCCACCGTCGCGGGCCTGCCGCCTCCCGGAAGGCATCTCGAAGAAGAAGGTCGCGGCCCTCGCCTCGATAGTCGCCCGCCCCGGCTCTTCCGCGCTCCGAGTGGCCACGCGAGCCGTCACCTCGTAGGTTTCCTCCAGCGCCCGCGCGTAGATGTCCCGGACTTCATCCCAGCCCTCCTCGTCCAACGTCAGCGGGAACCGCGACACGTGATGGTCGTGACGCTCGCCAAAGGTCTTCGCCTCCATCGACTGGGCGAGGTCGGCAAAGGCCAACTGCGTGACCGTCCTGCCCGCGCCCACTCGCTCGTCCACGCTCATTCGCCTGAAGATCTCGTCGTCCACTTCCGCTCGTTGCGACCGCTCGGTACCGGTGCTTAACGGACCGATTCCCCGGCGCCACCTCGACCAGCTCGATCGCCCCGGCCTCGTGCAGCACGTTCACGTGGTAAGTCAGCTCCTCGGTCTTGACGCCTAGCTCATGGGCAAGCTCGGCCGGGCTCAACGTGTCGCTCACAGAGCAGCGCGAGGCACAGGTATCGAAAGGGGTGGCTGACCACGTCCCCTAGTTGCTTGCCGAGCGGTCGAGTCGCCTTCAGCACCGGCTGTTTCCCCCTGTTCGGACGGAATTGAGCAATGCAATCTAGCGGATTAGCCGGAGTTTCCTTCGCTCTTTAGCAGGAAGAGATTCCAGCGCTGGAACAAATTTCAGTAAACCTTGTCGGCCCATCAGGGTCAGTCGATGTACTGAGAGGGGGTGATTCGGATGACGATGGCTCAGACCACGAGCATGGTTCCTGCCGTTTCAATCAACAAGGCGTCGTAAGGGGGAGCGGCGTCAGCGCAGGTCGGGCCGACTCCCCGGGCAGGGGCGGCCCGGCTTGCGGAACGCGGCCCCACAGCGTTCGCGGCTCCCGCCGGGACGTGATGCCGACCCTTCGGCGCAGGCAGGGTTCTTGAGCGCACCTGGACAGGGCGGAGCTGGAGCAGCTCGCAGAGACGAGAGGTCCCCCTGACGCCTCTGCCCTGGGGCCTGACCGTTCCCAGCTTCGGGACCGGAGGCATTTCTCCCGGCCCTCGAGCTCATCGCGAAGGGGGACGGGATGCCGCCGCCGACGAAGGGCCGGCGGCGAATACGATCCCGCCGTGCCCACGGCGCTGGTCTACGAGGAGCGCTGCCTCGCCCACGACAACGGCTCGATGATCCTCGACCCGCTCGCCTCGGCCTGGCTGGACGCGGGGCACGTCGAGAGCCCGCGGCGGCTGGCGCGGGCCTTCCAGGTGCTCGCGCGCTCCGGGATCGCCGCGCGCCTGCAGCGGCTGCCGGCCCGCCCCGCGAGCGAGGCGGAGCTGCGGCTCGTCCACACCGCCGGGCACGTACAGAGCCTGCGCGAGGCCTGCGCCAGGCGCGAGCCGCTCCGGGTCGGGCCGGGGGCGCGGGTCGGGGCCGACAGCTGGGAGCCGGCGCTGCTCTCGGCCGGCGGGGCGCTGGCCGCGGTCGAGTGGGTGCTCGGCGGCAGCGGCTCGAGCGCCTACGTGCTGACGCGGCCGCCCGGCCACCACGCCTCGGCCGAGCAGGCGATGGGGTTCTGCCTCTTCAACAACGTCGCCCTGGCGGCGCGGCGGGCACAGGAGCTGGGCGCCGAGCGGGTCGCGATCGTCGACTGGGACGTCCACCACGGCAACGGCACCGAGGACGTCTTCGCCGCCGACCCCTCGGTCCTCTTCGTCTCCCTGCACCAGGACGACCTCTACCCGAAGGGGCGCGGCCGGGCCGTGGACCGCGGGACCGGGGACGGGCTCGGGACCACGCTCAACCTCCCCCTCCCCGCCGGCAGCGGCGACTCCGCCTACCGGCGCGCGATCGAGCAGGAGGTGCTGCCGGCGCTGCGCGACTTCGGCCCCGACCTGCTGCTCGTCTCGGCCGGGCAGGACCCCGCCGCGGCCGACCCGCTGGGCCGGATGAGCGTCACCTCGGAGGGCTTCCGGGCGATGGCGCGGCTGCTGCGCGAGGCCGCCGATCAGCTCTGCGGCGGCCGCCTGGTCGCCGTCCAGGAGGGCGGCTACAGCGAGGACCACATGCCGTTCTGCACCCTGGCGATCGTCGAGGAGCTGGCCGGCTTCGACCCGTCCCTGCCGGCCGACCCGCTGGAACTGGACGTCCCGGGCTAGCGCAGCCGCGGCCGCTACCGGCCGTTGCCGTGAACGATCAGCACGGACCGCTTGCTGTGCTGGGCGACGGCGGCCGCGACGCTGCCGAGAATCGCGTGCTTGAGGCCGGAGAGGCCGCGCGAGCCGATCGCGATCAGGCTGGCGTCGTGCTCGTTCGCGGCGGCGGCGATCCGCTCCCAGACCGGGCCGCCGATCACGACCAGCGGCTCCGCCTCGAGGCCGAGCTCCCGCGCCAGCCGGCAGCCCTCGCCAGCGGTCTTCTCGGCCCCCGCGTGGGCGGCGTCGAGGACGCTCGTCATCGAGTCGGGATCGATCGGGACCCCGGCGGCGCCGAGGAAGGGGATGCCCTCCAGCGGCTCGGACACGGTCGCCACCAGCACCCGCCGCTCGGTACCGACCAGCTTCACGACCTCCTCGATCGCCGCCTTGGCGAACTCGGAGCCGTCGTAGGCGATCAGGATCGGGCCGTCGCTCTCGCCGGGCATCGCGCGCTACTCCATCACAACGCCGGGCGGGGCACCGGTCGGGGCGCCCTCGCCGCGGCCGCGGATCGCCATCGCGAGCGCCGGCACGAAGGCCAGCGCCAGCAGCGCCAGCGCCCAGACGAAACTGGAGGCGAAGGCTTCGGCCAGCGGTTCGGAGACCGCCGCCTGCTGGGCCGGCGAGAGGCTGTGAAGGGCTTCGAAGCCGGTTTCGCCACCGCCTGCACCGGCACCCCCCGCCGCGCCGAGGTGGCTGGTTATCTGCGAGGCGAGGATCACGGAGAGGATCGCGGTGCCGATCGAGGCGCCGGACTGGCGGATGATGTTCATCGCCGTGCTGGTGCGGGCGATCGCCGACGCCGGCACCGCCTGCATCGCCGCGGTCATCGTCGGCATCATCGAGAGCCCCATGCCGAGGCCGAGCACGAAGCTGAAGGCACAGAGCAGCACGTAGGAGGTGTCGGCGGTGACGAAGGCGAAGGGGGCGATCCCGATCACCAGCAGCGGGATGCCGCAGGCCGGCCACTTGAGCGGGCCGTAGCGATCGGTGAGCTTGCCGCCGAGCGGCATCGTGATCATCGCCCCGAGGCCCTGGGGGGCCAGCAGCAGGCCCGCTTCCAGCGCCGAGGCGCCGCGCACCGTCTGGAAGTAGAGCGGCACCAGCAGCAGCGCCCCGAAGTAGGAGATCGCGAACAGCATGAAGACGATCGCCGCGCTTCCGGCCCGGGTGTGGGTGAAGGTCCTGATGTCGATCAGCGGCCCCTCGGAGCGCCAGCTGTGCCAGAAGAAGGCGGCGATCAGGGCGGCGCCGACGAGGATCGGCAACCACGACTTGGTCGCGCCGAAGCCGCTCCCGGAGGACTCGGCGAGGCCGAAGATCAGCGCCGTCAGGCCGGGCGAGAGCAGAACCATGCCGAGCCAGTCGAGCCGGTGCGCGGGCTGCGGCGTGTCGCGCTCCAGCACCTTGGCGGCGAGGACGATGGCGAGCACCCCGATCGGCACGTTGATGAAGAAGATCCAGCGCCAGGAGACGCTGTCGACCAGCCAGCCGCCGAGGATCGGGCCGACGATAGGCGCGATCAGCATCGGCATCCCCAGCGCCCCCATCACCCGCCCCAACCGCTGCGGGCCCGCCTTCTTGGTCATGATCGTCATCACCGCCGGCATGATCATCCCGCCGCCGATGCCCTGCAGGACGCGGAAGGCGATCAGCGAGTCGGCGCTCCAGGCGAGGCCGGAGAGGACCGAGCCGAGCATGAAGAGCACCAGCGACCAGATGTAGATCCGCTTGGTGCCGAAGCGGTCGGCGGCCCACCCGGTCAGCGGGATCACCGCGGCGAGGGCCAGGGTGTAGCCGGTGACCACCCACTGGATCGTCGTCAACGAGGCGTTGAAGTCACTCGCCAGGCGGTCGATCGCGACGTTGATCACGGTCGTGTCGAGGATCGACATGATCGCGCCGAGCATCACCACGCCGGCGACGATCCAGGTCTCGCGGTCGATCGCATCGGAGGCAGGGGCGGCCGCAGCGGCTGACTGGGGGGCGGAGTCGGCCAAGCGAGTGATCCTAGACGGGTGGTTTCCCCGGCCGGATGACTTCCGTCACTCGGGGGTTCTGCAGGCCATCGGCCGCGGCGCCGACCGGCCTGGTCGATGATGCGGACGACCGATGGCACTGCTCGCGACCAAGCTCCTGCTCGCTCCCCTGTGCGTGATCGGCGTCTCCCTGGCCGGGCGGCGCTGGGGCGTCGCCGTCGCCGGCATCCTCGGCAGCCTGCCGGTCGTTGCCGGGCCGATCCTGCTCGTCCTCACCCTCCAGCACGGCCGCAGCTTCGGCTCCGACGCGGCGACCGGCACGCTGCTCGGCCTCGCGGCGCTGACCATCTTCGTCGTCGTCTACGACCGGCTGGCCGGCCGCCGCCTCGCGCCCGCCTGGTGCCTGGTCGCCGGCTGGGTCGCCTTCCTCGTCGGCGTCGCCCTGCTCGAGCCCATCGGCCCGGTGCCCGGCGCGGCCCTGGCCTTCGCCGCCGCCAGCTTCGCGCTCGGCCTGTACCTGCTGCCGGCGCCCCCGCGGCCGCTCGGCCTGCTGCTGACGCCGCCCTGGTGGGACCTGCCGGCGCGCGGGATCTCGGCCCTGGTTCTCGTGCTCGCGCTGACCGGCCTCTCCGGCTCGCTTGGCCCTGGCCTCAGCGGCCTGCTGGCACCGTTCCCTGTAATCACCAGCGTCCTCGTCTTCTTCACCTACACGCACGGCGGTCGCGACCAGCTGCGGGTCCTCTCGCGCAACTTCCTCGTCGGCTTCTACGGCTTCGCGGCGTTCTGCTTCGTGCTGGCGGTAGTCCTCCCGGACACCGGCACCGCCGCCGCCTTCGCGCTGGCGCTGGCCGTTGCCCTGGCGGTCCAGGCCGGCGTCCACGCGCTGCGGCAGCGGCGCGCTCGCGGCCGGCCGGTGCCGCCCTCAGCTCAGCTCGATCGAGAACTCGGCGAGGAAGCGGTGGCCGGGCTCGAGCAGCGGCAGGTCGGGGCCGCCGACGACTAGGGCATTGGTGGGCGCCGTCATCGGCTCGAAGGCGACGGCGTCGGTGTCGCCGGGCGCGTAGACCTGGGCGAACGGGTAGCCGCGGCCGATTCGCAGCTCGACCCGCCGGCCGCCGCCCTCGAGCGCGAACGGCTCGCCGCCGGGCGGCGCCAGGTAGGGATCGTCGAAGGTCCGGGTGCCGAGCGGCGCGGGCGCGATCGAGACCGGCTCGCGGCGCCCGGTCGGCAGCATCCGCGCGTCCAGATCCAGCCGCTCGGCGACCGGCGCCTCCAGCACCCACTCGCCGCGCGGCACGCCGGGCAGGCGGAGGTAGGGATGGAAGCCGAAGGCGATCGGGACGGCGACCTCGCCCGTGGCGACCGCCGCGGTCGCGATCGTCAGCCGCGGCCCGGCCAGCGTCGCCTCGATCTCGACCCGGTGCGGGAAGGGGAAGGCCTCGGTCAGCAGGGGGTGAGCGCCGAAGTCGAAGCTCGCCGCCAGCACCCCGCCGTCGTCGAGCTCGGCGTGGCGCTCGACCCGCCAGCCGCGGATCGCGGTCAGCAGGCCGTGCATCGGCAGGCCGCCGGCGTCGCGCTTGACGTGCAGCCCGCCCAGATCGAGGTCGACCTCGCGCCCCGCGACCGCGAAGCGGCTCGCGCCAAGGCGGTTGGCCCACGGGTGCAGGAACGGGATCCCCATCGTCGAGCCCGACTCGACGTAGGCGCGCAGGCCGCCGCGCTGCCCCAGCACCTCCTCGCCGCGGTGGCGCAGCGAGCAGCCGACCATTCCCGCCTCGGGGACAAAGGTCACCTCGACGCCGCCCAGCGCGCCGCTCGCGAGCGTCAAGCCGGGCAGGCCCTCCTCGGTGCGTTCGCCGACCATGCCGGTACTACATACGATGGCGGCGCTCAATGCTCTCCGAGAACGCCATCGTCGCCGGCCTCGGGCTCGTCGTCGTCCTCGCGATCGGCGCCCGGCTGCTCGCCCAGCGCTTCCGCATCCCCGCCATCGTCGTGCTGCTCCCGGTCGGCTTCGTCGCCGGGGCGATCACCGAAGACGTCCACCCCGAAGCGCTGTTCGGCGACGCCTTCCAGCCGATCGTCTCGCTCGGCGTCGGCCTGATCCTCTTCGAGGCCGGCCTGCGCCTGCAGCTGGGCGAGCTGGGGTCCGGGATCCGCCACGCGGTCCTGCGGCTGATCAGCGTCGGCGCCCTCCTCACCCTGGCCGGGGTGACCGTCGCCACCAAGCTGATCTTCGGCCTGGGACTGGGGGTCTCCGTCCTGCTCGGGGCGATCCTCGTCGTCTCCGGGCCGACCGTGGTGCTGCCGCTGCTGGCCTTCGTGCGGCCGACCGACCGGGTCCGCTCCGTGCTCAAGTGGGAGGGGACGCTGATCGACCCGATCGGGGCGCTGCTCGGCGTCGTCGCCCTGACCGCCGTGCAGCAAGGCGTCGCCGGCGAACGCCCCTTCCATCCCGGCCTGCTCGCCTCCAGCTTCGGGATCGGGCTCGCCGTCGGCCTCGCCGCGGCCGGCGCCCTGTGGCTGATCCTGCAGGGCGTCCAGCGCTCCTCCCCCGGCCAGGCGGTGGCGGCGGCGCTGATGGCGGTGACCGCCGCGGTCGTCGGCGCCGACCTGCTGCGCGACGACGCCGGCCTGGTCGCCGCCGCGGTCATGGGGATGGCGATGGCCTACCAGAGCACCCACGACGTCTCGCGGATCCTCGAGTTCCACGGCACCGTGGTCGAGCTGCTGATCGGGATCCTCTTCGTCCTCATCTCCGCCTCGGTCGCCCCCGCCCAGGTCGACGCGGTGCTGGGCAAGGGTCTGATCCTGGTCGCGGTGATGGTCGTCGCGATCCGCCCCGTGGTCGTCGCGATCGGGACCTGGGGGTCGGACCTCGACTGGCGCGAGCGGGCCTTCGCCGCCTGGATGGCGCCGCGCGGGATCGTCGCCGCGGCGACCGCCTCGGCCTTCGCGCTCTCGCTGGCGAAGACGAACGTCAGCGGCGCCGACCAGATCCTGCCGATCGCCTTCGTCGTCATCTTCGCCACCGTCGTCCTCTACGGGCTGACGGCGGTGCCGGTCGCCCGCCTGCTCGGCGTCGCCGGCACCGGCGCCCCGCTCGTCCTCCTGGTCGGCGGCAACCGCGCGGCGCGGGCGATCGGCGCCGCCCTGCAGTCCTCCGGCGCCCGGGTCCGGCTCTGGACCGGCAGCCAGGAGGAGCAGACGGCGGCGCGGGCGCTCGGCCTGGAAGCCGGGCCGGCCCCGCTCGGGGTCGACGTCGAGAGCCTCGAGGCCGAGCTGGAGGAGGTCTCGGACGCGCTGGTGATGACGGCCAGCGACGAATTCAACGGCCTCGCCTCCTTCGAGCTGCGCCGCCAGCTCGGCCGCGAGCGGGTCTTCCGGCTCGCCCCGCGCGAGGACTCGGCGGCCGCGGTCCCCGCCCAGGCCGAAGGGCTGACGCTCTTTGCCGGCGACCTCGACTACACGGAGCTCGACCGGCGGGTCGGAGCCGGCGCGCGGATCGCTGAGCTGGCGGCCGGCGAGGCGGCGCCGGCAGGGGGCGCGACGGCGCTCTTCCTGCGCACCGGCGCCGGCGACCTGCGGGCGGTCGCCGCCGACCGGGCGTCCGAGCCCGGCCCCGACGAGCGGCTGATCTGCCTGTTCGACGGCGCCTGAGAGCCGGCGAGCCCGCCCCCGTACGATTCGCGCCCCGCCCGACCATGGAACTCGGCATCTACACCTTCGCGGAGCTGACCCCCGACCGCTCCGGCGGCCCGGCCGTCACCCCGCGCCAGCGGCTGCGCGACCTGGTCGAGGAGATCGAGCTGGCCGACCAGGTCGGGCTCGAGGTGTTCGGCATCGGCGAGCACCACCGGCCCGACTTCGCCGTCTCCTCGCCCGCCGTGGTGCTGGCCGCCGGCGCCGAGCGCAGCGAGCGGATCCGCCTCACCAGCGCGGTCTCGGTGATCAGCTCCGACGACCCGGTGCGGGTCTTCCAGGACTTCGCCGAGCTCGACCTGCTCTCCGGCGGACGGGCCGAGATCATGGCCGGGCGCGGCTCCTTCGTCGAGTCCTTCCCGCTGTTCGGCTTCGACCTGCAGGACTACGACGAGCTGTTCGCCGAGAAGCTGGAGCTGCTGCTGGCGCTGCGCGAGTCGACCGAGATCGAGTGGGCCGGGCGCTACCGGGCGCCGATCGACGGCCGCGGCGTCTACCCGCGGCCGCTGCAGGAGCCGCTGCCGGTCTGGGTCGCGGTCGGCGGCTCGCCGCAGTCGGCGATGCGCACCGGCCGCCTCGGGCTGCCGATGGCGCTGGCGATCATCGGCGGCGAACCGGCCCGCTTCGCCGCCTTCGCCGAGCTGCACCGGGCCGCCGCCGCCGAGGCCGGTCACGAGCCGCCGGCGCTCAGCATCAACTCACACGGCTTCGTCGCCGAGACCTCGCAGGCCGCCGCCGAGGCCGCCTTCGTCCCCTTCGCGACGATGATGGACCGAATCGGCCGCGAGCGCGGCTGGCCGCCGATGACCCGCGAGGCGTTCGAGGCGAGCCGCGGCCCACGCGGCGCCAACTTCGTCGGCAGCCCCGAGGAGGTGGCGGAGAAGATCGTCGCCCAGCACCGGATCTTCGGCCACCAGAGGTTCCTGATCCAGTTCACCGTCGGCACCCTCCCCCACGCCGAGGTGATGCGCTCGATCGAGCTCTACGGCACCGAGGTCGCGCCGCTGGTCCGCCGCGAGCTCACGGCGGCCGGCGAGGGCGCCGGCTGATCAGCCGCGCGCCGCGTCCTGCAGTGCCCGCAGGGCGCGCAGGTGGAACTCGGCCATCTCCTCCAGGTCGGCGACGGCAATCGCCTCGTCGTCGGCGTGGGCCGCGTCCGAGTAGGCGGCGGCGTCGGTGTGGAAGACCGGGGCGAAGCCGTAGGCGACCGTCTCGCGAGAGCTGCGAATCCAGTGCGAGTCGGTGAAGCCGGCGTTGACGAAGGGCACCAGCAGCGCTCCCGGGAGCCGCTCGGCGACGTAGTCCTCGATCACCCGGTAGAGAGGCGTGTCGGTCGGCGATTCGGTACCGCCCTCGAGCGGCTCCAGCAGCTCCATCTCGTAGGGGATGTCGCCGAGGGTGCGGTCGAGGTACTCGCGGACGTCGGCCTCGCCCTGGCCGGGCAGCGCTCGGCAGTCGCAGATCACGTCGGCGTAGGGCGGGATCACGTTGCTCGGCTCGTACGTCCGCAGGCCGGTCGGGTTGACCGTCAGCCGCGTCATCGCCGCGACCAGGTCGGCGAGGATCGGGTGCTGCTCCGCCGCCCAGGCGACCGCGGCGTCCGGGTCCTCGGGGGCGCCCAGCACCTCCAGCGCCCGCGCCACGCCGGGCACCACGGCGGGCGGCGCCCCGGTGGCGAGCAGGCGCTCGGTCGCCCGCGCGACGAGGCCGAGCGGGTTGACCGCGCGGCGCGGCACCGAGGCGTGGCCGGCGCGGCCGTGGAAGCGCAGCCGCACCGAGCTGACCAGCTTCTCCCCGACCGAGACGGTGACCACGCGGCGGCCGTCGGCGAGCTCGAGCAGGACGCCGCCGCCCTCGTCGAGCGAGAAGTCGAAGGCGACGTCGGGCCGCTCGCGGACCAGCCAGGACATGCCGACGTCGGAGGTGTTGCGCTCCTCGTCGGCCTGGGCGATCAGCAGCACGTCGCCGGCCGGCCGCTCGCCGGAGCGGGCGTAGGCGACGAAGGCGACGACGCGCGCGGCCAGCTCGTCCTTCATGTCGCTGGCGCCGCGGCCGATCATCCGCCCGTCGAGGACCCGGCCCTCGAACGGCGGCACGCTCCAGCCCTCGGGCGGAGCCGGGACGACGTCGGTGTGGGCGACCAGGGCGATCGACGGCCCCTCGCCGCTGCCCTCGATCCGGGCGACGAGGTTGAGGCGCCGCTGGTCGGGCCCGACCAGCTCGGACTCGATCCCCGCCTTGGCCAGGTAGCCGGCGAGGAACTCCGCCGCGATCGTCTCGTTGCCAGGCGGGTTGGAGGTGTCGAGCCGGATCAGGTCCCGCGTCAGCTCGACCACCTCGTCGCGCAGATCCCCGGTCATTCGCGGACCTCCGCATCGCCGCGGGGCGCGATAGTCCCGCCAGGAGGGACTATCGCGCCCCGCACCGCCGCACGTCCCGCAGCGACCGCCTCCACCGGGAACGCCTGCTGCATGGAACCGTCGAGCCGCCGCGCCGGCCGCGCCGCCACGAGGCAGTTGAGGACCGCCTCGTGGGCGGACTCGTAGGCGGCGGCGAAGATCGGGTTGAGGCGGGCGTTCCCGAGCGGCGCCCCGCCCGGCTCGGCGGTGGCGAAGGCGAGGCCGATCTCGCCCGAGCCCTCGGCCGCGTAGGAGCCGGCCCGAGCCAGGCCGAGCAGCGGCCGCAGCGCCAGCCGCCGCATCTGCTGCGCGGAGAGCGGGGCGTCGGTGGCGCAGATGGCGATGCAGGAGCCGTCGGGCTGCGGCCGCTCGGACTCCGGCCCGAGCTCGACCCCGGGCAGGTCGAGGTACTCGCGGTCGCCGAAGTTGCAGAGCAGGAGGACGCCGACGTGGTGCTCGCCGACCCGCCGCGAGGCGGTGCCGATCCCGCCCGGGAAGCCGAAGCAGGTCATCCCCGTGCCGGCGCCGACCGAGCCCTCGGCGACCTCGGTGCCGAGGGCTCCGAGCGCCCCCACGACGTCGGCGGCGACGACCGTGCGGGAGTCGGCCATGTAGCCGTCGTCGCACTCGCCGACCACGGGGATGACGACGTCCTCGGGGCCGCGCCCAGAGGCGGCGATCGCCGCCTGCGCGACGGTCCCCAGGGCGTGGGTGCCGCAGAGGTGGACCGGCGTTTCCATCACCCCGCGCTCCTCGATCTCCAGCGCCGCGGTCAGCTCGCCGGTGCCGTTGACCCTCGCCACCCCGGCCGCCGCCGGCAGCGCCGGCGGCGCCACGACGGTGACCCCGGTGCGCTGGCCGCTCGCGGCCTGGGCGTGGCCGACGCGGACGCCGGGGATGTCGGCGATCGTGTTGCGCGCCCCGGGCTCCAGGACCCCGACGGGCCCGGCCAGCTGCCGCCAGCGCTCAGCCACCGAGCGCCTCGGCCCCGGCCCGTCCCCGCGCCGGGTCGTGCAGCAGGCAGGCGGCGAGATGGTCGCGGGCGCCTACCGGCAGCAGCTCGGGGTCGACGGCGTCGCAGCCCTCGAAGCGGCGCGGGCAGCGGGGGTGGAAGCGGCAGCCGGAGGGGATGTCGGCGGGGTCGGGCAGCTCGCCGGAGAGCAGCTCGCGCTCGCCGCCGCCGCCCGCCGAGGGCACCGGAATCGCGGTCACCAGCGCCCGCGTGTAGGGGTGCTGCGGACCCTCGATCACGTCCACCGCAGTCCCCCGCTCGACCACCCGCCCCAGGTACATGACGACGATCCGGTCACAGAGCGACCAGGCGAGGCTGAGGTCGTGGGTGATGAAGACGAGGGCGAGGCCGCGGCGCCGCTGCAGCTCGACCAGGACGGCGAGGATCTGGGTCCGCACCGAGGCGTCGAGCATCGAGACCGGCTCGTCGCAGATCAGCCCCTCCGGTTCCAGCACCAGGGCGGCGGCGATCGCGACCCGCTGGCGCTGGCCGCCGGAGAGCTGGTGCGGGTAGCGCTCGAGGTAGCGCTCCGGGTCGAGCCCGACGTCGCTCAGCGCCCGCCGCACGCGCTCGGCGTGCTCGGAGCGCGGCACCCCCTGCACGACCAGCGGCTCGGTCACGATCGTGCCCACCTTCTGGCGCGGGTTCAGGGTCTGGTAGGGGTCCTGGAAGATCATCTGCACGCGGCGGCGCAGCTCGCGGCGGCGCCCGCGCCCCTTCACCGGCTGGCCGTCGAGCGCCACCTCTCCCGCCGCCGGCTCGACCAGGCCCATCATCGCCCGCGCCAGCGTCGACTTGCCGCAGCCGGACTCGCCGACGACGCCCAGGATCTCGCCGCGCCGCCACTCGAGCGAGACGCCGTCGACGGCGCGGGCGACGCCGCCCTGGGCGCGGAAGTGCACCGCCAGCTCGCGCGTCTCCATCAGCGGCTCGCTCATCGCGCCGTCCCCTTCCCCGCCGGCGCGATCTCCGGCCAGCTCGCCCAGGGCGCGTAGTGGCAGGCGGCCGACTGCCCCGGCCGCACCTCGCGCAGCGCCGGGTCGGTGCCGCAGCGGTCGGACGCGTAGGGGCAGCGGGGGGCGAAGTTGCAGCCCTCCGGCTCGTCGCCCAGGCCGGGCGGGCTGCCGGGGATCGGCGTCCCCAGGCCGCGCTGGCCGCCGATCACCGGCAGCGAGTCGAGCAGGCGCTTCGTGTACGGGTGCTGCGGCGTCCCCAGGACCTCGCCGACCGGCCCCGTCTCGACGATCCGCCCCGCGTACATGATCGCGATCCGGTCGCAGGTCTCGGCCAGCACGCCCATGTCGTGAGAGATCAGCACCAGGGCCAGCCCGAGCTGCTCGCGCAGCCGCTCCAGCAGCTGCAGGACCTGGGCCTGCATCACCACGTCGAGCGCGGTCGTCGGCTCGTCGGCGATCACCAGCGAGGGCCCGCAGGCGAGCGCCAGGGCGATCATCACCCGCTGGCGCTGGCCGCCGGAGAGCTGGTGCGCGTAGCGGCGCCCGACCGCCGCCGTCAGGCCGACCGTCTTCAGCAGCTCGACGATCCGGTCGCGCAGCTCCTTCGCCCCGATCCGCTCGTGCAGGCGGATCGCCTCCGCCATCTGGGTGTCGATCCGCTGCACCGGGTCGAGCGAGTTCATCGCCCCCTGGAAGACGAGCGAGATGTGGCGCCAGCGCACCGGGCCCATCCCGCGCTCGGTCCGTTTGCCGATGTTGATCGGCTCCTCGACGCCGGGCGGGCGCAGGGTGATCGCGCCCGACTGCTCCAGGCCCGGCGGCAGCAGCTTCATCAGCGAGAGCGCCGTCGTCGTCTTGCCGCAGCCCGACTCGCCGGCCAGCCCCAGCGCCTCGCCCGGCTGCAGGTCGAGGTCGACGCCGTCGACGATCGGCCGGCCGCGGTGGGTCACCCGCAGGTCACGAACCTCCAGCAGGGGGCTCAACTGTGCTCCTTCAGTCGCGGGTTGACGTGCTCCTCGAAGAGGTAGCCGAGCATCGAGACCGCCAGCACCAGGATCGTGATGCAGAGCCCGGGCGGCACCACGTACCACCAGGCGCCGGCGCTCGGCGCGCCCGAGTTGAAGGCGTTCTGCAGCATCGACCCCCAGGAGATCCGGGTCGGGTCGCCGAGGCCGAGGAAGGCCAGCGCCGCCTCGGAGAGGATCGCCACGGCGACGATCAGCACCGTGTTGGCGAAGATCAGCGGCAGCGTGTTGGGAAGGACGTGCTTGCGGATGATGTAGAGGTCGCCGGCTCCCAGCGCCCGGGCGCGCTCGACGAAGGCGCGCTCGCGCAGGGTGAAGACCTGGGCGCGGACGATCCGCCCGGTGCCGGCCCAGGAGGTGAGCCCGATGACGATGATCAGCACCGTCATCGAGGGGTTGAGGATCCGCGCCAGGACGATCATCAGCGGCAGCGTCGGGATCACCAGGAACCAGTTCTCGAAGGAGTCGAGGAAGCGGTCGGTCCAGCCGCCGAAGTAGCCGCCCGCCAGCCCGACCGCCGAGCCGAGCACGGCCGAGATCAGCGCCGCCGCGAAGCCGACGACCATCGAGACGCGGGCGCCGGCGAGGATCTGGGAGAAGACGTCGGCGCCGCTCTCGGTGGTGCCGAGGAGGTGGTGCCAGCTCGGCGCCACCAGCACTTCCAGGCTCGAGGCTTCCGGGTTGTACGGGGCCAGCGCCCGGCCGAAGACGGCGACGAAGGCGAAGAGGGCGACGGTCCCCAGCCCGACCCGGCCGCGCCAGGTGCCGAAGAGGACGTCGCGGGCGGTCTCCTCGCGGGCCAGCGGCGCCGGCTCCTCCAGCCGCAGGTCGATCTCCTGGGCGATCTGCTCGGTCACCGCGTCTGCACCCTCGGGTCGAGGTAGAAGTAGAGGCAGTCGGCGAGCAGGTTGGCGACGATCACCGCGGCCGAGAAGACGAGGAAGGTCCCCTGCAGGATCGGGAAGTCGCGGGAGTTGATCGCTTCGAAGCTGAGCAGCCCCAGCCCCGGCCAGGAGAAGATCGTCTCGATCGTGATCGCGCCGCCGGCGACGGCGCCGAACTGGATCGCCGAGAGGGTGACCAGCGGCAGCAGCGCGTTGGGCACGGCGTGGCGGCGGACGACCCGGTCCCAGGGCAACCCGATCGCCCGTTTGACGGTGATGAAGTCCTCGGTGAGGACGTCGACCATCGACGAGCGCATGATCAGGAAGTACTGGCCGAGCAGCATCAGCGTCATCGCCGTCGCCGGCAGGACCAGGTGCTTGGCGACGTCGAGCGCTTCCGCCGGGAAGCTCGAGAACTCCGCCCCGGCGGTCATCTGCAGGCCGGAGGGGAAGATCGGTATCCAGACCGCGAAGACGAGGATGAGGATGATCCCCATCCAGTATTCGGGCGCCGCGTAGGTGAAGAGGCTGAAGCCGAGCAGGCCGTTGTCGGACCGTTCGCCGCGCCGGGTGGCGGCGATCACCCCCAGCCAGCTGCCGATCAGCGTCGCCAGCAGCGTGCCGGTCCCGACCAGCAGCAGGGTCCACGGCAGCGCCTTGGCGATTTCGTTCCAGACCGGCTGCCGGCTGCGCTGGCTGGTTCCGAGGTCGAACTGCGCCGTGTGCTCGACGTAGACGACGAACTGCCCCAGCAGCGGCTTGTCGAGGCCGTAGTCGTGGCGCAGCGCTTCGATCTCCTTCGGGGTCGACTGGGGCAGCTTGGCCAGCTGGTTGGTCGGGTCCCCCATCACCCGGAAGAGGAAGAAGTTGAAGATCAGAACGAAGACAAACGTGAGCAGGGCGGCGGCCACCTTCCCCGCTAGCCACCGCCCGCTCACGGTCCTAGTCCTCCAGCTCCAGCGGCTCCGACTCGCGACGCCGCCGCGAGCGGACCACGAAGAAGCCACCGCCGGCGACCACGATCACGGCGACGATCGCGATCACGACTCCCGAGCCGCCGCCACCGCCGCCGGAGGAGCCGCCGCCCGGTTCGAGCGTCAGCAGCGGCTGGTAGGAGACGGCGGCGCAGATCGCGTCGCCTTCTTCGCCTTCCGGGCAGACCCGCGTCACGTTGCCGACCCGGTCGCTGCGATAGCCCTGCAGGATCGGGTCGTAGCTGAGCACCAGGTAGGGCAGTTCTTCCTGGGTGATCGCCACCATCTTTTCGATGATCTCTTTCCGCTTGGCGACGTCGAACTCACCCGACTGCTGCTGGTAGAGGCGGTCGTATTCGGCGTTCGAGAAGTCCGAGTCCGAGGAGACGCCGATTTCTCCGGTGGTGAGGATGCTGAGCAGGAAGCTCGGGTCGTAGGGATCGCCGCCCCAGCCCCAGATGAACGTGTCGTAGGCGGGGGCCGGCTTGCCATTCGATTCTTCGGTGGTGATTTCGGTCAGCTTTTCGGTGCTGACCACCTGGACGTCGAACTCGATCCCGACCTTCTTCGCCTCTTCGGCGATCAGTTTCGAGGCCTGGATGTCGTAGCTCGATTCGGAGCGGACGAAGAGGTTGAACTTCAGTTCCTCGCTGCCCTTCCTGCGCGGGCCGCTGCCCTGCTTTTCCCAGCCGGCTTCGTCGAGGATCTGTTCGGCCTTTTGCGGGTCGTAGGCGTAGTCGAGCTTCGGTTTCTCGTAGAACGACTTGTAGTAGGAGGGCAGGATCCCGTAGCCGACGAACGAGGTCCCGCGGGCCGCGATCTGGTTGATCCGTTCGCGGTCGACCGCGTAGCCGACGGCCTGGCGCACCGCCCTTTCGGTGACCGCCGGGTTGCGCTTGGCGTCGGGGCAGATCTTTTCCGGGCAGACGTTGAACGCCAGCTGCGTGTAGGAGGGGGAGCTCGCCTTCAGCGTTTCGATGTTCGATTCGCCGCCGAGGCGTGCGAAGTTGCCGGAGGAGACCTTCAGGTCGAGGTCGACTTCACCGGTCTGCAGGGCCCGCTCGACCGCGTCCTGGTTGCCGTATTTGACGAACTCGATCTTTTCGTACTTCGGCGCCGGGCCGCGGAATTCCGGGTTCCGTTCGAGGATCAGGATGTGGCCCTTTTCGAACTTGGTCACCGTGAACGGGCCGGAGCCCACCATCGGCATTTCGGCCTGGAAGGAGCCGGTCAGTTCCTTGATCGAGTGCTTGCCCCAGATGTGCTTGGGGATGATGTAGATCAGCAGGCCGCCGACGATCCGGGTGTCGGGCTTGCTGGTCTTGATGATCACCGTCTGCGGATCGGGCGTTTCGATCGAGGTGACGTTTTCCGTGTAGCTGGTGAACAGCGCGCCGTGGCCGCCGAGCGCTTCCAGCGAGTACTTGACGTCGGCCGAGGTGACCGGCTGGCCGTCGGACCACTTCGCTTCCGGGTCGAGGTGGAAGGTGACCGTCTTCTTGTCCTTCGAGATGTCCCAGGTCTTGGCGATCCCGGGCACGGGAGAGAGGTCCTTGGGGCTGAACCCGACCAGCAGGTCCCAGTTCATCGCCCAGACGTCGTAGTTCTCTTCGTCGAGGCCGACGAACGGGTTCAGCGTCGCCGGATCGTGCGCCCAGCCGATTTTGAGAACGGCGCTGTTGCTTGATTCCGACTTCGCTTCCGTTTCCGCCGCTCCGCCCGGCGCCGCCGCGACAAGCGCCACCAGCGCCGTCGCCGCAAATGCGCCCAGCAACTTCGTCAACCTCATCGGGTCTCCCCTTCTTCGTGTTGGTCTCTTGCAGATCGAACCGCCGGCTCGATCACTTCCAAGGTCTTCGCGTCCGCGTCGAGGCGGACTTGGGCGCCGAGCGGCATCGTCGCCATGTGCTTGCCGTGGCCGACCGGCAGGTTCGCGATCGCCGGAATGCCCAGCGGCGCGATCAGCTCGTCCAGCATTTCCTCGACCGAGAGCGTCGATTCCGGCGCCTCGGGGATCGTCTGGTTCTTCAAGTTGACGTCGGTTCCCATCGCAAACCCGGCGGCATTGTCGAGCTTTCCGGCTCGGACAAGATGGTTCAGCAGGGTGTCGATCAGGTACGGCTCGGTGTTGAGGTCCTCGACCATCACCACACAGCCGTCGGTCTGCACCTCGAACGGGGTGCCGATGCTCGCCGACAGCAGGGTCAGGCAGCCGCCGACGAGCGGCGCCTCGGCGGCCCCGCCCGGGCCGACCGTCAGCACGTAGGGGTCCTCCGGGTCCTCGAACACGCGGCCCAGCGGCTGCGGCTGGAAAGCGCGGTGGAACCACGCCTCCGTCTCCTCGGTCAGCTCCTCCTTGCGGCGGGTGAAGCGGAGGAAGTTGGGCCCGTAGAAGGTGACCCAGCCGGTGTGGGCGGCGAGGGCCAGGTGCAGGCCGGTGATGTCGCTGAAGCCGCAGACGATGCGGGGATCGCCGACCGCGTCCCAGTCGATCAGGTCGTGCAGGCGGGCGCTGCCGTAGCCGCCGCCCAGCGCGTGGACCATGTCGATTCCCGGCTCGCTGAGCGCCCACTGCAGGTCGGCGGCGCGCTCGGCGTCGGTGCCGGCGAGGTAGCCGTGGACCTTGCGGTGGTTGGGCCCGAAGACGACGCGGTGGCCGCGCGCCTCGAAGTACGCGGTGGCCTGCTCGATCTCCGAGCGGGTCTGCGGCGGGCTGGCCGGGGCGACGACGGCGATGGTCGCCCGCTCGGGCAGCGCCGGCGGCTTGATCCGGTTCATGCTTCCTCCTCCTCGCGTACCGCCGGCGCCTGCCGGGAGACGCTCTCGATGGCCTCGGCGATCAGATCGGGGGACGCCTGCAGGGAGCCGAGCACGAGTTCGACGTGCAGCTCGGCCACCTCGTCCAGAGTCAGCGGACCCTCGGGGTCGAACCAGAGCGCGACCCCGGTGCACTGGAGGATGATCGCGTAGGTGGCGACGCTGGCCTCCGAGGTGCGCAGCGAGCCTTCGCGGATGCCGTCGCGGATCAGCTCGTTGAAGCGCGCCTGGTAGGCGTCGCGCCGGGCGACCAGGGCGCCGTGGGCCTGGTCGGAGAGGGCGCGCATCTCGCTGTCGGTGACGAAGGCCCAGCGCCGGTGCACGCCGTGGAAGACGACGTGCTCGCGGACCGCCGCGGCGAGGCCGAGCGCCGGGCCCGCCTGGCGTTCGACAGCGGCGGTCACCTGCTCTGTCAACTGCTTCATGAAGTCGCTCTGCAGCTCGACCAGGATCGCTTCCTTGCTCGGGTACCAGTGGTAGATCGCCGCCGGCCGCACCCCGGCGGCGGCGGCGATCGCCCGCATCGAGGTGGCGTGGTAGCCGAGCTGGGCGAAGAGGCGGACCGCCGCGCGCCGGATCTGCTCCTGGGTCTGGGGGCCGCGCTGGCGCGACTCCCCGTCGGGGCGCTGCGGGCCCGCCTGGCGGGCCTGGATCCCGTTCCCCTCAACCAACTCGGAGCAGCTCCCGGGTCTGCTCGGGGGTGGCGACCTCGCGGCCCAGCGTGCGGGACATGCCGGCGGCCATCTCGGCCAGCGCCGCGTTGGACGGGGCCAGCACGCCGCGGCGCAGGTAGGCGACGTCCTCGAGGCCGGTGCGGATCCCGGGGGCGCCGTGGAGCAGCGCCAGGCCCAGCATCCGCGGGTGGTGACGGCCGATGCAGGTGACCGTCCAGAAGGCGTCCTCGGGCAGCGGCCGGACCATCGCCGCGAGCGCCTCGGGCGTCGCGTCGATCCCACCGGGCACGCCGAAGACGAGGTTGATCCGCAGCGGCGGCTCGAGGATCCCCTCCTGCAGCCAGCGCACGGCGCTGACCACGTGGCCGACGTCGAAGGCCTCGACCTCGAGCGCGATCCCCATCTTGCGGGCGCGCTCGACGATCCCGCGGCCGGCCGGCGGCGGGGTGATGAACGTCTCGTCGCCGAAGTTCATCGATCCGGACTCGACCCCGGAGATGTCGGGGTGGGCCTCCAGCCCGGTCGTACGTTCCTCGATAGTCATGTCGTTGGCGCCGCCGGTGGAGACCATCGTCAGCAGCTCCGAGCCGGCGCGGATCCGCTCGACCACGTCCTTGAACAGCTCCGGCCGCCCACTCGGGGTGCCGTCGTCCTCGCGCACGTGCAGGTGGACGACCGTGGCGCCGGCGCCGGCCGCCTCGATGCTCGACCCGGCGATCTCGGCCGTCGTGTACGGGATGTTCGGGTTGTTCTCCCGGAAGACGTCGGCGCCGGTGACGGCGACGGTGAGGACGACCGGGTCGCTGTTCCACGACTTCATGACTGCGCCTCCTCCTTCAGCGACGCCTCCAGCGAGGCCCGCTCCTGATCGCTGATCGGGCGCGAGGCCCGCCTGTTCGGGTCCCAGAGGACGATGCCGAACTCGGCGTCGACCACGACGCCGCCCTCGTCGTCGAGGATCCGCTGCACGGTGGTCATGCTCGAGCGGCCCAGCTCGCGCACCTCGCACTCGACCGTGACCGTTCCGCAGCTGGGGTCGATCTCGTGCTTGAAGTCGGCCGTGCAGCGGCCGACCACGTACTCGTCGCGGGGGATCCCGTGCTGGCGGAAGAACTCGTCGCGACCCTCCTCCATGTAGGTGAAGGCGACCGCGTTGTTGACGTGCCCGAGACCATCGATGTCGCGCCAGCGCATCTGCACCCGGTGACTGACGGCGGCACTCACGCGGTGCCCCCCGGCTCGAGGCCGAGCTCGCGGCGCAGCGGCTCGGAGGCCCGCACCAGCTCCAGGGCGTAGGCGCCGCGGTCGGGCGCGTAGCCGCCGCCGATCGCCATCCGCAGATTGGTGGCGATCCCGTCGGCGGCGAGCGCGGCGGCGGAGAAGCTGGTCGCCATCGAGAAGAAGAGGACGGTGCCGCCGTCGGCGGTGAGCAGCAGCGCGGTCGACTCGCAACCGGTGGCGTTGACGACGACGACGGTGAGGTCGGCGGGCGGCGCGCCGGCGGCGCGAACCGCATCGAGGGCGGCGAGGGGGTCGCGCAGGTCGGCGACGACGCCGATGTCGCAGGCGCCCAGGGCCATCGCCCGCTCGACCGCGACCGCGTCGACGTCGGCGACGACCAGGGTGCCGTCGCCGGTGGCGTCGCGGGCGGCAGCCAGGGCCAGCTTGCCGGCGTGGCCGGCGCCGAGCACGCAGACGGTGCCGCCGGCCGGCGCCAGCTCGCGGACCTGGGAGGCGGCGGAGCAGACGTCGTACAGCTCGATCGCGGCCTCCGGCGAGAGGTCGTCGGGGACCGGCGCCCAGGCGGCGCGGCCGGCGATGTAGGCGGTGCCCTCGACCTCGACCTGCGCCGAGGCGGGATCGAGGTGGAGGACCCGCTCCAGCCGCAGCGGCGTCAGCGTCAGCGAGCCGAGCGAGACGATCCGCTCGCCGAGCGGAGGCGGCGAGTCGTAGCGCTCGCCGACGGCGGCGACGGCCCCGAGCAGGACTCCGCCGGACTCGGTCTCGGGGTTGTGCATCTTGCCCCGCTCCTCGACGATCGCGAGGATCCGGGCCGCCATCGCCTCGGGGTCGCCGCCGGCGCGCTCCCGGACGTTGCGGAAGGAGGTCGAGTCGAGGCAGAGGCGCTCCACCGCGACCTCCAGCTCGTGTGCGCGCACCGGGCCGGTGGCGTCGAGCCGTGCCGCCGGTTGGGGCAGAACGCCGACGGGGTCCAGGACCCGGTCGGCCCCGAGCTGCTCTCGGATGTCGTTCGCTGCGGGTGCGTTCATGAACGAGCGTTCAGCAACCTAGGTGCGAGTTGCAGCCAACGCAAGCTCTCAGGCGCAGGTTCAGCGCTTTGTATAACCGTACGTCCGTTCAGGCGCCGAAACGGCGCTGTGGTAAGACGGGGCCGTCTTGAACCTCTCGATGCCCGTCGTCTGGAGTGAGCGCAACCGGCTCCACGAGCCGGACGGCGAGGTCTGGGTCGGCGTCCGCACCCCGGGGACGGAGCTGCCGGCCCGGGCCGATCGCATCCGCGAGGCGCTGCTCGCCGCCGGCGCCCGCCTCCTCGAGGCCACCGAGCACCCGCGCGAGGCGCTGCTGCGCGTCCACGACCCCGCCCTGCTCGAGTACCTGGAGGGCGCCTGGGAGGAATGGCTCGGGTCGGGGCTGCTCGAGGACCCCGGGCAGGACCGCGTCGTCCCCTATCTGTTCCCCCACCCGGGCCTGCTGGCGGGGCTGGAACCGGCGACGCCGGCATCGGCCGGCGGCCGGGCGGGGCTGTTCGCCTACGACACGATGAGCCTGATCGGGCCCGGGACCTGGGAGGCGGCGCGCGGGGCCGCCGACGCCGCCCTCACCGCCGCCGACCTGGTGCTCGGCGGCGAAGCGGCCGCCTACGCCTGTTGCCGCCCGCCCGGCCACCACGCCGCGCCGGCCGCGTTCGGCGGCTCCTGCTACCTCAACAACGCCGCTGTCGCGGCGGCCTCCCTGCGCACCGCGCTGGCGGCGCCGGTGGCGGTGATCGACGTCGACGCCCACCACGGCAACGGCACCCAGGCGATCTTCTACGAGGACGGCGAGGTGCTCACCGGCTCCGTCCACGTCGACCCCGGCGCCGGCTGGTTCCCGCACTTCCTCGGCTTCGCCGCCGAGACCGGGCGGGGCGGCGGCGCTGCCGCCAACCGCAACCTGCCGCTCGCCGCGGGATGCGACGACGGGCCCTGGCTGGCGGCGGTCTCCGAGCTGGCCGCGTGGGCGCGGGCGGGCCGGGCGAGGGCGCTGGTGGTGGCGCTCGGGGTCGACGCCGCCGCTGGCGACCCGGAAGCGCCGCTGCGGGTCAGCAGCGCCGGCTACCGGGCGGCCGGCCGGGCCCTCGGCGCGCTCGGCCTGCCGACCGTGGTCGTCCAGGAGGGCGGCTACGACCTCACCCGGCTCGGCCCGCTGGTCCTGGAGACCCTGCTCGGGCTGGAGGAAGCGCTCGACCCGTAGACTCGCGACCGCTCCGCGCCGGGCGGAGAACAACCCGAAGGGAGCCCGATGACCGATCCATCGATCCAGATCGCCTCGCTGGAGTCCGACGGCGAGCTGTTCCGGCGCCTGCGCGGCGAGCTCGGCGTCACCAGCTTCGGCATCAACCTGCTGACGCTGCAACCGAAGCAGCGGATGCGGGTCCACCTGCACGAGCATCAGGAGGAGGTCTACATCCCGCTCGAGGGCGAGCTGACGCTGGTCGTCGAGGGGACCGAGCACGTGCTCGGCGCCGGCTCGGTGGCTCGGGTCCCGGCCGCGGCGCGGCGGCAGCTGGTCAACCGCGGGCCCGAGCGGCTCGTGCTGCTGGCGCTGGGCGGCTACGGCGAGCACGAGAGCCGCGACGCCCGCGCCTGGGGAAGCTGGGAGGAGGAGGGCGAGGGCCGCTCTCCCCAGGAGGTGCCTCTGCCGCCCGACCTGCCGTAGCGGCCCGCCGTAGTTTCCGCACGTCTCTCGGCGGTATTTCGCCTATGCAACGCGCCCGGGGCACGGTAACTTCGGGTCGTGAGCTCGGGGAGCCACAGCGGGGCGGAGGAGCTGCGGGCGGCTGCGGCGCGGCGCGAAGCGGCGCAGCTGCGCCCGGCCTACCTGCCCGACCGCCGCGTGCGCCTGGCCAGCGACCTGGCCAGCCTCTGCGCCGTCGGCGTCCTGGTCGGGCTGCTCGGCTCGGCGCTGACCTGGTGGGACCGCTCGGCCCTGTTCGACCTCGCCGCCAACTCCAGACAGGTGGTGAAGATGGGCACCGGCTACCTCGCCGGGCCGATGCTGATCCTGGTCGCCCTGCCACTGGTCTTCGGCCGCGCCCGCCAGGTGGCGCTGAAGCGCTGGTTCCGCGCCCGCCTCCTCGCCGCCGCCGCCCTCTGGGTGGTCGGGATGATCGTCCTCGCCTCGCGGGTCTCCGGCCTCGACGGCTACACGATCGAGACCGGCACCTACGTCACCGCCGGCCTGCTCCTCGTCGGCCTGCTCGCGACCCTGGCGATGTGGCCCGCCGGCCTGACCGAGATCCGGGTCGACCGCGAGGGCCGCATCCGCGAAACGCCGACCGTTTGAGCGGGGGGCGATCTAGACGTCGAGGACGGCGGCCCGCGCCAGCGCCAGCGCCAGCGTCTCAGCCCGCCGTGCCCGGACCTCGTCGTCGGGAAGCCTGCCCAGCGGCCGCCCGTCCTCCCGAGCAATGAAGACCGAGGTGTCGAGGAGCCCGACGCTCGACAAGCTCATAGCTCGTCCAGGGTCTGGCCGGCCAGCTCGTCGAGCTCGGCGCGGAGCGCGGGATCGGGTCTCGGCGGTAGATCATGGCCGGGACGCCCGCGATCGGATCGAGGAAGGGAAAGCGGAGCGGTCGGGGGGCGCCTACTCCCCTTCGGCCGGGGGGCGACGGGAGCGCTTGCGCTCGGCGGCGCGGCGCTTGGTCTCGAGGCGACGCTCGCGCGAGGCGCGGGTCGGGCGGGTCGCGCGGCGGGCGCGGGGCACGCGCAGGCCGGCGGCGATCTTCCCGGCCAGCCGCTGCAGCGCCAGCTCGCGGTTGCGCGACTGGCCGCGGGCGTCCTGGGCGACCGCGGTGACGACCGGGCCCAGCCGCTCCAGCAGGCGGGCGCGGCGCGCCTCGTCCAGCGCCGCCGACGCCTCGACGTCGAAGACCGCTTCCACCCGCGAGGCGGTGACGTTCGCGTGCTGGCCCCCCGGCCCCGAGGAGCGGCTGGCCCGCAGCTCGATCTCCGCCAGCGGGATCGACAGCCCCGCCTCGATCCTCAGCTCGTCGGCCATCTCAGCCGGCCAGCTCGGGGATGTGGCGCTCGAGGTGCGCGGCGATCGTCTGGCGCACCCAGCGCTGGGTATCGGCATCGGCCATCCGGTAGCGGCCGAGCAGCATCTTCTGGTCCTCCAGCGGCAACCCGGCGATTTCCCAGCGCACCGCGAGCCGCTCGAACAGCGCCTCCGAGCGGCGCCGCCAGGCGTCCTCCAGCGAAGCCGCCTGGCCCGCCGGCGGCTCGCCGATCTTGGCGATCGTGGCGGCGCTGAGCGTCTCGCGCAGGGCGAGGACGTTGCCCTCCGGGTCGGTGTAGTCGACCGTCGCCCCCTTCTCCCGCGGCCGGCGCTGCTTCTTTCGCTTCGCCATCGCCGTCGAGTTTGACACCAGCCGCGTGGGGTTAGAGTCGGTCGCGGTGCGATCCCTGACCTTCACCGGCGTGCCGATCGACTCCGTGGGCCGCGGCGGCGGCACCGAGCACGGGCCGCGGGAGCTGCGCCGGCTCGGCCTGGCGGCGGCACTCGGCGGCGGCGACGGCGGCGACCTCGAGGTGCGGATCCGCGGCGAGGAGCGCGATCCCGCGACGGGGATCCTCGCCAGCGCCGACGTGCTCGCCACCACCGCGACGATCCGAGCCGCTGTCGCCGAGCGGATCGCCGCGGGCGAGCGTCCCTTCCTCGCCGGCGGCTGCTGCGCCGAGCTGCCGGGGGCGCTGGCCGGGGCCCGCGACGCCCTCGGCGGCGTCGGCCTCGTCAACTTCGACGGCCACGCCGACCTCTACGACGGCCTCACCTCGCCGACCGGCGAGGCGGCCGACATGCCCGTCTCGGTCGCCCTCGGCCTCGGTCCGGATGCCTGGGTGGAGGCGGCCGGCGGCCCCTCGGTGGCGCCGGAGCGCACCGCACTGGTCGGCTTCCGCGACCGCGAAGAGTCGATCGAGCACGGGATGCGCCAGCCCGAGTCGCTGCCGGTGCCGCCGTTCCTGCTCCCGGTCGAGGCGCTGCGCGAGCGCGGCCCCGAAGCCGCCGCCGCCGAGCTGGCCACGACGCTCGCCGGCGGCGGCCCGTTCTGGCTGCACTTCGACGTCGACGTGCTCGACCAGGCGGTGTTCCCCGCCACCGACTACCTGATGCCCGGCGGCCTCGACTGGGCAGAGACGCGCGCGGTCCTGGCGCCCCTGCTCACCTCCCCCGCCCTGATCGGCGCCTCCCTCGGCTGCTACAACCCCGAGAAGGACCCCGACCGCGCCTGCGGCCGCGCCCTGGTCGAGGCGCTGGCGCCCTAGGCCAGCGCTTCGATCCGCTTCGCCAGCTCGAAGTCGGCGGCGGTGAGGCCGCCCTCGGAGTGGGTGGAGATCCTCACCTTCACCGTGGCCCACGAGATCTCCAGGTCGGGGTGGTGGTTCATCGCCTCGGCCGGCTCGACCAGGCTGGCGACGAACGCGACCGAGCCGACGAAGTCGCCGCGCTCGAACTCCTTCGCGATCGCCTCGCCCTCGCGCTTCCAGCCGGGCGCCGCGGCGAGCGCCTGCTCGATCTCCGGCTCGCTCAACAGGGCCATCGCGACCATGCTGACACAGCCCCGGGAGCGGGACCACGGCCCCGCGCGACTTTCGCCGACAAAAAGTTACGCAAACGTTACCCTCGTAGACAATACGTTGCACCCTTCCCCGTAGGGTGGCAGCATGGAGCTGATGGCCTGGACCGACGAGAGAATCGCCGAGCGCTTCGACCGGATCGACGACCGCTTCGACGCGGTCGACCGCCGCGCGGAGGAAGCCGAGCGGCACGTCGACCGCCGTTTCGACGAAGTGGACCGGCGGATCATCGAGGGCCGTGAACAGACCGCTCTGGAAATCGGCGAACTCTCCCGCCGCCTCAAGCAGTCCGAGGAACAGACCGTCCGCCAGTTCGAATCGGTCGACCAGCGGTTCGAGGCCGTCGACCAGCGGTTCGAGGCCGTCGACCAGCGGTTCGAGGCCGTCAACCGGCAGTTCGAGAACGTCGACCGGCAGTTCGAGAACGTCGACCGGCAGTTCGCCGATGCCCGAGATCGCACCAACGAACAGTTCAGAGAGGTGAACCGCCAGTTCGGCGAAGTGCACAGGCAGCTCGGCGGGGTCAAGGAGGAGGTGGCCGAACTGCGCCAGGAGATGTGGGGCCTGCAGCGGACCCTGAGTCGGATGAACCTCAGCGTCGTCATCGGGCTGATCGGCTTGATCGGCGCGATCCTGGTCAAGGGCGGCTGAGGCGGCGCTCGCCGCCGCCCCGCTCACCCCCCGATCGGCATCCGCGGGTTGGCGCCCCAGAAGACCAGGGTGCCGAGCATGCCGAGGATGTGGACGGCGACGATGTTGAAGACCATCGACTTCGCCGTCGCGGTGCCGACCCCGACCGGGCCGCCCGAGGCGGTGTAGCCGTAGTAGCAGCCGACCAGCACGATCACGGTCGCCATCGTCATCCCCTTGACCAGGCTGAAGAGCACGTCGGTGGGGTCCTGGAACATCCAGAAGATCAGCGAGTAGCCGCCGGAGGAGACGTCGGCGACCTGTTCGACCACGGCGAAGTAGCTGGCCGCGTACATCACCCCGATCCCGACCAGGTAGATGAACGGCAGCGCGATCCAGGCCGCCAGCAGCCGACTGGCGCAGAGGAAGGTGACCGGCGGCACCCCCATCACTTCGAGCGCGTCGATCTCGTCGGAGATCCGCATCGCGCCGATCTCGGCGACGATCCCGGTCCCGACCTTGGCCGAGAGGATGTAGCCGAAGGCGTAGGGCAGAGCCTCGCGCAGGTCGCAGAAGGCGGCGAAGAGGCCAGCGTAGCTCGGCACTCCCTGGGCGCGGAAGAAGTAGGCGCCCTGGATCCCGCACTGCAGGCCGAGGATGAAGACAAAGGCCCAGATGACCAGGGCCGACCCGAGGATCAGGATCCCGGCCTGGCGGATCGCCTCGCCGAAGAAGCGCAGGACGCGGCCGGAGTAGACGAGGCCGGCGACCCGCGAGCCGAAGCGGGCGATCTCGCCGAAGGAGTCGAGCCAGCCGCGCGGCGTCTCGATCAGCGCGTTCAACGGCCGGCCCTCACCGGATCGTCTGCAGCTCGGGGTTGGTGGCGAGCAGGACGGCGCTGAACACGTACTCGAAGGCGAAGACGCCGACGATGGTGATCACGACGGCCTGGTTGACCGCCCGCCCGACGCCCGCCGCCCCACCCGAGGCCGTCATCCCCTTGTAGCAGCAGACGACCGCGATGATCGCGCCGAACAGCGTGCAGGAGAGGACCGAGCCCCAGAGGTCGGTGGTCGAGGCATTGGAGAAGAGCGTCGCGAAGAAGCCGCCGAGCTTCTGGTGGTAGAGCAGCTCGGCGACGATGCCGGCGGTCAGCCCGAAGACGATCGCGAAGACGTCGAGCAGGGCGGTGACCAGCATCAGCGCCAGGAAGCGGGGCACGACCAGGTTCTTGATCGGGTCGACGCCGAGCACCTGCAGGGCGTCGAGCTCCTCGCGGATCTTGCGGGCGCCGAGGTCGGCGGTGATCGCGGTGCCGGCGACGCCGCTGACCACGATCGCGGTCACCAGCGGCCCGACCCAACGGATCGCGGTCAGCACGAAGAAGCCGCCGAGACGGTCGAGCGCCCCGAAGATCTGCAGCGGCCCCGCCGCCTGCAGCCCCGGCGCCCCGAGGTTGAGCGCGAAGGTCGAGATCAGCAGCGGCGCCCAGCAGAGCCGCAGGGTGAAGACGAACTGGTCGACCAGCTCCTCCCCGTAGGGGTAGGGCGGCCGCACCGCGGAGACGATCGTCCGCGCGGTGAGGATCATCATGTTCCCCACCTGGACGAACAGGGCGGTGACGGAGCCGGCGCTCCTCGTTACGGCTTCGAGCGCCACCGGCCCATCGCCCTGCCGAGGGGTCCCCGAGCGCGGGCTTCCTCCCGGACCCGCTGCTCGGCCAGCTTCTGCGCCTCCGAGAGCTGGGCGATCAGCGTGTCGCGCGTGCACTCCAGCTCCTCGACGCCGGCGACGTGCGCGACCGCCCGCCGCGGCGCCGTCGGCAGGTCGGCGCTGAGGTGGCGCGCGTAGCTGCCCAGCTCGGCCTCGAGGCGGGCGATCTGGCGGCGCAGCTCCTGGCGCACCTCCAGCGCCTCGCTCTCCTCGCCCGGATCGGGGAGGCCCGGCGGCGGTGGCGCCGGCGCCTCCCCCCCAACGTTGCCGGGGATGCTCGCGCAGGCCATCGCGACGATCGCCAGGTCGCGGGGCGCGTGTCCGGCCTCCAGTGCCCGGCGCAGCGCCTCGGCGGCGATCTCCTCCAGCTCCGGGGCCGGCTCGACGCCGTCGGCGACGAACGTCCCGCGGCCCTGACGGCTGACCACCAGGCCCTCCTCCTCCAGCGCCTCGTACACCGCCCGCACGGTGTTGAGGTTGACACCGGCCCAGCCGGCGAGGCGGCGGAAGCTGGGCAGCCGCTCGCCGCGGGCGAGCTGGCCGGTCGCGATCAGTGCCCGCAGTCGCCATGTCAGCTGCAGCCCAACCGGCAGCTCGTCGCTGGGATCAGTCGCGAAGGGGTTGGGCTCGGCCCGCGCGGCGACGTCTTGCTGTGCCATCGGCAGACACAGTATTCGGGACAGCTGTTCTAGTCAACTAGCACAGTTGCGAACTACGGCGTCAACACGATCTTCAGCGCTTCGCGGCGGTCGTATATCGCGTAGGCCTCACTCGCCTCGTCCAGCGACATGTGGGCGCTGACCAGCGGCGCCGGGTCGAGCCTGCCGGCGTCCATCAGCGCCAGCACCCGGTCGACGTGGGCGATCACGTTGGCCTGCCCGAGGCGCAGGTCGAGCGCCTTCAGCCAGGCCAGGCCGACCGGCACCTCGAAGCGCTGCGAGTAGGCGCCGATGCCGGAGACGGTGCCGGCGTCGCGGGCGAGGCTGATAGCCAGCGCCAGCGGCGCCGGGTCGCCGACGGCGTCGACCACGACGTCGGCCCCGAGCCCGTCGGTCGCCCTCCGCACCTCCTTCTTCGGTTCCTGCTCGGTCAGGTGCACGGGCGTGGCCCCGAACTCCGCCGCCATCGCCAACCGCGGCTCGACGGTGTCGATCGCGAAGACCTGGACGGCGCCGCCCGCCAGCGCCGCCTGCACGGCGCAGAGGCCAACCGGGCCGAGGCCGAGCACGGCGACGGTGTCGCCGGAGCGCATCTCGGCGTTGGCGACCGCGTGGTAGCCGGTCCCCATCACGTCGCCGGCGAAGAGCGCCACGTCGGAGGACATCCCCTCGGGCACCCGGCGCAGGGTCAGATTGGCCCGCGGCACCAGCAGCTGCTCGGCCTGAGCGCCCTGGAGGTCGCCGAGGTGGGAGCCGTGACCGAAGGTCTGGCCGCGGCGGCAGCGGTGATAGTCGCCGCGCAGGCAGGCGACGCAGGTGGCGCAGGCGGTGTGGAAGCAGCCGAGCACGCGGTCGCCGACGCCGACCCGGTCGACGTCATCGCCGGCGGCGAGGACCGTGCCGACGAACTCGTGGCCGATCGTGAACCCCGGCTCGACCGGCACGCGCCCGTGGTAGATATGAAGATCGGAGCCGCAGATCCCGCTCGCCTCGACCCGCACCACCGCGTCGTCCCCCGCCCGCACCTCCGGCTCGTCCTTCTCCTCGACCCGCACCTCGCCCGGCGCCTGAAAGGTGACCGCCCTCATGAGCCGAACCGTATCGCGCCGACGCCGGAGCCACGAGACCTGCGTTCACCGTCATATAGGGGGTCGATGCAGGTCTCGTCCCGCGCCGCCTCTCTCCGGCGGGCGGGTCAGCCGGCCGCCCGCGTCTTCGCCCCCGCCCGCTCCTTCTGCTGCTCCTCGATCCGCCGCCGCAGGCCGAAGAAGTAGTCGGCGCCGCTGATCACGGTGGCGGCGAGGGCGATGTAGACGAGGACGTTGACCCAGGCGGGCGCCGGGTTGGTCGCGATCAGGGCGATCACGGCGGCGATCTGCAGCACCGTCTTGATCTTGCCGAGCCAGCTGGCGGCGATCACGATGCCGCGCTCGGCGGCGATCGTGCGGAGGATCGTGACGGCGACCTCGCGGGCGATGATCACCATCGCCACCCAGGCTTCGAGCCGGTGCAGGGAGACCAGCGAGACCAGCGCCGCGGTGACCAGCAGCTTGTCGGCGAGCGGGTCCATCAGCTTGCCGAAGGTGGTGATCGAGCCGCGGGAGCGGGCGAAGTAGCCGTCGAGGCCGTCGGTCAGCGCCGCCAGCGCGAAGACCGCGGCGGCGAGCGTGTCGCCGTTGGGCGTCTCGCCGAGCAGGGCGACGACGACGACCGGAACGGCGAGGATGCGAAGGAGGGTGAGGAAATTGGGGAGGTTGAGCGGGAACATCCCCGCTCACTCGCCCCCGCCTGCCGCGGCGGCCGGCGCCGCGGCGGCCTTGGCGGCGTCGCGGGCGGCGAAGTACTCCTCGCCCTCGATGCTGACGTGAGGGACGATCCGGTCCAGCCAGCGCGGCAGCATCCAGGCGCGCTTGCCGAGCAGGACCATCACCGCAGGCACCAGCAGGCAGCGGACCAGGGTCGAGTCGAGCGCGATCGCCACCGCCAGGCCGACCCCGAACTCCTTCACGACCGGGTCGCCGTTGAGGACGAAGCTGGTGAACACGCAGACCATGATCGCGGCCGCCGAGGTGATCACCCGGCCGGTGTTGGCCAGCCCTTCGGTCACCGCCCGCCGCTCGTCGCCGTGCTGTTTGAAGTGCTCGCGCATCTGCGTCAGCAGGAAGACCTCGTAGTCCATCGAGAGGCCGAAGAGGATCGCGAACATCAGCAGCGGCACGAAGCTGACGATCGGGATCGGTTCGTCGAGCCCGATCAGCGAGGAGCCCCAGCCGAGCTGGAAGACCGCGGTGACGACGCCGTAGGCCGCGGCGACCGAGATCAGGTTCATCGCCGCCGCCTTGATCGGCACCAGCAGCGAGCGGAAGGCGACCAGCAGGACGAGGAAGCTGAGGGCGACGACGATCGCGATCATCAGCGGCAGCTTGTCGCCGATCTGGGTCGCGAGGTCGATGTAGCCGGCGGTCTGGCCTCCGACGTAGGAGCTGGCCCCGCTGCCCTTCAGCGCCGCCGGGATCACTTCGTCGCGCAGGTTTTCGACCAGCTTGATCGTCTCGTTGGCCCACGGCTCCGACTTCGAGATCACCGTGAAGACCGCCACCTTCCCTTGCTTGTCGAGGGTCGGTTCGGTCACCGTGGCGACGTCTTCGGCGCCGCCGATCCCCTTCTCCAGGACCGGCAGAACCTGTTCGGCTTCCGCCGAGCCGGTGAATTCGGAGGCGACCAGGAGCGGCCCGTTGAGGCCCGGCCCGAAGCCTTCGTTGAGGCCTTCGTAGGCCTGGCGCGCGGTCGTGTCCTTGGGCAGCGCGCCGACGTCGTTCTGCCCCAGTTCCAGCTGCAGGACCGGCAGCGCCAGCACGCCGAGGATCAGCAGGGAGGCGACCGTCGAGCGCCACGGCCGGTCGGCGACCCCCTCCGCCCAGCGCAGCCAGCCGTGGGGCTTCTTGTCGTCGGGGTGGGTCTTGCCGAGCTTGACCCGCAGCGAGTCGATGTGCGGGCCGAGGGCGCCGAGCATCGCCGGCAGCAGGGTGGTGGCAGCGCCGACCGCGACGACGACGGCGATCGCCGCGGTGAAGCCGAGCGTCGCCACCAGCGGGATGCCGGCGAAGGCCAGCGAGCAGAGCGCGATCACGACGGTGAAGCCGGCGAAGACGACGGCGCCGCCGGCCGTCGCCGTGGCGCGGGCGATCGACTCGCGCAGCTCCATCCCTTCGCCGAGCTGGAGTTTGTGTCGGGTGACGATGAACAGCGCGTAGTCGATCCCGACGCCGAGGCCGATCATCGTCGCCAGGGTCGTGGCCACCCCGGGGATCTGCGCCACGTGCTCGAGCAGGCGGATGATCGAGAGCGCGCAGGCGAGGCCGATCACGGCGGAGACGATCGGCATCATCATCGCCGTCGCGGTGCCGAAGGCGAAGAGCAGGATGACGATCGCGGCGGCGATCCCGATCGCCTCGCTGGTCTCGGTCGCCGGTTTGGAGAGCTGCTGGCCGACGTAGCTGCCGACCGAGACGCGCAGGCCAGCTTCGCGGGCGGGCTGGGCTGCGTCGAGGACTTCCTGGGCGTCGCTCTGGTTGATTTCCCCGGGGCCGATCGAGAGGACGACGGGGATGTAGCCGATCCTGCCGTCCTTGCTGAGGAAGGCGGCGCCGGCCGGGGTGAGCGGGCTCACCGCGGAGTTGACCTCGGGCAGCGCTTCCAGGCGCTTGGCGGTTTCGGCGACGCCGGCGGCGTACTGCGAGTCGGTCAACTTCCCCTTGCCCGCTTCCATCACCAGCGGGTTGCTGCCGTATGCCTGTTCGGGCAGGTTGTCTTCGAGAAGTTCGGTCGCCTTGGTCGAGCCGGTTCCCGGCAACGTCAGGTTTTCGCTGGTCTTGCTGCCGCCCGCCTGGCTGAACCCGACGAGGGCGACCGCGAGCACGACCCAGGCGGCGATCACGGGGTAGTGGTGCCGCGAGCAGAACCGTCCGATCGCGTAGAGAGGGCCGGTCATCGCGCCATCATCGCCTACGGGGCTGGCGTCGTGCCGTTCTCGAACGGCACCGGCACGGTTTCGAGCGGCTTGGCGCCGAGCTCGCGGCGCAGCAGGACCAGGTGCTGGGCCTGGTTGGCGACGATCGAGGCGAGCAGCGAGCGCGGCCAGGGCGCGTTCAGCCGCGAGATCGCGGCCAGCTCGGAGTCGACCGTCGCGCTTTCCATCGCGTAGAGGAATTCGACGTATTCGGCGCGCGACTTGAAGCGCGGGGTCTCGATCTCTTCCGGCTGCATCTCGACTTCGCCGCGGAGGCCTCGCATCGCCTTGACGACGGCGTCGACGTGCTCCTGTTCCTGTGCCCGGAAGAGGCGGGCGCTGGCCAGCTCGAAGCGGCCCAGGCCGCGCATCGTCCGCCCGTATGCATCGACGACGCCGAGCTGGCGGGCGAGGACGCGGTCGAGGACCGTGACGTCGGCTTCCCTGGCCTGGACGGCGGCGCTCGTCCCGGTGCCACCGCCGCCGCCGCCACCGCAGGCGCTCAGCGCCGCAACGGCCGCAAGCGCCGCGGCGGCGAGCAGGGGGCGGCGCACGGCGCCGCCTCGCATGATTCGGTTCGAGGCCATGAGCAGGTGGCGAAGCCTATGAGCTCGGCAAGCGGGGACCGGCTGGCCGCGCTGGCGCAGCGGGTCCACGAGTGCCGGCTCTGCCCGCGACTGGTCGAGTGGCGCGAGGCCTGCGCCGCGGAGCCGCCGCGCCGCTACCGGGGCGAGGAGTACTGGGCGCGCCCGCTCGGCGGCTTCGGCGACCCGGCGGCGCGGCTGGCGATCGTCGGCCTGGCGCCGGCCGCCCACGGCGCCAACCGGACCGGGCGGATGTTCACCGGCGACCGCTCCGGCGAGTGGCTCTACGCGGCCCTGCACCGGGCCGGCTACGCGAGCCGGGCGGAGTCGGAGCGGCGCGGCGACGGCCTGCGCCTGCGCGACGCCTACGTCACCGCGGTCGTCCGCTGCGCGCCGCCGGCCAACCGCCCGACCCCCGCCGAGCGCGACAACTGCCTCCCCTATCTGGAGCGGGAGCTGGAGCTGCTGGAGGAGTGCCGCGCGATCCTCGCCCTCGGCTCCTTCGCCTGGGACGGGGTGCTGCGGGCAGCGCGGGCACTGGGGGCGGAGGTCCCCCGGCCCCGGCCCCGCTTCGGGCACGGCGCCGAGGCGGGCCTCGGCCGCTGGACGCTGCTCGGCTGCTACCACCCCAGCCAGCAGAACACCTTCACCGGCCGGCTCACGGTGCCGATGATCGACGCCGCCTTCGCCCGTGCACGGCAGCTCGCCGGCTGACCCCGGACGTGTACCGGGACGGTCCGTTCCCGGAACCGTCACAACCGCGGGAAACGCCTCAATCGCTCCGGCGGTCTCTAGCAATAGCCCTGCCGGGGAAGCCGGGCACGGACACCTATTCGGGGGAGAGGCACATATGCGCAGGCCACGCATCAAGCGGACGACCGAGTCGATCGTGTCGCCGGAGGGCGACGTCTACCTGCTGCGGCCGAGCGCCGACAGCGACATCCGGATCGAGAAGCCGAGCGAGGAGGACCGGCGGCTGCTCGACGCGTTCGACGGCGAGCGCACGGTCGAGCAGCTGAGCGAGGAGTTCGGCGAGAAGGCAGTCGGCGACCTGATCGCCCAGCTGCAGGACCTGGAGGTGGTCGAGGACGCCGCCGACGACGACCTGCTCGCCCCCGGCGAGATGCCCCGCTTCGACCGCCAGCTGCGCTACTTCAGCGACGTCGCCCTGCCGGGGCTGACGCCCTCGGAGTGCCAGCGGCGGCTGCGCGATGCCAAGGTGGCGGTGCTGGGCGTCGGCGGCCTCGGCGGCTGGGCGGCCTGGTCGCTCGCCTGCATCGGGATCGGCGAGATGTGGCTGATCGACGGCGACCGGGTCGAGATCTCCAACCTCAACCGGCAGATCACCTACGCCGAGGCCGACATCGGGCTGCTGAAGGCGGAGGCGGCGGCGGCGCGGCTGCGCGCCTTCAACTCCTCGATGCGGGTGACCTCGACCGCGCGGCGGCTGGAGAGCCAGGTGGAGATCGCCGACTTCATCGACGGCGCCGACGTCGTGATCGACGCCGCCGACTGGCCCGCCCACGACATCGAGCGCTGGTGCAACTCGGCCTGCTTCGAGGCGGGGATCCCCTACATAACGATGAGCCACTTCCCGCCGATCGCCCGGGTCGGGCCGCTCTACGTGCCGGGCCGGACCGGCTGCTTCGCCTGTCAGGAGACCGCCTACCGCCGCGAATACCCGCTCTTCGACGTCGCGGTCGAGCAGCGACGGGCGCAGCCGTCGCCAGCGGCGACGCTGGGGCCGGCCTGCGGGTTGATCGGCGGCCAGGTCGGGATGGAGGTGCTGCACCTGCTGACCGGGCTGGCCGAGCCCTCGACGCTCGGCGTCGCCCACATCTACGACCTGCGGACGATGGAGGTCAAACGCGAGCCGGTGACGGCGGAGCCGGACTGTCCCGTCTGCGGGCACCTGCAGCCGGCCGAGCAGGTGGAGGAGCCCGCCCACGGGTAGGTTTGGCGGCGTGCCGGCGAGGCTCGCCATCCCGATCCTGGCAGCCGCCGCCGCGGCGGCCCTGCTGGGCGGCTGCGGCGGCTCCTCCTCGGGCGGGTCGACGTCGGGCGGGTCGGCGACCTCCCCGTCGCAGGGAGCGACCGCCCCCGCCGGGGCCTCGGCCCGCGCCTGCCCGATCGACGCCAGCGGGATCGAAGCGCTGCGAGCCGCCGGCGTCTCCTGCGGCGAGGCCCAGCGCCTGGCGAGCGGCTGGCGCCGCAGCGCCTCCTGCGCGCCGGCGGCGGGCGCCTCGCGCTCGGCCTGCACGGTGCGCTCCTACCGCTGCCTCGCCGCCAGCACCGCCCGCGGCTACACCGTCGGCTGCTCCCGCCCGGGCCGCTCGGTCGCCTTCATCGTCCGCCGCCGCTGAGCGTTCCGCTGTTCCTTTGCCGCGCTATTCGCGGCAAAGGAACAGCGGAACGGCGGTCAGCGGACGGTGCGGGCGGCGAACCGGCTGGCGGGGTCGAAGAAGAGGACCAGCCAGAGGAACGGGGTGACGCCCGGGACCACGAAGGCAGCCGGGATCGAGACGAGGAAGACCGAGGCCAGGTAGAGCGAGCGCAGCCGCGATTCCCGGACCGCGAGCTCGTCCATCGAGGTCAGCCCGGCGCGGCGGGCGTCGGCCGCCATCCACATCCCGACCACGACGACCCCGGCGAGGTTGGCCGAGTAGAGGACCAGCGCCGCGGTGTGGCCGCCGTACTTGCCCAGCACCTCGCTGCTGAACGGGATCAGCACGATCCAGCCGAGGTAGAACAGGTTGAGGGCGAGCAGCCTGTTGTCGAAGGCCGTGACTTCGCCGAAGAAGCGGTGGTGGACGAGCCAGAAGCGGCCGATCACCGCGAAGCTGATCGCGTAGGCGATCAGGGTTTCGCGCTGATCCCAGAGCGCGCTCGCCAGTTCGCTCTCGTCGAGCCCGCCGCTGATCCCGAAGTTCAGGACCAGCAGCGTGATCGCGATCGCGAAGACCCCGTCGCTGAAGGCGACGATCCGCGCGAACTCGACCTCGTTCTCGTCCCGCCGCTTCGCCTTGCGCTCTCTCGCCATCGTCGGGGATCATCGATCCCGGCCACGACGGAACCGCGGGCCGATCCCTCCTAGAATGGGCGCAGCCCGCCGGCGTAGCTCAGTTGGTAGAGCACTTCATTCGTAATGAAGGGGTCCCCGGTTCAAGTCCGGGCGTCGGCTCTGTATCTCGCGATTTAGGTAGCACATGGGGCTGGAATAGGTATTCTGAGGGTGAAATTACCTATTCTGGAGCATGATGCAGACCTTTCGCAACTTGGACAAGCACTTGGGGATGGTCCCGTCTCGGTCCGCCGCAGCGCTGGCCGAGGCCAGCGCTGGCCGAGGCCGGGAGGAGGCCTTCCGGAGGCAGAATCCGCAGGTGCTCGCTGGGCTGATGGAGGTAGCCCTCATCCAGAGCAGCGCTTCATCGAACGCAATCGAGCAAATCACGGCAGCCCCCGGCCGGGTTACCGAACTGGTCCAAGACAAAACGACTCCGAAAGACCGCTCGGAGGAGGAGATCGCCGGATATCGCAAAGTCCTAGGCGCGATCCATTCGAGTGCTGAGCACATCCCGTTGACGACCAATGTCGTCCTGCAGTTTCATCGAGACATCTTTGCCTTCAGCCCGGTGCCGGGAGGGCACTTCAAGAACACCCAGAACGAGGTCGCCCGATTCGACCGAAACGGCAACAAGGTCGCGGTGGTCTTCGAGGGTGTTAGCCCGTTCGAGACGCCCGCCGCGATGGATGAGCTCCATGAGCGCTACGCCGAAGCTCTCAAGAGCGGCGCCCACGCGCCATTGCTCCTCGCTGGCGCATACGTCTTCGACTTCTTGATGATCCACCCGTTCAACGACGGCAACGGCCGCATGTCGCGCCTTCTGACGCTGCTTCTGCTCTACCACTGCGGTCACGAAGTGGGTCGGTTCATCAGCCTCGAGAAGGTGGTGGAGGAAAGCAAGGAGACCTATTACGAAAGCCTGGAGAAGTCGACCGGTGCATGGGACCGAGGCGAGCATGACATCTGGCCATGGCTCAACTACTTCCTCGGCGTTCTGAACGCCGCTTATGCCGAATTCGAAGCCAGGGCCGGAGATCTGATGAGTGGGCGCGGCTCGAAAGCGCTGCGAATCAAGCAGTACGTGCGTTCGAATACCTCCGATGTCTTCACCTTCGACGAGGTGCAGCAGGCCCTACCTGACATCAGCACGGACCACATTCGGTCGGAGATGAGGAAACTGCGCGACGCTGGCGTCGTCGAGTCGCCTGGCCGCGGCCGCAAGGAGTGGCGTCGGCTCACCACTGCCTTCTGAGGACAGCGGATGCTTTCTATCCGGGCCTCATCCCCGCTCATTCAGCAAGACCCGAAATATGTCCCCCCACTCGGCAATTCTGCATCGAACCCAGCCGAACTCCCTGGACGGAATCGCGGCTAATCGGGCCAGATCGGGCTCAGATATCGCGTTCGTGATGAAGGGGTCCCCGGTTCAGGTCCGGGCGTCGGCTCTACCGGCCCTCAGGCGGGGGCAGCGCGCCGTGAGCGGCCTCGAGGTCGGCGAGATCGACGAGAACCGACGGAACGCTTCACCCCGACGAGTGCGGTCCTCTCCGAAACCAGGTAGAGATCGCCGTACCGGGTTCTGAGGTGAATGCTCTTGTCCGCCGAGATTCCGTCGTCCGGGATCGCCGAGCCGTCGGGACGGGTGGCCTGCCAGCGCACGACCAGGCCATGGATTCGCTCGACGTTCTCCGGGTCGGGGTCGAAGACGGCGTCGATGTCTCGGGTAGCGCGAACGACCCCATGGCGAATCAGGGCGATGCCGCCGATCAGGACCTAGCGAACGCCTGCGTCGTTCAGGTCTTCGAGGATCTGGGCGAAGCCGGTTACCGCGTCGCCGCGGCAAGCTCGATCGCTTCCGCGCAGAGGGCGATCCCCTCTGCGAGCAGCTCGTCGGGGTCGCGGTCGGCGTCCTCGATCAGGCGGTAGCGACGCCATTCCTCGCTCGCCCGAGCGTCGTCGCCGCGGTCCTCGGCGGCCCGGGCTCGCTCGGCTGCTTCGGACAGCCTCTGTCGGGCGTCGGCGTCCAGCATCCCGGCCAGGACAGCCGGGGGTTCGCGAGCGCCGCTCACGCTGCCGCGGCAAGGGCGCGCTCGATCGCCTCGGCGTACGGGCCGTGGAGGGTTGCGCGGGGGATCGGGATGGCGACGCCGTAGGCCTCGCGCATCGCCGCGGCGAGGGTGCGCTTGAAGGTGCGGCCGTGCCAGGCGTGGGACTCGGCGGCGCGGCCGACGTGGAGGTGGACCAGCTCGTGCAGCAGGGTCTCGAGGACGTCCCCGGGGCGGATGCCGGGGTAGGCGGTGACCTGGAGGCGGAATTCGGCCGGGACGGCGAATCCGAGGCGATTGGGGCGCTTGCTCGCGCGGCGGACCTTGAGCTGCGGGCGAGCAGTGGCCAGCGGGCCGTCGGCGAAGGCGTCGAGCGCGCGCAGCCGGTCCATCTCGCGGTCGAGGGCGATCCCGGCGACCGCGTAGTAGGCGGGTGGCCGAGGGCGCGGCGGCCGAGGCGACGCTGAGGCGCGGGGCGTCTCGGCCAAGTCGCGATTCGTTGAAGCCTTTTGGAGGCCTGGGCCACGAAAAAGCTTCAACCTCGGTCGAGCACCCACGGCGTCGCCGGTCAGCCGGCCCCGTTCTCGCGGAAGCCGACCGGGGTCGTGGAGACGTCGTGGGACTCGATCACGCGGTCGATCAGGCCGTACTCGACGGCCGCCTCGGGCAGGAAGAACTTGTCGCGTTCCATGTCCTCGTGGATCTGGTCGGCGCTCTGACCGGTGTGCTTGACGTAGATCCCGTCGAGGCGGTCGCGCAGCTCGAGAATCTCTTTGGCGTGGATCTCGATGTCGGAGGACTGGCCTTCGAAGCCGCCGCTCGGCTGGTGGATGAGGATGCGGCTGTTGGGCAGCGCCATCCGTTTGCCCTTGGCGCCACCGGCGAGGATCAGCGATCCCGCCGACATCGCGATCCCATAACAGATCGTCTGCACATCGGGCTTGATGAACTGCATCGTGTCGTAGATCGCCAGGCCCGCGTAGGCGGAGCCGCCCGGAGAGTTGATGTAGAGGCTGACGTCCTTCTCCGGGTCGTCGGACTCGAGGTGCAGGAGCTGGGCGATGATCAGGTTGGCGAGGTCCTCGGTGACCGGTTCGCCGAGGAAGACGATGCGCTGCGCGAGCAGCCGGCTGTAGATATCGAAGGAGCGCTCGCCGCGAGCGGTCTGCTCGACGACCATCGGTACCAGGGGCATTCGATCTCCGTTCCTCGGTTGAGTTCCTGTGGAAGATGTGCAACCATGCGGTTGCGTGTCCAACCTAGCACACACCGTAAAGCGTTCGGTCCTCCTCGACGCGCCACCCGAGCGGGTCTGGGAGGCGATCACCGAGGATGCGGCGCTGCGCGAGTGGCTCGCGCCCGAGGTCGAGCTCGAGCCGGAGGAAGGCGGCGAGCTGGTCTGCCGCTACGAGGACGGCGAGGAGCGCCGCGGCGAGGTGACCCTGGTCGAGCAGGCGGAGCGCCTCGCCTTCGAGTGGTGGCGCGGCGACTCCGGCCCGAGCCGGGTGGAGCTGTTCCTCGACGCGGTCGCCGGCGGCACCCGCCTCACCGTCACCGAGACGGGCGTCGCCGCGCCGGCTGGGCCGACCCTGCTCGCCTCCCCCTGGACGACCCGCCTCGCCTCGCTGCGCTTGGCGGTAGGGCGCCTTGTCCTCGCCTGAGCCGCGGGGCCCCGCGACCGATACCCGCGTCGGAGCGGTCTTCGGCGCTCTCGCCGACCCCACCCGCCGCCACCTGGTCGAGATGCTGGCGGCCCGGCCCGGGGCCAGCGCGACCGCGCTCGCCTCAAACCTGCCGATCAGCCGCCAGGCCGTCGCCAAGCACCTGAAGCTGCTCGGGCAGGCGGGCCTGGTCAGCAGCCACCGCCGCGGTCGCGAGGCGCTGTTCGAACTGGAGCCGAGCCCGCTGACGGAGGCCGTGGAGTGGATCGGGGCAGTGGGCGGCGAGTGGGACCAGCGCCTCGGCAGGCTGAAGCGGACGGTCGAGCGCGGCGGCGCTCAGGCGCCGTCGGGGCTGAACTTGTAGCCGACGCCGCGCACGGTCAGGACCAGTTCGGGGCGCTGCGGGTCGCGCTCGACCTTCTGGCGCAGGTTGGAGATGTGGACGTCGCAGGCGCGCTCGTCGCCGTCGAACTCGGTCTGCCACAGCTCCTCCATGATCTGGGCGCGGGCGAAGACCTCGCTGGGGCGGCCGACCAGCAGGCGCAACAGCTGGAACTCCGAGCGGGTCAGGTTGACCGGGACGCCGCGCACGGTGGCGACGTGGCGGACGAGGTCGATCGAGACCGGCCCCGCCTCGATCTTCACCGCCTGGGCGAGCGGCGAGCGGTCGAGTTCGCGCCGCCGCAGCTGGGCCCGCACCCGTCCCAGCAGCTCGCGCACGGAGAACGGCTTGGTCACGTAGTCGTCGGCGCCGACCTCGAGGCCGACCACCTTGTCGACCTCGGCGTCCTTGGCGGTGAGGACGATGATCGGCACCGCGCTGCGCGAGCGCACGTCGCGGCAGATGTCGAGGCCGCTCGGCCCCGGCATCATGATGTCGAGGATCAACAGGTCGTAGGGGATGCCGTTGCCGAGCAGCTCGGTGGCCTCGTCGCCGTCGGCGGCGGGCGTCACCTCGAAGCCCTCCTGGGCCAGCGCGTAGCCGACCGAGTCGCGCACCGAGGGCTCGTCGTCGGCGATCAGGATTCGTCCACTGCTCATTCTCTCTTGCCTCTCATCGTCATGCCACCGGGGTCGGGCTGGGCTGGGCGACCGGGAGGCGGACCCAGAAGGTACTGCCCTCCCCCTCGACCGAGTTGGCGCCGATCTGGCCGCCCATCACATCGACCATGCGGCGGGCGATCGCCAGGCCGAGGCCGAAGCCCTCCTGCTTGCGCGACTCGCTGCGCCGGTAGAAGCGCTCGAAGACGCGCTCGATCTCCGCCGGGGGAATCCCGGTTCCGGTATCGATCACCTCGAGGATCACCTCGGCATCACCGTCATGGCGGCCGCGAACGGTAACGGTGCCGGGCGGTGGCGTGTTCTTGAAGGCGTTGGTGAGCAGGCCGATCAGCACCTGGCGCAGCAGGGTGGGGTCGCCCGTCGCCGCCAGCTCCGGCTCGAATTCGACCTCCAGGGCGACGTGCGGCGGCGCCTCCACGGCGGCAACCACGTCGCGGATCGCCGCCGGCACGTCGACCACCTCGCTCTCGGCCGCGCCCCGCGACTCGACCCGGGCCAGGGTCAGCAGCGACTGGGTCAGCCGGTTCATCCGCTCGGCGTCTTCGCCGAGCCGTTTGAGGAAGTGGTCGCGGTCGCGCGGGTCGTTCTTGGCGCCGCTCTGCAGAACCTCGATCGCGCCGGAGATCCCGGCCAGCGGGTTGCGCAGCTCGTGGGCGGCATTGGAGACGAAATCGGCTTCCGCCAACTCGCGGCGCAGCTCGTCGGTGCGATCGCGCAGCACCGCCAGCACGGCGCGCTCGCCGGGCAGCGAACGGGCCGTCATCGCGTAGGCACGGTCGCCGATCCGCAGCGCCGGGTGGGCGGCGAAGCCGACCTCCGAGGCACGGCGCAGCTGCGGCCGGACCCCCTCCGGCGGGTGGCCGTCGGGGTCGAGCAGACGAGAGGCGGCGCTGTTGGAGAAACGGACCGAACCTTCGTAGTCGACGACCATGACCGCGTCGGTGAGGCCGTCGAAGATCGCCGCCAGCTTGTTGCGGTCGGCGGTCAGCACGCCGAAGCTCTCCTTCAGCGAGGCGCGCATCGAGTCGAGGGCGCGGGCCAGGTCGCCGATCTCGTCCGGGCCGGAGACGTTGAGCGGGGCGTCGAAGGAGCCGCCCGCCATCTCGCCGGCGGCACGGGCGAGGCCGACGACGCGGTGGGAGATCGCCACCGCGATCAGGAAACCGGCGAGGACGCCGATCAGCACCGCCGCGACCAGCGCCTGCTGGTTGTCGCCGAAGAGGGAGACGGCGCCGGCGGTGATCAGGCTGACCGCGGCGAAGGCGCCGCTGAGCCAGAGGCGCATGCCGACGCGCGGCGCCCCCACCCACGGCTTTGCCGACATCTCGTCTTGGCGCGTCATGAACGTTTACTAACACAATCGTGTCACCACCGGGCAAACCTCGCCGGGCGGCGGCGGGGCGTCATGGGACAATCGGGCCGATGCGGACTCTCGTCTTCATCCCCGCCTGGAACGAGCAGGCCTCCGTCGGAGGCGTGATCGCCGACGTCCGCGAGGCGCTGCCGCAGGCCGACCTCCTCGTCGTCGACGATGGCTCGACCGACGCCACCGCGGCACGCGCCCGCGAGTGCGGCGTGCCGGTCGCCTCGCTGCCGTTCAACCAAGGCCTCGGGGCGGCGCTGCAGACCGGCTACCTCTACGCCCTGCGCGAAGGCTACGACTTCTGCGCCCACCTCGACGCCGACGGCCAGCACCCGGCCGCCGAGGTCGCCCGCCTGCTGGAGGAGGTCGAATCCGGCCGCGCCGACCTGGTGATCGGCTCCCGCTACCACGCCGGCGCCGAGGCGGGCAGCGACGACTACAAGCCGACCATCTCGCGGCGGATCGGGACCAGCGTCTTCCGCTTCTTCCTCACCCTGGCGACGCGGCAGCGCTTCACCGACACGACCAGTGGCATGCGGGCCGCCGACCGCCGCGTGATGTCGCTGTTCAGCGAGCACTACTCGCCCGACTTCGCCGAGATCGAGTCGCTGCAGCTGGCGGTGCGCCAGGGGCTGCGGGTGGAGGAGCTGCCGGTGCGGATGCTGGAGCGGACCGGCGGCAGCTCCTTCCTCACCCCGCTGCGCTCGGCCTTCTTCATCTTCAAGGGGATCGTGGTGCTGCTGGTCGGCCAGTTCCGCCCCCGCCACGCGGAGGCGGAGCGATGAGCGCCGTGACGTTGGCGGCGACGGCGGGCGAAACGACCGTCCGCCTCACCTCGCAGACCCGGATCCTGGCCGCGATCCTGGCGGTCGCCTTCATGCTGCTGATCCTGGAGCTGATCCGCCGCGACCGCCTGCAGGAGCGCTACAGCGTGATCTGGTTCGTCGCCGGGCTGGGGATGCTGGCCGGCGCCGCCTTCCCCGGGCTGCTCAAGGTCGTCGCCGACGTGATGGGCGTGCGCGACACCAACGTCGCCCTGTTCTCGATCATCCTTCTCGGCCTGATCGGGCTGGCGCTCAACTTCAGCGTGATCATGTCCCGCCAGGCCGCCCAGATCACGAGGCTCGCCCAGGAGCGGGCGATCGAAAAGGCCAGAGCCGAAGCAGGCCAAGGCGAGTCCGAGGCCGCCGAATCAGCTCAACAGGGACTCGAGGCGGAAGAACAGAGCCTCTAGGGCCAACTCCTCGGAGACGTTGAGGTCGAGGCTGCGGCGGGTCTCCTGGACCAGCCCGGCGGCGCGACGGGCGCGCTCGAGGTCGAGGCCGGCCGCCTGGGAGCGCAGCAGGTCGAGGCGGTCGCTGTTGAAGACGACCTCCTCGGCGCCGACGGCGAGGGCCGCGAGGTCACGCAGCCAGACGGCGCAGAGCTCGAGGCCGAGGTCGAGGATCTCGGTGCGGCGGCGGCGCCCGGCACGCTTGGCCTCGTCGGAGACGTCGCGGGCGGTGCGCTTGAGGCCGGCCTTGGCGTCCTCCTCCAGGGCCTCGCGAGCGGCCGCCTCGGCCTCCTCGCCGGCGGCCGAGGCGCGGTCGAGCAGCGCCCGCCACGGCGCCTCGGCGACCTCCCCGGCGAGCGCAGCCGCGACGCAGCGCTCCGCCTGCGCCCGCACCTCGCGCCCCGCCTCCCCCACGAGCAACCGAGCGCGCTCCAGGTCCCCGAGCGCCAGCCGCGCCGCCGCCCCGACCTCCCCCGGCCGACGGGCCGATTCCGCGCCCATATCTCCCGAAATCGTCCCGTCGGCGGTGAGCTCGCGCTCGAGGACCTCGGGCGGGATCGGGGTGAAGTCGACGGGCTGGCAGCGGGAGGCGATCGTCTCGAGCAGGGACTCGGGCTCGGAGCTGAGAAGGATCAGGTGGACGAATCCGGGCGGCTCCTCGAGCGTCTTCAGCAGCGCATTCTGGCTCTCGTCGCGCATCGCCTCGGCGGCCTCGACGACGAAGACGCGCCGGCCACCTTCGAAGGGCCGGTACACGGAGGCGCGTATGACCCGCTCGCGCACCTCCTCGACCAGGTGCTGGGCCCCGCGCGGAGCGAGCCAGACCAGGTCGGGGTGCGGCGAAGGATCGAGCAGCGCCCGCCGCCGCGCCTCGTCGGGATCGTCGGCGGCGCCGGCGAGGATCTCCGCCGCGAAGGCCCGCGCCGCCGCCCGCTTGCCGGCCCCTCGAGGCCCACGGAAGAGGTAGGCGTGCGACGGTCCCGCCGCCAGCGCCGCGGTCAGCGCCACCTGCGCCCGCCCCTGGTGCTCGGTCGCGCTGTCCAGAACCGCGCTCATCCGGCCGCGGTCGTAGTTCTCTCCGGATAGCGGCGAGCAGTACGACCGCGGGTCATGGGGCGTGCTCCCCGACCGCGGCCATGACCCGCTCGTGGACCTCCTCCACGGTGCCGCCGGCGTCGATCACGACGACGCGGTCGGAGGCGATCTGGGCGATCTCCTCGTAGGCCTCGGCGACCGCGCGCTGCAGGCCCAGGCCCTCGGCCTCGAAGCGGTCGGAGCCATCGGCGCGGCCGAGGCCGACCTCGGGATCAAGCCGCAGCAGCAGGGTGAGGTCGGGCCAGAGGCCATCCGTGGCGGCGTCGCAGAGCCCGATCACCTCGGCCGCGCCGAGCCCGCGGGCGGCGCCCTGGTAGGCGACGCTGGAGTCGGAGAAGCGGTCGGAGACGACGTCGCGACCGGCCTCCAGCGCGGGGCGGATCACCCGCTCGGTGAGGTCGGCGCGCGCCGCCAGGAACAGCAGCAGCTCCGCCAGCGGCTCCAGCTCCAGCTCCGGATCGGCGAGCAGACCGCGGATCCGCTCGGCGGCGCCGGTCCCGCCAGGCTCGCGGATCGCCACCGTCTCCGGCCCCAGCGCCTCGGCCAGCAGCCGCGCCTGGGTGCTCTTGCCCGAGCCGTCGACCCCCTCGAGCGAGATGAACAACGCCCGGCGGCCTCAGCCTTTGGCGGCGGCTTTGGCGCGTTTGCGCCCGCGCGTCGCGGTGTCCGCCTTGGACGCCTTTGCTTTTTTCGCCTTGCCCTTGGCCGGAGCCGCGTCCTCGTCGCCCTTCGGCTTCGGCTGCTTCCCCATCGCCTCTTTGGCCGCCCGCGCAGCTTCGCGCTCGGCCCGCCGTTTCTTCATCTCCGCCATCGACTCGCAGTCGTCGTTGAGGCAGAGGTTCCAGGGGCGGCCGCGGAAGGGGACGACTTTCAGTCGCGGCGTCTGGCCGCAGACCGAACAGCGCTCCTCGAGCCGGAAGACGTCGCCGCGCTGGGGCAGCGGGAAGGTCTGGTCGCAGGAGTCCGGATCGTCGAGGGTCCAGCCGCTGCAGCCGACGAAGCGTTTGCCTGATTTTTTCGCGCGGATGATCCGCAGCATGTTCGGCGAGCCGTCCTCCTTGGTGCGGCCGGCCTCCTCGCAGACCTTGCAGGGGCCGAGGATCCGGTCTTCGTCCATCCCTTTCCAGATCACTTTGGCCAGGTCTTCGCGACTGCCGTCGATTTCGGTCCAGGTCTTGTGCAGGAGGTCGCGGCTCTCGCCGACCACCGTGCCCTTGGTCATCTCGCCGGCGGCGATCCGGTCCATCTCGGCCTCCAGCTGGGCGGTCATCTCCGGGGTGGCCATCGCCGGTACGTAGTTCTTGAAGGCCTCGTAGAGGGCGATCCCGGTCTCCGAGGGCACCGGCGGGTTGCCGTAGACGTAGCCGCGGTCGAAGAGCTTCTGGATGATGTCGGCGCGGGTCGCTTTGGTGCCGAGGCCGCGCTCCTCCATCATCTCGATCAGTTTCGCCTGGGAGATCCGACCGGGAGGCTGGGTCTCCTTGTCGACGATCCAGGGCTCGCCCTCGAGGCCGAGCGTCTGCCCCTCCTCGAGCTTCGGGATCTCCTCGTCGGCGGAGCGGGCGTAGGTGTAGATGCCGGCGTAGCCGGGGTCGACCACGACCGAGCCGCGAACGAAGTAGGTCTCCGAGCCCGCCTCGATGTCGGCGCGGGTCGACTCGGTGATCATCGGCGGGCTGAAGGTGGCGAGGAAGCGGCGCACGACCAGTTCGTAGACCCGTTTCTTGGAGCCGTCGAGGGCGCCCGGGTGGACCGCCTGGGTCGGGTAGATCGGCGGGTGGTCGGTCGTCTCTTTTTTGCCGCGGGTCGGCTTCAGCTCGCCGTCGAGCAGGCCGGCGGCGGCGGAGAACTCCTTGACCCTGACCAGCGAGGAGACCAGCTCGCGCACCGGCAGCGAGGCCGGATAGACCGTGTTGTCGGTCCGCGGGTAGGAGATGAAGCCGTCCATGTAGAGGTCCTCGGCGATCCGCATCGCGCTGGCGGGGGTGATGCCGAGGCGGCTGGAGGCGTCGGTGCTGAAGGCGGTGGTGTTGTAGGGCGTCGGCGGCCTGCGGGTGTTCTTGCGCGCCGTCACCGACTTGACCGTGCCGGGGCCGGAGGTGCCGGCGAACGCGGCGTCAGCCTCGGCTTTGTCCCAGAACTTGTCGACCGTGTGGTGGGTCTCGAAGCTGCCGTCGGGGTGCTCGAACTTGGCGAACAGCTCCCAGAACGGTTTGGCGACGTGGGCGCGCCGTTCCATCTCGCGCTCGACGATCAGGCCCAGGGTGGGGCTCTGGACGCGGCCGACCGAGAGGAAGTTGGAGCCGAAGCGGCGGCTGGCGAGCGAGACGGCGCGGGTCAGGGTCGCGCCCCAGAGCAGGTCGATGTCCTGGCGGGCGGCGCCGGCGTTGGCGAGCGGGTAGGAGAGTTCATCGAGCTCGCCGAAGGCGCGCTCGATCTCCTCCTTGGTCAGCGCCGAGTAGCGGGCGCGCTTGATCTTCAGGGTGCCGTCCGCGGTGCCCTCGCGCGAGCCGAGGTCCGGGTTGGCGTCGAGCATCTCCTCCAGCGCCTCGAGGCCGATCAGCTCGCCCTCGCGGTCGAAGTCGGTCGCGATCACCAGGTCGTCGGCGCCTTTGGCCATTTTTTTGATCGCTTTGACGACGTTTTTGTCGGTCGGTTCCTTGATCAGGTCGGCGTCGATCAGGTCGTGCAGGTCGGTCTTCTGCCAGTTCGAGTAGCCCTCGGGGAAGGCCGGTCCGAGCACGTGGCCCTTGAGGCCGATCGTCATCTGCTCGACGCCGTCCCCGTCGGTCCACGTGTAGTACGGGACTTTGAAGGTCTTGTCGCTCTTGGCTTCGCCCTTGCCGAGGATGTCGGCAATCTTCTTGGCGCTGTTGTTCTTCTCGGTGACGATCAGACGCATGGGGCGGCGAGGGTAGCAGGGGCGCCCGGCCGCCCTTCTCAGGCGACTCCCAGTTGTTCTCATGCCTACACAAGGCCGATCCGCATAGGATCGGCGGCCTAATGAGGTGCCTGGTAACCGGCGGCGCCGGCTTCATCGGCTCGAATCTCGTCGACGCGCTGCTCGCGCGCGGCGACGAGGTGACGGTCGTCGACAACCTCTCCACGGGGCGGCGACAGAACCTCGATTCGGCCCTGGCGGCGGGCGCCGAGCTGGTCGAGCTCGACATCCGCGAGGCCGACGAGCTGACCGCGCTGGCCACCGAGCGTCGTCCCGAGATGGCCTTCCACCTGGCAGCCCAGATCGACGTCCGCAAGTCGCTGGAGGACCCCGCCTTCGACGCCGCCGTCAACGTCGGCGGCACCGCCAACCTGCTCGACGCGGCGCGCGCCGGCGGCTGCGGCCGCATCGTCTTCGTCTCCACCGGCGGCGCCATCTACGGCGAGGGCGAGGGTCAGCGCCTGCCGCTCGACGAGAGCGCGCCGATCGCTCCGCTCGCCGCCTACGGCCAGAGCAAGTACGCCGCCGAGGGCTACCTCTGGCTCTACGAACGGCTCTACGGGCTCTCCGCCGTCGCCCTGCGTCTCGGCAACGTCTACGGCCCGCGTCAGGACCCGCTCGGCGAGGCGGGCGTGATCGCGATCTTCTGCGGCCTGCTGCGCTCGGGGGGCCGTCCCACCGTCTACGGAGACGGCACCCAGACCCGCGACTACATATATGTCGGCGACGTCGTCGCCGCGGCGCTGGCGGCAGCCGGCTCGCGGGCGAGCGGCGCCCTCAACATCGGCACCGGCCGCGAGGCCAGCGTCCTCGAGCTGGTCGAGGCGCTCGGGAAGCTCGGCGACGCCGAGGGCTTCGAGCCGGAGTTCGCGCCGGCGCGCGCCGGCGAGGTCCAGCGCATCGCCCTCGACGCCGCCCGCGCCGAGCGCGAGCTCGAGTGGCACGCGGGCACGAGCCTCGAGGACGGCCTGCGCCTCACCCTCGACGCGATCTAGCCGATCGCTAGCCTTCCCTCCATGCCCGCCCAGGCCTATGCCGGCAAGGAGTGCGTCTGCCAGCTCCGCAAGGGGATCTGCGACCAGTCCTGCGTGCGCGACATGCTGGAGACGCCCTTCTACATCGCCTGCCTGAAACTGAAGGGGCGGCGCTGCGTCGTCGTCGGCGGCGGCGACATCGGCCTCGAGAAGGTCGAGGGGCTGCTCGCCTGCGACGCCGACGTGACCCTGGTCGCGCCGACCGCCCATCCGCAGCTGGAAGACCTCGCTCGGGAGGGGTCGATCAGGTGGGAGCGGCGCCCCTACGACGGCGCCGACGACCTCGAGGGCGTCTTCATGGCGATCGCCTGCACCGACGACACCGACGTCAACATCGCCGTCTTCGACGACGCCGAGCGGCGGGCGATGCTGGTCAACATCGTCGACGTGCCGCCGCTGTGCAACTTCATCCTGCCGGCGATCGTCCGCACCGGCCCGCTGGCGATCGCGATCTCCACCGCCGGGGCCTCCCCCGCCCTGGCGAAGCGGATGAAGCGCGAAGTCTCCGACCTCTTCGGCGAGGAGTACGCGCGACTGGCGGTGATCCTCAACGACGCCCGCGGCTGGGCCAAGGGCACGCTGCCGACCTACCAGGACCGCAAGGAGTTCTTCGAGGGGATCGTCAACGGCGACCCCGATCCGGTCCAGCTGCTCCGCGACGGCCAGGACACGGCCGTGCTGGCGATCGTCGAGTCCGCGAAGGAGCGGGCCGCCGCCGCCCTCGCCTAGTTCGTGCCGCAGGCGCCGCCGCGGACGCGGTCGAGCGTCTCGCGCAGCTGATCGGCCTGGCGCTCGGTGACGTTGGCGGTGAAGGCCGCCTCGAGCTCGCCGTTCACGACCGGCCACATCTCCCCCAGCAGCTCGAGGCCGGCTGGCAGCAACGTCGCGTAGCTGACCCGGCGGTCGGTCTCGCAGAAGGCCCGCTCCAGCAGGCCCGCCTTGATCAGGCGGTCGATCAGCTTGGTCAGGCCGCCGCGGGTGATGATCAGCGCTTCGGCGAGCTCGCCCATTCTCAGTCGCTGCCCGGGGGCCTCGGAGAGGATCGCCAGCACCTCGAACCAGGGGAGGGGCGGCAGGCCGGCGTCGGTCAGCGCCTCCTGCAGACGGCCGGTGACCGCCGCGTGGGCCCGGGCGAGCGCCAGCCACGCCTCGCGCTGGGGGCTGCCGCCGCAGCTCTGCTCGCGAGGCGAGGCGGAGGTCGGGGCGACGGTCTCGCTCATGTGTCGATGGTCTCACACGAAGGTTGATATGACAATAGTTGAGGAGACAATCATTTCTGTTACGATGGTTTCTATCACAATCATTGACCCGACAACCAAATTAAACGGAAGGTAAATCCATGAGCACCGAGACCGTCAACCAGCAGATCCCGGCGGGCACCTGGGCCGTCGACACCGTCCACTCCGGCCTGCACTTCGCGATCACCCACAACGGCATCGCAACCTTCCGCAGCGGCTTCGACTCCTACTCGGCGACGCTGACCGGGGGCGAGCAGCCCAAGCTCGAGGGCACGGTCGAGGTCGCCAGCGTCGACATCGACGAGGAGATGCTCAAGGGACACCTCCTCTCCCCCGACTTCTTCGACGCCGAGAAGCACCCGCAGCTGAAGTTCGCCTCGAGCGAGCTCAGCCTCGAGGACGACGGCTCGGTCCGCCTCGCGGGCGAGCTCGAGATTCGCGGCGAGAGCCGCCGGGTCGAGGCCGTCGGCCGCTACGCGCAGATCAGCGCCGACCTCGGCGGCAACGGCCGTCTCGGGTTTTCGCTCGAGACCGCGGTCGACCGGCGCGACTTCGGGCTCGACTGGAACGCCGACCTGCCGAACGGCGGCCAGGCGCTCGAGTACGAGGTCGCGATCAACGTCGAGCTCGAGTTCGTCCCCGCGGAGTCCTAGCCATGCGGGTCCTGGGCATATCCGGAAGCCTGCGCCGGGACTCCTACAACTCCGCCCTGCTGCGGGCAGCTGCCGAGCGGCTGCCCGCCGGGGCGGAGCTGGTCGAGCTCGAGGGGTTGCGGGAGATCCCGCCCTACGACGCCGACGCCGAGCTCGACGGCGCTCCCGCGGAGGTGGAGGCGCTGCGGGAGGCGATCCGCGAGGCCGACGCGGTGCTGGTGGCGACGCCCGAGTACAACCACTCGATCCCCGGGGTGCTGAAGAACGCGCTCGACTGGGCCTCACGCCCGGCCGGTGAGAGCGCCCTGACGGGCAAGCCGGCCGCGGTGGTCGGCGCCTCGACCGGGATGTTCGGCGCGGTCTGGGCGCAGGCCGAGGTCCGAAAGGTTCTCGGCGCGATGGGCGGCCGGGTGGTCGAGGCCGAACTGCCCGTGCCCCGCGCTCAGGAGCGCTACGAGGACGGCCGCCTCGACCTCGCCCCAGAGCAGTCCGGGCAGCTCGAGGAGATCCTTGCCGAGCTCGTCTCCGAAGTCGAGGAGCTGCACGAGCCGGTCGCGGCTTAGCGGGGCGCTCCCCCGGCCGGGGCTCAGGCCTTGGCGCTCCCCGCCCAGGCTCAAACCACAGAGCTCCCCGCCCGGGGCTCGGCCCTTGGCGCCTCTCGCCCGGGGCTCGGGCCACGGAACTCCGAGCCCGGGGCTCGGGCCCCGGCTGGAGGGTCGGGTGTCCCTCTCCGTTGCTGGGTTTTTCGCTGTGGAGCGCTCCCCCCGTCCGAGTTACGCGCGCAAGCGCGAAAAAGAGGACGCCGCGCCTGCGAGGGACACCCGACCCTCCAGCCCCCAGCTCCGGGAGCGTGGCCGAGCTTTTGCCCCCTATAGAGGGCAAAACCTCGGCCACGAGGAAGCTTCCGTCCCTTGGAGCATCTCCCGATGCTCGGGAGCTGCCTCACCTCGGGAAGCGGGGATGCGATTCGTGGGGAGGGGTGGGGGTGTCCCTCTCGCGCAGCGGCGTCCTCTTTTTCGCTCAAGAGCTCAATCTCGGACGGCCGCGTGCTCCCCAGCGAAAAACCCAGCAAGCGAGAGGGACACCCCCACCCTCCACGCCAACCCCCGTCCCGAGCCAACCAGTCCCGCGAAAGCGATCAGGCGTGCGGCAGGGCGAAGAAGGCGACCGCCGAGAAGTGGGCGACAGCGGCGGCGATGACGAAGAGGTGGAAGACCTCGTGGTAACCGAAGATCGCCGGGTTGGGGTTGGGTCGCTGGGTCGCGTAGACGACCGCGCCGGCGGTGTAGAGGAGGCCGCCGGCGGCGACGAGGAGGGTACCCGCGACGCCCATCGCCGACCACAGCTCCGGGAAGGCGATCACGGCGACCCAGCCGATCGACATGTAGATCAGGACCGAGGCCCATTTGGGGTGGTTGATCCAGACCATCTCGACGATCGCGCCGGCGATCGCGCCGATCCAGACCACGACCAGGATCGCGCTGGCCAGGGCGCCGTGCAGGACCAGCAGCGCGAACGGCGTGTAGGTGCCGGCGATGAGGAGAAAGATCATCGAGTGATCGAGGCGGCGCATCCAGAGGCGCACGTTGGGCCGGGTCCAGTTGACCCGGTGATAGAGGGCACTGGTGCCGAACAGGGCGGAGAGGCTGACGGCGTAGATCGCCACCGCCAGCGTCGCCTTCGGGGTGCTGGCGAGCATGATCAGGACGGCGCCGAGCCCGAGCGAGCAGAAGAAGGCCCACTCGTGGCTGACGCCGCGCAGCCTCGGCTTGACCGAGGCGATCGCATCGGCGGTCGCCTCGCGGGCGGCGGTGGCGCGATCGCCCATCGCGTCTTTGGCGGCGTTGGCGCGCTCGCTCATCGCATCGCGGGCGGCATTCGCCCGCTCTCCCACGCGCTCGGCACCCCTGCGTAGGTCGTCAACCATGGGTCCAGGGTACCTCTGTCCGGCCGCCGGCCACGGCGCCGCGCCCGGACAGCAGCGCTTTGGCCGAGTTTGGGGAGTTGTCAAAATGACAAATGCGCGACGGGCATTTTCGAACGCCTTATTTGCGCCTTTGGGCACTTTTTCCGTCTGAGCCGTCAACGATCCTGCGCAGTTACCCCTGAAAGTCGCTGCGAGAGGAGCTTTTCGATGTCCAAGACCGCCACTGCCAGTCCCAAGAACGGTCTCCAGGGCCTCTCGATCGAGCGGCGGTTCTCGACTGCCGGCGTGCATCCTTTCGACCAGATCGAGTGGGAGATCCGGGACGCGGTGATCGGCAACCCCGAGAGCCCGGCCTTCGAGCAGCGCGGGGTCGAGTTCCCGAAGAGCTGGTCCCAGAACGCGACCAACATCGTCACCCAGAAGTACTTCCGCGGCCAGCTCGGCAGCCCGCAGCGCGAGAGCTCGGTGAAACAAATGATCGGCCGCGTCGCCGGCACGATCTCCGACTGGGGGCGCGAGGGCGGCTACTTCGCCTCGCCCGAGGACGCCGACGCCTTCGAGGACGAGCTGACGGCGATCCTGCTCAACCAGAAGGCGGCCTTCAACTCTCCGGTCTGGTTCAACGTCGGCTTCGAGGAGAAGCCGCAGTGCTCGGCCTGCTTCATCCTCAGCGTCGAGGACACGATGGAGTCGATCCTCGACTGGAACACCAAGGAGGGGATGATCTTCCGCGGCGGCTCCGGCTCCGGGATCAACCTCTCCAACATCCGCAGCTCGGTCGAGCAGCTCTCCAAGGGCGGGCTCGCCTCCGGCCCGGTCAGCTTCATGCGCGGCGCCGACGCCTGGGCGGGGACGATCAAGTCCGGCGGCAAGACCCGGCGCGCGGCGAAGATGGTCGTGCTCGACGTCGACCACCCCGACGTCGAGGACTTCATCTGGTGCAAGGCCAAAGAGGAGGACAAGGCCCTGGCCCTGCGCGAAGCCGGCTTCGACATGTCGATCGACGGCGAGGGATTCACCTCGATCCAGTACCAGAACGCGAACAACTCGGTGCGGGTCACCGACGAGTTCATGGAGGCGGTCGAGGCCGGCGGCGACTGGGACCTGACCGCGCGGACCAGCGGCGAGGCGGTGAAGACCCTGCCGGCGCGCGAGCTGATGAACCAGATCGCCGACGCCGCCTGGCGCTGCGCCGACCCCGGCGTCCAGTACGACACCACGATCAACCGCTGGCACACCTGCCCGGAGTCGGGCCGGATCAACGCCTCCAACCCCTGCAGCGAGTACATGCACGTCGACAACTCGGCCTGCAACCTCGCCTCGCTCAACCTGATGAAGTTCCGCCGCGAGGACGGCAGCTTCGACACGGAGGAGTTCGAGCACGCGGTCGACATCGTCTTCCTCGCCCAGGAGATCCTCGTCGGCTTCTCCAGCTACCCGACCGAGGAGATCGGCGTCAACGCCAACCGCTTCCGCCAGCTCGGCCTCGGCTTCGCCAACCTCGGCGCCCTGCTGATGTCCGACGGCCTCCCCTACGACTCCGACGAGGGCCGCAACATCGCCGCCGCGATCACGGCGCTGATGACCGGCCGCGCCTACCGCCAGTCGGCGCTGATCGCCGCCGGCGCGACCGGGCCCTACGACGAGTACGAGAAGAACCGCGAGCCGCACAACGGGGTGATGCGGATGCACCGCGACGCCGCCTACGACGTCGACCCCGCCGGGATCAAGGGCGGCCTGCTCGAGGCCTCCCGCACCGCCTGGGACGAAGCGGTCGAGCTGGGCGAGGAGCACGGCTACCGCAACGCCCAGGCGACGGTCTTCGCCCCGACCGGGACGATCAGCTTCCTGATGGACTGCGACACGACCGGGATCGAGCCCGACTTCTCGCTGGTCAAGTACAAGGAGCTGGTCGGCGGCGGCCAGATGACGATCGTCAACCGCTCGGTGCCGCTGGCGCTGCAGACGCTCGGCTACTCGGAGGCGGAGATCGACCAGATCAACGCCCACATCGCCGAGAACGGGACGATCGTCGGCGCCCCCGCCCTGAAGGACGAGCACCTGCCGGTCTTCGACGTCGCGGTCGGCGAGCGGGCGATCTCCCACACCGGCCACATCGACATGATGGCGGCGACCCAGCCGTTCCTCTCCGGGGCGATCTCCAAGACGGTCAACCTGCCGCAGTCGGCGACGGTCGAGGACATCGCCGACGCCTACACCCGCGGCTGGGAGGGCGGCCTCAAGGCGCTGGCGATCTACCGCGACGGCTCGAAGACGGCGCAGGCGCTGCGCACCGACGCCCAGAAGCCCGAGGAGGAGGCCGAGCCCGAGGTCGTGGTGCTGCCTCCGGAGCGCAAAAAGATGCCGCGCGAGCGCGAATCGATCACCCACAAGTTCTCGATCGGCGGCCATGAGGGCTACATCACCGCCGGCAAATACGACGACGGCTCGGTCGGCGAGATCTTCCTCACCGATATCGGCAAGGAGGGGTCGACGATGCGGGGGCTGATGAACGCCTTCGCCACGGCGATCTCGCTCGGCCTCCAGTACGGGGTGCCGCTGGAGACCTTCGTGCGCAAGTTCAGCTACATGCGCTTCGAGCCGGAGGGCATCACCGGCAACCCGGAGATCCCCTTCGCCAAATCGCTGCCCGACTACATCATGCGCTGGGTCGCGAGCCGCTTCGTCGAGGACACCGAGACCCTGCAGGAGCTGGGGATCCTGACCAGCGAGGTCCGCGCCAAGCAGGAGGCCGAGACCTCCCAGCTGGCGATCGGGATCACCGGCGACACGGCGGGCCCGGCCAACGGCCACGCCAAGCCCGCCAACGGCGCCGCCAAGGCGAGCGGCCCGGTACCCGCCGCGGCGGCCTTCACCGACTCGCCGCCGGTCCGCCCGGCGAAGATGTCCGGCCTCGACCTCGGCCCCGCCTGCGAGCAGTGCGGCGGCATGATGCAGCGCACGGGCAGCTGCTACACGTGCTCATCCTGCGGCAACAACACCGGCTGCGGCTGAGGGCGTGGGGCCAAGCGGGGCCGCACGCCCTCAGGGCCGCCGCGCCAACTGACTAACCTGAGCCGGTGATCAAGAAGAGCCTGGCGGTCGGGGTGGCCGGCGTCGTGGCGGTCGTGCTGGCGATCGGCGGCAACGCCCAGCCGCCGGAAGAAGCGCCGGCGAACGTCGCGCCCTGCGCACCCGGGGTGACGATGGCCGGCTCGGAAAGCCCCCGCTGGCCCGACGGCTCGTCGGTCGCCGGCCCGGTCGCGGTCCCGCGCAACCCGCTGGCGCGGATGTTCGAAGCGAAGAACGGCTGGCTCTACGCGAAGGTGCCGCTGCTGGTCGCCGGGCATCGCTACGTCGTCGTCAGCGTCCCCGCCGAGCTGCGCAAGCGCGTCTTCCTCTACTACGGCCACATCCTCGACGTCGAAGGCAACCGCACCACCTCGTTCTTCCGCGCCCGCGGCTATGGCGAAACCGAGTTCCGTCCCTGCCACGGCAAGGGCCGCACGGTCTGGCCCGGCGGAGTCAGGGTCAGAGGACGGGCGCCGGTCAGCCTCCTGGTGGCGATCGAGGGGGAGCCGCGCTCGCGGTCCCTGACGCTCGGCCGGCCGACGCCCTCCCGCGGCGGCTGAGCAGGGCGCGCCCGGCGTTGGGACGTCCCATCCAGAGCCCCCCTTGCGCCGCGAGCCGCCTCGCCGTCGCCTAGGCTGCCTCGATCCGCAGAGTCGCCGCCCCGACCATCGCCGCGCTGCTCCTCGCCGCGCTCGCCCTCGCGCCGGCCGCGCTCGCCGCGACCGGCGGCGCCGCCGTGCCGCACGCCGAACCCGCGCCGACCGCGAGCGCCTCCTACGTCAACCCCTTCGCGACCGGCCGCTGGTCCGTCAGCCGCACCGACATGGGCGTCGACTACATGCCGCTCCACCGCGAGCCGGTGCGGGCGATCGGCCGCGCCAAGATCCTCGGCTCCTCGATGAGGTCGGGCTGGCCGGGGGGCGCCTTCCTCTGGTACCGCCTGCTCGAAGGGGACCACGCGGGCGATGTCGTCTACGTCGCCGAGCACCTGAGACAGCTCGTGCCGGCCGGCCGGGTCGTCCGCGCCGGGCAGCGGGTCGCCACGGCGCTGCCGGGATACCCCTGGACGGAGTGGGGCTGGGCGGAAAAGAGGGGCAACCCGCGCGCCTACCCCTGCTACCACGACGGCATGGAAACCAACTCCGGCCGCGAGATGGCCCGCTTCCTCGAGGCCCTCGGCGCCGAACCGCTCGCGCGCCTGCTGCCGGGGCCGGACTGGCCCGCCGGCAGGCGCTGCTAGCCCAGCACGACCTCGGCGTCGCGGCGCGGGTCCTCGGTGATCGCGCGGCGATAGGGGCGCTCGGGGGCCGGGTCGGCGGGCCGGACGTCGTGGCGGCGGACCAGCTCGCGGAGGACGACCTGCATCTCGAACTGGGCGAAGGCGGCGCCGCGGTGCCTGCGTGTGACATCGATCCGCGCAACATCGCGTAGGCTGGCGCCCCGATGGCCGAGCTACCTCGCTTTCCACCGCCGCTCGAGCACCGGCTGCTGAAGGCGGTCTGCGAGCTGCCGCCGCGGCTGCAGCGGCGCCTGTTCGGGCCGCCGCCGCGCATCGACGGCCAAACGCTCGCCGGCGACGCCCACGCGATGATCCGGATGGCCGAGCTGTCGGGGGCGGCCTCGATCGGCGTCGGCCTGACTCCGGCCGAGGCCAGGGACGAGCTTCGGCTGGGGTCGACGGCGATCGAGGCCCGGCCGCCGATCCCGATGGCGCGGGTCGAGCCGGTGCGGATCCCCGGCCGGGCCGGGACGATCCCGGCGCGCCTGTACGCCCCTGCCGGCCCGCCGCCGACCGGGCCGGGTCCTCTGCTCGTCTACTACCACGGCGGCGGCTGGGTGATCGGCGACCTCGACACCCACGACGGCGTCTGCCGCTTCCTTGCCGCCGCAGCCGGCACGTCGGTGCTCTCGGTCGACTACCGCCTCGCCCCCGAGCACCCCTTCCCGGCGGCGGTCGAAGACGCCATCGACGCCTTCTCCTGGGCGGCGGCCAACGCCGGCGCGCTGGGCGCCGACCCGGGCCGGCTCGCCGTCGCCGGCGACAGCGCCGGAGGCAACCTCGCCGCCGTGGTCAGCCGCCTCGCCCGCGACGAGGGCGGGCCGACGCCGGCGATGCAGCTGCTGATCTACCCGGTCACCGACGCCTCCGGGCTGATGCCCTCGCGGCGGCTCTTCGCCGAGGGCTTCATCCTCACCGCGGCCGAGATGGACTACTTCGATGCCCACTACCTGCCGCCCGGCACCGACCGCCACGACCACCGCGTCTCGATCCTCGAGGCGCCGGACCTCGGCGGGCTGCCGCCCGCCTACGTCGCCACCGCCGGCTTCGACCCGCTGCGCGACGAGGGCGAGGCCTACGCCCAGCGGCTGCGCGAGGCCGGCGTCACGGTCGCCGTGCGCCGCCACCCCGGCCTCTTCCATGGCTTCGCCAACCTGACCGCGATCAGCCGCACCTCGCGAGCGGCGATGCGCGAGGCCGCCGGGGCGCTGCGGATGGGCCTCGCGGGCGGGGGCTCCCAGGCGCGCCGCGCCTCGCTGGCGGTCTAAGTAGTCCGCCCCACAGACGGTGGTGTTCCGCCGCGATGGAGGCGCGGGCGGCCGAGCTTAATGTCCCGCCCGATGACCGCCCTGGAACTCGCCCGCTGGCAATTCGGCATCACCACCCTCTACCACTTCATCTTCGTCCCGGTGACGATCGGGCTGGCGATCTGCGTCGCCTTCTTCCAGACCAAGTGGTACCGGACCGGCGAGGAGCACTGGCTGCGCTCGACGCGCTTCTGGGGAAAGCTGATGCTGGTCTCCTTCGCGCTCGGGGTCGCAACCGGGATCGTGCAGGAGTTCCAGTTCGGGATGAACTGGTCCAACTACTCGCGCTTCGTCGGCGACATCTTCGGAGCGCCGCTGGCGATGGAGGGGCTTGCCGCCTTCTTCGTCGAGTCGACCTTCCTCGGCCTCTGGATCTTCGGCTGGGGCCGGCTCTCGAAAAAGGTCCACCTCACCTGTGCCTGGCTGGTCGCCGCCTCGACCGCGCTCTCCGCCTTCTTCATCCTCGCCGCCAACTCCTGGATGCAGCACCCGGTCGGCTACAAACTGGCCGACGGCAAAGCGGAGCTGACCAACATCGCCTCGGTCCTCTTCAACAGCACCGCGCTCTACGCCTTCGCCCACACGATCCTCGCCGCCCTGCTGACCGCCGGGATGATCCTGATCGCGGTCTCCGCCTGGCACCTGAAGCGGGGCAACGAGACCCAGGTGTTCGGCGGCGCCATGCGCCTGGCCCTGCCGCTGGTGACCCTGGCGGCGATCGTGACCGTCTTCGTCGGCCACTTCAACGGGATCCTGATGAGCCACCAGCAGCCGATGAAGATGGCCGCCGCCGACGCCGTCTTCGAAACCAAGAAGGGCGCCGGGCTCTCCCTCTTCGCCACCGGCGACTTCAAGTCCAACCCGGAAGGGCTCACCCGCAACGTCCAGATCCCGCAGCTGCTCTCCTGGATCTCGACCGGCTACCCGAACGGTGAGATCAAGGGGATCAACAACCTCAACGCCGAATACCAGCGCAAGTACGGGCCGGGCAACTACTCGCCGATCGTCGCCGTCGCCTACTGGACCTGGCGGGCGATGCTGGGCTGCGCCTTCGCGATGCTCGCCTTCGCCGCCTGGGGCTGGTGGCTGCTGCGCAAAGGCAGGCTGCAGGAGTCCAAGCTCTTCCTGCGAGTCGCCGTGCCGGCGGTCGGGCTGCCCTTCATCGCCAGCGCCACCGGCTGGATGTTCACCGAGATGGGCCGCCAGCCCTGGGTCGTCTTCGGGCTGCTGAAGACCAACGTCGCCAACTCGCCGAGCGTCGGCGCCGCGGAGGTCTGGATCACCCTGGTCGGCTTCACCCTGCTCTACGGCGTGCTGGCGGCGATCGCCGGCCGCGTCTTCTTCAAAGCCGTCAAGAAGGGCCCGGTGGAGGCGGGCAAAGCAGAGGACCCGGCCCAAGAGCTGGCCCTCGCCTACTGACCATGGCCTCCTACACCTTCCTCCAGGTCGTCTGGTTCGTCCTCATCTCGATCCTCTGGCTCGGCTACTTCGTGCTCGAGGGGTTCGACTTCGGCGTCGGCATGCTGCTGCGGGCCGTCGGCAAGTCGAAGGAGGAGCGGCGGGCGGTCATCCACTCGATCGGCCCGATCTGGGACGGCAACGAGGTCTGGCTGCTGGTCGCCGGCGGTGCCACCTTCGCCGCCTTCCCGCAGTGGTACGCGACCCTCTTCTCCGGCTTCTACCTGGCGCTCTTCCTGATCCTCGTCGGGCTGATCGTCCGCAACGTCTCCTTCGAGTTCTGGGGCAAGGCGGAGACCGACCGCGGGCGCGAACGCTGGGAGTGGGTGATGATCCTCGGCAGCGCCCTGCCGGCCCTGCTCTGGGGCGTCGGCTGGGCCAACATCGTCCACGGCGTCCCGATCGACGCCAGCCACGAGTACACCGGCACGCTCTTCACCCTGCTCAACCCCTACGCGTTGCTGGGCGGGCTGGCGACGCTCTCGATCTTCCTCACCCACGGCGCGATCTTCCTCGAGCTGAAGACGACCGGGGCGATCGGCGAGCGGGCCAAGGCGATCGCCGCGAAGGTGGCGCCGGTCGCCGCCGTGATCGGGATCGGTTTCCTGGTCTGGACGGTCGCCGCGCACCACGGCGGCGTCGACGTCGGCTCGGCGATCCTCGCGGCGGTCTCGGCGCTGGCCCTGGTCGCCGCGGCGATGCTGGCCGGCCGCGACCCGGTCCGCGCCTTCGCCGCCACCACCGCGTCGATCCTCTTCTTCTTCCTCTCCCTCTTCGTCGACCTCTTCCCGCACACGATGGTCTCCAGCACCAACGCCGCCTTCGACATGACGCTGAACCAGTCGGCCTCCTCGCACTACACCCTGGTTGTGATGACGGTGGTCGCGGTGCTGCTGGTGCCGGTCGTGCTCGCCTACCAGGCCTGGACCTACTGGGTCTTCCGTCACCGGATCTCCGCCGACGACTTCGGCGACGGCGACGGCCCCTCTCCACTGGGTGTCCTCAAGCAGGCCAAGGCCGACATCGCCAAGGCGCGCGGGGACGACGAGGGCAAGGGGCAGTCCGGTGGCGAGCCAGCCGGCGCGCCAGGATCCTGACGCCCGCTCGCGGGCGCGTGAGACGCAGCGGCGCCTGACCAGGTCGAGCGCCGCGGCGCGGACGCACCTGGTGGGTGCCTCGGCGCTGGGCGTCCTCGCGACGGCGCTGATCGTCGCCCAGGCGACGCTGCTCGCCCACGTCATCGCCCGCGTCTTCCTCGACGGCGCCTCGCTCGCCGACGTCACGCCGCAGCTGCTCTGGCTGGCGGCGATCTCGGTCGGGCGGGGACTCGTGGACGCCGGCTTCGAGGCGACGGGGCGGATCGGCGCGGCGCGGGTGATGGCCGAGCTGCGCTCGCGCCTGGTCCGCCACCTGCTGCTGGTCCGGCCGGGAGCGCTGCAGGCCGAGCGCTCCGGCGAGTTGGCGACCGCCGCCGTGCAGGGCGTCGACGCCCTCGAGGCCTACTTCGCCCGCTACCTGCCACAGGCGATCCTCGCCGCCCTGGCGCCGCTCTTCATCCTCGCCTGGACGCTGCCGCGCGACTGGGAGGCGGCGGCGATCCTCGCCGTGACGGCGCCGATGATCCCCGTCTTCATGGTCCTGATCGGGCGTCTCGCCGAGCGATCGACGCGGCGGCGCTGGCGTCGGCTCTCGCGCCTCGGCGCCCAGTTCCTCGACGTCGTCGGGGGACTGGAGACGCTGCGCGCCCACGGTCGCGCCGAGGCGCAGACGCGCTCGATCGCCGCCGCCGGTGAGAGCTACCGGCGGGAGACGATGGCGACGCTGCGGGTCGGCTTCCTCTCCGCCCTGGTGCTGGAGCTGCTGGCGATGATCGGGGTGGCGCTGGTCGCCGCCACGGTCGGGATCCAGCTGGCCGAAGGCGACCTCGGGCTGACCGCCGGGCTGACCGTGCTGATCCTGGCGCCCGAGCTGTACATGCCGCTGCGCCGCCTCGGCAGCCAGTTCCACGCCAGCGCCGACGGAATGGCGGCGGCGGAGCGGATCTTCGAGATCCTCGACCAGCCGGCGGCGGTGTCGGTGCCGGATCAGCCGGTGCCGGCCCCGGACCCCCGCCGCCACGGCCTGGAGCTGAGCGGCCTGCGCTTCTCCCACCCCGGGCGCGACGAGGTCCTGCGCGGGGTCGACCTGAAGATCGCGCCGGGCGAGACGGTCGCGCTGGTCGGGCCGAGCGGCGGTGGCAAGACGACCCTGCTCTCGCTGCTGCTGCGGCTGGCCGACCCGGACGCGGGGACCGTGTCCTGCGGCGGCGTCGACCTGCGCGACGTCTACCCGTCGCCGTGGCGGCGGCAGATCGCCTGGGTGCCGCAGCGGCCGACGATCTTCGCCGGGACGATCCGCGACAACCTCCTCTTCGCCGACCCCGACGCTCCGAACGAGCGCCTGCTGGGAGCGATCCGCGAGGCCGGGCTGGAGCAGCTGCTGCGTAGCCTGCCCGACGGCCTGGAGACGCGGGTCGGCGAGAGCGGCCGGCGGCTCTCCGCCGGCCAGGCGCAGCGCCTGGCGCTGGCCCGCGCCTTCCTCCGCGACGCGCCGCTGCTGCTGCTCGACGAGCCGACCGCCCACCTCGACGAGGAGACGGAGCTGGAGGTCGCCGCCGCGGTCGCGCGGCTGGCCGCCGGGCGCACCGCGCTGCTGGTCGCCCACCGCCGCGAGCTGGCCCGCCGCGCCGACCGAGTGATCGAGCTGCGCGACGGCGTCGTGCGCGAGGCCGCCAGCCCGGCGCCCGAGGAGGTGCCGGCATGACCGCGCTCCGCCGTTCGCCTGCCCCTGTGTCCGCAGATGGCGAACAGCGGGGCGGGGCGTTGTGGCGGGCGGTGAAGGAGACGCGATCGCGGCGCGGGCTGCTGGCGCTCTCCGTGCTGCTCGGCGCGGGGGCGGTGCTGGCCGCGGTGGGACTGCTGACGACCTCCGGCTACCTGATCAGCCGCGCCGCCCAGCGGCCGGAGATCCTCGCCCTGGGGGTGGCGATCGTCGGCGTCCGCTTCTTCGGGATCAGCCGGGCGCTGCTGCGCTACGCCGAGCGACTGGTCTCCCACGACCTCGCCTTCCGCACCCTCACCGACCTGCGCACCCGCTTCTTCGCGCGGCTGGTCCCGCTCGTCCCCGGCGGCGTCTCCGAGCTCGGCCGCGGCGAGCTGCTGAGCCGCTTCGTCGGCGACGTCGACCGCCTCCAGGACCTCTACCTTCGGGCGCTGGGGCCGCCGCTGGTGGCGATCGTCGCCGGGACCGTCTCGGTCGCCGTCGCCGCCGTGATCCTGCCCGTCGCCGGCCTCGCCCTGGCGCTGGTCCTGCTCGCCGCCGGGGTCCTCGCCCCGGCGCTGACCCGCTGGGCGGCTCGCAGCGCCGGCCGGCGCCAGGCCGGCGCCCGCGCCGCACTCGGCACCGACCTGGTCGAGATCGCCGCCGGCTCGGCCGAGATAGCCGTCGCCGGCCGCGAGCGGGACTGGATCGAGCGCTCCGAGGGCTCCAGCGAGCGCCTCGCCGGGATCCAGCGCCGCGACGCGCTCAGCGGCGGCCTCGCGGTCGGCCTCGCCAGCGCCCTGGCGGCCGGCGGCGCGGTGCTGCTGACCGCAGTGGCGATCCCCTCGGTCGGCAGCGACGCCCTCGCCGGGGTGATGCTGGCGGCGCTGGCGCTGCTGGCGATGGGAGCCTTCGAGGCGGTCGCGCCACTCGGTGCCGCAGCGGCCAGCGTCGACGCCTGCGACAGCGCCGCGGGGCGGATCGAGGCGGTGGTCGACCGCGAGCCGCCGCTGCGCGAGCCCGCCGCGCCGCTGGCGCTCGGTGCCGGCGACCTCGAGCTGCGCGGAGTCCGCTTCCGCTACCAGGGGAACGGGCCCTGGGTGCTCGACGGCGCCGACCTGCGCCTCTCCTCCGGCCGCGCGGTCGCCCTGGTCGGTCCCAGCGGCTGCGGCAAGAGCACCCTGTCCGAGCTGGCCGTTCGCTTCCGGGACCCCGAGGCGGGCAGCGTCACCCTCGGCGGTGTCGACCTGCGCGACGCAAGCGGCGAGGACGTCCGCGCCGCGGTCCGCCTCTCCCCCCAGGACGCCTACCTCTTCACCACCACCCTGCGCGACAACGTCGCCGTCGGCCGCGGCGGCGCCGGCGACGGGGAGGTCGCCGCGGCGCTGGCCAAGGTCGGGCTCGGCGAGTGGCTCGACTCGCTCCCCGACGGGCTCGCGACCGAGGTCGGCGAGGCCGGCGCCCGGGTCTCCGGCGGCCAGCGCCAGCGGATCGCCGCCGCCCGCCTGCTGCTCGCCCGCGACGCGCGGTTCCTGATCTTCGACGAGCCGACCGCCCACCTCGATCCCGCCGGCGCCGCCGCCCTGCAGCGCCGCCTCGCCCTGCTCGCCGCCGAAGGCGGCCCCGGCGTCCTCGTGATCACCCACGAGGTCCACGACCTGGTCGGCTTCGACGAGGTGCTGACCCTCGCGGGCGGCCGGATCGCCCCGGCGGACACGGCCACCGCCTCGGGCGAAGCATTTTCGCCCTCATAGCCTCCAAAACCCTTCAACCTTCTCTGGACCGCGGCGACCAGCGCCGCGCCGCGCCGCATCGCCTCTGCGGCTACTCGTACTGCAGCGACTCGAGCACGTTGAGCCGCGAGGCGCGGCGGGCCGGCGCGATCGCCGCGAGGACGCCGGCGAGGGCGGCGAGCAGCAGCAGCACGGCCAGCGAGCCGACCGGGTAGGAGAGCGTGAACCCTTCGTCCTTGAGCGGCTGGGCGATCAGGGCGGCGAAGACGAGGCCGAGGGCCATCCCCAGGATCGCCCCGATCAGCGCCGTGATCACCGCCTCGTAGCGGATCATCGTCCGCACCTGCCGGCGCGACATCCCGATCGCCCGCAGCATCCCCAGCTCCCGGGTCCGTTCGTGAATCGAGAGCGCCAGCGTGTTGGCGATCCCGAACAGGGAGACGAGGATCGCCAGCCCGAGCAGGGCATAGAAGAGGTTGACCAGGGTGTCGACCTGCCGTTCGCGGTCTTCCTTCAGTTCCTGCTGGTTGAGCACTTCCGCGGTCGGGAACTGCGTTTCGATCACGTTCGTCAGCGCTGCCTGGACTTTCGCCGGGTCCGCACCCGCCGCCGTCTCGACGAAGTCGATCCGGTCCTGGGTCTGGTCGAACTCGCGCGCCATCGCGGCCTGGGTGACGACGGCGTCGCCGAGCACCCCGAGCTTGGAGTCGAAGGTGCCGGCGACGCGGAACCGCGGTCGCGCGCCGGTCTGACCGAGCAGACGCAAGCTGTCGCCGACTTCGAGCCCGTGTGCGGAGGCGAAGGAGTCGGAGAGGACCGCTTCGCCGTCGCCGAGGCCGCGCAGCGTCGCCGGACCGCCCCGCTTCCATTCGATGCCGACGGCGCTGCCGATGTCCCGGGTCGGGCCGGTGACCCGGGCGACGGTGCCGGTCCCGACCAGCTTCGCCTGCGCCGAGCGGACGGTCGCCACCCGCTCCACCCCCGGCACCTGGCGCGCCGCCGCCGCGGCCCCGGCCGGGATCGGCCCGAAGCCGTTGCCGTTCTGGACCACCAGACCGCCGGAGAAGTTTTCGTCGACGATCTGGGCGACCGAGCTCTTAAGCCCGGCGGCGAAGACGGTGACGAAGGTGACCAGGGCGAGGCCGATCATCAGCGCCGCCGCGGTGACGGCGGTGCGGCCCGGGTTGCGCTGCGCGTTCTCCCGCGCCAGTCGCCCGGCCAACCGCCGCACGCGCTCCAGCGGCCAGCCGGCGAGGGTCGCCAGCGGCGGCACCAGGCGCGGGCTGAAGAGGGAGACGCCGAGGACGATCACGACGGCACCGCCGCCGATCAGCCCGGCCGCGGTGCCGGCACTCGCCCCGCCGAAGAGCCCGAGCAGGACCATCGCCAGGCCGGCAACGCCGAGCAGGACCGAGAACGCCAGGACCGCCAGCCGCCGGCCCCGGGTAGGAACCGGGGCGAAGGCGTGCAGGGCGGCGATCGGCGGCACCCGGGTCGAGCGCAGCGCCGGCACCAGCGAGGCGACGAAGGTGACCAGGACCCCGACCAGCAGCGAGACGATCACCGTGCGCGACTCCAGCACCAGGCCGGTGGTCGGCAGGTCGATCCCGAGGGCTTCGAACAGCGCGTTCAGGACGAGGGCGATGAGGAAGCCGCCGCCGATCCCGAGCACCGCGCCGACCAGCCCCACCGCGACCGCTTCGATCAGCACCGAAGCGAGGATCTGGCGCCGCGAGGCGCCGAGCGTGCGCAGCATCCCGAACTCGCTGACCCGCTGGGCGACCGTGATCGAGAAGGTGTTGAAGATCAGGAAGGAGCCGACGAAGACGGCGATGAAGCCGAAGACGAGCAGGAAGGTCTGCAGGAAGCCCAGCCCTTCGCGGATGCTTTCCGAGGCACGGTCGGCGCTTTCCTGCGCAGTCTCGACCCGCACGTTGTCGGGCATCTGGGCGGCGATCCGCCGTTTCAGCACCTGCGCCGAGACGCCTTCCTCGGCGACCACCGAGATCTGGTCGAAGCGACCGCGCTCCTCGGTGATCGCCTGCGCCTCGGGCAGGGTCAGCTGGGCGATGCTGGAGCCGCCGAAGGAGGCGCTGCCGAGCTGCGTCAGCCCGACCAGGCTGTAGGTGTGGAGCTTCGACCGGCCGACGATGCCGATCTCGTCGCCGATCGCCAGCCCGGCTTGGTCGGCCGCCGCCTTGTCGAGCGAGGCTTCGGTCGGGCCGCGCGGCGGGTGTCCGCTCAGGTAGGTGAGCGACTCGAGCCCGTCGGGCAGGGTCGAGGAGATGAACTTCGGCGCGAACTTGCTGCCGATCTTCTTGCCCTGGGAGTCGAAGAGGCCGCCGGGCGCGAAGATCGCTCCCGCCGCCAACCGCACCCCCGGCGTCTTCTGCACCCGCGGGAGCAGTGAGGCGCTGACCGTCGGCGTTTCGCCGGCTTCCTGGTCGACCGGGTTCTTGGCGGTGATGACGACGCTGGTGCCGCCCAGCGACTCGCTGAAGATTTCGTCGAAGGCGGCGAAGATCGTGTCGGTGAGGATGTAGCTGCCGGCGACGAAGGCGATGCCGAGCACGACCGCGAAGGTCGTCGCCAGGGCCCGTGCCTTGCGCGCCCAGACGCTCTTGAGGGCGAGGCCGGTCACCCGCCTAGTCGATCTGCTTCATCAGCTCGATCACCTCGTCGGCCGAGCCGGGCCGCTCGTCGTGGACGAGCTTGCCGTCGCGGAGGGTGATCAGGCGGTCGGCGTGGGCGGCGGCGGCCGGGTCGTGGGTGACCATGATCACCGTCTGCTCGAACTCGTCGACCGCCTGGCGCAGCAGCGCCAGCACGTCCTCGCCCGACTTCGAGTCGAGGTTGCCGGTCGGCTCGTCGGCGAAGACGACGGCGGGTTTGGAGACCAGGGCGCGGGCGACCGAGACGCGCTGCTGCTGGCCGCCGGAGAGTTCGGAGGGCCGGTGGGTGCGCCGGTCCTCGAGGCCGACGGTACGGATCAGCCGCTCGACCCACTCGCGGTCGGGCTTGCGGCCGGCGATCGAGAGCGGCAGCACCAGGTTCTCCTCGGCGGTGAGGACCGGCAGCAGGTTGAAGAACTGGAAGACGAAGCCGAGCTTGTCGCGGCGCAGCCTCGTCAGCGCGGCGTCGTCGAGGGCCGTGATCTCGACCCCGTCGAGGGTGACCGTTCCGCTGGTCGGCTTGTCGAGGCCGGCGAGGATGTGCATCAGCGTCGACTTGCCCGAGCCGGAGGGGCCCATGATCGCGGTGAAGCGGTCGCGCTCGAACGAGGTCGTGACCCCGGCCAGGGCGTCGACCGCCGCGTCGCCCTCGCCGTAGCGGCGGGTCAGGTCGGTGGCCACGACCAGCTGTCCGTTCGGCGTCACCACCGGCACGCTACCGGGGCGAGCGGTTAGCCTGGCGGCGTGTCCATCGCCGACGTCTTCGACGGCTTCCTGGTCGACCTCGACGGCGTCGTCTGGGTCGGGCGCGAGCCGGTGCCCGGCTCGCCCGAGACGCTGGCGGCGCTGCTCGCCGCCGGCAAGCGGATCGCCTTCGTCACCAACAACCCCGGGCGCCACCCGGCGGCCTACGCGGAGCGGCTGCGCTCGCTCGGGGTGGAGGTCGGGGAGGCGCAGATCGTCACCGCCGGGACGGCGGTCGCGCGGATGGCCGCCGAGGCGGCCGGCGACGGCGGCGCCTTCGTGATCGGCGGCGCCGCCCTGCACGAGATGGTGGCCGCGGCCGGGGCGACGGTGCTCGAGGGAGAGGACGGCCGGGGCGCGAGCGCCGTCGTCGTCTCCGGCCACCGCGGCTTCGACTACGAGGAGCTGCTGACGGCGAAGCTGGCGCTCGACGGCGGCGCCGCCCTGCTCGCCACCAGCCACGACCCGACGATGCCGATGCCCGGCGGCGAGTGGCCCGGGACCGGCGCCGTCCTCGCCGCCGTCGAGACCGCCTCCGGCCGCCGCGCCGAGATCGCCGGCAAGCCCGAGCGCCACCTCTTCGAGATGGCGCTGGAGGCGATCGGGTCCCCCTCTCCCGAGCGGGTGGCGATGGTCGGCGACCGGATCGGCTCCGACGTCGCCGGCGGGCGGGCTGCCGGGCTGGGCACGGTGCTGGTCCTCAGCGGGACCACGAGCCGGGCCGAGGCGGAGGCCGCCGAGCCGGCTCCCGACCACGCGGTCGAGAGCCTCGCCGGCCTGCTGACGTGAGGGACGAGCGCCCCGGCCTCGCCTTCGCCGGGATCTTCGCGGTCACCTTCTGCGGCCTGCTCGGGGTGGGCGCGGTCCTGCCGGTGCTGCCGCGCTACATCCACGGCCCGCTGCACGCGGGCAACGTCGCGGTCGGGATCGTGGTCGGTTCCTACGCGATCACCGGTCTGCTGCTGCGCCCCGTGTCCGGTCGGCTCGCCGACACCCGCGGGCGCAAGCCGATGGTCCTCTTCGGCGCGATCCTGCTCGGCGCCAGCGGCCTCCTCTACCTGCCGAGCCTCGGCCTCGCCGGCCTGATCTTCGCCCGGCTCCTGCTCGGCCTCGGCGAGGGGGCCGTCTACACGGCCGGCTCGGCCTGGATCGTCGACATGGCACCGCCGGCGCGGCGCGGCCGCGTCCTCGGGCTCTACGGGCTGGCGGTGTGGGGTGGTCTCAGCGTCGGGCCGCTCGCCGGCGAGCTGATCCTCAGCGCCTCCGGCTACCACGCCGTCTGGCTGTTCGCCGCGGCGATGCCGCTGCTCGGCGCTGGCATCGCCTCGCTCGTCCCCGACCCGTTCGAGCCCCTGCCCCACGCCGAGCCCCACCCCCTGATCGCGCCGGAGGCCGTGCGTCCGGGGATCGCGGTGGCGATGGCGGCGGTCGGCTACGCGGCCGTCGCCACCTTCATCGTCCTGCACCTCGAAGCGCGCGGGATCGGCCACGGGGCGACGGTGTTCGCCGTCTTCGCGGCGATGATCGTGGTCGCCCGGCTCGTTGCCGGCGACCTGCCCGACCGGCTCGGCGGCGCGCCGGTGGCGATCGGGGCGACCCTCGGCGAGGCCGTCGGGCTGCTGCTGATCGCGCTCGCCCCGAGCCTTCCCGTGGCCCTGCTCGGCGGCGCGGCGATGGGTGCCGCCTTCTCGCTGCTCAACCCGGCGCTGATGCTGCTCGCCGTCGGTCACGTGTCGCAGAGCGCCCGCGGCGCCGTGATGGGCACCTTCACCGCCTTCTTCGACGCCGGCGTCGGGGTGGGAGCGCCGCTGGCCGGGCTCGCCGCGTCCCTCACCGACTACGAGGGCTCCTTCCTCCTCGCCTCCGCGGTCGCGGTCGGCTCGGCCCTGGTGATCCTCACGGCCCTACACAGGCCGACCCGGGCCGCGGGGCGGCCTAACGCTCGCTGACCAGCAGGGTCTGGACGGCGCGGCCGAGGCGGGCCGACTCGTCGAAGAGGACGGACTCGGCGATACCGACGCCGCTCGGCTGGGGACGGGTGACCGCGTCGAGGCCGACCCACTCGCCCGCCGGCAGCCGCTCGAGGTGGACGGTCAGCTCGACGTTGAGGAAGAGGAAGCGGCGAAAGTCGAGGGTCGAGCTGACCCCGTTGCCGACGTCGGCGGCGATCAGCACCCGCTGCAGCGGAGTCGGCTCCTCGCCGGCGACGAGCGGCGCCCGCATCCTCAGCCAAACCGTCGCCGGCCCCTGCTCCATGAAGCCGCCGGAGATGAAGCTGAGCTCCATCCCGGTGTGGTAGCCGTGCTCCTCCTCGGTCGGGAAGAAGCCGGCGCCCGCCCCCTGCTCGGGCCCGGGCGGCGGTTCGCTCGTCGCCAGGGACTCGGCGGGCAGGTCGATCGCGGCGAGCCGGATCAGCCAGGCGGTGGCGCGCATCAGCACCTCTCCCCCGGCGCTCAGCTCCGCCTCGACCAGCCGCACGCGGCGGCCCGGCCGCAGCACCCGGGCCTCGACCCGCACCGGGCCGATCGGCACCGGGCGCAGGATCTCGAAGGTGACGCGGCCGACCTGGAACCCGGCGGCGTCCGGGAGCAGCTCCAGCGCCCGCCCGAGCAGCGCCGCCGGCGGCCCGGCGTGCTGGGAGTCGCGGTCCCAGGGGCCGCGGGTCAGCTCGGTGGCGAGGAGCCCGTCGCCGTCGGGCTCGTAGAAGGCGTCGGGCACGGCGGCATCCTACGAAGCCGCCGCGAGGCCCGCCGCGCGCGGTCGCTCAGCAGCGCCCGCCGAAGTCCTGGGTCCAGACGTGGGCGCCGGCGTGCCCTTCGAGCGTGCCGACGCGCAGCGCCACGCCGAGGTCGTCGAATTCGCCGCCGAGGATGTTGCGGCGGTGGCCGGGCGAGTGCATCCAGGAGACGAAGACCCGCCGGGCCGAACCCAGCGGCCCGGTCCCCCAGGCGACGTTCTCGCCCGCCGACCAGCAGGAGCCGCCGGCGTAGCCGAAGCGTTCGATCCAGTAGCTGAAGGGGCGGCCGCAAGCTTCGTGGCTGAACTCGTCGCACTTGAGGATGTCCGCCGACTTGTGCCGGGCGGCGCGGTCGAGCGCCGGGGAGTCGCGCAGGGCGGCCAGCCCGCGGTGCCGGCGGGCATAGCTGGTCATGCAGCGCATCGCCCGCACCTGGGTCTCGGTCCGGGCCGTGAGGTCCGTCTGCCCGTGGCAGGTCGAGGTCGGGGCGATCAGCCGGTCGAGGCCGGCGGCGGTGGTGGTGGTGGGCGGGCCGACGAGGGCGAGGGCGAACGAGGACGCGAGCAGAGCGGTGGCGATCCTGCGTGCCATCCCTCCAGGGTAGGGGTCGCGGCGCCCGTCGCCGCCGCCTCCGGCCGCGGCCTGGACGCTTGTCGTCACCGTCCTGTAAGCGCCGGGTCGTACCCTTGAGGAGACCCGAAAGGAGAAAGATGGCGACGAATATCGAGAAGTCCGAGCAGGAGTGGCGCGAGCAGCTGACGCCGGAGCAGTTCGAGGTGACCCGCCGGGCGGGCACCGAGCGCGCCTTCACCGGCCCCTACGTCGAGGAGAAGGGCGAGGGCACCTACCGCTGCGTCTGCTGCGGCACCGAGCTGTTCTCCTCCGACACCAAGTTCGACTCCGGCAGCGGCTGGCCCAGCTTCACCGAGCCGGCCAACCTCGAGCACGTCGAGCTGCGACCCGACAACAGCCTCTTCATGCGCCGCACCGAGGTCGTCTGCAAGCACTGCGACGCCCACCTCGGCCACGTCTTCGACGACGGCCCCGCCGACCGCGGCGGCCAGCGCTACTGCATCAACGGCTGCGCGCTGACCTTCGAGAACAGGTAGGCCGGGCTCCGGAGGCGGCGGCAGCCGCCTCCGGCCGGGGGGGTCAGACCATCCGCGCCGCGTGGCGCGGCTCAAGCTCGCCGGCGGCTTCCGCCTCGGCGCGCTTGGACCAGCGGTTCAGCTCGCGGCGGGCGAGGACCATCTTGTGGACCTCGTCGGGGCCGTCGGCGAGGCGCAGCATGCGGCTGAAGCGCCACAGCACCGAGAGCGGCGTGTCGTCGGTCATGCCGAGGGCGCCGTGGACCTGGATCGCGCGGTCGAGCACGTCCATCACCATGTTGGCGGCGACGACCTTGATCGCCGAGATCTGCTGGCGGGCGGCGCGCTTGCCCTCGGTGTCCATCTTCCAGGCGGCGAAGAGGGTGAGCAGGCGGGCCTGGTCGATCTCCATCCGCGAGGTCGCGATCGCCTCCTGGACGAACTGCTTGTCGGCCAGCGGGCCGCCGAAGGCGACGCGCTCGTTGGCGCGGCGGCACATCATCTCGTGCGCCCGCTCGGCCGTCCCGATCGCCCGCATGCAGTGGTGGATGCGCCCCGGGCCGAGCCGGTCCTGGGCGATCTTGAAGCCGGCGCCGCGCTCGCCCAGCAGGTTCTCCTTGGGGACGCGACAGCCTTCATAGCGGATTTCGCAGTGGCCGGGGCCCTTCGAGTGCCCCATCACCGAGACCGGCCGGATCAGGTTGAACCCGGGCGTGTCGGTCGGCACGCAGATCATCGAGGCGCGCGCGTAGGGGGGCGCGTCGGGATCGGTGATCACCATCGCGATCGCCAGCTCGGCGCCGACCGCCCCGGTCGAGAACCACTTGAGGCCGTCGATCACCCACTCATCGCCGTCGAGCGCGGCGGTGGCCTGCAGCAGGGTCGGGTCCGATCCGGAGACCTCGGGCTCGGTCATCGAGAAGCAGGAGCGGATCCGTCCCTCCAGCAGCGGCTCCAGCCAGCGCTCGTGCTGCTCGGCGGTGCCGTGCTCGGCGAGGATCTCCGTGTTGCCGGTGTCGGGCGCGGCGCAGTTGAATGCCATCGGTGCCGCCAGCGGGCTGCGTCCCATCTCCTCGCAGAGCAGCCCGTACTCCCAGTTGCTCAGCCCCGGCCCGAAGCGCTCGTCGGGCATGAACAGGTTCCAGAGGCCCTCGGCGCGGGCCTTCTCGCGGATCGCAGTCAGGTTCGCCGGGTAGGCGACCCCGGGACCGACCTCCTCGTCGATCGCCTCCATGATCTCCCGCTCGACCGGGTAGATCTCGGCGTCCATGAAATCGAGGATGCGCTCGCGCAGCGTCGCTACCTCGGGGGTGGGAGTGAAGTCCATCGGTGTCCTCTCCTCGTCGGCTTCGGTCCCGGCAACGCTAGCTCAGGCCCGGCGGTAACGGGCGAGGAGCTCACCGTCCTCTTCCAAAAGCCACAACAGCTCCAGCGAGGCGACCGCGGGCAGGCCCCCTTCGAGGATTCGCGGGGCGCCGCCGCCGACCAGCTTCGGGGCGATCGTGAGGAAGAGGTCGTCGACGCAGCCGGCGCCCTGGAGCTCGCCGTGCAGGCCGGGGCCGCCCTCGCAGAGCAGTGCCCGCACCCCGCGCTCGAGGCGCAGGTGGCGCAGCGCCGCGACCACGTTCACACCGCCTTCGTGGCGGACGACGCGGACGGGAGTCGCCGTCGGCGGGGGCTCGGCCTCGGCGGCGGTGAAGATCAGCACCCGGCCGCCGCCGTCGGTGAACAGCGGCGCGTCCCAGGGCAGGTCGAGGCGGCCGCTGACGATCACCATCAGCGGGTCGTGCGGGAGGCCGACGCGCTCGCGCCGTTCGCGCCGCTCCCGACTGGCGACGAGGCGACCGTAACGCTCGGCCCGCATCGTCCCGGCGCCGATCATCACCGCGTCGAAACGGGTCCGCAGCCCGGCCAGCATCGCCGTGTCGGTGGCCGAGCCGATCTGCCCGGAGACGCCGCCGATGCTGGCCCGGCCGTCGACCGTGGCGGCGAAGTTGACGGCGACGAAGGGCCGCTCCTCGTGCGGGCGCTCCCAGGGACGGTAGGAGTCGAGCTGCGCCTCGACGCTGGTCGGGCCCGGGTCGGGGAGCAGCCGCCGCATCGGCGGCTCAGGAGTAGTCGTGCCAGCCGGCGAACTCGCGGCCGGCGAACTTCTGCAGCGCCGCGACGTCCTCGCCGAAGCGGCCGCGGACAGTCTCGAAGAGGTCGTCGGGGAGCTTCGGCTTCGGCGCCGGCGGCTTCTCCGGGTCGTGGACGACCTTCTCGACCAGCCACCGCATCGACTCCGGCAGGCGGTCGAAGTTGCGGTCGAAGGAGCGGAAGCCCGGCAGCTTGATCAGCTTCTCCATGAACTGGTATTTGTCGCCCTGCTTGGCGCTCGACTTCTCCCACTCGCGGTCGAACTGCTCGGAGGTGAAGGTCTCGTCGACGCCGGCGAAGGCGAACGCCTTGCGCATCGTCTCCTCGCGTTCGGCCTGCAGCTCCTCCTGGCTGATGATCTCGATCTGGGCGCGATCGAAGCGCTCCAGGTAAGGCTGCAGCTGCATCCAGTACTTGGAGCGGTTCATGTAGGAGCTGTCGGGGTTGGAGAGCACCTCGACCAGGTCGCCGGTCTCGTAGCCGGCGCCGGTGGCGTGGACCCAGTGCGAGAGGATCCGCTTGATCGGGTCGCGCACCATGTAGAGCAGGCGCGCGTCGGGGCAGTTCTGCTTGATCCGCTCGGCGACCCCCTCGAAGCGGGGCAGGTTCGTGTAGTGCGGCGATGACTCGCCGCGGACCTCGAAGCGGTCGTCGAAGCGGCTCGCGTACCAGTCGAGGCCGAGGTCCCAGTTCAGCTCCTCGACGAAGAAGTTCAGCTCCTTCGGCTTCGACATCTGGATTTCGGGATGCAGGCCGAGGTAGTGGTGGATGCTCGTCGTGCCGCACTTCAACCCGCCGATGATGATCAGGCTCGGCAGCTGCGCGTGCCGTTTGCGGCGGCGGCGGAAGCGGCTTTTTCGGTCGGCGGTGTAGCGCTCGCGGGCGCGCGCGCACATCGCCTCGTCGGCGGGATCCGGTGCGGCGTGAGAAGGGAGCGTGTGCGTGTCGGTGTCCGGCACGAGCGGGCTAGTGTAGCTGCGATGCCGCTCGGCGACCTCGCATCGAGCTTCGAACACTTCTTCAACGGCGCGGCGGAATTCTTCCGCCACCTCTCGGAAGTGCACTGGACCCCGTTCGGGATCGCCCTGCTCTGCCTGCTGGGGATGCAGCTGGCGCGGTCCTGGGCCTGGCGCAACGTCCTGCGCGCCTCCTACCCGGCCCAGCGCATCCCCTTCGTCCCGCTCGCCGCCGCCTACCTGGCCGGAGCCGGGATCAACGCGGTCGTCCCCGCCCACGCCGGCGACGTCACCAAGGTCTTCCTGGTCAAACGCCAGATCCCCGACTCCTCCTACCCCGCGGTCACCTCGTCCTTCCTCGTCCAGACCGTCTTCGACACCACCGTCGGCATCCTCGTCCTCTTCTACGCGATCAGCCAGGGGCTGCTGCCGCCGCTGCCCGAAATCCCCGACCTGCCCGCCTTCGAGCTCTCCTTCTGGGCGGGGCACCCGCAGATCTGGGCGGTGACCACCGCCCTCGTCCTCCTCGCCCTCGCCCTCGGCGTCTACTACCTCGGCCACCACGTGCGCCGCTTCTGGGCGCGGGTGCGCCAGGGGCTGATCATCCTCACCCGGCCGCGCCGCTACCTGCGCGAGGTCGCCGCCTGGCAGGGCGTCGGCTGGCTCTTCCGCTTCGCCGCCTTCTGGTTCTTCCTCGAAGCGTTCGGGATCGGGGGCTCGGTCGGCAGCGTGATGCTGGTGATGAGCGTGCAGGCGATCGCCAACGTGCTCCCCTTCACCCCCGGCGGCGCCGGCGCCCAGCAGGCGCTGCTGGTGGCGACCCTGTCCGGCCCCTCGCGCAGCGCCGTCCTCTCCTTCTCGGTCGGCACCCAGATCGCGATGGCGGCCTGGTCGGTGGTGCTCGGCTTCGCCGCGATCCTGCTCGTCTTCCGCACCGCCGACTGGCGCCGCCTGATCCGCGAAGCCCAGGAGGACGCCGAGCAGGAGGAGGCGCGGGAGAAGTCCGCGCAAGCCGCGGACCCGCCAAACCACCGCTCCGCTGTTCCTTAGCCGGGAATAGCCCGGCAAAGGAACAGCGGAGCGGGTCGTCGGCGAGGTCAGCTCGACCAGCCGGGGTAGCGGGAACGGATCCGCCAGCGCCAGGGCGGCTGCTCGGCGGCGGGGAACTCGTAGTAGTCGCGGCCGGGGAGCGTCTCGAGCGGGACCAGGGCCGGGTCGTCCTTCGCCAGGACGCGGACGCCGGCGGCGGCTCGCACGTCGGTTTCCGTCGCGTGGCGGGCCAGCCGCTCCCAGCCGAGGCCCGGGCGGTAGAGCCAGTAGACGAACTCGACCCAGCCACGGTCGCGGCGGTGGTCGACGAGCTCGGTGAAGGCGGTGACGCGGCGGCCGGAGGCGGTGACGTGCGCCCCGGCGGCGACCGCGCAGCTGGGGCGCCGGCAGCGGCGGAAGTCGACCGGCGCCAGCGGCAGGCCGCTCGGGCCCGGCAGCGCCGCCGGGGTCGGCGCCAGCGCGCGGGCGAGCCGCGCCAGCGGCCAGCCGTAGGCCGGGACGAGCGGGTGGTGACGGCAGGCGTCAGGCAGGCGCGGCGCGCAGGCGATCCGGCGGCCGATCGCCGCTGCCAGGCCGCGCCCTCCCCTCACTTCGCCGCCGGCCACGATCGTCGCCGCGGCGGCGACCACGAGCAGCGCCACCAGCGCCGCCAGCCCGACCTGCTCGACGCTCGCCGAGCCGCGCTGCCGATCCCCTCCTCCGCTCATGCCGCCGACGCTAGGCGGCCACGGCGCACGGGTGACGCGCACAACGTCGCGATTCCCTCCCGGCGAAGTCACAGTTCTGCTTACATGGAGGCATGGAGGGCAGCCCCTTCAACCTCTTCGGCGACCCCGACGAGTTCCGCGCCCGGATGGAGGAGCTCTCGGAGCAGATGCAGTCCTCTCAGCGCGTCGCCTGGGCCGACAACGCGATCAAGCTCGCGGTCGAGATGACCGTCGCCTCGATCAACCGCCTCGACCTCACCGGCAGCGCCGACCAGCAGGCGATGCAGGTCCGCGATGCGATCCGCGTCCTCTTCCCCGAGGCCGTGACGCTGGTCCGCGAGGCCCGCGAAGGCCTGAGCTGAGGTCGTCCGGGCGGCGCATTTCGGCGTCCTCTGTCGCTCACGTGCAGAGCACGCTTCGCTCCCTGCGTCCTTGAACTGCTTGCCAGGACGACCTCAGCTCGGCGAACTCAGAGAAGATCGACGTCTACAAGGAGAAAGCTGATGAATAGGAGAACCCTGGGAAAGCAGGGGCTCGAGGTCTCGGCCGAGGGCCTCGGCTGCATGGGCATGACCTGGGCCTACGGAGGCGGCGACGAGCAGGCGGGGATCGAGACGATCCACCGCGCGATCGAGCTCGGCGTCACCTTCATCGACACCGCCGAGATCTACGGCCCGCACACCAACGAGGAGCTGGTCGGCCGCGCCATCGCCGGCCGCCGCGACGAGGTCGAGATCGCGACCAAGTTCGGCTTCTCGTTCGACCCTGACGACCCAGGGCGCCCGCGCGGCATCGACAGCAGCCCGGAGAACGTGAAGCGGGCCTGCGAGGGATCGTTGCGGCGCCTCGGGACCGACCACATCGACCTCTTCTACCAGCACCGGGTCGACCCCAACGTGCCGATCGAGGAGACCGTGGGAGCGATGGCCGAGCTGGTCGCCGCGGGCAAGGTCCGCTACCTCGGCCTCTCCGAGGCCTCGGCGGAGACGATCCGCCGCGCCCACGCCACCCACCCGCTGAGCGCCCTGCAGAGCGAGTACTCGCTCTGGACCCGCGACCCCGAGGACGAGGTGCTGCCGGCCCTGCGCGAGCTGGGGATCGGCTTCGTCGCCTACTCGCCGCTCGGGCGCGGCTTCCTGACCGGGACGATCCGCTCGCTCGACGACCTGCCGGAGGACGACTGGCGCCGCACCAACCCTCGCTTCCAAGAGGAGGCGCTTGCCGAGAACCTGAAGCTCGCCGACCGGGTCGCCGAGCTGGCCGCGAAGATCGGTGCGAGCCCGGCCCAGGTGGCGCTCGCCTGGGTGATGGCGAAGGGCGATGACGTCGTCCCGATCCCGGGAACCAAACGGGTCTCCCGCCTCGAGGAGAACGCCGCAGCGGCCGAGCTGCGGCTCACCGCCGAGCAGCTGGCGGCGCTCGATGCCGCGATCTCTCCGGAGGCGGTGCGCGGAAGCCGCTACGACGAGGCGATGATGGCGACGCTCAACGGCTGAGCCGGGGCGTCAGAGCAGTTCCAGCTTCAGCGCGTAGACGGCGCCGCGTTTGAAGGCGGCGCCGAGCAGCTCCACCGGCAGCGCGATCAGCAGAGCCGGGATCGCGACGACGACGCTGATGAGGGCGTCGATCCGCCGCTGCCAGCGACGCGAGGCCGGCGCTGCGACGCCGCGCCCCAATGCCCCGAGGGCGACGTTGCGTCCGAAGGTGACGCTGTTGAGCAGCGTCTGCCAGGTCGTGGCCAGGCTCGCCCCCGGCGCCCAGCGGCGCGACTTGACGACCTGGTCGCGGCGGGCGACCAACCGGCGCACCGCCTCGACCGTGAACAGGTAGCGCGCGCCCGGCTCCAGGCCCGCCCAGCCGGCGCTCCCCAGCGAGCAGGCGTAGCTGCCGCGATCGGCGATCCGCGTCTCCTCCCCTCGCCGCAGCGCGTCGAGCGCCTCCAGCGCCTCCTCGGGCCCGGCGGCACGGCCGATGACGCCGAGTCCGCAGCTCTCGCAACGGCTGACCGGGCCTTCCAGGCCGGGCCGCTCGCCGAGCCAGCCGAAGAGCGGCTCGCCGCAGGCGGGGCAGGGTGGGTTCTCGGGGCCGGCTCCGGCCTCGAGCGGGACGACTGGGGTGCGTCGGGCGTCTGCCCTCTCGGTGCTCATGGGCGGTAGCGTACGGCTCGTGCGGCTCAGCGAGATCACGACCTCCGCCATCGTCACCGCGACGCCGGAGAAAACTGTCCTCGACATGGCGCAGGACGCGATCCACGGGGCCCTGCCCCGGTTCCACTTCCACGAGAGGGGTTGAGAGGTGCGTAAGACTCGAGCGCAGGTGGTGGCATGGGAGGCGCGCTGGGCGACCCCCGTCGCCCTGCTGACCTTCGTCGCCGTCGTGCTGATGGTGCTCTCCGGGCTGCTCAACGAAGTCAGCGGCGAAGGGGAAGCGGAGATTTTGCGCTCGACCCACGAACACGCCGGCTCGGTGGCGCTGACCGGCGCCCTGCAGGCGGTCGGCTTCGCCCTGCTGGTGGCGCCGCTCTTCTACCTCTTCCGCGTCGTCCAGGCCCGCAGCCCGCGTGTGCGCAGCCAGCTGGTCGGCCTGGTCGTGGTCGCGCCGCTCTTCCTCGCCGTCTCGGCCGGGCTCTCGATCGGCGCCCGCGACGAAGCCGCCACGCAGTTCGTCAACGGCGAAGCGAAGTCCACCCTCTCGGCCACCGAAGCGCACGAAAAGTGCACGACCGAACTCAAGGACAAGGGCGCCAAGTCCTTCGGCGAAGAATTCGAACCGAGCGGGGGCAAGACCGCGCTCGCCACCTGCGAAGAGACCAAGCGCGCCGACGACGCAGCCGAAAACGCGCTCGGCGAAGCCTCGCTGGCGCCGATCTCCTCCGGGCTCGGCATCGCCGGCGGGCTCGGCCTCGCGGTGGCGCTCTTCTACAGCGGCCTGTGGGCGATGCGGACCGGCGTGATGAGCCGCTTCTGGGCCTCGCTCGGGATGGCCTCCGGCGTCGCCTTCCTGCTCGGGCCGCTGTTCTTCATCACGCTGATCTGGCTGATCTACTTCGGCCTGCTGGTGCTCGGGGCCCTCCCCCGCGGCCGCCCACCCGCCTGGGAGGCCGGCGAGGCGGTCCCCTGGCCGACCCCCGGCGAGAAAGCCGCCGCCGAACTGGAACCGTCCGAGCCGGACGGCGAGCCGACCTCGAACGGGAACGGCGACGGGGACGACACGGACGGCGGCCGGCGCAAGCGCAAGCAACGCGACTGAGGACGAGGGCGTGGCGGCCGCCGAGAGCACCCACCGGGCGACGCCGCAGACCGGCGAGCCGGCGATCGTGCTGCGCGGCGCGACCAAGACCTACGGCAAGGGGGAGGTCGCCGTCCACGCGCTGCGCGGCGTCGACCTGCAGATCTGGCCCGAGGAGTTCGTCGTCCTGCTCGGCCCCAGCGGCTCGGGGAAGACGACGCTGCTGAACCTGGTCGGCGGGATCGAGCCGCCGAGCGGCGGCGGGATCGAGGTCTCCGGGCAGGACGTGACGGCGCTCGACGAGGAGGGCCGGACCCGGTTCCGGCGCGAGACGGTCGGCTTCATCTTCCAGTTCTTCAACCTGATCCCGACCCTGACGGCGCTGGAGAACGTGCAGCTGGTGGCCGAGCTCGGCGACGGGCCGGACCGCTCCGAGGAGATGCTGCAGCGGGTCGGCCTCGGCGACCGCCTCCACCACTTCCCCGCCCAGCTCTCCGGGGGCGAGCAGCAGCGGGTCGCCGTCGCCCGGGCGCTGGCCTCCGGCCCCCGCGTCCTGCTCGGCGACGAGCCGACCGGGGCGCTCGACCTCGAGACCGGCCGCACCGTGCTCGGCCTCCTGCACGAGCTCAGCCACGAGATGCACCAGACCGTGCTGCTGGTCACCCACAACGCCTCGATCGCCCGCATGGCCGACCGCGTGCTGCGGCTCCGCGACGGCGGCATCGTCGCCGACGAGCGCAACCCCGAGCCGCTGGCGGCCGAGGCCCTGGAGTGGTGAGCCGGCGATGAGGACGCTGCGCCGCAAGGCGCGCCGCGACATCGGCCGCCAGCGCGCCTCCTTCGCCGCGATCGCGATCACCATCTTCCTCGGCGTCACCCTCTTCGGCGCCAGCTACGACGCCTACCGCAACCTCGACTCCTCCTACAAGCGGGCCTTCACCGAGTACCGCTTCGCCGACCTCACCGCGACCGGCGGCAAGAGCGGCCGGATCGCCGCCGCCGCCCGCGAAGAAGCGGGCGTCGAAGCGGTGCAGGCCAGGGCCCAGGCGGAAGTGCCGTTCACGATCGGCGCCGACAAGCTGCTGGGCCGGGTCGTCGGCCTGCCTGCCGGCCACCAGCCGGCGGTCAACCGGGTCGAGGTCGAAGCGGGCTCCTACCTCAAGCCCTCCGACCCGCACGCGGTCCTGGTCGAGCAGCACATGGCGGACAGCTTCGGCCTCAAGGTCGGCGACCGGGTCGATGTGGTCGGGGCGGGCGGCGACGTCTCGCTGCGGATCGTCGGCGTCGCCTCCTCGCCCGAGTACTTCTGGCCGGCCCGCAGCCGCCAGGAAATCCTCCCCTCGCCGAAGAGCTTCGGCGTCCTCTTCGCGCCGGAGGAAACCGCCCGCGAGCTGGCCGGCCTCGGCGGCCCGAACCAGGTGGCGATCTACTACGCCGGCGGCCGCGAAGACCCGGCACTGACCGCGAGCCTCTCCAAGCAGGCCGCGAGCCTCGGCGCCGGGGACGTCCTCACCCGCGCCGACCAGCCCTCCAACAGCGCCCTACAGCAGGACGTCAAGAGCTTCCAGGAGCTGGCGATCATGTTCCCGCTGCTCTTCCTCACCGCGGCGGCGCTGGCGACCTGGGTGCTGATGCGGCGGCTGGTCACCGCCGAGCGGCCGACGATCGGGATGCTGCGCGCCTGCGGCTACTCGAGCCGGCAGATCGTCCGCCACTACCTCACCTACGGGATCGTCACCGGCCTCGCCGGCGGCGTGCTCGGCGCCGCCGCCGGCCTCGCCCTGGCCGGCGTCGTCACCAACGCCTACACCGAAGAACTCTCGATCCCCGTGACCCTGGTCTCGGTCTCGCCGCTGACGGCGCTGGTCGGCATCGCCTTCGGCCTCTTCACCGGCGGCCTGGCGGCGGCGCTGCCGGCCGCCTCCGCCGCCCGCGTGCCGCCGGCCGAGGCGATGCGCCGCTTCGCCCCCACCGGCCGCGGCCACCTCAGCCTCCTCGAGCGGGCGGTGCCTCCGCTGCGACGGCTGCCGGTGCGCTGGCGGATGACCTTGCGGGCGATCGGCCGCAACCCACGCCGCTCGCTCTCGACCATGCTCGGCGTCGTCCTCGCGATGACCCTGATCCTGGTCTCCTGGGGGATGGTCGACACGATCCAGATCCTGGTCGACCGGCAGTACGGAGAAGTCGAGCGCCAGGACGCCGAGATCTACTTCCGCGGCGCCCTGGAAGCGGACGAGATGCAGCGGCTGCGACAGACCGGCGGCGTGCTGGAAGCCGAACCGGGGCTCGACCTGCCGGTCTCGCTGAGCTCCGGCGACCGCCGCTACCAGACCGCGCTGAAAGCGTTCGAGCCCGACACCCGGATGCACGGCTTCCTGCTCTCCGGTGGCGGCACCACGACGCTGCCCGCCGACGGCGTCCTCGGCGGCCAGGCGCTCGGCGGCAAGCTCGACGTCGCCAGCGGCGACAGCGTCGGCATCGCCGCGCCCCAGACCGGCGCTTCGGTCCGGGCCCCGATCGTCGCCTTCCTCGAAGAACCGCTCGGCACCTACGTCTACGCTTCGCTGGCCCCGGTCCGGCGACTGGCCGGGCCGCAGCTCGGCCTCGGCAACGTCGCCTACGTCCGCTACGACCCGGGGGTCGACCGGGAAGCGATGCGGCGGCGGCTCAGCGCGCTGCCCGGCGTCGTCGCCTACGCCGACTCCGCGGCCCTGAAGGAAACGGTCGACGAATACCTGGGGCTGTTCTACGTCTTCATCGGGGTGATGCTGCTGTTCGGCGCCGCGATGGCCTTCGCCCTGCTCTACAACTCGACCCAGGCCAACCTCGCCGAGCGGGCGGTCGAGGTGGCGACCCTGCGCGCCGCCGGCACCCCCTTCCGCAGCCTCTCGCGGATGATCACCGCCGAGAACTTCCTCGTCACCGCGATCGGCATCGTCCCCGGCCTGATCGTCGGGGTCGAGGTCTCGCGCCTCTTCATGTCCTCCTTCAACAGCGACGCCTTCACCTTCGACCTGCAGATCCGCACCTCGACCCTGGTCCTCTCCTCGCTCGGCATCCTCGCCGTGTCTCTCCTCTCCGAGCGCCCCGGCCTGCGCGCCGTCAAGCGGCTGGACATCGCGCGGGTGGTCAGGGAGCGGGCGGCGTGACTACTCGGAACGCCCGCTCGCGACCTGCTTGCGGTGGGTGCGGATCTCGCTCATGATCCGCTCCAGGCGCGGCTCGGCGGAGGTGTCGACGTGCGTCATCGCGGCCGCCACGCCGGGGTGGACGGCGGCGATGCGGTCGTGCATCGCCTGGGCGACGGCGCGGTAGGTCGGGTGGCCCTCGCGGCCCGAGCGCAACTCGATCAGGTGCATCGCCTCGCGGGCGTTGAGGTCGAGCGTGTAGCGGATCCGGTAGGCGAGGCCGAGGGCGTAGGGAGCCTCCTCGGGCAGCCCGGCCGCGACCAGGCGCTCGTACTCGCCGCGCGAGACCTCCAGCGCCCGCTCGAACTCGCCGCCGGCACCGGCCTCGCGCACCTCCTCGGGCACCTCGGCGCCGAGGTCCGGGCCGAGTCGCTGCCACCGACAGGTCAGCATCCGGTGGCGCTGCAGGTCGCGGAAGGCGCCGTAGTCGGAGACGATCTCGAAGCGGTACCGCAGCGCCTCGAAGCCGCGCCCGGGGCGGTGGCGACGGTTGGCGCGGTCGCCGGCGAGGGCGGCGAGCAGCTGCGCGCGCTCGTCGCGGTCGAGGATGTCGATACGGGCGAGGATCTCGGTCTCCGGCGCGCTCGCGGCCTCGAACAGGCAGGCGGCGAGCAGGTCTTCTTCGCTGCCGTCGACGTGGATCAGCTCAACCGAGGGGGCGCCGTCGCCGTCGCCGCGGCGGTCCAGCCCGAGGCGTGCGACCCAGCTCTCGGTGCGCTCGCGGCGGCGCTCCAGGTAGGAGATCCACTCGCCGCCGCGGTCGGGCCGCTCGACCCGGGAGACGAAGCTCGGCATGACCCGCTTCAGCTCCCCGAGGATCATCCCCCCGCACTCGCGCGCCTCCGGCAACGGTGAGGCGAGCAGCCGCATGATCAGCTGCTCGTAGGCCTGCCCGGAGGCGTAGATGCCGACGTGGCTGAGGGTCGCCGCCGGCAGCAGCCCGCGCAGGAGGTCGAGCGCCTTGGCCCGGATCGAGCGCGCCCAGGCTCCCTCCGGCTCGTCGTCCCCGCGCGGCCAGCGCTCGGCCGCCCAGGTCTCGAGCTCGCCGAGCGAGCGCGAGTAGATCGCGAACAGCTCGTCCATCGCCGCGTCGAACTCGGGGCCGAGCCGCTCGTCGCCGTAGTAGCGGTAGCCGCCGCCGGGCATCGGCCGGTCGTAGGGGATGTAGCGGGTCGACTGCTCCAGGTAGGCGGCGAGGCGACCGCGCTGGATCAGCTTGGTGAGGACGTTGGAGACCCACTCGCAGGCGACGTGAGCGCCGCCGACCTGGGCGATCGAGTCGTCGCCGTAGCCGACGAAGACCCGCTCGTACAACCGCGCGGCCCGCTCACCCTCCTCCTCGTCGAAGGGGCGCCCGGCGGCCGGCGCGTCGGCGGCAAACTCCTCGAGGTAGAGCCGGCGGACCGTCCCCGAATACCTCGAATAGCGGGCAAAAAGCGCACCCTTCACGGTCTCCGGGAGGTTGACCAGAGCGAACACGGGGCGGTCGAGGTTGGTGAAGTGAGGGGCGAGAACCGCCCTCTCCTCGGCGGAGAACTCTTCGACCGGGTAGCGCACCGGGGGCATCGTAGTGGTGGCCGACGACGGGGCCGGGAGAGTCTCCATAATCCCCGGGTATCGAACGACCGCCCGACCGCGTCATGACCGATTCCGATCCCGAGCAGACCGGCGCTCAGCGGCTGCCGCTGAGCGCAAAGGTCCTGCTCGCGGCGCTGGTGGCGATCGGCGTCGGGCTGCTGGCGCCGCTCCTGCTCGGCAGCTTCTCCAATCGCCAGGCGCTGATCCTCGCCGCGGTCGAGGCGGCCTGCCTGGTCGCGGTGGCGGTCGGGATCGTGATCCTGATGCGACAGCTGCGGGTGAGCCACGAAGCGCTGTGGTCGCTGGCGCGCCGCGACGAGCTGACCGGCGTCGGCAACTACCGCGCCCTCTACGAGCGCCTGGCCGTCGAAATCGCCCGCCACCAGCGCCGTGGCCGCGAGTTCGCCCTGCTCCTGCTCGACCTCAACGGCTTCAAGGGGATCAACGAGCGCTTCGGGCACCTCGAGGGGGATCGCCTGCTGGCCGAGATCGGGGCGGCGCTGCGCGACGAACTCCGCGGCGAAGACTCGGTCTTCCGCCAGGGCGGCGACGAGTTCGCGGTGATCGTGCCCGAGGCGGGTTCGGCGGAGGCCGGCGAGGTGGCGGCGCGCCTGCGGGCGCGGATCGCCAACCGCGGCTTCGGCAGCGACGACTCGCGCCCGGTCTCCGCCGCCACGGGCTTCGCGATGTTCCCGGCCGACGGGGCCACGGTGGAGGACCTGATGGGATTCGCCGACCTCGACCTCTTCGCGGCCAAGCGCGACCGCCGCGCCGCCTAGAGACGCGCACCGGACACGCGCGGATCGTGACGTTTCGGCGGAGATCGCAAGAACTCCCGCACGCCGCTTGACCCTCGCCCCGGCAGCCGCTTTGGTGGCTCGCGAGCCGGCGACCGGCGCCGGCCGCAAGGGGTGGAGAGAGCGGTGGGGAAATTGGTGGAGGCGGTGTGCGCTGCGGCGCTGCTGGCGGCGCTGGCTGCGGCGCCGGCGTGGGCGGGGCCGGGGTCGCGGACGAGCGCGATCGTCTCACTCGGCGACAGCTTCATCTCCGGCGAGGGCGGCCGCTGGCTGGGCAACGGCTCCGAGCCGTTCGGGACCCGCTCGGGGACCGACCGGGCGGCCTTCGACTGCGACGGCTGGGGCATCTGCGAGTACGACCCCGCCCGCGTCTACGGCGCCAGCGAGGGTGACGGCTGCCATCGCTCCGACGTGGCGCCGGCGATCAGCGCCCCGGTGGCGGTCGACCTCCGCGTCAACCTCGCCTGCTCCGGAGCCAGGGCGGTGAACCTCTGGCCGGCGGCACTCGGCGGCCGACCGCACTTCGGCGAGGCCCCGCAGGCGGACCGGCTGGCGAGCGTCGCGACCCACCACGACGTCCGCATGGTCCTCGTCACGGTCGGCGCCAACGACGTCGGCTTCGGCGAACTGGTGGCGGCCTGCGCACTCGACTGGGCGCGCAGCTCCGCCGAGAACCCGGTCCACTGCCGCGGTGACGCCCAGGCCGAGATCGACTCGGCCCTGCCCGCCGCCCGGAGCCGGATCCGCCGCGCCCTGGTCGGCGTGCGGCGGACGATGGCGGCCACCGGCTACGGGCGCGGCGACTACCGCCTGGTGGCGATGGGCTACGCCTCGCCGTTCCCGCCCGGCCCCCGGTTCCGCTACCCCGAGGAGGGATGGAGCCGGCTCAACCAGGGCGGCTGCCCGCTCTGGGACGCCGACGCGGACTGGGCCGCGGGACGCGGCACGGGCTCGATCGTGGCGGCGATGCGAACCGCGGCGGCAGAGGCCGGCGCCGAGTTCCTCGACCTCCGCCGCGCGCTCGACGGCCACCAGCTCTGCGACCGCCGGGCCGAGCGAGTCGGGCCGGCCGGCCCCTCCCCCGCCACCGCCGAGTGGGTCCGGCGCCTCTCCTTCGCCCAGGGCTCGACCCGCGAGTCCCTGCACCCGAACGCCTACGGCCAGCGCGCGATCGGCGCCTGCGTCGGCCTGCTCTACCTGCGGCCACGAGGCGACTACTCCTGCCGGGCGACCCCCGGCCGCGGCCTCGCCGGCGGCATGCGGCTGGAGACGCCCTACGACGCTCGTGGCCACGAAGAGGCTCGGGACCTCAGGCGGGTGGACCGCTCAGAACAGCAGCGAGACCAGCGCGACGGCGACGACGATCGCGGTCGACCAGGTGACCGCCTCGGCGACGGTCTGGTTGTCGAGCCCGTAGGCCTGGGAGACGATCATCGAGTTGATGCCGCTCGGCATCGCCGCCAGCAGCCGGTAGGCGGGCGGCAGGTCGAGCAGCGGCGCCGCCATCAGCATCAGCAGCGCCGGGACCATGATCAGCCGGCCGAAGAGGGCCAACAGCACCGGCCTGGTCAGCGGCGGCGGCAGCGGCAGCTCGCCGTGCTCGGCCCCCTCGGCGAGGGTGGCGCCGACGGCGAAGAACCCGATCGGGAGGATCGTCACCACCAGCACCTGCGAGAGGTCGACGAGCACCTGCGGGGCGAGCCAGGACGGCGCCAGCAGGCCCGCCGCCGCCGCGTAGAGCGGCGGGTTGCGGGTGAAGAAGGCGCGCGCGCGCTGGCGCGGGCTTTCCCCGGCCTTGGTCCCGAAGGCGGCGCCGACCGCGAAGGCGCCCAGCAGAAGCGAGGGACCGGTGACGAGCACGTCGTAGAGCACCGCGTTGGAGAGCTGGCCGCGGCCGAGCAGCGCCACAGTCAGCGGGTAGCCGAGGTAGCCCGTGTTGACGCTGAGCACGGCGCAGAGCACGGCGCCGACCTGGGTGCGCGGGAGGCGCAGGACCCGGCTCGCCATCCACCAGGTGAACAGGCCGGTGAGCGAGACCGCGACGAGCGCCAGCCCGATGCCGACGGCGCGGGAGAGATCGATCTTCGCCGCCGCCAGGTTGAAGAAGATGACCGGCGGCAGGAGGACGTAGAGGATCAGCGTCAGCGCCTTGCGGGAGGCGTTGCCGGCCGCCTGCGGCCAGCGGCGCTCGGAGCCGATGCCGACGGCCACGGCCGCGACGATCGCGCCGGTGACGAGGAGGACCGCGATGGCCCGCTACCCGAACAGGGAGGCGCCGGCGTGCGAGGCGAATTCGACCAGGGGCTGCGGAATCACCCCGAAGAAGACCGTCGCCGCGGCGGCCAGCAGGGCCGGGACCACCAGGTATGCCCGCCGACCCGCGTCGGGGTCGATCGGGTCGGCCTCGGGCGAGGCGCCGGCGATCGCCGGGGTGGCGCCGGCCGCTTCGCCCCCGGGCCGCATCCACATCGCCGCCACCACCCGCAGGTAGTAGGCGAGGGAGATCATCGTCCCCACCGCGATGAAGACCGCCAGCCAGGTGTAGTTGCCTTCGACCAGGGCCTCGATCAGGTAGAGCTTGCCGATGAACCCGGCGGTGGCGGGCAGCCCGGCCAGGGCCAGCATCGAGATCGTCAGCGGCCAGGCGAGCAGCGGCCGCTCGGCACCGAGGCCGCGCATGGCGCGAATGTCGTCGCCCCAGGCGGTCTCGCGCTCGCGGGCGACGATCACGGCGAAGGCTGCGAGGTTCATGAAGGCGTAGGCGGCGAGGTAGAAGACCAGCGAGCTGACCCCGGATTCGGTGGCGACGACGATCCCGCCCAGCATGTAGCCGGCCTGGGCGATGCCGGAGTAGCCGAGCAGCCGCTTCAGCGAGTCCTGGCCCAGCGCGCCGACGTTGCCGACGACGATCGAGATCGCCGCGAGGACCGCCAGCGCCGGCTGCCAGTCTTCCACCTGCGGCCCCAGCGCGACGTCGAAGAAGCGCAGGAAGACGGCGAAGGCGGCGGCCTTGGTCGCCACCGCCATGAAGCTGGTGATCGGGGTCGGCGCCCCCTGGTAGACGTCGGGCGTCCACTGGTGGAAGGGCGCGATCGAGGTCTTGAAGGCGAGGCCGACCGCGGCCATCGCGATCCCGACCAGGATCAGCGGGTCGCCGACGAGGCCCTTGTGGACGATCCCGGCGGCGATCCCGGTGAACCCGGTCGAGCCGGTGCCGCCGTAGAGGAAGGCCATCCCGTAGAGCAGCGTCGCCGAGCCGAGCGAGCCGACTATCAGGTACTTCAGGCCCGACTCGAGCGAGCCCTCGCGGCGCAGGTTGGTGGCGCAGAGGACGTAGAGCGGGATCGAGAGGGTCTCCAGCGCGACGAAGAAGGTGACCAGGTTGATCGCCTGCGCCAGCAGCGTCATCCCCAGCACCGAGCCGAGCAGCAGCGCGTGGTACTCCCCCGACCCGGCTTCCTCGCTCGCCGGCTCACCGACCGAGAGCAGGACGCAGACCGCGGCGGTGAGGATCGCGATCAGCGAGATCGAGATCGCCAGGTCGTCGAGCCGCAGGCCGTGGGAGATCAGTTCCTTGGATTCGTCCCACTGCCAGATCAGCAGGCCGGCGGCGACGGCCAGCGTGACCAGCGTCAGCCCCGGCGCCCAGCGCTTGAACGGCTTGAAGACGCCGCTGAGCAGGACGACGCAGAGGCCGACCGTGAGGGCGATGATCGGCGAGACGCCGGTGTAGTCGATGTGGGGGGCGTGGAAGTCCATGCTCACTTTTCTCCGGCGCTGACGAAGCGGGTCGCCTCGGGGCCGTATTCGGTCCAGCCGGGCCCGGGCTTCCGCGCCAGCTGCGCCCCCGGCGCTTCGCCACCGGTGACCCGCGCGACCGTCTGCTGCACGGTCGGGGCGGTGCGGTGGAGGATCAGCTGCGGGTAGAGCGCCAGGCCGAGGATGCAGAGCACCAGCGGCGCCAGGATCACCGCGTCGCGGAGGCCGATCTCACGCGAGGCGACCCCGTCCGGCTTGCGGTTGTGCATCGTCCCCTGGTAGAGGCGCAGCGCGTAGTAGGCGGACATCGCGACGCCGCTGATGGCGATGAAGGCGAAGACGATCTTCGACTGGAAGAGGCCGTTGAGGATGTAGAACTCGCCGATGAAGTTGGCCGACCCGGGCATCGCCAGGGTCGCCAGGGCGACGATCAGGAAGAGCGCCGCCAGCACCGGCGCCCGCAGCGCCATCCCCCCCATCTTGCGGATGTCCTCGGTCCCGGTCCGCTCGACCAGGATCGCGACGATGATGAAGATCGGCGCCACCACCAGGCCGTGGTTGACCATCTGCAGGATCGCGCCGTCGGCGCCGTCGGCGCGCAGGGCGAAGATCCCGGCGGTGATGAAGCCGAGCTGGGCGACCGAGGAGTACCCGGCGATCAGCCGCACGTTGGTCTGGGTGAAGGCCATCACCGAGCCGTAGAGGATCGAGGCCAGGGCGATCACCAGGACGATCTCCTGGAATTCGAGCGTCGCTTCCGGGAACAGCGGCAGGACGATCCGCAGGAAGCCGTAGGCGCCGACCTTGGCCAGGACTCCCGAGAAGACGGCCAGCACCGGCAGTGGCGCCGCCCGGTAGGCGTCGGGCATCCAGCCGTGCAGGAGGAAGGCCGGCATCTTGACCAGGAAGGCGGCGGCGAAGAACCAGAAGATCCAGCGCTGGCTCCCGAGCGAGAGGCCGTGGTGCTGGAGTTCCTGGATCGAGAAGGTGATGTGGCCGCCGTCGGCGGAGATGACCGCGGTGGCGATCGCCGCGACCAGCATCAGCAGCGAGCCGATCAGGGTGTAGACGATCATCTTCAGCGTCGCCGCCGGAGCGGTCAGCCCGCCTTCGCCGCTGCGGTCGTGCCCCCAGACGCCGAAGAGGAAGTAGAACGGCACCAGCATGAAGTCGAAGAAGAGGACGAAGAGCAGCAGGTCCTGAGCCAGGAACGAGCCCAGCGTCGCGGTCTCCGCCAGCAGCATCAGGAAGAAGAAGAGCTGCGGGCGCTCCTGCGGGCGGAAGGCGGCGAAGGCGATACCGCCGGTCCAGATCACCGCGGTCAGCAGGACCAGGAAGAGGTTGAGGCCGTCGATGCCGAGGCTGTAGTGGACGCCGAGGCCGGCGATCCAGGTGACGTCGACGGTGTACTGCAGGCCGGAGGAGCCGCTGTCGAAGCCGGCGACCATCCCGATCGCGATCCCCAGCGTGGCGAGGGCGCCGAGCGTCGCCCACCAGCCGGTCGCCTTCTTCGGCAGGAAGAGGCCGACGAGGCCGAATGCGAGTGGTGCCCAGAGGAGTGCGTTGCTCATGACTGCTGGATCAGGAAGTAGAGGAGGAGGCCGGCGAAGCCGAAGACCAGGAGCAGGGCGTAGCTGCGGACGAGGCCGTTCTGCAGGGCGCGGACGATGGCGCCGGTGCCGCGCACCGACTCCTCGGTGCCGGTGACCAGCCCGTCGACCACGAAGCGCTCGAAGAACCGGTTGGCGAAGCGGCCGATCGCCAGCGCCGGGCGGACGATGAGGAAGTCGATCGCCTCGTCGAAGTACCACTTGTTGACGCAGAGCAGGTAGACCGGTCGCAGGCGCGCCCGGAACAGCGCCGGCCACTCCGGGCGGGCGACCCAGATCACCCAGGTGACCGCGATCCCGACCACCGAGATCGCGGCGCCGATCACCAGGCCGGTCCAGTCGTGACTGGTCGTCGGGTGGATCGCCGCGAGCGGCGAGTTCGCGAAGACCGGGTCGAGGAAGCGGAAGAGGACGTTGTCGACGCCGGGGATCTCGATCAGGCCGGCGAACAGGGCACCGAAGCCGAGCACCGCCATCGCCACCGCCATCGGCCAGGACTGCTCGGCGATGTGGTGGTGGGCTCCGGGGAAGCCGACCTCGGTGTCCTCCTCTTCGCCGGTCGCCGGGTTGACCGGCGGGCCGTGGTAGAGGTGGCCGGTGTCGATCAGCTCCTGCGCCTCCTTGCAGGGCTTGCCGGGCAAAACTTTGAAGACCAGCCGGAAGGTGTAGATCGCGGTCAGGAAGGCGCCGACGTAGCCGCCGATCGCCATCCACTCGTACATCCCGCCGCGGGTCGAGGCGTAGGAGAGGATCGAGTCCTTGGAGAAGAAGCCGGAGGTGCCCGGGAAGGCGGCGAGCGCGAGGCCGCCGATCAGGAAGAGGATCGAGGTGAACCGCATCGCCTTCCAGAAGCCGCTCATCCGGTTGATGTCCTGGATGTTCGCCATCGCCGAGATGAACGAGCCGGCGGCCATGAAGAGCAGCGCCTTGAACATCGCGTGGGTCATCAGGTGGAAGAGGCCGGCGCTGTAGGCGCCGATCGAGACGCCCATGATCATGTAGCCGATCTGGCTCATCGTCGAGTAGGCGATCGCCCGCTTCAGGTCGGTCATCGCGATCGCGATCGTGCCGGCGACCAGCAGCGTCGCCAGGCCGACGAAGGCGGCGATGTCGGCGGCGGTCGGGGCGAGCACGAAGAGGACGTGGGTGCGGGCGATCAGGTAGACGCCGGCGGTCACCATCGTCGCCGCGTGGATCAGCGAGGAGACCGGGGTCGGGCCCTCCATCGCGTCCGGCAGCCAGGTGTGGAACGGCAGCTGCGCCGACTTGGCGAAGGCGCCGACCATCAGCAGCAGGCAGATCGCCGTCACCGTCCACTGGTTGGTGTGGAAGACGTGCGGCGCCTTGGCGAAGACTTCCTGGTATTCGAAGGTGCCGAGTTCGCGGAAGATCAGGAAAGCGGCGAGGACGAGGCCGATGTCGCCGACGACGTTGATCACGAACGCCTTCATCCCCGCCCTGGTCGCCGTCGTGCGCCGGTACCAGAAGCTGATCAGCGCGTAGGAGGCGAAGCCGACGAAGGCCCAGCCGACGATCAGCAGGACGAAGTTGCCGGCGAGCACCAGCAGCAGCATCGAGAAGACGAAGAAGTTGAGGTAGCTGAAGAAGCGGTGGTAGCCCTCGTCGGACTGCATGTAGCCGAACGAGTAGAGGTGGATCAGGGTCGAGACGCCGGTGACGACGAGGACCATGAAGACCGAGAGCGGGTCGACGAAGATGCCGAGCTTGATGTCGAGGCCGGCGACGCTGGCGTAGTCCCACAGCGCCGAGGCGTGGTGGCGGGCGTCGGGCGATTCGCCGAGCAGGCTGACCAGGGCGCCGATGCCGCAGACGAAGGCCAGCGCGATCGTCAGCGTCCCGAGCGCGCCGGCCGCCTTCGCCGGGATCGCGCGGAAGCCGAGGCCGATCAGGATCGAGCCGAGCAGCGGGAGGAGCAGGACGAGCCAGGCCCAGCCGGTGGCGCTCATCCGCGCAGCTCCCTGAGGTCGTCGACGTCGAGCGGCAGGCGGCGGCGGAAGATCGCGACGATCAGGCCGAGGCCGACCACGACCTCGCAGGCGGCGACCACCATCACGACGACCGCGAAGACCTGGCCCTGCTGGTTGCCGACCATGCGGCTGAAGGCGACCAGGGCGAGGTTCCCCGCGTTCAGCATCAGCTCCAGGCAGAGCAGGATCACCATCGGGCTGCGCCGCACCAGGATGCCGACCGCGCCGGTGCAGAACAGCAGGCTGCTGAGGACTATGTACCAGGCGATGTTCACGCCGAGCCTCCGGCGGAGGAGGAGATGCGGGCGTCCTCGTCGGGCCCGAGCTGGCGCTTCTTGGCGGCCAGGACGACGGCGCCGACGGCGGCCAGCAGCAGCAGGATCGAGCTCGCCTCGAACGGCAGCAGGAACTTTTCCAGCAGCAGGCGCCCGATCGCGGCGGGGTTGCCGAAGCCGGCGGAGACGTCGGGGCCGTGGCTGTCGAGGGCGGTCAGGGCGGAGGAGAGGATGGCTGCGGTGAGCTCGATGAAGACGATGCTGGCGAGAAGGATGCCGAGGAAGCGCTGGCCCGGGATCGTGTCCCAGGCCGGCTCGCCGTCGCCGCCGACATAGGCGACGACGAAGACGTAGAGCACCATAACCGCGCCGGCGTAGACGACGACCTGCGCGGCGGCGACGAAGGCCGAGGTCAGCAGCAGGAAGAGGACGGCCAGCGAGAACAGGTGGGCGACCAGCGCCAGCACGCTGTAGAACGGGTTGCGGGCGGCGACGACCCCGATCGCACCGCCGAGCGCGCCGATCGCGGCGATGAAGAAGAGCACGGCTTCCACTAGTCGTCCTCGCTTTTCAGCGGCGTGCGCTCGACCGGCTCGGCCAGCAGCATCTCCTTGGTGAAGATCAGGTCGTGGCGGCTGTAGTCGGCCATCTCGTAGTCGTGGCCCATCGTGATCGCGTCGAACGGGCAGGCCAGCTCGCAGTAGCCGCAGAAGATGCAGCGCGAGAGGTTGATCTCGTAGACGGCGGCGTAGCGCTCGCCGGCGGAGACGCGTTCGCCGGGGATGTTCTCGGCGGCGACGACGCGGATGCAGTCGGCCGGGCAGGCGGCGGCGCAGAGCGAGCAGCCGACGCACTTCTCCAGCCCGGTGTCCTCGAACTTGTGCAGCTTGTGGCGGCCGCGGAAGCGCGGGTAGACCGGCGTCTTCTCCTCCGGGTACTGGATCGTCATCGGCCCCTCGATCAGGCGCGACATCGTCGTCTTCAGGCCGCGCAGGGTCTCGCCGAAGGCGCGGTAGGCGCCGCCGACGCCGCCCGGCTCGGGCCCGCGCTGGACCTCGACCACGTCGCCGGAGTCGAGGTAGGCCGCCGACTTGGGGTCAAACGACATCAGCACACCTCCCGGGGCGCGTCAGTCCCGATATGCGCAACCAAAGCGCCCCTCACGTCGCCACCACCAGGATCGCGGTGACGAGCACGTTCAGGGTCGCCAGCGGCAGCAGAACCTTCCAGCCGAGGGTCATCAGCTGGTCATACCGCAACCGCGGCAGCGTCGCCCGCACCCAGATGAAGACGAAGACCAGGGCGAGCATCTTGAGCAGCATCCAGATCGGGTCCAGCCAGCTCGGGCCGGGGCCCATCCAGCCGCCGAGGAACATCGCCGCGGCGATCCCGGAGACGACCAGGATCTCCATGTATTCGACCAGCAGGAAGGAGCCGAAGCGCATGCCGCCGTACTCGGTCATGAAGCCCTGGACCAGCTCGGCGTCGGCCTCGGGCATGTCGAACGGGGTGCGGTTGGTCTCGGCGAAGCCGGCCAGCATGAAGATCAGGAAGCCGACGAACTGGGGGATGACGAACCAGACGCCGCCCTGGGAGTGGACGATCGAGACCAGCGAGAGCGAGCCGCTCATCATGATCACGCCGAGCAGGGCCAGGCCCATCGAGACCTCGTAGGAGATCAGCTGCGCGGCCGAGCGCATCGCGCCGAGCAGGCTGTATTTCGAGCCCGAGGACCAGCCGCCGAGCAGCAGGCCGTAGAAGGCGATCGAGCCGACGGCGAAGAAGTAGAGGATCCCGATCGGGACGTCGATCCCGTAGAAGCCGACGCCCATCTGGACGTCCCCCCAGGGGATGATCGCCAGCGCCAGCACGCCGGAGAGGACCGGCAGCAGCGGCCCGAGGATGAACAGGGTCGAGATCGCGTTTTCGGGCCGGAAGGACTCCTTGGAGATCAGCTTGCCGACATCGGCGAGCGGCTGCAGGATCCCGAACGGGCCGACCCGGTTGGGGCCGTAGCGGTGCTGGAAGCGGCCGATCAGCTTACGCTCGACCACGGTCAGGATCGGCAGGATCGCGAAGATCACGGCGAAGATCACCAGCGACTTGACGATCATGATCCAGGTGGCTTCGGCGAAGCCGATCTCGGCAACGGGCAGCATCTAGGCCTCGACCCGCTCCAGCTTGGCGATCTCGACGCTGACCGGGCCGCCGTTCAGCAGCGCGTTGGCGTTGCCGGGCGCGACGCCCTCGGCGAGGAAGCAGACGCCGGCCGGGACACGTTCCTTGACCTGCACCTCGGCCTCGACGCCGGTCCCGTTCTGGCCGACCAGGACCTTGTCGCCGCTGGCCAGGCCCATGCGCTCCGCGTCGGCCGGCGAGACCTCGACCCGCTGCTGCGGGGTCAGGAACTTCAGCGGCGGGTTCAGCTCGGTGATCGGGCCCGCCCACAGGTCGCGGTAGGTGCCCAAAGCGAGGGACGATGCCGCCGCCGGTGCACCCTCCTCACTCGCAACTCGTCGATCAGGAGTTGGGCTGCTGTCGCCGCTGGCGCCGTTCTCCTCCCGCGCAAAACGTTCGGAGGGTGCACCGACGCCGGCATCAGCGCTCGGCTGGGACGACGCGGGGCTTGGCAAGGACGACGCGCCAGCGGTGTCCTGCCAGCGGATTCCGCGGCCGCCGATGTCGGCATCGGTGATCCCCGCGTAGAAGGAGACGGCGTCGGTGAGGGCGGCGAACGCGGTCGGCTGGGAGTTGACGCCGGTCTCGAGGCCGAGCTCCGCGGCCAGCTGCGAGAGGACGAGGAAGTTCGGGCGGATGTCGCCGGGGCGCGAGGCGCTCGGGCGGACGCGCTGGAGGCGGCCGTCGGGGTGCGTCACCGTGCCGTCTTTCTCGGCGTGGGTCTCGAGCGGGAAGAGGACGTCGGCCTTGGCGCTGGTCGCGTTCTCGTGCATCGAGAAGCAGACGACGTGGTCGGCGGCCGTGATCGCCGCCTCCCAGGCCTTGGTGTCGGGGAAGTCGCGCAGCGGGTCGACGCCGAAGAGGACGAGGCCGCTCAGCTCGCCGGACTCCAGGGCGGCGCGGATCTCCTCGGTCGGCTTGCCAGCGGTCACCGCCGAGAGGCCGGGGCCGGCGTCGGGCAGGCAACCGGCCTCGCGCAGGCCGCGGGCGTTTGCGAAGTCGGGGACCTCGAGCAGGCCCGAGCCGTCGCTGTCCTCGAGACCGAGCGTCGCGGCGACGTCGAGCAGGGCGCGGGCGGCGGCGTCGCCCTCGCGGGCGACGCGCTCGCCCCAGAGGACGACCACGCTCTCGGCTCCGCGCAGCGCCTCGGCGACCGGGGCCTCGGGGCCTTCGCCGCCGTCACGCAGCGCCGCGGCAAGGCCGAAGAGGAATGCGGTGGCGCCGCCGGGCGAGTAGCGGACCGCGGCCTCGGCGCCGCCGTCGAGCGCGGTCGGGCGCTCGGTCGCGACCGCCAGCCTGGCGCCCCCCCGGCGGATCGCCTTGCGGACCCGCAGGTCGAGGATCGGCGAGCTGTGCAGGGGGTCGGTGCCGATCACGAGAATCGCGTCGGCGGAGTCGATGTCGCGCACCTTGGCCGCGAGCGCCGGCTGCGCCAGCCGCACCAGCGAGTCCCGGGCCGCCCCGCGCGAGGAGCGCGAGTCGACGTGCGGGGAGTCGAGCGCCTCGCGAAGGATGCGCTGAACCAGGTGAGCCTCCTCGTTGGAGGCGTCGCCGACGATCGCCGCGACCTTGCCGGGCCCGGCTTCGCGCAGGCCCGCGGCGGCGCGGGCGATCGCGGTCTCCCAGTCGGTCTCGGTGCCGCCCCTCAGCCGCGGACCGGCGATCCGCTTCTCGTCGGCAAACATCTCGAAGCCGTAGCGGCCGCGGTCGCAGAGCCAGCCGTCGTCGACCTCGGCGTTGTCGCGGCCCAGCACCCGTTTCACCTTCTCGTCGCGGACGGTGAAGCTGACGTTGCACTGGCTCGGGCAGAGGGTGCAGACCGAGCCGGCCTGCTCGATGTCCCAGGGCCGCGCGCGGAAGCGGTAGGTGTAGCTGGTCAGGGCCCCGACCGGGCAGAGCTCGGTGATGTTGCCGTGGAACGGCGCCACGTAGGGGCGGTCGTCGAAGGTGCCGACGAAGGTGCGGTCGCCGCGCTCCAGCAGCTGCAGCTGGGAGTCCTCGGAGACCTCCTGGCTGAAGCGCACGCAGCGGTAGCAGAGGATGCAGCGCTCGCGGTCGATCGCGACCAGCGGCGAGAGCTCGATCGGCTTCTGGAAGTGGCGCTTTTCGTCGATCACCCGGCTTTTGCCCGGGCCCCAGCCCATCGTGTTGTCCTGCAGCGGGCACTCGCCGCCCTTGTCGCAGACGGGGCAGTCGAGCGGGTGGTTGACGAGCAGGAACTCGACCACGGCGCTCTGGGCCTGCTTGACCTGCTCGGTGCGGGTGTGGACGACCATCCCGTCGCGGACCGGGGTCGAGCAGGAGGTCTGAAGTTTCGGGATCCCCTCGATCTCGACCAGGCACATGCGGCAGGCGCCGACCGGGTCGCCGAGCTTCGGGTCATAACAGAAGACGGGGATCTCGACGTCGCCCTCGCGGGCCGCGTCGTGGAGCATCTGCCCCTCGCTCGCGACGATCTCGCGACCGTCGACGGTGATCGTGATCTGGCGCGGCTCGCTCATGCCAGCACCGCCTCCCTCTCGGCCGCGCCGGCGATGACTTCCTCGAACTCGGGGCGGAATTTGTTCACCATCGCCGAGACCGGCATCGCCATCGAGTCGCCGAGCACGCAGAGGCAGTGGCCCATGATGTTCTGCTGGACCGAACTGATGATGTCGAGGTCCATCGGCGTCGCCTCGCCGCGCACGACCCGCTCGAGCATCTTCACCGTCCAGTTCGTCCCCTCGCGGCAGGGAGCGCACTTGCCGCAGGACTCGTGGTGGTAGAAGCGCGCGGTGCGCAGCGCCATGTGGGGGATCGAGACCCGGTCGTCGGCGACGATGATCGAGCCGGAGCCGAGCATCGAGCCCGCTTCGGCCATCGCCTCGAAGCTGTAGGGGAGGTCGAGCTCGGCCGGGGTCAGCACCGGCGAGGAGGAGCCGCCCGGGTAGAACGCCTTGACCTCGTGGCCCGCCTCGGGGCCGCCGGCGAGGCCGTAGATCAGCTCGCGCAGCGACATCCCCAGCGAGATCTCGTAGTTGCCGGGGCGGCGCACGCCGCCGGAGATCGAGACGACCTTGGTCCCCGGCGACTGCTCGGTGCCGTAGCCGCGGAACCACTCGGCACCGTTGGCGACGATCCGCGGCACGTTGGAGAGGGTCTCGACGTTGTTGATCAGCGTCGGCCCGCCGTAGAGGCCCTGCACCGCCGGGAACGGCGGCTTCAGGCGCGGGTTGCCGCGCTTGCCCTCGAGCGCGTCCAGCAGCGCCGTCTCCTCGCCGCAGATGTAGGCGCCGGCGCCCCGGTGCACGACCAGCTCGAGGTCACGGTGGGTGCCGAGGATGTCCTTCCCCAGGTAGCCCGCCTCGTACGCTTCGGCGACGGCGGTGTCGAGGATGTCGGCCTGGGCGTCGTACTCGCCGCGGATGAAGATGAAGGCGTGGCCGGCGTCGGCGGCGAGGGCGGCGATCGCGATCCCCTCGATCAGCTGGTGCGGGTTGCGCTGCATCAGCTCGCGGTCCTTGAAGGCGCCCGGCTCGGACTCGTCGGCGTTGCAGCAGAGGTACTTCTGCATCTCGCCGCGGGGCAGGAAGGAGGCCTTTTTGCCCATCGAGAAGCCGGCGCCGCCGCGGCCGCGCAGGCCGGAGTCTTCGAGCTCCTTGAGGATCTCGTCCTGTTCCATGCCGCGGTAGGCCTTCTCCAGGGTCGCGTAGCCGCCGTAGCCCTTGTAGCCGGCGAGCGTGCGCAGCGCCGGGTCCTCGGCGTGCTCGAGCAGGACGCGGGTCTCGCGCGGGTCAGGCATCTCCACCACCGTCGGCGGGACGAAAACGTGCCCCCTCGTCCCGGTTTTGGCCCGTCGGCTGCGGGGTGTCGCCGGCCAGGGGGCGCTTGGTCAGCAGCTTCTCGGGGAGGACCTCGGCGCCGGCCCTGAGCTGCTCGATCGCGGTCGCCGCCTCGGCCTCCTCGAGCGGGCCGTAGTAGCGCTGGTCGATCGAGGCCATCGGGGCGATGTCGCAGGCGCCCAGGCACTCGAACCCGGTGACGAAGACGTCCTCGCCCTCGGCGGCGGCGCGGAAGGCGTCGAGCAGGCCGTCGCCGCCGCGCATCCAGCAGCTGATGTTGGTGCAGACCTCGATCCGGTGGGTGCCGACCTCTTCGGTGTGCAGGAGGTCGTAGAAGCTGGCGACGGACTCCAGGTAGGCGGGCGCCACCCGCATCACCGCGGCGGCCTGACGGATCCCCTCCGGGGTGCACCAGCCGTAGCGCTCCTGCACCGCCCACAGGGCCGGGATCGAGGCCGATTTGCGGTCCGGGTAGCGCGACATCAGCGTCTCGATCCGCTCCCGCAGCTCCGCCGGGCAGTCGACCTCGCGCAGCTCCGGGATCTCCTCCTCGGCGCGGCCCGGCACCCGCCCCTCGGTGAGGGCGCGGTCGACCGGCAGGTTCGGGTTGCTGCTGCCGGCGCCGTCGACGGGGCTCACCGGTCCACACCCCCCAGGATCGGGTCGAGCATGCCGAGGCTGGCGATCATGTCGGCGACGTAGCTGTCGAGCGCCATCTCGCGGAAGGCCTGCAGGTTGACGAACGAGGGATCGCGGAAGTGGACCCGCGAGGGCTTCGAGGAGCCGTCGGCGAGGACGAAGCAGCCGAGCTCCCCGCGCGGGCTCTCGATCGCGTAGTAGACCTCGCCGGGGTCGACCCGGAAGCCCTCGGTGACGAGCTTGAAGTGGTGGATCAGCGACTCCATCGAGGTCGAGAGCTCCGAGCGCGGCGGCAGCACGTACTTGCGGTCCTCGGCGATGAACTGCCCCTCCGGCAGCGCCTCCAAGCACTGGCCGACGATCTTCGTCGACTCGACCATCTCCGCCACCCGCACGCGGTAACGGTCGTAGTTGTCGCCGACCGTGCCGACCGGGATCTTGAAGTCCATCTCCGGGTAGGCCAGGTAGTCGAAGGCCTTGCGCAGGTCCCAGGGCTCGCCGGCGGCGCGCAGCAGCGGCCCGGTCACGCCCAGCTCCAGCAGCCGCTCGCGGGGGACGATGCCGACCCCTTTGGTCCGCTGCAGGAAGACCTCGTTGCGGTCCAGCAGCGCTTCGTACTGGCCGACCCGCACGGGCATGTCCTCGACGAACTTCCGGCACTTCTGCTCGAAGCCGACCGGGATGTCCTCGATCACGCCGCCGACCTGGAAGTAGCGGGTGTGCATCCGCTGCCCGGTCGCCATTTCGAACAGGTCGAGGATGCGGTCGCGCTCACGGAAGCAGTACCAGAGCATCGAGATCGCGCCGAGGTCGAGCGCCGTCGTCCCCAGCCAGACCAGGTGGGAGTGGATCCGGCAGAGCTCGAGGAAGATCGTCCGCAGGTACTTCGCCCGGGGCGGGATCTCAAGGTCGACCAGCCGCTCGACCGCACCGCAGTAGGCCTCCATCTGGAAGAAGTAGGAGACGTAGTCCATCCGCTCGACGAAGGGGATGACCTTCCAGTAGCTCTTGTCCTCGCAGGACTTTTCGATCCCGGTGTGGACGTAGCCGATCACCGGGCGCAGGTCGCGCACGATCTCGCCTTCGAGGTCGACGACCAGCCGCAGCACCCCGTGGGTGGCCGGGTGGTGCGGCCCGATGTTGACCGTCATCACCTCCTTGGTCCGGTCCTCGTCGAGACCGATCGCGGCCATCTGCGCGCCCTCAGCCATAGTTCCGCTCGTTGTAGGTGAAGGTGACGGGCTCGCCGCCGACCGGGAAGTCGCGCCGCTGGGGCCAGCCGACGTAGTCCTCGGGGAGCAGGATCCGGGTCAGGTTCGGGTGCCCCCTGAAGACGACGCCGAAGAAGTCGAAGGCTTCGCGCTCCTGCGCCTCGGCGGTCGGGAAGAGGCCGACGCAGGAGTCGATCGAGGGGAGCGCGGGGGCAGAGTCCTGCGGGCGGGCAGGTGTGTCCGTTCTCGGACTCTGCTCCCGCGCTCCATCCATCGCCTCTGGATCGGCGAGCATTGCTTTCACTCGGATGCGCTCGACCCGGTCGCGGTTGAGCAGCTCGTAGTGGACGCCGAAGCGCGGCTCGGCCGGCAGGTAGTCGGCGACGTGGAGGCTGGAGAGGAAGCGGTAGGCCTGGCCGGGCTCGTCGCGCAGCCAGGAGAGCGCCGTCAGCACCTGCGCCGGGTCGACGATCAGCGCCGGCTGGCCGCGGTCGAAGGAGGTGGCGAGCACCGCACCGGGGTGGTCGCGTTCGATTTCCCCCCGGATCAGCTCGAGTCCGGGTGCGTCAGGCAAGGCTCAGCTCCCGCGCCTGTTCGTAGGCGGCCGCGGCTTCCGGGCTCGGTTCGCTGCGCGGCCCGCCGCGAGCCCACTCCTCGGTGCCGGCGGCGTTGTAGCGCTGGCGCCAGCCCTGGTCGGGGTTGCCCATGATCTTGCGCTGCAGCTTGGTGAAGCCGTACATCACGGCCTCCGGCCGCGGCGGGCAGCCGGGGATGTGCATGTCGATCGGCATGAACTTGTCGGCGCCCTGGACCACGGCGTAGTTGGCGAACATGCCGCCCGAGGAGGAGCAGGCGCCCATCGAGATCGCCCACTTCGGCTCCAGCATCTGGTCGTAGAGGCGGCGGACGACCGGCGCCATCTTGATCGAGACCCGGCCCGAGAGGATGATCAGGTCCGCCTGGCGCGGCGAGGCGCGCAACGCCTCGGCGCCGAAGCGGGCGAGGTCGTAGCGGGCGGTGACGATCGAGATCGGCGCCTCGATCGCGCAGCAGGCGAGGCCGAAGGTGAGCGGGAAGATCGAGTTCGCCCGCGCCAGGTTCAGCATCTTCTCGAAGGTCGTGGTGACGACCCGCTCTTCGACGTAGCGCTCGAGGTCCTCGCCCTCGAGGTCGCCGCGCAGCATCTGGCGGGCGGAGGCCTGCTTGGCCCCGAGGCTGCGGCGCTCTACCTCCAATCCAGTGCCCCCTTCCGCCAGACGTAGACGAAGGCGATCATCAACAGGGCGACGAAGGTGACCAGCTCGCCGAGGACGAAGAAGCTGTCGGCCCCCTTGAGGATCACCCCTACCGGGTAGAGGAAGACGACCTCGATGTCGAAGAGGATGAAGAGCATCGCGACGAGGTAGAAGCTGACGCCGAACCGCAGCCCCTTGGTGGACTCGACCGGGATGCCCGACTCGTAGGGCTCCCCCTGGCGCCGGCTCGCCGCCGTCGCCCGCTTCGGCTTCTTCGGGCCGATCAGGTGGTTGAGCATCGCGAAGACGCCGCCGACGGTCAGCCCGAGGACGGCGAAAACGATGATCGGGAGGTAGGTCTTTAGCACTGGAGGTGGGGTGGATTCTCGGTCGGGCGGCGCCAGCCGGGAAGCGGCAGTCGCTTGCGCCCGTAGCCGCTGTTATACACCCACCTTGTGACAACTTGCTACATAGTGATTTTCCGCATCAGTAAGCCGAATCCCGACCCTTTCGGGCGGATATAGCCGTGCTCGGGCTTCACATCGCGGTCGGCAGCCTCGTAATCCTGCTCAACCTCGTCGCGGGGACCATTGGAGGCATGGCCTGGTACCGAAACCGGCCATCGATCCCCTTCTGGTACCTGCTCCGCTTCGCCCAGGTCTCGGTCTTCGTGCAGGCGATGATCGGCGGCCTGCTCGTGATCACCAACCACAAACCCGCCGAAGGCCTCCACTACCTCTACGGCATCCTGCCGCTGGTGATCTCCTTCCTCGCCGAGGGCGCCCGCGCCGGGGCCGCCCAGCGCGAGATCGGCGAGGCCGACTTCGAATCCCTGGACGCCGACACCCAGCAGTCGATCGCCCTGCAGATCGTCCGCCGCGAGATGGGGATCATGGCCGTCAGCTGCGGCGTCATCTTCTTCCTCGCCCTGCGCGCCGCCACCACCGGCGGCCTCTGAGCGCACGCGCGCTGGTTTTTTCATCCCTGGGATGAAAAAACCGTCACGCGTCGACTCAGCCGATCCGGAAGGCGGGGTGGTCCGGGGCGATGCGGCGCAGCTCCTCGTCGGAGGCGTCGGGGCCGACCCCGCCGAAGAAGGCGCCGACCTCCCACTTCCACTTCTCCAGGTAGGCGCGCAGCAGCGGTGGAGCCTGCTCCAGCGGCACCTCGGTCGCCTCGAACTCCTCGACCCGGCGGCCGAGCACGAGGCGCCCGCCGGCGGCGGCCCGCATGTTCCGCACCCACTGGGTGTTGCCGCGCGGCGCCACCAGGTAGCGGCCGCCGTCGAACTCGAGCAGGTTGACCGGGGTCTTGCGCCACTCGCCGCTCTTGCGGCCCCTGACTTCGAGCACCCGCGAGCCGGCGACGCTGATTCCGAGCCGGGTCGCCGCCGCGACCATGCGGTTGAAGACGTTCTTGGTGAACCAGCCGGGCTCCTGGAAAGTGGTATCGGCCATCCGTCGATTCTTGCAGCAGTGGGGGGAGAGTCGACGGAACCCGGGGCTTGGGTCCCCGATGGCGTTCAGGGCACCATTGGATACCATATGGCCAGTGGCCGAGCCGAAGCGCACCCAGACCATCGTTCAACTCAACGACGAGCTGCTGCGCCGCCTCGACGAGCGCGCCGCCCGCGAGGGCCGCTCCCGCTCCGCGCTGATCCGCGACGCGATCGAGGCCCACCTCCACGACGAGAAGAAGGCCCGAATCGACCGCGAAATCGTCGAGGGCTACGAACGGGTCCCGGAGACGCAGGAGGAGCTGGAAGTCGCCGAAGCGAGCGCCCGCGAAGGAGTCGAAGAAGAGCCGTGGTGAGTCGCGGCGACATCTGTTGGCTCGAGCTGCCCGACGAAAAGCGACGCCCGGCCCTGGTCCTGACCCGGGAGGCGGCGGTCCCGGCGATGCGGAGAGTGGTCGTCTCCTACCTGACGACCCGGATTCGAGATCTCCCCACCGAGGTCCGACTGAACCCGGACGACGGCGTGCCGCAGGAGTGCGTCGTCAACCTCGACAATCTCCGCTCGGTCCACAAGGCCTTCCTGACCGAGCCGATCGCCGCCCTCTCCGGCCCCCGCATGCACGAGGTCTGCCGCGCCCTGGCGATCGCCACCGGCTGCGACTGAGCCGGCCGCGCGCCGTCGCCTCAGCCCAGCTGCCGGTACTCGCCGCCGTGGAAGACCAGCGGGGTGCCATCGCTCGTCTCCAGGTCGGTGACGGCGCCGGTGACGATCACGTGGTCGCCGGCGGCGATCACGTCGCGCAGCTCGCAGGCGATCCAGACCAGCGCGTCGTCGATCGCCGGGACGCCGCCGCGCTCGCTCCAGGCGACCCCCTCCCACTTCTCCGCCACCGGCGCCTTGGTCGCGAAACGGCGGGCGACCTCCTCCTGGCCGCCGTGCAGGACGCTGACGCCGAAGCGGTCGGCGGCCTGCACGGTGAGCAGGGTGCGGGAGCCGCGGTCGAGGCAGGCGAGCATCAGCATCGGCTCGACCGAGAGCGAGCAGACCGCGTTGGCGGTGGCCCCGGCCGGCCCCTCGGGGCCGGCCGCGGCGACGATCGTCACCCCCGTCGGGAGGCTCGCCATCGCGGTTCGGAAGCGGGATTGGTCGGGTGCGGGCATCCTCAGAAGGTCCAGATCGGCGCCAGACAATATGATGCCCGCCGCGTGCGTCCAGTTCTTGTCATAGCGATGTTGGTTGCCGCCGCCCTCGGCCTCACCGCCTGCGGCTACGGCCAGCAGGGGATCGCGGTCTCCAAGGACAGCTCCTACCACGAAGGGGCCGAACTCTTCGCGACCCACTGCTCCGGCTGTCACACGCTGGCCGCCGCGGGCACCCAGGGCAGCGGCAATCGCGGCCAGCGGACGCAGGGTCCGAGCTTGAATCAGCGAACCGAGACCTATGAAGACGCGCTCTTCGCGATCCAGAACGGCGGCTTCTCGGGCGCGATCATGCCCCAGAACATCGTCGTCGGCAAGGAAGCCGAAGCGGTCGCGCGGTTCGTCGCCAAGTACGCCGGCGAAGAAGCCGAATCCTCTCCGCGCCCCGGCCAGACCTCTCCCTAGCGCGGTCCCGCATGCTTGACCTGAAGTTGATCCGCTCCGACCCTGAGCGGGTCAAGGCGGCGCTCGCGCGCCGCGGCGCCGCGGCGCAGGTCGATGAGCTGCTCGCCCTCGACGCCCGCCGCCGGCAGCTGCTGCCCGAGGTCGAGAACGCCCAGGCCGAGCGCAAGACGCTCTCCAAGCGGATCGGCGCAGCCAAGCAGGTGGGCGAGGACGCCGAGGAGCTGATGGCGACGGTGCAGGGCCTGAAGGAGCGGATCGAGACCGGCAAGGAGGAGCTGGAGCAGGTCGAGGCCACACTCGACGCGCTCGCCCTCACCCTCCCCAACCTGCCCGACCCCGAGGCGCCGGAGGGGATGACCGAGGAGGACGCGGTGGTCGTCCGCGAGGTCGGCGAGCCGACCGAGTTCGACTTCGAGCCCCGCGACCACCTCGACATCGGCACCGAGCTGGGGCTGATCGACATGGAGGCGGCCGCACGGCTCTCCGGCTCCCGCTTCGCCTACCTCAAGGGCGACCTGGTCATGCTCGAGCTGGCGCTCGTCCGCTTCGCGATCGAGACCGTCCGCGCCGAGGGCCACGAGCCGGTGGTGCCCCCGGTCCTGGTCCGCGAGGAGGCGCTGGAGGGGACCGGCTTCCTCCCCGGCGACCGCGACCAGATCTACGAGATCCCCAAGGACGAGCTGTTCCTCACCGGGACCTCGGAGGTCGCCCTCGCCGGCCTGCACGCCGGCGAGATCCTCACGACCGAGGCGCTGCCGCTGCGCTACTGCGGCTTCTCCCCCTGCTTCCGGCGCGAGGCCGGTGCGGCCGGCCGCGACACCCGCGGCATCTTCCGGGTCCACCAGTTCGACAAGGTCGAGATGTTCTCGTTCGTCGAGCCGTCCGCCTCGGCCGGGGAGCACGAGCGCCTGCTGGCGATCGAGGAGCGGATCCTGTCCGAGCTGGAGATCCCCTACCGGGTCGTCAACGTCGCCGTCGGCGACCTCGGCGCCCCGGCGGCGAAGAAGTACGACTGCGAGGGCTGGATCCCGAGCCAGGGCCGCTACCGCGAGCTGACCTCGTGCTCCAACACGACCGACTACCAGGCGCGCCGCCTCGGCTGCCGCTACCGGCCGGGCGAGGGGGAGTCCCCGCGTCCCGTCCACACCCTCAACGGCACCGCCCTCGCCGTGGGGCGGACGATGATCGCGCTGATCGAGAACCGGCAGGAGCGCGACGGCGGTTTCACGCTACCCAAAACTCTGCACCGATACGGATCACCTGAGAGAATCGCGCCGCAATGAGCCCGGAGCCACGCGTCCAGCCATGAGCGCAGCCGTGCGCGAGGCCAAGCGGGTGGTGCTCTGCGACGACCACGAGATCGTCCGCGACGCGATCAAGGCGCGGATGGCCAACTCGAACACGGTCGAGATCGTCGGCGAGGCCGGCGACGGCCGCGACGTGGTCGACGTCGTCAAGGAGCTGGAGCCCGACGTCCTGATCATCGACGTCGAGCTGCCCAAGCGCGACGGCATCGAGGCGACCAAGGAGGTGCTGAAGGTCCGGCCGCGGACCAAAGTCATCATCTTCACCGCCCACGCGCAGCCGGACCTGCTGGCGCTGGCGCTGCGGGCCGGCGCCTCCGGCTACGTGCTGAAGTCGGCGCCGGCCGAGGACATCGCCCGCGCGGTCAAAGCGGTGACCGGCGGCGGCACCTTCCTCGGCGGCGACTTCGCCGGCGGCAAGCCCTCCGAGGTCGAGAAGCTGCTCGACCTCTCCCCCCGCGAGCGCCAGATCCTCGAGCTGCTGGCCGAGGGGCTGCGGGTCAAAGAGATCGCCGAGCGGCTCGCCCTCAGCCCGGCGACCGTGCACACCCACGTGCGCAACGCGATCGCCAAGCTCGAGGTCGACACCCGCACCGAGGCGGTCGCCCTGGCCGTGCGCTTCAGCTACCTCGGGGCCGGCGGCGGCGCCCTGTAGGCGCGGCAGTCCGTCAGCCCCGCGCCTCGGCCTCCACCGCCGCCTCGGCGAGGCGCTCGACGAAGCGGGCGAACATCTCGGCGCCGGAATCGGCCTCGCCGTAGCCGCCGGCGATCGTGCGAGCGTAGACGCCCTCGAGGATGATCGCCAGCTTCCAGTAGCCGAGGGCGACGTAGAAGTCGAGGTCGGAGATGTCACGGCCCGACGCCTCCGCGTAGCGGGCGGCCAGCTCCGCCCGGGTGGGGAAGCCGGGGGCGAGGTTGGCCGGCTGGCCGAGGGCGATCGTCGCCTCGCCGCGGTCGGGCCAGTAGGCCATCAGGGTGCCGAGGTCGGCGAGCGGGTCGCCGAGGGTGCAGAGCTCCCAGTCGACCACCGCCGCCACCTCGCCCGCCTCGGTGAGGATCATGTTGTCGAGCCGGTAGTCGCCGTGGACGAGCGTCGCCGGGCCCTGCTGGGGGATGCGGGCCGAGAGGCGCTCGTGCAGGCGGTCGACCGCCTCCAGCTCGCGCGTCTTCGATTTCTCCCACTGCCCCTGCCAGCGCCGCAGCTGGCGAGCGACGTAGTCCTCCTTGCGGCCGAGGTCGCCGAGGCCGACCGCGTCGGGATCCACCGCGTGGATCGCCGCCAGGGTGTCGGCGACGCGGTCTCCGATCTCCCGCCGCTCGGCCGCGGAGAACACCTCGGCCTCGGCCAACCCGCGCAGCACCGGCCCCTCGACGAACTCCATCACGTAGAAGGGCGCCCCGTTGACGCTCTCGTCCTCGCAGAGGCCGGCGACCGGCGCCACCGGCACCGCGGTCGGGCCCAGCGCCGCCACGACCCGGTGCTCGCGGGCCATGTCGTGGGCCGAGCCGAGGCGCTTGCCGAGCGGCGGGCGCCGCAGCGCCCAGCGTCGCCCGGCCCGGTCCTCGACCAGGTAGGTCAGGTTGGAGAGCCCGCCGGCGATCCGCTCGAAGGAGAGCGGCAGGCCGACCTCCGGTACCCGCGCGGAGAACCAGTCCTCGATCCCCACCCTGTCGATGCCGTCGGGGGCCGCGGCGAAGCCGTCGCCCCGGCCTGTAGCCTCGTCGCCCATAGGGGCGAAAGGATATTCACGATCGGGCCGACGGCTCAGCCCTTCGCTCGCCAACCGGCTGAGGATCGGCTTCGCGATCGGCTTCGCGGTGCTGACCGCGATGGCGGTGATCGGGGTCGGGCGCTTCATCCAGCAGCGCCAGGACTTCGAGGACTCGATAGCCGCCTCCTACCAGACGGAGATGGCCGCCCGGGTCCGGCTCGCCAGAGACCCCGCCTCGCGCTCGGCACGCTCGGCGATCCTGGCCCAGGAGGCACACCGCCGGCAACTGCACAGCCAGATCTCCTCCGACACCCGCGACACGACGCTGCTCGTCGCCGCCGGGCTGATCGCCGGCCTGACCGGCGCCCTGCTCCTCTTCAGCGGCCTGATCGCCTCGATGCGCCGGCCGCTGGAGGAGCTGGTCGACGCCGCCGGCCGCCTCGCCGGCGGCGACCGCAGCGCCCGGGTCGCGGTCGGTGGCCTCTCCGAGACCGCCACGCTGGGGTCCGCCTTCAACGAGATGGCCGACGAGCTGGAGCGCGAGGCCAGCCAGCGCGACCAGCTCGACCGGCTCAAAGACGATTTCGTCCTCACCGCCTCGCACGAGCTGCGCAGCCCGCTCACCTCCGTCCAGGGCTTCGCCGAGCTGCTGATGCTGGAGCGCGACTCGCTCACCCCGAAGCAGGTGGAGACGGTCCAGATCATCCTCGACAACTGCAACCACCTGGTGCGGCTGCTCAACGACCTGCTCATGCTCGCGCGCAGCGACGCCGGCCGGCTCACGATCCAGACGCGGACGACCGACCTCGGCGCCCTGGTCGAGGATGTGGTGCGGACGATGCGGGCCCAGACCGACGCCAGCGGCCAGACCCTGAGGGCGCAAGTCGAAGCCGGCCTGCCGCTGGTCGAGGTCGAGCCAGACCGCATACGCCAAATACTGGTGAATCTGCTTACCAACGCGCATGAGTACTCGCCCGAAGGGGCGTCCATCGAGGTCATGGCGAGGCGGCTCGGTGCCGAACTGGAGATCGGCGTGAGCGACGACGGGCCCGGCATTCCCCAGGACCAGCTCGAGCGGCTCTTCGAGCGCTTCACCCGCGGCGACGCGGGGCTGACCCAGCGGGTCGGCGGCACCGGGCTCGGCCTGGCGATCTCGAAATCGCTGGTCGAGCTGCACGGCGGCACGATCTCGGTCGACTCGCAGGCGGGCCGCGGCTCGACCTTCAGCTTCCGCCTGCCGGTTTCCGCGACTGCGATCGACACAGGAAGAGACGCCGCAACGGGGAAGGCGAGCTGATGGTCAGGGTCCTGGTCGCCGACGACTCCGAGACGATCCTGCTGCTGATGCGGACCCGGCTCGAACTGGCCGGCTACGAGGTCGAGACCGCCGCCGACGGCCAGGAGGTGACCGAACGGGTCGCCGCCGCACCTCCCGACCTGCTGCTGCTCGACGCGATGATGCCGCGCAAGTCCGGCATCGACGCCCTGCGCGAGCTGCGCGCCGCCGGGGTCGGGACCCCGGCCCTGATCGTCAGCGCCCACCACGACGCCGGCGACGCCGGCACCCCCGCCGACCTCGAGATCGCCGGCTACGTCACGAAGCCGATCGACTTCGACCGCCTCCTCGCCACAATCACCGACCTGACTCGATAGCCGGAGCGGCACCCCACCGTTCCGCTGTTCCTCAGCCCGGCATGGCCCTGCAAAGGAACAGCGGAGCCGACGGGCATCCGCCGGCGCTCGCCTCGCGCGGCGCCGGTTCCCCGGCCGCGCGCTCAGCTCTTGGCGATCTCGAGCCGGATCTCTTTGCCCTTGAGCTTGGTGCCGTCGAGGAACTCGACGGCACGGTCGGCCTGGTCGGGGTCGACCTCGACGAAGGAGAAGCGGTGCAGGACGCGGACGTCATGGACGGCCTCATCGGGGAGCACGGCGCCCTCGCGCAGCGCCCAGCGCAGGTCCTCCTCGTCGATGCCGCTGCGCTCGCCGCGGTTGACGAAGAGCTTGACCGTCTCCGGCGCCTTGCCGTCGCTCGCCGCTTCGCCGCCTTCGACCTTCTCCTCCTTCTGCTCCACTGCCGCCTCGGCCTCGGCGCCGCTCGAAGCCGGCTCGGGCTGGCGGCGGCGCTCCCGGCGCCGTGGCCGAGGCGCGTGCTCGAGCCGGTCCTCCGGGCTCTCCCACTCGCCGATCGAGGTGCTGACATCGCGCTCGATCCGGCCGATCTCGTCGCGCTGGTCCGGGGTGACGAAGGTGATCGCGCGGCCGGTGCGGCCGACCCGGCCGGTGCGGCCGATCCGGTGCACGTAGGTCTCCGACGAGTTCGGCACGTCGTAGTTGATGACGTGGGTGACGTGCTCGACATCGAGCCCGCGGGCGGCGATGTCGGTCGCCACCAGCAGCCTCACGCGGTGGTCCTTGAAGGAGATCATCACGCCGTCGCGGACGCCCTGGCTGAGGTCGCCGTGCAGCGCCTTCACGTCGAGCCCTTTGTCCTTCAGCGTCCTCTCCAGCTTCGAGGCGCCGATCTTGGTGCGGGTGAAGATGATCGCCTGCTCGGGTTCTTCGGTCTTCAGCAGCTCGACCAGGCGCGCAGCCTTCTCCTTGGCCGGGACCTCGACGAAGGCCTGGGCGATCGCGTCGACGGTCAGCTTCTTCGGAGTGATTTTGATCGTCACCGGGTCGTACATGTAGCCCTCGGCGAGCTTCTGGATCGGCGGCGGCATCGTCGCCGAGAAGAGCGCCGTCTGGCGCCCGCTCGGGCACATCCGCAGGATCTTCTCGACGTCTTCGATGAAGCCGAGGTCGAGCATCTCGTCGGCCTCGTCGAGGACGACGTAGCGGGCGGCGGTGAGGACCAGCGAGCGCCGCGACATCAGGTCCATCATCCGGCCGACGGTGGCGACGACGACGTGGGCGCCGGAGCGCAGCTGCGACTGCTGGGAGCGGATCGGCGCACCGCCGAAGACGGCGACGATCTCGATGTCGAGGTGCTCGGCGAAGGTGCGCAGCGCCTGGGTGACCTGGATGCAGAGCTCCCGCGTCGGCGTCATCACGATCGCCTGCACCTCTTCGTTGTCGGGGTCCAGGTACTGCAGCAGCGGCAGCCCGAAGGCGGCGGTCTTGCCGGTGCCGGTCTGGGCCTGGCCGATCACGTCGTGGCCGGAGAGCAGCTCCGGGATGGCCTGCTCCTGGATCGGCGTCGGCTCGTCGAAGCCGAGCTCGTCGAGGGCCTGCTGGATGTCGGGCGAGAGGCCCAGGTCTTTGAAGGCAGTCATTCGTCAGAGGGGTCGGGGAGGAGCCTGCCCGAAGTTGGCGGGAGGCGATCAGGTTAGCCGTGAGTCTCGCAGGCAAGCCGTTAGTCTGCGCTCCCCATGTCGCTGACCGTGGTCGGATCGATCGCCTTCGACGCCGTCAAGACCCCGTTCGGGGAGCGCGAGCGCATGCTCGGCGGAGCCGCAGTGCACTTCTCCCTCGCCGCCAGCTTCTTCACCGAGGTGCGCCCCGTCGGCCCGGTCGGCGAGGACTTCGGCGCCGAGCACTTCGAGGTGCTGGAACAGCGCGGGATCCTCACTGAGGACATCGAGCGGGTCGAGGGCGGGCGGTCGTTCTTCTGGCGCGGCCGCTACGAGTACGACCTCAACGTCGCCCACACCGAGGACACCCAGCTCGGCGTCTTCGCCGAGTTCGAGCCGAAGCTCTCGGACTCCTCGCGCGCCGCCGACACCCTCTTCCTCGCCAACATCCAGCCCGATCTGCAGCGCCGGGTCCGCTCGCAGTGCGCGGCCGGGTTCAGCGGCCTGGACTCGATGAACCTCTGGATCGAGACCGCCAAGGACTCGCTGACCTCGGCAATCGCCGAGGTCGACTGCCTGGTCGTCAACGACGCCGAGATCCGCCAGCTCACCGGCGAGTCCAACCTCGCCCGCGCCGCCCGCGCGGTGATGGAGATGGGCCCGCGCGCGGTCGTCGCCAAGCAGGGCGAGTACGGCGCCGCACTCTTCACCCGCGAGAGCTTCTTCGCCCTGCCCGGCTTCCCGCTCGAGGACGTCCGCGACCCGACCGGCGCCGGCGACAGCTTCGCCGGCGGCTTCTTCGGCTACCTCGACGGCACCGACGGCGACCTCGACGAGGCCGCCCTGCGCCGGGCGATGGGCTATGGCACCGTGCTCGCCTCCTTCAACGTCGAGGAGTTCGGCACCGAGCGGGTCTCCCGCCTCACCCGGGCGGAGATCGACGAGCGCTTCGAGACGCTGCGCGGGATGACCCAGTTCGAGGGTCTCGCCGCCGCCGCCGAGTAGCTCCGCCTTCCCATCTCGGCAACAGCCCGGCCACATCGAACTGCGATACTGGCCGCTCCTGAAAAGAGCTTAGAAGGAGGGCGAGTGGCCACCAAGCAGCAGACCCCAGACGCGACCGCCCAGGACGCCGCCGGCGCCGGCAAAGCGGAGTCGCTGACAGTCACCGACAACCGCACCGGCAAGACCTACGAGCTGCCGATCACCGACGGCACCGTGCGGGCGATGGACCTGCGTCAGATCAAAGTCTCCGAGGACGAATTCGGGACGTTGGCCTACGACCCGGCGTTCACGAACACCGCCTCGTGCCGCTCGGCGATCACCTACATCGACGGCTCCGCGGGGATCCTCGAACATCGCGGCTACTCGATCGAGCAGCTCTGCGAGCGCTCGACCTTCCTCGAGGTCGCCTACCTGCTGATCTTCGGCGAGCTGCCGACCGGTCCCCAGCTCGACCGCTGGGTCTTCGACATCACCCACCACACCTACGTCCACGAGGACCTCAAGCACCTCTTCGAGGGGTTCCGCTACGACGCCCACCCGATGGGGATGCTGCTGTCGGGGGTCGGCGCGCTCTCGACCTTCTACCCGGACGCCAAGCAGACCGAGGACCCCGAAGAGCGCTACATGGCGGCGGTCCGGCTGCTCGCCAAGGTGCCGACCCTCGCCGCCTTCTCCTACCGCCACAACATGGGCTTCCCCTACGCCTACCCGGACAACGACCTCAACTACGCCGAGAACTTCCTCTCGATGATGTTCAAGAAAACGGAAGACCGGCACGTCCCGAAGGAAGCGCTCTCGAAGGCGTTGGACGTTCTCTTCATCCTCCACGCCGACCACGAACAGAACTGTTCGACCAACGCCGTGCGCGGCGTCGGCTCCTCCGACGTCGACCCCTACTCGGCGGTCGCGGCCGGCGTGGCCGCCCTCTACGGGCCGCTGCACGGCGGGGCCAACGAGGCGGTACTGCGGATGCTGCGGCGGATCGAGTCGCCGGAGAACGTCCCGGACTTCCTCGAGAAGGTGAAGCAGCGCGAGGAGAAACTGATGGGCTTCGGCCACCGGGTCTACAAGAACTACGACCCGCGGGCGCGGATCATCCAGCAGCACATGGACGAGGTCTTCGAGGCCACCGAGTACAACCCGCTGGTCGAGATCGCCCGCGAGCTGGAGAAGCGAGCGCTCGACGACGAGTACTTCACCTCGCGCAAGCTCTACCCGAACGTCGACTACTACTCGGGGATCATCTACGAGGCGATGGAGATCCCGACCAACATGTTCACGGTGATCTTCGCCATCCCCCGCACCGCGGGCTGGGTCTCGCAGTGGATGGAGATGCACGAAGACCCGGAGCAGAAAATCGCCCGGCCGCGGCAGATCTACACCGGCGAGCGCGAGCGCACCTACGTGCCGCTCGAGCAGCGCGAAGGGCCGGAGAAAATCGTCGGGCCGCCGGCAAGGCGGCCGAAGCGGCCGCGGCGCGGGGCGTAGGGCCGAGATCGGGGCGTCGGGGGTGGGCCATCGCTTAGGCTCGCTTCCGTGTCCCGCCCGAGGTGGAAGCTGACCGTCCGATCCGGACCCGACGTCTCACATGAGGATTTCGACGAGCTCGACGAGGCGGTGGCGGCGATGAGGGAGCGGGCGATGGCGATCCGGGTGGATGCGCCGCCGAAGACGACCGAGCTGCTGCGCACCTACAAGCCGGCCGACCAGGTGCACGCCCGGCTGCAGCTGGCGGGGCCGGGAAGGCTGCGCAAGCCGGTGGCCGGGATCGACGTCCGCGGCGACGGGACCTTCGTCCCCTTCCGCGGCGGAGTGCGCCGCGAGGAGCTCGACCCGAGCGGCCACGAGACGCCTTTCGACCTGGTGCGAGAGACTCTGGAGGCAGAGCGACGATGAGCAGCGATTCGACCGAGATCCCGAAGGGCAGCTACGCCGCCGGCGAGCGCGTGAAGCTGCCGGCCGGCGCCGAGGCGCCGATCACCGTCTTCGTCAACGGCGTCGAACAGCGCGAGGGCGGGGACTACTCGATCGAGGCCGACGAGATCGTCTTCACGCGACCGATCGTCAAGGAGAAGATGGGGACCAGCCGCTGGCTGGCGATGTACCTGGGGCTGTGGGGCACCTACCGCAAGAACGAGACCGTCGACGTCCAGTTCAGCCGCAACGGCAAGACCGAGCTCGTTCCGGACCTGCCGGTCGTCCCGTATCCCGACGCCGAGCAGTCGTGAACCTCGGCTTCGTCCTCCTCTCCGACCACAGCGAGGCCGTCAACGGCAAGCTCTATCTGATCGGCGGCGGCTGGAACGTCCTGCGCCTGCCCGAGCTGCCCCACGACTGGTCCTTCCACATCGGCCTCGGCATCGACGTCGCCTGGCACGAGACCAACGACCCGCACGAGCTGGTCGTCACCATCCAGGACCCCGACGGGGTCGAGCTCGGCGACGGCCTGACCGCCAACTTCGAGACCGGCCGCCCGCCCGGCATGCCCCAGGGCCAGGAGCAGCGCCTGGTGATGTCGATCGGCGCCACCGCCACCTTCGCCACCGCCGGCCCCCACGCCGCCGTCGTCCAGGTCAACGGCGAGGAGCTCGGCCGCGCCCGGTTCTACCTGATGGAAGGCGAGCTGCCCGAAGTCGGGATGGCCTGAGGGCCTCGCCGGCCCGGCGCCTACTTGAAGACGTAGAGCAGCAGGAAGGCGATCACGGCGTAGCTGGCGCCGGCCGCCTGGATGCCGCGGTCGCCGGCGACGATCGCCGCCATCGAGCGGTCGTCGGAGCGGTCGTAGATCAGGTACAGGTAGCGGAAGATCCCGTAGACCACGGGCGGGATGGTCAGCATCATCTGGCTGCCGATCAGGGGCGAGTTGACGGTGTAGATCGAGTAGCTGATCACGGTGCCGGTGGTGACCAGGGAGACCATCTGGTCGAGGAAGGGGAGCGAGTAGTGCTCCAGCACCGGCCGGGTCGAGGTCCCTTCGTGCAGCTCGGAGACCGCCTCCTGGCGGCGCTTGGTGAAGCCGAGGAAGGCGGCGAGCATTCCGGTGCAGAGGATCAGCCACTCCGAGGCGTGGGCTTCGACGGCGCTGGCGCCGGCGGCGACGCGGAGGATGAAGAGGCCGGCCAGGGTCATCACGTCGACGATCACGATCTGCTTGAGGCCGAGGCTGTAGGCCATCTGGGCGACGCCGTAGCCGACCACCATCAGGCCGACCTGCCAGTTGACCGTGAAGGCGATCCCGATCGCGATCACGGCAAGCCCGGGGGCGATCGCCTTCGCCATGCCCTCGGAGAGCTCGCCGGCGGCGAGCGGGCGGAAGCGCTTCTTCGGGTGCTTGCGGTCGAGCTCGACGTCGATCAGGTCGTTGACGAAGTAGCCGGCGCTGGAGATCATGCAGAAGGCGACGAAGGTGATCACCGCCTCCAGCACGTCGTGAGGCTGGTTGAACTTGCCGGAGAACAGCAGCCCGGCGAAGACGAAGACGTTTTTGATCCACTCCTTCGGCCGTCCGGTCTTGATCGCCGCCCGCAGCGGCGAGCGCCGCGGCACGACGGGTTCCTCTGGCTCGGGCTCGGCCTTCACCCGCTCAGCCGGGACGGTCGGTTGTTCGGAGGTGATCGTTTCCATCGCGGAGCGGTCGGCGGCGGCACCACGGGCCCCGCCCGACCGGGGGATCGAGTCGCGAAAGCGTACCGCTGGCCGACGTCATCCCCCCTCTCGCCGCCCCTCCTGGGCCACTTCGAGCGCATCGAGGTCGTCACGTGAGGCAGCGCAGTCGCTCAACCGTCCCGCGGCAGGCGGATCGTGAACTGGGCGCCGCCGCCCGGCAGGTTCTCGACCGCGGCGCTGCCGCCCATCGCCTCGGTCAGCTCGTGGACGATCGCGAGGCCCAGCCCGGCGCCCTCGCTGGAGCCGTTGCCGGCGCGGGCGCGCAGGTGGAAGCGCTCGAAGGCGCGGGGCAGGTCGGCCTCGCGGATGCCGGGGCCGCGGTCGGCGACGCGGACCTCGCCGGGCGCCGCGACGACGGTGACGACGCCGCCCTCCGGGCTGACCCGGATCGCGTTGTCGAGCAGGTTGGAGACGACCTGCAGGGCGCGGCCGTGGTCGGCGACGGCGGGCGCCGGGCCGCCCTGCACCCGCACCTCCACCCCGGCCTCGCGCGCCCGCGGGCGCAGCCGCTCCTCCGCCTCGCGGGCGACGACGGCGAGGTCGACCGGCTCGCGGCCCACCTCGAGCACGCCCTGGCGCAGCCGCGCCAGGGCCAGCAGGTCGCCGACCAGCCGCTCCAGCCGCACCGCCTCGCGACCTACCACCGCGGCCGCCTCGCGCGGCTCCACGGTCCCGTCCTCGATCCCCTCGGCGTAGCCGCGTATCGAGGTCAGCGGCGTGCGCAGGTCATGGGAGACGGAGAGCAGCACGGCGCGCTCGGCTTCGCGGGCAAGCGCCAGCTGGTCGGACATCTCGTTGAAGGCGGTGGCCAGCTCGGCGACCTCCTCGGAGCCGCCCGGCGGGACCGGCTCCGGGTGCCCGCCGGCGGCCAGCTCGGCCGCTGCGGCGCCGAGCCGCCGCAGCGGCGCCGTCATCCGCCGCGCCAACAGCGCCGCCGCGGCGGCGGCGAGCAGGGCGGCGACCCCGCTGGCGATCAGCAGCGCCGAGAGGTAGCGCCGGAAGTCGTCGCCGGTGACCACGTCGGGCCGGGTGACGAGGACGACCGCGCTGCCGACCTCGCGGGCGGCGAAGATCGACTCGCGGCCCCGGATCTCGGCGGTGCCGTCGGCGGACCCGGTGCTGCTCAGCTCTTCCGCCGCGGAGGCCGGCAGCAGCTTCGCCGCCACCGCCGGCGTCAGCACCACCTGCGGCTGCATTCCGGGCAACCCGCCGGCGCCCGCGAGCGCGGCGCCGGGGCGGATCGCGCCCGGAGGCGGGCGGCCGGCCTGCGGCGGCTCGGCGCCGGATGGCGGCGCCCCCGGCCTGGCTTCCGGGATCTGCCCCCGCCGCGAGGTCGCCTGCTTGGAGCCCTGGGCGCGCAGCCGGCGCACCGCTTCGGACGGCAGTGCCGCGACCTGCGACGCGAAGCCGTCGGCCTGGCGCTCGACGTCGTTGCGGATCGTGTCGCGCACGGCCCCCTTCGTCAGCACCACCCCGAGGGCCAGCGAGGCGCCGACGGCGACCAGCACCGTGCCGAGGATGGCGATGAACAGCCGCGCCCGCAGCGAGCGCATCAGGCGCTGACCTTGTAGCCGGCGCCGCGCACGGTCTCGACGAAGTCGGGCCGGCCCAGCTTCGCCCGCAGCTGGGCGACGTGGACGTCGACGGTGCGGGTCCCGCCCGCGAACTCCCCCTCCCAGGCCAGCTCGAGCAGGCGGTCGCGGCTGAGGACGATGCCGGGGTGGGCGAGCAGCGCCGCCAGCAGGTCGAACTCGCGCGAGGTCAGCTCGACCGGCTCGCCGGCGACGGCGACCGTGCGCGAGGCGCGGTCGAGCTCGACGTCGCCGACCGCCAGCGCCCCGCCCTCGACGACCGCCCCGGGCCCCCCGGCGCGGCGCAGGATCGCCTTCACCCTGGCGACCAGCTCGCGCGGGGAGAAGGGCTTGGTGACGTAGTCGTCGGCGCCGGCTTCGAGGCCGGCCACCCGGTCGACCTCGTCGTCGCGGGCGCTGAGGATGAGGATCGGCACGCCGGTGCGGCTGCGCAGCCGCCGGCAGACCTCGAAGCCGTCGATCCCGGGCAGGCCGATGTCGAGGACGACCAGCCGCACCGGGTGGCGGGTCAGCTCCTCCAGCGCCTGCTCGCCGCTGCGCGCCCAGACCACGTCGAAGCCGTCGCGGCGCAGATAGGCACGGACCAGGTCGGCGATCGCCTGCTCGTCCTCGACGACAAGGATGGCTCCCTTCATGCGCCTAGTGTCCTTGCGGCCCAGGACAGTTGCTCCGCGGCCGCGGCGGGGACGGGACGGGCCCTCCCGTCCCGTCCCGCGCGCCAGGCCTCAGCTGGCGCCCTGCTGGCCGCCCTGAGGGCCCTGCTGGCCGGGACCGCCGGGGGGCGGGCCCTGCTGTCCGGGCCGGCCTTCCCCGTGCGAGTCGCCCTTGCGCTGACCTTTCTTCGGCGCCACCATCACCACTTTCGCTGCCCCGTCCTTGGGCCCGGAGACGGCGACGCGCTGGCCGACCTTGAGGTCTTCGACCGAGCTTTCGGCACCCGGCTTGCCGGCCACTTTGGTGTCTTCGCCGAGGGCGATCGTGACTTCGCTGCCGTCGTTCTCTTCCAGCGTGATCGAGCTGCTGTCGACCGCGGTGATCTTGCCCTCGTCGAGGCGGATGACCTGAGCTTCGCCTTCTTTGTTCTGGACGTGAAATTCGGCGTAGGTGAGGCCTTTCATCCCCGCGCCGAGCGGTGGCGGGCCCTGGTGCCGACCGGCGTGTCCCTGGTCGGACTTGCCGGACTTGCCGCCCGAGGAACCCCCCTGGGCAGCGGCGACACCGGCCAGCGCCAGCGCCGCGACGACGCCGAGCATGGCGACCGCCCGCACCCGTTTGCCAACTGATTTGAACATCGCAGAACCTCCTGGTAGCAGTGAACTTGCCCCCATGCTGCGCCCGCCCGGTTCGATCCCCGTCAGCCCCGTGTAAGCGCTGTGTAAGCCCGGCCACGGGCCGAAGACCCAGGCATGGCCGTGGGAAATCGGCCCGTCGGCCTCAGTCGAGGAGGACGCCTGGGTTGAGGACCGCCGCAGGGTCCAACTCGGCCTTGGCGGCGCGCAGGGCGGCGGCGAAGGGGGCCGGGCGCTGGCGGTCGTACCAGGGGCGGTGGTCGCGGCCGACGGCGTGGTGGTGGGTGATCGTGCCGCCGGCGTCGAGCAGCGCCTCCGAGACGGCGGCCTTGACCTCGTCCCACTGCGCGACCTCGCCGCCGCGCACGGCCGGCGCCAGGACGGTGAAGTAGGGCGCGGCGCCGTCCGGGTATACGTGGGTGAGCCGGCAGGAGACGAGCGGCGCGCCGGGCCCCTCGGCCGGGGCCCCCGAGACCTCCGCCGCCGCCACGCGGGCCGTCTTCATCATCGTCGCGTGGAGGTCCTCGAAGCGGTCCCAGGTGATCGCCGTCTCGAACGTCTCCGAGAGCACCCCGCAGGCGACGAAGGTATCCCGCAGGTAGGGCGCCAGCAGGAACGCCGAGCGCCAGCTCTCCACCGCGCCCTCCCCGCCGGCGGGCCGATTCCGGGACGCATGGGCCCGCGTCCGGCCCGTCGGCCCCCCGGAGCTGCGGGGCTCGCCGGGGCGGCCGCCGTGCTCGCGGGCGCTCGCCACGGCCAGCTGCAGTGGCTCCTCGACCGGGTGGTGGGCGGACTCGAAGCCGACGATGAGGACGTTGGCGCCGCTGCCGGCGCCGGTCAGCTCGGCCTCGGCGGCGTCGAGCAGGCGACAGTTGGCGGGGTGCAGGCCCGACTGGGCGATCTCGCGCACCGCTGCGGCCGCCGCCATGAAGTTGTCGAACTCGACCGCGCAGGACGCCCTGAACACAGGCCGCGGGCGCACCCGCATCCACGCCTCCGAGACGACGCCGAGGATGCCCTCGGAGCCGAGCAGCAGCCGGTCCGGCGAGGGCCCGGCGCCGGAGGCGGGCAGCCGCCGGCTCTCCCAGGTTCCGCGCGGGGTGATCGCCCGCACCGACTCGACCAGGTCGTCGACGTGGGTCAGCAGCGTCGCGAAGTGCCCGCCGGCGCGGGTCGCGATCCAGCCCCCGAGGGTCGAGTACTCGAAGGACTGCGGGAAGTGGCGCAGGGTGAGGCCGTGCTCGCGCAGCTGCTCCTCCAGCCGCGGCCCCGTCGCCCCGGCCTGGATCCGCGCCGCCAGCGAGACCGGGTCGACCTCGAGCACCCGGTCGAGCCGCCGCATGTCCAGCGAGACGGACGGCCGCTCTCCCAGCCGCGGCTCGACCCCGCCGACGACGCTGGTTCCGCCGCCGAACGGGACCACCGCCGCGCCCTCGGCCTCGGCCCAGCTCAGCACCGTCTCGATCTCCGACTCGTCGCGCGGGAAGGCGACCAGGTCGGGTGGGTTCTCGAACTCGCCCCGGAACCCGCGCACGACGTCCCGGTAGGCCTTGCCCAGCGCGTGGGACACGCGCTCGTAGCGCCCGTCGGCGAAGAGGTCGCCGAACCCGGCCGGCCGCCTCAGCCGCCCCTCGCGCAGATCCACCTCCTCCAACGGCACCGGCTTCTCGACCTCGCCGCCGAACCCGAACCGCGCCCTGACCCCTTCCGCCGCCTCCCGCATCTGCGCCCCACTCGGCGCCTGGTCCTCGTACCCCCAACCCCAATGCTTGAGCCGGCGCGTCGCCATCGCCCCAACCTACCGCTGAAAACGCACTTCTTCCCGCATACCGGGACAAAGTGCGTTCTCAGCCGCTGATGGACAGAAGTGCGTTCTCACCGCCCGCGGGCCGGGGTGGTCGGCGCGTAGGCGGAGTGGTCGCGGGGGCGACCCGGACCAAGCAGGGGGCCGCGACCCGAGGAGCGAATGGCAGCGCCATTCGCGACGAGGGGCGTGGTCAGCCTGCGCCGGTACGGGGGCGTCAGCCGCGGCCGCACCGACAAGCACCGCCCATCCCGGCCCGCGCTACCAGTGCACGCCTTTCATCAGGTGGGCGAAGGCGACCGCCTCGGTCGACGGCGCTCTGTCGCGCGCCTCCGAGGATTTCCCTTTCGCCGCCTGCGAGTCCGGGAACAGCTTGTAGGCGGTGTTGAGGATCGAGTCGCTCGCCTTCGGCGCCACCGCGTAGAGCAGCTCGCCGAAGTTGCCGAGTTTGGTCGCCACCTTCTTCGGCTGGTTGACCATCGCCTTGGCGATCATGTCCGCGGCCTCCTCGGGAGTGATCGCCGGGAACATGTCGTACATCCGGGTCGGCGCGATCATCGGCGTCCGCACCAGCGGCATGTTGATCGTCGTGATGTGGACCTTGTCGTCGACCACCTCGGAGGCGATCACGCGGCTGAAGGCGTCGAGCGCCGCCTTCGAGGCGACGTAGGCGGAGAAGCGCGGCGGGTTCGTCTGGACCCCGATCGAGCTGATGTTGATGATGTGCCCCTGCTTGCGGGCCCGCATCGTCGGCAGCAGCGCCAGGATCAGCCGCAGGGCGCCCAGGTAGTTGAGCTGGATCGTCCGCTCGTAGTCGTGGAAGCGGTCGTAGGAGAGCGCCACCGAGCGGCGGATCGAGCGGCCGGCGTTGTTGACGAGGATGTCGACGTGGCCGTGGTAGGCGAGCACCTCCTCGGCCATCCGCGCCACGTCCTCTGGGTCGGACAGGTCGCAGCGGTGGATGTGGGCGCTGCCGCCGGCGGCGAGAATCTCCGCCTTGGTCTCTTCCAGCTTCTCGATCGAGCGGGCGACCAGCAGCACCGTCGCCCCGGCATCGGCGACCTTGACCGCGGTCGCCTTGCCGATCCCGGAGGAGGCGCCGGTGATCAGCACCACCTTGCCCCGCACCGCCCCCGACAGCGAGCGGTCCCGGAACAGGTCGGGGTCGAGGTTGCGCTCCCAGTAGTCCCAGACCCGCGCCGCGTAGGTCTCCAGCGGCGGCACCTCGATCCCCGAGCCGGCCAGCGCCTCCTGGGCGCCGCTGGAATCGAAGCTGGTCGGGTAGTCGACGTAGGTGAGGACGTCAGCCGGCAGCCCGACCTCTCCCAGCACCCGCTTGACCAGGCCCTTGGCCGGCGGGAAGAGGCGCAGGGCGCCGCGGATCGCGCCCGTCGCCGGCTCGGTCACGTCGGCATCGAGCCGCACCACCGCCTGCGGCGCGTCGGCCGCCTTGGCGAAGACGTTGATCACCTGCCCCGCGGTCTTCGGCTCGGGATCGGTGAGGTGGAAGGCGCGCCCGTCGAGCCCGGGCTCGTGGGCGATGTGGTCGATCGCAGAGGCGACGTAGTCGACCGGGACGATGTTGATCTCGCCGCCTTCGATGCCGACCGTCGGCAGCCACGCCGGCAGCACCCGCCGCAGCCGCTGCAGCGCCTTGAAGAAGTAGTACGGGCCGTCGACCTTGTCGATCTGCCCGGTGCGCGAGTCGCCGACCACGATCCCCGGCCGGTAGACGCGCCACGGCCGCGGGCAGTCCTCGCGGACCAGCCGCTCGGATTCGTGCTTGGTGCGGAAGTACGGGTTGTTGTCGAGCCGCTCGGCCTCGTCGAACATGTCCTCGCGCCAGACGCCGCGGTAGAGGCCGGCGACGGCGATCGAGCTGGCCAGGTGGAAGCAGCCGGCGTCGAGCGCCCCGGCGAGCTCGATCGCGTTCCGCGTCCCCTCGACGTTGGCAAGCTCCTGCACGTCGGCCTTGGCGGTGATGTCGTAGATCGCCGCCAGATGGAAGAAGTGGTCGATCTCCCCCCTCATCGCGACCAGGTCCTCCTCGGCAACCGCCAGGCCGGGCTGGGTGAGATCGCCGGCGACCGGGACGACGCGGGCGCCGTCCGCCCCCCAGCCCGTCCGCAGCTCCTCCAGCCGTCCGCGCGAGCCGGCCCGGACCAGGGCGTAGATCGTGCCCTCTCGCTGGAGCAACCGCTCGACCAGATTCCGGCCAATGAACCCAGTTGCCCCGGTGACGAAATAGCTCATCCACACCAGGGTATCTCGACCGTGCCGATACGTCCGGTTTCATAGACTGGCGGGAAGAGATGCCAGAGACGGTCACCGCGCAGATAACGATGCCTGAGATGGGCGAGTCGGTGACCGAGGGCATCGTCCTCGAGTGGCACGTGGCAGAGGGCGACTTCGTCAACGAGGGCGACACGGTCGTCGAGGTCTCCACGGACAAGGTCGACGCCGAGGTGCCGGCGCCGGCCAGCGGCGTGATCACCAAGCTGCTGGCGACGGTGGACGACGAGGTGCCGGTCGGCGCTCCCCTGGCCGAGATGGAGCCGGGCGACGACAGCGGCGCGGCGCCCGCCGCCGCGGCCGCGGGCGAGGCCGGCGGCAACGGCGAGGCCGCCATCGAGGCCGGCGGCGAGACGCTCGTCGTCGCCATGCCCGAGATGGGCGAGTCGGTCACCGAGGGGATCGTGCTGGAGTGGCACGTGGCCGAGGGCGACACGGTCGCCGAGGGCGACACCGTGATCGAGGTCTCGACCGACAAGGTCGACGCCGAGGTTCCGGCTCCCGCCGACGGCATCATCACCAAGCTTCTGGTCGCCGTCGACGACGAGGTCCCGGTCGGGGCGCCGCTGGCCGAGATGGAAGCCGGCGCCGGCTCAAGCGCTCCGGCTCCCTCCGCCGCCGCGCCCGCCACCGCCGCCGCGCCGGCCGTCAACGGCGGCGGGGCGGCCGACGTCCGCGCCACGCCCGTCGCGCGTCGGGTGGCTGCCGCCACCGGCGTCGACCTGAGCGCGGTCAACGGCAGCGGCCCCGGCGCCAAGGTGACGAAGGAGGACGTGCTGGCGGCACAGGGCGGCGGCAACGGCGCCCTGCCGGCGAGCGGCGGCGAGCCGAAGCAGCTGCGCGGGCCGGCGGCGATGCTGGCCAAGGCGATGGACGAGAGCCGGGCGGTGCCGACGGCCACCTCCTTCCGCACGATCGCCGTCGACACCCTCGACGCCAAGCGCCGCGCGGTCAACACGGTGCTGAAGGAGCGCGGGCTGAAGGTCTCCTTCACCCACCTCGTCGCCTGGGCGATCGTCCAGGCCGCCAAGGACTTCCCGGTGATGGTGCGGGCCTACGAGGAGCGCGACGGCAAGCCGTTCGCGATCGAGAACGGGCCGGTCAACCTCGGCATCGCCGTCGACGTCGAGCGCAAGGACGGCTCCCACAGCCTGATGGTGCCGGCGATCAAGGGCTCCCAGGGCCTCGACTTCACCGCCTTCCACTCCTACTACGAAGACCTGATCGCCAAGACCCGCGAGAACAAGCTGACCGCCGACGACTTCATCGGCACCAACATCTCGCTGACCAACCCCGGCGGGATCGGCACCGTCGCCTCGGTCCCACGCCTGCTCGCCGGCCAGAGCGCGATCATCGCCACCGGCTCGATCGCCTACCCGCCCGAGTGGGCCCACGCCTCGCCGGAAAGGCTGAAGCAGCTCGGCGTCTCGAAGGTGATGACGATGACCTCGACCTACGACCACCGGGTCATCCAGGGGGCCGAGTCCGGCGCCTTCCTGCGCCGGGTCGAGCAGCTGCTGCAGGGCGAGGACGGCTTTTACGAGGCGGTCGCCACCGACCTCGGGATCGAGGCCGCCGGCGTCACCGCCGCCCACCCGGCCGCCGCCTCGGCGGCGCCGCTCGGCGCCGCCGCGCCGGCCCCCGCCCCCGGCAAGGTCGACGAGGAGCTGCTGCAGGCGGTGCAGGCGGCGAGCTCGGTGCTCAAGGCCCACCGCACCCACGGGCACCTCGCCGCCCACCTCGACCCGCTCGGCTCCGAGCCCAAGGGCGACCCGGCCCTGGAGCCGGAGAACGTCAACCTGACCCCGGAGCTGATGGCGCGCATCCCCGCCTCGATCATGCGGGTCGGCGTCCCCGGCGAAACGCTGCTGGAAGCGCTGCCGCGGATGCGCACCACCTACTGCGGCACGATCGGCTACCAGGTCGAGCACCTCTCCTCCCACCAGCAGCGGATCTGGCTGCGGGAGATGATCGAGACCGGCGCCCACCGCCAGCCGCTCCGCGACGAGGAGAAGCGGCGCCTGCTGGGGCGCCTGATCGACGTCTTCCAGTTCGAGCGCTTCCTCGAGAAGGCCTATCTGGGCCAGAAGATGTTCTCGATCGAGGGCCTCGACGTGGTCGTACCGATGATCGACGAGCTGGTCACCCTGGCGCACCGCGACGGCGCCGAGGAGGTCGTCTTCGGGATGGCCCACCGCGGCCGGCTCAGCGTCCTCGCCCACAACATGGGCCGCTCGGTGGAGTCGATCCTGGCCGAGTTCGAGGGCTCGAAGCGGATCGAGGCGGTGAAGGCGGTCGCGGCGATCCCCCACGGCGGCACCGGCGACGTGAAGTACCACTACGGCCACCGCGGCACCTACGAAACCAGCGAGGGCGAGAAGATCTCGGTCCGCCTCTACCCGAACCCGAGCCACCTCGAGTTCGTCGACCCGGTCGTCACCGGCGGCGCCCGCTACCTGCAGTCGGACTTCGACGGGGCCAAGATCGGCCACGAGCCGAAACGGGCGGTGCCGGTGCTGCTGCACGGCGACGCCGCCTTCCCCGCCCAGGGCGTGGTTGCGGAGACGCTCAACCTGCAGGGCCTGAAGGGCTACCGCACCGGCGGCACGATCCACATCGTCCAGAACAACCAGGTCGGCTTCACCACCGACCCCGAGGAGGCGCGCTCGACCCCCTACGCCGCCGACATGGCGAAGGGCTTCAACGTGCCGATCATCCACGTCAACGCCGACGACGTCGAGGCCTGTACCGCGGCGGTGCGGCTGGCGATGGCCTACCGCGAGCGCTGGGGTCGCGACATCGTCATCGACGTGATCGGCTACCGCCGCTTCGGCCACAACGAGACCGACGAGCCCGCCTACACGCAGCCGACGATGGCGGCGAAGATCAAGTCCCATCCGCCGGTCTCCGAGCTCTACGCCAAGAAGCTGGTCGACGAGGGGACGGTGAGCGAGAGCGAAGTCAGCGAGGCCGGCGGGAAGCGCCACGACGAAATGTCCTCCGCGCTCCACCAGCTGCGGGAGAAGATGGAGGCTGGCGACTACGAGGACCCGACCGTGACCGGGATCACCACCAGCACCGGCGAACTGCTCGACCGCACCGCCAGCCCGCCGGTCGACACCGCGGTCGCGGCCGACCGCCTGCGCTCCCTCAACGAGGAGCTGCTGCGTACGCCGGAGGGCTTCAACGTCCACCGCAAGCTGCGCCGCCCGCTCTCGCGCCGCACCGAGTCGCTCGAGCAGGGCGGGATCGACTTCGGTCACGCCGAGGCGCTCGCCTTCGGCTCGCTGCTGACCGAGGGGGTCCACATCCGCCTCACCGGGCAGGACACCGAGCGCGGCACCTTCTCCCACCGTCACCTCGTCCTCCATGACGAGAACACCGGCCTGAAGTACACGCCGATGCAGCACCTCGACGATGCCGCCGCGCCGTTCGAGCTCTACAACAGCCCCCTCTCGGAGAACGCCTGCCTCGGCTTCGAGTACGGCTACTCCGCCGCCAACCCGAAAGCGCTCGTCCTCTGGGAGGCGCAGTTCGGCGACTTCGCCAACTCGGCCCAGGTGATCGTCGACAGCTTCATCGTCTCCGGCGAGGCCAAGTGGGGGCAGACCAGCCGCCTGACGATGCTGCTGCCACACGGTTACGAGGGCTCGGGGCCCGAGCACTCCAGCGCCCGCATCGAGCGCTTCCTCGCCCTCGGCGCCGAGGGCAACATCCGCATCGCCAACCCCACCACCGCCGCCCAGTACTTCCACCTGCTGCGCCGTCAGGCGCTGATCCGCAAGGCACGGCCGCTGATCGTCTTCACCCCGAAGGGGCTGCTGCGGCTCGACCGCGCCGCCGCCACCCTGGAGCAGCTGACCGAGGGCGAGCTGCACTTCATCCTCGACGACCCCACCGCCGAGGGCCGGCGCGAGAAGGTCGAGCGGCTGGTCCTGTGCACCGGCAAGGTGTACTTCGACATGGACGCCAACGAGCGGCGCGCGGCGGCCGAGAACGTCGCCATCGCCCGGGTCGAGATGCTCTACCCCTTCGCCAAGGAAAGGCTCCAGAACCTGATCGCCTCCTACCCGAACCTGAAGGAGATCGCCTGGGTACAGGAGGAGCCGCGCAACATGGGCGCCTGGAAGGTGATGTCGCGCCGGTTCCCGGACCTGCTGCCCGACGGGGTCGACCTCTCCTACATCGGCCGTCCCGGCCGCGCCAGCCCCGGCGAGGGCTACTCCGGCGCCCACGCGCGCGAGCAGGAGCGGATCGTGCTCACCGCGCTCACCCCCGGCGCCTGAGCGCTCCGATGGCGGCCCGCCCCTTCGAGAAGCCGGTTCCCGGGCCGCTGTTCGTATGGGTGAAGCGGCTCTCCTGGGTCGAGCTGGCGATCTTCTCCGCACTGATCCTGTTCTGGCTGCTGCCGGGGTTCAAAAACGAGACGATGGTGTTCGGCTGGGCGCACGGGATCGGCTTCGTCGCCCTCTGCGTGGTGATCTGGATCGCCGCGGTCCGCCACGAGGCGCCTTACACCCTGCTCGCCGCGACCCTTACTCCGGTGGGACCGGTCGGAAGTGTGATCGGGATCGAGCTGATCGAGCGCAAGGGTTGGGGAGTCGCCACCCCCGACACCCAGGGGGCAGATCCCCCGCAAACCGCGCCTGATCGGCCCTAAAAGCGGTGGGCGCGGCTTGACCCTTTGGTGTTGAGCCTGTATAGCTAACTGACGACTGTTCTTCTGGGCAGTCCCGTCCAGCGGAACGGCCGCGTCGGCATCCCTCCCTGGCTACCGACGCACAGGTGCAGTGAGGGTCGCGCGGACCCCCCTGCCTCCCGCGGCCCCACTGCACCTACTTGTTCAGTTTGCGCAGCACCGTCTGCAAGATGCCGCCGTTTATGAAGTAGGTCACCTCGTTCGGGGTGTCCAACCTCACCGTGGCCGTGAAATCAGTGGTACTCCCGTCGTCCCGTCTGGCGGTAACGGTCACGGTCTTCGCCTTGCCGCCTTCGAGATCGCCGACGTCGAAGCTCTCCGCCCCGGTGAGCCCGAGTGACTCGATGCTCTCCCCCTCGGCGAACTGCAGCGGCAACACACCCATGCCGATCAGGTTGGAGCGGTGGATGCGCTCGAAGCTCTCGGCGATCACCGCCCGCACCCCGAGCAGCTTGGTTCCCTTCGCCGCCCAGTCGCGCGAGGATCCCGACCCGTACTCCTTGCCCGCCAGGACGACCAGCGGCACACCCTCCTCCGCGTAGGCCGTGGCCGCCTCGTAGATCGTCGTCTCCCCGCCGTCGGGGAAGTGACGGGTGAAGCCGCCGGCGCGGTCGACCAGCTGGTTGCGGAGGCGGATGTTGGCGAAGGTGCCGCGGATCATCACCTCGTGGTTGCCGCGCCGCGAGCCGTAGGAGTTGAAGTCGCCGGGCTCGACGCCCTGGTCGACCAGCCAGCGGCCCGCCGGGCTGTCGCGTTTGATCGCCCCGGCCGGGGAGATGTGGTCGGTGGTGATCGAGTCGCCGAGCACGGCCAGCGCCCGCGCGCCGGCGATCGGCTGCACGCCGGGCGGGTCGGCCGGCATCCGCTCGAAGAAGCTGGGCTGGCGCACGTAGGTGGAGTCGGGCCAGTCGTAGCGGTCGCCCTCGGGCACCTCGACCTCGTTCCAGGTCGCGTCGCCCGAGAAGACGCCGGCGTAGTTGCGGGTGAACATCTCCGAGGCGACCGAGGCGCCGACGACCTGCTTGATCTCCTCGCCACCGGGCCAGACGTCGCGCAGGTAGACCGGCTCGCCGTCGGAGCCCGTGCCCAGCGGCTCGGTGGCGAGGTCGATGTCCATCCGCCCCGCCAGCGCGTAGGCGACGACCAGCGGCGGGCTGGCCAGGTAGTTCGCCTTCACGTCCTGGTTGATCCGGCCCTCGAAGTTGCGGTTGCCCGAGAGCACCGCGCAGACCGCCAGGTCCTTCTCGACGATCGCCGCCGAGATCTCCGGCTCCAGCGGCCCGGAGTTGCCGATGCAGGTGGTGCAGCCGTAGCCGACCAGGTTGAACTGCAGCGCATCGAGGAACTCGGTCAGGCCGGCCCGCTGCAGGTAGTCGGTGACGACGGTCGAGCCGGGCGCCAGCGAGGTCTTCACCCACGGCTTGCGGGAGAGGCCGCGCTGGACGGCGTTGCGCGCCAGCAGGCCGGCGCCGACCATGACGCTGGGGTTGGAGGTGTTGGTGCAGCTGGTGATCGCGGCGATCACGACGCGGCCGTGATCGAGCTGGAAGCTCGTGCCGTCGGCGAGGGTGACGTCGATCGCGTCGCGGCTGAGGCGCTCCAGGGCGGTCGCGGTGGGCGCGCCGCTGACCGCCGGCCGCGGCTTGTCGCGCTCGTCGTCGTGATCCTCGGCGGGCGGGTCGGAGGCGGGGAAGGACTCCTCGATCGCCTCGTCGAGCCCATTGCCCAGCTCGTCCGCGGCGTCGGGGTCGAACTCGCGCATCGCCTCCAGGAAGGCCTCCTTCGCCTCGGAGAGCGGCACCCGGTCCTGCGGCCGCTTCGGCCCGGCGATGCTGGGCACGACCGCGCCCAGGTCCAGCTGCAGCAGGTCGGAGAAGACCGGGTCGGGGCTGGACTCGTCGTGGAACATCCCCTGCTCGCGGGTGTAGGCGTCGACCAGCTCGATCGTCTCGGTCGGGCGCCCGGTCAGGTCGAGGTAGCGCAGGGTCTCGGCGTCGACCGGGAAGATCGCGCAGGTCGAGCCGAACTCCGGCGACATGTTGCCCAGCGTCGCCCGGTCGGCCAGCCCCAGGGTCGAGAGGCCGGGGCCGAAGAACTCGACGAACTTGGAGACGACGCCGCGCTCGCGCAGCATCTCGGTCACGGTGAGGACGAGGTCGGTCGCGGTCGCCCCCTCCGGCAGCACGCCGTCGAGCTTGAAGCCGACCACCTGCGGCAGCAGCATCGAGATCGGCTGGCCGAGCATCGCCGCCTCGGCCTCGATCCCGCCGACGCCCCAGCCGAGCACGGCGAGGCCGTTGACCATCGTCGTGTGCGAGTCGGTGCCGACCAGGGTGTCGGGGTAGGCCTGCAGGACGCCGCCGTTCTCGCGGCTGTAGACGACCTGGGCCAGGTGCTCGAGGTTGACCTGGTGGCAGATCCCGGTCGCGGGCGGGACGACGCGGAAGTTGTCGAAGGACTGCTGGCCCCACTTGAGGAACGAGTAGCGCTCGAGGTTGCGCGCGAAGTCGTGCTCGGCGTTGACGGCGAAGGCGCGCTCGTTGCCGAAGGCGTCGACCTGGACCGAGTGGTCGATCACCAGGTCGACGTCGACCAGCGGGTTGATCGCCGCGGGGTCGCCGCCGATCTCCTCCATCGCGTCGCGCATCGCCGCCAGGTCGACCACGGCGGGGACGCCGGTGAAGTCCTGCATCAGCACCCGCGCCGGCTGGAAGGGGATCTCGACGCTGGGCGCCGCTGCGGCGTCCCAGCCGGCGATCGCCTCGACATCGGCGGGGCCGACCGAGACCCCGTCCTCGAGCCGCAGGACGTTCTCCAGCAGCACCTTGATCGAGTACGGCAGGCGGGCGACGTCGAAGCGCTCCTGCAGGGCGTCGAGGCGGAACACCTCGTAGTCGCGCCCGCTCACCGCGAGGGTCGAACGGGCGCCGAACGAATCACTGCTCATGGGTGGGGAGTTCCTTCCAAGTGGGGGCTATCTCTTGTCTTTCGAGTTCTCCGCGTGGCCGGCGGCGATCGCTTCCGAGGCCTTCTGGCCGGCGGCGCCGCTCTGGGCGCGGACAGCGATGCTGGGGCTGACGAGGCTGAAGTGGGCGGCGACCCGGTCCACCAGGGGCGCGACGACGATCTCGACCCGGTTCTGCTCAACCGCCTTGACGACGGCGGCGGCAACCTCCGCCGAGGTCGCGGTCCCCAGACCCGGCGGGGTCTTCGCGCCCGAGTCGGCAAACATGCCGGCGTCGCGGATGAAGCCCGGCGAGACCAGCGAGACGCCGACGCCCTTGGGGCCGAGGTCGGTCCGCAGGGCCAGGGCAAAGCCACGGAGCCCGAACTTGGTCGCGTTGTAGACCGAGGTCCTGGGGCTCGCGGCCTTGCCGGCCAGCGAGGAGATGAACACGAGGTGGCCGCTGCCGCGCTCTGCCATCGCCGGGCACAGTGCCTGCGCCAGCAGCATCGGCGCCTCGAGGTTGACGCGGAGCGCCCGCGCCACCTCCTCGGGGCTGAAGTCGGTGAGCCAGCCGGCGCCGGGCAGCCCGGCGTTGGCGACGAGCACGTCGACCTCGCCCGCATCGGCGGCCAGCCGCTCCGCCTCGCCCGGCTCGGCCAGGTCGGCAGGCAGCGCCCGGTGGCCGTCTCCGGGCAGCGTCGCCGCCAGCTCCTGCAGCGCCTCGGCCCTGCGGCCGCTGAGCAGGAGGGTCGCCCCGCGCCCGGCCAGCGCCGCCGCGATCGCCCTGCCGAGACCGCCGGTTGCACCGGTGAGGAGAGCGGTTCGGCCGGAAAGTTCCATCCCAAAGCCCAAGCTACCAGCCGTGCTGCCGACAGGATTCCGGGATGCGAGCGCGAATGCAGGTGAAATCTAAATATTTGTGTTTTGTGAGCAGAAACGCCGGCCGATGCTCTAGACTGCCGCCGGTCCGAAAAACCGGAACGCCGAATCCCAGACGCCTCAGGGCGCGACGGGAGCGGGGGAACCACGTTTTCGGGGCTAACCCACCGACTCAGGTGGGGGCGCAGGCTCCTATCGCGCCAGCCCGACAGCTAACCCCGTAGGCCGACGAAGGAGATCGGTTTGCTGTCTAACACGCATAAGCTCAAGGTGACGTTGGCACTCGCGGCGGCTTTGCTGGCGATCGCGGTCATCGTCCCCACCAGCGCCTCCGCTCGCTGCACCACCGGCGGCCTGACGCCGGCCGCAGTCGACATCTGCACGCCGACCGCGAAGGCGAAGCTGCTGCCCAACGGCGAACTGATCCCGCCGAAGAGCGCTCCCGGCCGGATCAAGGCCGTGATCGCGGCGGCCAACAAGATCCGCACCAAGCCCTACCTCTGGGGCGGCGGCCACGGCCGCTGGTGGGATCGCGGCTACGACTGCTCCGGCTCGGTCAGCTACGTCCTCCACGGCGGCCGCTTCCTCCAGAGCCCGCTCCCGTCCGGCCCGATGGAGAAGTGGGGCCTGGAAGGCGAAGGTCGCTGGATCACCGTCTACGCCAACGCCGGCCACGCCTACGCCGTGATCGCCGGCGTCCGCTGGGACACCGCCGGCGACGCCAGCGGCACCGGCCCCCGCTGGCACGCCGACCTTCTCGGCAACGAAGGCTTCGTAGCCCGCCACCCGGCCGGGTTCTAGCCGGAAGCGGTAATCCGCCCCGGCCGGATTGGTCTTGCATTCCCGGCCCGCTCGGATAACGTCCGGGCGGTAGCCGACTCAGTTCCTGACATCCGACTCGCGGGCCTCACGAAGAGGTACGGCGAGGTGGTCGCGGTTGCCGGAATCGACCTGGAGATCCAGCCGGGTGAGTTCTTCACCATGCTCGGCCCCTCCGGCTCCGGCAAGACGACGACGCTGCGAATGATCGCCGGCTTCGAGGAGCCCTCCTCGGGCAGGATCGAGCTGGCGGGCGAGGAGGTGAGCGGCGTGCCGCCCTACGAACGCGCCGTCAACACCGTCTTCCAGGACTACGCGCTGTTCCCACACATGACCGTCGGCGAGAACGTCGCCTACGGGATGAAGATCGCCAAGGTGGCCAGGGCCGAGCGCGAGAAGCACCGCGACGAGGCGCTGGAGATGGTCCGCCTGCCCGGCCACGGCGACCGCAAGCCGAGCGAGCTCTCCGGCGGCCAGCGGCAGCGGGTGGCGCTGGCGCGGGCGATCGTCAACCGGCCGCGGGTGCTGCTGCTCGACGAGCCGCTCGGCGCTCTCGACCTGAAGCTGCGCGAGCAGATGCAGACCGAGCTGAAGGCGATCCAGGGCGAGGTCGGCATCACCTTCGTCTACGTCACCCACGACCAGGACGAGGCGCTGACGATGAGCGACCGCATCGCCGTCTTCAACGAGGGGCGGATCGAGCAGGTCAGCCCGCCGCGCGAGCTCTACGAGCACCCGCAGACCGAGTTCGTCGCCGGCTTCGTCGGCGTCTCCAACGTGATCGAACGCGAGGGCGAGCGGCTGACGATCCGGCCGGAGAAGCTCGATCTGCTGGAGCCGGGAGCGCCGCGCGAGGGGCTGCGCACCGAGCCGGGCCGCATCGTCGGCGTCTCCTATGCCGGCATGGTCACCCGCTACACCGTCGCGCTCGACGCCGGCGGCGAGCTGCAGCTGGTCAGGCAAAACGTGGGGAGCGCGTCCCCGGGCGCGCTCAGGCAGGGAGAGGAAGTGCTGGTGGGATGGAGGCCGGAGCACGCGACCGCCGTCCACGGCAAGCCAACGAAAGAGGAGGTAGCACCATGAGGGGAAGGGGAGCCCATCCCGCCCGAACGGCCTGGTTGATCGTCGCCGGCCTGGTCGCGTCGATGCTCGTCCTGGCCGCGTGTGGCGGAGGCAGCAGCAGTAGCAGCGGTGGCGGTGGCGGTGGCGAAGAACTGCAGGAACTGGGCAAGGGCGAGGGTGCGCTGAACCTCGTCTCCTGGCCGGGCTACGTCGAAGCAGGGGGAGGCGAAAGCCCGGACTGGGTGACCCCGTTCGAAAAGAAGACCGGCTGCAAGGTCAACAACAAGGAAGCCGGGACCTCCGACGAAATGGTCCAGCTGATGAAATCGGGCCAGTACGACGGCGTCTCCGCCTCCGGCAACGCCAGTGCCCGGCTCTGGGCCGCGCACCTCGTCGCGCCCGTCAACACCGAACTGGTCCCCAACTACAAGACGGTCTTCGCCGACCTCAAGGACCAGCCGTACAACACCTTCGAAGGCGTCCCCTACGGGATTCCCCACGGACGCGGTGCCAACCTGCTGATGTGGAACTCGAACTCGGTCAAGCCGGCGCCGACCTCCTGGGCGGTGACGCTCGACCCGAAGGTGGCGGCCAAGTACAAGGGCAAGATCAGCCAGTACGACGACCCGATGTCGATCGCCGAAGGCGCCGTCTACCTGAAGACCCATGAACCGTCGCTGGGGATCGAAGACCCCTACGAGCTGAACGAAGAACAGTTCGAAGCCGCGGTCAGCCTGATGAAGGAACAGCAGCCGCTGGTCGGCGAATACTGGGGCGAAGCGGCCAAACAGATCCAGGCCTTCGGCGCCAGCGACGCCGAAGTCGGGACCACCTGGCAGTACCAGTACTTCGCGCTGAAGGGCGAAGGGGTGCCGGTCGCGGCCAGCCCGGCGAGCCAGGGCTTCCTGCCGGAAGAGGGCGCAACCGGGTGGTCGGACACCTGGATGATCAGCTCCGAAGCCAGGCATCCCAACTGCATGTACGAGTGGATGAACTGGATCATCGAACCGAAAGTCAACGCCGAAGTCGCCGAATGGTTCGGCGAGGCCCCGGCGCAGGAACTCGCCTGCGAAGAAACGGAAAACCCGAATTTCTGCACCGAATACCACGCCGAAGAACCCGCCTTCTGGAAGCGCGTCTACTACTGGGAGACGCCGCTGGCGGAATGCGGCAACGGCGAAAACGACTGCATGGACTACAACCGGTGGGTCAAAGCCTGGACCGAAATCAAGGGCTAGGCCCGGCAGTCGGATTCGATGACGAGTGAAGCGGTCGCGGTGAAGAGGTCGGCGGGCAGGAGGCTCGCCGGCCTCTTCCACGGGCGGCCCCGCCTGCAGGTGGGGTCGCTCCTCGCCGCGCCCTCGGCCTGGCTCGTCGTCCTCTACCTCGGATCGCTCGCGGTCCTCCTGATCACCGCCTTCTGGACGGTCGACCCGCTCAGCGGCGAAGTGATCAAGGGCTGGAGCCTCGGGAACTTCGAATCGATAGTCAACGAAGGCGTCTACGGCGAAGTCATCTGGCGCACGGTCCGCACCGCGGCGCTGGTCACCGTGACCGACGCGGTCATCGCCTTCCCGATCGCCTTCTACATGGCGAAGGTGGCGAGCCGCCGGGGCAAGGCGCTGCTGGTCATCGCGGTGCTGATGCCGCTCTGGTCGAGTTACCTCGTCAAGGTCCTCTCCTGGCGCACGATGCTCTCCGAAAACGGCGTCATCAACTGGGCGTTGGAGCCGTTGGGCCTGCACGGCCCCGGTTACGGCATGACGGCCGTCTGGCTCGTCCTCAGCTACCTCTGGCTGCCGTACATGATCCTGCCGATCTACGCAGGCCTGGAGCGGATCCCCAACTCGCTGATCAGCGCCTCCGAGGACCTCGGCGCCCCCCCTTTCACGACCTTCCGGCGGGTGATCCTGCCGCTTGCCTTCCCCGCCGTCGTCGCCGGCTCGATCTTCACCTTCTCGCTCAGCCTCGGCGACTTCATCTCGGTCCGGCTGGTCTCCAACGACCAGTTCATCGGCACCGTGATCGCGTCCTCGATCACCAACGACCTGCCGTTCGCGGCGGCGCTGGCGCTGGTCCCGATCGTGGTGATGATCGGCTACCTCGGCGTCGCCCGCAAGCTCGGCGCCTTCGAGCACGTCTGATGCGCCTCTCGCGACGAGCACAGGCCCTGCTGCGCGTCTTCGTCGGCCTCGGGATGGCCTTCATCTACGTGCCGCTGATCGTGATCGGGATCTACGCCTTCAACTCGAGCAGGATCCTCAAGTGGCCGCCCCCGAGCCTGACCACGCAATGGTTCACTCAGGCATTCGAAAGCGACTCCGTCCGCGAAGCCGTCCTCACCACGATCGAGGTCGGGGTCGCCGCCACCGCGATCGCGCTGGTCCTCGGCAGCCTGGCGGCATTGGCCGTCGGCCGCTTCCGCTTCTTCGGCCGGGAGACGGTCTCCTTCCTCGTCATCCTGCCGATCTCCCTGCCGGGGATCGTCACCGGCGTCGCCCTCAGCAACACTTTCACCCAGGTGCTCGGCGTCAGCCTCGCGCTCTGGACGGTGATCGTCGGTCACGCCACCTTCTGCATCGTCGTCGTCTACAACAACGTCGTCGCGCGCCTGCGCCGCACCTCGGGCTCCTTCGAGGAGGCCTCGGCCGACCTCGGCGCGGACCCCTGGCAGACTTTCCGCTACGTCACCTTCCCGAGCATGAAATCGGCGCTCGGTGCGGCCGCCCTGCTCGCCTTCGCCCTCTCCTTCGACGAGATCATCGTCACCACGTTCACGATCGGCGCCGGCGAAGAAACCCTGCCGATCTGGATCTTCAGCAACCTCTTCCGCCCGAAAGCGCTGCCGGTCGTCGACGCGGTGGCGCTGATCGTGATCGTGATCTCGATCATCCCCGTCTACCTCGCCCACCGGCTCAGCACCGAGGAGGGCGCCGCCCCGGCGGCCAAGGGCAGCGGCCCCGCCGAGGTCGCCGAGGTCACCGCGATCCCCTGATCTGCGGCAACCCCGCTGCGCTCTGCGCCTACAGCGGGATGTTGCCGTGCTTGCGCTTCGGCTGCGGCACGCGCTTCGTCTGCAGCATCCGCAGCGCCTTGACCAGCTTCGGCCGGGTCTCCCTCGGCTCGATCACGTCGTCGATGTAGCCGCGCTCCGCCGCCGAATAGGGGTTGGCGAAGTGGGCTTTGTAATCGTCGATCAGTTTCTGGCGGCGCTCCTCGGGGGTCGGCGAGGTGGCGATGTCTTTGCGGTAGATGATGTTGACGGCGCCCTCGGGGCCCATCACCGCCACCTCCGCGGTCGGCCAGGCGACGTTGAAGTCGGCCAGCATGTGCTTCGAGTTCATCACGTCGTAGGCGCCGCCATAGGCCTTGCGGGTGACGACGGTGAGCTTCGGCACCGTCGCCTCGGTGAAGGCGTAGAGCAGCTTGGCGCCGTGGCGGATGATCCCGTTCCACTCCTGGTCGGTCCCGGGCAGGAAGCCGGGGACGTCGGTGAAGGTGACGATCGGGACGTTGTAGGCGTCGCAGGTGCGGACGAAGCGGGCCGCCTTCTCGGAGGCCTCGATGTCGAGCACGCCGGCGAGGAAGGCGGGCTGGTTGCCGACGATGCCGATCGGGTAGCCGTCGAGCCGGGAGAAGCCGCAGACGATGTTCTTGGCGAAATGCTCGTGGACCTCGAAGAACTCCTCGTCGTCGACGACCCGGGAGATCACCTCGCGCATGTCGTAGGGCTTGGAGGGATCGTCGGGGACGAGCGTGTCGAGCGACTCGTCTTCGCGGTCGGGGTCGTCGGAGGGCTCGAAGCGGGGCGGCAGCTCGAGGTTGTTCGAGGGCAGGAAGCCGAGCAGATAGCGGGCGTCCTCGAGGCAGCTCTCCTCGTCCTCGGAGGCGAAGTGGGCGACGCCCGACTTCGTGTTGTGGCTCATCGCCCCGCCGAGCGCCTCGAACTCGACCTCCTCGCCGGTCACGGTCTTGATCACTTCCGGGCCGGTGATGAACATGTGCGAGGTCTCTTTGACCATGAAGATGAAGTCGGTCATCGCCGGCGAGTAGACGGCGCCACCGGCGCAGGGCCCCATGATTAGGCTGATCTGCGGGATCACGCCCGAGCATTTGACGTTGCGCGCGAAGACGTCGCCGTAGGCGCCGAGCGAGACGACGCCCTCCTGGATCCGGGCGCCGCCGGAGTCGTTGATGCCGATCACCGGCGCCCCGACCTGGGCGGCGAGGTCCATCACCTTGCACATCTTCTCCGCCATCACCTCGCCGAGGCTGCCGCCGAAGACCGTGAAGTCCTGCGAGAAGACGAAGACGGTGCGGCCGTCGATCGTGCCGTGGCCGGTGACGACCGCGTCGCCCCAGGGCCGCTTCTTCTGCATCTCGAAGTCGTAGGTGCGGTGGCGGACGAAGGTGTCGAGCTCCTCGAAGGAACCGGGGTCGAGCAGCTTCTCGATCCGCTCGCGGGCGGTCAGCTTTCCGCGCGCGTGCTGCTTCTCGAGCGCCTCCTCGGAGTGGATCGCCTCGGCGCGCAGCTCGCGCAGGTAGGCGAGCTTCTCCTCATGGGTGATCGGGTTCTTCTCTCGCATCGGCGCGAGAGTCTATTTCGCGACCGCCGAGCGTGCCTCAAAGGCGGAGGGCCCGCCTGGGCGGGCCCTCCCAACGGCCTCGATGCGGGTGCGCCCTAGAGTTCGACGCAGACCGCGTAGGCGAGGAGCGTCCAGGTACCGCCCACTTGTTCGAGGTCCCGGGCCGTGGCGCTCCAGCCGATCCGGGCGCCAGAGGCGTTGAATTCCGGGGCCGATTCCGTCGGCACGACGTCTTTGTTGGCACCGGTCACGCGAACTCCGCCGCCGATCGCTTCCTTGCCGCTCGGACAGTAGGCAATCATGGCTTTTTCGCCGCTTTCCTGGCCACCGCTCGTCACGGTCACGTAGGTCGTGTTCTTGAGGATCTGGCGCCAGGTGGTCGACGAGATCTTCGCCGAGCTGACCGCTTCGTTGCGAATCTTGCCGGTGGTAACCGCTTCGGCGGCAATGCGGCTTTCGGTCACGGCCTTCTTCGCCAGCTTGGTGCTGCCGACCGCTTCGTTGCCGAGCTTGGCGTTGGTCACGGCCTTGCTGGCGATCTTCGAGTTGATCACCGAGTTGGTGCCGAGGTCGGATGCGAAGACGCCGAGGTTCTTGATCTTCCCCGAGGTGACGGCCTGGGTCTTGATTTTCGGGTTGGTCACGGCCTGCTTGGCGATGTTGTAGGACTTGACCTGGTTGGCGCTGAGCTTGGTCGCCGCGTAGGCGCTGCCGCCGAGGGCTACGAACAGGGCCGTACACGACAGGACGTTGGCCACGGTCAGGTGGCGCTTCAACTTGTTCACTCTCTGGACTCGCTTTCTGGACCGGCCCAGGGCCGACCGCTCGGGATGGATGGCAAGCTCATCGGCGCCGCGCCGGCTCAGCTGAAGGGGCGCCGCTGCGGTTGCGCGAGGCGGTCGAGGAGGGCCTCGAGATCGGCCTCGTCGAGGCCGGCGCCCTCTTCGGCGCGAATCGCGACCCGGGTCCCGAAGCCCTTCTCGGCCATCGTCACCTCGACGCCCTCGACGGTGGCGACCAGCTCCGCCAGCTCCGGCTCGGACTTCATCAGGGTCCGCGATACCTGGATCATGCGAGCCGGTTCCACCGCGAGACGCGGGTTCCTTCCCGCCGCTCAGACTGGGAAGGACCGTTCAGGAGGGGAGAGTTCACCCGCAGCCGACCCTTGACATAGCGTGGTGGGGCAAAGACCGGCTGCGTCAAGAAGCGAGCGAGCCGCCCGAAGCAGGTGGGCCTGGGAGCTGGCGGCACGTCAACACGGGATCGTCACCCGCAAGCAGCTCCTCGCCATCGGTTACGACCGTGGGTCGATCGCGCACCGGCTCACTCGCGGTCGGCTCTTCCCCGTCTTCCGCGGCATCTACGCCGTCGGTTGGCCCGCCCTGGATCGGCGGCGTCGCTGGATGGCTGCGGTCCTCGCCGGTGGCGAAGACGCCGCGCTGAGCCATGGGAGCGCCGCGGCCCTCTGGGGTATCGGTGCTGAGCGGCCCGCGCAGATCGACGTCAGCGTGCCCCGGCATTGCGAACTTCGACAGCCGGGGCTGCGCCTCCGGGGGCGCGCATCGATGTCGAGCGAAGACATCGTCACCTACGAAGGCATCCCCGTCACCTCGCCTGCGCGCACTCTGGTCGACCGGGCTACCGAAATCAGCGAACTCGAACTCGAGAGAGCCGTGAACGACGCCGACAAGCGCGACCTGATCGATCCCGACAGCCTGCGGGAGAAGCTGGACCGGTTCGCGGGAGAGCCCGGCGTGCGTCCCCTTCGCCTGCTGCTCGACCGGCTCGGCTTCCGCCTCTCCGACTCGGACTTGGAGGTCTACTTCCGCCGCATCGTCGTCCGCGCCAAGCTGACGATGCCGCTCAGCAAGATGCGTGTCAACGGCTTTGAGGTCGACTTCTTCTGGCCCGGTCTCGGGCTCGTCGTCGAGACCGACGGCCTCCGCTACCACCGCACGCCCTCCGCCCAGACGCGCGACGCCCGCCGCGACCGCGCACACGTGATGGCCGGAATGACCCCACTCCGCTTCACTCACTTTGAGGTCCGCTACGAACCGCGACGGGTACAGGCGTCGCTCTCCAAGACGATCGCCATGCTTGAGCGCCGCATCCGACTTTGAACGTAGTTGGCTGTGAAGAAAGTCGGCTGCGCTGCCCTAGAAGAAGGCGCCGCCCTTGTATTCGCCGAAGACGTCGCGCATGGCGCCGCAGACCTCGCCGATCGAGGCGTCGGCGGCGAGCGCGGCGCGGATCGGGTGCAGGAGGTTGCCCTCGCCGCGGGCGACGTCCTTCAGCGTCTCCAGCTTGACCGCGACCGCAGCCTGGTCGCGGGCCTCCTTGAAGGCCTTGAGCCGGGCCAGCTGGCGCTGCTCGGACTCCGGGTCGACCTTGAGGATGTCGACGTCGTCGACCTGGTCGGTGACGAACTTGTTGACGCCGACGACGATGTCCTGGCCGTCCTTGTAGCGCTCGTGGTAGCTGAGCGCCGACTCCTCGATCTCGCGCTGCATGAACTCCAGCGCCTCGACCGAGCCGCCGAGCTCGGCGACCTTGTCCATCAGCTCCCAGGAGCGGGCCTCGATCTCGTCGGTCAGCGACTCGACGAAGTAGGAGCCGGCGAACGGGTCGACGGTGTCGGCGACGCCGGACTCATACGCCAGCACCTGCTGGGTGCGCAGGGCGATCCGGGCCGAGCGCTCGGTCGGCAGCGCCAGCGCCTCGTCGAAGCCGTTGGTGTGCAGCGACTGGGTGCCGCCCGCCACCGCGGCGAAGCCCTGCAGGGCGACCCGGATGATGTTCACCTCGGGCTGCTGGGCCTGCAGCGTCACCCCACCGGTCTGGGTGTGGAAGCGGATCTGCTGCGATTTCGGGTTCTCGGCCCCGAAGCGCTCGCCGACGATCTTCGCCCACATCCGCCGCACGGCGCGGAACTTGGCGACCTCCTGGAAGACGTTGTTGTGGCAGTTGAAGAAGAAGGCCAGCCGTGGCGCGAACTCGTCGATCTTCAGCCCCCGCTCCAGCGCCGCCTCGACGTAGGCGATCGCGTTCGAGAGCGTGAAGGCGACCTCCTGCACCGCCGAGCAGCCCTTCTCGCGGATGTGGTAGCCGGAGATCGAGATCGTGTTCCATTTCGGCACGTTCTCGCGGCAGTACTCGAAGATGTCGGTGGTCAGCCGCATCGTCGGCTCGGGCGGGTAGATGTAGTTGCCGCGCGCCATGTACTCCTTCAGCACGTCGTTCTGGACGGTGCCGCGCAGCTTCTCGGAGGGGACGCCCTGCTCCTCGCCGACCAGCTCGTAGAGCAGCAGCAGGATCGCCGCCGGCGCGTTGATCGTCATCGAGGTGGAGACGCCGTCGAGCGGGATCTGCTCGAAGCAGATCCGCATGTCCTCGATCGTGTCGATCGGGACCCCGGTGCGGCCGACCTCGCCGTTGCAGAGCGGATCGTCGGAGTCGCGGCCGAGCTGGGTGGGCAGGTCGAAGGCCATCGAGAGCCCGGTCGAGCCGTGCTCGATCAGGTAGCGGTAGCGCTCGTTGGTGTCCTCGGGGGAGGCGAAGCCGGCGTACTGGCGCATCGTCCAGAGGCGGTCGCGGTACATCCCCTCGTGGATGCCGCGGGTGAAGGGCGGCGCGCCGGGACGGCCGAGGCGCTCCTCGAGACCGGGCGCAACGTCGTCCTCGGTGTAGAGGGCGTCGATCTCGATCCCGGAGTCGGTGAAGACGCGCTCGTCCTCGGGGCCGACGACCGGGGCGATAGTGCGGTGCGACTCCTCGGCGGAGCTGTCGGTGGCAGCCATCGCCAGGGAGGATATTGAGGGCCGGCGATCCCGTGCGTGGAGCCACCTGGGTGCCCTGCAGGACCCCACCCACCGGAACCTTCGTCGGCGGCACGGGTTGTCTTAGAACCGACCCAAGAATAACCTTGGCGCAATCGACTTGCCGCAAGTCGCCCAAAGGGACAGCAGGGGGCGGCAAAACTACGGAGGAATCTATGACTGAAGCAACCCAGCCACGCGTGGCTAGGGGGACGAAGCTGACCGCCGGAATTCTGGTGGCCGCGCTGTTCGCGCTGCTGGCGTTCGCGCCCCTCGCCTCCGCCACTCCCGACCCCGTTGAATCCGGCACCGCCAAGGTGACGCTCAACAACGGTTGGGTCAAGTATCTGAAGACGTTCGGACCGGCCATCAAGATTCAGAAGGTCTCGCCGGGCAAGCTCAAGGGCAAGCAGCTGACGTTCAGGGTCAACAGCGGCGAAATGGACCCGACCAACGGCCTCGGCAGCCTCAACCTCGGTGGCGGCCTCAAGTTCAAGGCCGGCAAGAGGAAGGTCGTCGTCAAGGGCCTCGTGCTCAACACCGGCCGGAGCCTCCTCACCGCCAAGATCGGCGGCAAGAAGGTGAAGTTCGCGAAGCTGGTCGGCCTGAGGTACTTCCGCGAAGGCTTCGGGAGCAAGGTAATCCTCAAGCGGCTGAAGCTGGAAAAGGCGGCCGCCAACCAGCTCAACAAGAAGCTGGGCTTCGCCAAGGGCAAGCCGAAGCCGTTCATCGGCAACAAGCTGATCGCCAAGGCGATCGCCACGGACCAGCCGAGCACGGTGACGCTGCTGCCGGCCAACAACATGGCCTACACCGGCGACCCGACGCTGCTCGGCAAGCTGGCGGACGTCAAAACCAATGTCGAAGTGATCGCCCCGACGACCGCGGCGGCGAACGTGTTCACCTCGCCGATCGGCGGCGGCACCCTCGCCCCGAACGCGAGCGCCGGCCAGGTCCTCTCCAGCGGCGGCCTGGTGCTGAACCAGACGCTGTCCCCGACCGTGGTCACCAAAATCACGCTCGGCGAATTCTGGCTGGACTTCTCGGCGAAAACCGTGACGGTCAACGTCGTCGCCGAATCCACCGCCAGCAGCTCGCTCAACCTCGGCAATCTCGGGCGCAGCTCGATCGGCGACCTGGTCCTGACCGGTGCCACCATCGCGTCCGACCCGACCACCCGCACGATCACCGTCCAGAACGCGACGGCGACCCTGCAGCCGGTCTCGGCCGAAGTCCTCGACGGCTTCGTCAAGGTCTACCAGGGTGCCGTTGAAGCGACCGCGATCGCCACTGAATGCGCAAAACTCCCGGGCAATTGCACCGAACCGGCAGAAGCGCCATTCAAAGCCGCAATCGAAGCGGGAGCCAAGACGTACGCCGAAGCGGCCGTCGCCGGCAAACACATCGCCACCGGCGAAGCGCTGGGTTCCTTCTCGTTCACCGCGCAGGCCCAGTAGTCAGCAGCTCCCTGCATCCAGGGAACGGGGGCGGCCTTCGGGCCGCCCCTTTTTTTCGGCGATTCGGCCGCGGGCGGCGGTGGCTCAGTCGGAGCTGCCGACCAGGCGCTCGACGCCGGTCCGCTCGATCGTCCGGCGCAGGCCCTCGACCAGCTCGACCGTCGGCCCCCAGCCCAGCAGGTCGCGGGCGCGACCGATGTCGGGGCGGCGCTGCTGGGGATCGTCGACCGGCAGCGCCTCGAAGACGATCTCCGAGCGCGACCCGGTCACCTCGATCACGGCCTTGGCCAGTTCCAGCAGCGTGAACTCGCTCGGGTTGCCGACGTTGACCGGGGTGTGCACATCGGACTCGGCCAGGGCGACGATGCCGCGGATCAGGTCGTCGACGTAGCAGAAGCTGCGCGTCTGGCTGCCGTCGCCGAACACGGTCAGCGGCCGGTCCTGGAGCGCCTGGCGCAGGAAGGTCGGGATCGCGCGGCCGTCGTGCGGGCGCATCCGCGGGCCGTAGGTGTTGAAGATGCGGACGATCGCCGTGTCGACGCCCTGCTGGCGGTGGTAGGCCATCGTCAGCGCCTCGGCGTAGCGCTTCGCCTCGTCGTAGACGCCGCGCGGCCCGATCGGGTTGACGTGGCCCCAGTAGTCCTCGCGCTGGGGGTGGACCTGGGGGTCGCCGTAGACCTCGCTGGTCGAGGCGATCAGGAAGCGGGCCCGCTTGAACTTGGCGACGCCGAGCATGTGGTGGGTCCCGTAGGAGCCGACCTTGAGCGTGTGCAGCGGCAGCCGCAGGTAATCGATCGGACTCGCCGGCGAGGCGAGGTGGTAGACGAAGTCGACCTCCTCGGCGATCTCGACGTGGTCGGTGATGTCGACGTTGCGGAACTCGAACGCCTCGTCGCGGATCTGGGCGATGTTCTCCAGCGAGCCGGTCTCGAGGTTGTCGAGGCAGACCACCCGGTGCCCCTTCCCGAGCAGGTGCTCGCAGAGGTGAGAGCCGAGGAAGCCGGCGCCGCCGGTGACTACGCAGGTCGTCATCGACCGGATGCTATCGGGGTCCGGCTCGGCCGGCGTGGGACCCCGGTTTCTATGCAATTTGCGCATATGCATGCCGGAGAAACGTCCAGAAGGGGGGAGATCTGCGCGACTGCCGTCACTTCCCTGTGATGTTTGGTTTGGGAAGTCGAAACGAGCAGGGGGAATCGAGCAGTGACTTCAGCGGGGGGCCAGAGGGCGCGCGCCGTCGCGACGCCGGTGACCGACGCGGCCCGCAAGCGGGCGGCGGTCGAGACCTACGCGCGGCACGAGTCGGCCCTGCGCCGCACCGCCCGCCGCTACTCGATCTGCGCCGACGACGCCGACGACGCCCTGCAGCGGGGCCTCGAGATCCTCCTCACCAAGGCGCCCACCACCGACCCGCGCGAACTGATCCGCTGGACCCAGACCGTGGTCAGGCACGAGGCGCTCGCGGTGCGCCGCGAGCGCGAGCGCATCCTCGCGGGCCCCGCCGCGGCAACCCCGGAGCCCGGCGCCGAGGACTGGGTGGCGAGGCTTCCCGCCGGCACCGACGGCCCGCCGGAGAGGGCCGAGCGGCGCGAGGCCGTCGCCCGCAGCCGCGAGGCGCTGCAGGCCCTGAAGCCGCAGGAGCTGCGCGCCCTCGGACTCCTCGCCGAGGGCTACTCCTACGTCGAGATCGGCGAGATCACCGGCTACAGCCAGACCAAAATCAACCGCTGCCTGGCCGAGGGACGGGAGCGGTTCCGCAGCATCGTCGCCCGCAGCGAGGATGGCCGCCGCTGCGCCGAGATGGGGCCGCTGCTCTCCGCCTTCTGCGACGGCGAGGCCGGTGCCGAGGACGCGGTCCGGGTGCGCGAGCACCTGCGCGCCTGCGCCCAGTGCCGGGCCACGCTGCGGGCCTACCGCGCCGCCCCGGCCGCGGCGGCGGCGCTGACGCCGGCGCTGCCGCTCGGCCGCTCCCTGCTCGAGCGCGCCCACGACGCCGTGCTCGGGCTGGCGGCCCGCCTGAGCGGCTCGGGCGCGGGCGACTCCGCGCTCTCGCAGGTGGCGTCGACGGGTGGCACCCGCGGGGTCGGAATGGCGGCGCTGGCGAAGGTGCTGGCGGTCTGCGCGGGGACGGTCGGTGGCGCCGCGGCCTGCGTCGCCACCGGCGTCGTCCCGGCGCCACTCGACCTCGGCCCCGACCGGGCCGGCATCCCGCAGCTGGAGCGCCAGGCGGACTCGACCGCCGAAGCGGAACCGACCGGAACGTCCGAAGTCGACTACGAAGCGGCGCCGGCGACGCCGCCCCCCCCGGAACCCCCCGACCCGCAAGCCGAAGAACCGACGCCCGAGCCGGAAGCAGCCGCCCCGGTCGGCGCATCCGGCGGAGCCGTCGAATACGCGCCGCCTCCGCCCGCCGCGCCCGCGCCGACGCCGGCCGGCAGCACCGGCGCCGGCAGCGCCGCGGGGGAGTTCGGGCCATGAGCGGGCGCCTCCGTCTCCTCGCCCCGCTTCTCGCCGCCGTCGCCACCGGCCTGCTGGGTGCCCCGGGTGCGCCCGCGGCGACGGCCGTCCCGCTCGAGCCGCTCGATGTCCGGGTGGTGGGAGGTGAAGGCGCCTGGCACCCCGAAGCGCGCTTCTCCGTCAGCTGGAGCCGTGCCGTGACCTCGAACGGGCCCCCGTATCCCGCTGCGATCGACTACGTCGTGCGTGCCGGCAACGGCGTCGTGGTGGTGCCGCGGACGCAGATCCCGTGGGAAGGAGACCGCATCGCACACCTCGACCTGCCGCCCGCGCCGGGCCGCTACGCAGTCGAGCTCTGGCTCGAGGCGGAAGGCACGGAGGGGCCGCACGCCAGCGCCCAACTGCTCTTCGACCCCACCCGGCCCGGCCCACCGCGGCTGCAGGCGCCGCCCTGGATCGGCCGGGGCGCCGACCCGGTCCTGCTGGTCGCGCGCCCGGCCGGTCCCGAGCCGCCCTCCGGTATCGCCGGCTACGCCGTCTCCGTCGACCGCGGCGGCGACAGCGCCCCGTGCGCCGGCGAGGAGCGCTGCGCCGCGGCCGAGCTCGACGCGGGCGCCGCGGCCGGCGCCGAGGCGATCCACCTGGGAGCGCTGCCCGAGGGGGTCGACGTCGCCCGCGTGGTCGCGGTCTCCGGCTCCGGGATGCGGTCGGGCAGCACCGCAACCGCCCTCCTGCACGTCGACCTGACCCGGCCCGACGTGGCGCTGGGCGGCGCCCCGGCGGGGTGGTCGAACACCCCGGTAAGGCTCACCGCATCGGCCGCCGACGGGCTCTCGGGCATGGCGGCCGCCGGGCCGAACGGCCCGATCACGGCGATCGTCGTCGACGGTCGCGCGGCGGCGGCCTCCCCGGGACCCAGGTCGGCCGCAACGGTGAGCGGCGACGGCGTCCACCGAGTCTCCTTCCACGCCCGCGACGCCGCCGGCAACGTCAGCGACGAGGGCGCCGCCGTGGTCCGGATCGACGAAGCGCCGCCAGCGGTCGCCTTCGCCCGCGAGCAGGACCCGGCCGAACCGGAGCGGATCCTCGCCACCGTCGCCGACGGGCTCTCAGGTCCCGCCCTGCGCGGCTCGATCGCCGTCCGCCCCGCCGACTCCAACCAGCGGTTCACGGCGCTGCCCACCACCGCGGCGGCCGGCACGCTGACAGCGGCATGGGACTCCGACGCCTTCCCGGCGGGAAGCTACGAATTCCGCGCCACCGGCTACGACCGGGCCGGCAACTCCACCTCCACCAACCGCCGCGCGGACGGCGCCAGAATGGTGCTGTCGAACCCGCTGAAGACGGCGGCGAGGCTGCATTTCGGCTTCGGCGGGCGTCGCCTCGTCTGGCAGCGCTGCAGGCGGGTGGCCGGCGGTCGCCGCTGCCGGCGTCACGTGACCAGGAGCTTCGACGGCCGCCCGGCGGCGCGCTCGGCCTCCTACGGCCACGGCATCGTCGTCGGCGGCCGGCTGACCACGGCGACGGGATCGCCGCTGACCGGGCAGCCGGTCGCGCTGGTCGAGAGCTTCGACGCCGGCTCCTCGCAGGGGCCGCGGACGACCGTGGTCGAGACCCGCGGCGACGGCAGCTTCACGACCCGGCTCGCTCCCGGCCCCAGCCGCCGCGTCGCCGCCGTCTTCGCCGGCAACCGGGTGCTCTGCCGCACCTCGGCTCGGCCGATCCGCCTCGGCGTGCTGGCCTCGGTGCGCCTGCGCGCCTCCTCGACGCGGGCGCAGATCGGCGGCTCCCCGGTCGTGTTCAGCGGCCGGGTGGGCGGCCGCGACGCGAGGCTCCCGGCGACGGGTCGCCCGGTCCAGCTGCAGTTCCGGCTGCCCGGGGCCGGGTGGAGCGAGTTCCGCACCGTGCAGACCGACGCCCACGGGCGCTTCCGCTACGCCTACGCCTTCGCCGACGACGACAGTCGCGGCGTCCGCTTCCAGTTCCGCGCCTACGCCCCCGCCGCGGAAGGCTGGCCCTATGAAGCGGGCGCCTCCCGCCCGGTCTTCGTCACCGGCAGCTGACGCTGCCGAGGCTGCTCGGAACCGAGCCGGACGACGACTAAAAGAGCCCCGCGTGGTTGGACCATGCGGGGCTCTTTGAGGTGACGCATCCGCGCCGCGTTCCGAGTGCGCTCAGCGCAGTGCGGCGAACTGATCCGTCACCGTGTCGACCAGGCCCTGAGCGCGAGAGGACTGCTCGTCGATCGCCCGGCGGACGCGCTGCTCGACCTCGTTGCGGTTGCGCTTCAGCGTGCTCTCGACCGAGTGCTGGCGCTTGCGGGCTTCGCGCTCGAACCGGTTGCGGGTCTTGCGAGCCTCGCTGGTCGCCCGGCGACGTGCGCCGGAGCCGCGGCGCTCGGTCCGCTTCATCGATTTCCGCAGCTGCGTGCGGTAAGCCTTGATCTGTTTCTCGGCGCTGTTGCGGCCGGTCCACGGCTCGACCAGGTCGGAAACGCGGTCGCTGACGCTGAGGACGACGCCGACCGGGAGGTCGACCGCGGCCTCGGCGACGACCTGCACCTGACTCTTCTCGACGGCCGCGGCCTTGGCCGCCGCCGGCTTGGCTTTCGCCGCCGGTTTCGCCTGCGCTTTCGCCTTGCTGCTGTTCTTGCTGCTCTCCGTTGCCATGAGCTGCAACACCCCTTCATCTCGTTTGGCTGCCTCGGCCGTACCCGAGTCTATCGAACATATGTTCTTTACGAACACACGTTCTTAAACTGCTCCCGCCGAGGGGTTACAGGGGCGGCCCGCGAATCGCCTCAGGCGCACTGGGCGGCGCGCACCGTGGCCAGCGCGGCCTCGCTGCGGGCGGCGGCGATCGGGTAGCGCACCTCGAGGTCCAGCGGCGCCTCGGCCAGGTCGAGGCCGCCGAAGGCGACGGCGCCACCGGCCTCGCGCACGATCAGCTGCGCCGCGGCGGCGTCGACCGAGCGACAGTCGCGCAGGCTCAGCATCGCGTCGAAGCGGCCGGCGCCGACGTAGGCGGCGGTGATCGCGATCGAGCCGACCACCCGCAGCCTGTAGGCCTTGTCGGCGAGCTCCGCCAGCGCGGATTGCGCCCATTTGGGCGAGGCCGACTCCAGCCCCACCACCTCCAACCTGCCCGTTTCCGCCGCCACCCGGACCTCGCCTCCGCCCAGCCTCGCCCCGGCGCCGCGGCGGGCGGAGAACTCCTCGCCGGCGCCGAAGTCGTGGACGAAGCCGAACTCGACGTCGGACATCGCGTCGCCAGAGGCGACGGCGACGCTGAGGCTGTGGGCCGGGATCGTGCGGCGGGCGTTCAGCGAACCGTCGATCGGGTCGATCACGACCCGCGCCTCGCCGCCCGACCCGAAACGGACCTCGCCGCGCTCCTCGGAGACGGCGACGAAGGAGGCCCCCTGTGCGGCCAGCGCCTCCAGCTCGGCGAAGACCGCGTCCTCGCAGAGCCGGTCGATCACCAGGGTGCGGTCGCCGCCCTCGCCGACCCCGTCGTAGACGGTGCGCTCCTCGCTGCTCGCCGCGGCGGCGAAGACCGCTTGCTGGGCGGCCACGGCGCGGCGGCAGATTCCCAGCCAGTCTGCGGAGAAAACGTCCATCGGCCTGATGCTATTGACCGCCCGGCGGGTCATCGGTCGCGCTAGCTTTGGGCGATGCCCCAGGAGCCCTCGAGCGCGCCCACGCAGGCTGAGAGGCGCGACGGCGTCGCTGTCCACGGCGCCGGCCCGATGCTCGTCGTCGGCGCCGCCGGGACCGGCAAGACCGAGCTGCTCGCCCGCCGCCTGACCGAGCTCGCCGCCGCCGGCACCCGCCCCGAGCGGGTGCTGGTCATCGGCTCCACCCGGGCCACCGCACGGCGCCTGCGAGAGCGCTCCGAAGCGCTGCTGGAGGGGCCCTTCGAGGAGCTCTGGATCGGCAGCTGGGACACGCTCGGCGAGCGCCTCCTGCGCGAGCGCTCCGAGGCGGCCGGGCTCGACCCCTTCTTCGACGTCCTCGGCCCGGCCGAGCGGCTGGCGATGATGCTCGACCGGCTCGACCGGCTGCCGCTGCGCCGCCACGAGATCCGCGGCAACCCGGCCGGGCTGCTGGCCCGGCTGCTGGCCCGGATCGACGGCCTCAAGGCCGAATCGGTCGGCCCGACCACGCTCGAGGGCCGCGCCCGCAAGCGTGAGGCGGCGGCGGCCGACGAAGCCGAGCGCGAGGCGGCCCGGCGCGACCTCGAGTTCGCCGAGCTGTTCTCGACCCACGACCGCATCCTCGCCGAGGCCGGCAGCCTCGACCGCGGCGACGTCTTCCTCGCCCTCGACTGCCTCTTCGTCGAGCGCCCCGACGTCCGCCGCGAGCTCGCCGCGAGCTTCGCCCACCTGATGGTCGACGAGCTGGAGGAGGCAACCCCTGCGCAGCTCCGGATCCTGGAGCATCTGGCAAACGAGAACCCGAATCACCTCTACGCGCTCGAGCAGGGGGCGCCGGAGATGGAGGCGTGGTTCGAGCGGCTCCACCCTGGCGCCCGGGTGGCGCCGCTGGAGCAGCGCTTCCGGGTGCCGGCGCAGCGGTTCTGGCGCTGCGCCAACGAGCGCGCCCAGGCGCAGGCGGTGGCCCGCGAGGCGGAGCACCTGCTGGCGAGCGGGACCGCGGCGGAGCAGATCTGCGTCCTCGTCGCCGACCCGGCGCGCCAGGGCGGCGCGGTCGCCGCGGCGATGGAGGAGCGCGGCATCCCCTTCCACCTCTCCGGCCCGGCGGCCCTGTTCCAGCGCCCCGAGGTGCGCGACGCGATCGCCTGGCTGCGCGTGCTCGCCGACCCTGACGACTCCGCCGCCTCGGCCCGGGCGTTGACCCGGCCGCCGATCGAGCTGCGCTCCGGCGACCTGGCGCGGCTGACGACGATCGCCCGGCGCCGCAAGCTCGACATGGTCGCCGCCTGCGAGGCGGCGCTCGACAGCCCCCAGTTCCAGCCGGAGGCGCGCGAGCGGGTCCAGGCCTTCCTGAAGCTCTACGGGGCCGCCTCGGGGGCGATGGAGGAGCGCCGCGCCGACGTCTTCGTGCGGCGGCTGATCGAGCGGGTCGGCCTGCGCCGCCAGCGCCTGTTCGCCGCCCAGCCGGAGGTCGCCGAGCGGCTGCTCGGCCTCTCTCGCCTGGCCGAGCTGGCGACCGCCTGGGCGCGCCGCGAGCCGCACGGCTCGACCCGCGGCTTCGTCGCCTACGTCAGCGCCGTCGCCGATGCCGGCGTCGAGCCGGACGGCGGCGAGGAGCCGCGCTCGGTCGGCGCCGTGCAGGGAATGGCGGTCGGGGCGGTCAAGGGGCTCGACTTCGACCACGTCTTCGCGCTCGGGCTCGAGGCGGAGGGCGAGTGGGCGCGGCTCGGCTGGCCGGCGCGCAGCAGCTTGGTCCTCTCCCGCCTGGCCCGCGGCGAGGATGGCGAGCCCGGCCCGGCCCGGTTCTACGAGGAGGCGATCGCCGCCGCCGAGGGCGAGGAGGAGGTGCACGAGGAGGAGCTGTTCGGGCCGGCCGAGGGGCTGCACGCCACCTACCGGACGCTGCGCGAGCAGGTGCTCGAGGCCTCCTGGCGGGCCGGCCGCGAGCTCTCCGAGCCGCGCCTGGACACGGCGATCGACGTCAACCGGGCGATCGCCCGCTACCTCGAGCTGCTGAAGCTGGCGGCGCTCGCCCAGCGCCCCGGCGACGAGCCGACCGCGGAGGCGATCGCCGCGGTCAACGGGCTGCTGCGCCAGGTCGCCACCCCCGAGCAGCAGGCGGAGCTGGACGCTTCCTCGCTCGACGCCTACCTGCTCGACTCCGAGCGCGAGCGCGGCCGCCGCCTGGAGCTGGTCGCCGCCCGCGAGGAGCCCTCACTGGAGGCCTTCCTGCCGCGCCGCGGCGACGGCCGACTCAGCCTCTCGGCCTCCGACCTGACCCTCTACCTGACCTGCCCGCTGAAGTACAAGTTCGCCCGCGTCTTCGGCATCCCCCAGGAGCCGACGATCAACCAGCGCTTCGGCATCCTCATCCACAACGTCCTCGAGCGCTTCCACAAGGAGCCGCCGCAGAGCGAGGAGGACGGGCTGCCGCAGCTCAACCGCCTCTTCGAGACCGGCTGGCGGCGCACCGGCTTCGGCTCGACCGACGACGAGCTGCAGTTCCGCGACCGCGCCCGCGAGGCGCTGCGCCTGTACTGGCAGCGCGAGCGGGTCGCCGAGGGCGAGCCGGTCTGGCTGGAGCGCAAGTTCGACTTCAAGGTCGGCGAGCACCACGTCCGCGGCCGCGTCGACAGGGTCGACCGCCTGCCCGACGGCGACTACGAGCTGATCGACTACAAGACCGGCGAACGCAAGAGCGAGGCCGAGCTGGAGAGCGACCTGCAGCTGGCGCTCTACCGCCTCGCCGCCCGCGAGGCCTGGGACGTCGAGGCCGCCAGCGGCAGCTACTACTACGTGCTCGACGCCGACAAGGTCGTCGCCCCGACCAAGCCCGACGACGCCGAGCGGGTCGAGCGCACGGTGCTGCAGGTCGGCGAGGGCGTCCTCGGCCAGGACTTCGAGCCGCGCCCCTCCTCCACCGTCTGCGCCTGGTGCGACTACCGCCTGATCTGCCCGGCGGCGGAGTCCTGAGCCGTTCCGCTGTTCCTTAGCCGGGAACAGCCCGGCTAAGGAACAGCGGAACGTGCTTTCAGCGTCCGTCGCCCCGCTGGCGGAGGAAGCGCTGGAACTCGCGGGCGAGCGAGTCGGCGGACGGAAGGTCATCTTCGTCGGAGCCGAGCAGGTCAGCCTGTTCCGCCTCGATCCTCGCCACCAGCTCCTCGATCTCCGGGTTTGCGGCGACGGCGCGGCCGATCTGCTCCTCGTAGTCGTTCGTCTCCTCTTCCAGCTCGGAGGCGTCGACGGCGATCCCGGTCATCCCTTCCAGCCGGCGCAGCAGCGCCAGCGCCGCCTTCGGGTTCGGCACCGCGGCCACGTAGTGGGGCACCGCCGCCCACAGCGAGGCGGAGTCGATCCCGCTCTTGTCGCAGAGGTCGTGGACGACGCCGACGATCCCGGTCGGGCCCTCGTAGCTGGAGCGCTCCAGGTCCAGCTCCTCGACCAGTTCCGGGCTGGTCGCGAGGCCGGTGATCGGGACCGGGAGGGTGTGGGATACCTCGGCGATCAGCGCGCCCAGGGTGATCACGAACTCGACCCCGAGCGCATCGGCCGCAGTGGCGACCGTCTCCGAGAAGGTCCGCCAGCGCAGGTTCGGCTCGGTCCCGTCGAAGAGGACCAGGTCACGTTCGGCGCTCGGCACGCGGACCGCGATCAGGTCGTTCTGAGGCCACTCGATCCGCCGCGTCTGCCCTTCGTCCATGCTCACCGTGGGCCGCGTCGCCTGGAAGTCGAAGTAGTCCTCCGGATCGACCGTGGCGATCAGCTCCGAGTCGAGCGACTCGGCCACCGTCGCCAGCGCCGTGGACGCCGCCGCGGCGGCGTCGTTCCAGCCGCGGAAAGCGCAGACCATGACCGGAGACCGCAGATGCGGCAGGTCGCCTTCCCAGGTGAGCGAATCCACGCTTTTGAGCGTAGACCATGAGCGCCGCCCGACCCGCTCGGCAGGCCGAATTCCCGAACCCCTCCTAGGGCGCCGAGCGAGCCCGCCGGATCAGCCGCGCCGCCACGAACAGGGCCAGGGCGGCGAAGGAGAGCTGCAGGACGCGTTCGGAGACGTGGTTGGCGATGCCGACCCCGACCAGGACGCCGAGCGGGGAGAGAGCGCCGATCACGATGGCGTCGCGCACCCTGACGTTGCCGTAGCCCTTCTGGCGGGTGGCGCCGACCAGGGCGACGACGACGATCGTCAGCAGCGAGGTCGCCTCGCCCTCGACCTGGCTGAGGCCGACGAACACGGTCAGGGCCGGGACGAAGAGCACGCCCCCACCGACCCCGACCAGACCTCCCGCGAGGCCGCCGGCGACGGCGATCAGAGCCGCCAGGACCTCGTTCACGCCGTCCCGCTCACTTGAGGATCAGCTCGATCGCGACGGCGATCAGCAGGGCGGCGAAGAGGTAGGAGACGGCGCGCTGGGGGATCCGTTGCTGGATTGCGGTGCCGAGAACCACGCCGACCACGGCGGGGATCGCCAGCAGCAGGCCGGTGACGACGTGGACGTTGCCGTAGATCGCCCCCTGGGCGAGCACGCCGACCAGGCCGATGACGACGATCGCGGCGAGGCTGGTGCCGGTCGCGAGCCGCTCCCCGTAGCCGAACCAGAGGAGCAGCAGGGGCACGATCACGATCCCGCCGCCGACCCCGAAGAGGCCGCTGAACGCCCCCGCGATGGTGCCGATCGCGGCCAGCCTCAGCGTCCTGTTCGAGCCGAGCGCGGCGGCGGGGGGCGACATGCGGCGATACTAGTTGCCGTGCGTCGCGAATCCGAGACGGGGGCCAACGCCTGGGCCACCCTGCTGGACCCCCTACGAAGCGCCCCCTCGCGGGCGGCGGTCCTGACCGACGTCGACGGGACCCTGGCGCCGATCGCCGAACGGGCCGAGGAGGCCGCGGTGCCGGCGGCCGCGCGCGAGGCGCTGGCGGCGCTGGTCGGGCGCTTCGGCCTGGTCGGCTGCGTCTCCGGGCGCCAGGCGCTCGAGGCGAAGCGCCTGGTCGGGATCGACGGGATCGCCTACGCCGGCAACCACGGCCTCGAGCTGCTGCTGCCGGGCGACGAGGAGCCGCGAGCGGACCCCTCGCTGGCCGGGCGCGAGGACGAGGCGAACGAGTTCCTCGACGGCCTCGACGGCGAGCGGCTCGGTGCCGCCGGGCTGCGGCGGGAGGACAAGGGGCCGATCCAGGCCCTGCACTGGCGCGGCGCCGGCGACGAGGCGGCCGCCCGGAGCCGCGCCCATGAGATCGCGATCGAGGCGGGCAAGGCCGGCCTGGAACCGCGCTGGGGGCGCATGGTGCTGGAGCTGCGGCCAGTCGGCGGCGGCGGCAAGGACGGCGCGGTCGCCTCGCTGCTTGCCGGAGAGGGAGTCGACCGGGCCGTCTACGCCGGCGACGACCGCACCGACCTCGACGCCTTCCGCCGCCTGCGCGAACTGCGCGAGGGCGGCGAGCTGTCCGCCGCGGTCTGCATCGGCATCGGCTCGCTGGAGGCGCCGGCGGAGCTGGCGGAGGAGGCGGACCTGACGGTCGGCGGCCCGCCCGGCTGGCTGCGCATCCTCGAGTGGCTGGCGGAGTAGAGGGTGCCCTACACCGACCTGCTGCGGATCACCGTCTTCCTCACCGGCGCCGAGGCAACCGCGCTGGGAGCGATCAGCGCGATCGCCGCGAATCGCGAAAACGACGCCACGACGATCCTGGTGGCGGCTGCCTGGTGGCTGGTCTCGCTCGCGGTCGGCCTCTATCTCGGCCGCCCCGCCCGCGCCGCCGACGACATCCGCGACGCTCTCGCCCGGGCCCGCACGGCGACCTCGCTGCCCTCCGAGACGCCGGCCCGGATCGCCGTCGGCCGCCTCTGGCCGATCGCCCTCACCGCCGTCGTCGCCGGCGTCCTCGGCGTCTTCTTCCCGGGCGTCGCGGTGATCGGCGCCGGCTACGCCCTGATCGTCTCGCTCGCCTGGCATACCCGCGAGGCGGCGGTGCTCGGCATCGAGCACCGCGACGGCGTCAAGTTCTACGTCGTCCCCAACTCGGCCCTGCGGCCGATCCAGCTGGTGCGGACGCCGGGCCTGCGCAGCGACCGGCTCTCGCGGGTTTAGCGGGGGCTCGCTCGGGACGAGGGTTTGGCGTGGAGGGGTGGGGGTGTCCCTCTCGCTTGCTGGGTTTTTCGCTGGGGAGAACAACGGCCGTCCGAGCAGGAGCGCCGGAGCGAAAAGGAGGACGCCGCTGCGCGAGAAAGACACCCCCACCCCTCCCCACGAATCGCGTCCCCGCCTCCCGAGGTGAGGCAGCTCCCGAGAATCGGGAGATGCTCCAAGGGACGGAAGCTTCCTCGTGGCCGAGGTTTTGCCCTCTATAGGGGGCAAAAGCTCGGCCACGCTCCCGGAGCTGGGGGCTGAAGGGTCGGGTGTCCCTCGCAGGCGCGGCGTCCTCTTTTTCGCGCTTGCGCGCGTAACTCGGACGGGAGGAGCGCTCCACAGCGAAAAACCCAGCAACGGAGAGGGACACCCGACCCTCCAGCCGGGGCCTCGTCCCTAGCGCTTCAGCAGCTTCTTGAACTCGCCCCAGCCGCGGGCGTTGGCGACGTCGGCCCTGGTCAGCCAGGCGCGGCGGGCGGTGGCGACGGCGTAGGCCATGTTGTCGAGGGTGTCGACGCTGTGGGCGTCCGTGTCGAGGACGATCCTTACCCCCGCTTCGGCGGCGAGCCGGGCGTGGAGGTCGGAGAGGTCGCGGCGGTTGGGGTTGCCGTTGATCTCCAGCATCGTCCCGGTCCGCGCCGCTGCCTCGACCACCGCCTCGATGTCGATCGCGTAGGGCTCGCGGCGGCCGATCAGCCGCCCGGTCAGGTGGCCGATGCAATCGACGTCCGGGTTCTCGATCGCCGCCAGGACCCGCGCCGTCATCTCCTCCTCGGAGATCGCGAAGGAGGTGTGGACGCTGGCGACGACCCAGTCGAGCGCAGCGACCAGGTCGTCGGGGTAGTCGAGCGAGCCGTCGAGGCCGATGTTGATCTCCGAGCCGGCCAGCAGGCGGAAGCCGCGCTTGCCCCGGTTCCACTCGCGGATCTCCTCGATCCGCTCCCAGAGCCGCTCGTCAGTGACGTGGTCGCCGAAGCCGTGGCTGGCCGAGTGGTCGGTTATCGCCAGGTAGGCGTAGCCACGCTCGCGGGCCGCCGCGGCCATCTCCTCGAGGCTGTTGCGCCCGTCGGAGAGGGTGGTGTGGGCGTGGAGGTCGCCGCGGACGTCCTCCAGCCCGACCAGCTCCGGCAGCCTCCCCTCCCGCGCCGCCTTCAGCTCGCCGCGGCCCTCGCGCAGTTCCGGCTCGATGAAGTCGTAGCCGAGCCTCCGGTAGACCGCCTCCTCGCTCTCGCAGAGCTCGACCTCGCCGCTGGCGACGTCGGCGATCCCGTGCTCGGAGACCGAGAGCCCGCGCGCCACGGCCTCCTCGCGCAGCTGCACGTTGTGGTCCCGGGAGCCGGTGAAGTGCTGCAGCAGGTTGCCGAAGGCGGCCGGGGGGACGATCCGCAGGTCGACCCCGACGCCGTTGTGGGTCTGCGCCCGGACGCCGTTGGGGCCCGGGTTGCCAGCGCTGGCGACCAGCGGGTGGGAGGTGAGGAACTCGGCCAGCGCGGTGCCGTCCTCGGCGGTGGCGATCAGGTCGATGTCCTTGCAGGTCTCCGCCCAGCGGCGGACCGAGCCGGCGACCTCGACCCGGTCGGCGGCCGGGTGCTCGCGCAGCGCCGCCGCCAGCTCGTGGGCGATCGGGCGAACCTTGGAGAGGAGCAGCCGACCGGGGGCCTCGCCCGCCTCGCCGAGGCGCTCGAGCGCCGCCAGGATGTTCTCCTCGGCCTTCGGCCCCAGGCCCTTCACCTCGCGAACCCGCTGCGCTTCGGCTGCAGCCTTCAGCTCCTCGACCGAGGCGATTTCGAGCTCGTCGTAGAGGTGCCGGGCGGTTTTCGCGCCGACCCCGGGCACCCGCGTCACCTCGACCAGGGTCGGCGGGAACTTCGCCTTCAGCTTCGCCGCCGCCGGGATCTCCCCGGTCGCCAGCAGCGCCCCGACCTTCTCCGCCAGGGTCTTGCCGATACCGGGGATCTCGGTTGCCCGCCCCGCCGCCGCCAGCTCCGCCACCGAGACCGGGCTCTCGCGGATCGCCTTGGCAGCGGTCGAGTAGGCGAGGACCCGGTACTTGACCGCCCCGTCGAGCTCGTAGAGGACGCCCAGCTCCTCCAGCGCGGCAGCAATCTCGGCGTTGGTCACGGGGAGAAGTTAGCGGCCCCGGTCGCGACGCTTATTTACCTGCGCTTAGCGAAGGGGGGAATAGCATCGATCCGATGTCGCAGAGCGAGACGAGACCGGCCTGGCTGGTCCTCCCCACCTACAACGAGGCCGAGAACGTCGCGCCCTTCGTCGCCGCCGTGCTCGCGAAGCTGCCCGCCTCGGCCCGCGTCCTGGTCGTCGACGACAACTCCCCCGACGGCACCGGCGAGCTCGCCGACCGGCTCGCCGAGGCCGAGGAGCGGGTCAGCGTCCTGCACCGTCCCGCCAAGGAAGGGCTCGGCCCCGCCTACGTGGCCGGCTTCCGGCGGGCGCTGGCGAGCGGCGCCGGCCTGGTGCTGGAGATGGACTCCGACTTCTCCCACGACCCCGCCTACCTGCCGCGCCTGCTGGAGGCGTCCGAGCGCGCCGACCTGGTGCTCGGCTCCCGCTACGTGCCGGGCGGCGGCGTCAGCGACTGGGGGCCGCTGCGCCAGGCGATCAGCCGCGGGGGCAGCGCCTACGCGCGGCTCGTCCTCGGCATCGGCGTCCGCGACCTCACCGGCGGCTTCAAGTGCTTCCGCCGCGAGGTGCTGGAGGCGATCGACCTCGACACGATCCAGGCCCGCGGCTACGCCTTCCAGGTCGAGATGACCTACCGCGCGGTGCGGGCGGGCTTCCGGGTCGCCGAGGTGCCGATCGTCTTCCGCGAGCGCCGGGTCGGGACGTCGAAGATGGACGGCTCGATCGTCGCCGAGGCGATCTGGCAGGTGCCGCGCCTGCGCTTCGGCTCCAAGCAGGTGCCGCGGGCCCACCCCGCGACCGAGCGTCGCTATACTTTCTGAAGTATTGGGCGAACAACCTCGATTCCGGGAGACCGATATCCAGTGACTGGCAAGCTGACGGACGTAACCGACGCAACCTTCAAAGCGGACGTGCTCGAGGCCGACGGACCCGTGCTCGTCGACTTCTGGGCCCCCTGGTGCGGCCCCTGCCGAGTCGTCCACCCGGTGCTGGAGGAGATCGACGGCGAGCGCGACGACCTCAAGATCGTCAGCGTCAACGTCGACGAGAACCAGCAGACCGCCGCGCATTACGAAGTCCTCTCGATCCCGACCATGATCCTCTTCAAGGACGGCGCGATCGCGAAGAAAGTCGTCGGGGCGATGCCCAAGCGCCGCCTCGAGGCCGAGCTGGAGCCGGCGCTCGCCTAGCGCGGCGCCGCTCCTCCCCACCCCATGCCGTTCGTACACGTCCACTGGTTCGAGGGCCGCACTGACGAGCAGAAGGCGGAAATCGCCAAGCGGATCGAAGCGGCGCTGGTCGAGGTGGCCGGCGCCGCCCCCGAGCACTGCTGGGTGAAGTTCTCCGACTCGCCGAAAACCGACTTCATCATCGGCGAGCCCGAGGCGGGCTGAGCCCGCCGGCCGCCGACGGGCTGCCGAGGCCCGCGGCTCAGGACCCGGGGACGCGGCGGACGCGTTGGGCGACGACGCCGGCGAACGCGGTCAGGGCTCCGGCGAGGAAGATCAGCGTCCCCATCGCGAAGACCTGGGGGGGGATACCGACTTTGACCGCGCCGTAGACCCAGAGCGGGAAGGTCAGGGTCTGGCCGGCGACGAAGCTGGTGATGATGTAGTCGTCGATCGAGAGGGCGAAGGCGAGCAGGGCCGCCGAGAGGATCCCGGGGAAGATCAGCGGCAGGGTGACCTTCCAGAAGGTCGTCCAGGGGTTCGCGTAGAGGTCCTGGGACGCCTCCTCGATCGAGCTGTCGAGCCCGGTCAGGCGGGCGCGCAGGACGACGATCACGAAGGCGACGTTGAAGGCGACGTGGGCGATCAGGATCGTCTGGAAGCCGCGCGGGACGTCGAAGGTGACGTAGAGGCCGAGCAGCGAGGCGCCGACCACCACCGAGGGGGCGGCGATGTCGGAGAGGACGACCGCGTCGGCGACGCCGCGGCCGCGGAACCGGTGCCGGGTCATCGCCAGCGCGGCCGGCGTCCCCAGGGCCAGCGCGATCAAGGTGCTGAGCGCCGCCACCTCCAGCGAGGTGACCAGGGCACTGGTCAGGTCCGGGATCGCGAAGAGGTTGCGGTACGCGTCGAGGGTGAACCCGTTCCAGGCGAAGGTGAGCCGCCCGTTCGGCGCCCGGTTGAAGGCGTAGGCGATCATCACCACGATCGGGACCAGCGTGTAGAGGAAGACCAGCACCACGTAGGTGGGCAGGACCCAGCGGCCGCGCTCGCCGGGCCGCCCGCCGCCCTGCCGCGGCCTCGGGCCGAGCCGCGCGCTCTCGGCCGCCGGCTCGATCTCCGCCGCCTCCATCAGACGTACTCCTCGATCGTCCGCGAGCCGAAGGTGCGCGCGTAGAGGAACATCCCGATCAGCAGCGTCGCCATCAGCAGCAGCGCCAGCGCCGAGGCCACCGGGTAGTTGGAGTTTTCGACGTACTGGGTCTGGATGATGTTGCCGATCATCGTCGTCCCCGGGCCGCCGAGGATGGCGGCGCTGACGAAGTCGCCGACGTTGGTGATGAAGACCAGCAGGACGCCGGCGTAGATCCCCGGCATCGAGAGCGGCACGATCACCTTCCACAGCCGCTGCCAGGCGTTCGCGTAGAGGTCGGCGGCGGCGTCGAGCTGGGAGGTTTCGATTTTCTCCAGGGCAACGTAGATCGGCAGCGCCATGTACGGCATCGCGTCATAGGCGAGGCCGCCGACCACCGCGGTCGGGGTGGAGAGGACGTGGGCGCTCTGCGGCAACAGATGGATGTCCTTGAGCGTGCCGAGGACGAAGCCTTCGTCGGAGAGGATGAACTGCCAGGTCAGCATCCGGATCACGAAGGAGACGAAGAACGGCAGCAGGATCAGCAGCAGGTAGACCGACTTGTACTTGCCGCCCCGAAACGCGATCCAGTAGGCGACCGGGTACATCACCAGCAGCGCGGCCGCGGTCGAGACCCCGCCGTAGAGGAAGGAGCGCCAGAACTGGGTCGAGTATTCGCCGATCACGTCCGGGAAGACGCTGAAGTTCCAGGTCAGTTCGAACCCTTCGACCGAGTTCCCGGTCTGCAGCGAGAGCGAGAGGATCGCGAACAGCGGCACCAGGAAGAACAGCCCCAGCCAGGCCCAGGCCGGCAGGCTCAGCAGGTACGGCGTCGCGGTCCTCCGCAGCTTGGCCATCGGCCCGCTCAGCTCAGGACTGGATGATCGGGTTGAAGATCGAATTCCATTCTTCGTACTCTCCGACGTCCTTGAAGGTGTAGTACTCGACGAATTTCTTGCGCATCGCCGCGGTCGGGAAGATCAGCGGGCTTTCGGCGATTTCGGGTTCTTCGAATTCGTCGGCGATCACCTGCTGGGCGGCGGGCACCGGGCAGAGGTAGTTGACCCAGTCCTCAACTATCGCCGCGATCTTCGGCTGGTAGTAGAAGTTGATCCATTCCATCGCGTCCACCGGGTGCTTGGCGTGGGCGGGGATCGAGAGATTGTCGTGCCAGATCATCACGCCCTCCTTGGGCACGATGAACTCGAGCTCCGGGAAGCCGGATTCGTTGGCCTGGAAGACGTCGCCCGACCAGGCCTGGCTGATGATCGTGTCGCCGTCCTCGAGCGCTTTGATGTAGCTCTGGTCGTAGTACTGGCGGACCAGGCCTTCTTCGCGCTGCTTGATCAGCAGCTTCGCCGCTTCCTTCCACTGGTCCGGGGTCGAGGTGGCAGGGTCGACTCCGTTCATCAGCAGCCCGACGCTGCCCAGCTCGGTGTTGTCGGACATCATCCCGACCTTGCCCTTGAAGGCGGGGTCGAAGAGGTCCTGGAGGCTGTCGATCTTGCGACCGATCTTCTTCTTGTTGTAGGCGATGCCGGTCAGGCCCGACTGCCAGGGCACCGTGTACTCGTTGCCGGGGTCGTAGCCGGGGTTCTTGGCGTCGGCGCCGGCGTACCTGTGGAAGTTCGGCATCCGCGACTGGTCGAGCGGGATCGTCCACCCGTTTTCGATCATCTGCGTCTGCTGCCAGCCGTTGGTGAAGACGATCAGGTCGTAGCCGATCCCCTGTCCGCTCTGGAGCGAGGGGCTGATCTGGGCGTAGAACGGCGCGTTGTTCTGGATCACCGGCTTGTAGCTGACCTTGATCCCGGTCTTTTCGGTGAACAGTTCGAGCGATTCGTGCTTGCCGTTTTCGGTGTCGATGTAGAGCGGCCAGTTGGCCCAGTCGAGCACACCCTGCTTCTTCTGCTTGGCCCACCACGCCGTCCAGTCGAATCCTTCCGCGGAGGAGCTCGTCTTGGTGCCGGAGACGCCGCACGCCGCAAGCACCGAGCCGACGCCGAACAGGGTGAGGCCGGCGCCGGCGCCCCGCATCAGCTGACGGCGGGAGATCCGCTCCTCGGTGAGTCCACGCAGCGTGTCCGGGCTGAGCCCGTAGATATCGCTGTTGCCGCCCATCTCTTCCACCGCCCTTGCCTCGAGGGCAACGCGCCGCCGCTGCGGCGGTGTCCGCCGAGAGTCGCCGTTGTCTCTTCTCCGCACAAAACCCTACACGTGGGTTCCGCCGGACACACCTCCGATCGGCGGGGACTCAGGCGCGGGTGACGACGATGCTGAGATCGCGGCCGTCGACCCTGGCGCCGGCGCCCCCGCTGCCGTCGTAGGCGACCGCGGTGGCGAGCACCTCGCCGGCGACGTACTCCTCGTGGGCGCGTGCGGCTCCGATCAGGTCGGGGTCGCCGCCGAGCGTCAGCTCGATCCGGTCGGTGATCTCCAGGCCGGCCTCCTTGCGGGCGTTCTGGACCGCGTGGACGATCTCGCGGGCGAGGCCCTCGCGGCGCAGCTCGTCGTCGAGCTCGAGTTGGAGGGCGACCGCGTGACCCGCCTCGGACTCGACCTCGAAGCCCTCCAGCGGCTGCAGGGCGAGGGTGATGTCCTCGGGGCCGAGGTCGTGGTCGACGCCGTCGATCGCGATCCCGATCTCGCCGCCTTCGGCGAGAACGGCGGCGACGTGGGCGGGGTCGAGCGCCGCGACCGCGGCAGCCACCTGCGGCATCCGGTTGCCGAAGCGGGGGCCGAGGGCGCGATAGTTCGGCTTGGCCGTGTAGCTGACCAGCTCCGACTCGTCGGTGACGAACTCCAGCTCCTTGACGTTGAGCTCGGCGGTGACGAGGGAGGCGCGGGCTTCCAGCGCCGCGCGCTCGGTGTCGTTGGCGACGACCACCGCTTTGCGCAGCGGCTGGCGCACCTTCACCTTGGCCCGGCCGCGCGCCGCCAAGCCAAGCTTGACGGTGAGGCGGACCGCCTCCATCGCTGCCTCCAGCTCGGGGTCGGAGAGGGCCGGGTCGGGCTCGGGGAAGTCGCGCAGGTGGACCGAGTCGGGCGAGCCGTCGGCCCCGCCGAGGGCGCCGCCGGCGAGGTTGCGGTGGATCTCGTCGGCGAGGAAGGGCGTGAACGGCGCCAGCATCGCGACCGTCTCCAGCAGGCAGTGGCGCAGGGTCGCGAACGCCGCCCGGTCCCCTTCCCAGAAGCGGCGGCGCGAGAGGCGCACGTACCAGTTGGAGAGCTCCTCGACGAGCTCGGCGATCGCCCGGCCGGCAGTCGTGCAGTCGAACTCGTCCATCCGCTCGCGCACGGTGGCGATCGTCGCCTGCAGCCGTGAGAGCGCCCAGCGGTCGAGGTCCTCGGTGGGCTCGGGCACGGCGCCGAAGTCGCCCGGGCCGAGGTCGTCGGCGTTGGCGTAGAGGACCCAGAACGAGTAGGTGTTCCAGAGCTGGAGCAGGAACTGGCGGACCGACTCGCCGACGGTGTCGACCGAGAAGCGGTAGCCCGACCAGGGCTGCTGGGAGGTCAGGTAGTACCAGCGGAAGGCGTCGGCGCCGTGGGCGGAGATCACGTCCCAGGGATCGACGACGTTGCCGCGACTCTTCGACATCTTCTGTCCCTCGGGGTCGAGGATCAGGCCGAGGCAGACGCAGTTGCGGAAGCTCGAGGTGTCGAAGAGCAGGGTCGACTCGGCCAGCAGCGTGTAGAACCATCCGCGGGTCTGGTCGATCGCCTCGCAGATGTAGTCGGCGGGGAAGCGCTCCTCGAACTCGGCCTGCCCCTCGAACGGGTAGTGGAACTGCGCGAAGGGCATCGCGCCGCTGTCGTACCAGGTGTCGATCACCGACTCGACCCGCCGCATCTCGCCGCCGCAGGAGCCGCACTCGAGCACGACCTCGTCGATATAGGGGCGGTGGAGGTCCCCGGGGACCTCGCCCCGGGAGCGCTCGCGCAGCTCGGCGACCGAGCCGGCGCAGAAGCGCTCCTCGCACTCGGCGGCGGCGCACTCCCAGACCGGCAGCGGCGTCCCCCAGTAGCGGTCGCGCGAGAGCGCCCAGTCGACGTTGTTCTCCAGCCATTTTCCGAAGCGGCCGTGCTTGATGTGCTCGGGATGCCAGCCGATTGCCTCGTTGTTGGCGAGCAGCTCCTCGCGGGCCTGCGAGGTGGCGACGTACCAGCTCGACTTGGCGTAGTAGAGGAGCGGCGTGTTGCAGCGCCAGCAGTGCGGGTAGGCGTGCTCGTAGACCTGTTCGCGGAGGAGCAGGCCGCGGCGGTCGAGGTCGGCGATCAGCGCCTCGGTCACCTCCGGGTCCTTGACGAACTTCCCCTCGAAGCCGGCGACGCGACCGTCGAACGTGCCGTCGAGGCCGACCGGGTTGTAGAGGGTGCCGTGGCTGGTCGGGTCGAAGATCCCGTTGGCGGCGGCGACCGCGTAGTCGTCCTCGCCGAAGGCGGGGGCGATGTGGACGAGGCCGGTGCCGTCCTCGGTGGTGACGAACTCGCCGGCGATCACCGGGAAGGCCCCGGGCTCGCGGTCGGCGAGGGCGAAGACCGGGCCCGTGTAGTGGCTGCCGACCAGCTCGGCGCCGGGCAGCTTCTCGAGGATCTGCGCGTCCTCACCCAGGACCCGCTCGACCAGCGCCTCGGCGAGAACCAGGACCTCCTCGCCCAGCTTGGCGCGCACATAGACGACCGCGGGGTTGACGGCGACCGCCTCGTTGCCGGGCAGCGTCCACGGGGTCGTCGTCCAGACCAGCAGCGATTCGCGCTCGGTGCCGGCGACGGGGAAGCGGACGAAGATCGAGGGGTCCTTGACGTCCTCGTAGCCCAGTGCCACCTCGTGCGAGGAGAGCGCCGTGCCGCAGCGCGGGCAGTAGGGGACGACCTTGTGGCCCTCGTAGAGGCGGCCGTCGTCCCAGAGCTTGCGCAGCGACCACCAGACCGACTCGATATAGGGGTCCTCGAGGGTGACGTAGGGGTCGTCGAGGTCGATCCAGAAGCCGATCCGCTCGGTCAGCCGGTTCCACTCCTCGACGTACTCGAAGACCGACTCGCGGCAGCGCCGGTTGAACTCGGCGATCCCGAACTCCTCGATCTCGTGCTTGGAGGCGATCCCGAGCTGCTTTTCCACCTCCAGCTCGACCGGCAGGCCGTGGCAGTCCCAGCCCGCCTTGCGCGGCACCCGGTACCCGCACATGGTCCGGTAGCGCGGGTAGACGTCCTTGAAGACGCGGGCGAGGACGTGGTGGGAGCCGGGCCGGCCGTTGGCGGTCGGCGGCCCCTCGTAGAAGCTCCACACCTCGGCGTCCTCGCGGTTGGCCAGCGAGCGGGCGAAGACGTCGGTCTCGCGCCAGCGCGCCAGCACCCGCTCCTCCAGCTCGGGGAAGGACTGCCTGGGGTCGACGGGGTTGAAGCCGGGCATGGGCGGCGGATTCTAGGAGCGGCGGCCCTGCGGGCGGAGGCGGGCTCGGGACGGTGGGCGCTAGGCTGCCGCGCCATGCCCAGATATGACTTGAACGCGAAAGTTGCCTTGGTCACCGGCGCGGCGCGGGGAATCGGCTTCGAGACCGCCCGCCAGATGCACCTGCGGGGCGCCTCGGTGGCGGTGCTCGACCTCGACGCCGGGCAGGCGGGCGAGGCAGCGGAGCGGATCGGGGCGCGGGCGATCGGGCTCGGCGCCGACGTCACCGACCAGGGAGCGATGATGGCCGCCGTCGCCGAGGTGGTCGAGAAGCTCGGCGGGGTCGACGTCGCCGTCGCCAACGCCGGCATCGCCCAGGCCAACTTCGCCACCGTCCGCGGCATCTCCGGCGAGGAATGGGAGCGGGTCTTCGAGGTCGACCTGCTGGGGGTCTGGCGGACGGTGCGCGCGGCGCTGCCGCAGATCGTCGAGCGGCGCGGCCAGATGGTCGTCATCTCCTCCGTCTACGCCTTCGCCAACGGCTTCGGCAACACGCCGTACGCGGTCGCCAAGGTCGGGGTCGAGTCGCTGGGCCGGGCGCTGCGGGTCGAGCTGGCGCCGCACGGGGCGAGCGCCACGGTCGCCTACTTCGGCTGGGTCGACACCAAGCTCGTGCAGGACGCCTTCGCACAGGAGGACGCCGCCCGCGTCCGCGAGCTCAGCCCCGACTTCCTGTTGAAGCGGATCACCCCCGACGAGGCGGCGGCCGGCCTGGTGCGCGGGATCGAAGAGCGCGCCCCGCGCGTCTTCGTCCCCAGGTGGTGGCGCTACGTCTCCGCCCTGCGCGGCCTGATCAACCCGCTGCTCGACCGGCGGATGGAGAACGACGCCAAGACCCGCGCCCTGATCGCCGACCTCGACACGAAGGCGCTGGGCGGCGGTTCGGGCTCAGGCGGCGGCTGACGAGCCGTTCGCGGCGCGGCGTTCCTCGTAGACGGCGCGCTGCACGTGGTCGTAGAGCGTCTCCGGCGCGATGTCGGCTTCGTTCGGCCACTGGATCGTGTCGCCGAACTCGGTGACCCGCAGCCGGCGGAAGTACTCGGGATCCCGCAGCGGCTCGAAGACCGGGCCGCGGCCGATCAGGTACGAGAGGTCGACGTCTGCCGCCAGCCCGTCGCGGAAGCACAGGTGAACTCTGTAGCGGTCGAGCGGGACGACTTCGACCAAACGAGGAGGCAGTATCGCCAGTGGGGACATGTCCCGCCAGTGGGGACATGTCCCGAGTGTAGACAATTCATTTCAAGGGTTCGATGGGTTGGAGCTCGAGCTCCGCGCGGGCGCGCTCCCAGTTCTCCAACGACTCCCGACGACGCGCCTTCGCCCAGCGCTGGACCAGCCGTTCGATTCGTGGCGGAAGCTCGCCGGCGAGGCGTGACCGATCGGAGGCGTCGAAGACGGCGGCGGCCTCTGCGTACACCGCGTGGAAATGCGGGCGCCGTTGATGAAAAGCCTCGCCGAAATACATCCAGATCGCGATCCCGCGGAACCGGCAGATGGTTGGCATGCCCCGCCCAAGGCGGGAAGCGGGGCAGGTTCTCCCCCTGCCGGCCGGAAAGCGCCGGGGCGGGCCTCAGCTCGGCCGGGTGAGGCGCTCGAGCAGGATGAGGACGGACTCGTAGGGGTCGCCGGTGGCGCGCTCGAGGCCGATCTCGCAGGTGCGGTTGCTGCAGAGGTGGGCGTCGAAGTCGCGGCCGGCGAGCTCGGCGGCCTCGGGGGCGGTGGCGGCGGCGGTCAGCTCCGGGTGGGAGAAGCCACGGTCGCCGGCAAAGCCGCAGCAGGTCGCGGTCGGGGGGACCTGGACGTCCGCGGCGAGGGCGGCGGCGAGCTTCTGCAGACGCGGCGCCAGGCCCATGCGGCGGGTCGCGCAGGTCGGGTGGACGGCGGCCGAGCCGACCTTCTCGGAGACCTCCAGCCAGGGCAGCAGGCGGTCGTGGGCCCAGGCGACGGAGTCGAGGATTTCGAGCTCGGCGAGCCGCTCGGCGTTCTCCTCGCTCAGCACCCCCTCCCCCGGCTCGGTGACGGAGCTGGTGCACGAGGCGGCGTCGATCACGATCGGCAGTGCCCCCTCGCCGCTCCACCTCCAAAGGCGCTCGACCATCTCGTTCGCCTTGTGCCGGTGGGCCTCGCCGAACCCTTTCGAGCTCCAGGGCAGCCCGCAGCACGACCCCGCCACGTCGTCGGGAACCCAAACCGGCAACCCGGCCCGCGCCGAAACCTCCACCAGCGCCTCGACCACCCATGGCCGATCGGCGCCCGGTCCGAAGATGCGGTTGGTGCAGGAGGGGACGTAGACGGCGGCGGCGCCGGTGTGGATGGTGGCCGGGAGGTTGCCGGAGGCGGCGTTGGGCAGGGCGCTGCCGCGCTTGGTGCGGCGGGCGAGCGGGCCGGCGAAGCGGAGGCCGACCCGGCCGGCGCCTTCGAGGGTCGCCCAGCGCTTCGCGCTGCGCAGCGCCCGGCGTTCGGCGGCGGCGCCGTGGCCCTCCTGGCGCAGGTCCTTGACGAGGCGGCCGGTATCGATCCCGAGCGGGCAGGCGAGCTGGCAGGAGCTGTCGGCGGCGCAGGTCTTCAGGCCCTCGTAGGCGAATTCCTCCAGCAGCGCCCTCTGCACCGGCGAGCCGGCGGGCTGGCGCGCCATCTCGCGGCGCAGGACGATCCGCTGGCGCGGCGTCGTGGTCAGGTCGCGGCTCGGGCAGACCGGCTCGCAGAAGCCGCACTCGACGCAGGTCGTGGCCGACTCCTCGATCGCCGGGGTCGTTTTCAGGTTGCGCAGGTGGACGCCGGGGTCGCGGTTGAGGATCACGCCCGGGGAGAGGACGCCGTCGGGGTCGGCCAGCTCCTTGCACCGCCACATCAGCTCCGTCGCCTTCTCCCCCCACTCGCGCGCGACGTAGGGCGCCATGTTGATCCCGGTCCCGTGCTCGGCCTTCAGCGAGCCGTCGTACTTGTCGACGATCAGCTCGACCAGGCCGGTCATGAACGCCTCGTAGCGGTCGAGGTCCTCCTGCTTGGCGAAGTCCGGGGTCAGCATGAAGTGGAGGTTGCCGGCGGAGGCGTGGCCGGCGACGCCGGGCAGGAAGCCGTGCTCGCCGAGCAGCGCCTGCAGGTCGCGGGCGCCCTCGGCGATCCGCTCCGGCGGCACGCAGACGTCCTCGACGATCAGCGCCGTGCCGGGCAGGCGCAGGCGGCCGATCAGCCCGTGCAGGCCCTCGCGCACCCGCCAGGCCAGCTCGATCTCCTCCGCCTCGCGGGTGAACTCGACCGGGCGGATCGTCTCGTGGGCGGCGAGGAGCTCGCCGGCGGCGGAGACCTGCTCCTCCAGCTCGGCCTCGGTGGCGCCGCCGTACTCGACCAGCAGCACCGCCGACTCCGGCGGCAGCTCCTTCCACTCCTCCGGCGCCCCGACCATGTTCCAGGCGGCGGTGATCAGCGCCGGGGCGACCATCAGCTCGACCGCGGTGGCGCCGCTGGCGACCAGGTCGCCGACCGGCGCGGTAGCCGCGTCGATGCTGGGGAAGTGGACCCAGGCGGTGGTCGTGCGGGGCGGCTGCGGCACCGTCTCGAAGACGACCTCGGAGACGAAGGCGAGGGTGCCCTCGGAGCCGACCAGGAGGCGACGGAAGATCTCCAGCGGCTCGGATGCGTCGAGGAAGGCGCAGAGCCGGTACCCGGTCGTGTTCTTGATCGCGAACTTGCGGCGGATCCGCTCGCTCAGCTCGGGGTCGGCGCGGATCTCGTCGCGAATCGCCTCCAGACCGGCGGCCAGCTCCGGCTCGGCCGCGGCGAAGCGCTCGGCGGCGCCGGGGGAGGCGGTGTCGATCGTCGTCCCCGAGGGCAGGGTGAAGGTCAGCGCCCGCACGGTCGAGTAGGAGTCGCGGCTGACCCCGCAGCGCATCCCGCCCGAGTTGTTGGCGACGACGCCGCCGACCGTGGCGACGTCGGTGCTGGCCGGATCGGGGCCGAGCTTGCGCCCGTAGGGGGCGAGGACGCGGTTGGCGTGGCCGAGGATCGTCCCCGGCTTGACCCGGGCCCGCGCCCCGTCCTCCTCGACCGCGACGCCGCGGAAGTGGCGGCGGACGTCGACCAGGATCCCGGCCGTCTGGCCCTGGCCGTTGAGGCTGGTGCCACCGGCGCGGAAGGTGACCGGGATCCCCTTCTCGCGACCGTATGCCAGGACCTTGGCGACGTCGGCCGCCTCGCGGGCCATCACCACCGCTCGCGGGAAGATCCGGTAGGGGCTGGCGTCGGAGGCGTAGCTGACGATGTCGCCGAGGCGGGAGAGGACGCGGTCGGCGCCGAGCAGCGCCTCCAGCTCGCCGCGCAGCGGCTCCGCGACGCCCGCCGCGAGCTCGTCGGGGGCGCGGTCGGCGGCGGGCTCGGCAGCCGGCGGCGGCGAGACGGTCGGGTTGCGGGTCAGCAGCGCCACGTCGTCCCCGGCCCTAGAACAGGGACATCCCCGGCGCGACCGGGACTTCGACCAGCTCCGGCTCCGAGGAGGCGAGTGCCGCGGCGAGGGCGCCGGCGACACCGTCGCGGTCGGCGGCGCGGTGGGCCTTGACGCCGTAGCCCTCGGCGACGGCGGCGACGTCGAGCTTCGGCAGGTCGAGGCCGGGGGCGCCGCCCACCTGCTCGACTTCGGCGAACCACTTGAGGATCGCGTACTCCTCGTTGCGCAGGACCAGGAAGGTGACCGGCGCCCGATAGGCGACGGCGCTCCAGAAGGCGGTGATCGCGTACTGGGCCGAGCCCTCGCCGAGCACGCAGACGACCGGGCGGTCCGGCTGGGCCAGCTGCACCCCGACCGAGGCGGCGAGGCCGAAGCCGAGGCCGCCGCCGGCGCTGAAGTAGTAGCTGCCGGGGCGCGAGAGGCGGAGCTGGTTGCGCAGCGCCAGCGTGCTGGAGGGGGACTCGAGGACGACGATCGCGTCCTCGGGCATCACCTCGGCCAGCGCGGTGTGGACGGTCGAGGCATTGAGCGGGTCGGTCGGCGGGATTTCCTGCGGCGGCGCGTTCGGCTCCGGCGCCGTGCGGGACGACTCGGGGACCGCCGCCAGCAGCGCCTCCAGGGTGAGCTTGACGTCGGCGACGATCGCGTCGCCCATCGGCGCCCGCACCGCCTCGTCGGGGTCGCTGGTGATCGCCACCAGCTCCGAGCCCTCGGCCAGGAGGCGGCCGGGGATGTGCGGGTAGTAGGGGAAGACGGAGCTGCCGACGACGAGGATCAGGTCGTGGCCCTCGAGGGTCTGGCCGACCGGGCCGATCGCCGGCGGCAGCACGCCGCGGAAGTTCGGGTGCCCCTCGGGGAAGCCGAGGCGGACGCCGCCGGTCGCGGGCGAGGCCCAGACCGGCAGCCGCTGGCGCTCGGCAAGGGCGACGGCGAGGTCCCAGGCACCGGAGGCGTCGACGTCGGGGCCGGCGACGAGGACCGGGTTGGCGGCCCTCTCGAGCCGCTCGGCGAGGGAGCGGACGGCCTCGGGGTCGGCGCCGGCGCGGCCGGTCACCCGGCGCTCGATCGCGGCGCGGGCGTCGTCCGCGTCGACCTCCACCGCCCAGTCGTCCATCGGCAGCGAGACGAAGACCGGGCCGCGCGGCGGCAGCGAGGCGAGGTGGGTGCCGTGGGCAAGGGCCAGCGGCACGTCCTCGGCCCGCGGCGGCTCGTAGGACCACTTGACCAGCGGGTGCGGCATCCGGGTCGCGTCGCGGTTGGTGAGGTTGGCCTGGAGGGTGATCTGGGCGCGGGCCTGCTGGCCGGCCGTGATCAGCAGCGGCGAGTGGTTGGCCTGGGCGTTGAAGATCGCCCCCATCGCGTTGCCGACCCCGGGCGCGGTGTGGAGGTTGACCACGGTGGTCTTCCCCGAAGCCTGGGCGAAGCCGTCGGCCATCCCCACCACGACCGCCTCCTGGAGGCCGAGCACGTAGCGGAAGTCAGCCGGGAAGTCGGCCAGCATCGGCAGCTCGGTCGAGCCCGGGTTGCCGAACATCGTCGTCATCCCGTGGGCACGGAAGAGATCGAACGTTGCATCGCGAACTGTAGGCATCGGCGGAACCCTATCCCGCGGCAAGGAAAGCTGAGTGACCGAATTCAAGGCCCCCGGCAGGCAGTCGATAGCGGGAAGGTGAGAATCCGGCACACGATTCCCCTGCTCAGCCTGGTGATCTGGGCGCTGATCCCGGTCGCGGGCGCCGCCGCCGAAGCGCCGCCGAGCACGACCCGGACCGTCTACGCGCCGGGGAGGATCGTCCCGATCCCGGCCTCGATCCCGCACGAAGAAGGCGACATGGTCGACCGCCGGATCGTGCCCGACCTGCGCTGGATCGCCCAGCGGTACCCGATCTACATCACCGACGGCTACAGCGGGCCGCTGCCCGACGGCGAACACGTCGGCTGCCACGGTTGCCACGTCAAGCACTCCGACCACTACAACGGGCTCGCCGTCGACATCGTGCCGCTCGGGGGCAGCAGCCATTGCGACGCCAGTTGGGCACCGATCACCCGCCTCGCCCGCTGGGCCGAGCCGCGCCAGAACCACCCCGTCCTCCCCTTCCGCTGGGTCGGCTACGACGGCGACGCCGGCCACGGCTGCGGCGACCACCTCCACCTCTCCTGGAACCACGCGCCGGCGCCGCAGTTCCAGCTCGCCGAATGGGTCGAAGTCTTCCCCGTCGCGCCGGTCGAAGGCGGCGGACGCGCTCACCGCGGCAAGCGCTCGCAGCGGACGCCGCAGCCGCAGCCGGCGAGTCCGAGCGTCCCCTCCGGCGGCGTCTCCCGCGCCCCGACCGGCGGCATCAGCGCCCACGGCGCCGGCGACTGACCGCTCCCCGTCCCGGCGTGTCTGAGTTTCCCCACGGTATGCGGTGGTCAACCTCAGACACCCCCTGGCGAGCGGCTTAGGATGCGGGGTCGATGTGGGCTCGTTTGGCAATCGGGGCCGCCTGCCTGGCGGCGCTGCTCGGCGCCGGCTGCGGCGGTCGGGGGGAAGTCGCGACGCCGGTCGCCTGTCTCGAAGGCACCGCCACCTACCTGAAGGCGCTGCGCGCCGCGCCGGGCGCGGTGCGGTTGGCGGGTGAGACGCCGATCAGCGACTGCCTGGCCGAAAACCAGCAGGCCGGCGACCTCGCCACCGTCGGCGAAGCGATGATCGAGGCGGCGACGGGGCTGAACGCCGAAGCGAGCGCGGAAGGAGGCGGCCGCGCGGCCGTCCGGCTCGGCTACCTGCTGGGCGCTGCGACCGCGGGCGCCGAGAAGACGGAAGGCATCCACGCCAACCTGGTCCGGAGGCTGACCGTCGCCGCCCGCTTCGCTCCCGACCGCCAACCGCTCTCCCCCGCCTTCCTCGCCGCCTACCGGCGCGGCTACGACGCCGGCCACTCGGACGGCTGAGGGCGGCGAGCCGCCGACCGGCGGCCGGGGAGGAATACGCTCCAGACCCGCAACCGATCTTCGATGGAGGCTTCCCTTGACTGACCAATTGTGGGGTGGCGAGACCACCAAAGCCGTAGACAACTTCCCCGTGTCGGGCGAGCGGGTGCCGGTGCCGGTCGTGCGCTGGCTGGGACGCGTCAAGTCCGCAGCCGCCGAGGCCAACGGAGCGCTCGGCAAGCTCGACGGCGACCTGGCCGAGCGGATCTCCGCGGCCGGTGCCGCGGTCGCGGCGGGCGAGCACGACGATCAGTTCCCGATCGACGTCTTCCAGACCGGCTCGGGCACCTCTTCGAACATGAACGCCAACGAGGTGATCGCCAACCTCGCCGGCGACGGGGCCCACCCCAACGACCACGTCAACATGGGGCAGTCGTCCAACGACGTCTTCCCCTCGGCCGTCCACCTGGCGGCGCTGGACGAGGTGACCCACGACCTGCTGCCCGCGATGGGCGGGCTGGAGGCGGCGCTGGGAGCCAAGTCGAAGAAGTTCGCCGACGTGGTCAAGGCGGGCCGCACCCACCTGATGGACGCGGTGCCGGTGACCCTCGGGCAGGAGTTCGGCGGCTACGCGGCCCAGGTGCGGCTCGGCGTGCAGCGGGTCGAAGCGACGCTGCGCCGAGTCGGTCAGATCCCCCTCGGCGGCACCGCCACGGGCACCGGGCTCAACACCCACCCGGAGTTCGCCGCCAAGGTGCGCGAGAAGCTCGCCTCCGACACCGGCCTGACGATCTCCGAGCCGCTCGACCCGTTCGAGGCGCAGGGCAACCGCGACGCCCTGGTCGAGCTCTCGGGCGCGCTGAAGGTCTACGCGGTCTCGCTCAACAAGATCGCCAACGACCTGGCGCTGATGGGCTCCGGCCCCCGCGCCGGTCTCGCCGAGCTGCGACTGCCGGAGCTGCAGAAGGGCTCCTCGATCATGCCGGGCAAGGTCAACCCGGTGATCCCGGAGGTGGTGATCCAGGTCGCCGCCCAGGTGATCGGCAACGACGCCGCGATCACCGTCGCCGGCAGCCAGGGCCAGTTCGAGCTCAACGTCCGGGTGCCGCTGATCGCCCGCAACCTGCTCGACTCGATCAAGCTGCTGGCCTCGGCCTCGCGCCTGCTCGACGAGAAATGCGTCACCGGCCTCGAAGCCAACGAGGAGATGACGGAGCGCCACGCCGAGGCGACCCTCGCCACCGCGACCGCGCTCAACCCTCACATCGGCTACGACCGCGCCGCCGACATCGTCAAGGCCGCGGCCGAGTCGGGCCGCTCCCTACGCGAGGTGGCGCTGGAGCAGGGCGTCGAGCCGTCCGTCCTCGAGGAGGCCCTGGACCACCGCCGCATGGCCCGCCCGCACGAGTAGAGCCGACAGCGTTCCGGGGGAGGGGTCCGGTGTCCCTCTCCCGGAGGCTCAAGAAACCACGCCCCGGACTCCTGGCGCACGACCCAGCTGCGCGACGGCCTCCGGGAGAGGGGCACCGGACCCCCCAGCGCTACCCCTGCAGGGTCACGAAGCGCTCCTCGGTGAGCTCGTAGACGGCGAAGGCCGGGCCCTCGCGGGTGTTGCCTGAGTCCTTCACTCCGCCATAGGGCATCTGGTCGGCGCGGAAGGCCGGCACCTCGTTGATCAGCACGCCGCCGAACTCGAGCGTCTTGGCGGCCTGCAGGCCGCGGCCGATGTCGCGGGTGAAGATGCCCGCCTGGAGGCCGAAGCGGGAGTCGTTGGCCATCTCCAGGCCCTCCTCGAAGGAGGAGAAGGTGTGGATCGTCGCCACCGGGCCGAAGGCCTCCTCGCACCAGACCTTGGCGTCCTTGGGCGCGGCGCCGAGCAGGGTCGGGGCGAGGCAGCGGCCCTCGTCGACCAGCTCGCCGCCGGTGATCAGCGTCGCCCCGGCGGCGACCGCCTCGTCGATCCAGGCCTTGACCCGGTCGCGGTCGCCCGGGGTGATCAGCGGGCCGACGTCGGTCGACGGGTCGAGCGGGTCGCCGGTCGCGAGGTTCTCGATGTTCGCGACCAGCCGCTCGGTGAACGGCGCGGCGATCGCCTCGTGGACGAGGATCCGCTGGATCGAGATGCAGACCTGGCCGGCGTGGGCGAAGGCGTGGATCTGCGCTTTGTCGGCGGCCGCCTGCCAGTCGCCGTCCTCGTTGACGATCAGCGGCGCGTTGGAGCCGAGCTCCAGGTTCACCTTCTTGTGGGGGACCCTGGAGCGGATGCCCCAACCGACCGCGGCCGAGCCGGTGAAGGTGATCGCCCGGGTCAGCTCGTGGGAGACGAGCGCGTTGCCGACGGTGGACCCGCCGCCGGGGATGACCGAGAGCCAGCCCTCGGGCAGGCCCGCGTCGAGCAGGGTCTGGGCCAGCTTCAGGGCGGTGATCGGGGTCTGCCCGGCGGGCTTCAGTACGACCGCGTTGCCGGCGGCGATCGCCGGGCCGAGCTTGTGGGCGACGAGGTTGAGGGGGAAGTTGAAGGGGCTGATCGCGCCGACCACGCCGTAGGGGACGCGCAGCATCACCCCGAGCTTGCCCATGCCGGCGGCCGAGGCCTCCATCGGCACGGTGCCGCCGGTCAGCTTGCGCGCCTCGGTGGCGGCGAAGGTGAGAGTGTCGACGCAGCGGCCGGCCTCGACCGTGGCGGTCTTGATCGGCTTGCCCGCCTCGGAGGCGATCGTGCGAGCCATGTCCTCGACCCGTTCGCCCGCCAGCTCGGCGGCGCGGTCGAGCACCGCAGCGCGCTCGTGCTGGGGGAAGTCGCCCTTGCGGAAGGCCGCGTGGGCGGCCTGAACAGCGCGATCGACGAGCGCCTCGTCACCCTGGGCGACGCGTCCGACCACGGTGCCGTCGTAGGGGCTGCGCACCTCGCCCCACTCGCCGGTCTCGATCCACTCGCCGGCCACGAGGAGCTTGTGGTCGACCGCTGCGGCAGTCTCCGTAGCCATCCGTCTTCCTCCTGTTTCCTATTGCTTTACACCAGACTAGCGCCCCTGCAAGCCCGGTGAGACCGGCGCCGCAGGCCGAGACTACTCTGCGCCGAACCTGTTTGGAGGGGTGCCCCCGAGCCGATGAAGACCAAACCGATAACCAGCCTCCTGGCCCTGCTCGCCGTGGCCGCCGGCCTTGCCGCCGCGGCACCGACGCCGGCCGCCGCAACCGTCAAGTGGATCGTCCACGGGCGCGGCTTCGGCCACGGAGTCGGGATGAGCGCCTACGGCGCCTACGGCTACGCCCTGCACGGCAAGGACTACGGCTTCATCCTCGGCCACTACTACACCGGGACCACCCTGGGCACGCTCCCGAAGCCACGCGTGGTCCGCGTCCTCCTCGACGTCTCCTCCGGCGACGTCGGCTTCGGCCGCGCCACCAGTGCCTGCGGCCGCCGGCTCGACCCCAAGCGCAACTACGAGGCGCATCTGGCCGGCGGCGTGGTCAAGCTGCGGACCTCCGGCGGCAAGCCGCTCGCCAGCTGCGGCGCGAAGCTGCGCGCCGCCGGTGCCGGGACGATCGCGATCGCCGGCCTCGGCACCTACCGCGGCGCCCTCGAGGCGGTGCCCGGCGAAGGCGGCGGCACGCTCAACGTCGTCAACGCGCTCGCCGTCGACCAGTACGTGAAGGGCGTCGTCCCCAACGAGTCGCCGCCTTCCTGGCCGCTCGAGGAGCTGAAGGCGCAGGCGGTGGCCTCGCGCTCCTTCGCCCTCACGGCCGGGGTCGGCGGCAACGGCTTCGACCTCTACGCCGACACCCGCAGCCAGGTCTACAAAGGGCTGGAAAGCGAGTACGCACGCAGCAACGCGGCGGTCAACGCGACCCGCGGCCAGGTCGTCGAATACGAAGGCAAGATCGCCGAGACGCTCTTCTCCGCCTGCTCGGGCGGCCGCACCGAAAGCATCCAGAACGTCTTCGGCGGCCCGGCGGTCCCATACCTGCAGGGGGTGCCCGACCCCTACGACTCCTACTGCCCGCTGCACAAGTGGACCCTGCGCTTCACGGGGCCCGAAATCAGCTCGAAGCTGGGCGCCTACCTGAACGGCCGGCTCAAGCAGGTGGTGATCGCCAAGCGCGGCTACTCGCCGCGGATCATCAGCGCGAAGCTGGTCGGCACCGGGGGCACGACCACGGTCAGCGGCGAAGAGCTGGAGATCGCGCTCGGCGGCTACGGCACCTGGATGACCTTCCAGAAGGTGGTGCCGGGGAGGAAGGGCTCCGGCGGTGGCGGAGGAGGAGGCGGCGAAGGCGGGAGTGGCGGCGGCGCGGGGACCGAAGGCTCCGGCAACACCGGCGGCGCCGCCGGCTGAAGCGCTCAGGGCAGGGCGAGGACCGCGTGGACGGCGCGGTGGTCTGAGCCGGGCAGTTCCTCGACCGAGTAGGAGACGACGCCGAGACGACGGTCGGCGAGGACGTGGTCGATCGTCACCGGCGGGATCAGGTGGCCTTCGCGCGGGAAGGTCGGCTCCAGGCCCTTGCCCGCGGCGGCGCCCGCGTCGCGGTAGCCGCGGCCGACGAGGTCGCGGAACTGGGACTGGTCGAAGGTGGCGTTGAAGTCGCCGGCGAGCACCCAGGGGACGCCGGCCCCGGCCGAGGGCAAGCTGCGCAGCGCCGCTTCCCAGACACCGACGTTGCCGCTCTGGGGCGGGAACGGGTGGACGCCGACGACCCGGACGCGGCGCCCGCCGGGCAGCGCCAACTCGGCCCGCGGTATGCGAAAGAGGAAGTGCACCGGGCTCGGCAGCCTCCTCATCGGCAGCCGCGAGTACAGCCCGGTGCCGGAGGCGCCACGGTGCGGCTCGAGGATCGCTTCGGGAAGACGGCTGGCGATCCCGGCGCTCGCCAGCTCGCGGGCGAAGGCCGGGGTCAGCTCCTCGACGCTGAGCAGGTCCGGGTGGAGGCGATCGACGAGCGCGACCAGCGCCGCCGGGTCGCCGTCGCCGTCGTGGACGTTGGCGGCGAGCACGGTGAGCGTCCCGCGGCCGGCGGCGCTGACCGTTTCCGTCTCGATCGCCCGCGGCAGCACGGCGCCGAGCAGGGCGATGGTGGCGAGACCGGCGACGAGCGACGCCGCCCAGTTGCGCGCCGCCACCGCGACGCCGGCGACCAGCAGCGCCGCGATCGCCGCGTAGGGCGTGAACGCCATGAGCGGCGCCAGCGGGAAGCCGCCGTCGACCCCGAGCAGCCGCAGCGCGGTCCACAGCGCCACCGGCGCCGCCGCGATCCAGATCGGCCAGCAGCGCCACGCCCCCGCCGCTCGCATCCGCTCAGCCGTCGGGGTAGGGCTGGAGCGGGATGCCGTGGCCCGTCTCGCGCATCCCCAGCTCGTAGGCGCCGCCGGCGGGGAGGGTGAGGCGGCGTGCCGGCAGGCCCGGGCGCTCGACCGTCAGCTCGAGGTCGGCGACCGAGCAGTTGACCGTGTTGTGCTCGGGGCCCTTGGGGTCGGCGTAGACCCAGCCGACGAAGTCCTTGACCGGGGCGCTGACGCGGCCGTGGACGACGACGTCCTTGCCGGGCAGGACGAAGGAGCAGACCGAGGGCTGCTCCTCGATCTTGGCGGCGCGGATCGCGCCGAGGCCGCCGAGCCGGTGCGCCTCGCCCTCGAGCACCAGCATCCCCGAGGGGATCCAGGGACTGATCCGGGAGCCGAGCCGGACCCGGGCGGCGCCGGCGTCGAAGTAGGTGCCGGGGGCGCCCGGGAAGCCCGTGCCCTCCAGCCAGACCCAGCGCTCGGCGTGCTCGGTCCCCCAGTTGTGGCCGATCATCCCCGGCCAGCCGTCGAGCTCGATCGCCTCGCCGTTGACTTCGAGCCGGCCCTCGAAGCGGGCGTCGGGATACGGGGCGACGAACTTGGTCTTCGGGAGCGGCGCCTCGTAGAGCCACTCGGCGGGCAGGTAGTGGCAGGGGGAGGCGTCGCCGGCGAAGTTCAGCGTCCAGGCGGCGCCGAGCGCCTCGGTGTCGACCGAGCCCTCGGCCCGGCCGGGGCCGATCTCGGCGTCGGCGACGCGGATCCAGGAGCCCGGCGGGACCGATAGCTGCGCGGCCGGCACCGTCACCTTGGTCGCCCGCGGCCCAGCCGCGCCGCGGTCGAAGAGGACGAACCAGATCGAGGCGCTCGGCTCGGCGCCGGGCCGCTTGTGGACCGTGTGGCGGATCCACAGCCCACGGCCGCCGCCCGGCTCGCAGGCCTTGACGTAAAAGCTCTCGTAGTGACCCCCCCTGGCGGGGACCCGCGGAAACCGCGCCCCTTCGTCCATGCGCGGACTCTAGCCGCGCGGCGGCGGCCGGGGGCGGCAAAACGGTTCGCTAGGTTCAGGTCGTGCGCGTGTTTCTCGCCGGAGCCAGTGGGGTGATCGGGCGGCAGCTGGTGCCGCTGCTGGTCGCCGACGGGCACGAGGTGGCGGGGACGACCCGCAGTCCGGGGAAGGCGGAGATGCTCCGTGAGCTGGGGGCCGAGCCGGTGGTGGTCGACGTCTACGACGCCGCGGCGCTGCGCGACACGGTCGTCGCCTTCGAACCCGACCTGGTCATGCACCAGCTCACCGACCTGCCGGACGAGATCGAGCGGATCCCGGAGATGGGGCCCGCCAACTCGCGCATCCGCAGCGAGGGCACCGCCAACCTGCTCGCCGCCGCCACGGCCGCGGGCGCACCGCGCTTCCTCGCCCAGAGCATCGCCTGGCGACTCGAGGGCGACCGCCACCGCTCGATCGAAGAGCACGAGGCGATGGTCCTCGACCTCGGCGGAGTCGTCCTCCGCTACGGCCAGTTCCACGGCCCCGGCACCTACCACGAGGAGAATCCGGGCGACGAGTGCCGGGTTCACGTCGCCGCGGCCGCCCGCCGCACGATGGAAGTCCTGGAAGCCCCCAGCGGCATCGTCACGATCCTCGACTGAGGCCGAGAAGCAAGCAGATCAAGGACGCAGGGACGAGCGTGCTCTGCACGTCAGGACCGCGGACGCAGAGATGCGCCGGTTTGCAGGCATCAGACCTTGATCGTGATGACGTCGCCGTCCTGGACCAGGTAGTCCCGGCCCTCTATCCGCAGCAGGCCCTTGTCGCGGGCCGCCACGTAGCCGCCGCACTCGACCAGCTGCTCCCAGCCGATCGCCTCGGCTTTGACGAAGGCTTCCATGATCTCGGTGTGGATCGTCCCGGCCGCTTCCAGCGCGGTGGCGCCGCTGTGCAGCGGCCGCGCCACCGCCTCCTTGCCCTCGCCGGCGGTGAAGAAGGTGATCAGCTCCAGCAGGTCGTAGGCGGCGCGGACCAGGCGCGCCAGGCCGGAGCCCTCGACCCCGTAGGACTCGCGCATCTCCTCGGCTTCGGCCGCGTCGAGCTCGGCCAGCTCGCCCTCGATCCGGGCGCTGACCGCGACCGCGCCGGCGCCGACCGAGGCGGCGTGCTCGGCGACCGCGGCCGGCACCTCGGCGTCGCCCTCGTCGACGTTGGCGACGTAGAGGATCGGCTTGGTGGTCAGCGCCTGCAGGTTGCGGGCGGCGTCGGGGGCGACCTCGGGCAGCGGCACCGAGCGGCCGGGGCGGCCGGCGGCCAGCGCCTCCTTCACCTCCTCGAGCCAGGCCAGCTCGGCGATCGCCTCCTTATCGCCGGACTTCGCCTGCTTGCCGACCCGGCCCAGCCGGCGCTCGACCTGCTCGTAGTCGGCCAGCACCAGCTCGGTCTCGATCGTCTCGATGTCGGCCAGCGGATCGACGCGGCCGTCGGGGTGCGGCACGCCGGACTCGGTGTGGCAGCGGACGACGTGGCAGATCGCATCGGTCTCGCGGATCGAGGCGAGGAACTGGTTGCCGAGCCCCTCCCCCTCCGACGCCCCCTTGACCAGGCCGGCGATGTCGTGGAAGGCGATCGTCGCCGGTTCCAGCTTCGAGCTGCGCACCGTCTCGGCGACCCGCTCCAGCCGCTCGTCGGGCACCTCTGCAATCGCCACGTTGGGCTCGATCGTGGTGAACGGGTAGTCGCCGGTCTGGGCGCCGCCCTTGGTCAGGGCGTTGAAGAGGGTCGACTTGCCGGCGTTGGGCAGCCCGACGATCCCGACCTTCATGCGGTGCCCCCCGTCATAGCGAGAGCGGCACGATCAGTCCGAGGACCATCCCGAGCAGGGCGCCGGCGAGGACGTCGGACGGGTAGTGCATCCCCAGGTAGGGACGGCCGGCCGAGAGGGCGATCGCGACCGCGAAGGCGCCGGCGGTAGCAGGGTCGACGCGGAACATCGCCGTCGCCACCGCGAACGAGGAGAGCGCGTGGGCAGAGGGGAAGCTGAGCGAGCTGGGGGCGCCGCCCAGCGGCGGCAGGCCATCCAGAACCGGGCGGGGACGCTTGACCAGCAGCTTGATCCCGTAGTTGAGCCCGATCGAGACCGGGCCGAGGGCGGCGCAGATCAGCCACGCTTCGCGCCGTTCGGGGTCGATCAGGGCGAGGACGACGCCGAGGACCAGCCAGACGGCGGCGTTGTTGCCGGCCTTGCCCAGCGCCTTGGCAGCAGACTCCAGCCCGGGCGTGTGCCCGCGGGTCCGCATCAGGCGCAGCAGTCTGAGGTCGAGGCTCTCCATCGGCGCAGCAGGATAAGCCCGCGCGGGGCCGGGCGCCCTACCGGACGATCGAGACGAAGCCGTTGGCGATGTTGTAGACGGCCGAGACCACGCGGATCTTCCCTTCCGCAATCGCCGGCGCGATGATCGGGCCGCGGCGGGCGATGTCCTGAGCCTGGGAGATCGCGTTGGCGGTGACGCAGCGGCGGACGTTGCGTTCGGCGGGCGCCAGCGACTCGACGGTCGGCACCAGATCGTCGATCACTTCGCCGATCGCGCCGTATTCCGACGGCGGATAGCTCTTGCCGTTGACCACCACTTCGATCGCCGACTTGACAGCGCCGCAATCGGTGTGGCCGAGCACCATCACCAATTTCACCCCGAGCACCGCGACCGCGTACTCGGTGCTGCCGAGCGTGCCGGAGTCGATGCTGTTGCCGGCGATCCGCGAGACGAAGATGTTGCCGCGTTCGACGTCGAAGACCAGCTCGGGCGAGATCCGCGAATCGGCGCAGGTGATGATCGCAGCGAACGGCTTCTGTTCGGAGGCGGCGCGCTCGCCGACCGGCGAGTAGTCGCGCAGCTGCAGCTTGTCGCGCCGGTAGCGCCAGTTGCCCGCCTGCAGTAGCCGCACCGCTTCGGTCGGAGTCTTCGGGTGGGGATAGCCGCCGCCGGTCGCGCTGGCGAGCGCCTCGGCCGCGCCGACCTGGCCCAGCACGGCGGCGCCGGCCGCTCCGCCGGCGGCCGCGAGAAAGCGGCGTCGAGAAAGGTCCGATGCCATACACCGCGCATGCTCCCACGGCGCTCGGTCAGAATCCAGGGCGGATGCCGACCGTACCCGGATACGTCCACACGCCCGGCCACCACTGCGGCTCGACGGCGCTGCGCAACCTGCTCGCCTTCCACGGGATCGAGATCAGCGAGGAGATGGCGTTCGGGCTCGGCGCCGGCGCCTGCTTCTACTACCTGGTCCTGCCCGACGCCTCGCCCAGCCGCTGGTTCAACGGCCGCACCGCGCGCCTCGAGGAGAGCTTCCGCGACCTGACCGGGACGGCGCTGGAGATGCGCACCTTCGCCGCCGGCGACGACGAGGCCTGGGAGGCGGCGCGGGCCGAGGTCGACGCCGGCAACCCGACGCTGCTGCTGACCGACATCTACCACCTCGACCACTACGGCAGCTCCGCCCACTTCCCCGGCCACGCCGTCGTCCTGGCCGGCTACGACGACGAAGTCGCCCACCTCTCCGACACCGCCTTCGAGGACCTGCAGACGACCCGGCTCGACCACCTCGCCGAAGCCCGCCACAGCGGCCACCCCGCCTACCCGCTGGAAGGCCACATGTTCACCGTCGCCGAGGCGGTCGACCGCGACCGGTTGCTGGCCGCGACGCCGCGGGCGATCGCGCGGGCGGCGAAGGAGATGCTGGAGCCGGCCTGGAGCGAGTTCGCCGGCCTGCCGGCGGTCGCGCGCCTAGCCGCGGAGGCGGGCTCCTGGCCCGAGCGGGCCGACGACTGGCAGTGGTGCGCCCGCTTCGCCTACCAGGTGATCGAGCGCCGCGGCACCGGCGGCGGCGCCTTCCGGCCGATGTACGGCCGGTTCCTGGAAGAGGCAGGCCGCCCCGAGGCCCCCCTGGCGGCGACAGCCGGCGAACGCTGGACCGAGCTCGCCGAAGCCTTCAAGGCCGCAAGCGAGGCCGACGATCCCGAGCCGAAGCTGTGGCGGGCGGTCGGCGAGAGCGCACAACAGGTAGAGGCGGCCGAGCACCAGCTCTGGTCCGCCCTCCAGAGTTGAAGCCTTTTAACCCCTCCAGCGGTGCAAACCCTTCAACCGCCCGGGCCTGAAGCCATCGTCGACCGCGGGCCCAACGGGGGAACGCGCCTCACGCCCCGAACCAGCGCTTGCGACGGCTCGACCCGAATTCGCTCTTCTCGGCCACCAGCGCCGCCGAAGGCTCCTGGAAGAGGTTGGTCGGCTTCGGGCCTGAGAGAAAGTCGACGTCGACGCGGCCGACGCGGCCGCCGCCGAACTCCACGTAGCAGGAGCCGCTGCCGTCGAAGGGCGGCGGATCGGCCTCGCCGCGGGCGCGGGCGACGATCGCCGCCGCGACCGAGCGGGCGGCCCCCTCGGCGAAGACGCCCGCCTTCGGCACCCCGATCGTCGCCACGTCGCCGACCGCGTAGACCCCGGGGTACTTCGTCGCCAGGGTCCCGGGCTCGACCGGGACGTAGCCGTCGACGGCGAGGCCGCTCTCCAGCACCACCCGCGGCGCCGTGTGCCTGGGGACGCCCAGGAACAGGTCGAAGGCCAGCTCCTCGCCGCCCTCGACCAGGGCGACGCCGCGCTCGGAGTCGACCGCGGCGATCCGGCGCGCTGCCAGGAACTCGATGCCGCGCTCGGCGAAGGCCGCCAGCAGCGCCGTGGAGGTCTCCGGGGAGGGCGGGACCGGGATGTCGAACGGCATTGCGATCGCGATCTCGCAGGCGGCGCGGACGCCGCGCACGGCCAGGTGCTCGTCGAGCAGCAGCGCCACCTCGCTCGGCGCCGGCGGGCACTTGAAGGGCGCCCCGCAGACGCCAATCAGCACCCGGCCCGAGCCGAACCCGGCCAGGTCGCGCCCCAGCTGTTCGGCGCCGGGAACGGTGTAGAACTCGTTGACGCCGGCCGCCAGCCCCGGGGTCGCCTCGAAGTCGTAGTCGGCGCCGAGCGCGACGACGAGGACGTCGGCCTCGCGCACCCCGGCGTCGGTGGTGGCCGCCCGCGCCCCGGGGTCGATCGCGACGACCTCCTCGCGCAGCACCCGCACCCCCGGCTTGGACAGCTCCCGGTAGGGAATCCGCACCTCCTCGGGGTCGCGCCGGCCGAAGATCAGGTCGAGCTTGGAGTAGCCGAAGACGAACGAGTCGGCCCGGTCGACCAGCGTCACCTCAGCCTCGGAACCGAGCTCGGCCGAGATCACGGCCGCGAGTTCGAGACCCCCGAACCCCGCGCCAAGGACGAGTACGCGCGTCGCCATCCGCGCCGACCCTACCCGACCTTCGAGACCCCGGGGATACCCGAACACTCAGCTCCGGTCGACCTCTTCGGGCTCCTCGTACCACCGCTTACGATCGCCGATCCGGTCGCGCAGCTTCCAGCGGCGGCTCTTCGGGGCTGCGTCGATCGTCGCCGCCAGGCGTTCGATGCGGACGACGATCGCCTCCCGCCCGGAGGCCTCGAGCGGCAGCCCCCCGGCGGCCGACCGCAGCCGCTCCAGGTTCAGCTCGAAGGTCCGCTGCAGGCCCCAGTCGCGTGCCGTCAGCGAGGCGATCCGGAGCGCGTCGATCGCGTCGGCACCGGCCTCGTCGAGGTCGGCCTCGGCGACGTCGTGAGCGTGCAGGAGGGCGAAGGCGTCGCCGCGGTCCTTCTCGTTCAGCTCGACGATCTGCAGCTTCGTCATCAGCAGCTCCGCCGCCGGCAGCGTCCGCGCCCGCGCCCGCAGGCGCTCGACCAGCGGCAGCGTGTGGCACATCTCGAAGCTGCCGACGAAGACGTCGACCTGGCGGCCGTGGGCGGGATCGTGGAAGAGCATCCGCCGCGCCCCGTTGAGCGCGTTGAACTCGACCTCGGGCTCGTAGCCGCAGGCCAGCAGCAGCTCGCCGAGCCTGCGTCCCTCGCCGCGCCCGGCGATGAAGTCGAGGTCGGCGATCTCGCGGGCGAAAACGGGGTCGAGCCGATCGCCGGCGCTGAGCCGGATCGCCATGCCGCCGATCAGCCGCGCTTCGACCCGCTCGACCTCGATCCGCGCTAGCAGCCGCGCCGCCTCCGCTGCCAGGTCCGCCTCCGTACCCATATACAGATGATCCAACACCACCGGGACCACCTGCGTACCCGACCGCTTCAGCCGACCACGAACTGGTAGTTGGCCTTCTCGCCGTCGAGGTGGACGAGGCAGCCCGAGATGCGACCCGTGTGGTAGTCGCTGCCGGGGTTGATGCAGAGGGTGCGGCCGATGTGGCTGGCGGCGCGAGACTCGTGGACGTGGCCGTGCAGCGAGACCAGCGGCTGGTGGCGCTCGATCGCCTCGCGCACGGCGGTCGAGCCGCAGGGGGCCATGCTGACCTGGCCGGCGACGGTGACCACGGTCAGCTCCCCGTCCAGCTCCGGCGCCGTGTCGAGGCCGGAGTCGTACGGCGGCACATGCAGGTTGAAGACACATCGGCCCATGTCCTCGACCTGGGCGGCGAGCGCCTCGATCCGCGCCGCCAGCTCCTCCTCGCCGAGCTCGCGAGGGGAGTCGAACGGGGTTGTGTTCGAGTACCCGAGCGAGAGCATCTCGTGGTCGCCGAACCGCACCACCCGGTCGTCGCAGGCCTCGATCCGCTCGGCACCCTCGATCGCCCCGTCGACCCCGGGCGGGTCGTCGTTGCCGGGCATCACGAAACAGCGCGCCTCGCTCCCGGCCAGCCGCTCCGGCGCCAGGTCGAGCCAGCGGGAGAAGGTCTCCAGCATCACCTCCTCGAACCAGGCTTCCCGCTCGCCTTCCGGCAGCGCCCAGACCCGCTCCAGCTCGGCGCCGGTCATCCGGTAGGGGTACATGCCGTTGGCCCGCACCCGGTCTTCCAGCGCCCGCACCTCCTCCTCGCCTTCGGCGACGACCCGCTCGCCGAACAGCTGCGCTTCGCGCCGCTCGCCGCCGGCCTCGACCAGGGGGACGACCGCCTTGCCGGTGAGGTCGCCGCCCATCACCAGCACCTCGGCCTCGTAGACCTCCGGCGCCCGCAGGAACTTCCGCCACAGCACCTCGGTGCCGTGGATGTCGGAGGCGTAGTAGAGGCGCAACCGTTCCCGCTTGCCGTCCTTCTTGCCGAACAGCGCCATCGCTACTCCGGCGGCAGTTCGACGTGGGCGAGTTCGATGTCGATGCCCTGCGAGCGCCGCACCGCCCGGGCGATGAAGTAGACGGCGAAGGCGACGACGTAGACGAGCGCCGACAGCTCCAGCTTGCCCGGGTTGTGGGCGAGGCTGGTGCCCGAGCCCGGGTCCCAGAGCAGGATCGCGATCGCCCCGCAGAAGCCGACCAGGGAGAGGCCGCCGACCAGGGAGAGCAGCGGGATGCCGGCGACGCGCCGGTTGTAGGGCGAGTTCTCGACCATCGCCTTCTGCGTGAACGGCAGCGCGATCCCGGCGACGGCGGTGATCACCAGGGTGAAGGAGAGGCCGAGCAGGATCGAGAGCGTGGTGAACCATTCGGTGAAGGCGTAGATCGCGGTGCTACCGATCGCCAGCACGGTGACGATCGCGATCGCGACGACCGGGGAGTGCGAGCGCGGCTCCACGTAGGAGAGGCGCTGGGGCATGATCCGGTCGAAGGACCAGGCGAACATGCTGCGGCTGATCAGCAGCATCGTCTGCGGCAGCCAGATCAGCATGGCGGCGGTGAAGCCGACGATCATGATCGCGCCCCAGACCGCGCTGCCCGAGGCAATCGCCAGCAGCTCCGGGTAGGCGGGGTAGTTGACGAACCCGTAGGAGGACGGTTCGGCGAGCCCGAAGGCGCCGTTGGTGGCGTAGCCGATGACGTGGGTGAAGAGCGGCGTCAGCGCCAGGAGGAGGAGCACGACGACCACGAGGGCGCCGGGCATCGAGAGCATGTGGGTCCGCTTCTTCAGCCGGATCTCGCCGGCGAAGTAGTTGCTCGAATAGATGAAGCCGAAGATGAACCAGAAGACGGAGACCGATTTCAGCGTCGCTTCGAAGTCGAAGCCGGAGCTGACGAAGCCCGCTTCCTTCGCCGATTCCTGCATCGCCTGGAAGGCGTGCTGGACGCCGAGGTTGGCGCCGTATTCGTTGAAGTTGGCGATGAAGCCGGATTCGGAGCCGAACAGGCCGACGAGCATCGGCAGCAGGAAGGCGCCGAGCATGTAGAGGACGAAGGCGCCGACCTGGAGGCGGAAGAAGAGCCGCACGCCGCCGACCACGAAGACCGCGGTGGAGAGCAGCAGCACCGCGGTGCCGGTGATGAACAGGCCGGCCTCGGTGGAGAACCATTCGCCGAAGGAGAGCCAGCCGCCGGAGCCGGTGTAGCCGGCCATCATGTTGGCGAAGGCGCCGATCCCGTAGGTGGCGATGTAGGTGGTGTAGACGCCGTAGACGACAGCGAGCCAGAAGCAGTAGCTGGCGTTGGCGGCGAACCCGATCGAGGGGTGCAGGGCGCGGCTGTTGAACACGTAGTCGCCGCCCGTGCGGGGCATGATCTGGGTCAGCATCGCGTAGAGGAAGGTCCCCGGCAGCCCCAGCGCGGCGGCGATCAGGAAGGCGAGGATCGCGTTGGAGCCGTTGTAGTAGAAGGAGTAGAGAAGCCAGAAGAAGGCGAACGTGAGGGCGACGCTCGACCACATCACGTTGTAGAAGAGGGCGTCGGAGGTCCGTCCTTCGCGGACCAGCCCCGTCGCCTTCCTGGTGAACACGCCCGCAGTGGCCCTGCCGGCCACCGCGGTCTCCCCCTTGTTCATATGGCTCCTCCTCGAGTGTGGCTCTTTGCACGCTGCCACTTAGCTTGCACTTCAACGTACGGGCGCGACGGCTCGAAGGACAGGTACTCGACGCGCGAGTCGGCCGCCCCCGCAGGACCGACGTCGGCGAGCAGGATGCGCTCCTCGCGGCCCTCGGCCTCCGCGAGCACGATCCCGTCGGCATCGACGAAGCGGCTTTCGCCGGTGAAGGCGAACCCGCTCTCCTCGCCGACGCGGTTCACGTAGAGGTGCGGGATCCGGTTCTCGAGCGCCCGCGAGACCGCGTGGACGCGATGTTCGCGACCGTAGGGGTCCATATTGGCGGCAACGGTGACCAGCAGGTCGGCGCCCGCCAGCGCGGCGGCGCGGGCGAGCTCCGGGAACTCCATGTCGAAGCAGGCCAGCGGCGCCACCACCCGCCCGGCCAGCTCGACCAGGAGCATCCGGCAGCCGGGCACGAAGGCGCCGGACTCGCCGCCGAACAGCTTGACCTTGCGGTAGACGGCCGCCAGGTCGCCCCTCTCGTCGAAGCAGGCGACGGAGTCGTGGAAGCCCGAGCCGGAGCGCTCGAGGAAGCCGACCACGGTGGCGGTGCGGGCGGTGGCGGCGGCTTCGGCGACGATGCCGAGCTCGGGGCCGTCGGGCTCGCAGGCGACCGGGTCGAGGTCGCGCAGCCGGTAGCCGCTGATGAAGAGCTCCGGGAAGACCGCCAGCTCGGCCTCGGGGTGCTCGCCGATCGCGGCCGCGACGCGAGCGGCGTTCGCGATCGGCGAGCCCGGTGCCGGGGGAAGCTGTGCGAGCAGCGCCAGCACGCTACAGCGACGCTCCCGCGTGGAAGGCCATCGCCTCGACGGCGATGCGGACGCCCATCAGGCTGGTCGCCGAGGTCGCGGTCGCCTCGAGGCTGGGGGCGACCTCGACCACGTCGAGGCCGAGCAGGCCGCCGGCGCTGACGCCGCGGACCAGCTCGATCGCCTCGCGGCCGCTCAGCCCGCCCGGGGTCGGGGCGCAGGTGGCGGCGGCGTGGGCGGCGTCGAGCGAGTCGATGTCGAAGCTGAGGTAGACGCCGTCGGTGCCGTCGCGGACGATCTCGCTCGCGGTCCGCGCCGCCCACTCGGTTCCCTTCTCCCAGATTTCCTCCAGCCAGATCACCCGGATCCCGCGCTCCCGGCAGTACTCGATCTCGCTGCGCGGGTTCATCCAGCCCGACATCCCGATCAGGACGATCCGCCCGGGGTCGAAGCCGCAATCGACCGCGCGGGCGATCGGGCAGCAGTGGTTGAGCTCCTCGCCGCCGACGTCGGCAGCGGTGTCGAGGTGGGTGTCGACCAGGATCAGGCCGGGGTTCTCGGCGTGCTCGCGGGCCGCCCAGACGGCCGGGATCGTGATCGAGTGGTCGCCCCCGAGGGTGACCGGCAGCGCCCCGCCGCGGAGGATCTCCAGCAGGTCGGCCCTGGCGCGCTCGAAGGTCAGCGCCGGGTTGGCGAGGGCGAGGTGACAGTCGCCGCAGTCGACCGGGGACAGCGCCTCGACCAGGTCGAAGTCGAGGGTGGCGTTGTAGGTGAGGAACTGACAGGAGACCTCGCGCATCCCCCGTGGGCCGTAGTTGGCGCCCGTGCGGCTGACCGAGGTCGAGTCGAACGGGATACCGTAGATCGCCGCCGCGGCGCCGGCCTCGCGCAGCGCCTCGGCGCGCGGGGCGACATGGGGAAACGACATGAAGGAGCCGACCAGCCCGGCGTGGAGCAGGCCGTCCCACATCGTCGGATCGGGTGCGTTTGACATCACTCCTGTGCCCCTTTCAAGAACGAACGCGATATCTTTAAGAAACGCAAGTGACAAAGCGCTTTTGCAATTGCTCCAAAAGACTACGCGGAAAAGGTTTTTCCTGTCAAGGCCGTTTGAGTTAGCTTTTCCAATGTGAGCGGAAAAATCGGAATCAAGGACGTCGCAGCCGAGGCCGGCGTCTCGATCACCACCGTCTCCCACGCTCTCAACGGCAAGGGGCGCCTGCCGGTGAAGACCCGCGAAAGAGTGCGCAAGGCCGCCGACCGGCTCGGCTACCGGCCCAACGTCAACGCCCGCAGCCTCGCCGGCGGGCACAGCGGCCTGCTGGCGCTGGCCGTCTCCCAGGTCGAGGACCTCGCCTTTCAGCTCGGCGACTTCGACTACTTCGCGACGCTGATCCGCTGCGCGACGATGGCCGCCCTCGACCGCGGCTACGCCCTCGCCGCGATCGCTCCGGTGACCTACGCCGAGGAAACCCTCCAGCGGATCCCGGCCGACGGCGCGATCGTCGTCGACCCCATCGCCGGCGACCCCTCGCTCGCCTTCCTGCGCGAGCGCGGGGCGCCGCTCGTCACCACCGGCCGCGCCCTCGACGGCACCGAGGACGACTACTGGGTCGACAGCGACCACATTCCCGCCATCGCCGGCGTGCTCGACCACCTGGCGGGGGCAGGCGCCCGGCGGATCGCGCTCGTCATCCCCTCCTACGCCGCCTCCTACGTCACCGACGTCACGCGGGGATACGCGAAGTGGTGCGCCGAGCGCGGTGCCGAGGAGCGGATCGCCACGGCCGACGACGTCACCGAAGCGGCAGGCTTCGAGGCGGCGGCGGCGCTGCTCGACAGCCCCGACCCTCCCGACGCGATCTACGCCTCCCTCGACCGGCTGGCCATCGGCGTGCTGATGGCGGCCGACACCCGCGGCGTCGACGTGCCGGGACGGCTGCTGGTCGCCGCCTGCACCGACAGCGCAGCCGCCCGCAGCGCCGACCCGCCGCTTACCGCGCTCGGCCTCAACCCCGAGCAGATCGGAACCGAGGCGGCGGGGATGCTGATCGACCTTGTCGAAGGCCTCGAGGTCGAGCCGCGCCACCGGATCGTCCCCGCCGCGCTGACCCCGCGCGAGTCGACCCTGGGGCCGACAACCGTCGGCGCGCGCTGACGACGCCGCCTACGCGACGGCCTTGGAGGCGAGCCGCTCGGGGCCGACCCGGACCACGTCCCAGGCCAGCCCGGTCCGCTCCATCAGCCGGATCAGCGCCGCCGAGGGGTCGAGCTCGGCGCGGCCGAGGCCGTGACGGGCCGAGGTCGGGAAGGCGTGGTGGTTGTTGTGCCAGGACTCGCCGAAGGTGAACGGCGCCAGCCAGGCCAGGTTGCGCGAGTGGTCCTTGGTCTCGAAGTCGCGGCTGCCGAAGAAGTGGCAGAGCGAGTTGACGCAGAAGGTGATGTGGTGGAGGAAGAAGATCCGCACCGCGCCGCCCCAGAGCAGGCCCATCAGGCCGCCGTAGACGCTCCCGGTGAGGGCGACGCCGAGCCCGAAGGGCAGGGCCAGCCCGGCCACCGCCCAGAGGACGAAGGTGCGGTCGACGAAGAGGACCACGGGGTCGGCGATCAGGTCCGGCGCGTAGCGCTCCTCTTCGGCCGGCTCGTCGCTGAACAGGACCCAGCCGACGTGGGCGTGGAAGAGCCCGCGCACGGCGCCGAGGACGCCGCTGCCGTGGCCGACGTGGGGGCTGTGCGGGTCTCCCTCGCAGTCGGAGAAGCGGTGGTGGCGGCGATGGTAGGCGACCCACTCGACCACCGGGCCCTCCAGCGCCATCGAGCCGAGCACGGCCCAGACGAACCGCATCGTCCGGGTCGTTTTGAAGGAGCGGTGGGTGAAGAGGCGGTGGAAGCCGACCGTGATCCCGAAACCGAAGGGGACCAGCGTCGCGAAGAAGATCAGGATGTCCTGCCAGACCAGGAGGCCGCCCCAGGACTGCCACACCGCCACCGCGATCAGCGCCAGCGGGACGACGGTGACGGCCAGGTTGGCGATCCTGTCGACGGGACTTCCGGCAGCGGGCATGCCCGCCGTGTAGTCGCTGTCACTCATTGAACCTTCCCTCCGATGTTCGACAGCGGCTGGTACCCCTGTTTGAGGCAGCGACTCTAGAGAGAATGCCTAAACGGGAGCTGAGAGCTCAGGGGGCGAGGCGGGAGATGACGGCGCCGTCGGGGGCGACGGTGAAGATCGTCGGCACGACGGCGATCCCGTACTTGTGGGCGAGGTCCGGGCGCTCGCGGACGTCGACCTTGACCAGCGGGTCCGGCTCTGTGGCGAGGCGTTGCTCCCACTCGCTGCATTCCGAGCAGAGCGGATGGGTGAACTGGACGTAGGTGCGCGGCCCGAGGTCGGCGCCGAAGTCGGCCGGCTCGACGTGGCTGTGGCGCTTGGGCGAGATCCCGCGCAGGCGGGCACTCAGCTTGTAGATCTCGCAGCCGGTGCAGAAGCCGCTGAAGACAGCGAGGAGGGCGAGTGCCGCGACCATCCCGCCGAGAACGGTGCCGAGCAGCGGCGAGCCCAGCCACCAGGCCCCCGCCGCGGCGCCGAGGAAGACGGCGCCCATGACGTTGGCCAGCCGCGGCGGCCGCGAATCCTCCAGCTCCCCCTCGCCGAAGCGGGGCTGGATCAGGGTGTAGTAGGTGACGCAGGGGAGGCAGAAGCGGCGGCCCAGGGTGAGGCCGAGCGCCAGCTGCAGGCTCATCAGCGCCCAGAGAACCGGCCAGCCGAGCAGGACGCCGGCGAGGGCGAAGACGGCGACAACGGTCTGGTTGAAGCGCGGCGCCCGGGCGTCGATCACGTCCGTGTCGCGCCAGGGATCGGCGGTGCGTGATTTACCCATATCCGGATCATAATTGAGGGAATTGGATTTCGGGGGCGGAACCGGTTGGATACCGACCGTGCCCGGCCCCGGCGGACGCCGCCGCCTTCTCCTCGCCCCCGACTCCTTCAAGGGGACCTTCGACGCCACCGAGGTGGCGGCGGCGATGGCTCGCGGAGTGCGCGCTGCCGACGCCGAGGCCGACCCCTGCCCGCTCGCCGACGGCGGCGAGGGCACGCTCGACGTCCTGCTCCGAGCGGCCGGCGGCGAGCCGGTCGAGGCCGACGCCCACGACCCGCTGGGGCGACCGATCCGAGCCCGCTTCGGGCTGCTCGGCGACGGCGAGACGGCGGTGGTCGAAGTCGCCGCCGCCTCCGGCCTGCCGCTGCTCGCACCGGCGGAGCGCGACCCCGAGCGGGCCGACACCGTCGGCACCGGCGAGCTGATCGCCGCCGCGATCGAGGCCGGAGCGCGGACCGTGCTGGTCGCCGCCGGGGGCAGCGCCACCAGCGACGGCGGCCGCGGCGCGATCGAGGCGCTGCGCGCGGCGGGGGGCACCCGCGGGGCCGAGCTCGAGGTGCTCTGCGACGTCCGCACCGCCTACGAGGACGCGGCACGGGTCTTCGCGCCGCAGAAGGGCGCCGGCCCCGAGGCGGTCGCCCGGCTCTCCGCCCGGCTCGAGGAGTTCGCAGCGACCCTGCCACGCGACCCGCGCGGGGTGCCGATGGGCGGCTGCGCCGGCGGCCTCTCCGGCGGCCTGATGGGCGCCTTCGGCGCCCGCCTGCGTCCCGGCGCCGAGCTCGTCCTCGAGCGGGTCGGGTTCGAGCGCCGCCTCGCCGCGGCCGATGCGGCGATCTCCGGCGAGGGCCAGGTCGACGAGCAGAGCCTCGGCGGCAAGGTCGTCGGCACCGTCGCCGAGCGCTGCGCCGCCGCCGGGGTGCCGCTGCACGTCCTCGCCGGCAGCGACGCGCTGGGTCCCGAGCGCGCGGCCGCCGCCGGGATCGCCTCGGTCCGCGAGGCCACCGCCCTGGAGGAGATCGAGGCCGCGGCGGCGGCGATCGCCCGCTCCGTGACCTGAGCGCGGTGCGCCGGGTGGGCGCTCAGAACAGGTTCTTCAGGCGCCAGAGCAGCGAGGGGCCGCCGAGCGCGGCGGTGGCGACGACCGGGCCGCGGTCGGTGCTCGGGCCGTGCACGGTCACCGTGCCCAGCCGCTCGCCTTCCTCCAGCTGCCGCGGCGCCCGGCGGTGCAGGGCGACGCTGACCGGCACCCGCATCCCGGGCCAGCCGATCTCGCGGACCGGCCGGCGGATCGCAAGGGTGACCCGCTCGCCGTCCGCGTTCCTCGCGGTGAACACGGGGGCGCCGGCGGGCAGCGCAGTCCGCACCGCCAGGGAGGCCGCGGCCGAGTTGCCGAGCCGGCGGGCGCTGTCCACCGCCGATTCGACCAGCGCGCCCCGGCGCTGGCCCAGCACCGCGCCGAGCACGGTCAGCGAGCGCCCGCCGACCGTGACCCGCCGGGCGAAGACCAGGCAGCCGCCGGCGGCTTCGTCGGAGCCGGTCTTCACCCCGAGGTAGCCGTCGGTTTCGACCAGGTGGTTGGAGTTGAGGACCTCGCCGACCACCGGCAGCCGCGCCGCCGAGCGGCCGACGATGCGGGCGAAGGTGGGATTGCGCATCGCCACCCGGGTCAGCTTCAGCTGGTCGGCAGCGGTGGAGACGGTGCCCGCGTCGTAGCCGCTGGGGTCGGTGTAGGTGGTCGAGCGCATCCCGAGCTGCCTCGCCATCGCGTTCATCCGCGCGACGAAGGCGGCCTGGCTGCCCGCCTCGTGCACGGCGAGCAGGGCGGCGATGTTGTTGGCGGAGGGAAGCATCAGCGCCTGCAGGGCCTGGCGCTCGCTCAGCGTCTCCCCCCGCTCGACCTCCAGCGTCGACTGGTCGAGGGCGACCCGCCGCCGCTGTTCCCTGACGTCGGCCCGGGTGATCGTGATCGCGAACCCGTCTTCGCCGGGCGCCAGCGGGTGCGCGCGCAGGATCAGGTAGGCCGTCATCACCTTGGCGATGCTGGCGATCGGGACCGGCTGGTCGCCGCCGACGGTCCCGAGGCTGCCGATCCCCTCCACTTCCACCGCCGCCTGGCCTTCGCGCGGCCAGGCGATCTCCGACCCCTTGCCGGACAGGCGGACGTGGGCCGGCAGGGTGCGGTGGATGGTCAGCGGCGGCGCTCGCTCGGCCTCGGCCCGCCAGTACGCCACGGCCGCCGCGGCGAGGAGGGTCGCGAGGACGCCGAGCACGATCCACCACAGGCGCCGCCGGGGGGGCCGTTCGATCGGCGGCTGCGGGGTGCTCGCCACAGCTCAGAAGGTATCGACCGGGTCCGCCGAACCTTCGGGGCGCCCGACGCACGCGAGGAAATATGTCGATAGGTCTCCAGGCATCTGCGGGTGCTGCGGGAGGTCGGCGCGGTCGACGTGCGCGCGGACGGCCGGCGGCGGCTGTACCGGGTGAACGGGGCCGCGCTGGAGCCGATCTACGACTGGGTCAAGAGCTTCGAGCGCACCTGGTCGGAGCGGTTCGAGCCGATGGACGCCGTGCTGGAGGAGATCGAGCGAGACGAAGGAGGCGGTTCCGGTGGCGGCCAGAGAGATGGCGAAGGTGGATCTGCCGAGCGACGAGGAGATCCTGATCACAAGGGAGTTCGACGCGCCCAGGCGCCTGGTCTACCGCGCCTGGACGACGCCCGAGCCGGTCGAGCGCTGGTGGACGGCGCGGCGCGGCGCGGGGAGATCGTCTCGGTGGAGATCGACCTGCGGGTAGGCGGCCGCTGGCGCTACGCGATGCTCGCCCACGGCGGCCTCGAGGTCGCCTTCCACGGGACATACCGGGAGCTGGTGCCGGACGAGCGAGTCGTCTCGACCGAGGTCTTCGACGCGGGCCGCGACGCCCACATCGCCACCGGCACGGAAGACGGCCTGCAGGACGCCCTCGAGCTGCTGGAAGGTCGTGGTCGGCTCGCTGCGCCGAGCGAGGCCGGCGCCGACACTCCGGTTCCCAGGACAGGGAGGCGGCGGGGCTCGTCGGCTTCATCCTCGTCCGCGGCATCGGCGAGCAGATCGGGCGCTACCAGGAGGCGATCGGCGCGCTGGTCTAGGCTGAGTAGATGGCCGTGAAGCTCCATCGCTGCTCGATCGGGCTGAAGATCGACGCACACCCCTGCTGGCGGGTCCAGAAGGCCCTGGACGAGGAGGGCATCGACTACGAGGTCGTCAAGGGGCCTCTGCGTACCGGCAAGCGCGATGAGGTCGAGCACCTCTCCGGCCAACGCAAATACCCCGTGATCGAGTTCGAGGACGGCCGCGCCTACCGCGAGGAGTCCAAGGACATGGCTGCCCGGATCCGGGCCGGAAAGCTGTTCGACTGAGGTCGGGCAGGGCCCCCTCGTTTGAATACCTGTCTGTAGCGATCGACGACACGCTGGGGCAGCTGCACGGCCTGGCCAACTCGATGCGGTCATCGTTCTCGGTCCTCCACATGCAAACCGCCGAAGAGGCACGCAGCCGCAAAGAACGCACCCAGCACCGCGTCGAGCTGATCGCCGCGATCTTCCTCGTCCCCACGCTGGTGGTCGGTTTCTACGACGCCAACACCTGGGTGCCGGGACAAGGCAGGCATTGGGGGTGCTTCCTGGCCGAGCTATGGCGACAGATCGCTTGGTCGGTGTTGATCAGCAACACCGACGACCACCTGCGCAGCCACGGTTTCCTGCGCGCGAGCAGCGCCGGCTGGTCGCTCTCCCCCGCCTTCGACATCAACCCGGACCCCGGACCTGGGCCGAAGTACCTGGCCACGGCGATCGACTTCAACGACCCCACTGCCAGCATCGAGAATCTGCTGGGGGTCGCCCCCTACTTCCGCCTCACCGAGGCCGCCCAGCGGCTCACCGGCTCCTTGGGGTCGTAGGCGTCAACACCCTCGGCGAGAACCTCCCGCGCCGCGGGTGGGCGGCGCGGAAGAAGTCGCTCAGGCTCCGGCCCAACACCGAGGCGGCAGCATCAGCTGCCGGCCCCGAGGCGGTCGGCCCCCGCGCCAGCTCAGCTGAGCTGGCGCACGTTGACTGCTTTCGGTCCTTTGTCGCCGCTCTCGGCCTCGTAGGAGACCTTGGCGCCCTCGGTGAGCGACTTGAAGCCGTCGCTGTCGATCGCGCTGTGATGGACGAACAGATCCTTGCCGGCGTCATCAGGGGTGATGAAGCCAAAGCCCTTGTCGTCGTTGAACCACTTCACGGTTCCAGTTGCCATTTGACATACCTCCATTGCTTTGCGTGCTGCGTACGCGGAGGGATGCGGCTAAGCAAACGACTGCGGGCACCAACACTGCTTTTGGTCGGGAATTCCGACTCGAACGTGTGTCAGCGTAGCAACCCGAGCTCGCAGACCCCCCGGAGCAAGGCGTCGATCTGGCCGAAATCGCCACCGGTCAACTCGACCGCCGCAGACCCGGGGCGGCGGTTTAGGGAACAAAGAGGAGCGGGAGCGACGGGGATGGGGTCCGCCAAGGAAACCGGATCGAGATCCGAGGCTGAGGGCTGCGACGCGCTCCGCTACTCGGATTGACCTTCCCGGGCCGCCTGCTCCTTGACGCGGCGAGCGGCCTTGGCATAGGCGATCATCCGGTCACGGCGACCGATCGCGAGGACCACGCTGACGCGGCGGACCTGGCGAGGCTGGCAGTCGACTACGGCGCCGATTACGTGGGCGGAGAGGGCAGGCCGCTTCGCTGGAGCCCCACGGTCGTCGAGCTGTTCATGTGCGACTACCTGCCACGCAAGGTGCTGCGCGAGAGCGATTTCTTCGAGCGCGCCGTGCTCGAGTTGGTCGGCGACGATTCCGCCTGGGTACCGAGCAAGGCGTTCCTTGCGGCAGCGCGCGAGGCCAGCATCGACATCGCCGACCCCGCGACAATCGAAGCGTACGTGGAGCAGTACAACCGCGACCTCGCCGCCTGAGTGCGATTTCCGCAGCCAGCCCGCGCGGGGTCGAGGCGGCGCTCCTCGTCGCTGACCCGGAGCTAGAGCGCGCTTAGCTCGGCGAACGAGCGCTCGATGCCCTCGGCGAGCACCCCCACGTCGGACGCGCCGACGCGGTCGGCGTTGAGGCCGAAGACCATCTGGCCGGAGTAGGAGACGACCGCGATGCCGATCGTGTGCCCGGCGAACAGCGGCACCAGGGGCAGGACGTCGACAAGGGGGGCGCCGAGCGCGTAGAGGCGCTCGCGGGAGGCGGGGACGTTGGTGATCGTCAGGTTGAACATCCGAGTGCCGCCGAACATCGACCGCGCGAGCAGCGCCCCGGCCAGGGGCGGCCCCATGTCGGCGACGTCGACGATCGTCTTGCCCCCGGCGCGCTGGGAGCCGGCCTTGAGCTGCTCGGCACGCTCGACGACGCGCCGGTAGCGCGTCAGCGGGTCCGCCTCGTCGACCGGCAGCTCGACGAACAGGGAGGTCAGCTCGTTTCCGAGCGAGTGCTCCTTGTCGTCCCTGCGGATGTTCACCGGCACCTGCGCCCGCAGGCTCCGCTCGGGCAGCTCGTCGCCGCGCGAGAGCAGCAGGTCCCGCAGCCCGCCGGCGCAGATCGCGAGCACGACGTCGTTGACCGTGCCGCCGAGGCGCGTCTTCGTCTCCTTGACGTCGTCCAGGTCCAGCCGCACGGTGGCGAACAGGCGGGTGCCGCTCATCGGCCCGTTGAGGCTCGAGCTCGGCGCGCCGATCACCTCGTCGCGCACGATCAGCTCAGCCGCCGCGCGCACCCGATCGAACGAATCGCGCGGGTGCAGCGCCGCCCCGACGCCGGCCCGCGCCCCGCGCATGACCAGGCCGGGCGAGAGCCAGAACCGCCCGTTGCCCTGCTGCTCCTGCGCCTCCCCGTCGTCCTTGCTGCCGCGCGGAGGCTTCGAGCGCGCCGGCCTGCCGTCTGGAGAGGTGTCGAGCAGGGCGTTGCCGATGTCCACCGAGCCGGCCCCGTCGACGAGGCAGTGGTGCGTCTTGGTCGCCAGCACCCAGCGCCCGCCCTCCAGCCCGTCGAGCAGCGTCATCTCCCACAGAGGCCGGTAGCGGTCGAGCCGGTGCGACCAGAAGTCCCCGAGCCACTCGTACAGCTCGGCCTCGCCGCCCGGCGCCGGCAGCGTCGCGCGATGGAGGTGGGAGTCGAGGTCGAACGCCTCCGCCGGCTCCCAGGTGAGCCAGGTGAGCGGGCCGGCATGCGTGGCGGAGAGCTGCTGCGTGAAGCGCGGCAGCATCTCGATTCGCTCGCCCACGTGCTCGCGCAGCGCCGTGACGTCCGGCGTCCCGCCGTCGCGGAGCGGGTGGAAGACGAGCGCCGCGCCGATATGCATGTGGGCGCTCTCGTCGAACTGCTCCAGCTCGAGGAACATCGTGTCCAGCATGCTGAGCTGCTCGCCCATGTCCTCCAACCTCCCTCGGCGCTCCCTTTGATTGACCATACCGCGCGGGGGTTGGCGGGCCAACGGTTCTGGGATCGAGTTGACAGCGGATGTCGAGGATCCGAAGCGCGGAGGTCGTTGCGCAAATCCACAGTGGGCCGACTCAGATGACCTTGACGTCCCCCCTCGTGAACCCCTTGTGGCTCCTCGACCACGGGTCGCACGGGAGCGCGCAGAACCATTCGTAGCTGCCCGCCTTCTGCGGCGCGTGGATGGTGAAGGTCGTCTTGCTCGGCTGGTTTTCGCCGCCGGCGGCGATTTCGACGTTGGTGCCGAGCCCGGGATCGGTGAAGGCGTGGGGCATGTCGCCGTAGTTGTTAGACGGTCACCTTCACGGTGGCCCCGGCCTTGACCGTGAAGTCGGCGGGCAGGCAGGCGCCGTCGGAGCCCTTCTTGGCGTGCTCTTCGTCGGATTTGACGACCAGCTTCACGCTTTCGGCCCCCGGCGCCGCGGCCCCGGCCTGTGCCAGCGCCCCGGCCTTCGGCAACTTGGATCCACCGGCCGTCACCTCGCGCGTCGCAGAATCTTCCGACAGCGTTTCATGCCGGTGCGAAGACACTGCTCCGTCGCCGCCTCGGGACAGGCTTGACGTGGACCCTTCGGATCAGGCACAGCACCGGGCTTGCGTCGATTATTAGTCGCTGCTAAGTTCTTCTTAGTCGCCGCTACTAATTACGGAAGGATCGATCGAGATGGAAACGCAAGAGCAAGGGAGACTGTGGACGCTGGTCCTGGTCTCCGCGGGTCTCTTCATGGTCGTTCTCGACAACCTGGTCGTGAACGTCGCCCTGCCCAGCATCCACAACGACTTCGGCGCCTCGGTGCAGGCCCTCGAGTGGACCGTCAACGCCTACGTGCTCGCCTACGGGGTGTTGCTGTTGACCGGCGCCGCGCTCGGTGACCGCTTCGGCCGCAGGCGCATGTTCGTCACCGGCATCTCGCTCTTCACCGCCGCCTCGGCGGGCGCCGCGCTCGCCCCCAGCGCGGATCTGCTGATCGCCGCCCGAGCGATCCAGGGCATCGGCGCGGCGATCGTCACGCCGCTCACCCTGACCCTCCTCGCCGGCGCCTTCCCACCTGAAAAACGAGGCGTCGCGCTCGGCGTCTGGTCCGGCATCAGCGGCGTCGCCGTGGCGATCGGCCCGCTCGTCGGCGGCGCCGTGATCGAGCTCGCCGACTGGCACTGGATCTTCTGGATCAACGTTCCGATCGGCCTCGCCCTCGCCCCGCTGGCCGCCCGCAGGCTGGAGGAGAGCTACGGCCCCAAGGCACCGCTCGACCTGCCCGGCCTCGGCCTGGCCTCGACCGGCCTCTTCGGCCTCGTCTATGGCCTCGTTCGCGCCCAGACGATCGGCTGGACTTCCCCCGAGGTGGTGATCAGCCTCAGCGCCGGCCTCGTGCTGCTCGCGGCCTTCGTCCGCCAGGAGCTGCGCAGCGTGGCGCCGATGCTGCCGATGTCGTTTTTCGCCAAGCGCAGCTTCGCCGTCACCAACGTGGTCTCGATGGCGATGTACTTCGGCATGTTCGGCTCGATCTTCTTCCTCAGCCAGTTCCTGCAGAACGTGCTCGGCAACTCGGCGTTCGAGGCAGGCCTGAAGCTGCTGGTCTGGACCGGAGCGACGATGGTCGTCGCGCCGATCGCCGGCGTGCTCTCCGAAAAGGTCGGCCCGCGGCCGTTCATGGTCGCCGGCGTCGCGCTCCAGGGCGCCGCCCTCGCCTGGCTGGCGATCGTCGCGAGCATCACGACCAGCTACGCGACGATGATCCCCGCCTTCGTCGCCGCCGGCGCCGGGATGGCGCTGGTCTTCGCCCCCTCGGCGAGCGCCATCCTCAACTCGGTCCGGATCGACCAGGCGGGGCAGGCTTCCGGCGCCACCAACGCGATCCGCGAGCTCGGCGGCACCTTCGGCATCGCCGTCCTCGCCACCGTGTTCAGCGGCGCCGGCGCCTACACCTCGCCGCAGGCCTTCGTCGACGGCATGGTCCCCGCCCTCTGGGTCGGGGTCGCGGTGCTCGCCTTCGGCGCCCTGGTCGCGGCGGTGGTGCCGTTCGGCGGCAAGGCCACGGCCGAGGAGGTGGAGGAATTCGAGGAGGCCGAGGCCGCCCGCGTCGCCGGTCCCTCGCAACCCCTCCCCGTCGCGAACTAGGATCGAATGGTGGCGGCAAGCACCAAGTCGGAGTCTCGCAGGCGCGTCCCGGCAGCCGAGCGCCGGGACGCCCTGATCGAGGCCGCCGTCCACCACTTCGCCCACGGCGGACTGCAGGGGACGAAGGTCTCGGCGATCGCCGTCGACGTCGGCGTCGCCCAGCCCTACGTGTTCAGCCTCTTCCCGACCAAGCGCGACCTCTTCCTCGCCGCGGTCGGCCGCTGCTTCGAGCAGATCGGGGCGCTGTTCGAAGCAGCCGCCGAGGAGTTCGAAGGCCGCGAGCCGGACGAACCGGACGAGGACGTGCTGGGGGCGATCGGCAAGGCCTACACCTCCTCGCTCGGCGACAGCCCCGACCTGCTCCTCCTCCAGCTCCAGGCCTATGCCGCCTGCGGCGACGACGAGGAGATCCAGAGTTTCGTCCGCGTCGAATACGCGCGGCTGGTCGAACTGACCCGCAGGCTCTCCGGAGTCGAGGACGAAGAACGTCTCGATGGCTTCTTCCAGGCCGGGATGTGGTGCAACGTCGCCGCCGCACTCGGGGTCGAGGACTTCTCGATCGGCTCCGGCTGGGTCGCCGCGGCGCTCGAAGCCGCCCCCGAGCCCCCGCGGAACTGAATCCCCGCCAAGGCTGGCTGGGGCGACCGTTCCAGGCCGGAATTCAGCCTAGGCACCCGACGGAGGATCGGGCTACTTGGCGCGCAGAAGGATCTTGGCGCCTTTGCAGAAGTTTTCCAGACCGGGCGGGTGGACGCAGACGTGGGCGTATGCCTTCAGCTTCCCGTGCTGGCGCAACTGCTTCTTGGCGAAGGGCGTGACGCCCGCGTAGATGATGGGGAGGTAGTTGCCATGGGGGTAGGTAGCACCCTTGGCGACGAGCTTGTTGCCGTGCTTGACCTTGAAGATGACGTGGTTGCAGGACTGGTTGCAACCCAGGTGAACGAGCTCGAACCTGCCGCTTTCGACGGTGGCGTGCTTGGGGAAGGCGAAGGTGACGATGTCCGGGCAGTTCTCGTCGTAGGGCTGCCCAGGCTGACATTCTTCCGTGGTCGGGTTCGGATTTTCGGAGATCGGCCGGGCCGCCGAACCGGCGACGCCGACTATCAGGAGGGCGCCCACCGCGAGCAGCGAGGCGAGAGTTGCAGCGAAGGATTTGACCGTGAGGTTCATGGTCGGGGTGTTCGGGCAGTAGTGCCGGAGTCCTTCCGGCGCGCCGGTCGCGGGCATTCCTCGCCCCTCTCCGGAATAGGTTCGGCCTGCGTCGGAGGGCCGTTCCTTCCGGTGCGGGGCCGGAGGCTGCTCCAACAGCGCCCCGGTTGCTTTCAGGTCGGGAGGAACGTAGATCGACGGGGGCGCGGAAGCGAGTCGAGACTGCGTCAGATCGCTGGGAATCGTCGCCGAGCGCCCGCCGTTCAGGCACTCGTGCCAAAGAGTGGAGCCGAAATCCGTCCCCGGTCAATTCGGCCGTCCCGAAAGCGAGATGCCGATTTCCAGGAAAACCGGGGAGCGGGAGCGACGGGACTCGAACCCGCCAAGGAAACCCGATCGAGATTCGGACGCCCTAGAGCAGCGGCCCGACCCAGTCCCGGAATGGGCGGGTGAACTCGGTGCCGAGGCGGCGTGCCTCCTCGGCAACTTCATGCAGATCGCCGGCCGAGACCTTGCCGTAGTCGTGCTCGATCAGGTTGCGCATCCTTTGGGCGGTACGCAGGCGTCGAGAGAGAGCGACGGTGATCACGCCCCCTTCTTTCAACGCCTCGAAACTGCGATCGGCGACCCCGGCTCCGATCGCGGGCAGTCGGAGTCCGCCGAGCCTCGCGCCCGCGATCGCCAGGTCGGCGAGAATGTTCTGAACCCGCGTGATCGCCCGTTCGAGGGCCTGCACCCGGCTGTAGAGGGCCACGTCGGCATTCGGCTCGAGTGCCCTTTTCAGCTCCTTCAGGTCGAAGCTCGCTCCGAACTCCGCCATCGCGTACTCGAGTGCTTCGTGCTCGCGCGGCAGACTCGCCAGCCCGTCGGTTATCTCCTTTTTCCAGCGCCGTAGATCGACCGGCCTGGGATCCCTGTCCCGAGTGCCGCTCACGAGAGGAAATCATCGATCGCCGCGAGTGCCTTCCCACGCTCTCTGCGTGACGCGCGCTCGGCGCGCCGTCGAAGACCCGGGAGTTCGGAGCGAAGCTTCGCCCACAGCTGATCTCGGTCGACCAGGACCCGACCCTCTTCGACCGCCAGCGCGAGGAGCAGCTGGTTGGCGGACGCCGCCTCCATGCTCAACAAGTCGACCTCCCGGCCGAGCGCCCTCTCGAGGCGAGCCTGGAGCTCGGCCACCCTCCCCAGCGAGTGCTCATGGAGCACCACCAACAGGTCGACGTCGCTCTCGGCGGTGTCATCGCCGCGCGCAACCGAACCGAAGAGCATCGCGAATGCGACGTTCGGCTCAGTCCGAAGCGCGCTCCGCAAGGCGGCGAGCAATGGCCAGTGACGGCGCAGATAGCCGGCCTCACCCGGCGGGAGGATCAGCCTCCTCGGCGAGACCCGCTCGGCGCGAAGCGTCCCCTGACTCGCCGCACGACGGAGCGTGCGCTCGTTGGCGCCCAAGTCGTCCGCAAGCGTTGCCAGCCCGCTCATGAGTCCATTGTAAGAGCTGGTGTGTCCGATCCAGGCGCTCGGTCAGCGTTCCCTCGTGCTCCACGAATGGCGGCGCAGGTCTTCGAGCTCGGTCTCACCGAGCGCGATGGTCGGCTCCATGCCCCGCGCGACCCACGCTGGTTCCAAGCGCGCCGCCGCCCGTTCACAGCGGTCGGCAAGAGCCAGGGCGGCGTCTCTGCTCCAGGCACTCTTCCATCAGCTCCACCACCCAACGATGCTCCTCGGTGATCTCGGGCCACGGGCGAACAGCCATGGGCTTAATCGCATCCCCAAATGTCAATGTTTTGTCTTCGACCGACCCGCCAAGGAAACCCGATCGAATTGCGGGGGCAGGGGCCCGACGGCGCCACGTGAAGATGCCGGGGGCTTGCCCAGGGCGGGGAACCGTGACAATATTCCGCCGCTCGTGAGCCGGCGTCGATCATTCCTTCTCGGGGCCGTCACCACGGCCTGTCTTCTCTTCGCACCCGCCGCGCAGGCCGCCTCCGTCAGGGTCGTCAGGCCCGCTGCGAACAAGTTCTTCGCTGACGCGCCGGTGACGGTCGAGGTGCGGGCGCCGCGCTCGGCAGGCTCGATCCGGGCGCGGGTCGATGACCGCGTGGTCTCCTCGTCCTTCAAACGGGTCAAGCCGGGGCTGTGGAGGGCGAGCCTGGGGGCGCGGCAGGTGCACTCCGGCGCTGACCATCTCGTCGTCAGCGCCGTTGCCGGCGGGCATCGCGACGTCGACGGGGTCCGCTTCTACGTCGGCAAGCGCCGGCGCGCGTTCCTCACCCTCACCGGCCCGTCGCAGGCCTCGGGGAGCCTGGTCGCCAGGGTCCGGGCGAAGCGCGAGCCCGACATCCTGCGCGCGACCCTCAACGGTAAACGGCTGCGCTGGCCGCTGCAGCCCTGGGCGCTGCGCAGCCTCCGACTCGGACTAGGAGCCGACGACGGCCTCCACTTCGGCGTCAACCGGCTACGGGTCTTTGCCGCCCGCCGCAACGGGACGTTCGACGTCGAACAGCGGACGATCCGCGTCCCGCGAGACCGGCCCCTGGTCGGCGCCGGCCGCGACCGGCGCGTCGCCGCCGGGGGGCGGGTGCGATTCGACGGCAACAGCTCACGGGCGGCGACGGATCGCCGCGCCCGGCTCCATTACCGCTGGCGGGTGGTCCGCAAGCCGCGCGGCTCGAGGGGCGCCCTGCTCGGGGCCAGCTCGTCTCGGCCGGTGCTGAGGACGGACCGGCCCGGCGTCTACCGGGTGCGGCTGACCGTCACCGAAACCGCCCCGGTCCTCGGCAGCCAGACCTCGCGCTCTGCCTCAGACGTCGCCACCGTTCACGCGATGCCCGACGTGCCACCGATCGGGATGCCGATCGAAACCATCGACTACAACGGGGGCAACACTGAAGAAACCGCCGACACCGGGATTCGGTTGGGGCCCAAGGTCTACTGGATGGGGATGCCGAAGGGCAAATCGGTCCAGGCTCTGATCCTCGAACGGGAAACGCTCGAAGTCCTCTACGCGCAAAGCTTCCCCGGGACGAAGGCCAACGCCGAAACCCTGGCAGCGGAAGTCAAGAAGTACGGCAGCAAGGCGCTGGTGGCGATCTCCAACCCCGACCTGCTGGAAAACAGCGAAGTCAACCCGGCCTTCGTGCCGATCGCGGAATCGCTCGGCCTCAGCAAGGCGCAGGCCGAAACGCTGAAGCTCGGGCGCTCCGGCTGGTCGGTGATCGGAGTCCCCGGCTCCAAGTCGGGCGCCTATTTCGGCGCCGGCCTGAGCTTCGACCAAAGCGGGGCAGCCGACGTCCGCGGCAACCTCGTCGGCTACCTCGAGGAAGGCAACGTCCGCTCCTACGGCTTCAACTTCGTCCCCGCCGACCGGGCCCTCTTCGAAACCTCGGCCCCGGGCGCCGCCGCGGGCCACAACACGATCAAGGTCGGCAGCTCCGAATACCCCTCCGGCGCGCTTTCCCCGTGCGGCAGCGGCGGCTTCCAAGTTCAGGTCGTCCTCGCCGAAACCCTGGCGCCGGTCTCGAGCGGGACCTTCACCACCAACGGCTGCGGCACCGGCAGCGACGAAGCGGGCCAGAAGAGCATGGCCGACCTGCTCGCCGGGCTCAGCCTCGCCGGTGGCCAGGCCGAAGGGCCGAAGCTGGTCTTCGTCCAGAGCATCGGCTCGCCCTACGACAAGGACACGGCCGGCTCCTGGAGCGCTCTCGCGGCTCAGCTCGAAAGGGTCGGCGCGACCGGCTCGGTCTTCGGCGAAGCGCGGGAAAGCTACGCGCTCGTCGGCGGCCTCGGAGTCGAAGGACTGCCCCTGGCCGAAGCGAGCCAGTCGCTGACCGGCAAGGAAGCTCGCCTCGGCGGCGTCCTCGAGCCCAACCGCGGCAACTCCTACATGCCGATGCTCTCCTCCCCGGGCGGCGCGGAACCGTACCGGCTGAACGCGATCGCCTACCAGCCGCCGACCGCCTGGCCGGACTCCCAGAGGGCTGAACCGAAGGCGGCGCTGGAATACGCGGCCGAAATACCTCAAGCTCGAAAAGCCCGTGGCGGGCGCGGCCTGCTACGTCCCCGCCCACCCCGACGTCCGCTCGGAGTACTGCAACCTCCGGTACCGCAACGAATGGAAGGGGATGGGGGGAGAACTCGCGAAAGCGCCCTTCAAGCCCGGCCTCGGCTTCGACGAAGCGACCTGGAAGGCGCTGAAGGAAGAGCTGCCGACGGAGTTCGCCGACGTGCAGGGGGTCTGGAACCTCGTCACCACGCTGCAGGGCGCTTTCGGCATCGGTTCGGGCTCCGCCCTGGTCAACCTGAAGCAGATCGCGCTGGAAATCGAAGAATCGACCGCGCCGCCGGCCCACAGCGAAGTCGCCGGGTGGTGGCTCGAACTCGGCGCCAACCTGCTCTCGATCGCCTCCTACTACAGCTTCGGCGTCGAGGAGGAAATCGTCCAGAAAACGACCGGAACCATCTCCGGCGCGCTCTTCATCGCCGCCCAGCTGATCTTCGGCCCGCAGGGGGCGCCGGCGGCAGAAACGTTCAAGCTGCAAACCGCCGACTTCGCCACCGAACTCAGCGAAACCTATCTCCACGCCTCCCAGGGCCTCGGGCTGATCGGGGAAATCCTCGTCAGCGACTACGGCAAGCTCTCCGCGGTCGCGCAGTCCGGCCTGCTGGGGATCAACGAGAAGAAGCTGGGCAAGCTGGAGGGCGTGCTCGGCCCCGGCAGTCGCTCCTGGAGCTACCAGAAGCTGCTGCCCAGCGCCTACGAAGCGATCTCGCTCCAGGCGGGCGAAAGCTACAACCGCCCGCTGCCGGAAACCGCTTCCGAATACGAGTGCAGCTACGAGGTCGGCGGCAGCGGAGTCGAAAAGGAATACAAGCCGTTCCCGAAGGCGCCGAAGCACGCCCAGCTGCGGAGCAAGAGCCCAGCCGACGCGCTCGGCCTGATCGTGCTCGGCGGCTCCGAGCTCCCGGGCAAGTCCTTCAAGGCGGAACCGCAGATGGCTCCCGAAAAGCTGCTCGAACCGATCTTCAAGCCGGAATCCGAAGGGGGCCTGGGCCTCTACGCCCCCTGGTTCTGGCGCTCCGCCTTCGGCTACCCCTCCTCCAAGCTCAAGACCGTCAACTGCGGCTAGGGCCGGATGGCGCTCGCCCGGTGAGCAACCTCTACCGACCCGAGTTCGACGGGCCGCTGGAGGAGAGTGGTCCCGGGCAGACGTGGTGGCGCCGCGACATTGCGCTTTGGCAAGCCACGAAGGGACCAGCGGGAGCGACGGGGTGTCAAGGCCGGTCGAAAACTGGGCCACTTCTGCCGGTTGAAAAGTGGTCCACCAGCTTCGTGTCGCGATCCCGCTCCGGAAGGCATGAATCCCGCCTGCGGAGACGAGCCCGTAGGGCGAGGCGGAGCAGGCGGGGCGATCAGTCGCCGGGCCGCGGCGGAGGGCCCAGATCCTTGTCCTTGAGCCGGTAGCTGTCGCCCTTCAGGCCGAGAACCTCGGCATGGTGGACGAGCCGGTCGATCATCGCCGCGGCGACGACTTCGTCGCCGAAGATCTCTCCCCATGCCGAGAAGGGCTTGTTGGAGGTGACGATCAGCGAGGCGCGCTCATAGCGCGCCGAGACGAGGCTGAACATCAGGTTCGCCGCCTCGGAGACCTCCAGCGTCTTCGCCACTTCCGGTACCCGCTTGCCTTCGCCGAGCATCCGCTCGGCCTCCCTGAGCTTGCGGATGATCTGCTCCGGGGTGTGTCGCCTCTTCTTCACTTGCGTCGGTCCTCCTTGGCCCATTGTCGCGGGCCGGTAGGACTCTCACAAGGGTCGGACCGATTTCAGGGGGTCATGCCAGGGCCACCGCGACCCCCGCATGACCCTCCGCGTTTATACGGACGTGACCGGGATGAAGCCCCGCACGCGAATGGGGGGTCTGCTGGGCGAAGGAGATTGGGCGCCGATTGATTCGACGACGACGGCCGACCCGACGCGGAATGAAGGCGACCAGATTCCGCTATTCGGTTCAGATTGATTCACGATCCCGTTTCGCGATTAGTTTCGTCGCTCATTTCGCTGCTCGTATTCTCGATAGCGCTTGATAACGCGTTGCGTTAGTAGCTGCGTTGAATGACGGCTCCTATTGACGCATAAGGGAAATCGCTTCAATAGCTCGCTGGCAATTGCGTATTCCGTCACAGATACGTTGCAAGTTCCCTTAGGAATTCCGCAATGGCGCTCACTGGACTAATTCGCTCTCTTTTCAATTGCCCTTTGATTACCGCTCTCGCTTAGGGATCTTATTAAAGATTTCTAGCTATGGCTAAAATAACTAGATGGTTTCCAAGACTGGCCAAAAAGACCGAGCAGGACGCTTTATCACCCAACCCGAGGGCTATGCGGCGTTCATTCCGAATCCCCTTCCGCCTGAACCCCCGCTCGCCCTTGAGGCGACGGGACTGCTCAATCTCCTTGAGGGAGCGGTCGCAGAGCTAGGACGGCTCGACGGGGTGGCCAAGGTCATCCCCGATCCCGATTTCTTCGTCTCGATGTATGTACGGCGAGAGGCGGTGCTGAGTTCTCAGATCGAGGGCACGCAGAGCACCCTGGAGGATCTGCTCGAACTCGAATTGGAGACCGAGAACAGAGACCCCTATTCCGACGCCTACGAACTCGCCAACTACGTCCAGGCGATGAACTTCGGCCTGGACCGGATCAAGACCCTTCCCCTTTCGCTGAGGCTCATTCGGGAAATCCATCGAGAACTGCTTCGCGACGGCAGGGGCTCAAAGGCAACGCCCGGAGAATTTCGGCAAACGCAAAACTGGATCGGCCCGCAGGGCGCTTCCCTCAAACAGGCAACCTTCGTTCCTCCTCCGGTTCATGAAATGAAGAAAGCCCTCAATGGCCTTGAGGGGTTCCTGCATGCCGATAGTCGCTATCCAACTCTCATAGAGGTCGGCTTAGTCCACGCCCAATTCGAGACGATCCATCCTTTTCTTGACGGCAACGGCAGAGTGGGCCGACTGCTGAATACCTTCCTCCTGGTCCATCGAGGAATCCTGCGCCAGCCGCTGCTCTATCTGAGCTACTACTTCAAGCTTCATCGGACCGAGTACTACGACCGCCTGATGGCTGTCCGACTCGACGGAGATTGGGAGGGCTGGATTCGGTTTTTCCTACGGGGAGTCATCCAGACGGCACAGGAAGCTACGGAAACGGCCGAGAAGCTTTTCGAGCTTCGCGAATCACATCGGAGCTTGATCCTCGACAAGAATCTCGGCCAGAACGGGCTGATGCTTCTTTCGAATCTGTTTCAGCGGCCCTTGGTGAACATCAACCTCGTCGCCGCACTCTTGGATTCCACCTTCCCGACCGCGAGTCGCCTCGTCGCGGGTTTCGAGGAACTCGGCCTGTTGAACGAGATCACCGGGCAGAAACGCTCTCGCGTGTTCCGCTACGAGCCCTATCTTGCGCTGTTCAACGACACCATCGGTGACGACGAGGGCTCCGAAACGGAGCCTGACGTGACCGGACCTCCCGTCGAAGACGTGCAGGCTTAGGCCAACTACAGAACCGCTCTTAGGCGTCAATCCCGCCCTGCACAGTTCCCGATTGGGCAGAAACGGGCAGAAATGCCGACTTCGCCGGAAGTCAGGGGGACAAGACACCCTCGAAGATCGAACCCGAGAACGGCTCAGTTCCAGGCACAACTCGAAGCGGGAGCGACGGGGGTGGAGTCCGCCAAGGAAACCCGATTGAGGTCCGAGACTAACGAGCGGGAGATCCGATTCGTTCGTCGCGACTACCCTGGAATTGTCGAGACAGTTCGGCAGCGATTGCCTCATGCGGAGTGCTCCCTCCGCAACGATCCAGTTCGCTCAGCGGACCGTCACGCAACAGGCTTCACGCGGGGCCCCTGCGCCCGACTGCACGAAAACGCGGCCGTCGGATAGGACGGTCGCGTGAATGGGATGTCCCGACGCGCGGTCGGGCAGAACGCAGGTCCAAGCTCCCATTCCGTCAGCCTGGCTGGACACGCAACGCATCTGACCGGCGCTCGGAACGAGGACGCGGGAGACGACCGCCTGCACTTCCGACCCATTGACGCGCAGTCGGTCGCCGTCGCGGCTGGCCTCGTAGGCGGCCCCGATCAGAATCGCACCGGCCACGATCAGCATGACCGTCACGGCGCCGACGATTCGTTGGGCGCGCCCGCCATTGTCCGCGGAGGCCTCCCGCGCGGCTGCGTAGTACTCATCTAGCGCCGTGACAACTCTCGAGCGTGCAGCCTCGAGGGCGGCGCCATCTATGTCCGTCTTGGAGCCTCGAAGATAAGGAGCCAGCAGAACTGCATAGCGATCGAGTGCCCCTGCCGCCGCCTCGAACGACGACACCGCGTTGTCGCCGCTCTCCAGCCGGATCGCGATCCGGTCCTTCGCGTCCTGGGCTGCAGCCGACGCGGTGCGCTGACGCTGGGCGGCCTCCCTGAAGTCCTCGCTGGCGGGCTGCTCGCCACGCTTCCACCGCTCGGCGACGCTGTCGACTGCCCGTCGTGACTCCCCGAGCGCGTGAGCGGCCGCATCGAGCACGGTGCGCAACTCGGTGCGGGCAAGACGCTCCTGCTCGCGACGCTGACTGGTGAGCGCGTACCACGCGACAACTGACGGAGCAACGAATCCACTCACGAACGCGCCGGCGATGATGGGGAGGTCACTCACGGCTGAAGTGCACCGCAGAATCCTTCAGACGTCGCCAAGCACACGGACGAACTCCTCCACGTACTTCGGACCCGCGGGACCGGTGTCGCCTTCGTATGCGCTGTGCTCAAGGGGACGGTCCGGTTCCTTCTCCGGCGATGCAACGGAAACGAACATCAGGTGGCAAATCGGGGCCGTCGGATTCAAGACGATTGGTCGGTTGTTCACTGAAGTCAGCTCGAGCGTTAAGGGGGTAGGCGACGTCCGGCCGAATCCGGGCGAGACGAGGAACGAGTTGCAGTGCACTGATACGCCGCAGCGTGCGAGATGCGAGAGGGTGCCGATCATCCCGGCGAGATGCCACGGCATTGAGATACGCTCCAGGGTAGACGCTAGGATTACCTTCCCCGGCTCAATGGTAATAGCGGAGCACTGCTCGGGATCGCCAACTTCTGGATCCTTGGCTTCATCACCCCACAGCACGATTGGCTCGTTGGAGAACCTGAGGCGGCGAATGACCGAATCGAGTCGCAGTACGTAGCTCGCCGGCTTCAAAAGCCGCTCCTCAAACGGATCGATCAGCTTGCCGTTGCGTTCTGCTTCCTCCTTGATCGCGGTAGCCGACAAGAGCATCACATGTCCGCCATCTGCTCGATCGCCCAGAGCACATCGCGCTCAGGCGCGACGGCCTCGCGCCAATCCCACGGACGGGCGAGGGCGAAACGTCGGACGAGAAAGCGGCGCAGATACTGCGAAGGGTAGTGCTCCCGATCCTGGGGCAGCAGGCCCAGGTAGCCGACTTGGCCGTCGGTGTCACGTGCCAGCAGATACTCGTCCGCACCTTCGTTGGCACGCAACGCCTCGGCGAGAGATGCCGCCACGGATGCGCGACGTGGCAGCAACTCGCCGAGTGCGACAGCCTCCGGCACCGGCACTACGTGGAAGTGCGCGTGATACACACCGCACGCACCTCCAGTGTGGGGTCGAGCGCCATGCTCGAACACCAAAGATCGGCCGAATGGTCGCAGTGCTCGACAGGCCCGCTCGACCAACCGAGTAAGGTCGAGCACTCCGAGACGAGCCTGCGCGCGTGCACAGGTGTCGAAGTGGCGTCGAGGCAGGATCAACAGGCTTCCCGGCAGCAACTGACCGATCGTGGGCATCGCGACGAAATCGCCCTGCCGCGCGAGGATTCGCGACTGCACGAAGCCGCTGTACTCCCGATTGAAGCGTGCCTCTTGATCGCCGTCAAACTCACAGCAAAACTCGCATTCATGGGGAGTGGCCCCGTGTGGTCGGCTCTTAAGATCAGCGTCGACGGTCACGCGGTCAAACTTAGTGCATTCTTTTGGCTCCGGGAAGCCCATCCTGAGGAAGCGGAACGCCGAAGCAGGAGCGATGGGAATGGAATTCGCCAAGGAGACAGGATCGAGACCCGTGGGTGATGGGCGGCTCACGGAGTCGCCGGGGACCTCCCTAAGGTGACCGATGCGATGAGCCGCTGCCTTCGCTGCCCCTTGGCGGGCGAGCCAGAAGGTCCGCAGCGCATGCTGCGAACCCGTCTCTGAAACAAGGGCAACTACTCACACATCGCCGTGGGCGCCTCGGAGGCCTTGAAGGCATCGTGCTCCTGGGCGTTGGGCTCGATCCTCTCAGAGAGATCCCAGCGCAGCGTCCCGGCACAGCAACTCCCGCTCTCGCGGCCCCGAGCGTGAAGACTGAGGAGATGGGCGGGCTCATCTTCGCTGGTGGGAAGAGCCCTGCAGTGCTCGGAGAGCTGAGTGCAGACAATCCTGACGTCCGCGACCTGCGCTCGGACAGCGGCGATGATCTCGGGTCGAGGGGTGCCATGGCGGCCCCGACCGGTGGAGAAGATCACCGTTTCGGGCGCTACCGAGGCGAGCAGGGTGGTGGCGAAGGCCGCGTTCGCTGAGGGGTCAGCTTGCGCCCCGACGTTCCCGCCATGGTGCGGGAAGACGAGAAGGGGCGCATGAAGATCGAGACCGAGATCTGAAAGATATGAAAGCCCCATAGCGTCGATGTCGGCGGCGAGGATCGCTGCCGGCTCGTCATCCATCGCGATCCGTACAACGATGCTGCAGGTGTTCGTGGTGGCCGTGCGACCCGATCGGTCGGTCCAACCGGGACCGTGGGCGGCCAGCTCCTTGCCGGGAGCGAGAACCTCGATGGACACCTCGGGGGCGACCTCCGGCAGGATGTCACCGTGAACACACGAGGTACGGAAATCGCACTCGCCCTCCTGGTCGAGGTGCGCGAGGGTCCAGGCGAGGTCATCCCATAGCTCGGACTCCTTGGCGGCGTCGGGATTGAGGCGAACCTGGGCGACCCTGATCGTGGGCTCCTCAAGGACGGCGATCAGACCGCGGAGGTGGTCCGCATCGACGTGGGAAATGACCACGCACTTGACTTCGGTCAGGTCCTCCTCCCGGAGATAGCGCAGCAAGTCAGCGCCGCCGGGTCCGGCATCGATGACGACAACCCCATCGGGACCGGCGAGGACGGCTGCGTTGCCATGTCCGACATCGAGGACGGTCAGCGTCGCGCTCATCCTGGGATTTCCCAGTCGCAGACGTAGAGATCCTGGAGGGCCTCTGCTCCCAAGTTGACATTCGCCCGGCAGCGCCACCCTTCCCGCAATTCGGCCGTTATGAAGGAGGGCACCCCCTGGTACTTGAGGGGAACGACCGTCAAGCTCCAGGCCGGAATCTCGATGAAGAAGCGCTTCTCGTCATCACGCACATCGACCACCTTGATCTGCGTGCGCCAGGGCTCGCGCGGGGGACGAAAGTCACCGGCGAACTCGGTGAGGCACTCTCTGACACCAGCGAGAAAGCCGTCGCCGTCCATCTCATGAGGTCGCTGGAGCGAAGGGATCCAGCGCCTGTAGGAGCGAATGTCGTCGAGCAACTCGTCGTACTGAGTGCACAGCACCGCAGGAAAGCAGTTCTCGTAGAAACGTTTCAGTAACTCGGTGCCGTCAAACCGGGCGTAGTTTCGGTGATGTAGAAACTGGTCACAGAGCGCCGCGCTCGCCGGACCCTCGATGCTCTTCTTCAGATACGCGTCGGCCTCACCGAGCGGGCCGGAGTCGGGGAGTGGCGTGAGATCGACCTCTTCAAGCGTTTCGGCAAAGATATCCCTGGCCTCCGGCTGATCATCGATGATGAGCGTCTTGTCAACAGTCCGGCCGAGGATCTCCAAAGCCATTCTTAGCTCCCGAGGATAGGTAGGTTGATGACGAACTCGGCACCGCCGAGCTCCCCGTGGGCCAACGCGTCGACGCTGCCGCCAAGATCCGCGACGGAGTCACGGACAATCGTCAGGCCGAGCCCGGTGTCGTGGGTGGTCTCACCGGGTAGCCAGATGTCGCGCAGGCTGATCTCGCTCTCGTCGATGCCCGGCCCGTTGTCGAGGACCCGGATCACGAGCAGATCGTCTTCAAGCTCAGTCGAGATGACGATCCGGCGCTGCTCGGACGTCGAGGACTCGAGCGCGGTCAAGGCGTTGTTCAAGAGATTGGTGAAGATCGACTCGACCGCGGCCGGGGTGCCCTGGAGGAATGGCTCGCCGTCGGCGAGTTTCGTTTCGACGTCGACGTCGCGGCCGTCGAGGAATGGCCGCAAGGTCGCCAGCTGGCTTCGGATCACCTGATGAAGATCGACGCGGCCGACACGTCGGCTATCGCGATCGATCAGGGTGAGGGTGACCGAGGCGAGAACCCCGACCGCGCGCGCAGCGCGCTTCAGCCGTTCGATCGGAGCGCTCAGAGCTTTCGTGTATTCGCCGTCGAGGGCCTTCTTCGCGCGGCGCTCGATCAGAAGGGCGCTCTGGTCGATCACCTTCAGTGGATTGCTCGCGGACTCGTGGGCAAAGGTCGCGGCCGTGATCCCGGCGGTACTTAGGGTGCGGTAAAGCTGGACCTCGCGCCGCAGACGATCAGCCTCGCTCTGTCGCGAATTGTCATAGCGCGTAAAGGCGCGCTGGAGCGATTTGCGGCGCTCCGGGTCCGGGGTCTCTTCGATTTGCCTCTCGACGCCCGCTTTGCTCACCCGGGATTCCTGTTTGGTTTTGGCGCGAGCGGCGCTGCGGCGCTTCTCGGCCTGCTCCAGACGGCGACGCGCAAGCCAATCCATCGAGTCGCGGCCGAAGTCGCGCAGGTCGTCGTAGACAGCACCCTCAATGAGGCCGCTGCGGTCGGTCTTCTGCTGAAGCAGATGAGACTCGTCGTCGACGCTCATCCGGCCGAGCGAGGTGTTGGTAGAAGGCCGCTCCTCCGGGCTGGCGACGCGACGCAGGTTCATCTCCAGCCAGTCGTTACCGGGATTGCCGTAGGGGGCAACGCGGAGACCATTGACGTAGAGGTGAACCCCGCCGAAGGCGCTCAGCCACTCCCTCACCTCTCCGACCGTCGCGGTGCGCCCGGTAAATGCGGTCCCCGAGAGGCGGAAAACCCACAGATCGAAGCTCGTCGCAGGGATCTCGTACGGGCGACCGCGCCGAGATCCCGCGGTGATTTCCTTGTGACCGCCGGTGAAGAGCTCTTCGCCACGCCAGTCCAACACCTGGGCACTAACCTCGCCGGAATCATCAACCTCCGCGATCAGGTGGAAGTCGGCGTCCTCGAAGTACCTGGCGGCGACCAGCTTTTCGAGATCCGTGAACTCGGTTGATTTCAGCCGTGGTCTGAAACCGCTGGGGTCATCGCCGAAGGGATCAGCAAGCAGAATGAGCGAGCGAGCGAGTCGTTTGACGTCGGGCCGGGTCATCTTGTTCCGCAGGTCGAGTAGATCAATCGTCGTCCCCGGCCCCTTGCGTTTAGTGCGGGCGGTCGCATGGATATCGAGCATCACGTCCTCGACCAACTCCTCATGCTCGAAGCGATCCCAATCAATGCGGAGAGATAAGGAGCTTTTCGGCTCGGAGCGTGGGAAGGTCTTGACTTTGACTTGGTGGCCGAGCCGCAATGCGGCGAGCCGGCCGAGGCCCTTGCTGCCCGATGGAATGCGACCGAGCCTCGTTTCCTCGTGAACATCCTTCTGGGAGTGACCGAGAACGAGGAACCCATCGCGAACCTGGTCCAAGGTCATTCCGTCGCCGTTGTCGGCGACCCGAATCCAGCCACCGGGGGAAGAGACGTCATGAAGCTCGACGTCGCACCTGAGTGCGTCGGCGTCGTAGGCGTTCTTAGCCAGCTCGACGATCCCCTGGTCGGGATTGGGGTTCAGCTCCTCGCCAAGCCGTTTGAGGATCTCCGAGGAAAATCGCAGCGAGGCCTCGCTCATCGACACCCCCCGATTTGACAGTGGCTCAGCGTCACGTCGGGAGCGTATCCGCAGCGAGGTCCTGCTGGCGCCGAGGATGGGGTCGCTCGGCCGACCGCCGCCGCGCATCGAGGCCGTGTCCGGCGATACTGCTGCAGTAGCGTGGGTCGACAATGGCGACGAACGCAACGGACCAATCCGAACAGTCGTTCTCATCCTATGCCGATGAGCTTCTTCAGTTGCTCGCCACTGATCGCGGGACGCCCGGGGCAGTTGACCTGGCTCTCGACGGCGGGACGGCGGCAGTTCTTCGCAGCAGCGTGCCGCTCGAGTCACGACGGGCTAGCGGCGCGTTCCTGACCGGGCGACGGCTGGCCGAGCGCTTGGTCAATGGGGAATTCGCACGGCACTCGCAGATCGTCGACCCGGCTATTGGGGCGGGAGACCTGCTCTTGGCCGTCGCCAAGAACCTGCCGCGCAGACCGACCGCACTGGCGACCCTCGACGGATGGGGCAAGAGACTGATCGGCCGCGACCTCGATGGAGCGATGGTTCGGGTCGCCCGTTTGCGACTCGCGCTATTGGCGGCACAATTGACCGATACGCCGCTCTTGGCCTCCGAGGAGCGACTCGAGCGCGCCTTGCCGGAGGTGCGATCTGGAGACGGCCGCGCCCTTGTCTACAAAAAGCCGGTGCTGATGTTGCTCAATCCTCCGTTCGGGACGGTGGTGGCAAAGAAGAATTGGGGGGCTGGTCGACTGCCGCGAGCGGCTCTGTTCGCGGAAGAGTGTTTCCGTGCCGCACCTTTCGGTTCGTCGATCAGAGCCATACTGCCCGATGTCCTGCGCAGCGGCAGCAACCTGAGCCGCTGGAGGGCAAGCGTAGGCGAGTTGCTAGCCACGGCCACCGTCGAGCGATGGGGTCAATTCGATCGCTGGACCGATATCGATGTATTCCTCCTCCGAGGTGAGAGGGGCTCGGGTGGCGCCGAAATCGAGTGGTGGCCGACCAGCGAAGCGGTAGAAACGGTTTCCGACAGCTTCCGGGTACGTGTGGGCGTCGTCGTTCCTCATCGGGATGCGGAGCATGGTCCGGTGAGCCCATACCTGTGCGCACGGGACCTACCCACCAAGGGGGAATTTCGGGCAGGAGAAAAAACTCGGCGCCATCGCGGAACGCGCTTCGAGCCACCTTTCGTGGCAATTCGACGGACCTCACGCCCAACCGACACCGGTCAGCGCCTCATTGCCACCCTGGTGCGGGGATCCGAGCCGATCCTCGTCGAGAATCACCTCATCGTGTGTCAGCCGCGCGATGGAACGCTCGCATCGTGCAGGAAGCTGATTCGGACCCTGGCCTCCGCAGAAACTACCGACCGGATCAATCAACGCATCCGATGTCGCCACCTGACGGTTACTGCTGTCAGGGAGATCCCCTTTCAGCCTCGTCGGGCGGGCCGCCTCGGGCCGTCATGAGCGCGGGCCGCAGGTGATGTCGTCGTCGATGATCCGCTGGCCGTAGCTCCCGCCGAATAGGGCCGCTGTCGATCGCGGGGAACCTCTGGCTGCGCGGATTGTGGGTGACCCGGTGTCGCTTTCGGATAGCGCCGTAGCCCGGATGCACCGCAGAGGGAATCCCCGCGCATCGGCAATTGTCGGCTCGCTTCTACTCCGCCGTCGAGCTAACGTCGCGGAGCCAACTGAATAAGTGCCCCGGCGGCGCTACCAACGCCCCGGGGCCGGCACCGAAGACGGCGCCTTCGATGCAACCGAGACCGTACTCGCCGAAGTGCTTTCGGCGGCGTCGCGGCGACCTTCGGTGCCCTACCGAGAGGAGGGCACGATGCCCCAAGGAAGCACCGTCACGATCTCAGGCCCCCAGCGCCAGGCGTTCCGCCTGATGCTGTTGCAGAACCTCAGCGGCATCGCCGACCTGTGGCTCGCCTTCACCGACGGCAGGACCGCCACCGCCTCCCAGATGGGAAGGCAGTTCGGCCAGGACCTGCGGCTGATGGACGACCTCGGCTGGGGCGTCGAGGCCGACGACGTCGACCTGACGATGGCGCCCGCAGAACTCGCAGAAGTGCTGGAGCGGCTGCGCGCCGATGCCGAGGGCGGCCTGCGGGAAGGAAGCCACGAGCGCCAGGTCCGCGCGGCCGACGAGGAGACCCGGGCGCGCTACCGCTTCGTGATGGACAACTGCCAGGGTCTGCTGCTCGTGATCGCCCACCTGGCGGAGGGATCCCAATGAGCGCCGCCACCAAGAAGCGCCTGCGGCCCGGCGAGCTGGACGGCCTGGTGATCGCCTACATGCAGGCGCACGAGGCGGAATGGCCGCTGACCCCCTCGGCAATCGGCAAGGCGATCGACCGCTCGGCGGGCGCGATCGCCAACTGCCTTGAGCGGCTGGCGAAGCAGCGCCAGGCCCGTCTCGTCACCCGCAAGCCCAGGGCCTACGAGCTGAGAGCCAAGGGCAAGTCGTGAGCGGCGGCGGGCGGCGCCGCCGGAGAGATGATGCGCGGCGACGGCGGTGAGATCGCCCATCTGATCGGCGAGCGGATCCGCGAGCTGCGAAGGGAGCGCGGCTTGAACCAGGAAGAGATGAGCTACCGCGCCGGGCTTCACCGGACCGAGATCAGCCAGCTGGAGCGAGGGCTGCGCATCCCGCGCATCGACCCCCTGATCAAGGTGGCCGCCTCTCTGGAGGTGAGCCTGGAGGAGCTGGTGGGCCGGCTCATCTGGAGCCCTGGCGAGTACCGGGCGGGCGGGTTCACGGTCAGGCCACGGCAGGAGGCCGAAGGAGGTGAGACCCGATGAACCGGCCGACCGATGACATGGTCGACCGCTTCCGGGCGAACCTGCTGCGTTGCCGTCGCCGTGCCGCCCTGAGCCAAGAGCAGCTCGCCGAGCTGGCCGGGCTGCACCGCACCGAGATCGGGCTGCTTGAGAGCGGCGCCAGGGTTCCCCGCCTCGACACGCTGGTCAAGCTGATGGGCTCCCTGGAAGTCTCGGCCGAGGAGCTGCTGGACGGGATCGAGTGGCTGCCGGCGCGCGAGCCGCGCGAAGGGACGTTCTGGACCCGCACCTCCCAAGAGCGGAGGACCGATGCCTGAGAGCGCGAGGCCGAATCCGACCCCGGCGCAGATGATGGCCGAGAACATCAGGCGGCTGAAGCAGGAGCGCGGAGTCTCGCTCAGCGAGATCGCCCGCCACGCTGAGATCCACCACACCCACGTCAGCCTGATCCTGCGCGGCAAGCGCATGGTCCAGATCGACACGATCGTCAAGGTGGTGGGAGCGCTTGAAGCCGAGCCCGCCGACCTGCTGCGGGGGATCGTCTGGGTGCCCGCCGACCGGGCCGGCAGGTATGTGCGGGCCTGGGACGGCCGCTTCGCGCGGCGGGAACCGCAGCCTCCCTGCGAGTGCTTCGGCCGCGGGAGCATCACCCTGTCCCGCGGAATCGAAGGGCATCCCCGCGCATCCCCTGGCATGCGACTTGACTTCCTCCGAACGTCGAGCTACGTCCTGTCCATGCCCTTCTTTCAGGCATCGATAGCGACGACGCGGCGGCCGGAGATCCGGCGGGGTCTGCGCTGCCCTGGTCTCCCCGACCTTGCCGGCCGCCCAGACCCCGACTGGCAAGCTGCGAGCCGGCAGTTCTCGCATGGTCGCGCGAGATCGCGCCCCCTCCCCCGCGCCCGACTCTCTACCCACTCGGCTCGCGGTCCAATAGCGGCGGGTCGATCTCCCTCTCGTGTCAGTCGCCGCACCCCGGCTCGCGCCGCACCGCCCTCGGCGCCCCGCTATCGCCTCCGCGCTGGCTACGCAGCGGCTCTCCGCCTCGGCGGCCGCGATCACGCTAGGCGCGACCGCGATCGCCTCGGCGCTGGCGACACAGCGGCTCCTCTGATCCGCGCCGGCCGCAGCGGCTCGGCGCCGTACCGGCGCGCAGGGCTGGCCGCCATCGGTGGCGGCGGTGATGGGGCGGCGGCGCGGCGCTTGCCGACAGCGTCCGCGTCCGTGCGACAGGAGGCTGCTTGACGAGCGGCCAGGCATCACGCGCTGGCGCGCGCCGCACTCGTTCTCGTTCCCAGGCGAAGGCCCCGGCGCTCTCCGATCTCGATCTCCGCATCCTCGACCTCCTCGCGACTCATCGGGTGCTGACCCAGAACCAGCTCGCCGCGATCAACCCCGAGACGCCGGCGAGGACGCTGCGCTACCGCTGCGCCCGACTCGCCCGCCACGGGCTCGCCGGGCGCACCCGCCCCTACCGCGAACGGGGATCGGCGCCGCACCACCTCTGGCCGACCCGCAAGGGCGAGGCGATCGTCACCGGCTCTCCGCCGCCGCGCGGTGGCGAGCGCCGCGAGCCCAACCCGCTCTTCCTCGCCCATGCCGCCGGGCTCAGCGAGATCTACGTCGCGCTGGTGACGATCCTCCCCGCCGGGGTCACGCTCGGCCGCTTCGAGCGCGAGGCCGATGCGCGCGAGCCGTTCGAGACCTCGCTGCGCAAGAAGCGCGCCATCGCCCCCGACGTCTTCATCGAGGTCTCTGACAGCGGTCACGCCCTCCTCGCCTTCATCGAGCTGGACATGGGGACGATGTCCCACCGCCGCCTCAAGCAGAAGGCGGCGGGCTACGCGGAGTACGCGAAGGCCGAAGCCTGGCGCGAGCGCCACCGCTTCTGCCCGGCCCTGCTCTTCCTCACCACCACCGAGAAGCGCGCCCGCTCCTTCCTCGCCGCGATGGAGAGGGAGCTGGGCCGCGACACGCTGCTGCTCACGTGTGGCTGTGACCTGGCGCGGCGAATCGAGCGCTGCGCGACCGAGCCGCGCTGGTTGCTCGACGTCGAGGACGCGGAGGCCGTCGACCTGCCGGCGGCGCTGCGCGAGGCGCGCCGCCCCTACGACGAAGAGCGCCAGCGGCGCGCGGCCCGGCGCCGCGAGGAAGACGCCGCGCGGGAGCGGCTTTGGCGAGACCCCGAGGCCCTGCGCGACCACCTTCAACGGTGGAGCCACCGTGACTGGGGCATCGAGCGGCTCGGCGAGCCCGCCGCGACCGCGCTTGCGATCACGATCGACTCCAAGGGGGCGCTGGTGGATGCAGAGCACCGGGCACTGACGGCGCTTGGCGCGATGTTCGCCGACCCGCTTGACCTCCAGCTCGCCGAGCGCGAGCCGAGCGCTGTGGAGCGGCGTGCCTTCGACGGGCTCGCCGAGCACCACCGAGCCATGCATCTCGCCCGCGTCGACGACCTCGCCCAGCGGTTCGGCGAAGGCCCGGCGCTGCGCGAGGAGCGGATGGCAATCGAAAGGGGCGAGTTGTCCCCACCTGACCCTCCCTGGCAACTCGAATCGAGCGCCCAGCAAGACGAGCGCGCTCGCGGCGAGCAGGAGCGGCTTCGCTCCGAGTACCTGGCCTGGCGCGAGGAGGAGGCGCGGCGCCTTGCCAAGTCCCAGGGCATCTCCGGCCGCCTACGCAACGGGCCGGAGACGTTCCTCGGAAGGATCGACCGGCGCTCACTTCGGCTCTGCCAGAACTGCGAGGAGATCGCCTACCCCGATCCCGAACGGGCGCGATACGAGCGGGGCGCCCGCCACGACGTGGCGGGGCGTTGCCACTTCTGCAACTCACGGACGTTGGCCAAGGTGGAGGACGAGGGAGGCAAGCGCTGATGGCAACCAACGCCCCTCAGCGAGGCTCGGCCCGCAGGGACTTGAGGTCCAGGGCGCGTGGAGCTAGACGTGTGCCGGCAACGCCGCCGCGCCCGCCGACCGGCGAGCAGCGACGAACCGAACACAGAGGAGGCGATCATGGCGGCAAGGCAACCCTGCACCCAGAGGTCGAGGCGTTCGCCCTTTGGTTCTGCGACTGGTGGCTGCGCCGAGGTAGGCGAGATGACGAGCGCGACTGAGGCTCGGCCGCAGCGTGCAGCGGCCTACGTGCGCGAGTCGACTGAGGAGCAGGGCCAGGGCTTCTCCCCCGACGCCCAGCGCGAGGCGATCCGAGCCTTTGCCGCCGAGAACGGCCTCGACCTCGTCGCCGATTACACCGACTTCCACTCGGGCTGGCGCAAAGCCGATGGCCGCCGGCAGTTCCAGAAGCTGATGGCCGACGCCGCCGAGCGGCGCTTCGACGTGGTCCTCGTCTACCACACCTCCCGCTTCGCCCGAAACCAAGTTGAGTCCCGCCGCTACAAGCAGCTCCTGCGCGAGCGGCTGGGCATCCGGGTCATCTCGGTCACCCAGCCGATGGGCGAGGACCCGACCGACCCCTCGGCGTTCCTGGCCGAGTCGATCCACGAGATGTTCGACGAGTACTACTCGGTCTCGCTCTCCTTCTGGACCCGCACCGGCCTGCGCGAGAAGGCGCGCCAGGGCCACCTCGTCGGCCAGCTCCCCTGGGGCTACCTGCGCGACCCTGGCTCCGGCCTTGCCGTCCCCGACCCCGAGCGGGCGCCGCTGGTCCGCGAGCTGTTCGAGCGCTACGCGGGAGGCCAGGAGTCCGACCGAACGATGGCCGCCTGGCTGAACGCCAAGGGCGCTCGCACCACGCGCGGGCGCGCCTTCGGCAAGGACACCGTGCGCGACATGCTGCTGAACGCCGCCTACTGCGGCTTCGTCAACGGGATGCGCAGCAAGGATCGCTCGATCCGGGGACTGCACGAGCCGCTCGTCTCCGAGGAGCTGTTCGACCGGGTGCAGGAGGTGCGGGCCTGGCGGGTGCGAGTCGTCAAGCCGGGGCGACCCTCGGAGGAGTACCTGCTGCGAAAGCTCCTCTACTGCGAGCGCTGCGGCGCCCGCATGCACGGCAACCGGGGCTCAACCCGCAGGGTCCGCCGCTACCTGTGCTCAACGCGACGCCACGGCGAAGGCTGCGACCAGCCGCTCGCCCACGCCGAGCCGCTGGAGGAGCAAATCGTCGGCTGGCTGCGCGGCTTCCAGCCCGACGCCGAGCTGCGCGGGGTGGTGCTCGCCTCGCTGCGGCAGGCCGCCGAACGCGACGGCGATGACGCCGCTCGGCGCCACGAACTCACCGGCCAGCTTGAGCGGCTGCGCGACCTCTACGTGATGGGCGACGTGACCAAGGACGAATACACCCTGCGCCGCCAAGCGATCGAGGAGGAGCTGGAGCGGGTAGGCCCGCCCCTGGATCCCCAGCTCGACCGCGCCGATGCGGTCCTGCGTGACTTCTCCCGCTTTTGGGATGCCGAGCCGAAGCCCGCCGAGCGCCGCAAGCTGATCGCCTCGCTGTTCGACCGCGTCTGGCAGGACGAAGGAACGATCGTCGCCGTCAGGCCGCGCGAGCCGTTCCTGCGCTATTTCAGGGCCGCCGAGAACCTGGCCGGCACCGACGGCGCCGAGGCAGGTTTCAATAGCGGGAGCGACGGGACTCGAACCCGCGACCTCCGGCGTGACAGGCCGGCGCTCTAACCAGCTGAGCTACGCCCCCGAGGGAACTCGGACGGGCCGGCAGGGAGCGGCCCAGTGCGAAATCTAGCGGTTGCTAGACGTCGGCGAGCTCTGGCCGCTCCAGCTCGGGGACGGTTCCGGGGGCCTCTTTGGCGGCAATCTCTTCGAGGGTCTCGCGGAGTTGCTCGATCCGCTCGCGGCCATAGCGCTCCATCCAGCGCTTTTCGATCTCGGCGAAGAGGCCGAAGCCGTAGGCCTGGGCTTCGCGGCCGCGCTCGGTGAGGCAGATCAGCTTGGCGCGGCGGTCCTCGGGGTCGGGGATGCGCTCGAGGTAGTTGCGGGCGGCGAGGTCGTCGACGATCTCCCCCACCGACTGCTTGGTCATGTGGGCCAGCTCGGCGATCCGGGTGAGGCGCATGCCGTGGTCGCGGACGAAGCGGAAGACGCAGCCGTGGGTGGGGCGGACGTCGGAGAACTCCGACTCGACGAGCTCGGCGCTGAACTCGGCCAGCATCGCCTCGAGGGCAACGTCGAGCAGCCCCGTCAGAGGGGTGCGAGCGGCGGGATCGGTCGGGGCGGGAGTCATATCGTCAGGATGCCTGATAAGGTCGCCTGGTCAGGACGCCTGACAAGGCTTCCTTACGAATTGTATCCGACGCCGCAGGAGACCCGAATGGACCCGACTCAGACCAACAGGAAGTGGTGGACGCTCGGTGCGGTCTGCGTCGCCACCTTCATGCTCCTCCTCGACATCACCGTGGTGAACACGGCGCTGCCCGCGATCCAGCAGGACCTCGGCGGCAGCTTCACCGACCTGCAGTGGGTGATCGACGCCTACGCCCTCTCGCTGGCGGCGCTGGTCCTGACCGCCGGCTCGCTTGCCGACCGGCTCGGCCGCCGCCGCGTCTTCGCTGTCGGCCTCGCGATCTTCTCGGTCGCCTCGCTGCTCTGCGCGCTGGCGCCGGACCCGACCTTCCTCAACCTCTCCCGCGGCCTGCAGGGCGTCGGCGGCGCGGTGATGTTCGCCGTCTCCCTCGCCCTCGTCGCCCAGGAGTTCCCCAGCGGCCCCGAGCGGGGCATGGCGATGGGCATCTACGGGGCGACGATCGGGATCGCCGTGGCGATCGGGCCGCTGGTCGGCGGCGTCCTCACCGACGGCCTCGGCTGGCAGTCGGTCTTCCTGCTCAACGTGCCGATCGGCGCCGCCGCGATCGGCGTCACCTACTGGAAGCTGGCCGAGTCCCGCGACCCGAACGCGACCCGGATCGACTGGGCCGGCCTGCTCACCTTCTCCACCGCCCTGCTGCTGCTGGTCCTAGCGCTGGTCCGCGGCAACGACGCCGGCTGGGGCAGCCCGCTGATCGTCTCCCTCTTCGCCGCCGCCGCGGCCCTGCTGGTCGCCTTCGCGGCGGTCGAGCTGCGGGTCGCCGAGCCGATGCTCCCGCTCGGCCTGTTCCGCCGCCGCGCCTTCACCGGCGTGCAGCTGGCCGCCTTCGCGGTCTCCGGCTCGCTCTTCTCGCTCTTCCTCTACCTGACGCTCTACCTGCAGAGCTTCCTCGGCTACTCGCCGATCGAAGCCGGCGTCCGCTACCTGCCGATCACCCTCGCCTCCTTCGTCGCGGCGCCGATCTCGGGGGTGCTGCTGGCCCGGGTCCAGGCCCGCTACCTGATGAGCGGCGGCCTGGCGCTCTGCGGAGCCGGCCTGGCGCTGAGCACCGGGCTCGACCTGAGCTCCGACTGGACGGCGCTGCTGGTCGGGTTCGTCATCAGCGGCATCGGCGTCGGCCTGCTCAATCCGGTGGTCGCCGACGTCGCCCTCAGCGTCGTGCCGAAGGAGCGCAGCGGCATGGCGGCGGGGATCAACGACACCTTCCGCCAGGTCGGGATCGCGGTTGGGATTGCCGCCTGGGGGGCGATCTTCCTCGGTGCCGGCGCCGCCAAGACCCACCAGGTCGCCGGCGCCGCGATCGACGGCACCCAGGCGCGGCAGCTGGTCGAAGCGACCTCCGCGGGGGCGCTGGACCAGGCGGTGGCGGCGGCGCCGGCGGGGGCGCGCCCGCTCGTCCGCAACGCCGCCGAACAGGGGTTCATCCACGGCCTCAACGAGGTGCTGCTGCTCGGCGCGATCCTCGCCTTCGCCGGCGCCGTGCTGTCGCTGTGGCTGGTGCGGGAGGGGGACATCGAGCGCGAGACCCTCGTCGGCACCGCGCTGGAGCCCGAAACGGAGGCGGCGATTCCGTAGGCTGGCACGCATGAGACTGGTGACCTTCGACGCAGGGGACGGGCCGCGAGCCGGGGTGCTCGAGGACGAACGGGTCCTCGATGCCTGGGCGGCCGTCGGCGAGCCGCACCGGGGCGGCCTGCGGGAGCTGATCGCGGCCGGGCGGGTCGACGACCTGCGCGGGGCGCTCGGAGACCTGGGCGCCCCCTCTCACCCGGCCTCCGCGGTGAAGCTGCTGCCCCCGGTCCCCGACCCCGACAAGATCGTCTGCATCGGCCTCAACTACGGCAAGCACGCGGCCGAGGGCGGGTTCGAGCCGCCGTCGGCGCCGACGATCTTCGCCAAGTACCGCAACGCGCTCGCCCCCGCCGGCGCCACGGTGACGCTGCCGGCCAACAGCCGCAAGGTCGACTACGAGGCCGAGGTCGCCTTCGTCGTCGGCCGCCGCGCCAAGGACGTCGCCGAGGCGGACGCGCTCGACCACGTCGCCGGCTACACGCTGCTCAACGACCTCTCCGCCCGCGACCTGCAGTTCGCGACCCCGCAGTGGATGTCCGGCAAGGTCTTCGACGGCTCGGCGCCGTGCGGGCCGGCGCTGATCACCCCCGACGAGGCGGGGCCGCACGACGGGATCGAGATCCGCCTCACCCTCAACGGCGAGCAGATGCAGGGCGCCTCGACCGAGGACCTGATCTTCAGCATCCCGGCGCTGCTCTCCCACCTCTCCTCGCTGATGACGCTGGAGCCCGGCGACATCGTCTCCACCGGCACGCCGGAGGGCGTCGGCAGCGTCCGCGAGCCGCGGGTCTGGCTGCAGGACGGGGACGAGGTCGCGATCGAGTCGCCGACCCTGGGCCGGCTCGAGACGCGAATCGCTCGCTGACGGCTCCTCCACCCGCCGCGCGGTTCCTCCGGCGCACATCCCGAGCGAAGGAGCCGTGCGACCGGGGCTACGGGCGCGGACCCGGCGGGACCTCGTAGCCCTTCGCCGGCAGCGACGCCGAGAGCGGCCGCCGTGCCGGCCGGGCGCGGCTGCTGGAGGCGCTCTTGCCGCCCCGGCCCACGCCCGCCCAGCGCACCGGCGCCGCCGGGAAGGCGAGCAGCGCGTTCCAGGTCTCCGTTTCGATTTCCCCGTCGACTTCCAGCCCCAGCCCTTCCTGGAATTCGCGGACCGCGCGGGAGGTGCGCTTGCCGAAGATGCCGTTGACCGGGACTTCGGCCCCGGTCGAGATCAGGTGCTCCTGCGCCCAGACCACCATGTCGCCCTTGCTGCCGCGCCTCAGCAGCGGCTGGGTGTAGTCCTGGCGATAGCGGGTCAGCGGCCGCAGGGCGGCGGCGGTACCGAGTGCCCCCCACTCCTTGCCGCTCGTCTCCTGCCAATCCCACCAGCTCGGCGGGTGGCCGTCGTAGCTGGCGGCGAAGCGGCGGAACAGCCGCAGCGAGACGCTGCCGGGGCCTTCGTAGGTCTGGCCGACGGGGTAGACCGGGCGTCCCCAGATGCGGTTGTAGAGGAAGGTGTGCTCGTAGACCGTGCGGACCGAGGTGCCGATCGCCTTCCAGTACATCTGCGGCTGGTTGTACTGGGCGCCGCCGGGGCCGAGCAGGACCGAGTACGGGAAGGCCGGGTGATAGTCGACGTAGGGGAAGCCTGCGAGAGAGAGCGGGAAGCTTTCGCCGATGGCCGCGCGCAGCCGGCGGAGGTAGCGTTCGGCGGCGGCGTAGCGGCCTTCGTACTCGCTCTCGGCGTCGATCACGAGACAGTCGGCGCCCTTGCGGACCGCCGCCGCTCCGACCTTCGCCTCGGCCACGGGGTGTTCGCCGTATACGTACTGCCAGGCGCAGACGTCGATCCCGCCCCGGTGCAGGGCGGAGACCAGCGCCGAGCTGAACTGGCTCCAGCGACCGCCGCCGTCGCCGGCCTTGACGTAGACGGTGCCGATGTCGGAGCGCTTGGCGCGGGCGACGATCGCCGGGATGCTGCCGCCCTCGGAGTGGGAGACGTACCAGATCCACATCCCCTGGCGGTCAAAAGGGGTGTCGCCCGGCGTGGGCGCCGGTTCGGGCAGCGCTTCTTCGGCTTCGCCGCCGGCGCCACCCGTTTCGCGACCGGCGCCGCCCGTCGCCGCGGCGGCGGTCGCGGGAGCCGTCGCCGGCAGGCCGGGGACGCCGAAGACAGCGGCCGTCGCCCCGAGGGCGAGCAGGGCGAGGACGGCCAGGAACCCCGGCAGCGCCGTCGGAAGGCGTCGCCTATGAATGCGTCGGGACCTCACTTCTCCTCCGAACACGGTAGGGGACCGGGGGCTCCGGGCGAGAGCGCCCTTAACATGAGCAGCCTTCCGCACCCTCCACCCCGCCTGCTCGCAATCTCCCCCTCTCGCAAGATCCTGTGCGCCCTCGCCCTGCTCGTGGCGGCGCTGTCGGCCGTGCCGGCGGGTGCCGCGGCGGCTGGGAGCGCGCCGGCGCAGGGCGACTCCGGCGCCGGCCCACGCCTCCTCGGCGCCAGCCTCTCCCAGGCAGGAGAGAAGCTGATCTTCACCCTGCGAACCGCCTCGCCGGTGCCCCTCGCCGACCTCGAAGCCCGTCCGGACACCCGCCGCGCCGCGTCCCGCTACGTCTGCCTGGCGCTGAGCCGGCGCGGCGGCGCCGGCGAGCGGCGGCTCTGCGTCGGCGGCCCGAAGGCGCGCCGCCGGGTCGGCGTCGTCGCTGTCGACGGCCAGGGCAAGCCGGTCGAACGGGGGAGCGCCCGGGCGACCGTGAAGCGGCCGAAGCCGACCAAGCTGGTCGTGGCGTTGGCCCCATCCGACGCCGGCCTCGCCCCCCGCCGCTACGCCTGGCAAGTGCTGCGCAGCGGCGGCTGCGAACCTGGCGGACGCTGCGCCGAATCGCTGCCCGCCAAGGGTGCCAACGCCTTCCGCCTGCGCCCGGTGCGCGCGGTCGGCTGCACCGGCGGCACGGCCGGGTTGGTCACCAACGGCCCGCGCAACCGCAAGGTCGTCGCCCTCACCTTCGACGACGGCCCGAGCGAATACACGCCCGGCTTCCTCCAGGTGCTGCGCGAAAAGGGGGTCCACGGCACCTTCTTCGAGGTCGGCCAGGAGATGGGCGGCCGCGAAGACACGATGCGCCAGATCCTCGCCGAAGGCAACGAGATCGGCGACCACACGATGAACCACGTCGAACTCCCCGGCTACGCCCAGATCGCCGGGGCGCGCTCGCTGATCGCCTCGGCCACCCACTTCACCCCGTGCCTGTTCCGGCCGCCCTACGGCGCGGTCGACTCCAACCTGATCGCCACCGCCGGCAGCCTCGGGCTGCGGACGGTCAACTGGGACGTCGACCCGCGCGACTGGTCGACCCCCGGCACCGGCGCGATCTACTCCACCATCGTCAACAACGCCCGCCCCGGCTCGATCATCCTCATGCACGACGGCGGCGGCCCCCGCGGCGAGACCCTGGCGGCGCTGCCCCACGTCATCGACACCCTGCGCGCCCGCGGCTACGGCTTCGAGACCGTGACCCAGCTGCTCGGCTACCGGATGCTCTACCGCCCCTACGGCTGAGGGCGCGCGTGGCCGCTATTGCGCGATCCAGCCGTCAAACCCCTCGTTGGCCCGTAGCCAACTGCAAACACCGCGTCCTAGATGCGGAACTTTCCTTCGGCGCGGCGCCGGTGCAAGTAGTCGCCGAGGGTCGCGTCGATCCGCCTGTAGCCCCCGAGAACTGGCAGGGCGGTCCAGGCTATGAGTGCCACGAGGGAGAGATAGACCAGGTAGAAGACCGCGCGGCCGAGTCCGTGCAGCTCGAGCCCGCTGTAGTAGATGATGCCGAACAGAACCAGCAGCGGCAGCAAGAACACGATCGTCCAGAGCGCGGCCCCGGCGAAATCGTGATGGACGCGTTGCTGCAGATGGTACGTCGAGTGAATCGGCACCTCTCGGGATCCAAGGCGATAGTTCTGCTTCAACTCCTCCGACAGCGCCACCTCGATCGCCATCAAGATCCGTCCGCGGATGGTGGCGCCTATCGCCTGTTGGACGAGGAGCGCCGTCACGACCAGCGATGGCACCGGGAGCAGCGCGTAGATCTCGGATGGGTAGCGGGTACAGCCCGCCGTTGCCCCGACGCCGCAGCCGCGAAGGAGGAAGAAGACGCTCGTCCCCCCGATCACCGCGGCGGCGCTCGCCATTCCCACCATGACCGCCGGGTACGAGCGATCGTCCTGCCTCACCTGCTCATACTCCCGTGCCAGCGCCTCCAGGCGTTTGGAACGTATACAGCCTGCGGCCATACGCGATGAAGCGGTCTTTCCCCTGCGCCAGGACATATTCGCCAACGCGGTATCGCTTCACCGCGCAGAAATCCTATGTGCTGTGGACTACGCTTGCTGACCGCTCCGGCGAGGTGTCGCTGAAGCCAGGCCACACAGTCCTCGAGGGCAGCGCCGTACTTTCCCGAGACGCCCAACCCGCGAAACGCGAGACCGCCCACTGCCCGCCGATCCTGGCCGGCTTCCGCGAGCGGCGGATCGGCGACGTGCAGGCCCTCTTCGCCAAGCCGGGATGGGGGTGAGCGCCGGCAGCACCGCGACGGGTGGGGACGGCCGCGTGCCGCTCCTGCTCATCCACGGCCTCGGCGGCTCGCGCAGCGTCTGGGAGCCGGTGCTCGATCTGCTGGCGCCCGAGCGCAAGGTGCTCGCCCTCGACATGCCCGGCTTCGGCGCCGCCCCGCCGCTGCCGCCCGAGGTCGAGCCGACCGCCGCCAATCTCGCTGCCGCCCTGCGCGAGCGCTGCCTGGAGCTCGGGGTCGAGCGCCCGCACGTCGCCGGCAACTCGCTCGGCGGCTGGGTGGCGCTGGAAATGGGCCGCTCCGGCTGGGCCGCCTCGGTGACCGCCCTCTCGCCGGCCGGCCTCTGGCGCAAGCCGCTCGGCAAACGCCCGCGCGAAGCGCGCTACTGGGCGCGCCACGCTCGGCCCGCGGTCGCGCTGGCAGCCCGGATCCCCGCGGTCCGGCACCGGATGCTCTCCACCTTCGCCGCCCACCCGGAGCGGATCCCGGCCGAGACCGGCCGCGAGCTGGTCCTCGGCTGGGTGGACGCCAACGGCTACGACGGCGCCAACCGCGCCATGCGCACACACCTCTTCGACCCCGACGGCTACCCAGAGAACGTGCCGGTGACGATCGTCTGGTCCGAACGCGACCGCCTGGTCGGCCCGCCCAAGCCCGAGCGCCGCCCCGCCGGCGCGCGCTTCGTCACCCTCCCCGCGGTCGGCCACACGCCGACCTGGGACGACCCGGCGCTGGTCGCCGAGGTCCTGCTCGAGGGCAGCGCCGTCGCCGCCCCCGCATAGTCCACGCCGGCGCCAGCGGAAACCCGCGCCCCCGCCTCCCCGGACGTGTCTGAGCTAACCCACCGCATAGGACCCCTAAGCTCAGACACCCCCTGATTTCGAGACCCGAGGAGGAGCAGCGTTGATCGTCGAGAGGACCGAGAACCCGATGTGGCTGTCGAACGCGTACCTGGTCGCCGACCCCGAGGCCAAGACCGGCGTCCTGATCGACGGCAACGACGACCTGGGGCCGCTGCTGGAGAAGGCCGAGCGCGAGGGGATCGAGATCACCCACATCCTCGTCACCCACCCGCACGGCGACCACGTCGCCGGCCTCGCCGAGGCGCGCGAGAAGCTCGGCAACCCGCCACTGGTCGCCCACGAGGCGACCGCCGCCGAGATCGACCTCCCGGTCGACGTGACCCTCGCCGACGGCGACGAGCTCGACGCCGGCGGGCTGAAGGTCAAGGCGCTCTTCACCCCCGGCCACGCCGCCGGCCACCTCGCCTTCCTGATCGACGGCACCGACCTCTTCACCGCCGACGTCCTCTTCAAGGGCACCGTCGGCGGCACGATGGCGCCGGGGGCCAGCGGCATCGCGGACCTCAAGTCCTCGGTGATGGGGCTGATGGAGCTGCCACCGGAGACCGTCGTCCATCCCGGCCACAAGGAGCCGACGACGATCGGCGCGGAGTGGGCGGACAACCCGTTCGTGCGGATCTGGCGCGGGCTCGACGCCACCGGCGAGGAGCAGGTGACGGTCTGGGGACGCCCGGCGACACTGAAGCTCTGGGCGCCCGACTACGACGGCGGCAACAAGGCCTGGGTCGTCTTCGGCGACTCCGGCGAAGAGGCGATCGTCGGCGGGTCACAGGTCGAGCGGAGCTGACGCGACCGCGAAACCGCAACAGCCCGCGCATGTGGCGGGTTGGTGCGGTCTCGATGCAAAGAGGCCCCGCCGGAGCGGGGCCTCGCGTTCGGTGCGGATGAGATGGAGCGGGGTTAGCGGATGACGGCTTCCATCAGGATCCAGCAACCGTCGGTGTCGGTGGCCGGGCGGAAGGCGCCTCCGGCCAGCAGCGGCGGGGTGTAGATGAGGGTGTTGGCGCCGCCCGAGGAGCAGCGGACCATCGAGGTGACGTTGCCGCGCAGGGCGAGCTGCTGGCCCTTCTTCACCGGCAGGTTGACCTTGAAGGTCTCGACCTTGTAGCTGTCGTCTTCGAAGTTGGCTTCGGTCTGGCCCGTGTAGTCGATGCGGGGGCCGTTGCGGACGACCTTGGCCTCGTTCGTCCCGAACAGGGACGTGCGCTTCACCTTGGCTATCTGCAGCTTGAAGCTGCCGGGGCCGCCGGCGATCAGCCGGATCTGGCGGATCCTGCCGCTCTTCGGAGCGCGCTCGCCGCCGTTCGGACGACCGTAGGCTTCCTTCTGGACCATCGTGCAGGCGGTGCCGGGGGCTTCCTGCTGGCATTCCAGGCCGGGAAGCGAGTTGCTCGGCTGCACGGTCGGGTTCAGCTTCGAGCCGAACTTGACGGGCGCGGCGAGGCCGGAGGCCGGCGCGACCATCAGCGCGGCGAACGCGGCCAGTGCGGCGAAGAGGCCGGCGCGGCGGACGAGCTTGCGAGTGGTGTGGGTGTCGGTGCGGGTCATTTGGTGTTCCTCCTGGGATCGAGTCGTTGACTGAACCCAGGTTCTCTCCAAACCAACGCCGCTCCCAGATGCCCTAGGGGTGAACCCACTCACCCCTGTTGCAGCCGTCCGGCCTACAGCTCGCGTCTGGTGACTATCCCCGTCTCCAGGGCCCTCTGGACGAGCGCCGCCCGCTTCTGGTTCTGCGGCAGATCCCCCACCTCGAGCTTCTCGAACAGCGCCCGCATGTGGGTCTTGACCGCGTCGACGCCGAGGTGCAGCTCGGCGCCGATCTCCTGGTTGGTCGCCGGGGTCGCAAAGGAGGCGCCGTCCTTGTAGGGGCGGCAGAGGGCAACCAGGACCCGGCGCTGGGCCGGCGAGACCGAGGCTGCGGCCGGCGTCTCGGCGGCGACCACGGTCGCTTCCGGGGCCGACTCGCCCGGGCGGCGAAACAGCACGGCGGTGCGGCCGAAGCGGATCGCGTCGCCGTCGAGCAGCCGGCGGCGGCCGTGCACGCGCTCCTCGTTGACGAAGGATCCGTTGCGGGAGAGGCCGTCGTCGACCAGGGTGCACTCGTCCCGCACGACCTCGATCTGAGCGTGCAGGGCCGAGACCTCCTCGTCCCAGCCGAGCCTCACGTCGGCCGAGTCGCCACGGCCCACCCACAGCTCGGTCGCTCCCGGCTCGATCGCGACGATCGCCTGCCGGTCCTCGCCGTCGCGGAAGACCAGGAAGGGACGCCCCGCCCGTTCTGCCTCGATCTGCGCCTTCAAATCGGGTGCGCTGGTCGCGCGCTGACCGCTCACGCCCATGATCCTAGGCGTGCATGGACGCATATGTGACCGGGCCCGCGCCCGACTACCGGCACACTGTGTCGATGCTCATCGCAAACGTTCAGGGGTTCTTCTTCGATTGGTACCCGGTCTTCGGCGTCTTCTTCATGGCGGCGCTGCTGCTCGTCTTCTTCCGCCTTCTGCGTACCACGATGGGCTCGACCAAGCCGGAGACGGTGAAGGCGAGCCGCACCGAGCCGGTCCTCTGGGACGAGGTGCAGGGCGTCGACGCCGCGAAGGACGAGCTGATGGACGTGGCCGAGTGGCTGCGCGAACCGAAGCGCTTCGCCGCCCTCGGCGCCAAGGCCCCGCGCGGCGTCCTCCTCTACGGCCCCCCCGGCACCGGCAAGACGATGCTGGCGCGGGCGGTCGCCGCCCAGGCCGGGGTCGACTTCTTCGCCGCCTCGGGCTCGAGCTTCGTCGAGATGTTCGTCGGCCGCGGCGCCGCCCGCATCCGCCGCCTCTTCAAGGAGGCGCGCAAGTCGGGCCGCGCGGTGATCTTCATCGACGAGCTCGACGCTGTAGGCGGCGCCCGCAGCAGCGGCGGCGGCGACGGTGGCAGCAGCGAGCGCGAGCAGGCGCTGAACCAGCTGCTGGTCGAGCTCGACGGCTTCGAGAAGGACCCGGGGACGGTGATCGTGATCGCCGCCTCCAACTACGTCGACAAGCTCGACAAAGCGCTGCTGCGGCCCGGCCGCTTCGACCGCCAGGTGCTGGTCGCACCACCCGGCCGCCAGGGCCGCGAGGCGATCCTGCGCTCGCACGCCAAGGACAAGCCGCTGGCCGACGACCTCGACCTCACCGACGTCGCTCGCAAGACGACCGGGATGACCGGGGCCCAGCTGGCGAACGCGCTGAACGAGGCTGCGATCATCGCCGGCCGCGCCGGCCGCACGGCGATGGACCGGGAGGACCTCGACGAGGCGCTGCTGCGGCAGTCGGTCGGCTCCCAGCAGACCCACCGGCTGAGCGCACGGGAGCGGCGGATCGTCGCCTACCACGAGGCCGGCCACGCCCTCTGCCGCAAGCTGCTCGGGCTCGACCCGCCGGAGATCCTCAGCATCGTCCCGCGCGGCCCGGCGCTCGGCTTCGTCGGCCACTCGCCCCAGGAGGACAGCTACCTGAAGTCCCGCGACGAACTACAGGACGAGCTGGTGACGCTGCTGGGCGGGCGCGCCGCCGAGGAAGTCGTGCTCGGCGAGTCCTACTCGGGCGCGGTCGACGACCTCTCCAGGGTCAACCTGCTCTGCAAGCAGATGGTCGCCGAGTTCGGGATGGGGGTGGCGCTCGACCACGACGGGCCGCCGCCGATCGCCCTGCCGACCGCCGACTACGCGGTCTCCGACGCGACCCGCCGCGAGGTCGACCTGGCGGCGACGACGCTAGCGCGCGAAGCCTTCCGCCGGGCGCGGACCCTGCTCACCGCCAACCGCGGGTGCCTCGACGACCTCGCCGCCACCGCGCTCGAGCGCGAGACGCTGACCCGCGAGGAGCTGGACGAGATCTTCGGCTCCCATGAGCTGCACGGGCAGGCCGAGCGCCACGGCTCCGGCGCGGCGCTGGTGGCGATGGCGCGCGAGCGCGAGCGCGAGCGCGAGACGCGCGAGTAGCGGCCGCGCGAGCGCCCCGCCGGCGCCGCCGCGATCCCCACACGGGCCGCGGCCGGGTTTAGCATTGGCCCGTGACCGCTCGGGGGGACGCCTCCCATTACTTCCCGCCGGGCCGCTCGATGGCCCGGCGCGTCCACGGCGACCGCGCCGTCGGGCTCCTCTACGGGCAGCGGGCGCTGCTGATCGGCGCCCTGGAACCGCTCACCCACACCGGCACCATGCTCAGCACCAAGTCCGGCGACCACCCGTTCACCCGGCTCGCCCACACCGCCAAGGTCCAGGAGACGGTGCTGCTGGGGACTCGCGAGGAGGCCGACCGGGCGCTCGCCTCGGTGCACCGGCTGCACGAGCGGATCCGCGGCACCCTCCCCGAGGCGGCCGGCTCGCACCCCGCCGGCTCCTCCTACTCGGCCTTCGACCCGGAGCTGATGCTGTGGACGCTGGCGGTGATCGCCGACTCCGGCCGGGCGATCTACGAGACGATGGTGCGGCCGCTCTCCCCGGATGAGCGCGAGGACCTCTGGCAGGACTACCTGCGCTTCGGCGAGCTGTTCGGGATGCCGCGCGAGGTGGCGCCGGCGAGCCACCGCGAGTTCCGCGCCTGGCTGGACGAGCGGCTCGCCTCGCCCGACCTGCACGCCACCCCGCACGCGCTGGAGATGGCGCCGCTGGTCGCCTTCGAGCAGCCCGTCCACCCCGCCGCCCGCGGCAACATCGCGCTGCAGAACCTGGTGATCAAGGGAACGCTGCCGCCGCGCGTGCGGCAGATCTTCGGGATCCGCTGGAGCGGCGCCCACGAGAGCGGCTTCCGCGCCGTCGCCGCCAACCACCGCCGCGCCCGCCACCTCTTCCCGCGCCGCATGCGCCGCGGCCGCAACGACGTCTTCTTCGACGCCGTCACCCGCCGCGAGCGCCTGCGCGGCGGCACCCCGACGCCGCAGCTGCCCGCCTGACCCGGTGGCCGGCCGCCTGGAAGAGGCGCGCTGGTGGTCGCTGCGCCCGGCCCAGAACCTGAAGCCGGCGACCTACCGCTGCCCCCTCTGCGGCCGTCACCTGCCCGCCCTCAGCGAGCACGTCCTGATCTGGCCCGAGGGCGACAAGTCGCGCCGCCGCCACGCCCACACCGAGTGCGTCATGCGCGCCCGCAAGGCCGGCCGGATGCCGACCGAGGAGGAGTGGCGTCGCACCCAGCCGCGCCCGCCCTCGCTGTGGCGGCGCCTGTTCGGCCGCGCCGGGGGCGCCGAACCGTAGTAACCCGCAGGCGAGCGCCGGGATCTGCCCCGATGCCCGGCCCTGACGGCGCGCATAGGTTGCCCACCATGAGGCACGACACCTACAGCGCAGAGAACGGCTGGGCGATCGCGATCGCGATGGTGGTCGGGGTCGCGGTGGCCCTGGCCCTGCTGGTCGGCATCCAGGAAGCCGCGGCACAGACGGGCGGGCTCCCCCCGCAACCGGGCGGGCCCGCGACGGCGAGCGCCTCGCAGGGATGCGGCGACGTCGTCGTCGACTTCAAGCCCGAGGGCAGCGGCGGCGCCCACGCGATCCGCGCCATCGGAATCGCCTGCGAGAAGGCGCGCAACATCGCCCGCAGCTGCATCAAGGGCGAGGTCACCAGCCGCTGGATCGCCACCCTCTGGGACGGCCGGATCCTGCTCGTCAAGGGCGCCAAGAGGATCCGCTACCTCGCCGTCGGCGGCGGCGGCTGCGGCCACCTGCAGGAATACTGCAAGGACTTCGGATATCGCGGCGTCGGCTTCTTCAACCTCCAGGCCGTCGGCATCTCCTGCGGCGGCGCCAAGGCGAAGGCGAAGGCCTGGTACGACCACGGCGGCAACTGCTCCTTCGGCCACACCTGCGAAGTCGCCGGCTACCGCTGCGAAGCGAACGCGAAGACCGGCACCGTCAACTGTCGCCGGCGCAACGGCTTCCGCTTCCGCTGGCAGATGGGCGAGTAACCGACGTGAGCGTCCCGGCTCGGCCGCCCGCTCCGCGGCGGTAGCTCAGCCCGACTGCTCGCTCCCCGGTAGGTCGGCCGCGACGTCGACGTCGCGGGCCACCCCGAGGCCCTCGCACTGGACCCGCACCACCGGCACCCCCTCGAGCGCCGCGCGCAGACCGGCGTCCGGTCCGCGGCGGGCGCGCTCCAGCGCCTCGCCGCGGACCAGGACCGGGTGCCCGGGGACCTCGCCGTCGAAGGCCCGCACCACCTCGGCCGCCCCGCCCGCCTGCGCTGCCGCGGCCAGCACCCGGTCGACCGCCTCGCGCCGCAGCCACGGCAGGTCGCCGAGCACGACCAGCGCTTCCCGCGCCGCCGGCACCCCGGCGAGGCCGGCGCGCAGCGAGGCGCCCATCCCCGCCTCCCACTCCGCGGCGAGGACGGTCCGCCATCCCGGGCCCACCGCCCGCCGAACCCGCTCGGGGGCGGCGCCGAGGACGACGACCCGCTCCTCACCGACCCCGTCGAGCGCCGCCAGCACCCGGCTCAGCATCGGCTCGCCGTCCACCGGGGTCAGCTGCTTGAGGCCGCCGAAGCGGCTGCCGCTCCCGGCCGCGAGGACGACCGTCGCCAGGCCGGTGCCGCTGTCAGTCTCCGCGGGGGGCATGGATCGGACCCTCGGTGGAGCGTAGCGGCGCTCCGGCCCGGCCCGTGCGCGCGGCGATGATCTCGGCCAGGACCGAGACCGCCACCTCCTCGGGCGTGGCGCCGCCGAGGTCGAGCCCGCAGGGCGCGTGCAGCCGCTCCAGCGAGCGCCGGTCCAACCCGGCCTCGAGCAGGCGCCGGCTACGCTCGGCGGTGGTGCGGCGGCTGCCGAGCGCGCCGACGTACCCGGCCCCGGTCGACAGCGCCGCCAGCAGCGCCGGCTCGTCGAGCTTGGAGTCGTGGCTGAAGACGAGGATCGCGTCGCGCGGCCCGAGGCGCCGCTCGGCGAGCACGTCCTGCGGCCAGGCGACCTGGACCTCGGCGCGGCGGGCGAAGCGGGGGGAGCGTATGAAGGGCTCGCGCGGGTCGGCGATCGTCACCGCGTATCCCACCTCCGCGGCGAGGCGGGCCAGCGCCGCGGAGAAGTCGATCGCCCCGAAGATCAGCATCTGCGGCAGCGCCGCGAAGGAGCGCACGTGCACGCTCAGTTCGGTGCCGTGGACCTCGCCGTCGGCGCCGTAGCGCCGCACCGTCGTCGCCCCGTGGTCGAGCAGCGCCTCGGCGTCACGCACCGCCGCCTGGTCGAGCAGGGGCGAGCCGAGCGAGCCGACGGCCTGGCCGTCGATCAGCGCCAGCTCGGCGCCGGCGGCCTCGCCGTCGAGCAGCGTCGCCACCGCCACCGGGCGGCCCTGCGCGACCGCCGCCAGGGCCGCTTCCTCGACCTCGCGCGCCTCCTCGCTCAGCTCGGCGACGAAGACGTGGACGATGCCGCCGCAGGCGAGGCCGACGGTCCCGGCGAGCTCGTCGGAGATGCCGTAGGTGAGCAGCTTGGGCGGCTCGCCGCCCAGCACCCGCAGCGCCTCCTGGGCGACCGCGCCCTCGACGCAGCCGCCGGTGATCGAGCCCTCGATGCCGCTCGCGGCGTCGATCAGCATCGAGGCGCCCGGCGAGAGCGGCGCCGAGCCCTCGACCCCGACCAGCAGCGCCTGCGCGACGCGCCCGCCCTCGCGGAGCCGGGCGACGCGCAGATCAGCGTCCTCGCGCACGGCGCTATTCCGCCGTCGGCCGGTGCTGCGCCCAGGGCCGGGCCGCCTCGAAGGCGGCGGCGGCACGGATCACCGCGGCCTCGGCGTGCAGGCCGCCGGCGATCTGCAGGCCCACCGGCATCCCCTCGGAGTCGAACCCGGCGGGCACCGAGATCGCCGGGGTGCCGAGCATGTTGGTCGGGTAGGTGAGCAGCCAGCCGAGCAGCTGCCGGCGCAGCGGCTCGTCCGCCAGCGCCGGGGGGCAGAAGTCGTCGACCGGGAAGGACCCGATCGCCAGGGTGGGGCTGACCAGCAGGTCGTACTCGCCCATGAAGGCGGCGAACCGGTCCCAGAACCTGCCGCGGGCTTCGGCCGCCAGGGCGGCGTCGAGGGCCGACAGCTCGGCCCCTTCGCGTATCACCTGCACGAGCTGCGGGTCGACCTGGCCGGCCCACTCGTCCCAGTCGAACATGTCGATCATGGTCGCGTAGGCGGGCTTCCAGACCCCGTCCCACATCGCCTCTTCGGGGTTGTCCCAGCCGGGGTCGGCCGCCTCGACCGTGCAGCCCAGCTCCTCGAAGGCCCGCACCGCCCGCTCGCAGATCGCGACGATCTCCGGGTCGACGTGCTGCTCGAAGCCGAGGTTCGGCGACCAGGCGATGCGCAGCTCGCCCAGCTCCTCTCCGGCGGCGGCCAGGAACTGGCTGCCGTCGGCCGGCAACGAGAGGGGGTCGGACGGGTCGGGGCCCGCCAGCACGTCCAGCATCAGCGCCGCGTCGGCGACCGTGCGGGTGATCGGCCCGTAGCCGAGGAAGGTTTCGTAGCGGGAGGGGACGATCGTCTGCGGGATCCGGCCGAGCCCCGGCTTGAGGCCGACCACCCCGTTCATCGCCGCCGGGATGCGGACCGAGCCGGCGCCGTCGCTGCCCTCGGCCAGCGGGCCGAGCCCGGAGGCGACCCCGGCGGCCGCCCCGGAGCTGGAGCCGCCGGCGCTCATCCCCCGCTTCCAGGCGTTGTGGGTAGCCCCGTAGAGGTGGTTGGTCGAGGAGCCGCAGTAGCCGGCTTCGGTCAGGTTCGTCTTGCCGAGGAAGAGGCCGCCCGCGGCCAGCATCCGCTCGGCCACCACCTCGGTGCCGGTCGAGACGCTCCCCTTCAGCGGCACCATCCCCACCGTCTCCGCCGTGCCCTCGAGGCGGCACGCCTCCTTGAGCGTGAACGGGACCCCGTGCAACGGCCCCAGCGGCTCGCCGGCGGAGAGCGCCTCGGTCAGCTCGCGCGCCTGGGCGCGGATCCGCTCGGGGTCGTGCTCGACGATCGCGTTGAGCCCCGGGTTGACCCGCTCGATGCGCTCGACGCAGGCCTCGGCGACGTCGCTCGGCGAGACCTCGCCGTCCCGGATCAAACGAGCAAGCTCCGTCGCCGGCGTCCAGCAGAGCTCCTCGGATGGTTGGTTCGGCACGGGCGTTCCTTTCGGGCGGGGACGGACGGGGGCCGGGTCGCGGCCCGGCTGCCTAGGGGGTGAGCACCACCTTGGTCGCCTCGCGGCGGTCGAACAGCTGATACGCCTTGAGGGCGTCGTCCAGCGGCATCTCGTGGCTGATCAGCCGGGCGGGATGGAGCTGCCCGGCGGCGATCATCGCCAGCAGCTGCTCGCGGTCGCTGATCGGGTCGCCCATCGCGAACCGCAGCGAGAGCTCGCCCTCGAACATGCGGCCGGCGTCGAGCGGGTAGTCGGGCTCGAAGTGGGCGCCGACCACGCACACCGTCCCCCTGCCCCGGACCAGGCCGAAGGCCGCGTCCAGCGCCGCTTTCGCCCCGGCGGCCTCGATCGCCGCGTCGGCGCCGAGCCCGCCGGTCGCCGCGGCCACCGCGTCGGCGGCCTGCTCGGGGGCGACCGCCTCGGCGCCCAGCTCGGCCGCCTGCTCGCGCCGGGCGGCGATCCCGTCGACGGCGATCACCCGGCGCGCGACGCGGGTCGCGATCATCGTCGCCATCAGGCCGACCGTGCCGCAGCCGAGGATGACCGCGACGTCGCCGATCCCGATCCCCGAGCGCCGCACCGCGGAGAGCCCGGTCGGCAGCATGTCGGCCACGAAGACGGCGTCGTCGTCGGAGACGTCGTCGGGGATCGGCCACAGCGAGCGGTCGGCGTTGGGCGCCCTGACCAGCTCGGCCTGGCCGCCCTCGAGCCGCTCGTAGACGCCGCTGTAGCCGAACAGCGCCCGGTTCTCGCACTGCATCGCCCGTCCGGCGCGGCAGTGCGCGCAGGTGCCGTCGGAGATCATGCTGGCGTTGACCACCCGCTGGCCCGGCCGCAGGTTGCGCACGCCGTCGCCGACCTCGCGCACCACCCCGACCCACTCGTGGCCGGGGATCGTGCCGGCCTCGAAGCCCGGCGTGTGGCCGTGGTAGGGGAACAGGTCGGCGCCGCAGATCGCCGTCTTGGTGACGGTGACGATCGCGTCGGTGGGCGACTCGATCTGCGGCTCGGGAGCGTCGTCGAGCAGCAGCTGCTCGGGCCCCTGGATTCTCAGTGCCTTCATCTCTCTCTTCCTCCTCAGGCCAGCTGCTCGAGCTCGACCAGGTAGCCGTCGGGATCGACCGCGAACACCCGCGCCCCGCCCCACGGCGGCGAGAACGGATCGGTGAGGAACTCCACACCGGCCGCGCTCAGCTCCGCGTGGGCGCCGCGGCAGTCGTCGACCTCCAGCACCAGGGCGACCTGGAGCTCGGAGCGGTCGGCGGGCGCGGTCATTTCCACCCCCGGCCGGTCCTCCGCCGGGTGGCCCTGCTCGGCGAGCGAGAGCCGCGCGCCGGCCAGCGTCAGGATCGCGTAGGCGGGGTCCTCGAAGGTCGCCTCCACCTCGAACCCGAGGTGGTCGCGATACCAGGCGAGCGAGGCGCCGACGTCGGCGACCGCGAGGATCGCCCCGGCGCGGGTGACAACCGGTGCCGCCATCAGTTGCGGGTGTGGCCGCCGTCGACGGCGATCAGCTGGCCGGTCACCCAGCCCGACTCCTCCGAGCAGAGGAAGGAGACGGTCGGGGCGATGTCGGCGGGCTCGCCGCGGCGCGGGATCGCCTGCAGGCTCTGCACGAAGTCGAACGCTTCCTTGTGCGGGCTGTCGAGCACGCCTTCGCTGGCGGTCAGGCCGGGGGCGATCGCGTTGACGGTGATCCCGTCGGCGCCGACCTCGGTCGCCAGCGCCCGGGTGAAGCCGACCACGCCGCCCTTGGCGGCGACATAGGCGTTCATGTTGGGGGTCCCGGCGAGGAACGTGTTCGAGGAGACGTTGACGATCCGCCCGTAGCCAGCCTCGCGCATCGGCGTCCAGACGGCGCGCGAGCAGAGGTAGACCCCGGTCAGGTTGGTGTCGATGATCTTGCGCCAGTGCTCGAGGTCGACGTCCGCCCAGGGGATGAAGGGGACGATCGCCGCGTTGTTGACCAGGGCGTCGACCTTGCCATGGGCGTCGAGCACCGTCTTCACCATCGCCTCGACCGACTCGGGCGAGGAGACGTCGGCCTCGACGGCCAGGCCGCGCTCGAGCTCGGCGGCGGTCTTCTCCGCCCCCTCGCCGTTGACGTCGGCGACCGCCACGGTCGCCCCTTCGGCGTCCAGCTTCTCGGCGATTGCCTTGCCGATCCCCTGCGCCCCGCCGGTGACGATCGCCACCCGGTCCGTCATCTTCATCTCGTTGCCTCTCTTTCGCCTGGTCCTAGTAGTGGTCGGGGGCGTGCTTGCAGGAGCCCCACGCGTCCATGTCGTGGGTGAAGAACACCTCGGCGTCGAGCCGCTCGGCGAGGTGCTTGACCTTGCGCACCGACCGCACGTTCGCGGTCGGGTCGTTGTGGAAGCCGGAGATCAGCTCTTTTTCCCAGCTTTCCCGCGTGTAGGTGACGTCGGCGCAGAACAGCAGCGGGCTGCGCCCCTCCTTCTCGAGCACCATCGAGTAGTGCTCGACCGTGTGCCCCGGGCTGCGGATCAGCCGGATCCCGTCGGCGAAGTCGATCTCCTCGCCCTCCAGCCAGCGGTACTCGGAGTCGGGCCGGTGGAACACCTTGTCGGCGTAGCCGAGCCGCTCGAAGCTCTCCGGCACCAACGCGTGCCGGAGCTCCTCCTTACCGACCCAGGTGACGGCGTCGGGAAGGTGGCGCTGACCGCCGCAGTGGTCGAAGTGCAGGTGCGAGTTGATCACCGCCGAGACGTCGGAGGTCGAGAACCCGCACTTCTCCAGCTGCGCCGGCAGGGTCTGCTCGTCGGTCTGCTCCGGCAGCTCGAAGGGGAGGAACTCTTCGACCGTCCCCTTGTCGTAGCCGGAGTCGAACAGGAACAACCCGTCGCTGTGCTCGATCAGCACGCTGTAGACCGGGAACCGGACCGGGCTTCCCGCGCCGATGTTCCAGGTCATGTGGGACTGGTCGATGACCAGCGACCCGCTGTCAAGCAACCACACTCTCTCGACGCCCATCGCGGTACCTCCTCAGCTCGCTTCGTGTTCGGCGAGCGTCTTGCGGACCGCGACCAGCGCCGCGGCGCGCTTTTTCGGCAGCTCGGCCAGTTCCTCCTTGGTGTAGGAGAACAGGCCGCCCTCGGTCTTCAGACCGAGCTTCCCTTCCCCGGCAAGCTTGGTGATCGTCTCCGAGACGCCCGACTCGGTCGAGAGGTCGGAGTTGAGGTAGCTGGCGACGCTCTCGTAGATGTCGAGGCCGGCGACGTCGAGCAGCTGCATCGGCGGGATCACCGCGAGCTTGTAGCCGATCCCCCACTTGACGTTGAGGTCGAGCTCCTCGGCGTCGACCACGCCCTCGTCGACGAGGGCCAGGCACTCGCGCATGATCGCGTAGAGGACGCGGTTCTCGACGAACCCAGGCACCTCCTTGAGCAGGCGGCTGGAGTGGTAGCCGACCCGCTCGATCATCGCCAGGGAGGCGTCGATCGTCTCCTGGCTGGTCTTCTCGCCGGGGATCACCTCGATCATCGGGATCAGCTGCGGCGGGTTGGACCAGTGCAGGCCGATCACTCGCTCGGGGTGCTCGAGGTCGGCGGCGATCTTCGTCACCGGGATCCCCGAGGTGTTGGAGCTGAGGATCGCCTCGGGCGAGCAGTGCTGCTCGAATTCGGCGAAGATCTGCTGCTTCAGCTCGAGCTTCTCGGGCGCCGCCTCGAGCACGAAGTCGACGTCGGCGAGCGCCGCCGCGAGGTCGGACTCGAAGCCGATCGAGCCCTCGCCCTTCTTCTCGGTGCCGAGTTTGTCGAGCACGCCGCGCGCCACCTCGACTCCGACCTTGGCTTTCTCCAACGCCTCCGCGGACACGTCGAAGAGGGTGACGTCGATGCCCGCCCGCTCCAGCACCGCGCCCATCCCGGGGCCCATCGTTCCGGTGCCGATCACGGCAGCACGCTTGATCTCGCTCATCCTTGGTCCATCTCCTTGAGTTCGTTTATCCGCCGCCACACCCGTTCCGGGGTGAGCGGAAGCTCGTTCATTGGCACGCCGGCGTCGGCGAGCGCGGTGGCGAGCGCCGCCGGCGTCGCCGCCTGCGCGCCCTCGCCGCACCCCTTGGCCCCGTAGGGACCGGGGCCGTCGGCGTTCTCGACGATGATTCCCCGCATCGATTCCGGCATGTCCTCGATGCGGGGCACCCGGTAGTCGAGCAGGGTGTCGTTGGTGAGGAAGCCGCCGTCGAAGACCATCTCCTCGAACAGCGCGTTGCCGATCCCCTGCAGCACCGCACCCTCGTCCTGGCGCTCGACCAGGAGCGGGTTGATCGCCTTGCCGACGTCGGCGATCGTCGCCGTGCGCTCGACCGCGATTCGGCCGGTCTCCGGGTCGACCCTGACCCTGGCGGCGGCGATGCAGACCTCCCAGAACACCGGCCCTTCGGCGTAGGAGCCGCTGCCGTGGTCCGGGCGGACCTCGCCCTCGCCGATCACCTCGCCGCCGACGAAGCCGAAGCGAGCGGCGATCAGGTCTTCGTAGGAGGCCTCCCGGCCGGAGCCGCGGACGACCCCGTCGCGCACCTCGAGCGTGCCCGGCGCCACCTCCCAACCGGAGGCCGCCGTCTCCACCAGGCGGCGGCGCAGGTCGGCGGCGGCGCGCTGCACGGCGAGGCCGGCGAGCGTGGTCGAGCGGCTCGCGCCGGTCGAGCGGTCATACGGCGTGAAGCGGGTGTCGGCGCCCTGGACGGTGACCCGGGAGAGGTCGATTTCGAGCTCCTGGCAGGCGATCTGCGCCATCACGGTGCGGGCGCCCTGGCCCATTTCCGTGGTGCCGACGTTGACCTCGACGCTGCCGTCGGCCTCCATCCGCACGCTCGCCCGCGAGACCGGATGGGCGCCGGCGGCCAGCAGGCCCACCGCGACCCCGCGCCCGGCCCACTCGCCCTCGGGATCGTCCCAGCCGACCGCCTCGGCGGCCTTCTCGACGTCCCCGATCAGGTCGGCGTCCAGCGGCTTGCCGGTGCCGTCGGGGCGGACCGGTTCGCCCTTGCGCAGGAGGTTGCGCCGCCGCATCTCCAGCGGGTCGATCCCCGCCCTGCGGGCCAGCTCGTCCACCTGCATCTCCCCGATCCACTGGACGTGGACGGTGCCGAAGGCCCGGTAGGAGCCGGCCGGGGAGGTGTTGGTGTAGACGCAGTTGGCGTCGACGCTGACCGCGTCCCAGCGATAGGGGCCGGGAGCGGCGTCGCCGGCGGTGGCGCAGACGCGCGGGCCGTTGTCGGCGTAGGCGCCGGTGTCGAGCCAGAGGCGAACGCTGCGCGAGACCAGTTTGCCGTCGGCGGTGGCGGTGGTCCGCATCCGACAGCGCATCCCGTGCCGGCGGGTGGTGACCATCGACTCGTCGACGCGGTTCTGGATTCGCACCGGCCGCCCCGCCTTCCACGACAGCGCCGTGGTCAACGGCTCCATCTTCGTGTAGCTCTTGGAGCCGAAGCCGCCACCAAGGTAGGGAACGATCACCCGCACCCGGCCGATCGGCAGCTTGAAGAGGTCGGCGATCTCGGCCCGGACCAGGAACGGGTGCTGGCAGGAGGCCCAGAGGGTGATCTCACCGTCGCCGAAGTCGGCGATCACGGTGTGGGTCTCCATCGAGTACTGGTAGACGGCGGGGAACTCGTACTCCCCTTCCACGGTCAGCTCGGCTTCGGCCTCGTCGAGCTCGACCGAGCCGGCGTCGAGCCGGTACCGGTAGCAGACGTTCCCTTCCCCTTCGGGGATGTCGCCGAGCCCGTGGAAGAGCCCGGCCTCCAGCTTCTCCTCGTGCACCAGCGGCGCGTCCTCGGCGATCGCGGCCTCGACCGTGTCGACCACCGGCAGCTCCTCGTACTCGACCACGATCTCCCGCAGGGCGGCCTCGGCGGTCGCCTCGTCGACGGCGGCCACCGCCGCCACCGGCTCGCCCTGGAAGCGGACCCGGTCGACGGCGAGGATCGATCGGTCCTTGATCGCATGGCCCCAGAACGGGTTGAACCCCTCAAGGTCGGTGCCGACCAGGACCGTGGCGACGCCGGGCATCGCCTCCGCCGCGGAGGTGTCGATCGAGACGATGCGCGCGTGCGGGGACTCCGAGCGCAGGACCTTGCCGTGAAGCATGCGCGGCACCTCGATGTCGCCGGCGAACTCAGCCTGGCCGCGGATCTTCGGGCCGGTGTCTTTGCGCCGCTCGGCGACGCCGACGCGCTCCACGCCGACGCCGGGTGCCACCTGCGACGGGGTCACGAGGCGACCCCGTTCACGGTCAGGGCCTCGGCGGCTTCGACGATCGACTTGTAGCCGGTGCAGCGGCAGACGTTGCCGTCGAGCCCCTCGACGATGTCATCTCGGTCGCGCAGCTCGCCGGCGTCCCGCAGCGCTTTCAGGGTGAGCACGAAGCCGGAGGTGCAGAATCCGCACTGCACGGCCGCCTGCTCGGCGAAGGCGCGCTCGAACTCCTCGAACTCCGGGCTCTCGGCGAAGCCCTCGATCGTCAGCACCTCGCGGCCGGCGGCGTCCACCGCCAGGTAGGTGCAGGCGCTGACCGGCTCGCCGTCCACCAGCACCGTGCAGGCACCGCATACCTGGACGTCGCAGGAGCGCTTGGCGCCCTTCAGCGCCAGCCGCTCCCGCAGGGTGTCCAGCAGCAGCTCCCGCTCGGGCACGACCAGCTCGCGGGGGGTGCCGTTGACCGTGAGCGACAGTGTCACCTCGGCCATCGCTACGCCTCCCCCACGTCCATGCCACGCCGGACCATGTCGCGGACCCAGGCCTGCCAGTACTCGCTGACCAGGCCGTCGTCGTACTTGCGGCGGCTCAGGTCCTCGACCGTCGCGGGGTCGATCGGGCGCGGCTGGCCGAGGCTGGAGGAGATCGACTGCAGCATCACCGCACGCTCCAGCGTCACCGCCGCCAGCACCACCCAGGCGACGTCGGCCTGGGCGACGAGGACGCCGTGGTTGCGCAGCAGCACGACCGAGGAGTCGCCCAGCGCCCCGGCCACCTCGAGGCCCTGCTCGGGCTCGGTGATCAGGTCGGCGTTGTCGTCGTAGACGGAGAGGCCGCCGTGGAACATGACCGCGTCGTGGGTGAGGTTGAGCAGCTTGGCGTCGGTCGCCCCGAACGCGGTCGCGTAGGGCGGGTGCCCGTGGACGATCGCGCCGACGTCGTCGCGTCGGCGGTACACCTCGGTGTGCAGGACCGCCTCGAGATGCATCTCGGGGGTCGCCTCCCGCGGGTTCGCGTCGAGCCGCAGCTCGATCACGTCCTCGGCGCAAACCTCGGCCAGGGTGACGCCGCGGCGCTTGATCCACATCTTCTCGGGATCGAGCGGGTCGCGGGCGCTGACATGACCGAGCGTGAGGTCGTGGTAACCGCGCTCGGCCAGGATGCGGCACGCCCAGGCGACGTCCTTGCGCACCTGCCGTACCGCCGCCCCGTCGGCCGCCCCGTCGCTGATTCTCGCTTCTGTGGCCATCCGCACTGCGTCAGCGACGCTCGGTCGGCGGGTAGGCGGGATGCGGGAAGCCGAACACCATCACCACGTCCTCCTCGGAGTCGTTGACGACGGCGTGCCAGGTCCCGGGCTCGATCCGCAGCGCGTCCCCGGTGCCGAAGCGGACCTCGCCGTCGTCGGTGTCGAGGCGGCCGGAGCCGCCGACGACATAGGCGACCTCCTCGGTCTCGTGCGAGACCGGGGCGGTCGCCGTGCCCGGCTTGAACACCGAGTAGCCGAGCGAGCTGGCGTTGCCGCTCACCTGGTCCTCGGCGATCAGCATCTTGCTCCAGCTGCCGCCGGGCAGCTCGATCGGGTCGACGCTGTCGACGGCGATGACGTCGATGCCGGCGCCGCTCAAAGTGCCCACTCCCCGTCTTTGACGATCCAGGTGCCGTCGTCGACGATCTGCAGGCTGGCGTTGAGGATGACTCCGTCCAGGTGCAGCGCGGAGACGTTCTGTCCGCCGGGGTAGGCGAGGTGGTTGTCGCCGAGCGCGAAGTGGACGGTCCCGACCCTGCCCTTCTCCGAGGGAGTGCCGAAGGGCGCGACCTCGGAGACGCCGAAGGCGAACTCGCCCGCGACGTCGGCGTCCTTCACGCCGTCGATCACCTCGCGCAGCCGGGCGGCGTCGTCGCCGCCCTCGATCTTGACCGCGCGGCCCTTCTCCATCGTCCAGGTGATCGGCTCGTTGACCTGGCCGGGCAGGCCGATGCCGAGCATCACGCCGTCGACCACGATCGTCCCCTCGGTGCCGTCCTCGACCGCGGCGAAGGCGACCTCCGCCCACAGCGGCAGCGGGCCCATCATCTGGCCGCGCTCCTTGATCGAGGTCACCTCGAGCGCCGGCCGGCCCTCGATCGAGACCACCACGTCGGTGCCCGCCGGGGAGGTGACGTGGCACTGCTTCTTGCCCTCCAGCGCGGCGATCGCCTTTTCGGCGCGGGCGGTGGCGGTGAGGATCTTCTCCTTGGTCAGGCCCCATTCGCCCATCCCGGGCTCGACCGAGGCGATCTTGGCGTTGCGCTCGCAGGAGGCCTTGACGGCCGGGACGTGGGCGAACCGGTTGGCCCACTCGAGGTTGGCGACGATGATGATCTCGTCCGAGTTGACCATCGCCTGTTCGAGGTTGCGCGGCGGCGCCATCGGGAAGTGGGTGTCGGCGCGACCCCGCTTCACCTGGGACTCGTTGTCCATGATCACCGGCCAGGCGCCACGGTCGAGGGCTACGGCCGCCAGCGCGTCCGCTTCCACCCGGTGCTCGTTGTCGCAGATGATCGTGACGACGTCGTCGGCTTCGACCGACATGCAGACGTCGACCACGAGCTCGGCGTCACTGCGGATCTCCTCAGGGGTTGGCATCTACGACTACCTCGCAATCTCACGGTTGAACAGGGGCAGGACTTCGTTGGCGAATCGCTCGACCTGGGTGACCTGATCGAGGTCGCCGAAGCGGCAGACGAAGTGGGTGACGCCACGATCGGCGAACTCCCGCAGCCAGGCGGCGATCTGCTCGGGGGAGCCGACCGGGCCCCAGTTGGACAAATCCATCGCCTGGGACAGCTCGGGGTAGTACATGGAGATGTATTCGTCGAAGGCGCTCCGCGCGGCCTCCTCGGAGTCGCCGACGTTCATCGTCACCTGGTAGGCGACCTCGTATTCGGAGAAGTCGCGGCCCAGCTCGGTGGCCGATTCTTCGAGGTAGCCGATCTGCTCGCTCAGCTCCTCAGGGTGCTCGGCGCGGCAGCAGGTCATCCAGCCGTCGCCGAGCTCGATGATCCGTTTGCAGGCCCGGCGCATGATCTTCACCATGCGCTCGTCGTGGGACTCGTCGATCAGCCTCGGGTTGGAGACGATCCAGGTCGCCGGCGGCTTCTGGATCGGCATCATCGGCGCCATCTCGGTTCCCGAGTGGAAGGCGATCTCGTCGTAGTCGAAGTACTTGCCGTGGAAGTCGACCTTGCCCTCGGTCCACAGCGAGCGGAGGATCTGCAGGCCCTCCTCGAAGATCGTGGCGCGGTCTTTGAAGGGCAGGCCGAGCGCCTTGTACTCCTCGCGCACCCGGACTTCGGCGCTGCCCATGCAGGGGCCGAAGATGGTGCGGCCGTTGGAGATCTGGTCGAGCGTCGACCACTCCGCCGAGAGCACCAGCGGGTTGCGCAGCGTGCTCACCATGCAGGCCGTCCCCATGCGGACGCGCTTGGTCCGCTGGGAGATCGCCGAGAGCAGCGAGATCGCCTCGTAGCGCGGCTTGGAGAAGAGGCTGTCCCCGACCCAGACCGAGTCGAAGCCGAGCTCCTCGACCCGCTCTGAGAGGTCGAGCAGCGCGGCCAGGTCGTAGTCGGGCGCGATCAATGGCTCGCGATTGTTGAGGTTCACCCCGAACTGGACCTCACGCTTGGAATCGGCGTTCACTTAACTCCCTTTCCTTCGTTGTTTGGCAGCGAGGGGGACGGCGACTGCTTGCCGTTTTCCGCCTCGATTCGCTGCGGGATCTCGATGTGGTCCGCGAGCAGCCGGGCGGCTCGCTCGGGGTCTCGGGCCTCGACGGCCTCGAGGATCGCCGCGTGTTCTGCGACGGAACGCTCGATCGTGCCGCGAAGGGTCAGCGAGCGCTCCAGGTAGCGCCCCATCTGGTCCATCAACAGGCCGTAGATCTCGCGCAGTTTCTGATTCCCCGACACGTCGACGACGAGTCGGTGGAAAGCGGTGTTGGTGTCGAAGAAGCCCTTGACGTCCCCGGCCGCGACCTGCTCGACCATCGTTTCGTGGAGCTCGCGCAGGCGCTTCACGTCGTCCGGCCCCACGCGCGGCACGGCGATCCTGACCGCCAGGGTCTCCAGCGCCTCCCGCACCTGGTAGGCGTCGATGAATTCCTCGTCGCTGAGCTCGGCGACGACGGCGCCCCGGCGCGGGGTGACCTTCACCAGCCCCTCGCTGGCGAGGCGGCCGAGCGCCTCGCGCAGCGGCCCACGACTCACTTCCAGCTCACGCGACAGCGCCAGCTCGTTGAGCTCGGCGCCCGGCTTGAGCCGGTTGGAGAGGATCTCCTCTCGTAGGTACTCGAAGACCTGCTCCCGCAGCGTCAGGTTGCGCACACCGCGACCGGCCATCCCTGCCTCCTCCCTGTCGGTTTCCGCTGGCATCTCAGCGCGCTCCGCGGACGTAGGGGAGGGCGAGGGCCGGCGGCAGGTAGGAGCGGCGCCCGAAGATGATCAGCGCGACCATGATCGCGATGAACGGGAGCATGTTGATCAGGTCGGTGGAGATGTTGATCCCGGCCAGCTGCAGCGCGGTGGTGATCGAGAGGGAGATCCCGAACAGGAGCGAGGCCAGCGCCACCCACACCGGCTTGCCGCGGCCGAGCATGCAGATCACGATCGCCATGTAGCCCTGGCCCTGGGTCATGAACGGGGTGAAGACGCCGGCGCCGATGATCGCCAGGAAGGCGCCGCCGAGGCCCGCCAGCGCGCCGGTCGCGAGCACCGCGAGGCTGCGGGTGGAGACGACGCTGACGCCGGCGGCGTCCAGCGCCTCGGGCTTCTCGCCAGCGGCGCGCAGGTTGAGCCCGACGTTGGTCGAGCTGAAGACCCAGGTGAGGAACAAGACGAACCCGATCGACAGGTAGACGAGGAGGCTCTGTTCGAACAGGCCTTCGCCGAGGATCGGGATCCGGTCGAGGCCCGGGATCGGGAGCGTGGGCGCGGCGCCCAGGCGCGGGTAGGTGGTGCCGAACTGGGCGCCCTGGAGGACGCTGGTGATGCCCTCGCCGGCCAGCGTGATCGCGATCCCGACCACGATCTGGTCCAGCCCGAGCCAGACGCAGAGCATGATCATCAGCGAGCAGGCGAGGATGCCCCCGACGATCCCGGCGAGGAACCCGATCCAGGTGGAGTGGCCGTAATAGGCGCCGACGAAGCCGAGGTAGGCGCCGACCAGCATCATCCCTTCGAGCCCGAGGTTGAGCACGCCGGCGCGCTCGGAGATCGTCTCCCCGAGGGCGGTCAGCATCAGCGGGATGCCGGCGATCACGCCGCCGCTGACCAGCGCGGTCAGCACGGTCTGGTGGAAGAGGTTGCTCACCCCGCCACCCCCTCGCGGTCGGCCGCTGGGGCCTCGGCCGAATCGTCAGCCGGCCGCCGCAGGCGCAGGGCGCCCTTCAGCCCGTTGCTGAGGTAGCTCTGCCCGAGGTCGCGGCGCCGGCCGATGAACTCGATCACGGTCATGAACAGCAGGATCAGCGCGACCAGGACGAGCAGGAAGTCGTTCGGCAGGCCGACGCTCTGGGTCGCCAGGTCGCCGCCGGTGGAGAGCACCGCGAAGAAGGCGATGAACGGGATCACCGCGAGCGGGTTGAGGCGGGCGAGGAAGACGAACGGGATAACCGTGTCGCCGTAGGCGGGGTTCCAGTTGGCGCGGACGTAGCCCCACACCCCGAGGATGTCGGCCGCCGCGGCCAGCCCGATCAGGGCGCCGCTGACGAAGAAGCTGGTAATGATCAGCCGGCGGACCTGGATCCCGACGTGGCGCGCCGCCCGGGGGTTGGCGCCGAGGACGTCGATCCGCAGGCCGAACGCCGTGCGGCTGACGACGAAGTAGACGGCGACCGCCGCCGCCAGGGCGATCAGAACCCCGATGTTGACGCGGGTCCCGGGGATGTGCGGGAGCATCTTGCTCAGCGCCAGGACCTTGGTCTGGGGAATGTTCACCGCCGGGTCCTGGAACGGGCCTTTGATCAGGATCTGAGCGATCCCGACGCCGATGAAGGACATCATCAGCGTGGTGATGATCTCGTTCGTCTCGTAGTAAGCCTTGAGCAGAGCGGGCAGCACGGTCCAGATCGCGCCGACCAGCCCGGCGACGACGAACAGCACGACGAAGGCCAGCCCGAGCGGGAGGTCGTTGACCAGCGAGGGCCCGAGCCCGGCGATCACCGCCGCGCCGAGCAGGAACTGGCCGTTGTAGCCGAGGTTCCAGATGTTGGCCCGGAAGGCGACGATCAGCCCGACCGCGATCAGCAGCAGCGGCGTCATCCGCTTCGCGCTTTCCTGCCAGGCCTCGTTTTCCACGCCGCCTTCCCAGACCGAGGAGTAGAAGGTGACCGGGTCGTGGCCGAGGGCCAGCAGCAGCAGCCCGCCCGCGATCAGGGCCAGGACCACCGGGATGAACGAGCGGATCGTGGTGTCGGCCAGCTTGGCGAGGGCGCCGCTGCGCCCGGCGTGCGACGGAGTCTCGACCTCGGAGATCAGTTCGGTGCCCGGGACGTTGCTCATCCGACGCCCCCCTCGGGCGCGCCGGCCAGGCTCAGCGAGACGTCGCCGATCATCATGCCGCCGATCTGCTCGGCGGCCCCGGGGCCGGGCTCGGCTTCGCCGACGATCTTGCCCCGCGAGAGGACGGCGATCCGGTCGGACACCTCGAGCAGCTCGTCGAGATCGGTGGAGATCACCAGCGCCGCGCGGCCGTCGCGCATCTCGCGGATCATCCTGCGGACCGCGAGAGTGGTTTTCAGGTCGAGCCCGTACGTGGGCTTGTGGAAGACCACGACCTTGGCGCCGAAGGAGAGCTCCCGCGCCAGCAGCACTTTCTGCATGTTGCCGCCGGAGAGCGTTCCCGCCCTGGTGTGGACACCGGGCGCGCGCACGTCGAACTCCTCGACCAGCTCTTCGGCACGCTGGTCGATCGCCCGTTTGCGGATGCCCCCGAACTTCCAGTAGGGAGCCTGCCCGATTCGCTTCAAGAACATGTTCAGCGAGATGCTGAGATTGCCCACGACCCCTTCCCCGATGCGGTCGTCGGTCAGGTAGCGCAGCCCCAGCTTCTCGCGCTTGAGCACGTCGAGCCGGTTGACCGGGGCGCCGAAGAGGCGCACCTCCCCGGCGGTCGCCTTGCGCTGGCCGGCGATCGCCTCGGCCAGCGCGCGCTGGCCGTTGCCGTCGACCCCGGCGACGCCCAGGACCTCGCCCTCGCGCAGCACGACGTCGACGCCCTCGATCCCAGGCTCCGACCCTTCGCCGCGGGCCGAGACCCCGACCAGCTCAAGCATCGGCTCGCCGGTCGCCCGACGCCGGCGCGCGGCCTCCTGCTCCGCGGCCTCGCCGACCTCGACCTTGAGCTCGCTGGCCTCGGCCAGGTCCTCGACGGCGCCGCCGAACATCATCTCGATGACGCGGTCCTCGAGCTGCTCGGGCGAGGCCGCCTCGACCTCGCCGTGATCGATGGTGCCGACCATGCGGCCGCGCCGCAGCACCGAGATGCGGTCGCCGAGGGAGACCGCCTCGTGAAGCTTGTGGGTGATGAAGATCGTCGCCAGCCCCTCGGCCTTGAGCCGGGCCAGGACCGTGTAGAGCTCCTCCACGGCCTGCGGCGTCAGCATCGAGGTCGGCTCGTCGAGGATCAGCAGGCGCGACCCGCGCCAGAGCGCCTTGATGATCTCGACCTGCTGCTGGCGACCCAGCGCCAGCTCGGCCGCCTTCGCAGTCGGGTCCACCTCGACGCCCAGCATCGAGCCGAACTCCTCGAGGCGGCGCCGGGCGCCCTGGGCGTCGAGCCGCAGCTTGCCGCTGTCGCCGAGCATCAGGTTCTCCAGCACGCTCAGCGCCGGGATCAGGGTCGAGTGCTGGTAGACCGTCCCGATCCCGACGTCGAGGGCGTCGCGCGGGGAGCCGATGCGGACCTCGCGGCCGTCGACCCTGATGTGGCCCGAGTCGGGGGTCTGGATCCCCGAGAGGATGCCCATCAGGGTCGACTTGCCCGCGCCGTTCTCTCCCAGCAGCGAGTGCACCTCGCCACGCCGCACGTCGAAGCTGATGTCGTCGTTGGCGACGACGCCCGGGAACGCCTTGGTGATCCCGACCAGCTCGACCGCGGACGCGGCGGATCGGGGCGTGCCCGCGGCGCGCCCGTCCGATGCCTCGGACGGGCGTGCCGCGTCAGCCGCCCCCTCGTTGCCGAGGTGCTGCGTCATCCCTTGAGCTCGGCCTTTGCCTGCCCGATGGTGGTGTCTTCCGGCACTTCGATCTGGCCGGACATGACTTCTTCCTTGGCCTTTTCGATTTCAGACCAGACGCCGCTCGAGATGTACTTGGACTTGAGCAGCGAGATGCCTTCGTTTTCGAGCGTCAGGACGTAGCCTTCTTCGCCGAACGTGCCTTCGTCGAGCTGTTCGACGAACGTCGTGTAGGCGTCGGTGAAGCTCCACAGCACCGAGGAGAGCAGGACGCCCTTCTTGTCGATCGGGGTCATGTTCCCGATGTCGCCGATGTACCACACCTTGTGGCCGGGGCTGGCGGTTTCGATCGCCTGCAGGTAACCGAAGGAGGCACCGTCGCCCATGCCGAAGATCACGTCGGCGCCTTCGGCGATCATGCTGGTCGCGACCCGCTTGCCGCCGGCAGCGTCGTCATAGCCTTCGGCGCTGATCTCGGCAAAGGAGATCGGCATCTTCGGGTCGACGCTGTGCACGCCGGCCGCGTAGCCGCCGGTCATCTCGAACCAGTTGGTGTCCGAGGCGGAGACGATCACGCCGACCTTGCCGGTCTTGGTCGTCTTCGCCGCCAGGATGCCCGCCAGGTAGGCGCCTTCCTGGCTCTTGGTGGTGATGCTCGTGAGGACGCCGGGCTTCACCTGGTCCGGAATGTCGTAGGTGACGGTCGGCACTTCGTATTCTTCGGCGATCCGCTGAGCCGCCGTGTCGTAGCCGCTGGCGTGGGAGATCAGGAGACCTGGTTCTTTCTGGGCCATCTGGCGCAGAATGGATTCGGTCTGTTCGTAGCCGATGTCGGTGTTTTCTTCGAGTTCGGCGCCGAACTTTTCGGCCGTTTCCCTGGCGCCGTCGACGCCCTGTTCGTTCCAGCCGTAATCGTTCGCCTTCGCGGGCGTGGCGATCGCGATCTTCTTCACCTTGCTGCTCGATTCCGCGGAGGATTCGGAGCTGCTGCTGCTGCTACTGCTGCTGCTGCTGGAACCGCAGCCAGCCACTACGAGCACCGCAGCGACGAGCAGCGCGAACAGCGCGAACCCACGGAGCTTTCGCTTCTGTTTCGGGCCTTGCATAGGACGATCCTTCTCCCTTCGTATACCCAGGGGCGCCACTCGAATGTGGCCACCGTGGGCGCGTGCATTTCGGTTGCGCCGCCGCATTTCTATTGTGTAGGCTGCCAATTGTCAACAGTAAACGAGAACTTGGGACGCTGCAGCTAAGGACCATGGGCACCGAGAGCCGAGCTCAGACTCAGAACGACAGGCAGGAACCCCGGCGCATCCGGCATCCCCGCGCGGTTTGGGGCGGCCTGGCACTGGTCGTTGCGGCTGCCTGCGTCGTCGCGGTGGTCCTGATCTCGTCCTCTGGCTCTGCCGGCGCGGTGACCTCGAACCAACGCGAGATCAAGCGCCAGCTGGTTACTCGCCTGCACCAGCACTCGCTCGCCCCGCACTGGGTCGCGTGCGTTCCCAGCGGGCGTCGATACGAAGGAGCTGCGGTGATCAGGTGCAACGTCAACTACGGAGACCCCCACATCGAAGCGATCTGCTCGGTACTGCGCGGCGGCGAGCTCGTCACCAATCACGACGAAGCCTCGATCCCCTGCGGGCACGACAACCGCGGTTGGCACCCGATCATCAGGACCTTCTGATGAGGATCGAGAAGAGCTTCGAGATCCCGGCCCCGCCCGCCGACGCCTACGCCCTGCTGGTCGACCTCGAGCGGGTCGGCGCCTGCATCCCCGGCGGCGAGGTGGGCGCCGGAGACGAGGACGGCTCGCACGCGGCGAAGATCGCGGTGAAGCTGGGCCCGATGCGGATGACCTACGCCGGCACGGTCCGGATCGGCGAGGCCGACGAGGCGGCCCGCCGCGCGGTGCTGGAGGCCGACCTGCGCGAGCAGCGCGGCCAGGGCAAGGCGCGAGCGGAGATGACGATGACGGTGACCGAGGGCGGCCCCGGCTCGCGGGTCGCGACCGTCACCGAGGTGGACCTGAGCGGCCGGGCGGCGCAGATGGCGCAGGGCGTGATCGACGAAGTCGCCGACCGCCTCGTGGGCGAGATGGCGAGCTGCCTCGCCGCCCGCTTCGTCGCCACGGACGAGGCCGGAGGCGAGGCCGCCGCCAGGGCGGCGAAGAGCGAGCCGAAGCCGATCAACGGGCTGCGGCTGATGTTCCAGATCTTTTGGGCGAGGATCAAACGTGCCTTCGGGGGCAAGAAGAGAGGAGATGCAGATGCATGAGCCGGACTTCACGCTGAGTGCAGGCCCGACCATGTCGTCGCGCCGCGTCCAGCAGGCGCTGGGGAGGCCGATGGTGTTCGACTACGACCCGACCTTCCTGGACCAGTTCCGGGAGACCGAGCGCCTGGTCGGACAGCTGTTCAGGACCTCGAAGGACGTGGTCCTGATGCAGGGCGAGGCGCTGCTCGGGCTCGAGGCCACGGCGCGCGCCGTCGTCCGGCCCGGCATGCGCTGCCTCAACCTGGTCTCCGGCATCTACGCGGCCTGGTTCAGCGACTGGCTGCGCAACTTCGGAGCCGAGGTCGCCGAGCTGACCGTCCCCTACGACGAGGCGATCGAGCCGGACGCCGTGCGCGCCGAGCTGGAGCGGCTCGGCGACGTCGAGTTCGTCTCCCTGGTCCATTCCGAGACCCCCTGCGGGATCGAGAACCCGCTCGCCGAGATCGGCCCGATCGTCAAGGAGGCCGGGGCGCTGATGTACGCCGACGTGGTCTCGGCGATCGGCGGCACCGACGTCCGCGTCGACGATTGGGGCGTCGACATCGCCGTCGCCGGCGCCCAGAAGTGCCTCGGAGGCCCCCCCGGGGTCGCGCCCTGCGTGATCAGCGAGGAGGCCTGGAAGGCGATCGAGGCCAACCCCGAGGCTCCGCGCGGCAGCTTCGTCTCGCTGCTCGACTGGCGCGAAACCTGGATCGCCAGCGACGGCAAGAAGTTCCCCTACACCCCCTCCGTCTCCGACATGAACGGCCTCCACGCCGCGGTCTCCGAGTGCCTCGACCACGGGCTGGACGAGGTCATCGCCCGGCACGCCTCGGCGGCGCGGGCCTGCCGAGCCGGGGCCGAGGCGATGGGCCTGGAGCTGTGGCCGAAGAGTCATGAGATCGCCGCCAACTGCGTCACCGCGATCCGCTGCCCCGAGGGGGTGGAGGTCCCGAAGACGCTCGGGCACGTGCGCGAGCGCTACGGGGTGATGCTGTCCGGCGGCTACGGCGAGCTGGCCGAGAAGGTGTTCCGAATCGGCCACATGGGCTCGGGCTCGCGCTCCCTCTACCCCCTTGTCTCGGTCTCCGCGCTGGGGCGCGGGCTGGCGGACCAGGGGGTCGATGTCGACCTCGGGGCCGCGGCCGACGCGGTGCTGGCGACGCTCTCGGCGAGCGGCGAGGTCGTGACGGCGTGACCGTACTGCCCGAATTCGACCGCCACCGGCCCACCAGCGTGGCCGAGGCCACCGAGATGCTCGCCACCTACGGCGAAGACGCCGTCGTCTACGTCGGCGGCACCGAGCTGTTCCTGCTGTTCAAGCTCGGCTTCGCCGAGTACGGGCACGTGATCGACCTCAAGGGGATCCCGGAGCTGTCCGGGATCGAGCTGCGCGAGGGCGGCCTGCGGATCGGCGCCACCGAGACCCACCGCTCGATCGAGCGCAACCCGTTGGTCCGCGAGCAATGGCCCTCGCTGGCGAAGATGGAGCGGGGGGTCGGGAACCTGCGGGTGCGGACGATGGGCTCGATCGGCGGCAACCTCTGCTTCGGCGACCCCCACTCCGACCCGGCCACCTTCCTGCTGGCGACGGGGGCGACGCTGGAAGCTCGCCACGGCACCGGGGGCCGGCGCGAGATCCCGCTCGAGTCCTTCTCCACCGGCCCGTTCGAAAACGCGCTCGCCGACGGCGAGCTGCTGGCCGGCGTGTCGGTGCCGGCGCTGGCGCCCGGCGCTGCCGTGGTGCACCGCAAGTTCGTCCTCACCGAGCGTCCGGCGATCACCGTCGCCGCCCACCTGCGCCTCGACGGCTCGCGCCTCGCCGACGTGCGGCTGGCGGTCGGCTCGGCGGGGAACAGGGCAAGCCGGGTCGAGCCCGCCGAGGGCCTCCTGAACGGGCTCGCCGCCGAGCAGCTCAAGGGCGCGCTGGCCGAGGTCCGCGGGCTCGCCGCCGACGCCGCGAGCCCGGTCGAGGACGCCAACGGGTCGGTCGAATACAAGCGGCACCTGGTCGGCGTGATCGCCGCGCGGGCTCTGCGCGGCGCTCTCGCCGAGGCCCACGGCGGCTGAGCCCGCGGTGGGCGACGACTCCCGGGCGGAGCTGGCCGAGTCGCTCGCTCGCGGCGCCCGCGAGCGTCGCGAGCAGCTGGTCGAGATGCTGGCGCGGCTGACCGCGGACGACGCGCCCAGCGGCGACCCCGAGGCCCTCGAGCCGGTGGCGGCGCTGCTGGAGTCGTGGCTGGGGGCCCTCCCCGCCCGGACCGCCCGGCACCCGACCCCGGCCGGGCCCCTGCTCGAAGCCGAGCTGGGCCCGGCGGAGGGGCCGGAGGTGCTGCTGCTCTGCCACTACGACACCGTCTGGCCGCGCGGCACCGTCGCGGCGCGGCCGTTCCGGATCGAGGACGGCGTCGCCCGCGGCCCCGGCGTGGTCGACATGCGGGGCGGGATCGTCGCCGTCCTCGGGGCGCTCGGCCTGCTCGGCGAGCTCGACGCCCTGGAGCGCCCGGTGCGGCTGCTCATCACCCCCGACGAGGAGACCGGCAGCGAGGCCTCCCGCGAGGCGATCGCCGCCGCGGCCCGCGGGGCGGCGATCGTGCTGGTGCCCGAGCCGGCCCTGCCGGGCGGCAGCCTGAAGACGTCGCGCAAAGGCTGGCTGCTGTACCGGGTCACGGCGACCGGCCGAGCGGCCCACGCCGGCCTCGAGCCCGAGCGGGGGGTCAGCGCGGTCGAAGAGCTGCTCGACTGCCTGCTCGACCTGCGCGGCCTCGCCGACCCGGCCGCCGGGACCACCGTCAACTACGGCCTGCTGAGCGCGCCGAACGTCGCCAACATGGTGGCCGACCGCGCCGAGGCGACGGTCGACGTCCGCGTCCCCGACGGCTCCGAGGAGGCCCGCGTGCGCGAGCGGATCGCCGCCCTGGCGCCGCGGCGCCAGGGAGCCTGGCTCGCCGTCGAGGAGCTGCACTCGCGCCCGCCGCTGGAGCGCAGCCCGGCGGTGGCCGCCGCCGCCGAGGGCGCCCGCGAGCTGGCCCGGCTGCAAGGCCTCGAGCTCGGCGAGGGGCACGCGGGCGGGGTCAGCGACGCCAACCTCGCCGCCGCCGAGGGCGTTGCCGTGCTCGACGGCCTCGGACCCGAAGGCGGCGGCGCGCACGCCGTCGACGAGCACGTCGTCCTCGCGTCGCTGGTCGAGCGCACCGCTCTGATCGCCCTGCTCGTCGCGGCGCTCTGAGCGGCTGCCGCGGCCGTCCCGCTCAGCTCGGCGCCAGGTGGTCGGTGCCGAGCTCGGCCATCTGCGCCTGCAACATCTCCTCGAGCCGGTCGCGCTCGGCCCGGGCCGAGGCCTGGCGCGGCTCGCCACTGCGGTGGTCGAGCAGGTTGAGCTGCTCGTAGGGGTCGCGCTCGAGGTCGTACAGCTCGTACTCCGGCCCGACCCTGCCCTCGGGGTCGAGGTAGACCGAGTACTTCATCCGCGCGTCGCGGACGCAGCGGACCCGGTTCGGCTGACCCGGGGCCTCGACCCGCGCGGTCGCCGCCTGGTGGTCGTCGAAGGTGAAGTGGACACACTCGCGGACGCTCGGCGCCGCCTCGGTGCGCTCCAGCACGGGCGCGAAGTCGGCCCCGGCGCGGGCCAGCGCCTCGCGCTCGGGCGCCGCGTGGTGGGCGAGCAGCGGGCTCAGGTCGACCCCCTGCGCGCCGGCCGGCGCCTCGGCTCCGCAGAGGGTCGCGACGGTCGGCACCAGGTCGACCAGCGAGGCGAGCGCATCGGTCTCGGCCGGCCGTGGGAACAGCACCGGGTTGGAGATCACCAGCGGCACGTTCAGCGTCTCCTCGTAGGCGTTGAACGCCTTCTGGCGCAGGCCGCCGTGGGAGAGGCCCATCTCGCCGTGGTCCGAGCTGCGCACCACGACCGTCCGCGAGCGCAGCGAGCCCGGGTCGCCGGCGTCGCCGAGCGCGGCCAGCACGCGGCCGATCTTGGCATCGACCAGGCGGTGCAGGTGGGCGTAGAAGTTGACGTAGTCGAGCTGCTCGCGGCGGCCCCGCAGCCCTCCCAGGTAGGCGGTCATCCCCATCTGCATCAGCGTCTGCACGGTCGGCTTGGAGGAGAGGTCCTCGTCGATCGTCGGCGGCAGCTCGACCCCGAGGTCGCGGAACTCGGAGGCGTCGTAGCCGCCCTCGCGGTAGGAGGAGGCGTAGCCGAGCACGTCGTGCGGGTTGACCAGCGAGACGATCAGGCAGAACGGCTCCGGCAGCTCGGCGCGGCCCAGCCACTCCTCGGCCTGGCGGGTGTAGACCTCGTCCCAGCCCTCGCCCAGCGGCCCGGCGCTGCCGCCGCCGAAGTTCTCCGCCTTGGCGTTCTCGCCGGCGTCGGGCGGCTGCCAGTCGGCGAAGCCGTAGTCCTCGTCGAGGACCTCGGCGTCGCGGGCGCTCCAGCCATCCGCGGAAGCCGGCTGGGTCAGGTGCCACTTGCCCTTGTAGCCGACGTTGTAGCCGGCGGCGCGCAGCATCTGGCCGAGGTTGGGCGTGTCGGGCCGCAGCTCCGGCTCGCCGCCGCCCTTCGGCCCGAGCCCGAGGGCGCCGTCGAGGAACTGCCGCAGCGCCCGCCCCCGCGGCGCCCCCGGCCGCAGCATCAGCCGCGCCAGGTCGGAGACGACCGCCGGCGCGTTGCGCCGGTCCGGCTCGAGGTCGCCGGAGGTCAGGGTCAGGTTGACGCCGTGGCGGGCGGGATAGAGGCCGGTCAGCAGGGTGGCGCGGCTCGGCGAGCACATCGAGGTGTTGCAGAAGCCGTTGTTGAAGGTGAGGCCGGTGCGCTCCAGCTCAGCCTGGTTGGGCATCAGCTCGCGCAGCCAGCCCGGGTCCTCGGGCCAGTGACGCGGCCGGCGCTGCTGGTCGGTGATCAGCAGCAGGAGGTTGGGCGGGCGCACCGCTAGAACCCGGCGATCCCGTCGCCGATCAGCTTCGCCCCGATCACCACGCAGATCACCGCCATCACCGTCGCGTTGTTGCGAGCCATCCACTCCTTGAGCCCGTCGAGCGTCCGCTTCGAGCGCTCCCCCATCGTGAGGTAGAGGACGACCGGTGCCCCGGTCCCGATCGTCCCGATCGCGACGAAGACGGCGAGCGCGACGGCCTGCTTGCCCGCCCCCACCCCGGTCTGCGCGATCGCCGCGGCGGCACCGACGGTGAGGATCAGGTTCTTCGGGTTGACCGCGGAGAGGATCACGCCGAAGCTCGCGGCCCGCGCCGCGGTGAAGCGGTCGACTGACTTCATCCACCCCGGCAGCTCCGGCTCGGCGCCCTCCCGCTGGCGGCCCCGCCACTGCCGCAGCGCCACCCGGAACAGCAGCGCCCCGAGCACCAGCTTGAGGACGTTGACCCAGTCCGCCGGCTGTCCCTGTTCGGCGGCGTCGGCTCCGCCAGAGACCAGCAGCACGACCGTCCCGGCCACCGCCAGCCCGCCGACCCAGCCGGCAAGGAAGGCGAGCCCGTTGGCCCGTGCCCGCGGCGTGCCCAGCATCAGCACGACCCCGATGATCGGAATCGGGCTGAGGGCCACCCCCACCCCCAGCGAAAGCACCTGGCCGATCGCTTGACCCATCGCCGCGAGTCTAAGCGCGAGAAGCGGACGCCGCAGAGGCCCGGGTCGAGCGACCGGCCGCAGCACCGATGACGGCACCGCGCCGAGGTGCCGTCATCGTCGCGGTCCTCCTAGGCTCGGCCCAGCTTCTGGTCTGCCTCCGTCTTCAGCGTCATCACGATCTCGGGATCGCGGAGCGTCGTCGTGTCGCCCAGCTCGCGGCCCTCCGCGATGTCGGTCAGCAGCCGGCGCATGATCTTGCCCGAGCGGGTCTTGGGCAGGTCGGCGCCGAAGATCACCGCCTTCGGCCGGGCGATTTTCCCGATCTGCTCGCCGACCCATTCGCGCAGTTCCGCCGCGAGCTGGTCGGAGGGGTCGTAGCCGCTCTTGAGGATCACGAAGCAGAGCGGCGTCTGGCCGGTCAGCTCGTCGGGCGCCGCGGCCGCGGCCGCCTCGGCCACCGCTTCGTGGGCGACCAGGGCGGACTCCAACTCGATCGTCGAGAGCCGGTGGCCGGAGACGTTCATCACGTCGTCGATCCGTCCCAGCAGCCAGTAGCAGCCGTCCTCGTCGAGCCGGGCGCCGTCGCCGACGAAGTAGGTCTCCGGCCCGAATTTCGCGAAGTAGTTGGAGACGTAGCGCTCGTCGTCCTCCCACAGGGTCCGGAAGATCCCGGGCCAGGGCCGGGTCAGGACCAGGAAGCCGCCCTTTCCCTGGGGCACCGGGTTGCCCTGTGCGTCGAGGATCGCCGGCTTCACCCCCGGCAGAGGCCTCGTCGCCGAGCCGGGCTTCAGCGTGGTCAGCGCCGGCAGCGGCGAGATCAGGATCCCCCCGGTCTCGGTCTGCCACCAGGTGTCTACAACCGGGCAGCGTTCACCACCGATGTACTTCCAGTACCAGAGCCATGCCTCCGGGTTGATCGGCTCCCCGACCGTGCCCAGGAGCTTCAGCGAGGAGAGGTCGTGCCTGGCCGGCTCCTCCGGGCCCGCTTTGATGAAGGCGCGGATCAGGGTCGGGGCGGTGTAGTACTGCGTCACCCCGAAGCGCTCGATGATCTCCCAGTGACGGTCGATCGCCGGGTACGCGGGGTCGCCCTCGTAGAGGACGCCGGTGGTGCCGTTGGTCAGCGGCCCGTACACGATGTAGCTGTGCCCGGTGACCCAGCCGACGTCCGCCGCGCACCACCAGACGTCGTCGTCGTGGATGTCGAAGACCCAGCGGTGGGTCGCCGCGGCGTAGGTCAGGTATCCGCCGGTGGTGTGCTGAGCGGCCTTAGGCTTGGCCGTCGTGCCGGAGGTGTGCAGGAGGAAGAGGACGTCCTCGGCGTTGCAGACCGCGGGCTCGCACTCGCTCGACTGGTCCTCGACCAGGTCCGCCCAGTAATGGTCGCGGCCCTCGCGCATCGCGACCTCGGCCCCGGTCCGGGCCAGCACCACCATCTGCCTCACGCTCGGTGCCTTCTCGAGCGCCTGGTCGGCGATCTCCTTCAGCGGGATCGGCGCCCCTTTGCGCAGGGCCTCGTCCTGGGTGACGAGGACGCTGGCCCCGGTCGAGTCCAGCCGCTCGGCCAGCGAGTCGGCGGAGAAACCGCCGAAGACGACGACGTGCGGCGCCCCGATCCGGGCGCAGGCGAGCATCGCGATCGGCAGCTCGGGGACCATCCCCATGTAGATCCCGACGCGGTCGCCCTTGCCCACCCCCAGCTCCTGGAGGGCGTTGGCGAACCGGCACACCTCGGCCTTGAGCGCGGCGAAGGTGATCGACCGCGGCTCCTCCTCCGGCGCCTCGGGGACGAAGTGATACGCCACCTTGTCCCCCCGGCCGGCCTCGACGTGGCGGTCGAGGCAGTTGTAGGAAGCGTTCAGCTCGCCGTCGGCGAACCAGGTGCAGTGCGGCGGGTCCCACTCCAGCGAGCGGGTCGGCTCCCTGCTCCAGGCGACCATCTCCCTCGCCTTCCGCAGCCAGAACCCCTCGAGGTCCTCCTCGGCTTCCCGGTACATCGTCTCGTCGGTGACCAGCGCCTGGGCCCTGAACTCCTCCGGCGGCCGGAAGGAACGTCCCTCCTGCGCGAGCACCTCGATCGCCGCGGCGGCGCCCTCTGCCGCCGCGGCCTTGCTGGAACCGTCAGCCATTGTCGATCACCCCTTGCTCAGTGGGATCACCGGGAGGACCACCTTCCCGAAGGTGGAGTTGGCCACCGCGGCAAACGACGCGTACCAGGCCGCCGCCGCGGTCGCGAGGCCGAAGTAGCCGCCCCATTCGACCACCGACGCGTTGCCGCCGGAGTTGCCGATCCCGAGCAGGATGAAGGTGATCGTCAGCAGGGCGAAGACGAGGGCCACCGCGGCGGTGGTCCGCAGCGAGGCGATGAGCATGTACCCCGTGAAGATCGCCCAGGCCCAGAGGTAGAGGCCGATCGCGCTGTCGACGCTCCCCGCCGGTATCGCGGACACGGAGAACGTGACCAGGACCCAGAAGGAGATCCAGAAGGCTCCGTAGGAGCTGAAGGCGACGGCGCCGAAGGTGTTGCCGTTGCGGAACTCCCACATCCCGGCCAGGAGTTGGGCGATGCCGCCATAGGCGAGCGCCAGCCCGAGGACGACGGGCTCACCTCCCGAACCCACCAGGTGTGAGTTGAACATGCTCAGCACGAACGTGGTCAGCGCGAAGCCGGCTAGCCCCAGCGGCGCCGGGTCGGCGGGGACCCAGCTCTCGGCCTTGATCGAGATCTCGCGGGGTGCTGCCCCGCGGGTCGGGTCCGCGTCGGGCACGGATTGAGTTGACATCAGCCCTCTCCTCTCCTAGACAGGCTGCGCACCGCAGCCCTTCCACCCGACGCTATGTTCACCGCGGCTTCACGGATAGGGGGCTTTCGGCGCACGGCCGGAATCCGTCGCCGAGCGGCGGTCGGACCGCGGCGAACGGCAGCCGCACACCAGGTTCGGGTTGCGCCCAGAGCCAGACAGGCGGGTATGCTGAGCGGCGGAGGTTGAGAAATGCACGTCGTGGTAGGAGTCGTACTCGGGCTCGCCATCTCTGTGTCCGTCTCGGCTGCCCGGCGACTACGGAGAAGCGCCGCGGATAGCTCGACCGTGCCCGATCCCGCCGCCCTCGAGGGCGCCCGGCTCCAGGTCCTGCGCGCTCAGATCTCCTCGCACTTCGTCCACAACGCCCTCGCCGCGGTCGCAAGCGACATCCGCTCCGACCCGGAGGAGGCGCGCGAGCTGCTGGCGGAGCTGGCGGAGTTCACCCGCTACGCGATCGACGGCGACCGCCTCTATGTGACCCTCGCCGAGGAACTCGAGTACGTCGTCAGGTACCTCGACCTCGAGCGCCTCCGGTTCGGGGAGCGGCTGGACGTCAAGCTCGAGGTCGATCCGGCGGTGCTGGGCACGATGCTTCCGGTCCTCTCGCTGCAGCCCCTGGTCGAGAACGCCGTGCGCCACGGCGTCGAGGCGAGCCCCGGCGTCGGCCACGTGGAAGTCGTCGGGCGGCTCGCGGCCGACGACGTCGAGCTCCGGGTCCGCGACGACGGCGCCGGCATCGACCCGGAGCGGGCGCGTGCCGCGCTCGACGGAAGCGGCGGGGGCGTCGGGCTCGCCAACGTCCAGGCTCGCCTGCACACGGGCTTCGGGGACGAGTACGGGCTCAGCTTCGACGCGGCGGGCGTGGCGGGCGTGGCGGGCACCACCGTCGTGATGAGGATTCCGAGGACGGCGACGGCGTGAGGGGCCGGTGAGCGACCTGCGGATCCTTGCGGTCGACGACGAGGCGCTGGCGCTCGACGACCTGGCGCACATGCTGGAGGCCGCCGCCGGGGTGGCGGGGGTGGACCGGGCCGCCAGCAGCAGCGAGGCGCTGCGCCGCCTCAACGAGGTGGAGGAGGGCTACGACGCGATCTTCCTCGACGTGCGGATGCCGGACCTCGACGGGCTGGAGCTGGCGCGGCTGGTCGGGCGCTTCGCCAGCCCCCCGGGGATCGTCTTCGTCAGCGGACACCGGGACGCCGCCGCCGCCGCCTTCGACCTCGCTGCCGTCGACTTCCTCGTCAAGCCGGTGAGCAGGGGCCGGCTCGAGCAGACGCTGGCCAGGATCACAGGCGCCGCGGCCCCCGGCATCGCCCCGCGGAACGGCGACGGCGACGAGATCCTGCCGGTCGACAACCTGCACGGCGCCAAGCGGCTGATCGCCCGCTCCTCGATCCTCTACCTCCACGCGCGCGGGGACTACGTCCGCGTGGTGACGGACGAGGGACGCTTCCTCCTGCGCGGGAACCTGAGCGAGCTCGCGGTCCGCTGGGAGCCGTTCGGGTTCGCGCGAGTGCACCGTCAGTACGCGGCCAACCTGCGGCTGGCCAAGGAGATGCAGCCGCACCTGAACGGGACCGCGACGCTGACCTTCCCCGGCGACCGCTCGGTCCCCGTCTCCCGCCGGCGGATCGCCGAGCTGCGCCGGCGGCTCAACTTCTGACCCCGCCCGCAGCCCCCGGCGAGCCGGATGGGCGGTACTGGGCTCGAACCAGTGACCCCTTCCTTGTAAGGGGCGCAGGCAAGGAGGGTCAAAAGCGCCTCAAACCCGCATTCCCAAGCGGAATGCGGCACTTGCCGCCGCCGATTCCCTAGGTCGTCGGATTACCGCAGTTTGCGGACGCTAGTCCCCGCTTTGGGCACTGGTGCCCAGGTAAACCACGGCCTCGGCGCGGGCCTACTCCGCGCTGGGAGTTCACGACCTAGCCAAAGGTGACATTGGACTTGCGAATGTGTTGCGCTGGACGCGGCGGATAGACGCCGCCATCCACGAGCTGACGATGCCCCAGCGCAGCCGGAAGCCTCACAACTAGGGGGGGTTCGTGATCGGGCGGTTCACAGGCGCCAGATGCGACCTGCTTGCGACGTAGCCAGATCGTCATGACGAGCTTCCCCGCCATTTCCCGAAACACCGGCTTCTTCGCGTCTGCGGCGGCCTTGCCGTCGCAGTATCCGGGACCCACATCCACGCGAACCTGCCTCGTGTTGGGAGTCAGGCGCCGCTGGCTCTGGGCCAGAAACCAGGGACTCGCGGCGGATCCCCCGCGAACAGAGAGCAGGTAGCAAGGGGAGTCGTAGCCCGACATCCGCCAGTGGCCCCGCCGTCGCTCAAGTTCGAATCGTTCCAGTTCTTCGCCAGATTCAATTTCTGCACCCGGGTGCCCCCGCAGGAAGATCGCGGCGCGGCGCGTCTCGCGACCAAGTCGCCAGCCGTTATCGGGCACCCAGTTCATGTAGCCCTTGGTGGTCAGGTATCTCAACGCGCGCTCTGCTGGCCGCTTTCCTCGCTCGGAATTCGCCGGACGGGAAAACGTCTTGTTCGGATTGAACGCCATCCCGACTCCACAGGACACGAGGTACGGCCAGTGCGGCCATTCCTTCACAACTGGATCCGGTTCGCTCGCCGGGCTCGTGGCGAAGCCCGGAGCGGCCAGAGCTAGCGCCGCGAGGACACCGCTGATCCCTGCAATCAGACGACGAGCCTTCATTGAGGGATCAGAGATATCAGAACGGCGAATCGGCAGATGTCCCCTTCATGAGCGACGAGCGGGGGAGGGGCGGGCACGCCGGAGCACCGGAGGGCAAGGAGTTGCTGCAAATCAGCCTGTTCGAGGGAGAGCGCGACGACCGGGCGTGATCGCGCTTGCGCGGGCGATGTGTCCGGATTGTGTCCGCGCCCAGTGAGCCGGACCAGGTTTGACGGAGACCGTTTTTGTTGGTTTCCAATTTAAGAGGGGATGCTCAGTTGAGCCCCCTGTCGAACGTATAGGTCCTCGAACTCCACGGGTGATCGGTCGCCGAGGGATTCGTGCAGGCGCTCGTGGTTAAACCAGGAGACGTATTCGACGACGGCCAGCTCGAGCTGGGAGCGCGAGCGCCAAGAGCGGTCGGCAACCAGCTCGGTCTTGAAGGTGTCGACGAAGCTCTCGGCCATCGCGTTGTCGTAGGCATCGCCGACCGAACCGACCGAGGCCAGGACGCCGGCGTCGTCGAGCTCCTGGGTGTAGTCGGCCGAGGTGTATTGAGAGCCGCGGTCGGTGTGGGCGACCAGCTGGAAGTCGGCTCCGTGATCGCGTTGGCCGAGGGCCATCCGCAGGGCGTCGAGGACGAGGTCGGTGCGCATGTGGGAGGCCAGTTGCCAGCCGACCACCTTGCGGGAGAAGGCATCGATCACGAAGGCGAAGTAGCTGACGCCCTCCCAGGAGCGCAGGTAGGTGAAGTCCCCGACCCAGAGCCGGTTCGGCTCGGTGGCGTTGAAGTCGCGCTCGACCAGGTCGGGACGGCGCTGGGCCGCCGGATCGGGCGTTGTGGTGCGCCAGGGCTTTCCACGGCGCTTTGCGCCCTGGATCCCGGCCTTTCTCATCAGCCGCTGCACTCGGCCGCGGCCGACCTCCTCGCCGGCCCGCCGCAGGGCGATCCAGGTGCGCCGGTAGCCGTAGGCGCAGTAGTTGGCCTTGTGGATCTCCTCGATCCGCTCGAGCAGGCGCTCGTCCTCGATCGCCCGGGCTGAGCGGTTGCCCTTGGCGCGCTCGTAGTAGGCGGAGGCCGACACCTCCAGGGTCCTGCAGATCGGCTCGACCCCAAAGCGGTCCCGGTGCTGCTCGATATAGGAGCTCACTTCGTTCGGCGTGGGTCGAGCTCGGCCGCGAAAAACGCCGAGGCGGACTTGAGGATGTCGTTGGCGCGGCGCAGCTCGCGGTTGTCCTTGCGCAGCTGGGCCAGCTCTTCGCGCTCCTGGGAGCTCAGCAGCTCGTTGCGCTTGCCTTCATCGGCTTCGGTCTTTCGCACCCACTTGCGCAGGGTCTCGGGGTGGATGCCGAGGTCGCGGGCTACGTGGGCGATGGGACGGCCGGAGTCGAAGACCATCCGGGCACCGCGATCCAGCAGCTCTTCGGGGTATTTCGTCTTTCGTGGCATGGGTTGATCGGTTCCCTTCCACCAGGAGGAATCCTGGCTTCGAGGTCTCCGTCAAACAGTGAGGATGGGGACGGCGTTTCTGCTCGCGTTCTGACCTGCCGTGAAACTGGCCCCCTGGGTGCCATTGCCGGGACCTGTCGCTCGCGAGCGAGCGCCACGACCGCACCCATGAGGGGCGGCCGGGAAGGGTGGGGCGTGACTTCATAGGAACCTGCTCGCGACAAGTGCCTCATCACTGTTGTGTCCGCCCACCCGACCGGCTGTCCCACCGATCAGAGAGGGACAGCAATGCAGATCATGAACGAGGACGACCGCCGGGTCATCGGCGGAGTCGACGCCCACGCCGATACCCACCACGCCGCGGCGCTCGACGAGCGTGGGGCACTACTCGGGTCCAGGTCCTTCACGGTCTCCGCCGGCGGCTACCGTGAACTCCTTGCCTGGCTGCGGTCATTCGGCGAGGTCGAGCGCATCGGAGTCGAGTCGACCGGTTCCTACGCCGCCGGACTGACCCGCTACCTCGTTGGCGAGGGGGCCCTGGTGATCGAGGTCAACCAGCCCCACCCCCATACCCGCCGCCGGCGCGGGAAGACCGACGCGATCGACGCTGAGCTGGCGGCCCGCCACGTCCTCGCCGACCCGACGCCGGTGATCCCGAAGCAGACGACGGGAATCGTCGAGTCGATCCGCCAGCTGCGCGTCGCCCGCGAGAGCGCGGTGAAATCGCGCTCAGCCGCGATTCTGCAGCTCGGCGATCTGATCCTCACCGCGCCCAGCGAGCTTCGCGAGCAGCTCGCGAGCGCCAAGACGCTGAGGGGCAAGGCCGGCCTCTGCCGGCGGCTGCGCCCAGACCACAGTGCTCTGCGGGACCCGGCCAACGCCGCCAAGCTGGCGCTGCGCAGTCTCGCCAGGCGGATCGCGCTCCTCGACAGTGAGATCGGCGAGCTCGACGGGCAGCTCACGCCCCTGGTCGCGAGCGCCGCGCCCAGGACCACGGCCCTGCTGGGGATCTCCACCGGGCACGCCGGCCAGCTTCTGCTCACCGCCGGCCAGAACATCGAGAGGCTGCGCAGCGAGGCGGCATTCGCTGCGCTTTGCGGCGCCAGCCCGGTCCCGATCGCCTCGGGCAAGCGTGGCCGCTACCGCCTGAATCACGGCGGCGATCGCCAGGCCAACCGGGCCCTGCACATGATCGCTGTCTGTCGACTGCGTTACTGCCCGAAGACACTCGCCTACGTCGAGCGCCGCACCAGCGAGGGCAAGACCAAGAAGGAGATCATCCGCTGCCTCAAGCGCTACATCGCCCGCGAGGTCCACGCCACTCTCCGCGACGATCTCGGGTCATTGTCTCCCACCCCTTGACATCTATAGGAACGTCCCGGCCTGGCTCACAGTGATCGACACTCTGTCCACTGGTCTGCGAAGGTTGGGCCATGGGTTGGCGAAAACGGTTGGGCAGATCGAGGCTATCGGCTTCGCCTGAGTCCACCGGTTTCCAGTTCGATCTTGATGCACCCGGCTCCCGTTTCACCATGAGCCTTGCTTTCGCGGTGGGTTTCGGTCACGAGTGGTCGGAGCACGCGGAAGGGAAGACGGACTACGCGCGAACCGCGATCGCTACGGAACTGGGAGAGTCTTGGCTGGATCCCGATGCCGACCTCGGGAAAGTCACCGTCCTAGACGGAGTTCAGGGCAGAGGTGCGGCGGGCTGGATTCCTGTGCTCGAATGGCTTGGTTTTCATGCTGCGGGCGGATTGGTCGGCTTAGGGGCGAGCCAGGCGGCGAGGGCGGGAATCCGACGACTTCGCGAGAGACTGCGACAGGCGAAGGCTGCCCATCACCGTCCCCTGGTGTCCCGTGGACTGGCCGCCGCGCTCGCCATGGAGCATGTGTTCGAGGAAACCGACGAGACTCAGGTGCTGCACGTCGAGTTCGCCCAAGAGCCGTCGGTCCTCGGCGGTCGACCGCCAACCGAGCCAAGCTACACCGGGCTGGAGCCGTGGATCGTCTCTCTCGTCAACGGATCACGCCGGATGCGCTACGTCCTGGTGGTCAGCGCCGAAGGGGACGTTGAAGGCTGTATCGCGGTCGCGGCCGGGGAGTTCGACCCGATGTTCGGGCTTCTTCCTCCAACGGAATAGGGGCGAACCAGTTCCGTCTCCGCGACGCCTAGGCTTGCCCAGATGAGGATCGAGCGCTTCGTCTGGACCGAGCACGCGCGCATGCGCCTCGCTCAGAGGAATCTTGACCAGGCCGAGGTCGAGCAAGCGATCAGGCAGGGGCATGCCGAGCGCGAGGCAAACGACGGGCGGGCAGAATGGCTCGTCTCCGGCCTCCTGTCTGACGGCATGCCTTTCGAGGCCATCTACGACCACCCGCACGGCGAGGATGATGCGGCAGTTCGGATCGTGTCCGTGTGGAGGCTCGATTCGTAGCCGGAGGCCGGCGCTACCCTGTGAAGGCAATGTTTGCCTACTACGACCGAGATGCTGATATCGCCTGGTTTCCCACCGGGGAATCGGACGACGTTGTGAGCGAGCGCGTTCCCGGCGGCCTCCGCGACTACGACCGTGCCAGCCACAAGCTCGTCGCAATTGAGGTCTGGGACGCGAGCACCCGCCTTCCGGCCAGCATCTTGGACGCGCTACCTGCCCCGAGCGCCGCTCAGGGCGCCGCAGCCTGATCCGTCCTGAGAGACCGCGGAGCCCCGCCTGGCGTCAAATTGCCGAACCGGAGATTCGCTTCGCTCGTCAACTTCGCTTCGGTGCTTGCAGGAACGCCTTGATCCAGTCCGTTCGAGGGTCCGGTTTGAGGTTGGCGCCGATCCAACCGGCAAAAGCGCGCGTGGCCAGCTTTGCGTCCATTGCCTCGGGAGAGCTGGGCTTTCGCCCCTTGTGGACGATGTCGTTTCGTAGGTCGTAACAGTCGCGGTGCCACCTTCCTGGTGGCGACTCGGTATTGCTGAGGTCGAGGTCGCTGTCAAGCAGACGCGGCAGGTGCGCCGTGAGCTGGTTCTTGAACCCACATTCGAGTACGCCGGATAGCCTGGTCTCGTCCTTCTCAAGTAGCACCCAGACCACTCGAAACAACGTGTTGACCAGAACCTCGACGGCGGTGGTCGCGAAGATCACGGCCTGCGAGTTGCGACCCGAGCCGAGGTGATGCTCAGCGGCTTGGTAGAGCTCGACCCAATCGAAGAACGGGACTTCCCCGGCGTTGTAGCGGTGGATCAGTTCGACCGCCGCCATGATTTCCTGCTCGGGGCGCTCTTCCGGCAGATCCTCCCGCCAGTTGACGTGAGCATCAAGTAGTCCGCTCGGGTCTTGCCACGTCTCGGGTGCCGGCTTCATCGAGAGCTGCCAAGGAATCCACCTCTGCAGATCAACCCTGGAAATTGACGAGATATGCCACTCGTCGTTGAGGGCCCCAAGGATCACCAGATATCGATTCAGGAATGCCAGTGCCTCGTCGAGCCGGCGCGAAAGCCATTCAATGGTGTCTTCCTCCGGCTCGTCCTCAACAAGCGGAGTCTCAAGCGCCCTGCAATAGATTGAAAGCAGCACGGCGGTTCGCAGCTTCTCTGCTTCCTCGTCTTGATCCTCGGCCCGCGAAGGGAATCCCTGCCATTGCGGAAACGACTGTTCGGCTGCAGCGAGGGGTCGACCGGTACAGACTTTGGCCTGGCCTATCTCAACGCGGTAGCGTGGCTGTCGCCCCTGTGGAAGTGGCGGCATTTCGGCAATGGCGCCCATTGCGTCTGGGCTCCACCCCGACCACTCCTCGCTCGACTCGCTGACGAGGAAACTGATATCCCCGATCCGGAGGGACCACGGTAGTTCGAAGGCAAACGTCACGGTCAGGATCGGCTCGGCGTCAGCCTTGGGCTCTATCAAATCGGGGTCGGCTTTGCGAGTCACGGGTTCCATCGCGTTGCCATGAGGTGGTGGTGTGGGGACATTGCCAGTCTTTTCATACGCTACGCGACTCCGCGCTGCCTGCTTGGATCGCTGCATCGTCCTCCTTGAGCTTTCGATGGGCTGCGATCAGTGCCTCACCCGCCCGATCCGAGAGCTGAAGCAAGACGCGGAGAGTGACGAGGTGACGTACGCTGGCGGTTAGGGTGACGAAGGCCGTGGTGATCTGCGCCAAGGAGATGCACATCGCATGGCCCGGGTCGGCGAGGCCGGCATTGCTTGGCCCGGCGAGCATCATCTGTGCGTCATCAAAGAGACCAAGGTTGAAGAGGATGCCCTTGGGTCCAGCATGAACAGGATGGCTTGCCATGCGGTAGTACGAGCGGTAGTGATCGAGGTTGGCTGCCTGCTCGATCTCCCGGAAACTGGGTGCATGGCCGAAATGGTCGGCTGCCCAGCCGTAGCGCCCCTTGAAAAGCAGGCCGTATTTCCTGGCTAGATCCGCAACTGCCGCCTCCATCCCCTTGATTTCCTCGTCCGAGAATGGCTCGTAGCCGAGGGCGTCGGCATTGTTTTGGTAGTCGCGGGCTCCCGCGAGAGATTCGACATGCCCGTAGTCGAGGAATCGAAGTGCCAACTCCTCATCGCCAGCAGCAAGGAAGCAGCCGATGACGGCGACCTCGTGAAGCGCGCGCCATCTAGCATCTGCCCCCGAGGCATAGCCGTGTCTCAGCAGCATCAGGATCTCATCAGCGACGAGGCAGCCCTTGGCGTGAAGTTTGGCTAAGACGTCGTGCTTGGCCGATCCGTTGTCGCGATGCTCATCGTGGTATTGGATGCCCGCTTCGAGGGACAACAACCTCATCAGCTCGCAGAGGTCGAGCGCCTCGCCCCACCTATCCTCCAGCCGCTCGTCAAATCCGGTGCGGTACCGCCGCGAGTTCCCAACCCACTCCTCGCCGGTCTCTTCGACCAGATGCATGTAGGCCTCGGTGCCGGCGTTCATGGCGGCTTCGACTCCTCTGTTCGCAATCCGCTCGGGCCGTCGCAGACCTCGTAGGTGGCGTGAGGATGCAACCAAGATCGCTTGCATCATTGCTTCGCTCATCTCGCCGGGGCTACGCAGCTCTTCTTGCTCGACCGAATTCTCGAAGAGCCGTCGGGTGAGTGCGTGGGCCGCGCGCTTTCGTCGTTTCACCTCCCGACGCGAAAGAGTGACACCAAACCGTCCCCTGGACTGTCGCCATCGCATTGCGGCACAGCGTAAGAGCTAGCCGCTCCCCTAGGTCCACGCTGAGTGTGATTAGCCGCGATTTGGGCTGTGATGCTGAGGCCGGTGTTGGCGAATTGCAGGCCTCTCCGTTGCGACACTTATTTCCTGTAGACTGATAAGTGTCTAACTGGCACGCTCGGTGCGTGCCGGAGGAGGCTCTACAGGCTCTTGGTGATGCGATTCGGGCGCGGCGCGGCGAAATCGACGGTCTCTCGCAAGAGGGGCTTGCCGACCTTGCCGGGATGCACCGGACCTACGTCAGCGAGATTGAGCGCGGGTTGCGGAACCCGAGCTATCGGAATCTCGTCAAGCTCGCGGCGGCTTTGGATGTGCCGCTGTCGGAGCTTGTTGCTCGGGCCGAGCGGCTTAAGCGCGACTAGCTCCACGAGCCTTCGAGACGGCGACCATGGAAATGCCCCGGGCGGCGGTGGAACGCCCCCGGGGCCGGCACAGGAGGGTGAACTCCCATGCACGACAACCCTAGAACGGGGGGCGAGGAATCCCTCGCCGGCACGACCACGCACGAAGACGCCCGCGATCAGCGCTCGGTGCTGTTTCGGGTGCTGGCGCTCTACCCGGCGCTGCTGACGAGCGGCGAACTGATCCGCGAGATCAGCGCCGGGGCCGAGGGGTTCGAGGAGACCGACGACATCGAGCGGGCGATTCGTGATCTCCTCGGGGCCGGGCTGCTGAACCGGATCGCCGGGGTGATCGCGCCGACCAGGGCGGCCCTGGTCTTCAACGCGCTCGACCGCGACTGATGGAGGCCCCAGGGGTGGCCGAGCGCTTCGGCCGCAACCTGCTCGCCGCCCGGCGGAGGGCCGGCTTCTCCCAGGAAGAGTTGGCCGCCTTCTCTGCTCTGCATAGGAGCGAGATCGGGCTCTTGGAGAACGGGCGGAGGGTGCCGAGAATCGACACGCTGGTGAAGCTGGCGGCGTGCCTGGCGGTGCCGGCGGGCGATCTGCTGGCCGGGATCGACTGGGTTCCCAGAATGCCCAGCGAAGGCAGCTACCTGGTCGAGCGATGAGCAGCCCCGCCAGCTACGGAGAGATCGCTCTCACCCGTGAGAGCGATCCAAGGCCCTCGCTCGAAAGCTCGTTGACGGCTTCCAAGCGAGCCCCGTCAACTCCAACCGCGACCCCCAGACACATTATGCATGGCTGCGCATGCCCACTTCCCAAGCCGAAAAGCCGCTTTTCGGCCGATTCGCGCCGTTTGACCTTCGGTCGGCCTCCCCACCGCCGATTGTGGCGCGGCTGCGCCGCGCTTTTGGCGGGTGTGGAGGCCGACCCGAGGGGCGGTCACACGGAATTTCCGGGGGCGTTTGCGCCGCTCGGTGGACAGGGAATCCGATGGCATCTACGCGGATCAAGCTCCACCCCGAGGCGGTCGAGGCCGTGGCCCTCAAGGTCGTGGAGATCCTCGAAAGCCGGGGCGTCCAGCGCCGAGCGCTGGTTGACGCCGCCGAGTTGGCCCAGATGTTCGGGATCGAGCGCTCCTGGGTCTACTCGCACGCGATCCAGTTGGGCGCCGTCAAACTCGGCGACGGAGCGAAGCCTCGGTTGCGGTTCGACCCCGAAGTCGCGGCGCGGGTTCTCAGGAAGGTCGGCGAGACGACCGCGCCTGACCTGCCCGCCCGCTCGGGTGAGCGGGCGGGTCAGGCGCGAGAGGAGGAGCGTCCGGAAGTGCGTCTGCTGCCGATCTCAGGCGAGGACGATCCGGCCGCCTAGGATCGGAGCCGAGCGATGAAGGACAGCGCCAAGGGGCAGGTACTCGAACTGGACCGCAAGGGCGGGCGGACGTTCGCCCTGCGGTTCCGGGCCTACGGCCAGCGGCGCTACCTGACGCTCGGCACGACCGCCGAAGGCTGGAGCCGCCGCAAAGCCGAGGACGAGCTGGCCAACGTCCTCGCCGACGTGCGGCGTGGAATCTGGCAGCCGTACGAGCCGCCGACCGCGAAGGCTCCCGCTGCCACCCCGACCTTCCATGAGTTCGCGTCGGAGTGGTTCCACGGGCTCAGCAACGAGGGGCTGTCCGAGAACACCGTCGCGCAATGCCGCTGGGAACTCACCACGCACCTGCTGCCGTTCTTCGCCAAGCATCGGCTGGCCGAGATCACCATCGCCGAGGTCGACCGCTACCGGCAGGAGCAGGTTCGCAAGGGCACGCTCTCGGCAACCTCGATCAACCGGACGATCATGCGCCTCGCCCAGATCCTTGAGATCGCGGTCGAGCGGGAGTTGATCGCCCGCAATCCCGCCCGAGGCAGGCGCCGCCGCCTCAAGCAGCGCGCCCCCGAACGGACCTGGCTCGACCGCGCCGAGCAGATCGTCGCGCTGCTGGACGCCGCCGGCGAACTGGACGCGGAGGCGCGCGGGGACCGGCTCGCGACTCCGCGCCGGGCGCTGCTCGCGACCCTGACGCTCGGCGGCCTGCGGATCGGCGAGGGGTTGGCTTTGCGCTGGCGCGACGTGGACCTCGCGGCGGGGCGCCTTCGAGTCACTGACTCCAAGACGGACGCCGGCATTCGACAGGTTGACCTGCTGCCGGCGCTGCGGGAGGAGCTGTCGATCCACAAGGCGACGACCGCCTTTGGCGAGATGGACGCCTTCGTCTTCTCAACGGCGCGCGGTCACCAGCAAGACGTCCACAACGCCCGCCGCCGCTACTTCGGCCGCTCGGTCGAGCGCGCCAACGCGAACCTCGCCGCCAGGGACGCCGCGCCTCTCCCCGAGGGCATCACCCCGCACTCGCTGCGCCGGACCTTCATCTCGCTGCTGCTGGCGACCGGCGCCGAGGTTCCCTACGTGATGCGCCAGGTCGGGCACGCCGATCCCAAGGTCACGCTCTCGATCTACGCGCAGGTCATGTACCGGGGAGAGGGCGAGCGGGAGCGGCTGAAAACGCTGGTCGAGGGGTCCGATTGGGCACTACTGGGCACTGGACCCACTTCTTCGGTGCCCGAGCCGGGCGAGCAGCTTTCCCTCGCGAACGCCGGAAACCCTGATGAGGACTCCGATTCCGAAGATGGGCGGTACTGGGCTCGAACCAGTGACCCCTTCCTTGTAAGGGAAGTGCTCTCCCAACTGAGCTAACCGCCCGCTCGGGCTTCCATTGTTGCCGAAGCGGGACTGGCATGATTCCCGAGCCCCGGTGGTCTCCATGTCCCAGAAACAGTTCGTCGCGATCATCGTCGGCGTCTGCGTGCTCAGCGCCGCGATCGGCTCCGGGCTGGCGCTGGTCGCCCAGACCGGGCCGGAAGGGCCGGCCGGCAAGCGCGGCCCGGCAGGCAAGCAGGGGCCGCGCGGGCCACGGGGAGCCTCGGCGGCGCCGCAGGTCGAAGCGCTGGAGTCCGAAGTCGAAGAACTGCGCGGGCGGGTCGAAGGCACCGAAGAACTGGAAGGCCGGGTCGAAGAACTCGAATCGCAGCTCTCCGGTCTCGGCGGGCCGAACTCAACCCTCTGCGAAGAATTCGGCATCTTCTGCTGAGGGTTGAAGCAGCGGCCGGCCGGGCCGGGTCTGGAGTAGCCTCAGGCGGGATGGATGCCCCGACCCTCTGGCGGGCGGCCCTCCTCCAGCTGGTGGCCGTCGCCGTTCTCTCGATCGCCCTCGCCCTGGCCCTCCCCCACAGCTTCTTCGTCGACTGGGGCTGGATCAGCGGCCCCGTCGCCTGGATGCTCTGCGCCGCTTTCACCGCCCGGATGCTCTCGCTGCCCCTGGTCCAGACCCTGATCGGCGCTGTCCTCGCCGGCCTCCCGAGCCTCCTCGCCGTCGTCCTCGCCCTGCACTGGGAGGGCGCGGTCGTCGCGATCGCCCTCTTCGCCCTCTGGTGCGGGCGGCTGCGGCACGAGTCGGCGCTGCCGGCCTGAGCGGCGGCGCCGGGCAGCACGCAGCAGCTTGCGTCCGAGGGCGTCGAGCTTGACGGAGTCCAGCTGGACTGGCCGGTGGCGACCGAGAGAAGCGCGCCTTGTCGATCGTCACCCGCCTGCGGCTGAAGGTCAGAGCGGGAAGGCCGGCCGCAGCGTCGGCCGAGCCTGACCGCGGCCTCAACCGCTGGGGGTGCAGGGGAACACGTGGGTCAAGCCGAGCTTGGTGTCGTCATCGAACAGGACGTTGCCCTTGGTCACCCAATGGCCGGTCGGGCAGCTCGCCACCAGGAAGCTCTTCCTGCGGCCCCTGTAAATGAACTTGCGGCCAATCTTCAGCTCGAACTTCGTCACCGAGCCGGCACCGCCGGCGATCTTCGGAATCTGCGCCATGATCCGCAGGCCGAAGCGACCGTGGTGAATGCGCGTGACCGTGGCCTTGACGACGATTGCAGTCGGCGCCGGCACGTTGACGTAGGCGTGGAGGAGGACAGACGTGGTTCGCCCCTGGACGCCGCCGTTGAAGATGACCACCGGCCCGGTTGCCGAGAACGGCGCCTGTTCGGGGAAGGCCACCTCCACCTCGGCCTTGCCCGATCCCACTATCGCGCTGCTGCAGGCCCTCTTGGCAAGCGCGGTTCCGCTCGCCACGATCTGCTTCGCCTTGCAGGTTGGGAGGCCCACCGCGTCGATGCCGATCGTCTTGTCGACGTCGACGGCAAGAGATTGAAGCGCGGGCGGGTGACTGTCGTCGACGGTCCCGATTTCCCCGACGAGGCGCGCCGTGATCGGGGCGGTTCCGTGCTTCGGGAGCCTGGAGGGAGAGATGCCGCCGTTGTCGGCGAGGTAGAGATTTCCAGTCTGCACCACCTGGCGGCTGCCAAGGGCCAGCGCCGTGAAGGTCAGCGCCAGCCCGGCCGTGAGCGCCGTGGCGCAAGTCAGGCATTTCTTCATGCTCCCCTCCCGTTCGGTCTGTGCGATCAGCTCGATCTTCCCGGGCTCGAGCAGCCGCCACTTCCCCGATTTGGGGCCTTGCTCGGCAGGTATTCGACAAAGTGGGAAAGGTGCGTCGAGAGCTACTCGTCCAGCCGCAGGGCGATCTCCAGATCCGCCGCCACGGCCTTGAGGTCGCGACCGAGGACCCCCTCGACGGCGCGAATGCGATTCGTCACCGTGCGGCGGTCGACACCCAGCGCGGCGGCGGTCGAGGATACGTTTCGGTCGGCGGCGAAGTAAGCACGCAGGGTGTCCCGGGCAACCCTGCCCCCGTCCCTGGCCTGTTCGAGCGGCGCCAGGTAGAGCTGCCGCAACGAGTCGGCGAGGAGATCGTCGCGAAGGATCGAGGCGACGAGGGCAACGTCCGCGTATCGGACCACGGGCTGGCCTCTGCGCTCGGCGATCGGCAGCGCCACCTTGGCCTGGAGGTGACTGAACCGCCACCCCCGAAGGCCCTCCGCGGACTCGCCGACGGTCACGAACACGCCGTCCGGAACGATGTCGGCGAGCGCTCGCAACGCCTGCTCGGCCGCCAGCCGGCGCCTGCCGCCCAGCCAGCAGGCCCAAATCGACTCCTCCTCCCGGCGGACGGCGAGCAGGCGGCGGTCCAGGGTGTTCGCGAGGCCCCGCATCAGCTCCTCCGCCCCCTCGCCCTTGGCCATCAGGGCGAGGTGATGAGCGTCGAGGTCGTAACCGAGCTCGGAGTCGTCGACGAGCTCGCCGGCGAGCAGGCTCTTGACGCACTCGCGGCGGCGCTCTGCGGCGCTGGCCGGTCGGTTCTCCACCTCACGGGCGTGCTCGGCGCTGACCGCAGCGAGCAGCCGGTCGCCGAGCGTCGCCTGCTCGCCGAGCAGGCGACGAAGGGCCCAGCTCGGAACCTCTGCTCGCTCCGCCTCTTCGGCTAGGAAGTCCCCGAAGAGGGCGTTGCCGGCGAAGTAGCGACGCAGGACGGTGTCGAGGGAGACGCGGTCGCGCGCATCGAGCCGGGCCTGCGCGAGCAGAACCGGCGGGACCGCCGGAACGTGGCGCTCACCGGCCTCGAGCACCGCGAGCCGATGCCCGACCGCGGCGGCGAGGGCGGCATCGAGGCCCTGGAGGTAAGCGGGGTCGGCGACGTCACGGGGGTCGGAGATCGCGCGGACACGCGTCGCGACAGCACCTTCGAGCTCAGGGAGCCGCTCGCGGAGGCGAGCCGCAAGCGCCGAGCGCACCTCCTTCATCGAACCTGCGCGCGACGACGCCGGGCGGTTTCGCCCCGCCGCGGCGGAACGCGCGCCATCGCCACGCCGCTGCGGCCTCCCCTCGCCCACGGAGTCACCTTACAGCGGCGATGAAGACACAAAACGACGCGCCAAACCCGAGCCAAGATGCCCTTCGCCGCCTTCGCCCACAACCGGGCCCAGCTGGAGGTCTCACTTGCGACCCAGGCCCTGCTGCGCTGGGCGGCCCTGTCCTGCCTGGATGACGAGCTTGCCGCAGCCGAGCCCAAGCACGTTCGCCAGCGCCTGCTGCACGTCGCCGGGCGCCTGGTGCGCTCGGGCCCTCGGATGGCGCTGCGACTGCCGCGCACCTGGCCTTGGGCCGAGGCGCTGGTCGCGGCCTTCGGGCGGTTGCGGGCACTGCCGGCCGCATCGAGCCGGTAGCCACAGGCTCGCTCCCGGCCTCAACCCTCCTCGTCGCACCTGCCCACCCCGGGCTGCCGGCGGCTATCCGCCGGCGTCGGCCCGGGGCCGAACGGGCGCTCGGAGAAAGTCCGCGATCGCGGCACCGAGCCGGGCGGGGTTAGTGACCGCGGTCGTGTGGTCGCCGGGGACCTCCGCGTAGCTGCCGCGCGGCAGGGCGGCCGCCAGGGCCTCGCCCTGCCTCCCGTCCTCGGAGCCGACCAGAACCAGCGTCGGCGCCTCGATCCCTGCCAGCGCCTCCGGCGGCGTCGGCACAAGCGTCTCGAGGACCTGCAGCAGCGCCACCGGGTCGCCGCCGCTGCTGCGCAGGTACTCCTCCATGTCCCACTCGACCGACCCCGGCTCGAAGCCGCCGCCGCTGGCGAGGACGCGGCGGAAGAGGTCACCGCCTCCCTGCCCGCCCCGGCCGGCGACCGAGCCCAGCCCCTGGCCCGCGACCACGGCGCGCCGGGGAGCCGCCCCGCGCGCGAGCATCCGCGCCACCACCCGGCCGCCCAGCGAGTAGCCCGCCAGGTCGAACTCGGCCGGCCCGAGATGCTCGACCAGCGCCAGCCCGTCGTCGGCCAGCACGTCGGCGGGATATGCGGCCGAGTCGTGCGGCCGATCGCTGTCCCCGTGCCCCCGCAGGTCCGGCATCACCACCCGGCAGCCCCGCGCCGCGATCTCCTCCGCGTGACCGAACCGCACCCAGGTGTCGACCGCATTCGAGAGGAACCCGTGGAGCAGGACCACGGTCCGCCCCTCCCCGAGTTCGCGGTACGCCAACTCGATCCCGTCACGTGCGTGGAAGCCGTGTGTCTCCACGTACCCAAATGTCCCACAGAACGAGGGCGACATCACCTACGACCGAGCAGTCTCCGTCGATGTGTCAGGTTGGCCGAACGGTCGGCGCCCGGCGACCCGACGCGAACCCTCGGCCTCCAGCAGAGCCCAGACGGGTCAGCCGTCTCGGCTGGCCGCGTTGGTCACGCGGCCGTCGATGATCCTCGCCACGCGGTCGGCGTAGTGGGTGATGCGATCATCGTGGGTCACGATGATCGCTGCCGTGCCGCGCGACTTCATCTCATGACGGATCAGCTTCACGACCTGATCGCCGAGTGTCGTGTCCAGCGCCGAGGTCGGCTCGTCGAACAGCACCAGGTCGGGTTCGTTCATGAGGGCGCGTCCGATTGCCACCCGCTGGCGCTCGCCGCCCGAGAGCTGCGCCGGCAAGTTGCCTGAGCGGGGGGTCAGCCCAAGCTCCTCAAGCAGCTGGTCCGCACGTTCCCGGGCCCTGCGTCCCGTTCGCGGTCCGATTTCGTCCACGACCAGCAGATTCTCCCGCGCAGTGAGGAACGGCACGAGGTTGACCGTCTGGAAGACGAAGCCAACCGACTCTCTGCGGAACTCGGTCAGCTGCCTGGCACTGTATGCAGAGATGTCCTGCCCGCCGACGATGACCGAGCCGTCGGTCGGCGTCAACAGCCCCCCGGCGATCGAGCAGAGCGTGGTCTTCCCAGACCCTGACGGCCCCACCAGCGCGATGATCTCATCTGCGCCGACGGTCAGATGGACCCGGTCGAGGGCAACGACCTCGGCGTCGCCGACGCGGTAGACCTTGCGGACGTCATCCATCTGCAGAGCGAGCTCGGCACTAGCTGAGGTCACGATTGGCTCCGGGGTGATCGGCGAACGCGAACCGACACGCCACACATGGTTCGTATGGGGGTCACTGCTCAGTGCCGATCGCGGCAGCGGGGTCGACCTTGAGGACCCTGCGCAGGGAGAACGCACAACCGAGCATGGCGGCGAGTAGCAGGTAGGCCGTGCTGGTGAGCAGCCGAGTTGGGGTCGCAACGAACGGGATCGAACCTGCGGGAATCGCGGCTGAGAGCACAAGGGATGCCGCGACGCCGATCGCCGACGCGATGAGCGTCACGACGAGAGCCTGCAGGAGGACGCCGGCAAACAGTATGCGGGAGCTCGCGCCGATCGCCTTCAGCACCCCGTAAAGGCCGATGCGCTCGACGGTGATGATCGCGAAGAACAACGCGACCACGACCACAGCGATGAATACCGTGATCCCGATGATCTGGTTGAAGACCGTCTCCTGCTGCGAAACGCCGGGGAGCGCGTTGATCGCCTGTGGGATCGTGAGCGTCTTCGTGGCACCCTCGGTGGCCCGATCGATTTCGCGGGCCTGGATGCCCGCGTCTCCTCCGCCGACCCGGACCACGAGCGCCTGGTCGATGCCCTGCCCGACCCGCTCGCCCGGCCGGTTGGCGGCCAGCACCGAGCGCCACGTGTTGAGTGAGCCCCACAGCGTGCCCTGCCCTGAATAACGGCTGTCGTCGATGAATCCGATTACCTGGACGGGCGTTCGGGAGGGGCCTAGGCGGACGAGGCTGTCCAGCCTGACGCCTTCGGAGCGCAGCGAGCTGTCCGCGTACACCTGGCCGTCCGGGGGCACGATGTCGGGCAGGCCCCTCGGCGCGAGTTCGTAGCCGAACACCACGACCGGCACAAGGTCCCTTGGGCCGCGACCCTCGACGCGGGCACCTAGCTGGACGCTGCCGAGACCCCCCACCCGACCTGGGCCCGTGGTGTCTTCCACGACCTGCCGCACGGCGGGAGTTATGCGGCTGCGCACGAGCGATTCCTGCGAGCTCGACGAATACACGATCAGTTGACCGCGCTGAGCGCGCAGCGCACCAGTGCCCCCGGCCACGAGCCCGTCGAGAAGGCCTCCCAGAACCATTAGCAGCAGCGCGATGAGTGCCAGGATGACCGTGGCGACCGCGAATCGACTGGGCCGGCGTCTCATCTCGCGGAGGGCGAGCCTCATCGCGCACCTCCGCCAGTGGTGGCTTCGACCGGGTCGATCGCCAGCACGCGCCGCGCCGCCACCATCGCACTCCCGAGTCCGAGCACAACGAGCAGAACGGACCAGAAGGCCACTGCCCCTAGGTCGAAGCTCAACTGGATCTTTCCCAGCCTGGCCTGCGAAAGCGGGAAGTAGAGCAGGGTGCCCAGCACGATTCCGCCCCCGATGATGATCACGACCTGTAACAGGAGGGAGCGAACGAGTGCGCCGGCCGGCGCACCGATCGCTCGCAGCAGGGTGAGGGCACGGGCCTTCTGCAACGTGACGATCAGGAAGAACATCCCCGTCACGAGCGGCACGACCAGCCCGAAGAGCAAGGAGATCAAGTTGAACGAGTTACGCACCGCGCCTACCGCGGGGGACTTTTCGACGGCCTCCTGACGGGTGAGGGCGTCAGCCTCTTCAGACGCACGGTTGATTCGGGTGGTGAGCGCGTCGGCGGTCACGTCCGCGGCCGGCCGGACCCCGATGACGCTTGGCGGGATCGTCCCAGCGTCAGGATTGACCGCCCGGACAGCGGCGACGTAGTCCGACCACGAGATGAAGAGGGTAGGCGCCGCCTGGATCTGGGCTTCGTCGGCCAATCCCACGACGCGCAACACGGGGTCCTTTCCGGGACCCACGACACGGACATGGTCGCCCAGCGAGAAGTCCACAGCGCTTCCCACTGCCTCGCCGGGGGCGCTTGGCATCCTCCCGGCGCTCAGCACGTCCGGTCCGCCGAGCTGGGTCTTTTCGTAACCGATCAGAGCAGCGTTCGAGTCTCCATCCCGACCGACGACGACAGTAAAGGTGCCCTGGCCGATGCGCCCGGCCTCGGCCACGCCTGGGACCGAGTCGATCGTCTTCTCGAGCGGAGGGGTGATCACGCTGCCCTGCAGGGTGCGTTGGCCGTCGACGGCGAACACGAGCACTGGCGCCGATTGGCGCTTGACGGCGCCCACAAAGGACGTGATCAGGCCGTTCTGGAGCGCCTGCTGGGTCAGGATAAGGAACACGAGAAGAGCGACAGCGGTCACCAGAAGCCCGAAACGCGCCTTGGCTCGTCGAATCTCTCGGAGCGCTAGGAAAATGACTCGGTCAACTTGTCGTCGAACGTCGGATGCGCGGACGCCGGCTTCGCTTCAGCGGGACTGAACTGCCGGCCCCCGACGCTTGGACGATGCCATTGTTCCAAACTCCACGGGGCGCGCATTGGGGCCTCGGCTTTTCGGGGAAACGCGCCTCCCGGTTGGGGCCGCTGGAAAGGAAGTACACCGAAACTGACGAGGGGCCGATGACAATTGGCCCTCGCCCCCTCTCGCTGGTAGCCGGTCCCAAGAGGAGAGGCTTCCGGCGATCTAGTCGGGGGCCTCTCAGCCCAGCTTCGCTCCGCGGGGAAGGTGGTCTGGGTCCTCCTCCTAGTTACTGCGGACCAGACCGGACTTGCACCTGTCCGCGTCACGGACCAGCAGGCGGTCTATGAAGACCGCCGAGTCGTACTGGCGATCGCCCTGGTCGAAGATCGAGAGATAGAGCAGCTGCTTGTTGCCCGGCTTGACCGGGGTCGAGGCCCGCAGCTTGCCCGTGGCGGCATCGTAGGTCGTGCCCTTGGCGGCGGCACGTGAGACCTTGGCGACGCCGGTCCCGTTGACGCTGATGATGTCCTTGCCGTTGCGGGTGGTGGCAAAGTTGTCGGGCGCCGTGATCGAGGGACTCTGGTTGGAGGACGCCTTCCAGGTCGGCGAGTGGCCGACTTCGGCGAGGAAGGCATCGTTGAATTCGCTGCCGACGAACTCCGGATACTCCTCGGAGAGGAACTTGAAGCGGAAGGAGAGGCAGTTTGCCCCCTTCGGCACGTCGATCCGGATCCGCAGGATGGTCACGTCCCTGGCTCCGCGGGTCTTGACGCCGCCGTCCCTGCAGCCGGTTCTCGTGGACTTGTTCTTTCGCAGGGCGAAGTGGGCGCAACCGGTCGAGAGGATCGCGAAGGACTTGCCCTGGCGGGGGAAGCCGGCGATGTGCTTGGTGCTCGTTGCCACCGGGTCGTGACCCGGTGGGACGGTGACGAACTTGGCACGAACCAGCCTGCTCGGATTGCCTTCGAAGATCGAGCGGGCCAGCTTCGTAGCACCCGCGTCTGAGCGTGAAACGGGCTTGATCGGGTTGCCCTTGGCCGCAAACGCGACCGCTACCAGGCTGACACCGAGGATCGCGACCGCTAGCAGTGCGGCCCCCAGAGCGCGCAACGGCGCGCGCCGCTCGTGCCATCCGCCATCAGACTTATTCATGTTTTCCCCTTCGGCCACCCCCCGAGATCGCAGCAACGGCTACCAAGGAGGGGACATCGATCCGGTGTCTCAAAGTCACTGAGGACAGCCCGTGAAGTCGCCTGGACCGTGAGGTCGGGACGGCGGCGCGAGAAGTGGGCAGCGGCTAAAGAAAACCCTTGGCAAGTCACGCTACTCCTTGTAGGTGGGGAATGCAAAGAGCTGCAGGTGGGTCGCGGGGCAGACCTGGGAGACCAAGGGCGACTTCGAGGAATCAGTTCCGTCAGTCGTTCCGCGCGCTCGATTTCGGCCGTCGGCCGCAGGTAGCCGCGCAGAGCAGGTCCACCCGAGTTAGGTCGTCGGCGATGAAGCAGAGCAGACGTCGTCGAAATGCGAAAACCCCCTCAAGTCCAGGGGGTTGGCGATCCGCCCGACGGGTCTCGAACCCGCGACCTTCGGTCTGCAACTCATCCATCTCTGCCGTCCTGCTCCCGGCAGATTGCGATCCTCAGCGGTCGTTCAGCCGACCGATCGTGCTGTCGAGGGCTCTGACCAGCTTCCTGGTCGCACCGGTGGTGGCGCTGTGCAGAGATTCTGCCTGGTGGCTGACCACCTGCGGCTGGAGCCCGGTGAGGCGGGCCTCGAGGAGGCAACGCTTGTCATCGACGCCGTGCTTGGCGCCGTTCACGTCGCTCAGATGGACCTCCACCCGGGTGACCCGGCCGCCGAATCGCGCCAGCCCACGTTCCACGACTTGCTCGGTTTCGCGCGAGAGCTCCTCGTGACCCTCGACCGTGTTGTCCGTGTTGATCTGAATCTTCATATCGGAGACCGCGCAGTTCGCTGACGTGTTCCGGGCTCAGTGGCGGTAGATCGCCGCTACTCCCGTCGATGTGGGCATTCTCTCGGCCGGTACGACGACGACTTGGCCACCCGCCCTCAAAATGATCTCGCCCAGACCGTCGAGCATGTCATCGACGCCAACCTTAGAAAGCTCGTCGGACTCGACGGTACCAGCCGCAGCGTCGATCCGGCCGGGGAGCTGGCGGTCGGCTCCAGCCCTCGATCCAAGAGAAGCGGGTTGCGGCTGACCCGGCGAAAGAGCGCGTGGTGCTCAGGGAGCGCCGCCAACAGCAGGAAGAGTCCCGCCGGCCGCGAGTAGATCTTCAACCCGGCACTGTCGACGGCGCGGAAGAGACCCGGCGCCCCCAGCTCGGCGA
>CAWANE010000017.1:0-7183 GCA_963783345.1 uncultured Actinomycetes bacterium
GGCGTGGTCAAGGAGAAGCTGGGGGTGAGCGCCTGATGGCCGAGCAGCTGACCGGCGTCTTCATCGACGTCGAGGTCGACGCCTCCGTCGCCGGCGACGCCGCCCTCGCCGCCAAGCTCGAGGAAGTCTGCCCGGTCGACATCTTCAAGGCGACCGACGCCGGCGTCGAGATCGCCGCCGCAAACGTCGACGAGTGCGTCCTCTGCAAGCTCTGCATCGAAGCCGCCCCTGCGGGCACCGTGCACGTCAAGAAGCTCTACGACGGCTCCGAGCTGGCGTAGTCCCCGAGCCGGGCGGGCAGGGGGTTTCGCTTAGTTTTTTCGACGGCCGGCTCCGGCTGTCCGAGTTTCGCTGCCACGAAAAAACACAAGACGCTCCACCCCTACCCGGTCCGCTCGTCCGGGTGGCTGGCTGGGCCGACTTGATTCGAATTTATAGTCGGGTAACCTCTACACCGATGGATGCATCGTTTGCACGCTCGCGGCTTCCTCGCGAAGACCGCATGGAGCAGACCCTGACGGCCGCTCACGGCCTCTTCGCCGAGCGCGGGTACGCGGCGGTGAAGATGGATGAGATCGCCGGCGCGGTCGGCGTGACCAAGCCGCTGCTCTACACCTACTTCGGCAACAAGGAACGGCTCTACATCGCCTGCATGGAGCGGGCCGGCGATGCGCTGACGAAGGCGGTCGCCGAGGCGGTCGCCGCCAGCGCCAGCCCCGGCGACGCGCTCGGGGCCGGCGTCCGCGCCTTCTTCGGCTTCCTCGACTCCGACCGCGCCGCCTGGGCGGTGCTCTTCGACGAGACCCTGCCCAGCAACGGCGAGATCGCCGACCGGGTCGCCGAGTACCGCGGCCGGATCGCCACCCTCGTCTCCGGCTCGATGGTCGAGCAGCTGCGCGAGGACCGCCGCGACGCCGCCCGGACCGAAGTCGAAGCCCTCTCCACCGCCGTGCTGGGCGCCGCCGAGGCGCTCGCCCACTGGTGGCTGCGCACCGAAGCGCTCGGCGCCGAGCAGGCCGCCGAGCTCCTGATCTCCACCGTCGAGCCGGGCCTGCGCGCCCGCTCGGCGCCCGACGCTTCCCAGTCCCCACGAAAAGGAACCACCACCCGATGAGAACCGAGACCCGACGCGTGGCCGTGGTCGGCGCCAACCGCATCCCCTTCGCGCGCTCCGACAGCGCCTACTCGCACGCGACCAACCAGGACATGCTGACCTCCGCGCTCGACGGCCTGGTCGACCGCTTCGGCCTGCAGGGCGAGCGGCTCGGCGAGGTCGCGGGCGGCGCCGTGCTCAAGCACTCCCACGACCGCGACCTCGCCCGCGAGAGCGTGCTCGGCACCCGCCTCGCCGCCGAGACGCCCGCCTACGACGTCCAGCAGGCCTGCGGCACCGGCCTGGAGACGACGATCCTGGTCGCCAACAAGATCGCCCTCGGGCAGATCGACGCCGGCATCGCCTGCGGCGCCGACACCACCTCCGACGCCCCGATCGGACTCAACGAGCAGCTGCGGGCGACCCTGCTGGAGGCAAACCGGCGGCGCTCGACGGTCGGCAAGCTGCGCGCCCTCACCGGCGTCCGCCCCGGCCACGTCGTCCCCCACCTCCCCCGCAACGAGGAGCCGCGCACCGGCCTCTCGATGGGCGAGCACTGCGCGATCATGGCGGCGGACTGGGAGATATCCCGCGAGGAGCAGGACGAGCTCGCCGTCGCCAGCCACCGCAACCTCGCCGCCGCCTACGAGCGCGGCTTCTTCGAGGACCTGATCACGCCCTACCTGGGCCTGGGCCGCGACGAGAACATGCGACCGGATTCCAGCGCCGACAAGCTCGCGAAGCTGGCGCCGGTCTTCGGCGGCCCCGAGGGGACGATGACCGCGGCCAACTCGACCCCGCTCTCCGACGGCGCCTCCGCGGTCCTGCTCGCCTCCGAGGAGTGGGCGAAGGACCGCGACCTGCCGGTCCTCGCCTACTTCGCCGAGGCCGAGACCGCCGCGGTCGACCACGTCCACAAGCGCGAAGGGCTGCTGATGGCGCCCGCCTACGCGATGCCGCGGATGCTCGACCGCGCCGGCCTGACCCTGGGGGACTTCGACTACTACGAGATCCACGAGGCCTTCGCCGCGCAGGTGCTGTGCACGCTGAAGGCATGGGAGGACGAGGAGTTCTGCCGCGAGAAGCTGGGGCGCGCCGAGGCGCTCGGCGCGATCGACCGGGCGAAGCTCAACGTCAACGGCGGCTCGCTCGCCGCCGCCCACCCGTTCGCCGCCACCGGCGGGCGGATCGTCGGGGCGCTCGCCAAGCAGCTGCACGAGGACGGCAGGGGACGCGGCGCTGTCAGCATCTGCGCCGCCGGCGGCCAGGGGGTAGTCGCGATCCTCGAGGGACCGGAGGGGCCCAAGTGAGCGACCGTTACTCGCAGCTCGTCAACGCCCCGGTCGTCTCGACGGTCGCCAAGCAGCTCGGCCTGCCGCAGCCGGTCACGCTCGAGCGCCACCGCCCAGGGGCGCCGGTCGTCTCCGGCCCGGTCCTCTCCGGCGCCGCCCCGGGCGGCCGCCTGGGCCGGGAGCTCGCCGCCGTCCTCGACCGCATCGGCGCCGAACGGGCGGGCGCCGAGGGGCCGGCCAAGGCGCTGGTCTTCGACGCCACCGGCATCGCCGACTCGACCGAGCTGGTCGAGCTGCAGCGCTTCTTCTACCCCGCGGCCGGCCGCCTGCAGCGCTGCGGCCGCGTCGTCGTCCTCGGCGCGCCGCCGGCCGAGACCGGCTCGGCCCGCGCCCAGACCGCGCAGCGGGCGCTGGAGGGGTTCGTCAGGTCGCTCGGCAAGGAGATCGGCGGCCGCGGCTCGACCGCGCAGCTGGTCCAGGTCGAGCCGGGCGCCGAGGACCAGATGGAGTCCACGCTCCGCTTCCTCATCTCCCCCCGCTCCGCCTACGTCTCCGGGCAGGTGGTCCGGATCGGCAAGGGCGTCGCGCCGGAGCCGAAGCTCGACTGGGAGCGACCGCTCGAGGGCAAGACCGCGCTCGTCACCGGTGCCTCGCGCGGGATCGGCGCCGCGATCGCCGACACCCTGGCCCGGGACGGCGCCACGGTCGTCGGCCTCGACGTCCCGCAGGCCGCGGCCGACCTGGAGGCGGTGACCGCGGCAATCGGCGGCGAGGCGCTCGCCCTCGACATCACCGCCGCCGAGGCGCCGGAGCGGCTCGCCGAGCGCTTCGCCGGCGGGGTCGACGTCGTCGTCCACAACGCCGGCGTGACCAAGGACCGGACGATCGCGAAGATGCCGGAGGAGCGCTGGACGCAGCTGCTGGAGATCAACCTCTCCAGCGAGGAGCGGATCGACGACGCCCTGCTCGACGGTGGCTGCCTGGCGCCGAACGGGCGGGTCGTCTGCGTCTCCTCGATGTCGGGGATCGCCGGCAACTCCGGCCAGACCAACTACGCCGCCTCGAAGGCCGGGGTGATCGGGATGGTCGAGGCGATGGCGCCGGAGATGGCGAAGCGCAAGGCGACGATCAACGCCGTCGCCCCCGGCTTCATCGAGACCGCGATGACGGCGGCGATGCCGATCGGCCCGCGCGAAGCCGGCCGCCGGCTCAGCAGCCTCTCGCAGGGCGGCCTGCCGGTCGACGTGGCGGAGGCGATCGCCTGGCTCGCCAGCCCGGCCTCGACCGGGGTCAACGGCAACGTGGTCCGCGTCTGCGGCCAGAACCTGCTGGGGGCCTGAGGTGGCGACCCGGACCCTCGAGAACCCGCCCAGCATCCTGCCGCTCTACGCGCGGGCGGCGCTGCCGATGCTGCCCGGCGCCTCGCTGCTGCCCTTCGTCCCGGGCGGTGGCGGCGAGATCCCCGACGTCGAGCTGGAACTTGCCGGGGTGCGAGCCGAGCCGGCGAAGCTCGCCGCCTACGCCAAGGCCTGCGGCTCTGCCCTGCGCGACCACCTCCCCCCCGCCTTCCCGCATGTGCTCGCCTTCCCGCTGCAGATGGCGGTGATGGCCGACGGCTCCTTCCCGTTCGGCGCGGTCGGGCTCGTCCATATCGAGAACCGGATCGTCCAGCACCGCCGGATCGCCGTCGACGAGGAGCTGACGATCCACGTTCGCCCGACCGCCCTCCAGCCTCACCCCAAGGGGCGGGCATTCACGCTGCAGACCGTCGCCCTCACCGGCGACGAGGTCGTCTGGGACGAGGTCAGCACGATGCTGCGTCGGGGCAAGGGCGACCCGGAGGCGAAGAGCGCCCAGGACTTCGAGCCGCTGCCGGAGGACGCGCCCGCCAGTGCCGAGTGGAGCCTGCCCGGCGACCTCGGGCGCCGCTACGCATCCGTCTCCGGCGACCGTAACCCGATCCACATGCACTCGCTGACCGCGAAGCCGCTCGGGTTCCCCGGCGCGATCGCGCATGGGATGTGGACCGAGGCCCGCTGCCTGGCCGCGCTGGAGAGCCGCCTGCCCGACGCCTTCGACGTCGACGTCCGCTTCCGCAAGCCGATCCTGCTGCCGGCGCGGGTCGAGTTCGCCAGCGCAGCCGCGGGCGACGGGGTCGCCTTCGCGGTGCGCGACGCCAAGCGGGGCACCCCCCACCTCGAGGGCCTGATGCGGCCCCTCGAGCCGAAGCAACGACCAAAGAGCGCGAGGAGGAAGCCGAAGTGAGCACGAGCACCGACACCGACAGGGGAATCGCCGAGCACGGCATGGGCCTCGGACTGCGAGCGCTGAACCGCCTCGCGGGCTCCGACGTGCTGGACCGGATCCGCCTCCGCAAGCAGGTCGAGCGGGCGCTCTTCCAGGGGACCAAGAACGGCTTTCGCTCGGCGACGGCCGCCGGCCGCACCTTCAAAGCCGCCCAGCAGCTCGGCAAACCGGCCCGGCAGAAGAAGAGCAGGTCGAAGGGCCTCTTCGACCTGACGCCCGACGAGGAGCAGCTGATGTTCCAGGAGGCCGGCCGCGCCTTCGCGGCCGAGAAGGTCCGGCCGGCCGCGCTCGACGCCGACGCCGCCCGCGAGACGCCGCCCGAGGTCCTCGGCCAGGCGGCCGAGCTCGGCGTCAACATGCTCGGCGTCCCCGAGGAGCTCGGCGGCGTCATGCACGAGCACTCGGCGGTGACCAGCGTCCTGATCGGCGAGGCGCTCGCCGAAGGCGACATGGGGATCGCCTACGCCGCCCTCGCCCCCGGCGCCGTCGCCACCGCGATCGGGCTCTGGGGCAGCGCCGAGCAGGAGGCGACCTACCTCCCCGCCTTCACCGCGGAGGACGTTCCCGCGGCCGCCCTGGCGATCCTCGAGCCGCGACCGCTGTTCGACCCGCTGCAGCCGGAGACGAAGGCGAAGCGCAAGGGCGAGGAGTGGGTGCTGAGCGGCGCCAAGTCGCTGCTCGCCCGGGCGAAGGGCTGCGAGCTCTTCGTGATCGCCGCCGACGCCGAGGGCGTCGGACCGGCCCTGTTCGTGGTCGAGTCCGGCGCCAAGGGCCTCGCGGTCGAACCCGAGCCGGCGATGGGGCTGCGGCCCGCCGCCACCGGGCGCCTCCTGATCGACAGGGTGAAGCTGCCGGCGAGCGCCCTGCTCGGCGAGGGCCGGGCGAAGCCGAAGGACTACGTCGACTGCGTCAACCGCGCCCGGATCGCCTGGTGCGGGCTCGCGGTCGGCACCGCGCAGGCGGTGCTCGACTACGTGACGCCCTACGTCAACGAGCGCCAGGCCTTCGGCGAACCGATCTCCAACCGCCAGGCGGTCGCCTTCGCGGTCTCCGACATCGGCATCGAGTCGGCCGGGATGCGGCTCGCCACCTACCGCGCGGCGAGCCGCGCCGATCGCGGCCAGAGCTTCGCCCGCGAGGCGGCGCTAGCCCGCCGCCTCTGCGGCGCCAAGGGGATGGAGATCGGCTCCGAGGGCGTGCAGCTGCTCGGCGGCCACGGCTTCGTCAAGGAGCACCCGGTCGAGCGCTGGTACCGAGACCTCCGAGCCGCGGGCGTCATGGAGGGCGCCCTGCTCGTCTAGGCGGCAGCCGCCGCGCGAGCGAAAGGAATCCCATGATCAACCTCGAGATACCGAAGAAGTTCAAGCCGCTGGCGACCCAGGCCAACCAGGTCGCCAAGGAGGTCTTCCGCCCGATCTCCCGCAAGTACGACGAGGCCGAGCACGCGTACCCGAAGGAGCTCGACATGCTGGCGTCGCTGATCGACGGCATGAACGAGGGCTCCGACATGGGCGGGGCCGGCGCCGCCGGCGTGCGCCGCTCCGCCGACGGCGACGGCGGCGAGAACCGCAACGGCTCCAACCTCTCGACCGTGCTCGGGATCGTCGAGCTCTGCTGGGGCGACGTCGGCCTGCTGCTCTCGATGCCGCGCCAGGGGCTCGGCAACTCGGCGATCGCCTCGGTCGCGACCGAGGAGCAGCTCGAGCACTACGGCGGCAAGTGGGCGGCGATGGCGATCACCGAGCCCGAAGCCGGCTCCGACTCGGCCGCGATCCGCACCACCGCCGAGCTCGACGGCGACGAGTACGTGCTCAACGGCGAGAAGATCTTCGTCACCTCCGGCGACCGGGCCGACCTGATCGTGGTCTGGGCCAGCCTCGACCGCTCCAAGGGCCGCGCCGCGATCAAGTCGTTCATCGTCGAGCGCGACAACCCGGGGCTGAAGCTCGACCGGCTCGAGCACAAGCTCGGGATCCGCGCCTCCGACACCGCCAACTTCACCCTCCAGGACTGCCGGGTGCCGGTGGACGCGCTGCTCGGCGATCCCGACGTGAACGTCGAGAAGGGCTTTGCCGGGGCGATGCAGACCTTCGACAACACGCGGCCGCTGGTCGCCGCGATGGCGGTCGGGGTCACCCGGGCGGCGCTGGAGGAGACGCGCAAGAAGCTGAAGCGGGCCGGTGTCGAGGTCGACTACGACGTCCCCGCCCTCTGCCAGCACGCCGCCGCGGCGCGCTTCCTGGAGATGGAGGCCGACTACGAGGCGGCCTGGCTGTTGACCCTGCAGGCCGCCTGGATGGCCGACAACAGCAAGCCGAACTCGCTGCAGGCCTCGATGGCCAAGGCGAAGGCCGGCCGCACCTGCGTCAATGTCACCCTTGGCTGTGTCGAGCTCTGCGGCAGCGTCGGCTACGGCGAGGGCGAGCTGCTGGAGAAGTGGGCCCGCGACGCCAAGATCCTCGACATCTTCGAGGGCACCCAGCAGATCCAG
>CAWANE010000018.1:0-123371 GCA_963783345.1 uncultured Actinomycetes bacterium
AGTTCGTCCTGAACGTCGATCGCTGACATGGCCGGTCGAGTCTAGATCGAGTAGTCAATTCACCCGTCGATAGAGACGACGGAACACCCGTGCCAGCTCCCAGAAACACCCCCCTTGGGTGGAATCAATAGGGGGAGTCCAGGGCCACGGCGCTGCCCCTACGCTGCCCATTCCGGCGAATTGACTACCCAGCTTTGCAGGCCAAACCCCGCCGGAGCGGGGCTTTCCTGCAAGCCCGGAACGAGACTCGAACTCGTGACCCCTTCCTTACCATTGGGTGTCGCTGGGCGACGGATACTCCGCTCGAAGTAGGCGTTTAGCAGGGATTTTATGGCGCTGGCGAAGAGACTTTCGGCGGCCGAATGACCGCCGGATATGTCGCAATATGCAGCGATTGCCCTGGTGTTCTGCCACTCGAGCAATCCAAGTGGCAGAACGCTTGGAGGGTCTCGAGGTCCCGCGGTCCACGGGGGAGGGAGGCGCCCGCGGACTTGCGGGCGCCCCCCTCCCGTTTACGGCTTCAGCATTCTTCGGACTGCTTGGGACCGCAGCCGAGGACTTCTTCGTTGACCGATTCGAACAGGGCGCCGCTGGAGATCGCTTCTTCGATGTTGTCCGAGGTCAGCACCAACGGCGGTGCCGGGACCACGGGCTGTTCGGGCTTTTCGCCGGCCAGGGCCGCGACGGCCCATTCCATCGTGATCCGCCCCATCGCGTAGAAAGGCTCGGCAATCGCGACGGACAGCTTGCCTTCTCGGATGTCGGGGATCTCCTCCTTCGCGTTCGGCCCGTAGCCGGCCGTCACCGGGGTGACACCTTCGCGCGCCAGCGCTTCGTACGCGGCGATTGCCAGGTTCGACTGGTTGGTGATGATGCCGTCGACTTCCGGTTCCTTGACGAAGGCGTTGGACGCCTCCTTGGAGGCTTCGGAGGGGTCGAACCCGGGCTGGTGGGCCTCGAAGACCAGCTTCATCTTCGGGTACTTCTTGAGCGCTTTCTTCACGCCTTCGGTGAACAGCGAGTCGGGCAGCCCGCCGGCGCCGCCGTCGAGCAGGTAGAGGTTGCCTTCTTCGCCGAGCAGTTCGGCCACCGCTTCGACCTCGCGTTCGCCGTTTTCGGGCAGCGGGTCGATGATCGAGTAGTCGACGTTGACGCTGGGCGGGATCAGCGAGAGGAGCACCGGGATGCCTTCCGACTGCGCCTGCTTGATCTGGGCGTTCAGCGCCTCCGGCGAGGAGGGAACCCCCATGATCGCGTCGGGCTTGGTGCCGAGCGCGTTCTCGAACTGCGAGACCTGGGCGGAGACGTTTTCGAACCCGCCGGCGTCGTAGACCTTGGCTTCGACGTTGAGCTTTTCGGCGGCTTCTTCGGCGCCGGCGACGAAGGCCTGCTGCAGCAGCAGCTGGGTGCCCGGGATCATGATCGGGATCTTCACCTTCTTGGCCGCCGGCTTGACCCCCTGTGGGCCGAGCGCAGCGAGGTCCGGGAATTCGGCCGTCGTTTCCTTCACGGTTCCGGTCGCGTTGCTCGACGAGCCGCTGCTTTCGCCGCCGCTTCCGCCGCAGCCGGCGACGAGAACCGCCACCAGCCCGACCGTGGCAAGAGCGGCGAACCCGCCCCTCCCCTTGACTGCTGATCGGTGCATCTATCCCTCCTCCTCCGACGGTGCGCCAGGCACCGCGTTTTCCAATGCGTCGTCGGCGACGTTGAACTGGGCCGACATCAGCGCCGAGACCGAGAGGTCCCCCCGCCTCAGCTCGGCGACGATGCGCCCGCGCCAGAACACCAGTGCCCTGTCGCTGACCACCGTCACCTCCCGCAAATCGCTGCTGCTCCACACGACTCCCGCCCCGGCGAGGCAGAAGTCGGAGATCAGGTCGTAGAAGCCCTCGCGGCCGGCCACGTCGACCCCGGCGGTGGGGTCCTGGACGACCAGGACGCGCGGCTCGGTGGCGAGCACCCGGGCCAGCAGCGCCTTCTGCTGGTTGCCGCCGCTGAGCGTCGCGATCGAGGCCTCGACGTCGCCCGCCCTGACCTGGCAGAGGTCGAGCATCCGCTTGCTCAGCGAGGCCTCGCGGCGCCGCTGGATCACGCCGAAGCGGCCGACCCGACCGAGCGAGGAGAGGGTGACCGCCGTGCGCACCGAGGAGTTGGGGATGATCCCCTTGCGCGGGCGGTCTCCGGCGAGGAAGCCGATCCCGCGCGAGATCGCCTGGCGGGGCGAGCGCGGGTGGGCCGCAGCGCCGTCGATCGTCAGCCTGCCGGCGCCGAAGCGCCGCGCGCCCGCGAGCGTTTCCGCCAGCTCCTCGACGCCGGAGTCGGGCAGACCGACCAGCGCCAGCACCTCGCCGCGGGCCAGCTCGAAGTCGATCCCGGCGAAGGCCTCGTCGTGGTCGCGCAGGCCCTCGGCCCGCAGCAGCGGCTCGGCCGCCGTCTCGACCGCCGCGGGCATCCGCCGGTGCCGGCTCTCGGTCAGCTCGCGCTCGTGGCGCAGCGCCTCCTGGCCGGTCATCAGCTCGACCAGGCGCGCCTCGCCGGCGTCGGGCTCCGACTCGGCGACGATCCGCCCGTCGCGCATCACCGCGATCCGGTCAACCACCTCGGGCAGCTCCTCGAGGCGGTGGGTGACGTAGACCAGCGCCATCCCGGCCGCCCGGACCCGGCGAATCACCGCGAACAGGCGCTCGACCTCGGCCGGCGAGAGCGCCGCCGTCGGCTCGTCGAGGATCATCAGCCGCCCGCCGGCCGCCAGCGCGCGGGCGACCGAGACGAGCTGGCGGTCGGCCAACGGCAGCGAGTCGACCCGCCGCCCCGCGCACCCGGCCAGGCCGACTGTCTCCAGCGCCGCGGTCGATTGCCGGCGCGGGGCGCGACGCAGCCAGCGCAGCGGCGTGCGAACCGGTTCGTGGGCCAGCTCGAGGTTCTGCAGCACGGTCATCCCGCCGACCAGCCAGTTGCGCTGGTGGACGGTGGCGATGCCGGCGAGCTGCGCGGCGTGCGGGCTGCGGAACTCGGCGGGCTCGCCGGCGAAGCGGACCTCGCCCGTATCGGCCTGCTCGGCGCCGGAGACGATCTTGATCAGGGTCGACTTGCCGGCCCCGTTCTCGCCGACCAGCCCGACCGCCTCGCCGGCGCCGATCCGCAGGTCGGCGCCGCGCAGGGCGGCGATCCGGCCAAACGACTTGGCGACCCCGCGAACCTCGAGAATCGGGGTCGTCATCGCGCCTCGCGCTCGGTCCCCAGGAGGCGCTGGAAGGCGATCGCGAGCACGATCAGGGTGCCGCCGATCACGTACTGGTACTGGGTGTCGAGACCGAGCAGGTTGATCCCGTTGGCGATCACGCCGAGCGTCAGCGCCCCGAACACGACCCCGCTGACGTTGCCGCGGCCGGTCCCGAACCCGACCCCGCCGATGAAGACCGCGGCGTAGGCGCTCAGCATTTCGGTCGAGCCGAGGCCGGCGTCGCCGGAGACGACCCGCGAGGAGAGGACGATCCCGGCGGCCCCGGCGAAGAGGCTGCAGAGGACGTAGGAACCGACCTTGACCAGCGTCGTCGGCACCCCGGCGAGCCAGGCGGCGGTCTCGTTGCCGCCGACCGCGTAGACGTAGCGGCCGAAGCGCAGGCGCTTCAGCAGCAGGTAGGCGAGCAGGGCGCAGCCGGCGGCGATCAGGACCGGCTGCGGGATGCCGTCGTAGCGGGTGGCCGCGAGCTCGGAGTAGGCGTCGGTCCCCGGCTGGATCGGGCCGTGGGTGGTCATCAGCAGGGCTGCGCCGAGCATCACCTGGCCGCTGCCGAGGGTGACCACGATCGGCGCCAACCTGGCAACTCCGATCAGGAAGCCGTTGACGAGACCGACCAGCGCCGCGCCGAGCACCGTGAGCAACAGCGCCGGCTCCAGCGCCATCGAGCCGGTGAGCTTGGCCGCGACCACCGAGGAGAGCCCGATCAGGCCGGCCAACGAGAGGTCGATACCGCCGATCAGCAGCACGAAGAGCAGGCCGACGCTGAGGATGATCAGGACGCTCGACTGCTCGCCGACGTTGCGCAGGTTGATCGTGGTCGCGAAGTGCGGCTCGGCGATCGCCATCGCCACGCAGAGGATCACCAGGAAGGCGAAGGTCAGAGCCTCGGGCGTCGAGCGCAGCCGCGCCGTCAGGCTCGGCGCGGCGCCGACGTCGGGGCGCGGCGTCGCCGACACGTTCCCGGCCTCCATCAGGCCGCGCTCCCGAGCGGAGCGCCCTCGGCGAGCGCTTCGCGCCGGTACTGGGCGAGCTTGCGGGTGACGCGCTCGCGCACCGCCTCGGCCCGGCCCTCGGGCCACTCGCGAAAGCCGCGGCCGGTGGCGGCACCGAGCTCGCCCGCGTCGACTTTCTCGACCAGGTAGGGATGCGGCCGCGGGGTGCGGTCGAGCGAGGGCATCAGGACCTCATGGATGTCGAGCGTGAGCCGCAGCCCGATCAGGTCCGACTGCTCCAACGGGCCGAGCACCGAGAGGCGGGCGCCGAACCCGTGCTTGACGACGTCGTCGATCGCCTCCGCGTCGCAGTGGCCGGCGGCGACCAGGGCGATCGCCTCGCGCTTGAGCGCGTGCTGCAGGCGGTTGCCGATGAAGCCGGGGATGTCGGCACGAACGTGGGCCGGGTGCATGCCCGCCCGCTCGAGCAGCTTGATCGTCCGGGCGACCAGCTCCGGGTCGCTCGCCGCCGACTCGATCACCTCGACCAGGGTCACCAGGTGCGGCGGGTTCCAGAAGTGGGTCCCGATCACCCGCCCGCGGTCGCTCACCGGGGTGGCGATCTCGGCGATCGGGATCGCCGAGGTGTTCGTCGCCAGCGTCGCGCCACGCGGGGCGAGGCGATCCAGCTCGGCGAAGATCGCCCGCTTCACCTCGAGCCGCTCCGGCCCCGCCTCGATCACCAGCTCCGCCCTCGCCACGGCGGCCTCCAGCGAGCCGTGCACCCGCACCGACGTCGCCGGGGTCGCTTCGGCCAGCTGCTCGCGCATCGCGGCGATCCGGCCCGGGACCGCGGCGCGGGCGGAGGGGTCGGGATCGTAGAGCTCGACCCTGTGGCCGGCGGCCGCCAGGACGTGAGCGATCCCGGACCCCATCAGCCCGCCGCCGACGACGGCAACGTCCTCGCGGTACGGAGTCATCCCGCGGTGAACCCCCCGTCGACGTAGATCACCTGGCCGGTGCAGTAGTCGGAAGCCGCGGAGAGCAGGTAGACCGAGATCCCGACCAGGTCCTCGGGCTCGCCGAGCCGGCCGAGCGGGATCCGGGCCGTGTTGCGCGCCCGCGACTCGCGACCGCGCTCGGTGTCCTCGAAGATCCAGCTGGTGAGCGAAGAGCGGAACACGGTCGGGCCGATCGCGTTGACGTTGATCCCGTGCTTCGCCCACTCCAGCGCCAGCGCCCGGGTCAGCGAGTCGGTCGCACCCTTGGAGGCGCAGTAGGCGGTGAGGCCGGCGGGGCTGCCGTGGCGGCCTTTGACCGAGGACATGAACAGCACCTTGCCGGGGCGGCCGGCCTCGATCAGCCGCGGGCCGAAGGCGCGGGCCATCAGCCACTCGCCGCGGACGTTGGCGTTCATCACCTCTTCCCATTGCGCGACCGGCATCTCGCCGACCGGCGCCGGGTCGTTGTAGCCGGAGGCGACGACGAGCAGGTCGGCGGCGCCGTGCGCCTCGACCGCGGCCGCGACGATCGCCTCGGCGTCCTCCTCGGAGTCCGGCCGGCGCAGGACCGTCGCCACCTCGCCGCCCGCCGCGCCGGCCAGCTCGGCGGTCTCGGCGAGCGCCGCCTCGGACCCCGCCGCGAGCAGAAGCCTGCACCCCATCGCCGCGAGCGCCCGCGAGAGCGCCCGGCCGTAGGCGCCCGAGGCGCCGGTGACGATCGCCGTCTTCCCCGCCAGGCCGAACATCGCCAGCGGGTCGGCGGCGGCCTGCGGTGCGCTCACCGCGGGCTCCCCTGCTCGACGTGGAACCGGCGCTCGGGGTCGACCACCGCGACCACCCGGACCGCGCACCCCTCGCCCTGCGGGTAGCGCCAGGGGAAGATCATGAAGGTGCAGCGCTTGCCGGTGACCTTGTCGAGTTCCCCGCCGACATTCTCGATCCCCGGGATCCCGGCCGGCAGCAGCGTCTTGTGGGCGGCCTCCCAGTAGGGGAAGTCCGCCATCACGTCGCGGCCGGTCTCCGCCCTGTACTCCTCGATCAGGTGCGGGTGCGAGGGGCCGGTGCCGTGGGCGACGAGTTTGGTCCCGAGCGGGTGGTCGTTGGCCTGGACGTCGACGCCGACGAGCTTCACTTCACGCTCGACCAGCCATTCGGCGCCCTCCTTGTACATGCCGCCGCCGTAGGCGAAGTAGTCGTCGTTGTCGCCCCACTTGTGGTGGAAGCCGGTGTTGATCATCACGATGTCCCCCGGCTCGATCGCCGGCTCGGCGGCTTCCAGGTCCTCCGGGGTGATCACGCCCCATTTCTGCTTCGGGATCGAGACGGCGACGCCGGTGCCGAAGAAGCGCCAGAGCGGGTAGTCGGTGATGTAGCCGGTGTCGGCGAGGACGTGGACCGGGGCATCCATGTGGGTGCCGCGGTGCATGATCCCGTCGAACTCCATCGTGTAGACGCCGTCCTTGGCGTGGAACTGGTTGACGTGCAGGTCGAGGCTGGGTTTCGAGGGCCACTCGGGCATCCCGTGCCCCCACTCGTGGCTGAGGCTGAAGAATTCGAGCCCCTCGGTACCGGGAGTCGTGCTCTTCATCTCACTCACCCGCCCCGAGCATGTACTCGCCCGAAGGGTCGAGCATCGCGGTGAGGCGGACGACGCAGGCGTCGCCCTTGCGCCAGTCCCAGGGGAAGGCCTGGAAGGTCGCCCGCATGCCGCTGACCGAGTCGACGGCGCCGCCGACGTTCTCGATCGTCGGCACGCCGGCCGCCAGCAGCGCCCGGTGCGCCGGGTTCCAGTCAGGGAAGTCCTGCTCGGGCGGCCGCCCGACAACCTCCTCGTAGCGCCGCGGTATTTCTTTCACGATCGGCCCGTTGCGATGGCGCCCCAGCGAGGTCGCCATCGGGTGGTCGACGCTCGGCGTGTCGACGCCGACCAGCTTGGCGCCGCGCGCCAGCAGCCACTCCGCCGCGCCGAGGCTGAGGCCGGGGCCCTCGCCGAAGTAGCGCTGGCTGTCGGAGTAGTAGCGGTGCCAGCCGGTGTTGACGATGACGACGTCGCCGGTCTTGACCTCCTGCCCGGCGCCCTCCAGGTCGGCGGCCTCGACCAGCTCCCAGCGGCCCTTGGGGACGTCGAGCACGACCCCGTTGCCGAAGAAGCGGTCCATCGCCACCTCGCCGATGCCGGCGGCGCCCTGGATCAGGTGCAGCGGCGCGTTCACGTGGGTGCCGTTGTGCATCACCATCACCAGGTGCTGGCTCATCACGCCGTGCGCGGCGTGGGTCACCGAGCGGCGGATCTGGATGTCCTTGTAGCCGGGATAGACCGGCGTGTGGCTGCCGATCGGGTGGCTGAGGTCGACCAGCACCAGGCCGCTGCGCGGGTCGACCGCCCGCTCCTCGCCGGGCGAGCCGAACGGCTGCCCTCCGGTGGCCGGCCGGTTCCAGTCGACCAGTTCGTCGGTCGCGGTGACGCGGTAGGCGGTCGCTCCCTCCATCCTCAGTTCTCCTCTCGCTTGGGCATGACCACCAGGAGGGAGGTCGTGCGGTTGGTGCGGTTGGCGATCTCGCGCTCCTCCCCGGCGGGGATGAAGCAGGAGTCGAGGGGCCCGAGCGTCGCCTCCTCGTCGCCGGAGCTGACGAAGAGCTCGCCCTCGAGCACGACGTAGACGCGCTCGACCGGGGCGGCGCTTCGCTCGGCGCCGCCGGCCGGCAGGACCTGGGAGAGCCCGACGCTGAAACGGTCGGCGGCGGTGGCGCCGGCGCCCTGCAGGCGCAGCGTGCTCATGCCGAAGTGGCGAGGGGCCTCATACGGCTCCGCGGCGTCAAGTCGGACTACTTCCACGAGCTCTCCTCTTCCTCTCAAGCCGGAGTCCCTCTCCGGCGCCGCGGGCATTTAAGCACATGACAACCACGATATGGTCGTTATTCGTCCACGATTCGGTCATACTTCCAGGGTGTGGAAACCTTGCGGGCGAAAGTGGCGACGCCGAAGCGCAACGGGGAGGGGAACTCAGGGGTCCAGGTCATCGGCCGCTCCTTCGCGATCCTGCGCGCCGTCGCCGACTCCCCCGACGGCCTGCGCATCGGCGACCTCGCCCGGCAGGTCGAGCTGCCGCGCTCGACCGCGCACCGGATCGTCCGCTCGCTGCAGGCCGAGGGCGTCCTTCTGATCACCACCGACGGCCGGATCCAGATCGGCCCGGCGCTGGTCGAACTGGCGGCGACCCATCGCGACACCCTGATTCGGATGGCCCACCCGCTGATGCGGCGCCTGGCCGAAGAGGTGCAGGAGACGGTTGACCTGGCGACCCTCGACGGCGACTCGGTGCGCTTTATCGACCAGGCCACCTCCTCGCAGCGCCTGCGCGCCGACTCGGTGGTCGGCGAGCTCTTCCCCGCTTACTGCACGGCGAACGGGAAGGCGCTGCTCGCCGAGCTGCCGGCGCGGGCGCTCGACCTGGCGCTGCCGAAGCGGCTTGCCGCCTACACGCCGCACACCATCACCGCGCGCGCCGAGCTGGCCGAGGAGCTCGAGCAGGTGCGCAAGACCGGCGTCGCCTTCGACCGCGAGGAGCACACCGAGCGGATCTGCGCGGTCGGCGCGGTCGTCCACGACGCCCTCGGCAGCCTCGCGGCGCTCACCGTGGCCGTGCCCTCGGAGCGCTTCTACGGGCGCGAGGAGGATCTGTCGCGGGCGCTGCTGGCTACGACCGCCGAACTCAGCGCCGCCCTCGGCGGCAAGTAGGGCGCTCCCGGCGCCCTCGCTCAGTCGGCGATCGTGCGGCCCGGTCGGCGCCGCGGCGGCTCCCAGCGCAGCGGCTCGGCGGCGGCGATCTCGGTCCGCAGGGTTCCGATCCCGCTCGCCTCGAGCTCGATCACGTCCCCCGGCGCCAGCTTGCGCCCGGTCTCCAGGCCGCAGCCGCCGCCGAGAGTGCCCGAGCCGACCAGCTCTCCGGCGATCAGCGGCTCCGCCGTCGAGAGGTAGGCGAGCACCTCGCCGATCGACCACATCGCCTCGCCGCTGGAGCCGGATGCCCAGGTCTCCCCGTTCACCCGCGCTCTGAGCCGGATCGCCTTCAGGTCGAGCTCGTCCGCGGTCGTGATCCAGGGGCCGACGGCGGTCGCGAAGTCCTTCCCCTTGGCCGGACCGAGGTTCCCGCGGGTCTCGTGGAACTGACGGTCGCGGGCGCTCAGGTCGTTGACCAGGGTGACGCCGAACAGGCACCCCTCGGCCTCCTCCGGGAGCAGGTCCACCCCCCCACGCGAGGTCACGAACCCGAGCTCCAGCTCGTAGTCCATCCACTCCGAGTAGCCGGGCCAGGCGACGACGGCGCCGTCGCCGACCAGCGTCAGGTGGTTTCCCTTGTAGTAGGTGGGCAGCTCGTAGGTGACCTCCGGGACCGGACGGCCGAGCGCGGCACGGGCGTCGATGTGGTGCTTCTCGAAGGTCATGAAGTCCCGAAAGCGCGGCGGGTCGATCGCCGCCAGCCAGCGCGCCTCGGCCAGGGGGACGAGGGCGTCGCCGGGAGGTTCGGCGCTCACCGCGAGCTCGAGGTCGGCGAGGAAGCTGCGCGAGGCGAGGCCCGCCGCGAGGCTGTCGGGAATCGCCGCCCGGGCCTTGCGCAGAGCCGCCTCCGGCTCGTCCCCGGCAGCGAGCAGGCGGGCGTGCTCGGCCCGCTGGGCGTCGATCGCGACTCCGCGCCCGAGGTCGACGACGACGGTGCGCGGCTGCGGCCCGAGCGGGCCGTCGCGCAGGATCCGACCTAGCTTCATCGCCGCGTAACTTATAGGTTAGGGTCTAGAGATGACCACTATGCGGTCGCAAACTGACCATCAGACGGTTATTGCTCCGGCTCCGCGGGGACGCCGGTGAAGGTCGGCGCCATCCTCGGTCCCGGCGTCCGCACGCCGGCCGACATCGAGGCGGCCGAGCGGCTCGACTACGAGCGCGCCTGGGTCTTCGATTCCCCGGCGCTGTTCGCCGACCCCTGGATGACCCTCGCCCGCGCCGCCGAGCGAACCGAGCGGATCCGCCTCGGCGTCTCGGTGATCACGCCGCGGATGCGGCACCTGATCGCCAACGCCGGCGCGATCGCGACCCTGAACGCGCTGGCGCCCGACCGGGTCGACGTGGTGATCGGCGCCGGCTTCACCAGCCAGGCGATGATCCAGAAGAAGCCGGCCCGCTGGGCCGAGGTCGAGGAGTACGCGGTCGGCCTGCGGGCGCTGCTGGCCGGCGAAGCGATCGACTGGGACGGGGGCGTCGTCGCCCTGCGGCCCGGGCGCTTCACCGGGATCGAGCTGCCCGCCGCCGTGCCGATCTGGGTCGCCGCGCACGGCCCGAAGGGCTACGAGGTCGGGGCACGGGTGGCGGACGGCGTGGTCACCAACCCCGGCCACGGCGCCGAAAGCGCGATCGGCGACCTCGAGCGGGTCTACGCGCAGTTCAACGCGACGATCCTGCGGCCCGGCGAGGGACTCGACAGCGACCGCGTGATCGACGCCGGCGGACCGCCCGCGGCGCTCCATCTGCACCTCGGCGAGCAGGGGGCGGCGCGGGGCACCGAGGAGGCGGCCGAGTACGCGCGCCGGCTGGCCGCGGTCGACCCGCGAGTCAGGCACATCGAGATGCACCGCGGTCACCTCGCCGAGCTGACCGCGCTGGAGCGCGACCTGGTCACGCCTGAGCTGCTTGCGAGCACCACCGCGACCGGCACCCCGGAGGAGGTGCGAGCGGCGATCGACGAGGTCGGCGCCGAAGGCTTCTCCGGGATCCTCTACGCCCCGATGGGGCCCGACGTCCCCGGGGAGCTCGAGGCGATGGCCGAGCTGCTGGAGCTGGGGCGGGCATGAGGCGGGTCGTCACCGGTCAGAACGAGGCGGGGCGCGCGACGATCGTCTCCGACGGCGAGCCGCCGCGCCACTTCGAGCACCGCCATCCGACCGGCATGTCCCAGACCCTCGTCTGGTCCACCGAGGCGGGCGCGCCCGCCGACCCGTCCGATCCCACTCCCGCGGTCGCCGACTTCGTCCCGAGCCCCGGAGCGACGCGGTTCATAACCGTCGTCTTCCCGCCCGACGCCGCCTTCGCGGCCCCGGACTTCGACCCCGCCGCGGCCGGGGCCGAGGCCCGGCAGGCCTGCCCCGGCCTCGCCGACACCTTCGAGCCCGAGAACCCGGGGATGCACACCTCCCCGACCGTGGACTACGCGATCGTCCTCGACGGCGAGATCTGCCTCGACCTCGACGGAGGCAGGGAAACCCGCCTGCGACGCGGCGACGTCGTCGTCCAGAACGCGACCCGCCACGCCTGGCGCAACCGGGCCGACCGACCGGCGACCGTGGCCTTCGTCCTGGTCGGGGCCGAACCGGATAGCCGCTGAACGGGCGCCGAGCGGGGCGCCGAATTCTGCGGGATGCTCGCCGAGGCACTCGCGCCCCGCCGCTTCGAGATCGTCTGCCACCTCGCGACCGGGGACTGATCGTCTCGCGGTGGATCGCCGCTGGAAATCGGAGGCGAACGTGGCCGACTCCGGCGCTACCTGCCACCGGTGGCATTACCGGCAGCCCCCGGACCCCACCCAGACGCGAAATCGGCCCCTGAAAGGGGCCGATTTGCAGCAACTTCTATGAAGCCCGGAACGAGACTCGAACTCGTGACCCCTTCCTTACCATGGAAGTGCTCTACCAACTGAGCTATCCGGGCTGGTCAGCCGATCTTAGGGATTTTTTCCGCCGGGCGGGGTGCGAACATGCGTTCCCATCTGACGATCGGAGCATGAGATGCCTGAGTTCGACGCGTATCAAGACCTGGTTGGAAAGTGGCGCTGGCGCCTTCGCGCCGCGGACGGCCGCACGGTGGCCACCTCGGGGGAGTCCTACGAGTCCCACTGGCACGCCGTGAGAGCGGCGGAAGCCGTGCGTGGAGCCGCATCGGCCGCCTGCATCTCAAGCGCGGCGGCGGCCGACGTGGAGGACCCTCTGGCCGAGATCGTCGAGCGCGAGGTGCGCGAGGGGTGGCGCGAGCTGGGGGCTAGCGCGAGCTGGAACTGAGGCTGACCGGGGTCGAGGGCGAAGCCCCGGTCTCGAGCAGCGTCGCCAGGTAGATGACCACGGGGGCGGAGCTGCGGTTGGCGGCTTCGTGGATGTCGGAGGGCTGCTCGACGATCCACTCCCCGGCCCTGATGCGCCCAGTCTGCCCGGCCTTGATCTTGCGGACGACCCTCGGGCGCCGATCCGACTCTCCCCTGCGGACGACGACCGCGCCCCTGCGCACCGTGTAGGTGAGCGTGCCGGAGACGATCCGGGCGATCTGCGTCCCGCGGTGGCGGTGCAGCGCGAGCTCGGCGCCCGGCTCGACCACGACCTTGCTCAGCACCAGCGTCCGCTTCGGCGCGCCCTGGACCCGGTCGGTCTGAGCCAAGGCGCTGCGCTTCGCGGTCGGTTCGGCCTTCGAGGCGCCGAAGGCCGCGGGCAGGACCACGCCCAGCGCGAAGGCGGCCGCCAGCGCGAGGGCAATCACGAGGTGCGGTCGACGCAGGCGAGCCACGGTGCGAGCGAGGCTATGCGGCGCGGCGGATGCCGAACGCCTCGGCGAGCAGCTCATAGGAGCGGCGGCGAGCCACGGGATCGTGGGTGATCGTCACCACGATCGCCTCCTCGGCGCCGTAGGCGGCGACGGTCTCCTCGATGTCGGCGCGGACCTGGGCGGCGGTGCCGGTGAGGCGGCGGCGCTTGCCCTCGGGGCCGTCCCCGGCCTCCGGGTGCTGCTCGAAGTAGCGGGCCGCCTTCTCGGGCGGCGGCACCGCGATCAGGCGGCCGCGACGCAGCAGGTCGAAGGCCATCCGCCAACTGGTCGCCAGGCGCGCCGCCTCCTCCTCGGTGTCGGCGACGACGGCGCGGACGGCGACCGCGAGCCGCGGCGCCTCGAGCCGCTCTCCGGCGCGGAAGCCGCTCCGGTAGACCTCGGCGTTGGCGGCGCCGCGCGGGTTGATGAAGTCGGCGAAGGCATAGCGCATGCCCAGTTCGCCGGCCCACAGCGCACTCTGCTCGGAGGAGCCGAGCAACCAGGTCTCCGGCACCTCCGGCTCGCCGGGGAGGCTCTCGGCGAGGCGGGCCAGCGGATGGTCGGCCGGAAAGGTGCGCTCGAAGTAGGCGAGCAGCTCGGCGAGCTGGTCCGGGAAGTCGTCGGGGAGCGGGCGCGAGCGGTCCCGCTGCAGCGCCTGGGTCGTCATCGGGTCGGTGCCGGCGGCGCGGCCGATGCCGAGGTCGATCCGGTTCGGGAAGAGCCCGGCCAGCACCCCGAAGCTCTCGGCCACCTTGAGCGGGCTGTAGTGGGGCAGCATCACGCCGCCGCTGCCGACCCGGATGCGGCTGGTCGCCGCGGCGATCGGGCCGATCAGGACCTCCGGCGAGGGGCCGGCGACGAGGCCGCCGCCGTGGTGCTCGGCGACCCAGTAGCGGTGGTAGCCGAGACTCTCGGCGAGCCGCGCCAGCTCGACCGACTCGCGCAGCGCCTGCGCCGCGGTCGAGCCCTCCGAGACGGGGGTCTGGTCGAGGACGCTGAGGCGGAGATCGGCCGGCACCGCGGGGACGTTACCCGCCACGGGTATGCGCGCTACCTGTGGTGGTGTCGGTGGCGGTGAGCCTGGCGGAGGAGGCGGAGGCGGAAGGTGAAGCGGGCCGCGGTCGGGTCGGCGTTGCCGCTGGGGTCGACGGCGACGATCCGCACCCAGTGGCGCCCGGGGGCCAGGCGCAGGACCCAGGGCGAGGAGCACGGCAGGTAGCGCCCGCGGTCGAGCCGGCAGCGGAAGCTCGAGCCGGGCTCGCTGGCGGTGAAGCGGAGGGCAACCCGGCGGCGGGCGCGGCTGGTGGTGACGAGCTTCCCTGGGCGGTGGGTGATCCGCGTCTGCGGCGGAGTCGTGTCGGGCGGCGGAGCCGGTTCCGGTTCCGGTTCCGGCGCAACCGCGGCCGGCAGCTTGGTCAGGTTGCGGAAGTTGTTGGGGTCGGCTTCGTAGACGTTCTCGCAATCCGGGGCGGCGACGTCGCCGTACTGGGGGCGGTCGATGACCGCCTTGTCGACGTCTTCGCCGCAGTCGATCGTCGGGTCGAGGTCGCCGGAGTTGGCGAGGATCAGGTCTTCGCCGCCGCCGGCGTAGTAGGTGTCTTCCCCGGCGTGGCCAAGCAGCTGGTTCGGCCCGCCGTCGCCGTAGAGGACGTCGGCGTAGGGCGAGCCCTCGAGGTCCTCGATCGATTCCAGCGAGTCGGGCGTGCCACCGCCGCATTCGATCGCGCCGCCGGGCCCGGGACGGCCGGCCTGACCGAGGTCGAGCCGGGCGTTGACGGCTTCCCCCAGCCTGGTCCAGGAGGCATTGTCGCGCCCTTCGCCGCCGCTGATCTGGTCGCCTTCGCAGACCGCGGTGGAGACGAAGAGGTCGTTGCCGCCTTCGCCGAACAGCCGATCCTGGCCTTGGTTGTTGAGGATGGCGTCATCACCGGCGCCGGCGTGGACGACGTCGTTGCCGGGCCCGTCGACCAGGGTGTCGTCGCTTTCCTGCCCGCCCACCAGTTCGTCGTTGCCTTCGCCGCCGAGGATTCCCAGCGAGGTCGTTTCGGGCAACCCGGTCGCGGTCAGCCTGTCGTCCCCGGCGAGCCCGGCGAGGAGGACCGAGTCGAGCGGCGCCGCGAGGTCGCAGACGGCTTCGGTGGCGGCCTTGACTTCGCAGCCGGCGGCGGTCGCTTCGGCCGCGTCGAATTCGCCGCCGGAGCCGAGCGTGAAGGTCACCGTTTCTTCCGGCGGACTGCCGCTGGTGACAACGGCCGCTTCATCGTTCCCTTCGCTGCCGACGAGGTAGAGCTCGGAGAAGCCGCCCGCGGCGCCGGCCATCTCGCCGACGCTGACCTTGGTCGGGTCCCGCGGCGTGACCGGGCCGTCGGGTTCAGTCGACTCGCAGTTGCTCACCGTCGCTTCGCCGACGCAGTCGTCGCCACCGGCTCCGCCGTCGAGCTTGGTCCCCGAGCCGCCGGAGACCAGCACGTCGGCGCCGCCGCCGCCGAAGATCTCCTGGGTCGAGCTCGCCCCGACTATGTAGTCGGAGAACGGCGAGCCGATGATCCGCTCGAAGTCTGCGCCGACCACGTTGTCGACACCGCCGCCGACCGAGGCGGAGTTGTTGTCGGCGTTTTCGTCGGGGGCGGCGGAGAGGTCGAGGTAGACGCCGCGGCCGGCCGTCCCTTCCGGGAATCCGAGATGTTCTTCGCTGAAGCGCGGGTAGCTTTCGCGGTTGCCGAACCCCGGCGTCACCGCGGTCGCGTAGCTCAGCATGTCGACTTCCCCCGGTTCGTTGCCGCTGTCGACGATTTCGTCCTTGGTGCCGTCCCCGCGGACGAAGTCGCTGCCGGGGCCGCCGTCGATCGCGTCGGCGCCGAAGCCGCCGGAGAGCAGGTCGTTGCCCGGGCCGCCTTCGAGCAGGTCGTCGCCGATGCCGCCGTAGAGGCGGTCGTTCCCTGCGCCGCCGCGGAGGATGTCGTTGCCGCGCTCACCGAAGACGATGTCGTTGCCCGGGCCGCCTTCGAAGACCTGGCTGCCGACGCCGAGGTGGCAGCTTGCGGGCGCTTCGCAGGCCGAGGTCGCCGCCGAGGTGGTCCCGACGATGACGTCGTTGCCGGGGCCACCGACCACCCGGGTGACGCTGGGCGGCGCCACGATCACGTCGGCGCAGGCGGTTCCGTAGATGGTGTGCCCCTCCCTCACCGGGCCTTCGGCGCAGCTGGGCGTCAGCGGAGCGGCAACCGCGGAGGGCGGCGCGGCGGCCGCGGCGAAGACCAGGGCGGCGGCGAGGGCCGTGATCAGGACACGCACATTCATCAATACCCAATGTCTGACGCTCGATGCGGTGTTAGGCTCTTTCGCAATTCGCGTCGGCAGGGTGCAGGGCCTGACGGCGTGGTGCCTCTGGGGAGGCGGGGCCGCCGTCATCGTCCCACGCTGCAAGGAGAGATATGAAGCACAGGTTGGCAGTGTCGGCCCTGTTTCTGGGGCTCTGTCTCGTTGTCACCGGCCTTCCGGCTCAGGCGCTCGCCAAGCCGGCCAGCGGCAAGAAGGCAAAGGTGAAGGTCTTCGAAGCCTGCAAGCACGGCTGCCGCTACCGGACGATCCAGAAGGCGGTCAACGCCGCCGGCTCGTTCCAGTTCAAGAACGCCAAGAAGCGGGCGATCGTGGCGGTGCGGCCGGGCAAGTACGTCGAGGGCGTCGTCGTCGACGGCACCGCGCGCAAGAAGGACTTCGACGGCCTGACGATCGAGGGCACCAAGAAGGACAAACGCAAGACGATCCTCGAAGGCAAGAACGCAAAGGGTGAGTTGGGCGCGGCCCAGAACGGGATCGAGGCGGTCAGCGTCGACGGCCTGGTGCTGAAGAACATGTGGGCCCGCAACTACCAGTCCAACGGCTTCTTCATCCACGCCTCGCGGGAAGAAGGCCAGCACTGCGACGGGTACACGATGAACAACCTGCTGGCCTCGGCCAACCGATCCTACGGCCTCTTCGCGAAGAACTGCCTCGGCGGCAAGATGATCAACTCGGCCGGTTTCCGCCACGGCGACTCCGCCTTCTACGTCGGCGAAACGCCCTGCGACAGCGCGAAGTGGACCAACCATGGCGTCGCCCCGCCCCCGAAGCCCTGCCAGCGCAAGCCGAAGTGGACCCTGCTGAAGAACGACAAGGGCTACGAAAACGTGCTCGGCTACTCGGGGACCAACTCGAAGTACGTGAAGATCGTCGACTCCGCCTTCTACAACAACGGCGCCGGGATCGTCCCGAACACGCTCGACAGCGAGGGCTACGAGCCCAACGGCTGGAACGTGTTCGAACACAACGACGTCTTCTGGAACAACTACGACTACTTCCTCGCCGGGGCGGCCTTCAACACGGTCTCCGACGGTCTGGGAGAGCTGGCCGGGGCCACGGTCAACTACCCGACCGGCGTCGGGATCGTGCTCTACGGCGGCGCCAACAACGTCGTCCGCCACAACAACGTGTTCGGCAACTACAAGTGGGGCGTCGCCTCCTTCTCCGGGCCGGGCGAAGTCTTCGTCGCCAACGAAGGCGACGACGCCAAGAACATCAACAACCGGATCGTCGGAAACACGATGGGCCGCGAAGGGCTCGACCCCAACGGCGAATACGACTTCTGGAACGACGCCACCGGCGGCGGCAACTGCTGGGCGGCCAACTCGGCCAACTCCAGCTTCGCCCCGGGCAACGGGAAAGTCCCCGTCGGCACGATCTACCCGGTCTGTCCACAGGCCGAAGTCCTCGCCGACCAGGTCCGCAGCCTCGACATCACCGCCGGGCTGCAGATCGACCTGGGGAACGAAAGCAACCCGGCGACGATCCTCGGCTACGCCAGCGCCGCGCCGCCGCAGAACCAGGAGTGCAGCTGGGTCCGGCACCTCGCCGCGCACCCGGCCTTCGAGAAGTTCAAGCCGGCTGAAGTCGCCCCCCAGCCCGGGGAAGTGACGTGCTGATGCGCCGGCTCGCGGTGGCGCGCAGCTGCAGGATCCTGGTCGCGTGCATCGCCGCGGTCGCCCTCTCGGGGGCGACCGCGGTCGCGGCCAAGGCCCCGTCGAAGACGAAGACCGTGACCGTCAACGACTTCTACTTCAGCCCGAGCAAGGTGACGGTCAAGAAGGGCGGCACGATCAAGTGGGTCTGGTCCTCACTCAACACCTACCCCCACGACGTGCACCTGAAGAAGGGCCCGAAGAAGCTGAAGAACAAGGCGTCCTACTCGACCAAGACGACGGCCGTGACCGGCGCCGTGTTCAAGAAGAAGTTCACGACCCCGGGCACCTACAAGTTCATCTGCACGATCCACCCGACCCAGATGCATCTGACGGTCGTGGTGAAGAAGTAGCGGCACCATGAGCATCGACCCGATCGACCGCCGCGCCTTCCTCGGCCTCGGAGGCGTCGCGTTCTTCTGCACCCTCGCCGGCCACAAGATCACCGGCGGCGAAGGGCAGATCGACCTCAACAAGCTGTCCGGCGAAGTGCCGGTTCCGCCGCGGGTGGCGGCGGCGGAGGCGCGCCGCGGCACCGACCCGGGACGAACGCTGCTGGCCGAGCTGACCGGCTCCGGCCAGACGCGCGAATACTGGATCGCGGCGGAGGAGCGGCGCTGGAACGTCGTCCCCACCCACCGCGACCAGATGATGGCCGAACCGGTGAAGGAGGGCCGCACCACCTTCACCGCCTACGGCTACCGGCCCTACAGTCCCGGCTTCGCCGCGCCGCTGGCGCCGGCGAGCATCCCGGGGCCGCTGATCGAAGCCGAAGTCGGCGACACCGTGATCGTCCACTTCCGCAACAAGCTGAAGGCGCCGGTGACGATGCACCCACACGGGATGTTCTACTCGAACGAGATGGACGGCGCCTACAAGGGCAAGTGGACCGACCCCGGGGGCTTCGTCCAGCACGATCGCACCTTCACCTACGTCTGGGAAGCGCGCGAGGGGACCGAGGGGACCTGGCTCTACCACGACCACGGGCCGCTGGACCCGCTGCCGGTCTTCCGCGGCCTGCACGGCCCGCTGCTTATCCGCAAACGGGGCGAAGCGCGGCCCGACCGCGAGTTCTTCATCGCCTTCCATACCTTTGAACCGTCGATCACCGGCCTCAAGGGGATCTACTTCTGCATGAACGGGAAGGCCTACGCCGGCAACACGCCGACCCTGGAAGCGCACGTCGGGGAGCGGGTCGCCTTCCACGTCTACGGGGTCGACAACTTCTTCCACACCTTCCACCTGCACGGGCACCGCTGGACCGCACCGGACGGGACGATCATCGACAACAGGAGCTTCGGCCCGGCCGACTCCTTCAAGGTTGAATTCACCGAGGACAACCCGGGGCGCTGGTACTACCACTGCCACGTCTTCAACCACCTGCACCAGGGGATGAACGGGTGGTACGTCGTCTCCTGAGCCGGCGCGGCCGGGCCCGCGGGCCGGTCGCGGCGGCGACCGCGCTCTCGCTGCTGGCGCTGGCGCTGGCGGCACCCGGCGCCTCGGCGACCAACACGCGGGTCTCGATCTCCAACTACGCCTGGTCGAACCCCCAGGTCCACGTCAACCTCGGCGAGAAGGTGACCTGGGACTGGCTGGGCCCCGACCTGGCCCACTCGGTGACCGGCGTCTCCGCCAACGACCAGGGGTGGGACTCCGACCCGGGCACCGACGCGCCCTACCACCAGCCCGGCGACTCCTTCACGGTCCAATTCACCCAGCCGGGCGTCTACCAGTTCCGCTGCAAGCTGCACGCCTCGGTGCGCGGCGAAGTGATCGTCTCCGAAGCGCCCGGCGATCCCGAATCCGACCCGGGGCCGCAGGCGCCGCTGAACATCGACGTGACGCCGCCGACGCTGGGCGGCGTCACCCTCCGCCACCGCCAGACCAAGGGCACGAAGGGCATCGGCTTCACGGCCCGGATCTCCGAGCGCGGCTCGCTCGACGCCGAGTACTACCGCTTCAACTCGCGCGGCAAGCGCGTCTACAACGGCTTCAAGACCTGGAAGACCTTCATCGGGATCAACCACCTGGCGATCGGCGGCCGCTGGAAGCACTTCAAGGCGAAGCCGGGGCGCTACGAGGTGGTGCTGCGGGCGACCGACACCTCGGCCAACGTCTCCAAGCCGGTCAAGAAGCGGTTCGCGATCGCCGGGAGCGCTTAGCGCCGCGGCGCTTGGCCGGCGGCTCGGCGGCTTCCTGCAGGGTGCGTTCGCCGGCTTTCTCGGTCGCCTCCCCCATCGCGATCTGGAACATCGCCAGCAGCGCGTCGGAGGCCAGCGGGCGCATCCGGTCGAGCGCCTCGCGCACCTTGCCCCAGTCCTCCTCGGGGCGGCCGGCCTTGTCGAAGGGGTCCCAGATCTCCTTGACGAAGAGGTCGACGAAGGCCCGGGCGACCCCTTCAACCTGGGCGTGCAGCTTGTCGGCGGTGGCTAGGCCCGCCTCGGGCGAGACCCCGAGCTCGACCAGCGCCGCCCCGGAGCGCTGCAGGCGGGGGCTGAGGACTTCGACCTTGCCGTCCGGGAGCTCGCGCAGGATGCCGAGCCGCTCGCCGTGGCGGAGCCATTTCGGGTTGACGGTGTCGGCCCCCCAGCTCGCCGCCAGCTCGGCCGTCTCGTAGATTTCCGGCGTCTCGTCCTCGAACGGCGCGCGCACGGCGCGGGCGAAGTCGACCATCTCCTGCGAGGAGCCGCCGGTGCTCTCCAGCACGCGCCGGATCGCCTCCAAATTGAGCCCCTCCGCCTGCATTTCGCGGGTCAGCTCGATGCGGGCGACGTGCTCCTCGCTGTAGTAGCCGGTGCGGCCCTGGACTTCCGGCGGCGGCAGCAGCCCGCGCGTCTGATGGGCGCGAATGTTGCGGATCGTCATCCCGGTGCGGCGGGCCAGCTCGCCGATCGTCATCTTGCCGGCGGGGGCCTTGTCGCCGTCGCTCGCCTTCTTGGCCGCGGCGCCCTTGCGCTTCGAGGCCGTGGACCGCTTGCCGGGAGTGCTCATCGCCCCATCGTAAGCGGCAGCCGCTGGCCGTTCATCTCCGCGGCGGCGTCCGAGCAGAGGAAGGCCACGGCGTCGGCCAGGTGCTCGGCGGGCGTGAAGGTCGGGTAGCGCTCGCCGGGGTTCTCCTCGCGCATCCGCGGCGTCAGGATCGCCTCGACGACGATGATGTTGGCGGTGGCGCCGCCCGGCTCGAAGCCGTCGGCAAAGGCCAGGGTCCAGGCCTCGGCCGCGGCCTTGGCGGCGGCGTAGGCGGCGTTGTCGTTGCTCGGCGCCTGCGCCTGCTTGGCGGAGACGAGGACGAAGCGGCCGTGCTCGCTGGCCGCGAGCTGGTCGTGGAAGGCGCGGGTGGTGTGCTGGACGGTGCGGATCAGCAGTTCGTGCAGCAGGTTCCAGTCGGCGAGCGGCGCTTCGTGCAGCGGCTGCCCGCCGCGCCAGCCGCCGACCAGGTGGACGAGGCCGTCGACGCGGCCGAAGCGCTCGGTCAGCGCCGCGCACCACTCGCGGGCGGCGTCCTCGTCGAGCAGATCGACGCTGCGGCCGTCCCAGCGCTGCGGCGGCAGGCCGAGCTCGGCGCCGAGCGAGTCGAGCACCGCCTGGTCGCGGTCCGTGCCGGCGACCGTCGCCCCCGCCGCGGCGAGGCGCGCGGCGACCACCGGCCCGAGGCCGCCTCCGACTCCGGCGACTGCGATCACGCGTCCCTCGAGCGAGCGGTCCTCGGTCATGAGGACATCCTCCCTCATCTGCGCACCTTGTGACAGATCTCCGTTCCGCTGTTCGTTCGCTGGGCCATTCCCGGCAAAGGAACAGCGGAACGAGAGGGGGTCAGACCGTGTAGCCGCCGTCGACGTCGAGGGCCTGGCCGGTGATGAAGCCGGCGCGCTCGGAGGCGAGGAAGCAGACCGCCTCGGCGACGTCCGCGGCGCGGCCGAAGCGGCGCAGGGGGATGCTGCGGGTGGCGGCGGCAAGCGCCTCCTCGCCGAGCTCGCCGGATTCGATCAGGCGGGCGGCCATGCCGTCGGTGAGCATCCCCGGGCCGACGCAGTTGACCCGCACACCGAAGCGCCCCTCCTCGGCTGCGAGGCCGCGGGCCAGCGCCTCGACCGCCGCCTTGGGCGCGGCGGAGAGGCCGTCGCGGACCGGGAAGCGGCGGGTCGCGGCGGTGGTCACGGCGACGACCGAGCCACGCGCGCGGCGCAGCTCCTCCAGCAGCGGCCGCACCAGGTTGAAGAAGGCCGCCGCCTCCTGCACCAGGTGGTCGCGGAGGCCGGCCGGCTCGACCCGGCTGAGATGGAGCTGGGCGATGTGGGGGCCGGCTGCGTGGACGACGGTGTGGACCGCGCCGAAGCGCTCGAGCGCCGCCTCGCCGAGCTCGCGGGCGGAGTCCTCGTCGGCGAGGTCAGCCTGCCAGGCGGCGGCGCTGCCGCCCAGCTCCTGCGCCGCCGCGACCACCCGCTCCGCCGCCCCGCGGTTGCTGCGGTAGCCCAGCACGACATCGGACCCGCGCGCCGCCAGCATCAGGCAGACCGCCGCCCCGATCCCTCCGCTGCCGCCGCTGACCAGCGCCACGCCCTCGCGCCCGGCGAAGTCCTGGGGCTGCGTCGCGCTCATCGTGGCCGGGACCGCGCGGGTCGGGTCAGAGCCGTTCGATGATCGTCACGTTGGCCTGGCCGCCGCCCTCACACATCGTCTGCAGCCCGAGGCGGGCCTGGCGGCGCTCCAGCTCGTGCAGCAGCGTCGTCATCAGCCGAGCGCCGGTTGCGCCGAGCGGGTGGCCGAGGGCGATTGCGCCGCCGTTGACGTTGACCTTCGCCGGGTCGGCGCCGAGCTCGCGCTGCCAGGCGAGGACGACCGGCGCGAAGGCCTCGTTGATCTCGACCAGGTCGACGTCATCGAGTGAGATGCCGGCCTTCTCGAGCGCGTGGCGGGTGGCCGGGATCGGCGCGGTGAGCATCAGGACCGGGTCCTCGCCGCGGACCGAGAGGTGGCGGATCCGCGCCCGCGGCGTCAGGTCGTGCTCGCGGATCGCCGCCTCGGAGGCGATCAGCAGCGCCGCGGCGGCGTCGGAGATCTGGCTGGCGACGGCAGCGGTGACGCTGCCGCCCTCGGTCAGCGGCGGCAGCGAGCGCATCTTCTCGAGGTCGGCGTGGCGGCGCGGGCCCTCGTCGGCCTCGACCCCGGCCAGCGGGGCGATCTCGCGCTCGAAGTGGCCGCCGTCGATCGCGGCGACGGCGCGGCGGTGGCTCTCCAGCGCGAACTCTTCCATCTCCTCGCGCGAGACCTGCCAGCGCTCGGCGATCGTCTGGGCCGAGCGGAACTGGGAGATCTCCCTGTCCCCGTAGCGCTGCTGCCAGCCGGTCGAGCCCGAGAAGGGGTCGGGGAAGCCGAACGGCTCCGCGGCCAGCATCGCCGCCGAGATCGGGATCGCGCTCATGTTCTGGACGCCGCCGGCGACGACCAGGTCCTGGGTACCGCTCATCACCCCCTGGGCGGCGAAGTGGACCGCCTGCTGGGAGGAGCCGCACTGGCGGTCGACGGTGGTGCCCGGAACGTGCTCGGGCAGGCCGGCGGCGAGCCAGGCGGTGCGGGCGATGTCGCCGGCCTGTGGGCCGATCGTGTCGACGCAGCCGAAGACGACGTCCTCGACCGCCGCGGGGTCGATGCCGCTGCGCGCGACCAGGGCGGCGATCGCGTGGGCGCCGAGGTCGGCCGGGTGGACCTCCGCGAGCCCGCCGCCGCGGCGGCCGACCGGGCTGCGAACGGCATCGACGATATAGGCCTCAGCCATGGCGCACCCCCGCGTTCCGCTGTTCGTTGGCCGGGAATAGGCGGGTAAAGGAACAGCGGAGCATCAGGTGCCCCAGACTTTGGCCGGGGCGGGGGCCTGGTCGAGGACCTCGGCCACGGCGGGGCCCAGCTCGGGCGGGTCCCAGCGACGGTCGCGCTCGACCCGGGGGCCGTGCTGCCAGCCGTCGGCGATGCCGACGGTGCCGCCTTCGACCTCGAAGACGCGGCCGCTGACGCCCGCCGACTCGGCGCTGGCGAGCCAGACGACCAGGGGCGAGACGTTGGCGGGGTCCATCGCGTCGAAGCCGTCCTCGGGGGCGCGCATCTGCGCGGCGAAGACCTCCTCGGTCATCGGGGTGCGGGCAGCGGGGGCGATCGCGTTGACGGTGACGCCGTAGCGGGCCATCTCGGCGGCGGCGACCAGGGTGATCGCCGCGACGCCGGCCTTGGCGGCGGCGTAGTTGCCCTGGCCGACGCTGCCCTGCAGGCCGGCGCCGGAGCTGGTGTTGACGATCCGGGCGTCGACCTCCTCGCCGGCCTTGGAGAGCTCGCGCCAGTGGGCGGCGGCGTGGCGCAGCGGGCAGAAGTGGCCCTTGAGGTCGACCCGCAGGACCTGGTCCCACTCCTCCTCGTCCATCGAGACGAGCATCCGGTCGCGGACGATGCCGGCGTTGTTGACGAGCACGTCGAGGCGGCCGAACCACTCGACCGCGACGTCGACCAGGCGCTTGGCCTCGCCCCAGTCGGCGACGTCGGCGACGCACGGCATCGCCGAGCCGCCGGCGTCGACGATCGCCTCGGCGACCTTGCGGGCGGCGTCGCCGACGTCGTTGACGACGACGTGGGCGCCGGCGGCGGCAAGGGCACGGGCGTGCTCGCGCCCGATTCCCTGCCCGGCGCCGGTGACGATTGCCACCCGGCCCTCAACGAATCCGCTCATCTGGGCCCATCCTCCTCGGGGCGAACGTCATCCAACCTCCTCAGCACGGCCGTCGCCTCGGCGACGATCCGGTCGATCAACTCCACACAGGTGGGGATGTCGTCGATCAGGCCGACGACCTGGCCGCTGGCGGTGACGCCGATGTCCTCGCGCCCCTCATAGAGCCCGGACCGGTAGAGGATCGGGGCATTGGCGGCCAGCACGACCTGGCTCCAGCTCAGCCCGCGAGAGCGCTTCATCGCCACGCCCTCGCGCACGAGGTCGCGCCAGGAGGCGCCCGAGACGCGGCGGAAGGCGGCCGCGTTGCGGGCGGCGCGGACCAGCTTGGCGACCGGGTTGGCGCGCTCGAGGTCCTCGACCGCCCCGCCGCGCAGGACCCGCTGCGGGACGCCGTCGATCTCGGTCGTCACCACCGCGTCGAGCACCGAGGCGGCGAGGTAGCGCTGCTTCACAGCATCGGCGACCGGGCTCTCCTGCGTGAGCAGGAAGCGGGTCCCCATCGCGATCCCCTCGGCGCCGTAGGCGAGCGCGGAGACCAGGCCACGACCGTCGAAGAAGCCGCCGGCGGCGATCACCGGGATCTCGACCGCGTCGACGACCTGGGGCAAGAGCAGGCTGGTGGGCACCACGCCGGTGTGGCCGCCGCCCTCGCCGCCCTGCACGACGACGGCGTCCGCCCCCCACTCGGCGACCTTTTCGGCATGCCGCCGGGCACCGATCGAGGGGACGACGACGACGTCGTTTGCCTTCAGGCGCTCGATCAGCTCCTGCTTGGGGGCGAGGGCGAAGGAGGCCACCTTGACCCGCTCGCGGATCAGGATCTCGACGTAGGCGGCGGCGTCGGGGTGGTCGGCGCGGAGGTTGACGCCGAAGGGCCTGTCGGTCCGCTCCTTGATCGCGGCGATCGCCTCCTCCAGCTCACGCCGGCTCAGCGTCGCCCCGGCGAGGACGCCGAGGCCACCGGCGGCGGAGGTCGCGGCGGTGAGGTTCGCATCGGAGACGTAGCCCATCCCGGTCTGCACGACCGGGTGGCGGACGCCGAGCAGGTCGCAGAGGCGGGTCCGCAACTGCGGCTGCGGGTCGCTCATCGCGCCACCTCCCGCTCGCGCGCGCCGGTCGGGTCGATCTCCTCTCGGATCAGGCGCAGCTCCTCCTCATCCGGGACCCGCGTCTGCGGCGGCTCGCCCTCTCCCGCCAGCTCGAACCCGGTCGCCGCCTCGACCTCGGCGCGGCTGACGCCGGGGTGCACCGAGGCCAGCCGCATCGCGTGGTCGGGGCCGCCGAAGTCGAGCACCGCGAGGTTGGTGACGACCCGGCGCAGGTCGTGGTAGCGCTGCGCCTCGGGGCCGGCGGCGGCGGCGGCGTCGTAGCCGACCCCCGAGACCATGTCGACCCGGGGGACGAAGGCGCGGGCGCTGTGGCGCGGCAGCCAGTAGCTGGTCGGGTGGTTCACGGTGTTCCCCGGCGCGCCGCGCACGCCCAGGAGCTGGACGTCGGGGCGCTGGTAGTCGGCGCCGATGGCGGAGATGTTCGCGTTGCCGTAGCGATCGATCTGACTCGGCATCATCATGACGTGCCGCCGGCCCCGCCAGAGGAGGTCGAAGACGCTCCTGTAGGGGACCCAGCCCTCGATCGCCGGCGGCGCCTCGCCGTAGGGCCAGACGCCGGCGGCCAGCATCGCCTCCCCGTCGGAGAGCAGCAGCTGCGGCGCGAAGGTGGCCCGGGCGAGCCGGGCGCCGACCGCGGGCACGACCCCGATCGGGCTGACGAGGATCTCCCCGGCGTCCCGCCAGGCGTCGGCGCAGGCGACGACGCAGACCTCGGCCCGGGTGGCCTCGCTCACGCCGGGACCTCCGTCGCGGCGACCGCGGCCTGGTAGCCGGCCTCGTCCACCTCGAGGTAGCGGGCGCGGAAGGCGGCCCAGCGGTCGGGGTCGCGGGCGGCGTCGACGTAGGCGCGCTGGAAGGCCTCGTCGCGCCCGTAATCGGGGATGCAGGAGGTGAAGTGGGCGCCGTTTGGGGCCTCGACCACGCCGCTGACCATGCCGCGGTTGATCCGCATCGTGGCGGGGTGGGCCGCGGCGGCCATCTCCGCGGTCGGCACGACCCGCTCGCAGGAGAGGTAGGCGCGCTCGGCCGCCTGGCAGAAGAGGTCGTCGAAGTAGATGTCGGGGCCGAGGAACTGGGCATTGCCCTGGGCGTCGGCGCGGTTGAGGTGGACGAGGGCGGCGTCGAGCCGCAGCGCCGGCATCGCCACCAGCTCCTCGCCGTCGTAGGGGGAGACGACGGTGCGCAGGCCGGGGTTGACCCGCATCACGTCGGAGCCGAGCCCGACCCGGGTCGGCAGGAAGGGGACGCGACAGGCGGCGGCGTAGAGCCCGAGGTAGAGCATCCCCTCGTCGTACTCGACCGACTCGACCTCGCCCGCCTCGCGGGCGGCGCGGAAGTGCGGGTCGAGCGGGATCGTGTCGAGCGAGACGAAGCCGTAGACGAGGGTGCGGACCTTGCCGGCCGCGCAGAGCAGACCGACGTCGGGGCCGCCGTAGGAGACCACGGTGAGGTCGGTGAGGTCGGAGCGCAGCAGCGCCCGCACCAGGGACATCGGCTTGCGCCGCGAGCCCCAGCCGCCGATCCCGATCGTCATCCCCGAGCGCAGCTCGGCGACGACCTGCTCCTCGGTCATCTGCTTGTCGGTGGGGACGGCGGGGTTCATCGTCTGACGAATCTATCAAGCAAGCGCTTGGTTAAGAACCAGCCTAGATTGCATCCGCGGGCAAGTCAAGCGGTGGAGCGCCGGCTCCGCCGATCCCCGCGGCGGCGAAGCGCGCGGCCATCTCCGCGTAGCGCGCCGCCCCGTTGGCGATGTAGTCGACGTCGGGGTGGTCGCTGGCGAGGACGGTGGCCGGCACCCCCATCGCCCGGTGCCCGCTCGGCACCTCCAGGCCCCGCGCCAGGACGGCGCCCGCGGCGGCGACCGCGCCGCGGCGCAGGCGGGCGCCGGGCAGGACGATCGCGCCGACGCCGACCAGGCAGAGGTCCTCGACGACCGCCGTCTCGACGAAGGCGAGGTGGGCGATCACGCATTCGCTGCCGATCACCGTCGGGCTGCGCGGGGCGGCGTGGATCACCGCGTTGTCCTGGATGCTGGTCGCCTCCCCGACCCGGATCGAGCCGAAGTCCCCGCGCAGCACCGCGCCCGGCCAGACGCTGCTGCGCGGGCCGATCTCGACGTCGCCGACGACCGTCGCCGCCGGATGGACCCAGGCGCTCGGGTCGACCGAGGGGACGCGGTCCCCGAGGGCGGAGATCACCGCGGTCAGATCCGGTAGACGCGGCGGGCGTTCTCGACGAAGAGGGCGCGTCGCTCGGGCTCGGAGAGCCCGGCCGCGGCAGCGTCGACGGAGGCCACCAGCTCCGCGTAGCCACCGTACATCGCGTCGACCGGGAAGTTGCCGCCGAAGATGCAGCGCCCCGGGCCGAACGCCTCCAGGCAGCCCTCGACCCAGGGGCGCAGCGCCGCCGCGCCGATGTCGTGGGTCGCCATCCCGAGGCCGGAGACCTTGCAGCTGAGGTTGGGGAGCTCGGCGAGGCCGGCGATCGCCGCGCGCCAGCGGGCGGCGTCCTCGCTGCCGGTCCCTTCCGGCCAGCCGGCGTGCTCGAGGACCACCTGAAGGTCTGGGAAGCGGTCCAGGAGGGCGCGGAAGGCGGGGATCGCGGCGGGCTGGGCGACGAGGTCGAAGACGAGCCCGCGCTCGTCGAGCAGCGTGCAGAGGTCCGCGGCGGCGGCGGAGGCCGGGTCGAGCCCGGCGAGGACGCGGGCGCCGCGGAAGCGCGGGCTCTCGCCCTGGGCGTCGAGGTCGGCCTCCAGCTGGGCCCGCGACTGCGTCGCTTCGACCGCGCCGATCGCCGCCGCCGGCAGCCCCAGCTCCTCGAGGACGCCGTCGAGCCAGCGCGCCTCGTCGAGGTGGGCGCGGGGGGCGCTGGCGGCGCTGACGTGGACGACGCCGAGCAGGTCAACCGCGGCGGTCTCCTGGCGCAGCTCGGGGACCAGGAAGTCGCGGGCCATGCGGGTGACGTCGCCGAGGCTGGCGAAGGCCCTGGCCGCCTCGGGGTCCTGCATCGCCGGGTACCAGCCGTGGGACGAGAGGTCCCAGAGATGGATGTGGGCGTCGACCAGCTGCATCCGTGCGTCCTCGCTCACCGCGCGACCTCCTCAGTCCCAGTTAACCAAGCATTTGCTTGATACGAAGCCTAACGCCTCAGGCCATCGTGATGCCACCGTTGACGCTGAGCGTCTGGCCGGTGACGTAGCCGGCCTGCGGCGAGCAGAGGTAGGCGACCGCGGCGGCGACGTCGGCGGGCGCGCCCAGCGCCCGGGCCGGGATCGCCCGCAGCAGGCCCTCGAGCAGCTTCGGCCGTCCCGCGAGGATCGCCCGCGAGCGCTCGGTGTCGATCGGCCCCGGGCAGACCACGTTGGCGGTCACCCCGGCGGCGGCGACTTCGCGGGCCACCGACTTGGCGAAGCCGAGCAGGCCGGCCTTGGTCGCGGCGTAGACCGCCTCGCCGCCGGCGCCGGCGCGGGCGCTGTCGGAGGAGACGTAGACCAGCCTCCCCCAGCCCCGCTCGGCCATCCCGGGGACGACGGCTTTGGTGACCAGCATCGGCGCCCGCAGGTTGACCTGCCAGAGCAGGTCCCAGCCGGCCGGGTCGCTCTCGGCGAAGCGCTCGACCACCGGCAGCCCGGCGACCGCGGCAAGCACGTCGACCGGCTCGGCGCCGAGCGCGGCGACGGCCTCCGGGTCGGTGAGATCGGTCTCGACCGTCTCCACCCCCGCTCCGCTGTTCCTTTGCCGGGCTATACCCGGCAAAGGAACAGCGGAAGAGGAGGCGAGGCGGTCGAGACGGTCGCCGGGGAGGTCGGTGGCGCGGACGCGGGCGCCGCGGGCGAGGAGCGCCTCGCAGACGGCTATGCCGATGTCGCTGGCGGCGCCGGTTACGAGGGCGGTGCGCCCACTGAGGTCGCCGCCCTCCTCGCTTCCGGCTGGCTTCGGATCGTCCGTCATTCGCTGCTCCTCTCTCTTCGTTTCTCTAGCAAGCGCTTGCTAGGTTAGATAGCCTGGCAACTATGTCGAGCCGAGACCTCTCCTCAATCGTCCCAGCGTGCCCCGCGGGCGCCGCCTGCTGCCACCATGTGCCCCGTGTCTGAGCAGGCCCCGCCGCCGCCCCCGGGCACCAGCTGCTCGCCGGCAAGACCGCCCTCGTCACCGCCGCCGCCGGGACCGGCATCGGCTTCGCCACGGCGCTGCGCTGCGCCGAGGAGGGCGCCCGGGTGGCGATCAGCGACCGGCACGAGCGGCGGCTGGCCGAGGCGGCCGAGCGGATCGGCGAGCAGACCGGCGCCGCGCCGCTGGCGATCCCCTGCGACGTCACGGTCGAGGAGCAGGTCCAGAGCCTGGTCGACACCGCCGCGGCGGAGCTCGGCGGGATCGACGTGCTGGTCAACAACGCCGGCCTCGGCGGCGAAGCGAGCCTGGTCGAGATGAGCGACGAGGAATGGCTGCGGGTCCTCGACGTCACCCTCAACGGGACCTTCCGCTGCACCCGCGCGGCGCTGCGCCACATGGTCGAGCGCGGCCGCGGCGCGATCGTCAACAACGCCTCGGTGATCGGCTGGCGCGCCCAGGCCGGCCAGGCCCACTACGCCGCCGCCAAGGCCGGGGTGATGGCGCTGACCCGCTGCGCCGCGATGGACGTCGCCGGCAGCGGCGTCCGCGTCAACGCGGTCGCCCCGAGCATCGCCATGCACCCCTTCCTCGAAAAGACGACCACCCCCGAGCTGCTCGCCGAGCTGTCCGCGCGCGAGGCCTTCGGCCGCGCCGCCGAGCCCTGGGAGGTCGCCACCACGATCGTCTTCCTCGCCAGCGACTACGCGTCCTACATGACCGGCGAGGTCGTGTCCGTCAGCAGCCAGCACCCATGAGGAGGACCGCATGAGCATCACCGCGAGCACCGGCGACAACGGCATCGCCGAGGTCGTCGTCGACTACCCGCCGGTCAACGCGCTGCCGGTCGCCGGCTGGTTCGAGCTGGCCCGGACGCTGCGCGAGCTGGGCGAGGACCGCGAGGTGCGGGTCGTCGTCCTGCGCGCCGAGGGGCGCGGCTTCAACGCCGGCGTCGACATCAAAGAGATCCAGCGCGAGGGCCAGCCGGCGCTGATCGGCGCCAACCGCGGCTGCTTCGAGGCCTTCGCCGCCGTCTATGAGTGCGAGGTGCCGGTGATCGCCGCGGTCAACGGCTTCTGCCTCGGCGGCGGCATCGGCCTGACCGGCAACGCCGACGTGATCGTCGCCAGCGAGGACGCGACCTTCGGCCTGCCCGAGGTCGACCGCGGCGCGCTCGGCGCCGCCACCCACCTCTCGCGCCTCGTCCCCCAGCACAAGGCGCGGGCGATGATGTACACGTCGGCGACCGCGAGCGCCGCCGAGCTGCACGCCTTCGGCTCGGTCCTGCGGGTCGTCCCGGCCGCCGAGCTGCGCGGGGCGGCGCTGGCGGTGGCGGGCGAGATCGCCGCCAAGGACCCGACCGTGATCCGCGCCGCCAAGGAGTCGCTGAACGGGATCGACCTCTGGGACGTGCGGCGCAGCTACCGCTACGAGCAGGGCTTCACCTTCGAGCTCAACCTCAGTGGCGTCGCCGACAAGGTCCGCGACGAGTTCGGCAAGGAGGGCTGAGCCGGTGGACCTGACCTACTCCGAGGCCGAGGAGGCCTTCCGCGCCGAGGCGCGCGAGTGGCTCGAGGCCAACGTCCCGCACGGGCTCGCCTCCGGCGACACCGCCGCCGGCTTCGCCCAGCACCTGGAGTGGGAGAAGCGGCTGTTCGAGGCGGGCTGGGCGGTCGTCTCCTGGCCCGAGGCCTACGGCGGCCGCGACGCCTCGCTGTGGGAGTGGCTGATCTTCGAGGAGGAGTACTACCGGGCCGGGGCGCCGATGCGGGTCACCCAGAACGGGATCTTCCTGCTCGCCCCGACCCTGTTCGATTTCGGCACCCGCGAGCAGCAGGACCGGGTGCTGCCGCGGATGGCCGCGGCCGAGGACCTCTGGTGCCAGGGCTGGTCGGAGCCGGGCGCCGGCAGCGACCTGGCGGCGACCAAGAGCCGCGCCGTGCGCGACGAGGCGGCCGGCGGCTGGCGGCTGGCGGGGCAGAAGACCTGGACCACGCGCGGCGCCTTCTGCACCCACATGTTCGGCCTCTTCCGCACCGACCCCGAGAGCGAGCGCCACCGCGGCCTCACCTACTTCATGGTCCCGCTCGACGCCGAGGGCGTCACGGTGCGCGGCTTCGAGCGGCTCGACGGCGACGAGGGCTTCGCCGAGGTCTTCCTCGAGGACGCCTTCGTCCCCGACGACGCGGCCATCGGCGAGGTCGGCGAGGGCTGGCGGGTGGCGATGGCCACGACCGGCTCCGAGCGCGGTTTGACGCTGCGGTCGCCGGGCCGCTTCCTCTCCGCCGCCGAGCGCCTGGTCGAGCTGGCGAAGGAGCGGCCGGAGGCGGCGACCGCGGCGCGGCGCGACCGCGTCACCAGCGCCTGGATCGACGCCGAGGCCTACCAGCTCTTCACCCTGCAGCAGGTGACGAAGATCGCCGGCGGCGGCTCGCCGGGCGCCGAGTCGAGCCTCAACAAGCTGTTCTGGTCGGAGCTGGACATCCGCCTGCAGGAGACGGCCCTGGACCTGCTCGGCCCGGAGGCCGAGCTCGACGGCCCCTGGAGCCGCGGCTTCCTCTTCGCCCTGGCCGGCCCGATCTACGCCGGCACCAACGAGATCCAGCGCAACATCGTCGCCGAGCGGGTGCTCGGCCTGCCCCGGAAGTGAGGTCCCGATGCGATTCGCCCTGACCGACGACCAGGCGGCGCTGCGCGAGGCCGTGCGCGAGCTGCTGGTCCGCGAGTGCACGCCCGCAGTCGTCCGCGCCGGCTGGCCCGGCGAGGCCGCCGACCCCGACCGCGTCGCCGCCGTCTGGGCGAAGCTGGCGGAGATGGGCGTGCTCGGCGCCGCCGTTCCCGAGGCGGCCGGCGGGCTCGGGCTCGGCGCCTGCGACGTGGTGCCGCTGATGGAGGAGGCCGGCCGGGTTGCGCTGCCGCTGCCGATCGTCGAGACCGCCTTCGTCGCGGCGCCGCTGCTGGCCGAGGCGGGCGACCCGGACGGGCTGCTCGGGCGCCTGGTCGGCGGTGAGGCGCTGGTCGCGGCCGCCCTCGACGGCTCGGGCCTCCTCCCCCACGCCGGCCGCGCCGACGTGCTGCTGCTCGGCGACGCGCCGGGGGCGCCGGTCCGCCTCGCCGACCCGGAGGCCGCCGAGCCGGTCGAGTCGATCGACGGCGCCCGCGCCCTCGGGCGCCTCGCCGATCCCGGCGCCGGTCGCGCCCTCGACCTCTCCCCCGCCGCCGCGGCGGCCGCCTGGGAGCGCGGCGCGCTCGGCACTGCGGCGCAGCTGATCGGCCTCAGCCGCACCCTGCTGGCGCTCAGCACCGAGTACGTCAAGGAGCGCCGCCAGTTCGGGGTGCCGATCGGGACCTTCCAGGCGGTCAAGCACCAGCTGGCGACGGCGCTGCTCGGCCTCGAGTTCGCCGCCCCCGCGGTGCTGCGCGCCGCCTGGTCTCTGGACCGGGGCGCCGCCGAGGCGTCCCGCGACGTGGCGATGGCCAAGGCGCTCGCCTCCGAGGCGGCCGAGCGGGTCGCCGGCACCGCCCTGCAGGTGCACGGCGCGATCGCCTACACGACCGAGTACGACCTTCACCTCTTCGCCATGCGCGTCTGGGCCAGCGCCCGCACGTGGGGCGATGCGGAATGGCAGCGGGCGCGAGTCGGCGCCGCGCTGGGACTCGATTCAGCTTCCCCTGTTCCTTAGCGGGGCATATCCCGGCAAAGGCACAGTGGAACAGCAACTGGAGGAGTGAGATGAGCGAGACGCAGGAGCAGGTGGTGGTGACGGAGCGGCGCGGGGCGGTCGAGATCGTGAGGATGAACCGGCCGCAGTACCGCAACGCGCAGAACTCGGCGATGACCTACGCGCTGGACGACGCCTTCGCCGCCGCCGCGGCCGACGACGAGGTGAAGGCGATCGTCCTCGCCGGGGCCGGCGACCACTTCTCCGCCGGCCACGACATCGGCAGCCCCGGCCGCGACGTCGACGCCTTCTTCCCCCGCCGCGCCAGCCTCTGGTGGGACCACGTCGGCCAGCCCGGCGCCGAGGGCAGGATGGCGCGCGAGTCGGAGGTCTACCTCGGGATGTGCCGGCGCTGGCGCGAGCTGCCGAAGCCGACGATCGCCTCGGTTCAGGGGGCCTGCGTCGCCGGCGCCCTGATGCTGGCCTGGTCCTGCGACCTGATCGTCGCCGCCGACGACGCCTTCTTCGCCGACCCGGTGGTGCGGATGGGCATCCCCGGGGTCGAGTACTTCGCCCACCCCTGGGTGATGGGGCCGCGCTTCGCCAAGGAGTTCCTCTTCCTCGGCGAGAAGGTCGGCGCCGAGCGGGCGCTGCAGCTGGGCATGGTCAACCGGGTCGTCCCCCGCGGGGAGCTCGAGTCCGAGACCCTGGAGATGAGCGAGCGGATCGCCAAGATGCCGCGGCTCGGCCTGGCGCTGACCAAGATGGCGGTCAACCAGGCCGAGGACCTGATGGGGATGCGGGCGGGGATGGACGCGGCCTTCGGCCTCCACCACGTCGCCCACGCCCACAACGCCGAGGCCGGCGGTGACCACCTGGCCGGGCACGACGCCCGCAGCATGCGCGATTCGCAGCGGTAGGCTGCGGGTCGCGCTGTAGGGGGCTCGGCTCGGGACGAGGGTTGGCGGGGAGGGGTGGGGGTGTCCCTCTCGCTTGCTGGGTTTTTCGCTGGGGAGAACAACGGCCGTCCGAGATTGAGCTCTTGAGCGAAAAGGAGGACGCCGCTGCGCGAGAGGGACACCCCCACCCCTCCCCACGAATCGCATCCCAGCTTCCCGAGGTGAGGCAGCTCCCGAGAATCGGGAGATGCTCCAAGGGACGGAAGCTTCCTCGTGGCCGAGGTTTTGCCCTCTATAGGGGGCAAAACCTCGGCCACGCTCCCGGAGCTGGGAATAGGTCACGGCCGGGGAGCGCCCGCGGCCCGAGCCCTGGCGAGGAGCGCCGCGGCCTGAGCCCCGGGCTCGGAGCTCCGCGGCACGAGCCCCGGGCGAGCTCGGCGCTCAGTGCCGCGCGACGCCGTCGACCAGCACGGCGACGTACTGCTCGCGGATCCGCTCCGGCTTCAGCGGGCCGCCCGGCCGGTACCAGCGCGGGGCGGTCCAGACGGTGTCGCGGACCAGGCGGTAGACCAGCTTCGGGTCGATGCTCTCGCGGAACTCGCCGCTCTCGATGCCCTGCTCGAGGACGTCGGTCCAGATCTTCTCGAACTTGCGATGGGCGTCGCGCAGGTAGGAGAAGCGCGGTTCGGCGGCCAGATAGCGAGCCTCGTTCTGGTAGATCAGGATCGCCGAGCGGGAATCGACCATCGCCCCCAGCGAGACGGCGACGAGCCCTTCGAAGGTCTCCCGGGGGCCGTGCTCCTCGGCGAGGACGGTCTCGTAGTCGGACAGCGTCTCCTCGATGAAGGTCGAGAGGATCGCGTCGATCATCGACTCCTTGGAGTCGAAGTGGTGGTAGAGGCTGCCCGAGAGGATCCCCGCCGCGTCGGCGATGTCGCGCACCGTGGTCGCGACGTAGCCGCGCTCGGCGAACAGGTCGGCGGCGATCTGCAGCAGCTCTGCCTGGCGGACGGCCTCTCCCTTGGTGCGCTTCCTCGTCTTGGCCATCGCTCTCCCTACCCTACCCAAGCAACTGCTTGGCAGCCTCTCGCAGCTCGCCCTTGGCGACCTTGCCGCCGGAGGAGCGGGGAATCCGCTCGACCACCTCGGCCCGCTCCGGCAGGTTCTCCTTCGAGCTCCCGCGGGCGAGCAGGAAGTCGACCAGCTCCGCCAGGTCCATCTCACCGCCGTCGCGCAGCTCCAGGTAGACGCAGACGCGCTCGCCGAAGACCGGGTCGGGCATCGCCACCGCCGCCGCCAGCGCCACCCTCGGGTGGGCGGAGACCTCCTCCTCCACCTGCGCGGCGCTGATGTTCTTGCCGCCGCGGATGATGATGTCGGACTTGCGGCCGACCACCCTCAGGTAGCCCTCCTCGTCGAGCTCGGCGAGGTCGGCGTGGAGGACGAACCCGTCGTCGGTGAACAGCTCGGCGTTGGCGGCGGGGTCGTCGAGGTAGCCGAGGCAGACCGCGGGGCCGCGGCTGCCGGGCTGGCCGCGGCGACCCGAGGCGACCGCCCCGCGCTCGTCGTAGAGGCGCAGCTCGGTCCCGGGCAGGGTGCGGCCGGCGGTGCGCAGGCGGCGCTCGGGCGGGTCGCCGAGCCGGGTGGCGGTGGCGAAGCCGCTCTCGTTGGAGCCGTAGAAGTTGAGGATCGAGGCGCCGGTCCGCCGCTCGAAGTCGCGCGCCGGCCCGTAGGGGATCGCCTCGCCGCCGGTGAACATCAGCCGCAGCGAGGAGAGGTCGCGCCGCTCGATCTCCGGGTCGGCGAGCAGCATCCGGAACTGGGTCGAGACCGCGCAGAGGACGGTCGCTCGCTCGCTCTCGATCAGCTCCAGGGTGCGGGCGGCGCTGAAGCGCTCCATCACCACGGTCGGGACGCCGAGGTAGCACGGGGTGAAGTGCGAGCTCCACTGGCCGAAGCCGAAGGGGACCGGGACGGCGCCGAGGATCACGTCCTCCTCGCTCAACTCGCCGACCTCGGCGGCGGCGTGGTGGAAGTAGTGCCAGCGGTTCTGCGAGTGCATCACGCACTTCGGCAGCCCGGTCGTGCCCGAAGTCGAGTTGACCATCCAGAGCTCGTCGGGGCCGACGCGGCGCTCGCGCGGCGCGGGCGCGGGGTCGGAGGCGACGCCGCCGACCCCGATCGCCGCGGCGGCGTCGAGCTCGAAGCGGGGGACGACGAGGTGGTGGCGCAGCGAGCCGACCTCGCCGCGCAGCTCGGCGAACTGCTCGGCGGTGTCGCGGTCGCGGTGGCGGTCGTGGGTGACCAGGGCGGCCGCGCCGGTCTTGCCGAGCAGGTGGCGGAGCTCACGCTCCCCGGCGCGGGCGCCGATCCCGACCGCCACCGCACCCGCCTTCTCGCAGGCGAGCAGGGCGACGTGGACGGTGATCGCATCGGGAAGCTGGATCGCCACCCGCCCGCCGGCCCCGAGGCCGAGCTCGAGCAGGGCGCCGGCGAGCCGGCTCGAGCAGGCGTCGTACTCGGCCCAGGTGAGGCGGGCGGGCGGGGCGAGGAACGCCGGGCGGTCGCCCCGCTCGGCAGCGTGGCGGGCGACGTGGTCGGCCAGCGTCAGGTCCGACCACCAACCGCGGCGGCGGTACTCCGCGGCCCGCTCGGGGCCGATGCGGTTGGGGTATGGCGACGCGCTCACGGGCTCCTCGGCGCATAAACCTATCAAGCGCTTGGTACATTCGTGGAGGAGCGCGCGATCGCGGCCCGCTGCTTCCGCTTCCCCCGCTTCGGCGACGCCACCGTCGCCAGGCTGCTCAACAACGCGGTCGGCGCCTACAACGCCTTCGCCTTCGCACGCTGCCTGGAGCTCGCCCCCGGAGCCGGGCTCGACCCCGCCGCCTGCGCCGCGGTGGTCCGACCCGGAGAGCCTGGTCGCGACGCCCGGGCGCGCCCGGGCCCTCCTCGCCGGCTAATGCCGCGCGACGCCGTCGACCAGCACCGCGACGTACTGCTCGATGATCCGCTCCGGCTTCAGCGGGCCGCCCGGCCGGTACCAGCGGGGAGCGGTCCAGACGGTGTCGCGGACCAGGCGGTAGACCAGCTTCGGGTCGATGCTCTCGCGGAACTCGCCGCTCTTGACGCCGCCCTTCAGCACCTCGGTCCAGATCTTCTCGAACTTGCGGTGGGCGTCGGCGAGATAGGAGAAGCGGGGCTCCACCGCCAGGTAGCGAGCCTCGTTCTGGTAGATCAGGATCGCCGAGCGGGACTCGACCATCGCCCCCAGCGAGGCACGGACCAGGCCCTCGAAGGTCTCCCTGGGCCCGCCGCCCTCGGCGACCACCGCTTCGTAGCCGTCCAGCGTCTCCTCGATGAAGGTCGAGAGGATCGCGTCGATCATCGACTCCTTGGAGTCGAAGTGGTGGTACAGGCTGCCCGAGAGGATCCCCGCCGCGTCGGCGATGTCGCGCACCGTGGTCGCGACGTAGCCGCGCTCGGCGAACAGGTCGGCGGCGATCGCCAACAGCTCGCCCCGGCGGACTGCCTCTCCCTTCGCGGCGGCGTTCTTCGTCCTCGGCATCCCGCGCAAAGCTTGTCGCCTCGGACGGACGGCTCCGCTAGGCTAACCAAGCAACTGCTTGGTTTTCGACGAGGAGAGAGTGATGACCAGCCTTCCAGAGACCCTTCCGCGCCTGCTCGAGGACTCGGCACGGCGCTTCCCCGAGCGGACCGCGATCGTCGACGGCGGCGTGCGCCTCTCCTACGCCGAGCTGGCCGAGCTGGTCGAGCGCGCCGAGCGGGCACTGATCGCCAGCGGGGTCGAGACCGGCGACCGGGTCTGCGTCTGGTCGCCCAACACCCTGCACTGGATCGTCGCAGCCCTCGCCACGCACGCCGCCGGCGCCGCCCTGGTCACCCTCAACACGCGCTTCACCCGCGAGGAAGCGCTCGACATCCTCGAGCGCACCGCGGCGCGCGTGCTCTTCTGCCCCGACGGGTTCCTCGGCAACCGCTACCTGGAGGTGCTGCGCGGCGCGGGCGGCACCGGGGAGGCCGGCCCGGTCGCCGACCTGCCCGCCCTGCGGCTCGCCGTGCTGGTCCCGATCGAGGGCGGCAGCGAGGCCGAGCCCGGGGTCGCCACCTGGGATGAGTTCCTGGCCGCGGGGGACGCGGTCGACGCCGCGACCGCGGCCGCCCGGCGCGCCACCGTCGTCGCCGAGGACATCGCCGACGTCCTCTTCACCTCGGGGACGACCGGCCGCCCGAAGGGGGCGCTGTCTTCGCACCGGCAGACGATTGCCAATGCCGTCGCCTGGGCCGAGCGGACGGAGGTCAACGAGGACGACGTCTACATGATCATCGCCCCCTTCTTCCACACCTTCGGCTACAAGGCCGGCTGGGTCGTCTGCCTGCTGCGCGGGGCGACGATCGTCCCGCAGCTGACCTTCGACCTCGACGACATCGTCGACACCGTCGAGCGCGAGCGGGTGACGATCCTGCCGGGGCCGCCGACGATCTTCCAGAGCCTGCTCGCCTTCCCCGAGCGCGAGAGTCGCGACCTCAGCTCGCTGCGCCTCGCCGTAACCGGCTCGGCGACCGTGCCGGTGGCGCTGGTCGAGCGGATGTGGCGCGACCTTCACTTCAAGCTGGTCCTCACCGGCTACGGACTGACCGAGGCGGTGGTGGTGACGATGTGCCGCAGCGGCGACGACGCCGAGACGATCTCCCACACCTCGGGCTGCGCCACCGCCGACTTCGAGATCCGGATCGCCGACGCGGCGGGCAAGCCGCTGCCGCCGGGCGAGGAGGGGGAGATCCAGCTGCGCGGCCCGAACGTGATGCTCGGCTACCTCGACGACCCGGAGGCGACCCGGGCGGCGATCGAGCCCGACGGCTGGTTCCACACCGGCGACGTCGGCCACCTCGACGAGCGCGGCTACCTGACGATCACCGACCGGCTCAAGGACATGCTCACGGTCGGCGGCTTCAACGTCTACCCGGCCGAGGTCGAGAACGCGATCCTCGGCCTCGACGAGGTGATCGAGTGCGCCGTGGTCGGCGCCCCCGACGAGCGGATGGGCGAAGTCGGCCTCGCCTACGTCGTCGCACGGCCGGGCCACGGCCTCAGCGAGGAGGCGGTGGTCGCCGCCTGCCGCGAGCGCCTCGCCAACTTCAAGGTCCCCCGCCGGGTCGTCTTCGCCGACGAGCTCCCCCACAACGCCGCCGGCAAGGTCCTGAAGCGCGAGCTGCGCGACCGCGCCGCCGCCGCGAGCTGGGTCAGCTGAGGCGCTCGACGACCAGGGCCATGCCCTGGCCGCCGCCGACGCACATCGTCTCCAGGCCGATCGTCTCGTCGCGCGCGCGAAGGCCGTTGAGCAGCGTGGTGAGGATGCGGGCGCCGGTCATCCCGAACGGGTGGCCGAGGGCGATCGCGCCGCCGTTGACGTTGAGCCTGTCCAGCTCGACGCCGAGCTCGCGGGCGCTGGGGATCACCTGGGCGGCGAAGGCCTCGTTGATCTCGACCAGGTCGACGTCGCCGATCGTCATCCCCGCCCGCCGCAGCGCCGCGCGGCTGGCCTCGACCGGGCCCAGGCCCATGATCTCCGGGTCGAGCGCGGAGACGCCGCTGGCGACGATCCGGGCCAGCGGCTCGATCCCCCGCTCGGCGGCGAAGGAGGCGCTGGTGACGACGACCGCGGCGGCGCCGTCGTTGAGCGGGCAGGCGTTGCCGGCGGTGACGCGGCCGTCGGGGCGGAAGACCGGCTTCAGCTCGGCCAGCCGCTCTGCCGTGGTGCCGGGTCGCGGCCCGTCGTCGCGCGCGACGACGGTGCCGTCGGGCGTCGTCACCGGGACGATCTCGGCGTCGAAGAAACCTTCCTCCTGGCGGGCCACGGCGAGCTGCTGGGAGCGCGCCGCGAACTCGTCCATCTCCGCCCGCGTCACCCCCTTCAGCTCGGCCACGTTCTCCGCCGTCTCCCCCATGGCGACGTAGACGTCGGGAAGTCCGGCGGCCGGGGCCCAGGGCTCGGCGCCGCCCTCGGCGCGGCGCGCGGTCCGCGCCATCGCCTCCTCGAAGCGGGGGTTCTTGGTGTCGGGGACGCGGTCGGCGTTGCCCTTGACGAACCGGCTGCAGGCCTCGGTGCCGGCGGCGACGAAGCACTCGCCCTCGCCGGCCCGGATCGCGTGCGCGGCCATCCTCACCGTCATCAGCGAGGAGGAGCAGTAGCGGTTGACCGTAACCCCCGGCACCTCGCTCATCCCGGCCAGCACGGCGACGACGCGGGCGATGTTGAAGCCCTGCTCGGCGGCCGGCTGCCCGCAGCCCATCATCAGGTCCTCGACGTCGCCCGGCTCGACCTCCGGCACCGCCTCCAGGGCGGCCCGCACGGCGATCGCGGCGAGGTCGTCGGAGCGCATCTCGACGAACGAGCCCTTGCCGGCGCGGCCGATCGGGGTGCGGACTGCGGCGACGACTACGGCTTCCTCTGGCACGGGCTCTCCTTCGATCGGGGCTGGGAAAGGTCTGGACCGGGGGCGCTCACTCGAAGCGCGCCAGCCCGCCGCTGATCGCGACCGCCTCCGGGTTGGCGACTGCGAACGGCACCGCCCCGTCCTCCGCCTCCCAGGCGCGCACCTCGAGCCGGTCGCCGGGCAGGACCGGCGCGGCGAAGCGGCACTCCATCGCGGTCAGGTCGCAGGGATGGCGGCCGAACAGGCCGGCCAGCTCGCGCAGGGCGAAGCCGAGCGTGCAGAGGCCGTGCAGGATCGGCCGCGGCTGCCCGATCGCCCGCGCCGCCTCGGGATCGACGTGGATCAGGTGACGGTCGCCGGTCAACCGGTAGAGGACCGCCTGCTCGCGCGAGGTCGCGGCCTCGGTGCGCCGGCTCGGCGGGCGCTCGGGGTCGCGGCGGGCGCTGGGCCCGCGCTCGCCGCCCCAGCCGCCGCAGCCGGGGGCGAAGATCGAGTAGACGGCGCGGAAGCAGCGGCAGGAGACCTCGACCTCGAAGATCGCCGCCGCGCCCTTGTCCCGGACCGCGGCGACCCGGGCCGCGAGCTCCAACTCGCCGGCCGGGGGGAGCGGCTCCGTCACCTCCAGCCGCTGGCCGCCGTGCAGGGCGTTGGACGTGGAGAAGAAGCCGCGCTCGCCGAGCGCGTCGCTGGCCCAGAGGCCGAGCGTCAGCCCGAAGCCGGGCAGGACGCGAAGGTCGCGCTCGAAGACCAGGTCGAGGTCGCCGGCGCCGGCGCCGACCGCGAGCGCATAGAGGATCGCATCGTCCTCGGTGTAGGAGACCGTCCTGGTGCCGAGGTCGAGTCCGACCGCCTCGGCGGCGGGGGTGAGGGGGGCTGTGCCGGTCATCGTCGTTCCGAGCCTTGACCAAGCGCTCGCTTGGTTTATATCCTACGGCGCGGATCGACGTCAAACCCGGAGGAGAGATGACGACTGGCTTCGAAGTGCTCGCCGAAGGGCTCGCGTTCCCCGAGGGGGTGCGCTGGCATGACGGCGCGCTCTGGTTCTCCGACATGCACGGCCACGCGGTCATGCGGCTGGAGCCCGGCGGCGCGCCGGAGACGGTGGCGACGGTCCCCGAGTGCCCGTCCGGCCTCGGCTTCCTTCCCGACGGCCGCCCGCTGGTGGTCTCGATGCACGACCGCCGGCTGCTGCGGATCGAGGCGGACGGGACGCACGAGCACGCCGACCTCTCCGCGCTCGCCACCTGGCACTGCAACGACATGTTCGTCGACCGCGAGGGCCGCGCCTACGTGACCAGCTTCGGCGACGCCTCGGTGCCGCCCGACCCGCCGCTGCCGACCGTCCTGATCCTGGTCGAGCCCGACGGCTCGGCCCGCGTCGTCGCCGAGGACCTCTGGTTCCCCAACGGGATCGCGGCGACGCCGGACGGCGCCATGCTGCTCGTCGCCGAGACCCGCTCCGTCCCCGGCCGGCTGACCGCGTTCGCCGTCGGCGCCGACGGCGGCCTCTCCGAGCGGCGCACCCTCGCCTCCTTCGAAGGCGGCTTCCCCGACGGCATCGCCGTCGACGCCGCGGGCGGCGCCTGGGTCGCGATGCCGTTCGGCGACGAGCTGGCGCACGTCACCGCGGCGGGCGAGGTCGACGAGCGGCTGGCGGTCGAGAGTCCCTACGCGGTGGCGCTCGGCGGCAGCGGCGGCCGCGAGCTGTTCGTCTGCACGGCGCCGAGCTGGGAGCCCGAGGAGGCGGAGCGGCTGCGCGCCGGCTCGGTCCGCCGGCTCGAGTTCGAGGCCGCGGCGCCGGCCGCCTAGGGCCGCCCCGCGCCGCCCCGCCGCCGGGGCGGGCGCCGCGGCGGCTGCGCTCAGGGCAGGTGCACCCGGCGCCGCTCGGTCCAGCCGACCTCCAGGCGCCGGCTGGCGAAGCGCCAGCGGCCGTCCTCGCCGAGCGCGTAGCGGTCGAAGTAGCGGCCGAGGAAGACGTGGTCGTCGGCCTCGCGCCCGCCCTCCCGGTGGCTGAGGTGGTGAGCGGCCATCGCCACCTCGCCGCCAGCCGTGCGCTCGCCGAGCGAAGCCGTGCGCTCGCCGAGCGAGAGCGAGTGGGAGAGCACCGCGTGCAGGGTCGCGTCGAAGCGCTCCAGCAGGCGCGGGATGCGGGCCAGCTCGGCGTGGCCGCGGTAGCGCTCCGGCTCCGCCTCGCCGCGGACCACGGTCAGCTCCGCGTCGGCGGCGAAGAGGGCGAGCAGCGCCTCGACGTCGCGGCGGTCGACCGCCGCCGCGTAGGCATGGGGCAGGCGGCGCAGCTCCTCCTCCGCGGAGGAGGAAATGCCCCGACCCGCCGGCGGGCTCGCCGGCGGGTCGGGGGCACCCGGGGGGAGAGACGTCAGTGCGACGCTCCCTGGGGGCCTATTCGACGCCCCAGAGCTTCTTGAACTGTTCCTGGTAATCGGTGACCACCGCAAATTCTTCGCTGGTCGACGGCAGCGTCGCCTTGGTGATCGTCCAGTACGGCAGGGTCGAGTCGTTGGTGTCTTCTTCGTACGGTTCGTTCGTGAAGACGCGGGTCAGCAGGTCGACCACCCGCCAGTAGACCTCGGGGAAGCTGGTCCCCATCGTCGCCTGGAGGAATTCGCCCTTCGCCATGTAGGGGGCGATCGAGGTGTTGATGTTGACCGTGGTCAGCTTCACGTTTTCGACCCCCGCGCCCTTCAGCGCCGTGGGCAGGCCGGTGACCATGTCGTTGTAGCCGACGGTCGCCCATTCGATGCCGGGGTTGGCGGTGAAGAAGCTCGAGATCCGCTGCGGCAGATCCGAGCCGATGCTGGTTACCGGCGCGTCGAGGCGCTTGGTGGAGCAGCCCGGGCATTCTTCGGAGATGACCTTTTCGACCGTTTCGGCCGTGGCGGTCACGGTTTCGAAGCCCTTGACGTTGATCACGCCGACTTCCATTTCTTCGTCTTCGCTGTTGGCGAGGGCGTAGTCGGCCATCATCCTGCCCTGGGTTTCGCTCGTCCCGATGCCGCCGATCACGGCGGTGACGCCGTTGCCGGCTTCTTCCTCGACGAACGCCTCGACGACCGGGATGTTCAGCTTCTTCAGCTGGGCGATCTCCGGTTCGAACAGGACCTTCGGGTAGCCGGAGCCGAGCACGGCGTCGGGCTTGTCGCCGATCGCCTTCTGGTAAGCGGCTTTGATTTCCTCGGGCGTGCTGCCGGCGTTGATCCGGTTCAGCTTCCAGCCGAGCAGGTCCATCGCTTCTTCGAAGATGTCCCCCTCGGTCGCGCAGGCGGGGACGCCGCACTGGATGAAGTCGACGACCTTGCCAGACGGGATCGGCTTGCCGACCGGAGTCGTGATCCCGATGCTGGTCGGGCGTTCTTCGAATTCTTCGTTCGACTTGACCGCGTTGGGGAAGGTCGAAGACGCTTCTTCGCCGCCCGAGCTGCTGCTGGTGCTGCTGGAGCTGCTGGACCCACCGCAACCGGCAGCCACCAGCCCGAGTACGGCACACACCCCTATCGCGAAGAACCAACGCGCGGAGGCAAAGTGAAACCTCATGCTCTCTCCTCTCACAGTGATCGGCGCTATAAACCAAGCGCTTGCTCGGGTGAGCCTACCCGTCCCGACGCTCGCCTGTCAAGCGATTGCTTGGTCAGGCTGCCTGCGTCGTGGCCGCGGCGGTGGCGGCGCCGAGCAGCTTGCTCTCCTGCACGTCCTCGCCGCCCAGCTCGGCGACGATCCGCCCCTCCACCAGCACCAGGACGCGGTCGCAGACGCCGACGAAGTCCTCCATGTCCGAGGAGCAGACGACGAAGCCCGCCCCGGTCCGGGCGTAGTCGCGGATCACGTCGTAGATCGCGTGGCGGGCGCCGATGTCGACGCCGCTGGTCGGGTCGTCCATGAAGACGACCTTGGGGTCGATCCCGAACCACTTCGCCAGCAGCACCTTCTGCTGGTTGCCGCCGCTCAGCAGGCCGTAGAGGCGGTCGGGGTCGGCCGGCCGGATGTCCAGCCGCCGGATCCACTCCATCACCGCCTCGCGCTCCCGGCGGCGGCGGACCCGGCCGCCGCGGGCGAACTCGGGCAGGCGCCCGAGCGTGATGTTCTCGCCGATCGTGAAGTTCGTGATCGCCGCGTCGGGGTGGCGGTTGGGGAGGACCAGGGCGAGGCCGAGGCGCTCGGCGCTCAGCGGGTCCATCGGGCCGCCGCGCGACTCGTCGCCGACCGTCAGCTCCATCTCCGCCGGAACGGCGCCGCAGACCGCCGCGGCGAGCACCTCGCGGCCGGATCCCGAGAGCCCGGCGACCCCCATCACCTCGCCGGGGAAGACCTCGAAGTCGATGCCGGCGAGCGGCTCGCAGCGCAGCCCGCGGACGCTCAGCACGGCGCCGGAGCGGGCCGCCGGCGCCGCCACCGGCGCCGAGACCTCGACCTGCTGGCCGACGATCAGCTCGGCGAGGCGGTCGCGGTCCATCGTCGCGGTCGGGAAGGTCCCCTGGTAGGCGCCGTCGCGCAGGACCGTGACCCGCGAGGCGAGGTTGAGGATCTCGTCGAGCCGGTGGGACACGTAGAGCACGCTGACCCCTTTGGCGACGACCTCCCGGACGACCCGGAAGAGCGCCTCGCACTCGGCCGGCGGCAGCGCCGCGGAGGGCTCGTCGAGGACGAGCAGCGAGATCGTCCCGTGGCTGTCGTCGATCGCCCTGGCGATCGCCAGGGCGCTGCGCTCGACCGCCCGCAGCTCCGCGACCGGTCGGTCGACGTCGAACTCGACGCCGATCCTGGCGAGCAGCTCGCGGGTGTGGCGGCGCTGCTCGGCCCAGGCGATGCGGGCCGGCGCCTTGAGCGAGAAGCCGGAGGTGAGGCCGACGTTCTCGGCCGCGGTCAGCTCGCCGATCAGGCCGAGGTCCTGGTGGACGAAGCGGAGGCCGTGGCGGCGGGCGTCGGCGGCCGACCCCTCGACGAAGCGCTCGCCGTCGATCTCGATCTCGCTGCCGGGGTCGGGATGGTGGAAGCCGGAGAGGGTCTTGATCAGGGTCGACTTGCCGGAACCGTTCTCGCCGACGAGGGCGTGGATCTCGTCGTGGCCGATCTCGAAGCTGACGTCGTCAAGGGCGCGCTGGCCCGGGAACGTCTTCGAGAGGTGCTCGATGCGGACGAGGGGCTGGTCCGGGGTGGTTGTGGTGCTCATCGTTTGCCTCGAGTCGGTCGTCGGGGTATGCTGCCTACCAAGCAAGCGCTTGGCTAAGCCTAGTTGGCCGAGCCGGTGCCGTCAATCGGAGAGGAGACGATCGCAAGCATGTCCGCCGACGCCCAGGCCGCACAGCCGACCGCGGCCGAATCGCAGGGCCTGCCCCACTGGCTCGGGGCGCTCAGCTTCCGCAACATCGGCGCCGTCTACGTCTGGATCTTCCTCGTCATCGTCTTCGCGATCTGGGTCCCGGACCTCTTCCCGACCGACCGCACCGCGAAGAGCATCCTCAACCAGTACGCGATCACCGGCCTCGCCGCGCTCAGCATCGTGATGCCGCTGGCCGCCGGCATCTTCGACCTCTCGATCGGCTCCGTGATCGGCTTCGCCGGCGTCTTCGCCGGCTGGTGCCTGAACACGCTCGGAGTGCCGCCCGCCGCCGCGGTGGGCCTGACCCTCTGCGCCGGGGTCGCGATCGGGCTGTTCAACAGCCTCGTGGTGGTGCGGATGAACATCGACTCCTTCATCGGGACGCTGGCGACCGGGGCGATCATCGCCGCCGCCACCCTCGGCGTCTCCAGCGACGAAATCATCACCGGCAAGGTCTCCGGCAGCTTCACCGAAATCGCCAGCACCAGCATCTCCGGCGTGCAGCTGCCGGTCCTCTACATGCTGGTGGCGATGCTGGTCCTGGGCTTCGTGCTCGAGCAAACCGTCTTCGGCCGCTACGTCTACGCCTCCGGCTACGGCCCCGAGGTCTCCCGCCTGGTCGGGCTGCGGGTCGGGCGGGTGCGCACGATCTCCCTCGTCTGCTCGGCGACCCTCGCCTCCTTCGCCGGCGTCGCGCTGGCCTCGCGGATCGGCTCCGCCGACCCGACGGTCGGGCCTGAGTACCTGATCCCGGCCTTCTCGGCCGCCTTCGTCGGCGCCTCCCAGTTCCGCCACGGCCGCTTCAACCCCTGGGGCACGGTCGTCGCGGTGTTGATGATCGGCACCGGCAGCGTCGGCCTGCTGCTCGCCGGCACGCCGAACTGGACCCCCCAGGTGTTCCAGGGCGCCGTCCTGATCGCCGCCGTCGGGATCACCGGGATCCAGCGCCGCCGGCCGCGGGCCGCCGACTGAGCGGGTCCGCCCCGCCCGGGCGCTCCGCTGTTCCTTAGCCGGGCTATGCCCGGCTAAGGAACAGCGGAGCTCAGGAGTCCGCCGCCTCGGTGGCGGCGCGCAGCGCGACCAGCCAGCCGGGCACCTCGCCGCCGCCGTCGACCCGCAGCTCGGCGCCGCTGACGAAGGCGGCTGCGGGGTCGGCAAGCAGGACGCAGGCGGCGGCGATGTCCCCGGGGCGGGCCATGCGCCCGGCCGGGATCGTCTCCCGCACCGCCCGCAGGCCGGCCTCGCCGCCGTAGTGACGGGCCGAGCCCTCGGTCTCGACCAGCCCCGGCGTCACCTGGTTGACCCGCACCTTCGGGCCCCACTCGAGCGCCAGCCCCCGGGTCAGCACCTCGAGGCCGGCCTTGGCGGCCGCGTAGAGGACGGTGCCGGGGGCGGGGCGCATCGCGCCGACGCTGCCGACGTTGACGATCGCGCCGCCGCCCGGCTGCGCCTGCATCGCCGCGTTGGCCCGCCGGGCGAGGTGGAAGGGGGCGAGGAGGTTGAGGTCGACGACCGCGGCGGCGCTGCGATCCGAGATCTCCGCCGCCGGGACGGCCGCGGTGCCGCCGGCGTTGTTGACGAGGACGTCGAGCCGGCCGTGCGCGTCGAGCACCGCCTCGACCAGGCCGCTCGCCGCCTCGGGGTCGCGCACGTCGGCCGCGACGAAGCTCGCCGACCCCGCCGCACCGCGGGGCGGGCGCTCGGGAGCGCTGCGCCCGCAGACGACGACCGTGTCCCCCTCGTCGAGGAAGGCCGAGGCGATCGCCGCCCCGATCCCCCGCGTGCCGCCGGTGACGAGGACGACCCGCCCGCCCCTCACTTCCGCTGTTCCTTTGCGGGGCCATTTGCCGGAAACGAACAGCGGAGCGTCATGGTCAGGGCTCCAGGATGCCGGATCGCGCGGCGACGAGGCGGCGCTGGGCGCGGGAGCCGCCGCCGAGCAGGTCGGTCGACTTGGCGCGCTTGAAGTAGAGGTGGGCGTCGTGCTCCCAGGTGAAGCCGATGCCGCCGTGCATCTGGATCGACTCGGCGGCGACGGCGAGCAGGGCGTCGTTGCAGACGGCGCGAGCCAGCGGCGCCAGCACCGGCAGCTCCTCGGGGGCGGCGTCGGCGGCCCAGGTCGCGTAGTAGGCCGTCGAGCGGGCCGCCTCGAGGCCGGCGAGCAGGTCGGCGCAGCGGTGCTTGAGCGCCTGGAAGGAGCCGATCGGCCGCCCGAACTGGACCCGCTCGCCGAGGTAGGCGACGGTGATCTCCAGGCAGCGCGCGGCGGCGCCGACGGCCTCGACCGCGAGGGCGACGGAGACGAGGTCGCGGGCGCGGGCGACGTCGGCCGCGCCGCGCCCGGGGGCGCTCAGCCTCGCCGCGGTGGCGCCGGCGAGCCGCAGCTCCCCCTGGCGGCGGGTCTGGTCGAGGGTCGTCCACGGCTCGACCGCGACCCCCTCGGCCCCGCGCTCGACCGCGACCAGGGCCGGCTCGCCGTCCAGCTCGACAGCGCAGACGAAGAGGTCCGCGTGGGCGGCGTCGAGAACGTGCGCGGCGGTGCCGTCGACCCGGACCGCGTCGCCGTCGCCGCCGGCCTCGAGCGCGGCCGGGTCGCCGACCGCGACCGCAGCCACCGCCCCCGACGCGATCCGCTCCTGGACCGCGCCACCGGCCGCGGCGCCGGCCGCCATCGCGGCCGCCGCGACGGTCGGCAAGTAGGGCACCGGAAGCAGGGTCCGCCCCAGCTCCTCGAGCGCGATCCCGACCTCGACGAAGGAGGCACCGGCGCCGCCGCGCTCGGCGTCGATCGCCAGCCCGGTCAGCTCCATCTCGCCGACCAGCCGCCCCCAGGGCTCGCGGGCGAAGCCGTCGCCGTCGAGCGCCGCCGCCCGCACCGCGCCCGAGGTCGCGTGGCGGTCGAGGAAGGCGCGGACCGTTTCGCGCAGCGCTTCCTGGTCTTCGGTGAAGGCGAATTCCACGGCTCAGCCCCTCGGCAGTCCCAGCATCCGCTCGGCGATGATGTTGCGCTGGATCTCGTTCGAGCCAGCGTAAATCGTGTCCGAGCGCGTGTAGAGGAAGAGGGCCTGGTCGTCCGCCAGCTCGTAGGGCGGCTCGGCCACGGTCGCGGCGGCGGCGCACACGTCGACGGCCAGCCACTCGCGGACCTCAGCGCGGAACGCCTCGTCTGCCGCTGTGTACTCCAGGTCCACGCCGGTCAGACTAGCAAGCGCTTGCTAGGTTTGTTGGCATGGAAACGCCGCCGGAGGAAACGGCGAGGTTCGACGGCCGGGTCGCGCTCGTGACCGGCGCCGGGTCGGGGATCGGACGGGCCACCGCCGCGATGATCGCACGGCGCGGCGGAGCCGTCGCCTGCCTCGACGTTCGTGCCGAAGCAGCCGAGGAGACCGCCGCGGCGGTCCGCGCCGAGGGCGGCGAGGCGCTCGCGATCGCCTGCGACCTCGCCGACCCCGCCGCGATCCCCGCGGCCGTCGAGCGGTGCGTCGCCTGGCGCGACCGCCTCGACGTCCTCGTCAACGTCGCCGGCGCCTACCTGCGCGCGCATTCCGAGCAGGTCACCGCGGAGCAGTGGGACCGGGTGCTCGGCGTCAACCTGCGCGCCCCCTTCCTGCTCGTCCGCAGCACCCTCCCCCACCTGACGGCCAGCGGCGGCAACGTGGTCAGCGTCTCCTCGGTCGCCGGCCTCGAGGGCTGGGCCTACAGCGCCGCCTACGGGGCCTCGAAGGCGGGCCTCGTCAACCTGACGCGCTCGCTCGCGCTCGAGTACGGCCCGCGCGGGCTGCGCTTCAACGCGGTCTGCCCGGGCGGCGTCGCCACGGCGATGGCGGCCGGGCTCGGCGAGCTCGCCGGGGCGGACCCGTCGATCGCCAAGTCCGGGGTCGGACCGAACGGGGAGCTCGCCCAGCCGGCCCAGGTCGCGCAGGCGATCTGCTTCCTCGCCTCCGCGGAGGCGTCGCACGTCTCCGGTGCCGTGCTCACCGTCGACGGCGGCGCCACGGCGTGACGGCTCCGACCACACCCCCGCGCCTCATCGTCGGCCTCTCCAATTTCGGCGACTCCGTCCCCGACGGCGACTGGCGCCGGCTGCTCGACGTCGCCGCGGCGGCCGACGCGGCCGGCGTCGACGCGGTCGCCGTGGTCGACCACGTGGCGCTCGGCGGCGACCTGGGCGGCTACCCCTACGGCGCCTTCCCTGGCGGGGTCGAGGCCCCGTGGCTGGAGCCGCTCGTCACCCTCGCCGCCTTCGCCGGGCGGACCGAGCGCGTGCGGCTGATGACCGGAATCCTGATCGCGCCGCTGCGGCGCCCGGCGGTGCTGGCGAAGATGGCGGCGACCCTCGACCAGCTCTCCGGCGGGCGCCTCGAGCTGGGGGTCGGCAGCGGCTGGCTCGCCAAGGAGTACGAGGCCGCCGGCCTCGACTTCGCCGAGCGCGGCCGCCTGCTCGACGACGCCCTGTCCGCCTGCCGGGCGCTGTGGCAGCCCGGCCCGACCAGCTTCGCTTCGTCGCGGCTGCGCTTCGAGGACGTCCACTGCGCCCCCCGCCCGCGGCAGGAGGGCGGCGTCCCGATCTGGGTCGGCGGCGACCTCCACCCCCCCAACGTCGCCCGCATCGTCGACCACGCCGACGGCTGGATCCCCAGCCCGCCGACCCGGACGGCCGAGGTGGCCACCGGCGCCGAGCGGCTGCGCGACGCCTTCGCCGCGGCCGGCCGCGACCCCGCCGAGCTGCGCGTCCGGGTCAGCCTCCCCCCGGGCAAAGGCGCCGACGGCGCCCCCGACCCCGCCCGCACCTTCGACCGCCTGCCGGCCGCCCTCGAGCGCACCGGCGCCACCGACGTCTTCGTCGCCCACGCCGCCTTCGGCGCCGACCCGGACGGCGCCGCCGAGCTCTTCGCCGACCTCGTCGCCGCCTTCCGCACCGCGACCGGCTGAGCGAGCCGAAACGAGGGAGGCTCAGGGGGCGGCGCAGGCGTCAGCCGCCTGCTTACGGGCAATGCGCAGCTTGTGGCCCAAGCGGTGGGCCCGGCGGTGCAGGCGACGGCGTCTGGGCCCGCGGGCGGCACGAGCACGCTGTGCGACCTGCCTGCGACGCGATGCGAGGGCTCGCGCGCGGCGCCCGGCCAACGCGCACCGATCGGGTTCGGCGCGCGACACCGGAATTTCGACGGCGGCGCTGCTCGCGGCCAGGTACTGCGGATCGGCGGCGCGGGTCACCGTGAAGGACACGCTCTTTCCCTGGGCGCCCGCCGGCAGGCCGAGCTGGAACGCGAACTGGCCGCCGCTGCTCGTGGCCACGTAGGCGCGCTGGTGCGAGGCTTTGTTGACCGGAGTGATCCAGGCGGCGGTCAGCGTGAAGGCCATCCCGTCGGGCACCGGCGCACCGCTGCTGAGGTTGGCCGAGCCGGTGAGGACCGAGGTGGGGGTGATTTCGGTCGCTTTCGTCAGGCCGACGCCGATTGCGTGCTGGATCGATTCGACCGTGAAGTCGTAGGGCCCGCCCGTGCAGCAGGTGTAGAACTCGAGATAGGCGACCGGGTTGGCCGCCCCGACTTCGATGCTCGACCGGGCGCTGCCGCTGCCGGTGACGCTGAACGCCTCCGAGCCGTTGCACTCGTTTTCGCCCCAGCTGAAATCGTCGACGCCCACGGCGACGCACGCCAAGTTGCGGTCTTCCGCGTCGTTCCACGCAAGCGTCACGACGTCGGCCGCGAGGACCGGTGGCAGCTTCCAGAAGTCGTACTCGTAGTTGCCGTCGTTCGCGGCATGGTTGGTGGTGCCGAAGTAGTGCGTCCCGATGCTGATCGCCGGCGCCAGGCTCGGCTTGAGGCCGCCGCCACTTGCCATGGCTGGCGGCGACACGACCGCCAGCGATCCCGATGCCACCAAGGTCAGCGTCAAGACGAGCCTGCTGACCGCGACTCCCGATCCCCACCCCACCGCTCTCAAGCCGTCCTCCTCGATCCTTGGCCGCATCAACCCTCCGCAAACGGTACGAAAGGATATCTATACGTGTGCGAGGATGCGACGCGGCGGTCGGTCGAAGAACCGTTCAGGTGAATGGGCCTAACCGGACGGCTTTCGAACCATGAGTTGGCCAAAGTCATCAGGAGCCTGCATCCGAGTCGAAGCCCTCAGGGTCCGGCGGACCGCGGCGCTGCTGCCGACTGGGCGTCATTCATAGCCACGATGAGGACGCAGTCCGATGCCTCGTCGTAGCTGTAGAGCAGAACCATCCAGGACCAGGGGCCGAGCACGAACCTGGCCGGCGCCCATCTCCCGTCAAGCAAAGGCCCGGCGAGCGGGAAGGTTTCGAGCGTCCGCAGCGACCGGACGACGCGCGCCCAGGTGTCCTCGGGCAGGTTGAGCGTCGCGATCGCCTCATCCACGTCCCGCTTGGCCCGCGGGGTGACGATTGCCTGTGCCACTCAGGCCAGTTCGTCGAGCGGCGTTCCTTCACCGCGAGCGGCCTGGGCAAGCCCCTCCTGCGTCCGCTCCCAGGCGCCCGGGATCGCATCGAGGATCTCCGTGATGCGCGACGCATCAGGATCGGCATCGTCAAGAGCCGTCGAGAGCAGCGATCGCGCAAGAGTCCCTTCCTGGATATGCGTTCGCTCTGCGAGCCTCGCCAGCTTGCTCGCACGCTTCTCGTCGAGCGTCACGTTGACGCGTCTCGGATTGGCAGCCATGCACACGAATCTACACGATTCGTGTAGCTATCAATTTACGTCAACGGGGCTGAGTCATACTCCGCTCGTGGAGGCTGGCCGACGGGGAGCGGGGATTGTGCGAGCAGGAATCCGTGTTGGCGCAGCCGCCCTCGAGGGAGCCTTTTCGACCACCCTCGGTCCGGAGATCGGCGGGGCGAGCGCGCAAGCACTGGCCGAGGTCGGCGAAACACTCGTCGGCTACGTTGAGTCCCGAGCCCAGCAGCGAGTCGCCAGAACCCTTCGAGCCACCTCCGACGAGATCGCCAGCCGCCGAGCCAACGGCCAAGAAGTTCGCCCTGAGATCGGCGATCTGCGCAGCGATGGCGCCCGCTCGCTGTTCGAGTCCGTAGTCGAAGCGGCGGCTGAAAGCAGTGAAGAGAAGAAGTGCAGGCTCATCTCGAACTTCTACGCCGATGTCGCCATTGACGAGCAGGTCTCCGTCGATGACGCCCTCCTCTACCTTCGAAGAATTCGCGCAGCCTCTTGGCGTCAACTCGTCGCGCTCCGGTACTTCGAAGATCCTGATCGAAAGCGCGAGCGAGAGCTCATCGGCGCCGCCGGCGCCGAGGGCGATGCGGTCATTCACGCTGCACTCGGGATCGAGCTGTCCGAGCTTGCCGGCAGAGGGCTTGAGTTCATCGGATTCGGACAGGAAGGAGGAGCGGTGGCCGATCCGGCCAGCACCTTTGGCGGCGGAACGATCACCAGCAACTCCGTCGCCCGCATTCGCGCCACGGGCCTCGGTGAAACTGTGAGTCGACTTGGCCGGCTTGCCGACATCGTCTCGACCGACGAGCTTGACGCCATCTCGGTGGACCTTCGGGGTCGGCCCAGCTAACAATGGGCCTGACCGGACGGCTTTCGAACCGCGCGTTCCGGGCGATGATCGAGCACCTGACCCACAGGACCACTTTGGAGTAACACCTATGAGCTACACTTGGCGGGAGATGCCTTCCAAGCACCCTCGAATCGCCGTGACCGCGGACCCCGAGCTGGGCGAGGCGCTGGCGCGCGTCCGTGCCGCCACCGGCACCCGCGAGCCCGACGCGACCCTGCTGCGCCGCCTCGCCGTCGAGGGAGCCGAGGCAGAGCTGGAGGCGGGGCGCAACCGCCGCGTCGCGGCCGAGGCGCTGTTCGAGGCGATGGGCTCCGCCGAGTTCGACCTCGACCTCGACGCCGTCGATCGACTCAACGCGCCGCCCGCGTCCTGATGGCGACCCGCCTCTGGGACGGCACCGGCCCGGTGCTGGTGGATACGTCCGCCTGGATGCAGGCACGGCGCGATGCCGGTGCGCGCACCCTCCTTCTGGCCGCGATCGAGCGCGGCGAGGTGCGGTGGTGCTGGCCGGTCCGCTATGAGCTGATGATCGACGCGCGGGGGAGCGACGGGATTGCGGCGGTCGAGCGCACGCTGGACGCCTTGCGCGAGGTTCCGGTCGACCGCAGCGTGCAGCGTGCGGTCCTGTCGCTGATGCGCGAGCTGGCCGCCGCCGGCTCCCACGGCGCCCACCGCTACCCGCTCACCGACCTCACCGTCGTCGCCGCCGCTCAGCACGCCGGCGTCGGCATCCTCCACTTCGACCAGCACCTCGAACGGCTCGGCGACCACCTCGGAGTGGATGCCTTCTGGATCGGGAATCCCTCGTGACCGCGAAATGGGCCTAACCGGACGGCTTTCGAACCGCGAGCGGACCAGAGCCGTCAGGGCCTTGCACGGGAACCAAGCCACCCAGAGCCCGGCGGACCGAGGCGCAGCGGCGACGCGCTCGCGACTTTGACGACCCCTGAGCGGGCTCAATGTCGCGAACGCCGATCGCGCATCCGACCTTTGCCCCACCCGGGTGTGGTCAATGTCGGATCCGTGTACAGGACCTACGGCGAGCTGAAATGGGGGAGACAGGATTCGAACCTGTGTAGGCAGAGCCAACTGGTTTACAGCCAGTCCCCTTTAACCACTCGGGCACTCCCCCAGGATGACGGGACGTCGATTCTAGAGGGGAGAGCCGGGCTGCCGCTGCGCCGCCTCGAGCCGCGCTTTCATCTGCTCGTTGAAGGCGGTCAGGGCCGAGAAGGGACGCATGAAGACGGTCAGCTCGGCGACCCTGCCGTCGGCGTCGAGCTCGAGGAAGTCGATCCCCTCCAGCTCGCGGTCGCCGACGCTGGCCTTGAACCGCAGGCAGACGGCGTCGCCCTCGGCCAGCTCGTCGACGTAGCGGAAGTCCTCCAGCACCTCGACCACCTGGCTGAGCACGGCGATCGCGACGTCGCGCCCCTCGAAGCCGCGGAAGAGGACCGGGCTGTGGAGGACGACGTCCTCGCGCAGGACCTCGGTCATCGCCTCGAGGTCCTTGGCCTCGGCGGCGCGGCGGAAGGGGTGCGGCTCGGGCATCTTCCGAATACTCTACGCCGATGCCGAGCGATCGCTTCTACTCGAAGTTCTCCTCGACCCTGGGCGCGACGGGGCTGCGCTGGGCGGGGAAGATGAACGTGCCGCTCTACCGGGCCAGCGGCGGCCGGCTGATGGGCAAGGTCGGCAGGGCGCCGGTGCTGCTGCTCACCACGACCGGCCGCAAGTCCGGCCAGAAGCGCACCGCCCCGGTCGTCTACCTCGCCGACGGCGAGCGGATGGTCGTGATCGGCTCCAACGCCGGCAACGACCGGGTCCCCGCCTGGTCGCTCAACCTCAAGGCCAACCCCGGCGCCGAGGTCGAGCGGGGCCGCCGCCACCAGAAGGTGCGCGCCCGGGTCGCCGAGGGCGAGGAGCGGGCCGCGCTGTGGCGCAAGTGCAACGAGCAGTACGCCGGCTTCGACGACTACGAGGCCCGCACCGACCGCCCGATCTCGCTCTTCGTGCTCGAGCCGGTCGCCGACTAGAGTCGCCGGGGCGGACGCGGGCCGACCGCTCCGCCCAGGGCTTCATCGAGGGCGCCGCCCGACGGCCTCTCCGGCCGTCAGGACGCTTCGCGGAGCATCTGCGCCTCTGGCAGGCGCTTCAGCTTCTTCAGCGTGTTGTTCTCGATCTGGCGGATCCGCTCGCGGGTTACGCCGAAGGCCCGGCCGACTTCCTCGAGGGTCAGCGGCTCGGTGCCGGAGAGGCCGTAGCGCAGTTCGATCACCTGACGCTCGCGTTCGGGCAGGGCGTCGAGCGCTTTGCGCACCCCCTCCTTCTGCATGTGCTCGCTGGCTTCCTCGAACGGCTCCAGGACCGCTTCGTCGGCGACGAAGTCGCCGAGCTCGGATTCGTCCTCGTCGCCGACCGGTTTCTCCAGCGAGACCGGCAGCTGGGCGACGCGGAGGATGTCGCGGACGTCGGAGACCGGCCAGCGCAGCTCTTCGGCGATCTCCGCCGGCTCCGGCTCGCGGCCGAGCTTCTGGACCAGCTGGCGTTCGACGTGGGCGACCCGGTTCAGCTTCTCGACCATGTGGACGGGGATGCGGATCGTCCGCGCCTTGTCGGCGATCGCCCGCGTCACCGCCTGGCGGATCCACCAGGTCGCGTAGGTGGAGAACTTGTAGCCGCGGCGGTAGTCGAACTTCTCGACCGCGCGGATCAGCCCCAGCGAGCCCTCCTGGATCAGGTCGAGGAAGCTCAGCCCACGGCCCAGATAGCCTTTCGCGATCGAGACGACGAGGCGCAGGTTGGCCTCGACCATCTGCCGCTTGGCGAGCATGTCGCCGCGCTCGATCCGTTTCGCCAATTCGACCTCCTGGGCGGCGGTCAGCAGGTCCACCTGGCCGATCGAGCGCAGGTAGAGCCGCAGCGAGTCGAGGCTCGGCTCGACGGTGAGGTCGAGCTCTTCCTTCTTCGGCTGGTCGCTGGCCTCGGCGCCGCGCTGCTCTTTGTAGGCGCTGACGCCGTCCTCGGCGATCACGTCGATGCCGTGCTCGACCAGGTGGGCGTGGAGCTGGGAGACCTGCTCCTTGGTGATCTCCACCTCCTCCAGTGTGGAGGCGATCTGCTCGAAGGTCAGATAGCCCCGCTCGCGGCCCAGCGCGATCAGCCCGCGCAGCTCCTCGATCTCGGCGATCGGATTCTCCGCCGAGTCGTCGCGGTCGATCACGTCGGTCACCGTCTCCATCGGTTCGATGGTCGTTTCCTCCGCTGCGTTCCCTCTCCCCCATCCCCGGGGTGGCCGGCCCCAAAGCTCCAGCCGCGGCGAAGTATAGGCACTTGGTCACTCTGCGAACACCGAACGCCCCGGTTGCCTACCCTGCATAAGCAGATGACCGCCCAGAGCACCGTCACCACCTCCGGCCCCGACGTCCAGGCCTCGGTCCCGGCCACCCAGGTGAGCCTCTCGCGGGTCGGCGTGACCGGGGTCGAGAAGGTGATCCGGGTCAAGGCCGACGGCTCCGAGAACCTCTTCCACGCCGGCTTCGAGTGCTTCGTCGACCTCAACCCGCGCCAGGCGGGCGTGCACATGTCGCGCTTCGAGGAGATCGTCGGCGAGGCGATCGACGAGGTCGTCCTCGGCGAGGCGTTCAAGGCCGAGGTGCTGGCCGCCCACGTGGCCCAGAAGGTGCGCGAGCGCCAGGGCGGGCTGCGGGCCGAGGTCTCGGTGACCGCCCGCTACCCGGAGACGGTCTCGACGCCCGAGAGCGGCCGGAGCACGCAGGAGATCTACGTCCTCTTCGGCACCGCGGTCGACTCCGAGCGCGGCACCCGGACCCTCACCGGGGTCCAGGCCCAGGGCATGACCGCCTGCCCCTGCGCGCAGGAGATGGTCGCCGGGGTCGCCCGCGAGCGGCTCGCCGAGCAGGGCTTCGGCGCCGAGGAGATCGAGCGGATCCTCGCCGTGGTGCCAATCGCCACCCACAACCAGCGCGGCATCGGCACCCTCCATGTCGGCAGCCCCGAGGGCGGGCCGGCCTGGATCGACGCGCCGGAGCTGCTGCGGCTGGTCGAGGCCTCGATGAGCTCGGAGATCTACGAGCTGATGAAGCGTCCCGACGAGCTCTCGGTCGTGGTCAAGGCGCACGAACACCCGCGCTTCGTCGAGGACTGCGTGCGGGAGATGGTCCGCCGGGTGGTCGAGGGCTATCCCGACCTTCCCGACGGCGCATTCGTCATGGCCCGCCAGGAGAACCTGGAGACGATCCACCGCCACAACGTCGTCGCCGAGCGCTACGGCACCCTCGGCGACCTGCGCGCGGAGCTGGCCGGAGGCGAGCACACCGCCCGCCATCAGACGATGCGCGCCTGGCTCGAAGCGCCCGCGGGCTGACCTGCTCGGAGGGGAGGCGAGGCCTCCCCTGCACCGCCCGCCCCTCCGTCCCTCAGACGCTGACGCCGGCGACCTGGAACCGGCTCGCTTCGCCCCCGGGACTGGCCGTCTCGGCGATCCGCGACTCCAGCGCCAGCTCCCTCTCGAAGTCGGCCGCCTCGCCGTGCTGGAAGGAGACGTCTTTGCCCTCGAGCAGCTCGATGAAGACCTCGACGAAGCGGGCGTCGAGCTGCTTGCCGGCGACCCGACGCAGCTCGACGATCGCGTCGTAGCTCGACATCGGCGTGCGGTAGGAGTCGCGGGCGGTCATCACGTCGTAGGTGTCGGCGACGGAGATGATCCGCGCCAGCTCCGGGATCTCGTCGCCGGCCAGGCCGCGCGGATAGCCCTTGCCGTCGATCCGCTCGTGGTGGGCGAGGATGATCTCCGCCACCGGCCCGTAGCCGTCCAGCGAGGAGACGACCCGGGCGCCCTGCTGCGGGTGGCGCTTGATCAGCATCCAGTCCTCGTCGGTGAGCGGTACGTTGGCCTTGAGGATGCGGTCGGGGAGGATGAACTTGCCGATGTCGTGCAGCAGCGCGGCGATGTGGACCAGCTCCTCCTCGCGGCGCGAGTAGCCGGCGCGCTGGGCGATCGCCCGCGAGTAGCGGGCGACGGCGGCCGAGTGGCGGGCGGTCATCTGGTCGCGCAGATCGAGGGTGCGCAGCATCGCGCTCAGCATCCCGACCTGGAAGCTGGCCAGCTGCTTGCTGCGCAGCTCCAGCTCCTCGGCCCGCTGCTGGGAGACGAGCAGGGCGCCGAGCAGGTACTGGAAGGTGACGAGGACGACGCCGAACAGGGCGACCCCGGCGAGGCCGACCTGGACGTAGAGGTAGGCGATGCCGACCGCCATCAGCGCCGCCGCCAGCTCGGACGGCAGCAGCGGGATCAGCGCCGTGCGCACCTTGGCGAAGAAGGAGCTGCGGTCCAGGTAGCACGAGTAGGAGGCGATCATCGTGAAGTTGATCGCCAGCGCCAGCAGGAAGACGGCGAAGACGAGCGCGTAGAAGGTCGTCTCGGAGTCGGTGACCGAGCCGCGCTCGACCAGGGTGTGGAAGGCGATCCCGGTGGCCAGCGGGAAGGTCGCGTAGGTGAGCAGGTTGTTCAGCAGGTAGTGCCACTCGTCGCGCCAGCGCAGCCAGCCGGCGAGGATCGTCATCAGCCCGATCACCGCCGCCGGGGTGCCGCCGAGGAAGACCATCGCCAGGACCAGCGCCAGGAAGCTGCCGGAGATCTTCACCTTCGAATTCGTGGTGATCGCGGTCAGGTCGCTGAAGACCGAGAAGCCGAGCAGGATCGCGAACAGCGGCAGGTTCCAGTCGGCCGTCGGCGCACGCCAGACGCCGACGCCGACGACCACCGCGAGGGCGGCGATCTGTGCGCCTATGGCTACCTTGGTTGGGCGGTTGCTACCCATGTTCGACCTTGACTGGGATCAAGTCCGCAGCGTTGGGGGGAGATTCAGCGGCTGGCCGCCGACCCCTGCCCGTCACGAGGCGGTTGCTTGACGTGAGCGTTTTCTGCAATTTCCGAAGCTACAGCGCGCAAACGGTCCGATCAACCCGGCGTGGCCGTATGGCCGGCTTCGTGCAAAACGTCGAAACGCCCTGCCCGGGGGTGCATCGGAGAGGGACCCGGGGCAAGGCGCCGAATAACAAAGGGCGCCACCGAGGGCGCCCTTTGTCGAAGACTTGATGCGAGCGATTTCCTCTCGCTCGCTTTAAAGACTAGTGACGGTAGCCCATGGTCCCATCCCCTTCCATAGTCGTTGAAGCCCGCAAACTTGTGCACTGCATCTTGGGAACTTCCAAACAAGCTAGAAATGTTGTAGCACAGGTTGCCGAAAAGTTGTGCAACTGCAGGAAATCTTGTGCATAAATGCAGTAGTACGTTCAGCTACCAATGCGTAGCGGGCACCTGACCAATCCCCTCCGCAGAGCCCCCTTTCGCCGTCTCGCGACGACCTACGCGGTCAACGAGCTCGGCGACTGGATGGGCATCATCGCCCTCTCCGTCCTGGTCTTCGACCGCACCGACAGCGCCCTGGCGACGGCCGGGCTGTTCCTCGGCACCCGCTTCCTCCCCGCCCTGCTGGCGCCGCTGCTGGTCACCCGCGCCGAGCAGCCGCCGCCGCGCTTCGCGCTGCCGGTGATCTACTGCGGCGAGGCGGCGGCCTTCGGCGGGCTGGCCCTGTTCGCCTCCCACTTCTCGCTGGCGGCGGTCATCGCGCTGGGCGCCGTCGACGGCGCTTTGGCGCTGGCGGGGCGCGCCCTGACCCGCTCGGTCGTCGCCGCCCTGCTCGAGCCGACCGGGGAACTGCGCTCCGGCAACGCCCTGCTCAACATCGCCTTCACCGGCGGCGCCGCGATCGGGCCGGCGATCGCCGGCCTCGTCGTCGCCAGCCTCGGCGTCGCCCCGGCGCTGCTGATCGACGCCCTCTCCTTCTACCTCGTCGCCTGGATCCTGCTGACCGCCGGGCCGCTGCCGCGGGCCGATCCCGAACCGGGCCGGATGCGCGACCGGGTCCGCGCCGGAGTCGCCTACCTGCGCGAGAAGGTCGTCCTGCGCCGCCTCCTCTTCGCCCAGGGCGCCGCCTTCGTCTTCTTCGCCGCGGTGATCCCGGTCGAGGTCGTCTACGCCAAGCAGACCCTCGGCGTCGGCGATTCGGGCTACGGGCTGATGCTGGCGAGCTGGGGGGCCGGGATGGTCCTCGGCAGCCTCCTCTTCGCGGCGGCGAGGCGCACCTCCCTGGCCCCTCTCCTCCTGCTCAGCACCCTGGCGGTCGGCGCCGGCTACCTGGGCCTCGCCGCGGCGCCGACGCTCGCGCTGGCCTGCCTGGCCTCGGTTCTCGGCGGCGCCGGCAACGGGGTGCAGTGGGTCTCCGTGATCAGCGCTGTGCAGGAGCTGACCGCCGAGGGGATGCAGGCCCGGGTGATGAGCGTGCTGGAGTCGATCGGAGCCGCGATGCCGGGGATCGGATTCCTCCTCGGCGGCGTGGTCGCCGCCCTCGTAACCCCACGCGCCACCTTCCTCGTCGCAGGCGCCGGAGTCTTCGCGATCGTGGCCGTCGCGGCACCACTGCTCGGAACTAGTTGGTCCAAACTCCCTGCAATTCGCCGCACGAAGGCGCTTGACGCGGGTAGCGACATTGTGCTGGAGTTGATTCCAGGGAGCACGCCAATCCAGAGAGATTCGGAGGTCTCGCCTTGAGGAAGCTGTGGGGGGTTGCTGCGGTCATCGGACTTGCAGCGGTAGCGGCACTTGGACTGGCTGCGTGCGGGAGCAGCTCCAATGGGGGCAAGGAAGGCGGCACCCTGCACGGGGTCTACGAATCGGCTCCGGACGCACTCGACCCCGGCCTCTCCTATACGCAGGAAGGCTGGGTCGCGATGTACGACACCTACATCCCGCTGCTCACCTACGCGCACGCGAACGGCGAGGCCGGCAGCAAGCTGATCCCCGGGCTGGCGAAATCCCTGCCGAAGATCAGCGACGACGGCAAGACCTACACGCTCTTCCTCCGGCCCGGGCTCAAGTACTCCAACGGCGAACCGGTCAAGGCCTCGGACTTCGCCTTCGCGATCGAACGGATGATCAGGCTCAACTCGGGCGGCTCGCCGTTCTACATGGACATCGCCGGCGCCGAAGAATTCATGGAAAAGAAGGCGGGCAGCATCAGCGGCATCGAATCCGACGACAAGAGCGGCGAAATCGTCATCCACCTGAGCGAACCTCGCGGCACCTTCGCCAACGAGCTGGCGCTGCTGTTCGCAGCGCCGCTGCCGCAGAGCACGCCGATCGAAGACCTCACGGCGAACCCCCCGCCCGCCACCGGCCCGTACGTGATCACGAAATCGAGGCCCGGGCGCGGCTGGGAATACGAACGCAACCCGGAGTGGGCGAAGGCCAACTCGGCGGCAATGTCGGACATCCCCAGCGGGCACGTCGACAAGATCAAGATCGACGTCGTCCGCAACGCCTCGACCGAGATCGCGGACATCGAACAGGGCAAGTACGACTGGATGGAGAACCCGCCTCCCCCGGACCAATACGCCCGGATCAAGAGGGAATTCGAAGGCACCCAGTTCCGCCCCCAGCAGACGATCAGCACCTACTACTTCTGGATGAACACGGCCAGGCCGCCCTTCAACGACCTGCGGGTGCGCCAGGCGGTCAACTACGCGGTCAACCGCGAAGCGCTCGAACGGGTCTACGCCGGGCAGCTGAACGGGTCCAGCCAGATCCTGCCGCCGGGGATGCCCGGCTACAAGCAGTTCGACCTCTATCCCTTCAGCATGGCCAAGGCGAAGCAGCTGATCGCCGAAGCCAAGCCGTCGGACCGCAAGATCACGGTCTGGACCGACTCCGCGCCCGAAAACAAGGAAGCGGGCGAATACTACGAAGGGGTGCTGAAGAAGCTCGGCTTCGACACGACGCTGAAGGTGCTCAACCCCGACAACTACTTCACGGCGATCGGCAACCAGTCGACCCCCGAACTCGACACCGGCTGGTCGGACTGGTTCCAGGACTACCCGCACCCCAACGACTTCTTCCAGCCGCTGCTGGCCGGCGAGAGCATCCTGCCGACCAACAACGGCAACCTCGCCAACATCGACGTCCCCAAGCTGAACGCGAAGATCTCGAAGCTCGCCGAAGAAGAGCTCGGGCCGAAGCAGGAAGCCGAATACGCGGAACTCGACAAGAGCTACATGGAACTGGCTCCGTGGGTCCCGTACGGCAATCGCACGATCTCGACCTTCGTCTCCAGCGCGATCAATCTCGAAAACGTGATCTTCAACCCGACCTTCACCCAGGACCTGACCAGCTTCGAATTCAAGTAGGCCGGATTGGGGGCCGAGACGCCGGAGTCAGCGCACGGCCCCTGGTTCCTCGCCTACAGGAGGTTTCGGCGCAACCGCGTCGCGGTCGGGTTCCTCGGGCTGTTCGTCGCGATCGTCGTCTTCGTGCTGGTGGCGCCGCTGTGGGCGGACCACGTCGCCCACAGCGGGCCGAACACGACGCACGTCCTCGAGAAGGTGACGGTCGACGGCGGAAGGCGCGACGTCGTCACCCCCGAAGGCCAGCCGATCGGCCCGCTCTGGCTCGGCGCCGGCGGCAGGTACTTCCTCGGCGCCGACAGCCGGCTCGGCCGCGACGAGATGGTGCGGCTGATGTACGGCGGCCGCACCTCGCTGTTGGTCGGGATCACCGCGGGCCTGATCGCGACGGTCCTGGCCGTCGTCCTCGGCCTGCTCGCCGGCTTCTACAAGGGCTGGGTCGACGGCATCATCGCCCGCGTCCTCGACGTGATCTGGTCGTTGCCGATCTTCCTGGTCGGTCTGGCCCTCGGCATCACCCTCGCCGTCAGCGGGATCAAGATCGGCCCGCTCGAACTCTCCAGCGGCTCGATCTGGGCCCCGATCATCGTGATCAGCATCTTCATCGTCCCCTACACGGCCCGCCCGATCCGGGGTGAGGCGATGGCGCTGAGCGAGAAGGAGTTCGTCGAGGCCGCGACCGCCCAAGGAGCCGGCCCGCTGCGGGTGATGTTCGGTGAGATCCTGCCCAACCTCGCCTCGACGATCATCGTCTTCCTCACCCTCAACATCGCCAACAGCATGCTGTTCGAGGCAGGGCTCTCCTTCCTCGGCGCCGGTGTTCAGCCGCCCAACTCCTCCTGGGGGACGATGATCTCGACCGGCGTCGAACTGCTCAACACGGCGCCGCTGCTGGCGATCGTCCCCGGCACGATGATCATGCTCACGGTGCTCTCGCTGAACATCGTCGGCGACGGCCTGCGCGACGCCCTCGACCCGCGGGCAAAGGTCCGGCTCGAGGCCCGCACCGGGACGGTCGAGCCGGAGGGTGCTCCGGTCTGATGGCCCACTTCCTGGTCAGGCGCCTGGTCGGGCTGGTCGCGGTCCTGTTCGCGACCTCGGTGCTCGTCTTCCTGATCTTCAACGTGATCCCGAGCTCCCCGCCGGCCGAGCGGCTGGCGGGGAAGAACGCGACCCCCGAGCTGATCAAGAGCATCGAAGAAGAATGGGGCTTCGACGAGTCCCTGCCGCAGCAGTACCTGACGATGATGGAGAAGGTCTTCACCGGCGAACTGGTCTCCTACGCGCCGCGGATCTCGGTCGACGAACAGATCGCCGAAGGCATCCCGGCGACGGTCTCGCTCAGCGTCGGCGCCGGGGTGATCTGGCTCTGCATCGGAGTCCTGCTCGGCTACCTCGCGGCGATCAGGGCCGGGGGCTGGCTCGACCGCATCCTCACCGGCGTCTCGATCGCCGGCATCTCGATCCCCGTCTTCCTGCTCGGCCCCGTGCTGATCTACTTCGTCGCCGAAGGGCTGGGCCTGCTCCCCAACGGCGGCTACGTGCCGATCACCGAAGACCCGTGGCAATGGCTCACCCACCTGATCCTCCCGTGGACCACGATCGCGGTCCTCTCGATCGGCTTCTACAGCCGCGTCCTGCGCTCCAGCATGCTCGACGCGATGGAGGAGGACTACGTGCGCACGGCGCGCGCCAAGGGCCTCGGCGAGCGGCAGGTGATGGTCCGCCACGTGCTGCGCAACTCGCTGATCCCGATCGTCACCCTGTTCGGGCTCGACTTCGGGGCGACGATCGCCGGCACCGCGATCCTCACCGAATCGATCTTCAACATCCAGGGCGTCGGCTACTACGCGGCGGACGCCCTGCGGCGCCAGGAACTGCCGCCGATCATCGGCGTGACCCTCTACGGCGCCTTCTTCGTGGTGCTGTTCAACACCCTCGCCGACGTCGCCTACGCCTACCTCGACCCGCGCGTGCGGCTGGGGAGATCCGCCCGGTGAGCGCCGCGCCGCTGCTCTCGGTGCGCGACCTGCGCGTCGCCTTCGCCACCGAAGGCGGCCTGCTGCGCGCCGTCGACGGCATCGGCTTCGACCTGCGCCGCGGAGAGGTGCTGGCGATCGTCGGCGAGTCCGGCTCGGGCAAGAGCGTCACCGCGCAAACGCTCACGGGGCTCACCCGGTCGAAGAACTCGCGGATCGAGGGCTCGGTCGAGTTCGACGGCGAGGAGCTGGTCGACGCGGGCGAGTCCGAGCTGCGGCGACTGCGCGGCGATCGGATCGCGATGGTCTTCCAGGACCCGATGACCTCCTTCAACCCGGTCTACCGGGTCGGCGACCAGATCGCCGAGGCGATCCGCGCGCACCGCGGCGAAGTCGGCCGGGCGGAGGCGCGCGAGCGGGTGGTCGAGCTGCTCGGCCAGGTCGGCATCCCCGACCCCGAGCGGCGGGTCGAGGACTACCCGCACCAGTTCTCCGGCGGGATGCGGCAACGGGCGATGATCGCGATGGCGCTCGCCCTGGAGCCGGAGGTGCTGATCGCCGACGAGCCGACCACGGCGCTCGACGTCACGATCCAGGCCCAGATCCTGCGCCTGCTGGAGCGGCTCAACCGCGAGCGCGGCCTGGCGACGATCCTGATCACCCACGACCTCGGGGTCGTCGCCGAAGTGGCCGACCGGGTGCTGGTCATGTACGCGGGCAAGGTGGTCGAGGAGGGGACGCTGGACGAGATCTTCTACGACCCGCAGCACCCCTACACGTGGGGCCTGCTCGGGTCGCTGACCAGGCTCGACCGGCCGCGGCCGCGGCGGTTGCCGCAGATCGCCGGGGCGCCACCGTCGCTGCTCGACCTGCCGAGCGGGTGCGCCTTCCGGCCGCGCTGCCCGCACGAGTTCGGGCGCTGCGCCGAGGTCCCGGCCCTGGAGGGGCGGCTGACGGACGCCCCGGCGCACCGCGATCGCTGCTGGCTCGACGCCGAGGAGAAGCGACGCCGGCGCCAGGTCGACGGCCGGATCGGGCTGGAGGCCCCGGCGCCGTGATCGCGCCCAGCGCCGAGCCACTGCTCGAGGTCACCGACCTCGTCAAGCACTTCCCGGTCAAGCGCGGGATCCTGATCGACCGCGAGGTCGACCAGGTGCGGGCGGTCGACGGGATCAGCCTCTCCATTCGACGCGGCGAGACGCTCGGGTTGGTCGGCGACTCCGGCTGCGGCAAGTCGACCGCCTGCCGCGCGATCCTGCAGTTGACCCGGCCGACCTCGGGCTCGGTCCGCTTCGAGGGTCGCGAGATCGCCGGCCTCTCGCGCCGGCGGATGCGGCCGCTGCGCCGCGAGATGCAGATGATCTTCCAGGACCCCTACGCGTCGCTGAATCCCCGCAAGCGGATCGGCCAGACCGTCGGCGACCCGCTGCGACGCCAGGGAGTCGCCTCCGGCTCGGAGCTGCGGCGGCAGGTGCGGGAGCTGCTGGAGCGGGTCGGCCTCTCGGCCGAGCACTACAACCGCTTCCCGCACGAGTTCTCCGGCGGCCAGCGGCAGCGGGTCGGGATCGCGCGGGCGCTGGCCCTGAAGCCGAAGCTGGTGATCTGCGACGAGCCGGTCTCCGCCCTCGACGTCTCGATCCAGGCGCAAATCGTCAACCTGCTCGACGACCTCCAGGACGAGTTCGGCCTCACCTACCTGTTCGTCGCCCACGACATCGGCGTCGTCCGCCACGTCTCCGACCGGATCGCGGTCATGCACGAGGGCAGGATCGTCGAGCAGGGGGACGCCGAGGAGATCTGCGAGCGCCCCACCGACCCGTACACGCAGCGGCTGTTGGCGGCGGTGCCGGTCCCCGACCCGCGCGAGAGCCGCGCCCGGCGGGCTACTCTCGGGCCTGCGTGACCCTCCCGCTCTCGCCACCGATCAAGCCGCAGCTGGCGCTGACCCGCAAACAGCTGCCGACCGGAGAGGAGTGGGCCTACGAGCCGAAGCTCGACGGCTTCCGGGCGATCGTCTTCGTCGACGGCGACGACGTCCACGTCCAGTCGCGCGGCGGCAAGCCGCTGGCCCGCTACTTCCCGGAGCTGCGCTTTGCGCCGGGGCGCTGGGTGCTGGACGGCGAGCTGGTGATCCGCGACGCCGAGGGCAACCTCGAGTTCGACGCGCTGCAGCAGCGGATCCACCCGGCCGAGTCGCGGATCAACCTGCTCGCGAAGGAGATCCCCGCCGAGTACGTCTGCTTCGACCTCTTGGCCGAGGGCGACGAGCCGCTGCTGGAGGTGCCGCTGGCACAGCGGCGCGAGCGCCTGGAGGCGGTCGCCGAGCGGGCGGGGCTGGAGCTGACGCCGCTGACCGCGGACACCGGGCAGGCGGAGCGCTGGCTGGCCAGCATCGAGGGGGTGATGGCGAAGCGGCTCGACGCGCCGTATGAGCCCGGCAAGCGGCGGGGGATGGCGAAGGTGAAGCGGGAGCGGACGATCGACTGCGTGGTGATGGGCTGGCGCCCGGGGAAGGAGGAGGGCACGGTCGGCTCGCTGATACTCGGCCTCTACGACGGCGGCGAGCTGCGCTCGGTCGGCCACATCTCCGGCTTCTCGGCGGCGGCGAAACGGGCGATGCCGGCGATGCTGGCTCCGCTTCAGACCGGCGAGAGCGGCAGCGCCGAGCCGAGCCGCTGGACCGGGGGCCGCGAGCTGGAGTGGGTGGCGCTGCGGCCCGAGCTGGTGATCGAGGTCGGGTACGACCACGCGGCGGCGGGGCGAATCAGGCACGGGGCCCGATTCCACCGCTTCCGGGACGACAAAGAGCCGTCCGAGTGTCGCTTCGAGCAGCTTGACGAAGGGGGCTAGAAGAGGGAGCTCTGGGCGGGCGGGTCCTGCCCCGGGCCCGATCGCTCGGCGCGGTCGGCGAGGGATGCTCGGAGGCGGTTGCGGCCCCAGCTGCGGACGGCGCGGGTGGCCTGCTTGCGCTGCTCGGGGCGCATGTGGGCGCGACTGCGGTAGAGCTGCTCGTAGCGGGGGAGGAGGTCGGGGCGTTTGGCCTCCAGCCAGGCGAAGAAGACGTCCTTGACCTCGTCGCGGAGGTGCAGGGCGACGCCGCCGAGGAAGCTGGCGCCGGCCCTGCGGGCGCTCTCGACGATCGGCCGCACCTGCTCGGGGTCGTCGTTGATGCCCGGCATCAGCGGCGCGATCAGGACGCCGGAGTCGATCCCGCGGCGGCGCAGCTCGGCGACCGCGTCGAGCCGCGCCGCCGGGCTCGGCGTGTGCGGCTCGGTCGCCCGCCAGGCGTCCTCGTCGAGGGTCGGGACTGAGAGGTTGACCGAGACCGGCAGCCCGCGCTTCGCCATCCGGGCGAAGATCTCGACGTCGCGCATCGCCAGCGGCGACTTGGTCAGGACCGAGACCGGCGTGTCCGCCGCCTCCAGCGCCTCGAGTATCTCGGGCATCATCCGGTAGCGGCTCTCGACCCACTGGTAGGGGTCGGTGTTCGTGCCCAGCGCCACCAGGTCCCGCCGCCACGACGGCCGCGCCAGCTCCCGCCGCAACAGCTCCGGCAGGTTGACCTTGACCACGATCTCGCGCTCGAAGTCGCGACCGGCGTCCAGGTCCAGATAGGTGTGCGTGCGACGGGCGAAGCAGAAGACGCAGGCATGGGTGCACCCCCGGTACTGGTTGATCGTCCAGCTGAAGCCGTGGCGGCCACCGGGGACGTGGTTCAGCGCCGACTTGGCGCGGACCTCATGGAAGTTGACGCCCATCGCCTCGGGGGCGTCGAAGCTGCGGACGACAGCGCCGTCGCCGACCCCGGGCAGGCGGAGGTCGTTCTCGACTCGCTGCTCGTCCCATCTCATACGAACACATGTTCGCATGCGCCAAGGACAGCGCGGGTCGTCAGGCCGGCAGCTTGCCGGCGATCACGTAGCGGAGCACGTCGACGACCTGCTCGGCGCTGCGCGCGGTCGCCTCGGCGGCGCGGTCTACCTCCTTCAGCGCGTGGTCGAGCTCGGGGTCGTGGAGGGTGACGATCGGCTTGCCGAGGGCGGCCGCGTAGCCGGCGTCGAAGGCGGCGTTCCACTGGCGGTACCTGTCGCCGAAGCGGACCACGACGACGTCGGCGGCACCGATCAGCGTCCGGGTGCGGATCGCGTTGACTCCGGCCCCCTTGTGGTCGCGCCAGAACGGCTCGCCCTCGTCCCCCAGCGTGCCGGTGCCGGCGTCGTCGGAGGCGGCGTGGTCGGTGACCGGCGCCGAGAAGGCCACCGGCAGGCCCGCCTCGCGCACGCCGGCTTCGATCCGCTCGCGCCAGTCCGAGTGGATCTCCCCTGAGAGGTAGACGCTCCAGGTCCGCTCCGCCATCGGCCCATCCTACGCGGCCGCAGTGGGCTGATAGCGTATTTGACGTGAACGTAAGAAATAGGTTTGGCGCGAGCGTCGGTGTCGACGACGAGAGCTACAAGTGGTGGGCGCTGTCGTGCACCAGCCTCGGGATGCTGCTGGTGGCGACCAACTCGGGAACGCTGATCATCGCCCTGCCGGACCTCGAGCGGTCGCTCGGGACCAGCCTGCTGGAACTGGTCTGGGTGATCCTCGCCTACATGATCTCCTCGACCGTCCTGGTCCTCACCGCCGGGCGGCTCTCGGACCTGTTCGGGCGCAAGAACGCCTTCGTCGGTGCCTTTCTCGTCTTCGCCGCCGCCTCGCTCGGCGCCGGCTTCGCCGCCGACGGCACCCAGCTGATCCTCTGGCGGATCCTGCAGGGGGTCGGCGGCGCCTTCATCTTCGCCAACGGCCCGGCCCTGGTCACCGACGCCTTCCCGCGCGAGCAGCTCGGCCTGGCGATGGGGACCAACACGATGGTGGCGGCGATCGGCCTGGTGGTCGGCCCGGTGCTCGGCGGCGCCCTAGTCGCGATCTCCTGGCAGTGGGTCTTCTGGTTCAACGTGCCGCTGGCCCTGGCCGGGGCCCTCTGGTCGGCGGCGGTGCTGCACGAGCTGGCCAAGCGCGACACCGTCCGCGGCCTCGACCTGGCGGGGACGCTGACCTTCGTCGTCGGGTTGACCGGGCTCGTCTACGGGATCTCGCGCGGCGGCATCTCCGGCTGGAACGACCCGCTGGTGATCGCCAGCCTGATCGTCGCCGCGGTGCTGCTGCCGTTGTTCGTCCTGATCGAGCACCGCGGCCGGGCGCCGATGCTCGACCTGACGATCTTCCAGAACCGGCTCTTCGCGGCCGCCAGCGCCGCCACCTTCATCAACGGCCTGGCCCGCTTCGCGCTGATGTTCATCTTCGTCTTCTACTTCCAGGGCGCCCAGGGCGACGACCCGATCGTGGCGGGGATCAAGCTCGCGCCGTTGGCGGTCGGGATGCTGGTCGCCTCCCCCCTGGCCGGGATCTGGGCCGACCGCCACGGCTCCCGCGTGCTGGCCGCGCTGGGGATGCTGGTCACCGCCGCCGGGCTGGCGCTGATGACGACGCTGCAGGCCGACACCCCCTACTGGCAGGGAATGCTGTGGCTGGCGCTGGTCGGGGTCGGGTCGGGAATGTTCATGTCGCCGAACACGGCGGCGATGATGGGCACGGTGCCGACCGAGCGGCGCGGCATCGCCGCCGGCGCGCGGACGATGCTGCAGAACACCGGCGCCGTGATCTCGATCGCCTTCGTGCTCGCGATCATCACCGCCGCGGTGCCGAAACCGGTTCTTTTCAAGATCTTCTCCGGCCTCGCCGCCGGCCTGACCGGCGCCCAGCTCGCCCCCTTCATCGACAACATGCACACGGCCCTCTGGGTCCTGGCCGCGGTCTCGGTGGTCGGCGCCGGCGTCTCGCTGCTGCGCCCGCGCGAGGGCCTCGCCCCCGTCCCCCGCCCCGCCGCCGCGACGGTGATCGAGGAGGCGATCGCCGAGGAGGTCGAGGCGACCCCGTGAGCGACGAGCTGCGAATCGGCGAGGTGGCCAAGCTGGCCGGGACGACGCCGCGGACGATCCGCTACTACGAGGAGATCGGGCTGCTGCCGGCGGCGAGCGAGCGCGAGCCGGGCTCCCACCGCACCTACGCCGAGGCCGACGTCGAACGGCTCACCGAGCTGCTGCGGCTGAAGGACCTGCTGGGCGTCTCGCTGGAGGAGCTGCGGGCCCTGGTCGACGCCGAGGAGGCGCGAGCGGCGCTGCGACGCGAGTGGCACGGCGGCGTCGAGGACCCGGTCCGCCGCCGCCAGATCCTCGAGGAGTCGCTCGGCCACATCGCCGAGCAGCTGGAGCTGGTGCGCCGCCGCCGCGACGAGATCGCCGGCCTCGAGGCCGAGCTGGTGGCGCGGCGCCGGCGGGTGCGGGAACTGCTCCGCGAGCTCGGCGCCGCGGCGACAGGAGCTGAGTAGGGGGCTCGCTCGGGACGAGGGTTGGTGGGGAGGGGTGGGGGTGTCCCTCTCGCTTGCTGGGTTTTTCGCTGGGAAGAACAACGGCCGTCCGAGCAGGAGCGCCGGAGCGAAAAGGAGGACGCCGCTGCGCGAGAGGGACACCCCCACCCCTCCCCACGAATCGCATCCCCGCTTCCCGAGGTGAGGCAGCTCCCGAGAATCGGGAGATGCTCCAAGGGACGGAAGCTTCCTCGTGGCCGAGGTTTTGCCCTCTATAGGGGGCAAAACCTCGGCCACGCCCCCGGAGATGGGGGCTGAAGGGTCGGGTGTCCCTCGCAGGCGCGGCGTCCTCTTCTTCGCGCTTGCGCGCGTAGCTCGGACGGGGGGAGCGCTCCACAGCGAAAAACCCAGCAACGGAGAGGGACACCCGACCCTCCAGCCGTGGCCCGAGCCCCGGGCGGGGCGCTTCGCGGTTTGAGCCTGGGCGGGGAGCTCCGCGGCCCGAGCCCCGGCGAAGGAGCGCCCGGGGCCTGAGCCCGCTAACCCGGGCCGTCGCCGGAGGGCGCAGCCCCCGCGGTCTGCTCCTCGAAGTGCTTGCTCAGCATCGTCACCTGGCCCTGGTAGTTGGAGCCGAGGCTGGCGCCGTAGAGGCGCTCAGCCGGCGCCGACATCCGCTCGAGGCCGAGCTTGCAGACCGGCTGGCGGTGCTCGACCATGAAGGAGACGTCGCGGGCGCGGACCTCCAGGGCGGCGCGACTGCCGTGGCGGCCACCGACCGGGTCGTAGCCGAAGCCGGGGTCGAAGAAGCCGGCGTAATGGGTGCGCAACTCGCCAGCGGTCGGGTCGTAGGCCATCATCTCGGCGGCGATCTGGGGTGGGACGCAGACGCCCTCGGCGGAGAGCAGCAGGTAGAAGATCTCCGGCTCCAGCACCACCCGCCCGCCCGCCTCCGGGAAGACCGGGTCCCAGTAATCGGTCCAGCGGTAGGCGCGGACCCGCGAGAGGTCGACCGGGAGGCTGTTCTTCTTCGCCCGGTAGCCGACGACGCGATCGGCCGGCCCGGAGAGGTCGACGCTGAGGAAGAGGCCGTCGGCGACGGCGAGCTCGGACTGGCGCAGGGCGTGGGAGTCGAGGTACAGGAGCGGGAACTCGTCCTGCAGGGCGCGGATCTCGGTGTCGCCGAGGCGGACGTCGCCGCGGGCGAGGCGCAGCTGGTTGAGCGAGAGCCCCGTCCGCACCTGGATCGCGAAGGAGCGCGGGACGATCTCCAGGTAGAGCCTGCCCCGATAACCGGCCCGGATGTCGTCGAAACGGTGGTGGCGGTCGGTGATCACGCGGGTGAAGACATCGAGGCGGCCGGTCGAGCTCTTCGGGTTGGCCTTGGCACGGACGTCCTCGGGCAGGGCCAGCTCCTCGATCAGCGGCACCAGATAGGGCCGGTCGCGCTCCAGCACCGCCCCGTCGCGAAGATCGACGCGCTGGAACGCCAGCCCCTCGATCTTCTCTTCGACCGTCGAGTCGACGTCGGGCAGGAAGGAGCACCGCAGCGCCCAGGCGAAGTCGCCGAGCCGCAGGTCGATGCTGGCCGGCTGGACCGCCTCGGGGCGGATCCGGTACTCGCCGGAGCTGACCCACTCCGCCTCGATCGCCCGGTTCAGCTCCTGCGACGGCAGGACTCCCGGAGCCGCGGCGCCGCGCTCCTCGACGGCCCCCTCGCCCGCGCTTGCCGGCTCGATCATCCCGCAGAGACTATTCGCCACGCCTCGGCGGTGCCGAGGTACGGCGTCAGCGCGAACCGCTGCACATCCGGCAGCAGCTCGCCGAGGTGCTCGGCGTCGCCGGCGAGGACGCGCCGCCCCAGCAGCGAGGCGATGCCGCCCACGACGGCCTCGCCGGTGGCCTCGGGCACCGGCCCGCCGCCGGGCGCGTCCGGGGCGCCGTCCTGGAGGTCGGGCGCGAAGCTCTCGACCGCGAGCTGGTATCGATCGTAGACGCCGCGGCCCGCGCGCAGGCCCTCGACCAGGGCCAGGCTCGCCAGCGCCGGCTCGTCTTCGAACAACTCCATCATCGCGGCGATGCCGCCTCGGACCCGCGCGTCCCATTCGGCGCGCCCGTGCCTGGCGCAGCCGGTGAGGATGCGCTCGCGGATCCGCTCGATCGCCACGTCGTAGGCGGCGTAGAAGCAGTCATCCTTACTCTCGAAGTGTTTGTAGAAGTCACTCTTGGACACCGCCGCGTGCTCGCCGATTCGTGACACAGTAGTTTTTTGATAGCCGACCTCGAAGAGGGCGGCGGTGAGCCCGGCGATCAGCCTTTCGCGCTGATTTCGGGCGACGAACTCGGGAGAGAGGCCATGGCGGCCACGCGGCAATCGATCCATACCGGTAACGGAGTCTGCCAGCGTACTGTCACTTTCGCCTCGCGGTTCCAAACTGTTGGTCAGCTACATGCTGGTACGGAGAAAGCACAAACTCCGACAGTTCCGCCAGCAGGTCCGCCGCCCGGGCGGCTTCGCCGCGGCGGATCTGCTGGTGCAGGATCCAGGCCACGCCCCCGATCAGCGTCTCCTCGATCGTCTCCGGCAGGTTCGCCTCCGCCGGCGTGCTCACCTTGAGCAGCTCGACGAACTGGCGCACGGAAGCGTCGTAGCGGTCGGAGGCCGCGGGGGTCGCCGATGTCGCCTCGACCAGCCACATCCGGGACGCCGCCGGGCGCGCGGCGACGAAGCGCAGGATCGCGGCCATCCCCGATTCGATCCGCTGCGGCCAGGCCCCGCCGGTCGCGTCGCAGGCCTCCTCGACCTCGCGCCGGGCCTCCCTGATCGTGAAGTCGAGGGCGGCGAGAAAGAGGTCTTCCTTGCCGTCGAAGTTGTCGTAGAGCGTTTTCCGGGCGACACCGGCACGGCGGACTATGTCGGCGATTTTCGTCGACTCATAGCCCTGCTCGGAGCTCAATTCGGCCATCGCATCCATCATGCGACGTCGCTTGTGAACCGCGACGAATTCTCTTGGAAGCTCGGGCCGAGTCGGCTTCATCTGGGCTCCCCGGGATGAAGTGGGAGCATGGATTGAAGAATACCCGCGGTCTACAAATAGCCGCGCACGCCACCATCTCTTCTGGTACCGTGAGAAAACTCAGGTTGTTTTTATTAGGAACTAACGAGTTTCTCGATGGCTTTCGACCGGATTCAGCTCAGCGAGGAGATCCTCATCGCGGCCATCGGGGACGGTTGGCCCTCCGATCAGGTCGACGCGGCGCTGGAGCTACTCGCCAACAGTGAGGGAAAGTTCCCCTCGGGAACGCGGAAACTACCATCGGACCTGATCAAGGCGGTGCAGCGAGAGCGCCTCATCCTCGCCATGTTGAGCGCCGCCGCCGACCTCGGGTACCGAGGGACGAACGTTCAGGACGTGATCGACCGGGCCGGCGTCTCGCGGCCGACCTTCTACGAGCACTTTGCGAACAAAGAAGACTGTTTCCTGGCCGCCTTCGACACCAGCGCGGCGCGCCTGGTCGAGAAAATGGACCGGGCGACGCGCAGGGGCGGCGACATCTGGCGCGACCGTCTCCGCCTCGGCCTCGAAGCGCTGCTCGAGTTCGCCGCCTCCGAGCCCGCCACGGCCCGCACCCTGATCGTCGAGGCACGCGCCGCCAGCACCGACGCGGTGATGCGGCGGATGCAGATGCTCGACCGCTTCGCGGAATGCCTTCACGAACAGGCCCAGGAGCTGCTGCCGGAGGCGGCGTCGCTCTCGCCGATGACGGCCACCGGCGTCGTCGGCGGCGTCGAAGCGCTCCTCTACTCCCGCCTCTGCAAAGGCGAGGTCGATGAGATCCAGGGCCTGCTCCCCTCCCTCATGTACTTCGTCGTCCTCCCCTACGAGGGCCACGAGGCCGCCAGCGAAGAGCTGGCACCCGGCATCGGGTAGGCCGCCACGGTAGGCGTAGCCGACCGCCTGGGCACGGTCGCGGGCGTCGACCTTCGCGAACAGGTGGTTGACGTGGCTCTCCACGGTGGCCGGCGAGACCACGAGGCGCTCGGCGATCTGGGCGTTGGAGAGGCCCGAGGCGATCAACCCGAGGACCTCGGCCTCGCGCGCGGTCAGACCGTCGGGCAACTCGGGTGCCTCGCCCGGCGGAATCGGGCGTGGCGGTGCGCCGCTTCGCCTGGCATCCGTCGCGCAAGGGGTGAGGCGCGCGGCGGGAAGCGGAGGGGGTGGGATTCGAACCCACGAGCGCCTTGCGACGCCAACAGTTTTCGAGACTGCCCCGTTCAACCACTCCGGCACCCCTCCGGGGTCGCGGGAACGGCGAATCCTAGACCCTATGGACCGCCCACCTGAGCGCCGGCTCGATCCGAACCCGGTGTGAAGGTCGGCACCCGCGCATGAGATGCGCGGGTTTGTCGCCGAGGAACGGCCTCGGCGAGGACCGCAATCATGGGGGTGCCGACATGGCTCAGGTTAGGACGTGGGTGGGTCTGGATGTTCACGCGGCGAAGGTGGTGGCGGCGATAGCCGACTCTGACTCCGGCGAGCTGGCCGTGCAGCGGATGGGCGGGCAGACCGAGCGACGACGGGACTTCCGGTAGCGCCGCGTCTTCGCCCGGTTGCCGCACTCCTCCATCGAGCACCGGGCGCGGGAGCGGTTGCGGGAGGCGTCGCAGGAAGCCCGCTGGCAGTCGTCGGCCGGGCAGGCCTTGAACCGCTCCCAGGCGCCGAGCGGCTCGGCCTCCCGCTCCACCCCCTTGGCTAGTGTTGCCGAGCGGATGACCGGGCTCGGAGAAGAGCTGGCGCCGGGGCTGCGGCGCTGGACCGCCCACCACGAGGAGTGGGGCAAGGAGACCGCCTCGGTCGCGGTCGTCGGAGAGACAGAGGTCGTCCTGGTCGACCCGCTCCTCGCAGCGGCCCAGTGGCCCGAGTTGGAGGCGACGATCGGCGGGCGCCAGGTGCACGTGCTGTCGACGACCCACTGGCACGTGCGGTCGGCCGCGGCGGTGGTGGACCGCTGGCCAGGGACGCGGGTCTGGGCCCACTCGCGCAACCGCGCCGCGGTGGCGCGCCGGGCGCCGGTCACCGACGTCTTCCGGCTCGGCGACGCGCTGCCCCTCGGCCTGGTCGCGCTCGCGGCGCGGCCGCGGTCGGAGGTGCTCCTCTGGCAGCCACGCAGCCGGGTCCTGATCGTCGGCGACGCGCTGCTCGGAGACGGCGAACGCGGCGAGGGGCTGCACACCTGCCCGGCGTCCTGGTTGCCGGCGTCGAGCCCACTCGAGGAGCTGCGCGCGACCCTGCGACCGGCCCTCGACCTGCCGGTCGAGATGGTCCTCACCTCGCACGGCACTCCCACCCTCGCGGCGGCGCGATCGGAGCTGACCAAGGCTGTGCGCGCCTAAAGGCACCCGCGTGTAAGCCGATTCACCGGGGGTGGACTTCGGCGCCCAAACCCCGCTCGGGCGGTACTTCGACCGCCACGCCTGGCTGCTGCGGGGGCTGGCGCTGGTGGCGCTGGCCTGGGGCCTCGGCTACCTGACCTGGCGGGTGGGCTGGAGCGGCCAGGGGGCAAACCCGGCCCTGTTCGCGATGCTGCTGGTGACCGAGGTCTACGGGCTCTGGGCGCTGGGGGTCCTCACCTGGTTCTCGTGGTCGCGCCGGCCGGCGGTGCGCCCGCCGGCGACTCCGGGGCGCAGCGTCGACGTCTACGTCTGCACCTACGACGAGCCCGCCGAGGTGATCATGGCGACGCTCGCCGGCTGCCGGGCGCTGACCTACCCGCACACCACCTACCTGCTCGACGACGGCCGCCGCCCGGAGATGGCGGAGATCGCCGCGCTCGCCGATGCCCGCTACCTGACCAGGCCCGACAACTCGCACGCCAAGGCCGGCAACCTCAACGCCGCCCTGCCGCGCACCGAGGGCGACCTGGTGCTGATCCTCGACGCCGACCACGTGCCGATGCCCGACGCGCTCGACGCCGTGGTCGGCTACTTCGACGACGAGCGGATGGCGGTGGTGCAGACGCCGCACGACTTCTTCAACCACGACTCGGTCCAGCACTACGTCGTCGGCCGCCACGAGCAGTCGCTCTTCTACCGGGTGATCTGCCCGGGAAAGGACCGCCACGGCGCCGCCTACTGGTGCGGCTCGGCAGCGCTGATCAACCGCCACGCGCTGCTCGAGATCGGCGGCGTCGCCACCGAGACGATCGCCGAGGACTTCCACACCACGATCCGCCTGCTGCGCCACGGCTGGCGCAGCAGCTATCACGACGAGGTCCTGGTCCAGGGCCTGGCGCCGCACGACCTCGACGGCTACCTGCTGCAGCGCGACCGCTGGGCGCGCGGCAACCTCGCCGTCTTCACCCTGCCGGAGTCGCCGCTGCGGGCGCGCACGCTGACGCCGCTGCAGCGGCTCTCCTACTTCGCCAGCCTCGCCGCCTACCTGGCGCCGCCGATGCGCCTGCTGCTGCTCCTCACCCTGGGCCTGGTGCTGTGGACCGGCGCGCTGCCAATGAAGATCAGCGTGGTGGCGCTGGCGGCGCTGTGGCTGCCGTCGGTGGCGCTCAACCTCAGCGCCGGCTCGGCGCTTGCGCGCGGCTACATGCGGATCCCGGAGACCGCCCACTACGAGCTGCTGACGATGGAGGTCTACACCCGCGCCCTGCGCTGCATCGTCCGCCCCGGTCGCACCGCCTTCAAGGTGACCCCGAAGCAGGGAGTCGACGGTGGCGGCCTCGAGGCGGTGCGCAAGCTGCACCTGGTCCTCCTCTGCACGGTGCTGGTCGGCGCCGGCACGCTGATGCGGCTGCTCGACCTGGCCGGGGTCGGGCCGCTTCCCGACCTGCCCGGGATCGCCGCCGTGGTCGTGCCGCTGCTTGGCCTGGTCGAGCTGCGGCGACTGCTGCGCACCACGTGGGCGGTCGGGCGGCGGCGCCAGCGGCGCCTCGTCTACCGCTTCGAGGGCGACGCCGAGGCACACTGCTTCCTGCCCGGCGGCCACACCGGGGCGCGGCTCGTCGACGCCAGCGCCGCCGGCATCGGCCTCGTCGCCGAGGCGCCGATCGAGGTCGGCGCCCGGCCCGCCGTGCTGCTCGAGCTCGAGGACGCCGCCGGCGACCCGCACCAGGTCTGCGCCCAGGTCGAGGTGCGCAGCTGCCGCGAGGTCGGCGGCCATCACCTGATCGGCGCCACGATCGCCGAAATCGACCCCGACGCGCGCCTGCGGCTGATGGAGTGGTGCTACGTCGTCTGCAGCCACGAGCGCCTGCGTGGCCACCGCCCCTACGCCCCGGTCCCCGAGTCCGAAGCGATCGTCGTCTCGCTCGACGACTACCGCGCGGCCAGCGCCGGACCGGCGCCGCTGCCGGCGCTCAGCCGGGCCTAACGGGGCGCTTTGGTCCTCCTATATGCGACTAAGGCGCCCCGCCGAGCGGACCGGGCGACAGCTACGCTCTAGGGGTCCCTGGAGAGGTGTCCGAGTGGCTTAAGGAGCGCGACTGGAAATCGCGTGGGCGGGGTTAACCCGCCTCGTGGGTTCGAATCCCACCCTCTCCGCTCCGTGGACCGGGCCGGCGCGGTGCGGCGTCCTCGGTCGCTCATGCGCAAAGCACACTTCGCTGCCTGCGTCCTTGCCCCGCTTGGCCCGGTCCACGGAGTCGGGGATGGGGCTCCCTCTTCCTTGCCCTGCTTGCCCTACGGTCCGGAGTCGGAAGCGGAACCCCTACCCGGATCCTCGCCGGAACCCCGCTTGGCGGCGAAGAACTCGCGCAGCAGGGCGGCGCACTCCGCTTCGCGGATGCCGCGGATCACCTCGGGGCGGTGGTTGAGGGCCGGCTCGCCGAGGACATCGAGGACGCCGCCGGCGGCGCCGGCCTTGGGGTCGGGGGCGCCGATGACGACGGTGGGGACGCGGGCGAGGACGATCGCGCCGGCACACATCGCGCAGGGCTCGAGGGTGACGTAGAGGGTCGTGCCGGGCAGGCGCCAGCCGCCGAGCGCCTCGGCGGCGGCGCGGATCGCGAGGATCTCGGCGTGGGCGGTCGGGTCGCGGCGCAGCTCGCGCTCGTTGCCGGCGGCGGCGAGGAGCTCGGCGCCGCGGAAGACCGCCGCCCCGATCGGGACGTCGCCGTGGCCCTCGGCGCGGCGCGCCTGCTCGATCGCGACGGCCATCGCATCCTCCGGCGCGATCGTGGCGGTTTCTCCGCTCATCGATCCGGGAGTATGTCCCCCTACAACTTCGCCGGCATCGCGGTGTTAGGGAAAGGACTCGAGCCGCGCAGGGGATTCCGGCGAGCACCGCCAACAAGATGAGACGACTTCCGCTTTCCGCACTCCCTCTTGCCCTGCTCGCGGTGCTGCTCGTCTGGTCCGCACCTGCCCGGGCGCGGACCGGCCTCGGGCAAGCTCACGGCTTCGCCCCGCGACAGGTCGTCGTCAAGTTCAAGGGGGAACGGGTGGGCCACGCGGTGGGGCTGCCGCGCGGGGTCGGCGTGCGCGAGACGGCCGCGGCGCTGCGCCGCAACCCGCGGGTCGCCTACGCCGAGCCCAACTACGTCGCCACCGCCTCGGCCACCGGGAGCGAAGCCGAATTCACGATCCCCGACGACCCCGGCACCCTCGGCGACGCCGCCGAAGCGGCGACCGGCGCCAGCGGCTGGGTCTTCAAACAGTGGAACTTCCTCCCCTGGGAAGCGACGCCGGGCTCGCACCTGCCGGTCTCGCCGGGGGGCATCGACGCGATCGGCGCCTGGCGCAACCTCGCCGCGGTCGGCAGGCCCGGGGCCGAAGGCATCACCGTCGCCGTCCTCGACACCGGGGTCGCCTACCGCGACGACGGCAGCCGCTTCCGCCGCAGCCCCGACTTCACCTCCGGCCAGTTCGCCAAGGGCTACGACTTCGTCCAGAACGACCGCCTGCCGCTGGACGAAAACGGGCACGGAACCCATGTCGCCGGCACGATCGGCGAGAAGACCGACAACGGGGTCGGGCTGACCGGGCTCGCCTACCGGGCGAAGCTGATGCCGGTGCGGGTGCTCGACCGGCACGGGCGCGGCGACGCGGTCGAGATCGCCAAGGGAATCCGCTTCGCCGTCGCCCACCACGCGAGGGTGATCAACATGAGCTTCAACTTCGGCTGCGGCAAGAGAGTGGCGGTGGTTGACGAAGCGCTGCGCGAAGCCTTCGCCCACGGAGTCGTCACCGTCGCCTCGGCCGGCAACCTCGGTTCGGAGTCCTGCATCTCGGAGCCGGCGACCGGGCCGCGGGTGATCGCCGTCGGCGGCACCACCGAGGGCGGCTGCCTCGGCAGCTACTCGCTGTCGGGGACGGCGATCGACGTGGTCGCGCCGGGTGGCGGGGCGCCCGGTCCCGACTGCCCATCGGTCTCGGCCCGGCCTATCTACCAGGTGACGCTGAAGGCGGGCTCGACCAAGGTCTTCGCCATCCCCGGCAACTACGTCGGCACCTCGATGGCCGCCGCCCACGTCTCCGGCCTCGCCGCGATGGTTCTCGCCAGTGGCGTCCTCAACCACCCGCCGACGCCGAAAGCGCGGGTCGAAGCGGTGACCCGCCAGATCCGCCGCAGCGCCCGCGACCTCGGCCTGCCGCGCACCCAGCAGGGTGCCGGCCTGATCGACGCGGCCGCGGCGACGAGCCCCGAAACCGCCGGGTAGACCCGAGACGGCCTCAGGTGGTGCGGACGATCATCACGCTGCACGGCGCGTGATGGGAGACGTTGTTGGGGACGCTGCCGAGCAGGAAGCGGCGGGCGCCGGTCATGCCCTTGTTGCCGACGACGATCAGGTCGGCGCTGGTCTGTTCGGCGACGTCGATGATCGCGTCTGCGGGGTCGGCTTCGACCGGGTGGGTCTGCACCTCCAGGCCCAGCTTGCGCGCCTCCGCGGCGGCGGCGTCGAGGACGACGTTGACGTCCTCGCGCGGGCCGATCTCGTACTGGACGTCCGGGGGCGCCTGCAGCTTCTCCCCGCGCACGCGCCGCTCCGACACCGGCGAGTAGGCGCTGACGATGCTGAGCGTGGCCCCGGCCAGCTTGGCGAGGTCCATCGCCTGGTGCACGGCCTCGCCGGCCGTGTCGGATCCGTCGGTTCCAACCACGATACGAGTGAACACGCCCTGCCTCCTCCGCTCCGGCTCGGTCGCTGGACGCGCCGATACTAACGCGCCACCGAAACGTGGCTCGTTGGTCGCGCGTTACGCAGCTAAGGAACCGCGCGGTGCTGGGCGTGGCGCTGGGGCAGCCCACGGAAATCGCCGCCGAGGATTTCGGTCGGGGTCGTGGCCAGGCGCACGCTCGCGATCGCGATCGAGGCGACCAGACAGACGACGAGGACGACCATCCCGACTTTCCAGATCCAGGGCACGGAGGCGAACCCTAGCCGCCCTCCACTCGGGCCTTTAGGCTGACCGCATGGCCTTGGAGCAGGTTGCCGACGGCGTCTGGCTGCTGCGGGGGGACCTCCGCAAGGCGATGAACGTCTACTTCATCGCCGATGGCGACGGCGTGGTCCAGTTCGACGCCGGCACCAAGGGCATGCGCAAGGCGGCAGCCGCGGCCGCGGAGGAGCTCGGCGGGCTGAAGCGGGTGATCCTCGGCCACGCCCACGCCGACCACCGCGGCACCGCCCCGTACATGGGCGCGCCGGTCTACTGCCACCCCGACGAGGTCGCCGACGCCGAAAGCGAGGCGGCGATCGCCCCCTACTTCGACCTCTCCCAGCTGCCGGTGGCCCCGGTGCGCTGGATCTACCCGTTCCTGCTGCGGCACTGGGACGGCGGTGCGGTGCGGATCGCAGGCGCGGTGATCGAAGGCGACGAGGTCGCCGGCTTTCGCGTCATCCACTTCCCGGGGCACGCGCCGGGGCTGATCGCGCTGTGGCGCGAGAGCGACCGGGTGGCGCTGGTCTCCGACGTCGTCTACCTGGTCGACTCGGCCCGGCTCAAGCCGCTGCCGGAGGGCGAGGCCAGCGTCCCCCACCCCGCATGGGCCTGGGACCACGAGCAATCGAAGGAGTCGGTGCGGCGCCTGGCGGCGCTGGAGCCGAAGGTCGTGTGCGCCGGCCACGACGAGCCGCTGCGTGGCGAGAACCTGCGCGAGACGCTGGAACGGGCCGCGGAGAAGTACTGAACACCGCAACTGCCATAGGTTGCCTGCCCTGATGATCGAGACGTACGCTTCGGCGGCGCTGGTCTGCGCCGCCTCGATGTTGGTCGGGCGGGCCGTGCTCTCGCTGGCGGGGCGGCGCTCCTGGTCCTGGCTGGAGCCGGGGGTCGGGTTCGGCGCGCTCCTCACCGTGACCGGGGTGCTGGCGCGGGCGCCCGGACACGGCACCAGCGCCACGCTCGGCGCGGCGGGCCTGGTCGTCGTCGCGGCGCTCGTCGTCACGAGGCACCGCTACTCCGGCGCCGGGGCGCTGCGGGCCGGGGTGCCGGTGGCGGTCGTCGTCCTCCTCGCGCTCGCGATCCCCTTCGCGGTGAGCGGCCGCTGGGGGCTGCTCGGCGTCGGCTTCAACAACGACCTCGGGCTCCACCTGGCCTGGGCCGAGTGGCTGCGCAGCGGCTTCGGGCCCGCACCGGACGCCGGCTACCCGCTCGGCCCGCACGGGCTCGCCGTCGCCGTCGCCGCCGTCCCCGGCATCGACCTCGGCCCGGCCTTCGTCGGCGAGATCGTCGCGATCGGCGTGCTCACCGGGCTGACCGCGCTCGGTGCGCTCGGTGGGATGCGACCCGGGCGGCGGACGCTGGTCGCGGCGCTGGTCGCCGTCCCCTACCTCGCCGCCTCCTACTTCGCCCAGGCCGCCTTCAAGGAGATGGCCGAGGCCCTCTTCGTCCTCACCTTCGCCTGCTACCTGATCGCGCCGGGAGCCCCGCCGCGGGGGGCGTGGGCGCGGATCGGCTTCCTGTTGGCGCCACTGGCGATCACCGGCGGGATCTTCTTCTCCTACAGCTTCGCCGGGCTCGCCTGGCCGCTGGCCACGCTGGCCCTCTGGAGCCTGACCCTGCCGGCGGTGCGGCGGGCGCTGCGGCCACGGGCGCTGCTGCGCTTCCTGCTGCGGCCGGTGACGCTGCTCGCGATCGCGGTGCTGGCCGGGCTGGCCGTGGTGCTGACGCTGGTCGGCCCCTTCGGCTTCGCCCACGGCTTCAACCAGGTCGCCGGCAGCAACACCTACGGGCCGGTCTCCCCGCTGGAGGCACTGGGCGTCTGGCCGACCTCGAACTACCGCCTCGACGCCCCCGGGGGCGCCCAGCTGACCGGGCTCTCCGGCGCGATCGCGGTCCTGGCGCTGCTGGTCGGCGTCGCCTGGTGGGTGCGCCGGGGCAAGACGACGATCCCGCTCGCGCTCGGCGCCGGCACCGTCCTCTATCTGGCCGCGATCCCCTTCAGCGGCGACTACGCCCAGGCCAAGGCGCTGATGATCGTGGCCCCCCTGGCGATGCTGGTGGCCGCCCGCCCCCTCATCGCCGAGTTCCCCACACTCCGCCGCCGACGGGACGAAGACGGGCCCATGCGTCCCAAAATCGGCCCGTCGGCGGTGCGGTTGGGGTGGGTGGTGCTGGCGGTGGCCTTTGTCGGGGGGAGCGTTTACTCGAGCTTCCTGGTCTTGCGGGATGCGCCGGTGGGGCCGCCGGGGCACGGAGCCGAGCTGCAGGCGTTCCTGCCGGTCGTCCACGGCAAGCCGGTGCTCTACGCCGGGCAGGACCGCTACGCCGCCTACGACCTGCTCGGGGCCGACACGCACGTGCCGCTGGTCGAGTTCCCCGACCCGGACGTCTCTCCCAACCCGGAGAAACCGTTCGACACCGGCGACGCCTACAGCCCGATCGACTTCGACTCCTTCTCGCGCACCACCCTCGACCGCTTCCCCTACGTGATCACCAGCCGCGGGGCCTGGAACAGCCAGGCGCCGGCGAACTTCGAACGGGTCGCCACGACGCCCTCCTACGTGCTCTGGCGGCGGACCGGGCCGACGCCGGAAAACCGCCACGTGCTGCTGGAGGGGACCGAGGCCGGCGCCCACGCCGGCTGCGCCTCGCCGGAGATCCGGATCCTGCTCGCCAAACCGGGCCGCGCCTCGCTCTTCCCGGGCGCGGCGATCGGCTCCAAAGAGGCCTGGGACGAAGGCAGCATCCTCGGCACCGGCAGCGAGACCTCGCAGGCGCTGAGGCTGCCGGCGGGCGCCTGGAACCTCTCGCTGCAGTACTTCTCCCCCTTCGACCTCACCCTCTCGGCCGCGGGCTTCAGCGAGCGGCTGAAGGCAGCGCTCGACGGCCAGCGCCCGAACACGATCAGCCTCGCCAACAACGGCCAGTTCTGGCCGGCCGGCCGCTACGAGAGCAAGGGCGGCCGGGTCCGCTTCACGCTCACGACCGCCGCGGCCAGCACGCTGCAGAGCCTGACCGGCTACGACGGCAAGGCCTACATCGGGGAGCTGGTCGCCGTCCCCGCCAAGCCACACCGGATCGTGTCGCTGTCGAAGGCCTGCAACGGGTGGATCGACTGGTACGAAGCGGAAGAATCGCCGTAGGGCGGGCGTGGGACGACATTCACGTGGGGAGAGCCCCACCCACAGAGGTCCCAAGCCCCCGGCCCGTCAGCCGGAAGCTTGACGCTCTCGGTCGGGGACGTGGTTCCCGACCCTGTACCGCCTGGCTGTTCAGCTGGGCGAGAGCGCTGTTGTGAAGGGGAGGGGGTGCCCCTCCGAACGTCTTGCGCGGGAGGAGAGGCTCCCATCGAGGCACCAGCCGGAGCACTCGCCGACGACGAGTTGCGAGTGAGGAGGGGCACCCCCTCCCCTCTACCGCGAAACGCTCCTAGACGGCCTTGGCGGCCATGCGATCCGGGCTGATGCGGACCACGTCCCAGACCAGGTTCATCTTCTCGAGGCCGTCGATGACAAGGGCCGAGATGTCGAGCTGCCAGCGGCCGAGGCCGTGGGTGGCGGAGGTCGGGAAGGCGTGGTGGTTGTTGTGCCAGGCCTCGCCGAAGGTCGGGATCGCGATCAGCGCCAGGTTGCGCGACTGGTCGGTGGTCTCGAAGTCGCGGTTGCCGAAGACGTGGCAGAGCGAGTTGATGCTGTAGGTGAAGTGGTGCAGGACGAAGACGCGGACCAGGCCGCCCCAGAGCAGGCCGGTGAGGCCGGCGAAGACGGTGCCGCCGATCACCCATCCGGCCGCGAAGGGGATCAGCAGGCCGAGGATCGCCCAGTAGATGAAGGTCCCGTCGACCCAGCTGATCACGGGATCCTTGAGCAGGTCCGGCGCGAAGCGTTCCCTGTTGCCGCGCTGGGTGTGGATGAAGAGCCAGCCCATGTGGGCGTGGAAGAGGCCGCGCATGGCACCGCGCCAACCGACTCCGTGGTCGACGTGGGGGCTGTGCGGGTCGCCGTGCACGTCGGAGAAGGTGTGGTGCTTGCGGTGGTCGGCGACCCAGGAGATCACCGGGCCCTCGATCGCCGCCGAGCCGAGGATCGCGAGCAGGCCGTGCAGCCAGTTGTAGGTCTTGAAGCTGCGGTGGGTGAGGTGGCGGTGGAAGCCGACCGTGATCCCGAGGCCGGTCAGCAGGTACATGCCGCAGAACAGGAAGACGTCGCTCCAGTGCAGGGCACTGCCCCAGACCTGCCACGCGGCGAAGCCGATCGCGAGGAACGGGATTACGGTGACGAGGCCGGTGATGATGCGGTCCCGGGTCTCGTTCTCGACCGGTTGGATGTCTGAGGGGAGCGGCCCCGCTTGCGCCATTGGCCGCGATCATAGGGATCGAACCTGGGGATTGGCTACGTAGTTCGCCGCACCTCCGCAGCACGGTGGTGCCGGGCCGACGGCCGCACCGCCGCGCCGCCGGTTGTAGGGTGCCGACGATGCCGTTCGCCACCACCGCTCCCCTGCGCCGGGAGATCGAGGCCCGCCTACCCGAGCGCCCGTTCACGGTCGAGTTCTGGGACGGCACCAGCCTCCCCTCGACCACCGGCGACGGCCCCACCTTCAGCGTCCGCTCGCCGCGCGCCGCCGCCCACGCGCTGCTGGCGCCGGGCCAGCTCGGACTCGGCCGCGCCTACGTCAGCGGCGAGCTCGAGGTCGACGACATGGACGCCGTGATCGCCCTGCTCGACTCCTGGAAGCCGCCGGCGCTCGACAGCGCCGACAAGCGGGCACTGCTGCTCGGCGCCGTCCGCGCCACCGGCCTCACCCGGCCGCCGAAGCGCCCCGCAGCCGAGCTGCGCCCCAGCGGTCGTCGCCACAGCAGGGAGCGCGACGCCCGGGCCGTCCGCCACCACTACGACGTCTCCAACGAGTTCTTCGAGCTCTTCCTCGGCCCGACGATGGTCTACAGCTGCGCGATCTGGAACAAGGGCGCCGAGACCCTCCAGGAGGCGCAGGAGGAGAAGCTCGACACGGTCGCCCGCAAGCTCGACATCAAGGAGGGGGAACGCATCCTCGACGTCGGCTGCGGCTGGGGCGGCTTCCCGCTCTGGGCGGCGACCAGGTACGGCGCCGACGTGGTCGGGATCACCCTCTCCCCGCCCCAGGCCGAGAAGGCGCGGCAGCGCGCCGAGGAGGCCGGCGTCGCCGACCGGGTCGACATCCGCGTCATGGACTACCGCGACCTGCCGGCGACCGGCGAGAAGTTCGACGCGATCGCCAGCATCGGCATGGTCGAGCACGTCGGCGCCGCCCAGATCGAGGTCTACGCCCGAACCCTGGCGGCGGTGCTGAAGCCGGGCGGCCGCCTGCTCAACCACGGGATCACCCGCCTGCGCCACACCGACGCCGAGGCCGGGGCCTTCTCGGAGCGCTACGTCTTCCCCGACGCCGCACCGCTGCACCTCTCGCGCAACCTGCTGGCGCTGGAACGGGCGGGCTTCATCGCCCACCACGTCGAGGACTTCGCCCCCGACTACGCCGAGACGCTGCGCCACTGGGCGCAGAACCTCGACGACAACCTCGACGAGGCGATCCGCCTCGCTGGCCCCGAACGCGTCCGCGTCTGGCGCCTCTACCTGCGCGCCGCCCGCAACGGCTTCGAGTCGGGCTTCACCAGCATCTACCAAGCCCGCTGCTCGCTCGCCTAGCTTCGACTCGGGACCGCCCTGAGGCCCATCCCGATAGGGGTGGAACGTCTTGTACTTTTTCGGCGGCGCTCATTCTCCGGAAGGCCACCACCGATCCACGAAAAAGTTAAGTGGAACCCCTATCGGGATGGGCCTACGCGGGAAAGCCCGAAGTCACGTCGGCGAGCGCCCAGTTGGCGCCGGCCTGCTTCAGCTCGGCGACGCTGAAGTTGCCGGTGGCGACGCCGACCACTTCGATCCCGGCGCCGTGGCCGGCGACGACGTCGCGGGGGGTGTCGCCGACCGAGATGCTGGCGTCCTCGGAGAGGGTGCCGCCGGAGACCATGCTGCCGCGTTCGAGCGCGCGCTTGGTCAGCTCGGTGCGCTGGTTGGAGTCGGAGCCGTAGCCGCCGAAGGAGAAGAAGCGGTTGAGGCCGGCGCGGGCGAGCTTGGTGTGGGCGGCGGACTCGACGTTGCCGGTGGTGAGGCCGAGCAGGTGACCGGCGTCGACCAGGCGCTCGAGCAGCTCTTCTATCCCCGGCATCACCCGGTAGCCGTCGGCCTCTTCGACCGCGGAGGAGAGGTGGCGAAGGTAGCGGCCCATCGCTGCCGCCAGCTCGCGGCCGTCGGGGTCGCGGCCGAGGATGTTGCGCAGGGCAACCCGGCCGACCTCGGGATCGGTCATCCCCGACTCGGTCACGTCGCGGATGTCGAGTGGGTTGCCGTAGAGCTCGACGAAGGCCCGCTTCCAGGCCTCGCCACCGGCGCCGCCGGTGGTGATCAGGGTGCCGTCGATGTCGAAGAGGACCGCCTCGATCATGCGCGCTGAGCCTACTCGTGCTCCAGCAAGTCGCGCTGCGTGAGCGTGTAGAGCAACCCCAGCGCAGGCAGGACCAGAACCGCGGCGATCGCGAAGACGATCAGGACGGTGTCCAGGGTCGCCCCCGGCGCCGCAGCCTGATCGATCCGCAGGCTGGTAGGCAGCAGGTAGGGAAACTGAGCCACCCCCCAACCCCAGATCACCGCCACCACGGCACCCCCGGCCAGCGGCCGCAACAAAACCCGCCCGACGGGACGATTTCGGGACGTGACGTCCCGTTTCCGGCCCGTCGGCCGGAGGAGGAAGAGGAGCACGCCCAGGCCGCAGAGGGCGGAGAGGATCACCAGGGGGAGGCCCTGGGCAATGAGGCGGTCGAAGATGTAGCGGGCTTCGGAGTGCAGCTCGAGCAGGCCGGCGGCCGCGGCGACGCCGGCGAGGAGGGCCGCCGCCAGGGCGCGGCGGACGAAGTAGCGCTCGAGGTCGGCGTCGCCGGCGCGGCGGGCGTCGCCGACGAGGAAGACGGCGGCGAGGTAGGCGCCGGTGGCGACGAACATCGCCCCGGTCAGCAGCGGCAGCGGCTCCAGCCAGGACGAGAAGGCGCCGCCTTCGCCGCCGGCGGGGACGTTGCCCGCGGCGACCGCGCCGACAACGGTGCCCATGAAGAACGGCGTCAGGACCGAGGAGAAGGCGAAGGTCGCGCCCGCCGCGCGGCGCCCCTGCAGGCCCTCGATCGACTTGCGGAAGGCGAAGCCGGAGCCGCGCAGGACGATCCCCACCGCGGCCAGCGCCAGCGGCACGTAGAGGGTCGTCATCACCGCGCTGAAGGCGGGCGGGAAGGCGGTCCAGAGGACGACCAGGCAGAAGATCAGCCAGACGTGGTTGGCCTCCCAGACGGGGGTCAGCGAGCGCTGGATCAGCGCCCGCGGCCGCTCTCCCCGCTCGGCGCCCCCGGCGACCAGGTCCCAGAACCCGCCGCCGAAGTCGGCGCCGCCGAACAGCGCGTAGGCGGTCGCCCCCACCAGGAGGATCCCCGCCGCGACGTCGGCCTCGGTCACGCGGTCCCCTCGGCGGACGGGGCGTAGGGAGTTCCCTCCGGTTCGGGGGCGCCCTCGCGCCAGCGGCGCGACATCGACCGCAGGACGAGGATCGCGACGGTGCCGATCATCCCGTAGAGCAGCAGCACCGCGGCGAAGCTGAACCAGATCCCGTGCGCCGGGGTCACCGCTTCGGCGGTGCGCATGTAGCCCTGGACGATCCAGGGCTGTCGCCCGACCTCGGTGACGATCCAGCCGCACCACAGCGAGAGCACCGCGGCGGCGCCGGAGATCGCGACCGCGCGCAGGAACCACGGCGTCTTCGGGATGTCACGCCGTTTCCACCAGACCCAGAGCACCCACAGCCCGAGCGCGATCATCGCCGAGCAGATCCCGATCATCGCGTCGAAGGCGAGGTGCAGCAGCGTGTTCGCGGGCGGCCGTTCGTTTGCCGCGATCGAGTTCAGGCCGGTGACCTTGGTGTCGACGCTGAAGCCGACCAGGAAGGAGTCGAGGTCGGGGATCGGGATCGCCGCCTTGACCCCGCTGGAGGTGCAGATGCCGCCGATGTACTCGGTCTGGTGGGTGCCGGTCTTGTCGATGCACTCCATGCCGGCGAACTTGGCCGGCTGGTTTTCGGCGACGGCCCGCGCCGCGGTGTCGCCGACGAGGAACTGCAGCGGCGCCGCGATCAGCCCGATCGTCAGCGGGATCAGCAGCCCCAGCCGGTGCAGCCGGTCCCGCCGACCTTTCAGCATCCCGGTCGCGTAGATCGAGGCGACGAGGAAGCCGACGACGATGTAGGCGGCGAGGATCATGTGCGGCACCTCGTAGCCGGTCGCCGGGTTGAGCAGGACCTTGACCGGGTCGGTTTCCACCACCTTGCCGGCGGCGTTCAGGGTGAAGCCCTGCGGCTGGTTCATCCAGGAGTTGGCGGCGACGACCGCGAAGGCGCCGCCGATCCCGGTGATCACCATCGGCGTCCCGGACCAGAAGTGGGCCCAGCCGGAGAGCCGCTTCCAGCCGTAGATGTAGATCGCCAGGAAGATCGCCTCGAGGAAGAAGAAGATCCCCTCGATCGCGAAGGCGATCCCGAAGGCGGAGCCGAAGCGGTCCATGAAGCGCGGCCAGAGCAGGCCGAACTCGAAGGTGAGCACGGTGCCGGTGACGGCGCCGACGGCGAAGGTGACCGCCATCGCTTTCGACCACCGCTTGGCCAGCTCCATGGCCGCCTCGTCGCCGCGTTTCAGCCCGATGTAGTTGGCGACGAGGATCGTCGCCGGCAGCGCCACCCCGAGACAGGAGAGGACGATGTGGAAGCCGAGCGTGAAGGCCATCTGCTCGCGCGCGGCGAGCAGATTGGAAGCCGACGCCGCCAGGGGGAGCGGGTCGAACAGCGACATGGCCGGGACTCTATTCGTCGCGCCGGAGATGCCGGTAGCGGCGGATCAGCGCGTTGGTCGAGCTGTCGTGGTGGAGCTTCGGCTCGCGCCCGGCCTGCAGCTCGGGGATGATCGCCTTTGCCAGGACCTTGCCCAGCTCGACCCCCCACTGGTCGAAGGAGTCGATCCCCCAGATCGCCCCCTGGGTGAAGACGCTGTGCTCGTAGAGGGCGACCAGCTTGCCCAGGGTCTCCGGCGTCAGCCGCTCGGCGAGGATCGTGTTCGAGGGCCGGTTGCCCTCCATCACCCGGTGCGGGACGACGTCCTCCGGCGTCCCCTCCTCGCGCACCTGCTCCGGCGTCTTGCCGAAGGCCAGCGCTTCGCCCTGGCCGAAGACGTTCGACATCAGCTTGTCGTGGTGGTCGCCGAGCTCGTTCAGCGAGCGGGCGAAGCCGATGAAGTCGCAGGGGACCAGCCGCGTCCCCTGGTGGATCAGCTGGTAGAAGCTGTGCTGGCCGTTGGTCCCCGGCTCGCCCCAGAAGATCGCGCCGGTGTCGTAGTCGACGTGGGCGCCGTCGACGGTGACGTGCTTGCCGTTGGACTCCATCGTCAGCTGCTGCAGGTAGGCCGGGAAGCGGTGCAGGTACTGGTCGTAGGGCAGCACCGCGCAGGTTTGGGCGCCGAAGAAGTCCCCGTACCAGACCGAGAGCAGGCCCATCAGCGCCGGCAGGTTGGAGGCCAACGGCGTGGTGCGGAAGTGCTCGTCCATCGCGTGGAAGCCGGCCAGCATCTCGGCGAAGCGGGCCGGCCCGATCGCCAGCATCGTCGAGAGGCCGATCGCCGAGTCCATCGAGTAGCGGCCCCCCACCCACTCCCAGAAGCCGAACATGTTGTCGGTGTCGATGCCGAACCCGGCGACGCCCTCGGCGTTGGTCGAGACGGCGACGAAGTGCTTGGCGACCGCCGCCTCGTCGCCGCCGAGGCCGGCCAGCGACCACTCGCGGGCGGAGTGCGCGTTGGTCATCGTCTCCAGCGTGGTGAAGGTCTTCGAGGAGATCACGAACAGGGTCTCCTCGGGGTCGAGGTCGCGGGTCGACTCGACGAAGTCGGTGCCGTCGACGTTGGAGACGAAGCGGAAGGTCATCTCGCGGTTGGAGTAGTGGCGCAGCGCCTCGTAGGCCATCACCGGGCCGAGGTCGGAGCCGCCGATGCCGATATTGACGACGTTGCGGATCGGCTTGCCGGTGTGGCCGCGCCACTCGCCCGAGCGGACCCGCTCGCAGAAGCCCCCCATCCGGTCGAGCGTCTCGTGCACCTCCTTGACCACGTCGACGCCGTCGACGACGAGCGAGCGCCCGCGCGGCATCCGCAGGGCGACGTGGAGGACGGCACGGTCCTCGGAGACGTTGATGTGCTCGCCGCGGAACATCGCTTCGCGGCGCTCCTCGACCCCGCGCTGGCGGGCCAGCTCGCCAAGCAGCATCACCGTCTCGTCGGTGATCCGGTTCTTGGAGAAGTCGAGGAAGAGGCCGGCGCCCTCGGCGACCAGCCGCTCGCCGCGTTCCGGGTCGGCGGCGAAGAGGTCGCGCAGGTGGGTGCCGCGGAGCTTCTCGAAGTGGGCCTGGAGCTGCGCGTATGCGGGCAGCTCGCGCAGCGGCGCCAGTGGCTCGCTCACCCGGCCGCCACTCCGGGCTGGGAGGCGATCGACTTCAGAAGGTCTTCCCAGGACTTGACGAAGCTCGCCTTGCCCTCCTCCTGCAGCCGCGCGGCCAGCGCGTCGACGTCGATCCCGGCCCCGGCGAACTCCTTCAGCGCCAGCTCGGCGGCGGCGCCGTCGGCGGGGACGACGTCGCCGACCTCGCCGTGGTCGGCGAACGCCTTCAGGGTCGGCTCGGGCATCGTGTTGACCGTGAACGGGGAGGCGAAGGCCTCGATGTAGAGGGTGTCGGAGGCATTCGGGTCCTTGGTCCCGGTGCTGGCCCAGAGCAGCCGCTGCGGCCGCGCGCCCTCGTTCATCAGCCGCTGCATGCGGTCGGAGTCGAGCAGCTCGCGGTAGGCGCGGTAGGCGCGGCCGCCGACGGCGATGCCGAGCCGGTTGTGCAGCTCCTCCGGCACCTCTTCGGCGACGGCGACGTCCCAGCGGCTCATGAAGATCGAGGCGACCGAGCCGACGGCCGGGTCCAGCCCGGCCTCGATTCGCCGTTCGATCCCGCGCATGTAGGCCTCCGCGGCCCCGAGGTAGTGCTTGTGGTCGAAGAGCAGGGTGACGTTTACCGGGACGCCGGCGAAAATCGTCTCCTCGATCGCCTCGTGGCCGGCCTCGGTGCCGGGAATCTTGATGAAGAGGTTGTCGCGCTCGGCCTTGGCGTGCAGCTGCGCCGCCTGCTCGATCGTCGCCCCGGCGTCGTCGGCGAGGACCGGCGAGACCTCGAGCGAGACGAAGCCGTCGACGCCGGCGGTGCGGCGGTGGACGTCGGCGAAGAGGTCGGCGGCGGCGCGCAGGTCGGTGACCGCGAGCTCGAAGAAGATCCGCTCTTCGTCGTTGGCTCCGACGCCCTCGCCGGACTCGGCCGCGGGAGCGACCTCGGCGATCTGGGCGTCGTAGGCATCGCCGCCGGAGATCGCCTTGTCGAAGATCGTCGGGTTCGAGGTCAGGCCGGTGACCGAGAGCTCCTCGATGTAGCCCTTCAGGACTCCCTGGCCCAACATCGGCCTCGTGATGTTGTCGAGCCAAAGGCTCTGGCCCAGCTCGTGCAGGCGTGCGGTTGGCTTCATCGGCGGCCTTCCCTCAGGTCGTTGACGGGTTGACGGTCGCGCGCTCGGCGACCTCGCGCGCCACCTGAGCGATGTTGTCCGGGGTGAACCCGAACTCCTCCTCGACGTCCTTGAACGGCGCCGAGAGGCCGAAGCCCTCGATCCCGAGGATCCTGCCCTCGGTGCCGACGTAGCGCTCCCAGCCCAGCGGCGAGCCTTCCTCGATCGCAAGGCGGGCCGTGACCGAGGGCGGCAGCACCTCGTCGCGGTACCCGGCGTCCTGGCGGTCGAAGGCCTCCCAGCAGGGGATGCTGACGACGCGCGAGCGAATCCCTTCGGCTGCCAGCGTCTCATGGGCACCGACCGCGAGGTGAACGGCGCTGCCGGTGGCGATCAGGATCAGATCGGGGTCGCCGCCCCCGGCGTCGGCGAGCACGTAGCCGCCTTTCCGGACCCCCTCGGCGGAGGCGTAGCGGGAACGGTCGAGGACCGGCACGTTCTGGCGGGTGAGAACCAGCGCCACCGGGTCGTGGGTCCGTTCCAGCGCCAGCCGCCAGGCCTCGGCGACCTCGTTGGCGTCGGCGGGCCGGATCACGTCGAGGTGCGGCACCGCCCGCAGCGAGGCGAGCTGCTCGATCGGCTGGTGGGTCGGGCCGTCCTCACCGAGCCCGATCGAGTCGTGGGTGAAGAGGTGGAGCACCGGCAGCTCCATCAGCGCCGAGAGCCGGATCCCCGGGCGGGCGTAGTCGGAGAAGGTGAGGTAGGTCGACCAGAGCGGCCGCAGCTTGCACAGCGACATCCCGTTGCAGGCGGTGACGGCGGCGTGTTCGCGGATCCCGTAGTGGACCTGGCGGCCGCCGTAGCTCCCCGGCTCGAAGTTCTCGGCGCCGTCGAAGGTGAGGCGGACCGAGGTCGAGTCGGTGAGGTCGGCGGAGCCGGCGATCAGCCAGGGCAGCCGCTCGCCGATCGCGTTCTCGACCTTGTTGGAGGCCTTGCGGGTGGCCAGCCCCTTCTCTTCGTCGGCCTCGAAGGAGGGGATCGCGGCGTCCCAGCCGTCGGGCAGCTCGCGCCGCTGCATCATCTCGAGCTCCGCCGCCAGCTCCGGGTTCTCGGCCGCGTAGGAGGCGAGTGTCCGCCCCCATTCCGCCCGCAGCGCGCCGCCGCGCTTGCCGATCCCCTCGGCGAAGCGCTCGCGGACGCCGTCGGGGACGAGGAACTGGGCGTCCTCGGGCCAGCCGTAGGCGCGCTTGGTCAGCCGCACCTCCTCCTCGCCCAACGGTTCGCCGTGGGCGGCGGCGGTGTCCTGCTTGTGCGGCGAGCCCCAGCCGATGTGGCTGTCGACGACGATCAGCGTCGGCCGGCCGACCTCGGCCTTGAAGGCGTCGAAGGCGCGCTCCAGCAGGGTGGCGTCGTTGGCGTCGCCGACCCGGACCACGTTCCAGCCATAGCCCTCGAAGCGGCTGAGCACGTCGTCTTCGTAGGTGAGGCTGGTTTTGCCGTCGATCGTGATGTGGTTGTTGTCGTAGAGCCAGCAGAGGTTGTCGAGCTTGAGGTGCCCGGCGAGCGAGGCCGACTCGTGGGAGACGCCCTCCATCAGGCAGCCGTCGCCAGCGAGCGCGTAGACGTCGAAGTCGAAGAGGGTGGCGCCGGGCCGGTTGAACCGCTCGGCCTGCCACTTGGAGGCCATCGCCATCCCGACCGAGGTCGCGATCCCCTGGCCGAGCGGGCCGGTGGTCGTCTCCACCCCGCTGGTCCAGCGGTACTCGGGGTGCCCGGGCGTGCGCGAGTGCAGTTGGCGGAACTCTTCGATCTCGTGCAGTGAGCAGGCCGGCTCGTCGTGGACGACGTAGTCGGAGTCGACCCGGCGCACGCCGGCGAGGAAGAGCAGCGAGTAGAGCAGCATCGAGGCGTGCCCGGCCGAGAGCACGAAGCGGTCGCGGTTGGGCCAGATCGGGTCGGCCGGGTCGTAGCGCAGGTAGCGCTGCCAGAGCGTGTAGGCGACCGGCGCCATCGACATCGGCGTCCCCGGATGGCCCGAGTTGGCCTTCTGCACCGCGTCGATCGAGAGGGTGCGGATGGTGTTGATCGCGAGCTGATCTATGTCATTGGTCATCGGAGGCCCCGATCCTAGCCACTACGGGCCGACGTTCCCGTGACCACTTCGTGATCGGCCCTTCCGTCCATCTGCTCGGAGCCCCTCAGGGCTCGATCCGGGTGACGGTCCCGTCCCCGTTGTTCACCACCCAGACGGCATTGGCGCCCACCGCGACCGCCCCCGGTTCGGGGCCGACGCCGACCGGGGCGCCGTCCGGTTCGCCGCTGGCGAGGTCGATCCGGGCGACGCTGTCGCCGGCGGCCCTGGCCACCCAGAGGGTGCTGGTGCCGGCGTCGATCCCGCCCGGGCGATCGCCGACCTCGATCGGGGCGCCGACCACGGCGTGGACCGAGGGGTCGACCCGGGAGACGGTGCCGGAGCGGCTGTTGGCGATCCAGACCAGGCCGCGGGCGACGGTGACGCCGGCCGGGCCGCGACCGACCGGGATCGCCTTCGCGGGGAGGGCGGTACCGAGGTCGATCCGCCGCAGGCTGCCGGTCGTGGCGCTGGAGACCCAGAGACCACCGGCGCCGACCGCGAGCCGCAGCGGCGCCGCGTGGGGCAGGATGTCGCGGCGGTGGACGGCGTCGCCGGCGGCGTTGATCGCGCTGATCCCGGCGCCGTGCTCGTCGGCGACCCAGACGCGGCCGCCGCCGAAGGCGATCGGGCCGGGGGCACCGCCGACCTCGATCCTCGCCCGCACCCGGCCGCTCTTCGGGTCGATCCGCAGCACCTCGCCGCGGGGCGGGTCGGAGACCCAAACCGAGCCTTCGCCGTAGGCGACGCCGGAGATGCCGGCGCCGAGCTCCACCGGCACGCCGACCGGCCTGCCGCTGGCGGGGTCGAGACGGACCAGGGTGCCGTCGGTCCCGCTGGTCACCCAGATCGCTTCGCGCGAGGTGGCGAGCCGCAGCGGCGGGCCGCCGACCGCGATCGGGCCGGAGACGGACACCCCGCCGCCGAGCAGGACCAGCGCCAGCGCGACCGCCACGGCCAGCGCGGCGACCCCGGCGCCGGCCCAGGCCAGGGCCCGCCCGCGCAGCGGCCCGATGCCGCGCCCGCCGCCGCGGTGGCCGTCTTCCCCGGTATGCGCGAGAGATGACTGCCACCGGCGCCGGGGCGCGGTCGTGCGCTCGTCCGCCCCGCGACTGAGGACCCGGGTCGGACGCAGTCCGGAGTCCTGGCGCTCGCGGGCGGCCTCGATCAGGGCGCCGGCGCTGGCGAAGCGCTCGCCCGGGTCCTTGGCGACGGCGCGCTCGATCACCCGGTCCAGGCCCTCCGGCATCTCCGGCTCGGTGTCGGATTCGCGGCGGGCGTAGGGGACGATCCCGGTCAGCGCCTCGTAGAGGACGCAGCCGAGCGAGTAGACGTCGGACGCCGGGCCGACTTCCTCTCCTCGCCACTGCTCGGGCGACATGTACTCGACCGTGCCGACGATCGAGGCGCCGGCGCTCCTTTCGCCGCTCTCGCCCAGCGCCTTGGCGAGGCCGAAATCGGAGAGGTAGGCGCGGTCGCCGTCGACCAGGACGTTGTGCGGCTTGACGTCGCGGTGGACGATGCCGGCGGCGTGGGCGGCGTCGAGCGCTTCGCCCACCTGGCCGAGCAGCAGCAGCGCCCGCCCGAGCGGCAGCGGGCCGTCGCGGTCGATCAGCTTGCGCAGATCGCCGCCCTCGACCAGCCGCATCGCCACGATCAGCTCGCCGTCGACCTCGCGCGAGTCGTAGACCGTGACCACGGCCGGGTGCTCGAGGCGAGCGGCGAGGCGCGACTCGCGCAGGAAGCGCTCGCGGAAGCCCTCGCGGTCGGCCAGCTCGCGGGCGATCACCTTCAGCGCGACCGGCCGGTCGAGGCCGAGGTGGGTCGCCCGGTAGACGACCCCCATCCCACCCCGCGCGATCAGCCCGTCGATCCGGTACCCGGCCAGCGTCGAGCCAATCAGAGGATCTGCCACCGCGCGGATTCTGACTGACCCGGATGACCACCAAGCGGTGTCCTCGGTCGCCGAAGTCGCGCTGCTACTCCGGCTTCCTTGTCCTTGCCTGGTGGCCCCCGGGCCTCGTCAGAATCCGCGCAGCCTCAGCGGTGGCGGTGCGGGACCGGCTGCCAGGCGATCACCGGGCCGATCTCGGGCCCTTCGCCTTCGCCGTAGTCGTAGCCTTCGGCGAGCTCGACCTGGCGCCGGTTGGCGACGGCGATCGAGACCAGCGTCTCCGTTTCGCCCTGGGCGACGAAGGCGGCGACGCGGCGGCCGTCGGAGGAGAAGACGGAGCTGGTCCTCGAGCCGTCCGGCAGTTCGGTCAGCTTGCGCGCCCGGCCCCTGCCGATGTGCTTCACCCAGAGGCCCTGGTCGCGGCGGAAGAGGACCGTGTGGCCGTCGGGGGAGACGTCTTCGACGTAGGCCGAGCCGACCCCGGCGACCTGCGGGCGCACCCGCGAGCCGTTGCGGCGCATCGTGTAGACGTCGGCGTAGGCGGCGGGGCCTTCGCTGCTCTCGCCGCGGCTGAAGAGGATGCCACCGGCGAAGTAGCGCGGGTCGAACTCGTCGATCGCGCCGGTGCGGGTGAGCCGGGTGAGGCCGGCGCCGCTCGGGCGGACCGAGTAGATGTCGTCGTTGGGGTTGGCGCCCGCGCCGGTGGCGCGGGCGAAGGCGATCGCGTGGCCGTCCGGGGAGAAGGCCGCTTCGCGGTCGTCGGCGCCGCTGGTCAGCTGGTGCAGGCCGCCGCCGTTGACGCCGACCGTGAAGAGCGAGGCCGGCCCGCCGGCGGCGATGCGGCGCTCGAAGGCGACGTAGCGCCCGTTGGGGGAGATCAGCGGGCGCGAGTCGATCGACCCGCCGCTGGTCAGCTGGCGCTCGCCGGAGCCGTCGGGGCGGACCGAGTAGACGTCGCCGCCGCGCGCGAAGGCGATCGTCCGCCCGTCCGGAGAGAAGGACGGTTCGGAGTCGGCCGGGTCTTCGGTCAGCTGGTTGAGGTGGCCGTCGCGGGCGGCGAAGAGCCCGCCTTCGGTGGCTTCCCCTTCGGTCCAGGACCGGGAGAAGACGACCGCGCCGGTCGAGTGGGCGGCGGAGGCGGCCGCCGGGACGGCGAGGCAGACCAGGGCGACGAGGGCGGCGATCAGGGAACGAACGGACATCGGAGGCTCCTTTCGAGCGGGTTGCGATTGCCGCACCGATGCTCCGCTCGCGACCCGCACCCGCCAACGCCACCCCCGCCCCCCAGCGAGCCAGCTCTGGCCCGGTCCGGGTCAGCGGTCGAGGCCGAGCTCGATCACGCGGGCGGCGATCTGGCGGGGGCGGTCGCGGCCGGCGTCGCCGGGGACGTCGAGCTTGGCGGCGAGGGCGTCGAGGCGGCGCTGGGCGGTGCGCTCGCTGACGTGAAGGGCGGCGGCGATCTCGGCCCGGGTGGCGGGGCGGCCGGCGAAGGCGCCCTCGCTGCGGTAGGGGGCGACCAGGGCGGCCGCGGTGGCGCGCTCCTCCTCGTTGAGCGCGACCCCCGGCCCGTCGCTCGCCACCGTCGCCCCGACCGGCGTCACCGAGCCGACCGAGACTTCGAGCCGGTGGCCACCGACGATCAGGGTGTCGCCGTCCTTGAGCCGGCGCGGCCGGTCGAGCGGCTCGCCGTTCAGCGCGGTGCCGTTGCGGCTGTCGAGGTCGGTCGCCATCAGCACCTCGCCGCGGCGCTCGATCTCGATGTGGTTCCAGGAGACGGCCTCGTCGTCGAGGCGCACGTCGGCCTCCGGCGAGCGCCCGACCACGGTGCGCTCGCCGGCCAGCGCCACCGAGCGCGGAGCCTCGCTTCCGGACGACACCCAGAGCCGCGCATCCATGGGCGCGACTATAGGTCGCCGGGCGGCTTAGAGTTGCGGGCGTGACTGGGGCGGATACGGAGAAGCGAGTCGCGGCGGAAGCCGCAGCGGAGCAGGTCGAGAGCGGGATGACGATCGGCCTCGGCACCGGCTCGACGGTCGCCTTCCTGCTGCCGGCGCTGGCCCGCCGCGGGCTCACCGAGATCCGCTGCGTCGCCACCTCGGTCGCCACCGAGGAACAGGCGCGCTCGCTGGGGATCCCGGTCGAGCAGTTCGACCACCTGGAACGGCTCGACATCGCGATCGACGGCACCGACGAGGTCGACCCTCAGGGCTGGCTGATCAAGGGCGGCGGCGCCGCCCACCTGCGCGAGAAGATCGTCGCGGCGGCGGCGGCGCGGTTCGTGGTCATCGCCGACTCCAGCAAGCCGGTCGCAGGAGCTGCGCCGGCCGGTGCCGCTGGAGCTGTTCGGCTTCGGCGCCGCCTCGACCCTGGCCCGGCTCGGCCCCGATGTCGTGCGGCGCGACGTCCCCCCCAGCCCCGACGGCGGCGTGATCGCCGACTACCGGGGGCCGGGGCTGGACGACCCGGCGGCGCTGGCGGCCCGGCTGGAGGCAGACGCGGGCGTCGCCGCCCACGGCCTCTTCCCGCCGGCGATGGTGAGCGAGGTCCTGATCGGCAGGGGCGAGGGCGTTGAGAGGCTGAACATCGGGCACTGATGGGCCTGATCGAGCGCGAGAGCGAGCTGGGGGCCCTCACCGCGCTGCTCGACGGTCTCGCCGAGGGGCGGCCGCGGATGGCCCTGATCGAGGGACCTGCCGGGATCGGCAAGACCAGGCTGCTGGCCGAGGCCAGGGGGGCGGCTGAGGAGCGCGGGATCCCCTCGCTGGGCGCCCGCGGCAGCGAGCTGGAGCGCGAGTTCCCCTTCGGCGTCGTCCGCCAGATGCTGGAGCCGGCGCTGCTGGCGCGGCCGAACCGCGGCGAGCTGTTCGAGGGCGCCGCCGAGATCGCCTCCAGCGTCTTCGCGCCACCGGAGGCGGGCTCGCTCGGCGGCGACGCCTCCTTCGCGGTCCTCCACGGCCTCTACTGGCTCACCCTCGACCTGGTCGGCAGCAAACCGCTGCTGCTGACGATCGACGACCTGCACTGGTGCGACCGGCCCTCGCTGCGGATGCTCGCCTACGTGGTGCGGCGGCTGGAGGGGATCCCGCTGCTGATCGTCGCCACCCTGCGCAGCACCGAGCGCGGCACCGACCCGGCCCTGGTCGCCGAGATCGCCCAGGACCCGATGACCGAGCGGATCCGCCCCGGCCCCCTCAGCCTCGAGGCGGTGCCGCCGCTGGTCGAGCGCCGGCTCGGCTCCGCCCCCGACCCCGCCTTCGCCGGCGCCTGCCACCGCGCCACCGGCGGCAACCCGCTGCTGCTCGACGAGCTGCTCAAGGGCCTGGCGGCGGAGGGGATCGAGCCGCGCGCCGACCGGGTCGGCGTCGTCCGCGACCTCGGCCCACGCGCGGTCTCGCGGGCGGTGCTGCTGCGGCTGGCGCGCCTGGCCGACGCCGGCGTCGCCGTCGCCCGCGCCCTGGCGGTGCTGGGCGAAGGCGCCGAGCTGGCCGAGCTGGCGGCGATGGCCGGGCTCGAGGAGGCGGCGGTGGCGCGCGCGACCGGGGAGCTGGCGCGGGTGGAGATCCTGCGCCCCGAGCCGCCGCTCGGCTTCGTCCACCCGCTGGTCCGCGACGCCGTCTACAACGACCTGCCGCCGGGCCAGCGCGAGCTCGAGCACAACCGCGCCGCCGGGGTCCTGCGCGAGGGCGGCGCCGCCGCCGAGCGGGTCGCCGCCCACCTGCTGCTGATCCCGCCGGTCGGCGAGGCGTGGACCGTGGACATGCTGGTCGAGGCGGCGCGCGGCGCCGCCGAGAAGGGCGCCGCCGAGAACGCCGCCGCCTACCTGGCGCGGGCCCTGGAGGAGCCGCTGGAGCCGGCCCGCCGGGCCCGGATCCTGCTCGACCTCGGGCTGCGCGAGATGGACCTGCGCGGGGTCGAGGCGGCGCACCACCTGGCCGAGGCGCACGAGCTGCTGACCGAGCCAGAGGACCGCGCCTGGGCGGCCTACGCGCTGGCCCGCACGCTGATGTTCACCCGCCGCGAGCTGGAGGCCGCGGAGGTAGCGCGGCGGGCCCGCGACGAGGTCCCGGACGATCTGCCCGACTTCGCCAAGGCGCTGGAGGCGATCGAGCTGGAGACGGTCTTCTTCGGCAATCCCCAGATCGAGCTGCTGGAGCGTTCGAAGGCCTACCGCGACGGGGTCGAGGGCGACGGACCGGGCGCCAAGATGCTGACCGCCCTGACCGCGTACGCCTGGGCCAACGACCCCGACGGCACCGCCGAGCGCTGCGCGGCGCTGGCGCTGGAAGCGCTCGAGTCCGGCACCCTGCTGGAGGTCGACAACGGCCTCTTCTGGGTGACGTCGATCGTCGTCATCCTCTACGCCGACCTCGAGGGCCCGCCCGACATCTGGTCCGAAGCGCGGGAGATCGCCCACGCCCGCGGCTCCCTGTTCATGATCCTCACCGTCAACCTCTGGCGCGGCTACGACCTGCTGCGCCGCGGCGACCTCGAGCAGGCGCAGGAATCGCTGGAATCCGGGCTCGAGGACATGGTCCTCTGGTCGGGCTCGGAATCCCGCATGGTGATCCAGTGGCCGACCGGCTTCCTGGGCTCGGTCCTCGTTCAGCGCGGCCGGCTCGACGAGGCCGAGCGGATCCTGCGGCGCGGCGAACCCGAGCCGGGACAGCGCGGCGACGGGCCGACCTTCTGGCGCCGGGCGAGGATCGAACTGCTGCTGGCCCAGGGCCGGCCCGAAGAGGCGCTGGAGGTGTGCGAGGACTACGTCTCGCTGCGCGGCCACATGCTGAACCCCGCCTCGACCCCGTGGCGCACCGTCAAGGCCGAAGTGCTCGACCGCCTCGGACGGACCGAGGAGGCGCTCGAGCTGGCCCGCGAGCAGCTGGAGGCAGTGCGACACTGGGGCGCCCGGGAGGCGATCGGCCGGGCCCTGCGGGTGCTCGGGCAGCTGCGCCGCGAGGACGGCCTCGAGGACCTGAGCGAGGCGGTGGCGACGCTCGAGCGCTCCAACGCCCGCCTCGAGCACGCCAAGGCGCTGCTGGCGCTGGGGACGGCGCTGCGCCTGGCGCGGCGCCCGACCGAGGCGCGCGAGCCGCTGCGCCGGGCGCTGGAGATCGGCAGCGCCTGCAGCGCCGAGGGCCTGGTCGAGCGGGCGCGAACCGAGCTGCGGGCGGCCGGCGTGCGGCCGCGCCGCGAGGCGCTCGGCGGGGTCGAGTCGCTGACCCCGAGCGAGCGCCGCGTCGCCGGGATGGCCGCCGAAGGGATGACCAACCGCGAGATCGCCCAGGCCCTCTTCGTCACCCCGAAGACGGTCGAGGTCCACCTCTCCAACGCCTACCGCAAGCTCGAGATCCGCTCGCGGCGCGAGCTGGCCAACGTGTTGGCCGGGGAGTGATTCGCAAGGGACGAGGTTTGCGCTCCCGAGCGAAAAGGAGGACGCCGCTCGTACGAGAGACACCCCCACCTCTCCCAACAAAGCTCATCCCTGCTTCCAAGCTGAGCGGCCTTTCGAGATCGGGGGAGCTTCCAAGGGACGGAAGCCCCCTCCTCCCGGGTGGCTTGATCCCTGGCGAGAACAGCGCCGTGCCACGAGAAGCCACCGCCTAAGGGACCCCCAAGACCGATCCTGGGGTGCCGGTTTGGGGGTCGCCTCGATGGCAGACGGCCCCGCGCCGCGGATCCTGGCGGGCATGAGACCAGCCGCGCCGCTCCCGGCGCCCGACAACGACACCAGGACGATCACGCTCGAGCTGGTCGTGGCCGGAGACGGCCTCAGCGGCCGCGCCCGCGACGGCGACGGCTCCGCCCGCGAGTTCAGCGGACGGCTCGGGCTGATGCACACCATCGACGCGCTGCTCGCCGAGGCGGGCGGCCCCAAGGAGGACACGATGAACCGCCCCGACATCATCTCCCCGCCGAGAGCGGCCGCCCTGCGGCGCCGCATCGGCGGCACCGTCATCGGCCCCGGCGAGAGCGGCTGGGACGCCGCCCGCCAGGCCTTCAACCTGCGGGTCGACCAGCGCCCGGCGCTGATCGCCGAACCCGGCGGCGCCGAGGAAGTCGCCACCGTGGTCGGCTTCGCCCGCGAGGCCGGCCTGCGGGTGGCGCCGCAGCGGACCGGCCACAACGCCGGCCCGCTCGGCTCGCTGGAGAGGACGCTGCTGCTGAAGACGACCCGCCTGGACCGCGTCCACGTCGACCCCGCCTCACGCTGCGCCCGGGTCGGCGCCGGCGCCCGCTGGGAGGACGTCGTCCCGCTCGCCTCCGAGCACGGGCTGGCGGCGCTGCACGGCTCGACGCCGGACGTCAGCGTCGCCGGCTACACGCTCGGCGGCGGCCTCGGCTGGTACTCCCGCAAGCACGGGCTGGCGGCCAACAGCGTCACCGCGATCGAGCTCGTCACCGCCGACGGCGAGGTGCGCCGGGTCAGCGCCACCGCCGAGCCCGACCTGTTCTGGGCGCTGCGCGGCGGTGGCGGCAGCTTCGGCGTCGTCACCGCGCTCGAGTTCGACCTCTTCCCGGTCGCCGAGGTCTACGCGGGCGTCCTCTTCTTCCCGTTCGAGCGGGCCGAGGAGGTGCTGAAGGCGTGGCTGCGGTGGACCGCGGACGCCCCGGAGGAGGTCACCTCGGTCGGGCGGCTGCTGCAGTTCCCGCCGCTCGAGGAGGTGCCCGAGCCGGTCCGCGGCAAGTCGTTCGCGATCCTCGAGGCGGTCTTCCTCGGCGGTGAGGCGGAGGGCGCCGCGCTGATCGAGCCGCTGCGCGGCCTCGGCCCGGTCATGGACACCTTCGCGACGCTGCCACCGGCGGGCATCGCCGAGCTGCACATGGACCCGCGCGACCCGGTCCCGGCCGCCTCCGCCCACAGCATGCTGGGCGAGCTCGACGGCCGCGCGATCGAGGACCTGGTCGCCGCGGTCGGCCCGGGCTCGGGCTCGGGCCTGGCCTCGGTCGAGCTGCGCCACGCCGGCGGGGCGCTCTCGCGCTCCGGCGGGCACCACGGCGCCCTCGCCACCCTGCCCGGCAGCTTCTGCAGCTTCGCCGTCGGGGTGGCGGCCGAGGAGGCGAGCGCGGCGAAGACGGAAGCCGACCTCGGCCGCTTCCTCGCCGCGACCGGCCCCTACGACGCCGGCCAATACCTCAACTTCGTCGAGCGCGCGGCGGACGCCGACTCGTTCTTCGACCGCGTCACCGCGGAGCGCCTCGCCGCGGTCAGGGACGCCTACGACCCCGACCGCCTGTTCCACGCCAACCACCAGATCGGGGCCGGCCGCTGAGCCGGCCCCGCGAGCACGAAGGAGAGTCGAGATGAGAACGAGCGACAAGACGATCGCGCTGGTACTGGCGCTCTGCGCCGCCATCGCCGTCGCCGGCGCGGCGGCCGCACCGGCCGGCGCCGCGACCTACGGCAACGGCTTCCAGGTCGCGAAATTCAAGATCGAGATCAAGGGCTACCAGAACGCTGTCTGGCACCACACCAAGGAGGCCGACGGCGAATGCGACGTCGGCGACCACTCGTTCGGCCGCGAGCGGGTCACCTTCCACACGACCAAGCCGGTCTACATCACCGCCACCCACATGCCGGGCGAGTTCAACCCGCAGCTGTTCGGCGGCCGGCAGCTCGGCATCCCCACCGTCGCCAAGGTCCGGCGCAGCTTCACGTCGGCGATCACGCCGCCCGCCGTGGGATGCGAAGAAAACGGCGGGGGAGCGGAAGAAACCAGGCCCGACTGCGGCACGAAGACCGTCAGGCCGTGGAAGCTCGAGCTCCAGTACGCGCGCGAGAAGAAGAGCGCCCTCCTGCTCAGCGGCAACGGCGACCAGGATCCCTTCGCGAGCTGCCCCGGCAACAGCGTCGAGGGATTCCCCTGGCTGTTGGTCGAAAAGTCCGGTTTCAGGAGCAAGTACATCTACGCCGACCTCTCCCAGGACGAGCTGTTCGACCCCAAGTACCAGAAGTGGATCTCGATCGCCGACGGGAGCGCCAAAGACAGCGGCAGCACCTGGTGGTCGAAGACCGACGTCCACTGGGAGGTCTCGTTCACGCGGCTGAAGGCGAAGGGCGGGTGAGCCGCTGAGGGACGACGTGGCAGGGGCCCGGCGGCGGTCCCCCTCGTACCGCCGCCGGGCCCCGCCCCGAGCCATACCCCACATTCCCGTCCACGGGAGACCGTCGCTTTTAACAGCGGGGGGCGGCGTGGTCGAGTGTCTCTGTCAGATATCTGACACGGCGGTTTCCAGCGCCCGCGGCGCCGGGGTCGCCGCGCCGACCGCGTGGGCGCCGCCGTCGACGTGAAGGATTTCGCCGGTCGTCCCGCGCGAGAGGTCGGAGAGCAGGAACAGCGCCGCGTCGGCGACCGGGGCCGGGTCGTCGACCTCCCAGCCGAGCGGGGCCTGCTCGGCCCACTTCGCTTCGAGCTCGGCGAAGCCGGGGACGCCGGAGGCGGCGGCGGTGCGGATCGGGCCGGCGGCGACCAGGTTGACGCGAACGCCACGGGGGCCGAGGTCGCGCGCCAGGTAGCGGCTGACCGACTCCAGCGCCGCCTTGGAGACACCCATCCAGTCGTAAGACGGCCAGGCGACGGTGGCGTCGAAGTCGAGGCCGACGAGGCTGCCGCCCTCGTTCATCAACGGCGCCAGCGCCTCGGCCAGGCCCTTGAACGAGTAGGCGCTGGTCTCGAAGGCGCTCGCGGCACTGCTGCGCGGGGTGGCGAGGAAGTCGCCGCCGAGGGCGTCGGCGGGGGCGAAGGCGATCGCGTGGACGGCACCGTCGACGGTGCCCCAGCGCTCGGTCAGCTCGTCGCGCAGAGCGTCCAGGTCGCTGTCCTGGTTGACGTCCAGCTCCAGCACCTCGGCCGGCTCCGGCAGGCGCTTGGCGGCGCGCTCGGTCATCCGCTTGATCCGGCCGAAGCTGGTCAGCAGCACCTCGGCCCCCTGGCGCTGGGCGCGCTCGGCGATCGAGAAGGCGATGCTCTGGCGGTTGACGACGCCGGTGACGAGGATCCGCCGGCCCTCGAGGATCACAGGTAGACCTCCTGCTCCGCCGCCGCCGATGCCGCCGGCGCCGGCTCGGTCTGGCGCCGCCAGACGACCCGGACCTTGGCGAGGGCGACGACCTCGGAGCGCTGGTTGACGACCTTCCAGGCGAAGACGACGAGGCCGCTCGCCGCGTCCAGCTCCTTTTTCGACTCGACCTCGCCCTCGACCCGGATCGTGTCGCCGATCCGCACCGGCCGCTTGAAGGCGACCCGCTCGAAGCCGCGCAGGGCGAGCACGTGATCGGGGTCGAGCGGGACCAGGCCGACGCAGTAGGAGAGCAGCAGCATGCCGTGGGCGATGCGGCCACTGAACTCGCTCTCGGCCGCCCACTCGGCGTCGGTGTGGAGCGGGTGGTGGTCGCCCGTGAGGGCGGAGAAGGAGACCAGGTCGGTCTCGGTGATCGTCCGCCCCCGGGTGCGGAAGCCCTCGCCCAGCTCCAGACGGTCGAAGTCGCGGGACAGTGCGCTCATTCTGAGCCTCCTCGGAGATCGCCGAATTGGATGCCGAAGTGGGCCCGCAGCGAGAGCGCGATCTCCTCTGTCGCTCGTTCGTGGCCCATCGTCGAGGGGTGCAGCCCGTCGGCCGAGAAGTTCTCGCGGTCGGTGAGGCCGGGGTGGCCGGCGACGTTGAGGCAGGGGACGCGGTGGCGCGCCGCCACCGTCCTGGTCACCGCGTTGAGGTCGGCGAGCGCCTTGACCAGGCGCGCCTTGGTGCGCGGCCGCAGTTCCATGAAGTGCCAGCTCTCCGGCGCGGTGGCGGTGAGGATCGCCGCCTCGGGGGCGCCGTCGCGGAGCCGCTCGAGGATCTCCGAGAAGCGCCGTTCGTAGCCCTCGATGTCGGGGCGGGAGGTGAGCAGCACATCGTTGGCGCCGCAGATCACCGTGATCAGGTCGGGCCGCAGGCCCAGCCCCACCGGCACCTGCTCGAGCACCGCTTCGCTGCTGGCGCCGTCGACGGCGAGGTTGGCGTAGGCGAGCTCCGGGTTGACCGCCCGCAGCGCCCCGGCGAGGCGGTCGGCCCAGCGCTCGGCCTCGATCGATTCGCGGCCGGCGGTGAAGCTGTCGCCGAGCGCCGCGTAGGTGGAGACGACGCGGCCGCGGACGGGAGCGTCGTGACGGGCGGGCGGCGCCTCGGGGTCGGAGACGTTCACGCCCTCCCCCCCAGCGAGCGCAGCGCCCAGGCCAGGCGGTCACGGCTCCAGGCCGGCTCGATCACCTCGTCGACCCAGCCGCTGGCGGCGGCCGCAGCCGGGGTCAGGTGCTCGGCCGCGTAGGCGTCGGCGAGCTCGTCGTGGGAAGGTCCGTCTTCCTGCTTCAGCGCTCGGTGGTGGACGATGCCGACCGCCTGGCGCGCGGCCATGATCCCGATCTCGGCCCGCGGCCAGGAGAAGACGACGTCGGCGCCGAGGTCTTTGGAGTTCATCGTGATCGCGGCGCCGCCGAACGCCTTGCGCAGGACCAGCGTCACCTTCGGCACGGTGGCGCCGGCGAAGGCGTGCAGCAGCGAGGCGCCGTGGCGGATCACCCCCGCTTCCTCCTGGCGCCGGCCGGGCATGAAGCCGGGGGTGTCGACGAAGACGACGAGCGGCAGCCGGAAGCGGTCGCAGGAGGAGACGAACAGCGCCGCCTTCTCCGAGGCGGCGGCGTCGATCACGCCGCCGAGCGCCCGCGGCTGGTTGGCGATCAGGCCGACCGGGCGGCCCTCGAGGCGGGCGAAGGCGGTGACCATGTTCGGCGCCCAGCGCGGCGAGAGCTCCTGGAAGCTCTCGCTGTCGAGCACGGCGCGGGCGACGTCGCGAACGTCGTAGACCTTGCGCGGCTCGTCCGGGACGGTGGCGCCGGGGTCGGCGCCGTCGGGCCCGAGGACCTCGCCGACCGGCAGCGGCCCGCCGATCGCCTGCGGCAGCAGGCCGAGCAGGTGCCGGGTGGCGGCGACGGCGCCGGCGGCGTCCGGCGCGACGAAGTGGGCGACGCCGTTGCGGCCGTGCACCTTGGGCCCGCCGAGGTCCTCCATGCTGATCTCTTCGCCCATCGCCTCGGCGACCACTTTCGGCCCGGTGAGGAACATCCGCGAGTCGGCGGTCATCACGACGAAATCGGTCAGCGCCGGCGAGTAGGCGCCGCCGCCGGCCGAGATCCCGTCGAGGACCGAGATCTGCGGCACCTTGCGCGAGAGCTCGACGCTGGCGCGGAAGATGCGGCCGTAGCCGGCCAGGGCGGCGTGGCCCTCCTGCAGGCGGGCGCCGCCGGAGCGGACGAAGCCGACCACCGGGGCGCCGGCGTCGCCGGCCATCCGCAGCAGGCGGACGATCGTGTCGGCGTGGACTTCGCCGAGCGAGCCGCCGAGGAACTTCGGGTCCTGGGCGTAGCAGAAGACCGGCCGACCGCCGACCTCGCCGGCGCCGGCGACGACGCCGTCGCCCGGGGTGGCACGCTCGCCCAGCCGCGCCGAGGAGACGCCGCTGCGCAGCGGCCGGAAGCTGCCGGGATCGCAGAGCACCTCCAGCTGCTCCTGCGGAGCGCCGGGCCGAGCGGGGGCTGTGGCGGTGGCGGTGGCCATCAGGCGGCGGAGGCCCCCAGGCAGAGGACGGCGTTGTGGCCGCCGAAGCCGAAGGAGTCGGAGACCGCGACCAGCGGCCCGTCCCCGTTGACGATCGGCTTCGCGGCGCCGGGCACGTAGTCGAGGTCGAGGCCCTCTTCGGCCTCTTCCCAGCCAACCGTCGGCGGGGCTACGCGGCGGCGCAGCGCTTCCACCGTGGCGATCGCCTCGACCGCGCCGGCGGCGCCGAGCAGGTGCCCGATCGCCGACTTGGTCGAGCTGACCGGGACGTCGGCGGCGCGCTCGCCGAGGGCGGCCTTCAGCGCCACCGTCTCGGAGCGGTCGTTGAGCGGAGTCGAGGTGCCGTGGGCGTTGACGTAATCGACGTCGACGGCGGAGAGGCCGGCGTCGGAGAGGGCGAGGCCGATCGCCCGCGCCGCCTCGGTGCCTTCCGGCTGCGGCGCGGTCAGGTGGAAAGCGTCGCAGGTGGCGCCGTAGCCGAGGATCTCGCCGAGGATCTCGGCGCCGCGGGCTTCCGCCGCCTCCTTCTCCTCGAGCACGAGGACGCCGGCGCCCTCGCCGATCACGAAGCCGTCGCGGCGGGCGTCGAAGGGGCGCGAGATCCCCGTCTTGGAGGTCGCTTCCATCGCCCCGAAGGCGGAGGTGGCAACGCCCGAGATCGCCGCCTCGGCGCCGCCGGAGACGACCGCGTCGGCGTCGCCGGCGCGGATGATCCTGGAGGCGTCGCCGAGCGCGTGGGCGCCGGCCGCGCAGGCCGAGACGACGCCGTAGCAATGGCCGTGGAGGTCGTGGCGCATCGCCACCGCAGCGGCGGCGGCGTTGCCCATCATCAGCGGCACCGCCAGCGGCGAGACCGCCTTCTCGCCGCGTTCGATCAGCTTGCGCTGGTTTTCCTCCAGCGAGGGCAGGCCGCCGATCCCGGTACCGATCACGCAGCCGACCCGGTGCGGCTCGTACGGCAGGCCGTCGTCGCCGGCGGCCTGGGAGACCGCCTCGCCGGCGGCGGCGACCGCCATCTGCGAGAAGCGGTCCATGCGGCGCGCCTCCTTCTTGGAGAGGAAGTCGAGCGGGTCGAACTCGCGGCAGCGGCCGAAGCCGTCCTCGACCCCGCACTCGCCGGCGGCCCAGCGCTCGATCAGCGGCTGCGCGCCGACCCCGAGCGGGGTGACCGCGCCGACCCCGGTGATGACGACACGACGCCTCATCAGGCCTTCGAGACCACCAGGTCGATGACCTCGCCGACGGTCTTCACGTCCTTGACGTCGTCGCCGCGCAGCTCGACGCCGAACTCGTCCTCGACGATCTGCGCCAGCTCGACCAGGTCGAGCGAGTCGACGTCGAGGTCCTCCAGCGTCGCCTCGCGCTTGAGCTCGTCGCGCTCGGTGCCGAGCTCGACCAGGCCGTCGTAGATCACCTTCTCGACGTTCTCCGAAGTAACTGCAGTTGCCATCTGTTCTCCTTCTCTGTTGATCGGGTCTCTAGGCGCTGAGGCCGCCGTCGACGGTCAGCGTCGTTCCGGTCACGTACGCGGCCTCCTCGGAGGCCAGGAAGCGGATGCAGGCGGCGACCTCCTCGGGGGTGCCGACACGCCTGGCGGGGATTGCCTTGGCGAGGTCGCCGTCGTCGGCGATCCCCTCGGTCAGGGCGGTCTCGATCAGGCCCGGGGCGACCGCGTTGACGGTGACGCCGCGGCGGGCGACCTCGACTGCGACGGTCTTGGTGAAGCCGATCACGCCGGCCTTGGAGGCGGCGTAGTTGGCCTGGCCGGCGTTGGCGCGGGGGCCGACGATCGAGGCGACGTTGACGATCCGCCCGAAGCGCGCCCGCAGCATCTGCGGCAGCGCCTGGCGGGTGGCGCGGAAGGTGGCGGTGAGGTTGACGTCGATCACCCGCTGCCACTGCTCGTCGTCGAGCTGCGGCGAGAGGCCGTCGAGGCGCAGGCCGGCGTTGTTGACGAGGACCAGCACCGGGCCGTCCTCACCGGGCTCCAGCAGCGAGGCGACCTTGCCGGGGTCGCCGACGTCGCCCTGGTGGACGGTGGCTGCGCCGCCCGCGGCGGCGATCCGCGCGGCGACCTCGCGGGCGCCCTCCTCGTCGGCGCGGTAGTTGACCCGGACCGGCCAGCCGTCGGCGGCGAGCGCCAGCGCGGTCGCCGCGCCGATCCCGCGCGAGGACCCGGTGACCAGCGCACACCCCTCGCGCTGTCGCACTTCTGCTCGCATGGCGGAGCTGTCCACGACCGCGGCGGCGGGCTCAGGCGGCATCGGCGGCACCTCCCCACTCGACGACGGTGGCGCCCCAGGTGAGGCCGGCGCCGAAGGCGCCGATCAGAACCCTGGCGCCGGGGACGAGGGCGCCGTCGAGGCGCGCCTGCTCGAGGGCCAGCGGGATCGAGGCGGCGGAGGTGTTGCCGAAGCGGTCGATGCAGTCGACGACCCGGTCGCCGGGCAGGTCGAGCCGCTCGCCGACCGAGCGCAGGATCCGGGCGTTGGCCTGGTGGTAGACGAAGACGTCGACCTCCTCCAGCCCGATGCCGGCGGCCGCGGCGGCCTGGGTCGTCACCTCCGACATCCGGTCGACCGCGTGGCGGAAGGTCTCGTGGCCCTGCATCACGGTCAGGCCGGTCTCCCTCGGGGTGAAGATCAGGTCGGCGTTGGCGCCGTCGGCGCCGAGCACGATCGGCCCGATCCGGCCCTGCTCGGCGCCGCGCATCACGATCGCGCCGGCGCCGTCGCCGAAGACGGCGGCGGTGGCGCGGTCGTCGGGGTCGATCAGCTGGGTCATCAGGTCGGCGCCGACGACGAGGACGCTGGCGGCACGGCCGGACTCGATCTGCCCGCAGGCGAGCGAGAGCGCCGAGACGAAGCCGGTGCAGGCGGAGTTGACGTCGATCGCTCCCGCCCGCTCGGCGCCGATCGCGGCGGCGACCCGCGGCGAGGCGCCCGGCATCAGCTCGTCGTTGCTGGTCGTCGCGACGAGGACCAGGTCGACGTCGGCGGGGTCGAGGCCGGCGGCGGCGAGGGCCCGCTCGCCGGCGGCGGCGGCCAATTCGAAGAGGCGCTCGCCGGGCTGGGCGACGCGGCGCTCCTCGATCCCGGTCCGCTGCACGATCCAGCCCTCGTCGATGCCGAGGCGCTCGGCGATCGGGGCGTTGGTGACGACGGTCTCGGGGACGGCGACGCCGAGGCCGGTGACCTCGACCCCGCGGGGGCGCGGCTCGGCGGCGGCCGTGGCCGCGGCGGCGGCCGGAGTCGTGGCGGCGGGCTCAGGCATGGACGGCCTCCGGCTCGGCCAGCGAGCGCGCCTCGACCTCGGGCAGGGTGCGGCGGACGAGGCCGGTCAGCACGTCGCCGGGGCCGGCCTCGAGGAAGCTGGCGGCGCCGGCGTCGCGCATCCCGCGCAGGGTGGCGCGCCACTGCACCGGCTCGGTCAGGGCGGCGGCGAGGCCGGCGCGGATGTCGACGAAGCGGTCGGCCGCGGTCGAGGAGTAGACGGGACGGCTCGGCGCCGCGAACTCGACCCGGTCCAGCTCGGCCCGGAAGCGCGTCGCCGCCGCAGCCATGAAGGGGGAGTGGAAGGCGCCGGCGACAGGCAGCCGGATCGCCTTGACGCCGCTGGCGCGCAGCTGCCGCCGCGCGTCGCCGATCGCGTCGATGGCGCCGGAGAGCACCACCTGGCCGGGGGCGTTGTCGTTGGCGACGGTCAGCTCGAACTCGCCGGCGAGGTCGCGGACCGCGTCGTCCTCACCGCCGAGCACGGCCATCATCCCGCCCGGGTTGGCGGCGGCCGCCTCCTCCATGATCCGGCCGCGGACGACGGCGAGCCGCAGTCCCTCCTCGGCCGGCAGGGCGCCGCCGGCGACCAGCGCCGCCAGCTCGCCCAGCGAGTGGCCGGCGACCATGTCGCCCTCGGGGCTGCCCGCCTGCTTCCAGTGGGCGAGACTGGCGCAGTAGATCGCCGGCTGCGCGAAGCCGGTGCCGTCGGCGATCCGCTCGAAGGGGTCGGCGCCGAGCTCGGCCCGCGCCTGCTCCAGCAGGTCGGGCCGGTGGGCGGCGGTGACGGCGGCCATGCCGGAGTTCTGGCTGCCCTGGCCGGGGAAGAGCAGGGCGGTGCGTGCGGGGGTGGATACCACTGTGCGGATAGTGGTCCCGAGAGGCCCCAAGGTGACGCGTTATCGCCACGATCCCCGACATCCGGGGGGTCTCAAAGCGACGACCGGGGGGTCAGACGAGGATCTTGAGGCGCTGGGCCTGGCGCGTGGCCTCGGCGCGGTTGCGGACGCCGAGCTTGCGGTAGATCGCGCTGGTGTGCTCCTTGACCGTGTGCGGGGAGAGGTGCAGGCGGCCGGCGATCTCCTTGTTGGTCGAGCCGGTGGCGATCAGCGAGAGGACCTCCTGCTCGCGCTCGGAGAGCGGCGAGTCGAGCGGCGTGTGGTCGGCGAAGACCTCGGTCCCGAGCGAGACCATCCGCACCGCCTTGACCACGTCGACCGCCGACCAGTCCTTGGAGATGAAGCCGGAGGCGCCGGCCGAGCGGGCGACGAAGGGCGAGATCACCCCGGCGCCGGAGATCAGCAGCACCCGCGTCCCCGGGCTGACGGCGCGGATCTCCTCGCAGACCTCGGCCCCGGACTCTTCGCCCAGCAGCATGTCGACCAGCGCCACCTCGGGCCGCAGCCGGCGGCAGACGTCGACCGCCTCGGCGCCGCTGGACGCGGCGAGGCAGCGCTCGACCCAGCTCTGGCGCTCCAGCAGCAGCCGGAAGCCCCACTGGACGACGTCGTGGTCGTCGACCACGAGGACCCGCAGCTTGGCCGGCTCGGCCGCCATCAGGAGGCCACCGGGACGACGAGGCGGACCCGCCAGCGGCCGTCGGCCGGCGAGCCGAACTCGACCAGGCCCTCGTAGCGCAGCGCCTCCAGCGCCGCCAGCCGCAGGCCGAGGCCGCCGCCCTTGGTGCTGCGGCCGTCGCCGGCGCCGTCGTTTTCGACCGCAAGGGTGAAGGTGTCGCCGTCGGAGCCGACCCGGATCGAGATCTCGCTCGGCTCGGAGTGGCGGTCGGCGTTGCGCAGCGCCTCGGCCAGGACCGACTGGGCGAGCGGCTCGAGGTCGGGCGGCACCTCGACCCCCTCCTCCCACTCCAGGCGCAGCTCCGAGCGCCGCCCGCCGACCCGCTCCAGCACCTCGGCGAGGGTCGCCTTGGGCGGTCTGCGGGCGCCCCCGACCGGCCGGGTCAGCGCCGTGCGCAGGTCGCCGACGACCGAGCGCAGCTCCTCCTGGCAGCGGCGCCGCTCCTCCTCGGAGAGGCCGCGCTCGGAGCCGAGCGCGAGGGCTACGCCGAAGAGCCGCTGGATCGCGTTCTCGTGCAGCTCCCGGGTCAGCTCGACCCGTTCGCTCAGCCGCCGCTCGCTTTCGCGCTGCTCGGTCGAGTGCTCGACGCTGGCCGTCAGCGCCGCCAGCCGGCCCAGGGTCAGCATCGTCTCCCGCTCGCCGTCGTCGAGCACGAACTCCTCGCCGCCGCGGTCGGCGAAGATCACCCCGAGCCAGCGCCGGGCGGCGGAGATCGGCGTGCAGGTGATGCAACGGGTGTCGGCCAGTTCCGCGTAGCGCTCGGGGACGTGCCCGTCGAGCCCGCCCGTGACCTCGACCACCCGGTCCTCGACCAGCGCCCGCCGGGCGATCGGCGTCTCGTCCAGGGTCCCCTCGATCCGCTTCATCAGCTCCGGGTCGATCCCGTGCGAGCCCATCGGGATCACGGTCCGGAAGGTGCTGTCGTGCAGCAGCAGCGCCGCCCGCGTCATCGAGGTGAGCGCGCAGACGGCGCGGCAGACGCGGTCGTAGAAGACGCCCGATTCGGTCGTCACGTCGAGTTCGGCCAGCAGGCCGACGAGGACCTCGACGGTCCCTGCTCGTGGAGTCGCGATGGCCGAGTTTCTCATTTGCCGTTGAGAGTACGGCCCCGGCCCCTTCGGGGAACGTCCCTTCCCCGATCCACTTGCCGATCCCCCCAAACGGGGGGCACAGCGGTGCAGCGTCGACGGGGGCTCAGGCGTCTCGCTCAGGCGAGCTGGCCGCGGTGATCTCGGCCAGGCGCCGGTAGGCGGGATCCTCCTCGCCGACCAGGTCCGCCAGCGTGGTCGCGGCGGTCTCGATGTCCTTCGGCGTCGCCACCGCGACCGCCTCGATGTCGGCCCAGTCTTTCGTGCGGGCGAAGAAGGACTTGAAGACGACCAGGGACGCGCAGTCGAGCACCGGGATCTGGCGCCCTTCCAGGGGCACCCAGACGACGGCCCCGGCGACCGCCTCGTGCAGGGGCAGGTTGTTGAGGAAGACGTCGATCGGCACCCCGTCCCAGAAGAGCCTGGTCTGGCCGTCGCGCTCCACCGCTTCGACGTCAGCGGCACCGACTCGGACCCCCTCCGGAAGCGCCGCCAAGGCCCTCGCCGCGTCGCCGGCGTCGCAGAAGACGTTGACGTCGAGATCGCGGGTACCGCGCGGCTCCTTGACGCAGTAGGCGAGGGCGATCGCCCCGCCGAAGGCGTGCGGCAGCGAGTGCGCCAGCAGCGCCTCGTGGATCGCCAGCAGCTTTTCGACCAGCTCGGTCATGCCGTCGGCCTCTCGCCGAGTCGATCGATCAGGGGCGGAAACTGGATCTCCGCCCGCGGTTGAAACGGCAACGCCTCGGCCAGGCCGAGAACCTGGACCAGGATCCGACTCGCCCGCTCGGGGTCGACCGGCGGCTTGCGCTCGACCGGCTCCAGCGTCTGCCCCGCCGCGGCCGCGATTCGCAGCAGAGCGTCAGCCCCCGGCTCCCGATGGCCGCGGATATAGGCATTGAGAACCGAACGCGGCATCCCGGCGCGCCGCGCCAGCTCCGCTTGGCTCAGCCCGCCGGCGCGGTGGATTTGCTCGACCAGGGAGGCGGAAGTGACTGCCATCCACCTATGTTAGCGAATCCGCTAACGCTCCTGTTCGCTTTTCCGCTAACGTGAATTACCCTGCGGCAGCCTGGTCGGCGACGACGATCATTTCGTCGTTCCTCACGCGGCCGGCGGGGATCGTGTCGTCGCCGGCCAGCAGCTTGGCCAGCGGGTCGCGCTTTTCGGAGCCGGTGACCAGCCAGACGATGCGGCGGGCGGCGTCGAGAGCCGGGTAGGTGAGGGTCATCCGGGGGTGGCCCTGGTAGTTGCCGCCGGTCATCGCGACGCGGCGGTCGGAGACCTCGAGCACGGGGTCGCCGGGGACGAGCGAGGCGGTGTGGCCGTCGGGGCCGAGGCCGAGGTGGACGAGGTCGAAGCGCTCGGGCAGCGTGCCTTCGTACTCGTGGGCGGCCGCCTCGAGGTCGCGCTGGGTGACCGGCATCGGCCGCAGCGTCGACTGGTGGGCCATCGAGAGGCCGAGCACGATGTGGGTCAGGTTGCGGTCTTCGCTACCGGGCGCGGCGACCCGCTCGTCGACCTGGAACAGCTCGGTCCGCTCCCACGGCATCTGCTTCAGGTCGCCGAGCACGGCCAGCATCGCCCAGGGCGAGCGGCCACCGCTCATCGCGAAGGCGAAGGCGCCACGCTCGGCCGCCGCCGCGGCGCCGGCCGCGGCGATCAGCTCGGCAGCGCGCCGCGCGGCGGCGCGCTCGTCGGGGAGGACCTCCAGCTGCGGCGCCATCTCCCCCCGCCCCTCAGCTCGGCTTCTCGTCGTGGCCGCCGAACTGTTTGCGCATCGCCGACATCACCTTGTCGCCGAAGTCGTCGAGCCCGCGCGAGGAGAAGCGCTCGTACAGGGCGGTGGTGAGGACCGGCGTGGGGACGCCCTCGTCGATCGCCGCGATCGAGGTCCAGCGCCCCTCGCCGGAGTCCGAGACGCGCCCGGCGAAGTCGGCGAGGTCCGGCGATTCCCGCATCGCCGCCGCGGTCAGGTCGAGCAGCCAGGAGCCGATCACGCTGCCGCGCCGCCAGACCTCCGCCACCTCCGGCAGGTCAAGGTCGTACTGGTAGTACTCGGGCTGCTCGAGCGGCGCCGTCTCGGCGTCGGCCTCGCGCTGGGCCTTGCCGGCGTTGGCGTTCTTGAGGATGTTCAGCCCCTCGGCGTAGGCCGCCATCACGCCGTACTCGATCCCGTTGTGGACCATCTTCACGAAGTGCCCGGCACCGTTGGGGCCGCAGTGCAGGTAGCCGTTCTCGGCGGGCGAGGGATCGCCGGAGGTGCCGGGCGTGCGCGGCGCCGAGTCGACGCCCGGAGCGAGGCTGGCGAAGACCGGGTCGAGCCGGTCGACCGCGCGGTCGGGGCCGCCGATCATCAGGCAGTAGCCGCGGTCCAGGCCGAAGACGCCGCCGCTGGTGCCGCAGTCGACGTAGTCGATTCCCTTCTCGCCGACCTTGGCGGCGCGGCGGATGTCGTCGCGGTAGTAGGAGTTGCCGCCGTCGACGATGGCGTCGCCGGAGTCGAGCACGGCGGCGACCGCGTCGACCGTCTTCTCGGTGATCTCGCCGGCCGGGACCATCACCCAGACCGAGCGCGGCGCGCTCAGCTTCGAGGCCAGGTCCTCGAGCGAGCCGGCGCCCTGGGCGCCCTCGCCGGCCAGCTGGGAGACCGCGTCGGGGTTGACGTCGTAGGCGACGATCGTGTGGCCGTCGCGCATCAGACGGCGGGCCATGTTCGCCCCCATCCGACCTAGGCCGACGATTCCGAGCTCCATCAAAAACCTCCGCTTCGTGAGCGCTGCAGGACCGGGATGGCGCGCGGGCGCGGCCCGCGTCGCCATCGTAGCCCCCAGCGAGTCTGCATTTGTGTTCGCATGTCGACAACTGGAGCGGACTCGTTGACCCGCGGGCGGTAGCCTGCGCGCCGATGGCCAAGCTCGGCTCCTCCGAACCGACCTCCGTCGAGGCCGCCGACGTTCTGGCGATCTTCGGGATCAGCGGTGACCTGGCGAAGAAAATGACCTTCCGGGCGCTCTACCGGCTGGAGGCGCGGGGCAAGCTCGACTGCCCGATCGTCGGCGTCGCGATCGACGAGTGGGACGACGAGCAGCTCCACGAGCACGCCCGCGAGGCGATCTCCGCCACCGTCGAAGACCCCGACGGGAAGGTCATGGACGCGCTGATGGCGCGGCTCTCCTACGTGCAGGGCGACTACGCCGACGCCGACACCTTCAAGCGCGTCGGCAAGGCGCTCGGCAAGGCCAGGGCGCCGGTCTTCTACCTGGAGATCCCGCCCTTCCTCTTCTCCACCGTGGTCAAGGGGCTCGGCGAGGCGGGCCTGGTGGAGAACGCGCACGTGGTGATCGAGAAGCCCTTCGGGCACGACCTCGAGTCGGCGCGGGCGCTGAACGCCGAACTGCGCGAGGCGCTGGAGGAGCACCAGATCCTGCGGATCGACCATTACCTCGGCAAGGAGCCGGTGATGGACATCAGCTACCTGCGCTTCGTCAACTCGATCCTCGAGCCGGTCTGGAACCGCGAGCACATCTCCCACTTCCAGATGACGATCGCCGAGGACTTCGGGGTCGAGGACCGCGGCCGCTTCTACGACGCGGTCGGGACGATGCGCGACGTGATCCAGAACCACGCCCTGCAGGTGCTGGCGCTGGTCGGGATGGAGCCGCCGACCGGCAACCACCACGACTCGATCCGCGACAAGAAGCTGGAGCTGTTCAAGGCGATGCGGCTGGCCGATCCCCGGCACTACATTCGCGGCCAGTACGAAGGCTTCCTCGACGTCGACGGCGTCGCCCCCGACTCGACCACCGAGACCTTCGCCGCGGTCGAGATGGAGGTCGACAACTGGCGCTGGAGCGGCGTCCCCTTCTTCATCCGCGCCGGCAAGTACATGCCGGTCAAGTCGAGCGAGGTGACCGCGGTCTTCCGGCGGCCGCCGCTGCTCGGGATCGGCCACGGGAAAACGCCGGAGCCGAACAAGGTGACCTTCCGGATCGAGCCGACGCCGGGCTCGCGGATGCGGATGTACGCGAAGAAGGCCGGCGCGGACTCCTTCGAGGCGGCCGACCTCGAGGTCCTCTTCGAACGGCGGCCGGGCGAAGACCCCGAGCCCTACGAGCGCCTGCTCGGCGACGCGATCGCCGGCAACCACCAGCTCTTCACCCGCCAGGACGCGATCGAGGAGACCTGGCGCGTGGTCCAGCCGCTGCTCGACGACCCGGGCCCGGTGCACCCCTACGCCCCCGGCACCTGGGGGCCGAAGGAGGCACGGGAAATCCCCCGCGGAATCGCCCAGTGGTCAGAGCCCTGGATGCCTAATACCTAGCGGCGTGCTAGGTTTTCGGGACTCCTAATTAGGGCGGCCTAACGCGCCGCTCGACCAGGAGTCCCGCGAATGATCCCCACCTTTGTCATCACCCTGCGAGAGGGCGTCGAGGCCGCGCTGATCATCGGCATCATCGCCGCCTTCCTGGTCAAAGAGGGGCGCCGGGACGCGCTCCGCAAGATGTGGCTCGGGGTCGTGATCGCGGTGGCGCTCTGCCTCGGCGTCGCCGTCGTGCTCGAAGTCGTCGGCTCCGAGCTGCCGCAGAAGCAGCAGGAGGGGCTGGCGACGGTGATCGGGTTGATCGCGGTGATGGCGGTGACCTACATGATCGTCTGGATGCGCCGCAACGCCCGCGGGATCAAGGCGACGCTGGAGGGCGAAGCGGCCTCGGCGCTGGCCGTCGGCTCGGCGACGGCGCTGGTCGCGATGGCATTCCTGGCGGTCCTGCGCGAGGGCCTGGAGACCTCGGTCTTCCTGCTCGCCGCATTCCAGAACTCGACCGACCCCACGGCGGCCGGCTCCGGCGCGGTGCTCGGCCTGGTGGCCGCGATGGCGATCGGGCTCGGCCTCTACCGCGGCGGCGTCCGCATCAACCTCACCCGCTTCTTCCGCGTCACCGGCCTCGTCCTCGTCTTCGTCGCCGCCGGGCTGATGGCGACCGCCGCCCACACCGCCCACGAGGCCGGCTGGATCAACGGCCTGCAGGGCCAGGCGATCGACCTCTCCTGGCTGGTCCAGCCCGGCACCGTCAGCGGCTCGCTGCTGACCGGGATGCTGGGCCTGCAGCCGCAGCCGACCGTGATCGAGGCGATGGTCTACCTGCTCTACGCGGTGCCGATGGCGATCTTCGTCCTCTGGCCCAGCGGGCTGCGCCTGCGCCGCGGCCGCGTCCCCTCCGGCCGACCCGCCGGGGCGGCCGAGCCCGCCTGAGAGCTGTAGACATTTCACCCGCCATGCGGGTGAAATGTCTACAGCGTCCCTATTCCGACCGCGATCTCGTCCCGGCGGATCCCCACGGGCGGATCGACGCCCTGGCCGAGAAGCTCTCCCGGCGGTGGTCAGCTCTATGCGCCGGTCAGTCTGCGCTGGGGCCTGGCCTGCGGCCAGGCATATCCAGATTTGACTTTCCAACTTGGGAGAGAAGCCTCTCCCCGAGGGGGGAGGTTGACCTATGAGCGCCCCCGCGGTGCTTCCGGTGCCGGCGGTGCGGGTGATGCTTGCGGTGCTTCCGGTGCCGCTTGCGCACGCACCTGACCTTGCCCTTGACCTTCTTCTTCGCGAAGCCCTTCCTGCACTTGAGGTGACGACGCACCTTCCTGGCCAGGGAGCGGCCGGTCGGAACGCCGCCTGCCGAGGTCGCGCCGCTCGGAGCGGCCGCGCTCGGCCCGCCGTCGCCGCCGGTGGACTCCCCGGAGCCGCCCCCGCCGGCTTCTTCTGACCCAACCGCCCCGGAGGTGCCGCCGACCGGCACCAGGCTCGCGTCGATGCCGCCGGTCGTCGAGCCCTCGGTCACTGCCACCGCAGCGGCCGAGCCGGCGCCGGCGCCGGCATTCCAGAACTGGCGCACGTAGGTTTCTTCAGCCGTCGGTTCCCCGCTTCCCAGCGGGTCTTCTTCGTCTTCGTACGGGTAGAGGAGGTCGGAGAACTCGACCTTGTAGGAGCCCGTCGCCAGGCGGGAGACCGTGTAGTCGCCGTGTGAGTTGGTGGAACCGCAGGGGACCGCGCCTTCTCCCTCTTCTTCTTCCCGGCCCGATTGCCACGCGCAGACCGTCACGCCGCCGATGCCCTGCCCGGTCGACGCGTCGGTGACATGCCCGCTGATCTGCCCGCCGGTCGGCAGCGCGGCATCGACGTGTTCGTGGGTCGCTTCGGCGGCCACCGAGACTCCTTCGGCGATCTGAGGGGCGTAGTTGCTGGGGGCGAACGGGTAGAAGGTCGGGCCGAAGGAGATCGTGTAGCTCCCGGTGGCGAGCCCTTCGAGCACGTATTCGCCGTCCACACCAGTAGACGCGCAGTGTTCGCCGTCGGGCTTCGAGCCGACGTGGGCGCAGACTTCGGCCGAGACGACCGGGGTGCCGCCGGAGGCCGCCGTGACCCGGCCGCTCACCTTGCCGCCTTCGTGCATCGCCGCGTCGATTCCCGCGCTCCCCGCCCCCTTGCGCACCGTCACCGGTTCCGCTTCGGCGAGCGTGGCCTTGCCGTCGAAGTACTGCGCCACGTAGTTGCGGTTCGGAGTTCCCACGCTGCCTGACAGGTAACCGGGAGAGAAGCGGACAACGTACTCGCCAGCCGCGAGCCCGACGATCGCGTAGCGGCCTTCGGTGTCGGTCTGGTCGCAGCGGTCGATTCGGCCGTTGGCCGCATTTCGCGCGCAGACCCTGACGAGCGGGGCGGCCGCGCCGTCCGCGGCGTCGGTCACGGTCCCGGAGATCGACTCGCCTTCGACCATCGCCGCGTCGACCCCGCCGGTGGTCTCGCCAGCGGTGACCGCCACCGGTTCCGCTTCGGCGAGCGTGGCCTTGCCGTCGAAGTACTGCCTCAGGTAGCGGGCGGCCGCCCCGGGGTCGAAGCGGACCCTGTAGGAGCCGGTCGGCAGCCCCTGGATTTCGTAGACGCCGGCGGCGTCGGTCGTCACGCACGAGCCGTGGAAGTCGGCGCAGACCGAGACGCCTTCGATCGGTTCGTGCGTGACGGCGTCGGTGACGACCCCGGCGATCGTCCCGCCGGTCTGCATCGCCGCGTCGATCCCCGCGGTCGTCTGGCCGACGGTGACCGCGACGGGGTCGGCGGTCTTGTGGGTCGCCTTGCCGCTGTAGAGCTGGTCGACGTAGCCCCGGGTCGGAGCCTGGGTCGAGAACCCGACCGTGTAGTTGCCGCCGCGCAGGCCGCTGAAGGCGTAGGAACCGTCGGCACCGCTGCTGATGCAGGTGGAACTGTGGGCGTTTTCCACGTTCAGGCAGACCAGGATCCCCTGCAGGGGGCTGTGGTCCGACGCCGCCGTGACCGTTCCGGTGATCCTGCCGCCAGGCTGCATCGCCGCGTCAACCGACCCGGTCGTCGACCCCTGGGTGACGGTGACCGGGTGGGCTTCTTCCTGGTTTTCAGCGCCGGCGAAATACTGCACCAGGTACGTGGCTCCGGGTCCGAAGCGCACATCGTAGGTTCCCGCGGCGAGGCCGCCGATCGTGTAGCTGCCGCTGGAGTCGGTGTTGGCACAGTGCGCTGCGAGGCCGTCGGGAAGGACCGACGGCGTGGCACAGACCCGGACGCCGGCGAGATCGACGCCGCTGCCGACTTCGGTCACCTGCCCGGCGATCTTGCCGGCCGGGGTGAGCTCGGCGTCGATCCCGCTCACGCTTCCGCTGTATTCCACCTGCACGTGGCCGGCTTCGAGATGGGTCGCCTTGCCGTCGTAGTACTGGTCGACGTAATCGGGGCCGCCGCTGAAGTGGATCACGTACCCGTCTTCGCCGAGCCCGGTTATCGCGTATTCCCCGCCCGCTTCGGTGGAGACGCAGCGGTGGGTGCCGAGTTCGAAGTGGACGGGTTCCGCGCAGACCCCGATGCCTTCGAGCGGGCCGCCGCCGGCCGCGCCGACCCGCCCCGAGAGCTCGCCGCCGACGGCCAGTTCGGCGTCTATCCCCGCGGTCGTGCCACCCTCGGAGACCGAGACCGGTTCGGCGTCGGCCCGGCTGGCCTTGGCCGGGTAGAACTGCTGAACGTGGGTGCTGTCGGCATATCCCGGGGCGAAACGAACTTCGTAGCTGCCGGCCGGCAGGCCGGCGATCGCGTAGCGGCCGTCGCTCCCGGTCGAGGCGCAGTGGGCTTCGCCAAAGCCGTTGCCGTTGACAAGCGCGCAGACTTCGACCGATTCGAGCGGCGCATGACTGGAGGCGCCGGTGACCGTGCCGGTGATCGTCCCGCCCGCGGCCTGCGCGGCGGCCGCGGCGGTGAGAGCGACCAGCGTGGCCGCGGCGAGAGCCAGGACCGCGAGCAACCGCCGCCGCATTCCCCGTCCAACCACCCGCCGTCGCTTGCCCGCCACCCTGCCCCCTTGCCTGTCGTCTCGGTCGCCCGGGCCGCGCGACCCTCTCGATCGGAGCCGAAGCTACTCGTCGCGCGGCTCCGGGCGAAGCGAAAGACAGTCTACTTTTCATTTGTTGCGCGAATCAATAGTCAAAAATCGGCTCCACGTCCGAGTATGTACGGGGTCTCGCAACGCAGCCAGCTGGGGCGCCAGGCAGCGCCACGGCGGGGGTCATCCCGCCGCCTCGGTC
>CAWANE010000019.1:0-42568 GCA_963783345.1 uncultured Actinomycetes bacterium
TGGAGCGGACTCTCAGCAGGGGGGACTACCGGGTCGCCGGCGACGGAGCGTGACGCAAAACGCCACCGTCCTCTGGCTCCTCGCTCTGCACCTGGTCCTCACCGGGCTGCCCGGTGTAGCTGCCGCGCTCGTCGCCGACCGCAACGGGGTCCGCGATGTGCCGGTCCTGCTCGCGATCGGCCTCGCCACGACCGGGTTGGTGGCGGTGCTTGCCTTCTGGGCCTATTACGCAGAGCCGGAGATCGGCGAGATCTGGGTCTTCCTCGTCCTCTTCGGCCCGCTCGCGCTGGTGGCCTGGTCCCTGCGCGGGGGGATCGACCCGGCCCTGCTGCGCGAGCTCGCAGTACCGCTGGCGCTGTGGTGGCAACCACCTGACCAAGTGGATGTTAGGCGGCGCCGACGCGATCGACGGCCGCTCGACCGGGGAGGCGATCGTCGACGGCTATCGCGAAGCCGGGATCGGCGGCACGCTCCACGACAAGGTGGAGAACTTCGTCGCGATGGCGGGCGGGGGCCCCGCGGCGGAAAAGCTCGCCGAGGCGGCCCGGGCCGTCGCCGCTGTGAGGCGGGTCTTCTTCTACCGCCTGCTGCCTTCGCTGGGGCTGCTGATCGTCGCGCCGTTCGCGATGCTCGTCGCGTAGGCGAAGGCCGGCGGAGTGGAGCTTCGCGACGACCTGTCTCCTGCTGGGCGAAATCGGCCGCCTCTTCCGGGGCCTGCTGCTCTTCGGCAGCAGCGCATCCCAGACGGTCATCCACCAGGGCAGCCTCGTCATCCCGATCCTGGCCCTGTGCGGCTCCGCGGTCGGGCTGCGAGCCGTCTTCCCCCGATTCGCCGTCTACTTCGTTCCCGCCGCCGCGCTGCTGACGGTGGCCCTCTACGTGCCCTGGATCGGATCGCCCCCCGAGGCCGGCTTCTCGCTTCTCGCCGCCGCCGCGGCCGCCGCCGGCCTACTCGGGTTCCTCGCCGCGGCTCTGCACCTGCCCGCCGCCCCGGCCGAAGCGGTCGTCGCGGACACGGGCTCCGGGGTGCGCTGGCAGGGTTCCGGACGGTAGTCTCCGCGAGCACGATGCCCTCCAGTGCCCACGCCCGCGCCTATTTCGCCGCGACCGGCGAGCTCGCCGGGTCCGTGCCCGCCGAGCGCGTTGACGCGATGGCAAGGGAGCTGGCGGCGCTGCGCGAACGCGGCGGCCGGTTGTTCCTGCTCGGTGTGGGCGGCGGCGCCGGCCACGCCTCCCATGCCGTCAACGACTTCCGCAAACTCTGCGGGATCCAGAGCTACGCGCCGACCGACAACGTCTCGGAGCTGACCGCTCGCACCAACGACGACGGCTGGGAGACGTCCTTCTCCGGCTGGCTCGAGGTCTCGCGGCTCGGCAAAGACGACGCCCTCTTCGTCTTCTCGGTCGGCGGCGGCTCGCGCGAGCACAACGTCTCGGTCAACCTCGTCAACGCGATGGAGCTGGGGAAGGAACGCGGCGCCGCCCTCTACGGCGTCGTCGGCGCGCCGGGGGGCACCCTGGCCGAGCTCGCCGACGTGGCGATCCTGATCGACGCGCCGCCGGCGCTGAAGACCCCGCTGGTCGAGTCCTTCCAGGCGGTCGTCTGGCACGCGCTGGCGTCCCACCCCGAGCTGGCGGTCAAGCAGGGTCACTGGGAGAGCCTCGCGAACGCTGCCGGGTGAACGGCCGACCCGCCGCCTTCCTCGACCGCGACGGCGTGCTCGACGCGCTGGTCCCGGACCCGGTCTCGGGGAACTTCGAGTCGCCCCTGCACCCGCGCGACGTGCGGCTCCTTCCCGGCGCGGCGGCAGCGGCACGGCGGCTGGCCGACGCCGGCTTCGTCCTGGTCGGGGTCTCGAACCAACCGGCGGCGGCGAAGGGGGTCGTGCCGCTCGAGCAGCTACTCGCAGTGCAGGAGCGGGTGCTGGAGCTGCTCGCAGCCGAGGATGTGAGCTTCGACGGATTCCGCCTCTGCCTCCACCACCCCGAGGGGGTTGTGCCGGATCTCAGCGGCCCCTGCGCGTGTCGCAAGCCGGCTCCGGGGATGCTGCTCGACGCCGCCACCGAGTTGGAACTCGACCTCGTCTCCTCCTGGATGGTCGGCGACACCGACACCGACGTCGCCGCCGGGCGCGCCGCCGGGTGCCGCACCGCGCTGGTCGAGAGCCCCGGCAGTGCCCACAAGCGGGCCGGCGCCGCCGACGCGGACCTGAAAGCGCCCGACCTCGCCCGTGCCGCGGCGGCGATCCTCGGTGGGGAGGCGGATTGCTAGGGTGCTTCCGGAGTCACGTAGGGACTGCATGCCCGACTACAGGAGGCCCGCATGCTCGACCAAATCTCCACCCGGATCTTCGCCGATGGAGCGGACCTTGACGGGATCCTGGCGCTAGCCGACGATCCGAACATCGCCGGGTTCACCACGAACCCGACTCTGATGTGGAAGGCCGGCCTGACGGATTACGCCGATTTCGCCCAGCGCCTGCTGGAGCGGATCACCGAGCACCCGATCTCCTTCGAGGTGTTTGCCGACGACGCCGAAGAGATGCGGCGGCAGGCCCGCCTGATCGCCTCCTGGGGGAGAAACGTCTACGTCAAGATCCCGATCACCACCACCGGCGGCAAGTCGATGGCCCCGCTCGTGCGCGAGCTCTCCGAGGACGGCGTGCAGATCAACGTGACGGCGATGTTCACCACCGCCCAGGTCGAGCTGATCACGGCTGCGGTCAAGGACGGCGCCCCGTCCTACCTCTCGGTCTTCGCCGGCCGCATCGCCGACGCGGGGGTCGACCCGCTGCCGATCATGGCCCGCTCGGTCGAGATCATGCGCGAGGCCTCGCAGGCGGAGCTGATCTGGGCCTCGCCGCGCGAGGTGCTCAACGTCGTCCAGGCAGATCAGGTTGGATGTCACATCATCACCGTGACCCACGACCTCCTCAAGAAGCTCAGCTCGCTCGGCAAGAACCTCGACCAGTTCTCGCTCGAGACCGTGCAGATGTTCCGTCGCGACGCGATCGCTGCCGGGTTCAGCCTGTAGAGACTCGATGAAGAGAGCCTGCATCACCGGCGGCGCCGGCTTCATCGGCAGCACCCTCGCCGATCGCCTCGCCGCCGACGGAGTCGAGGTGACCGTGGTCGACGACTTCCGCACCGGCCGCCGCGAGTTCGTCGCCGACCTGCTCCAGCGCCCGAGCGTCCGTCTGCTCGAGGGCGACGTGCTCGACGCTGACCTGATGCGCGACGCGGTCGCCGGCTGCGACTGGGTCTTCCACCTGCAGGCCAACGCCGACGTGCGCCACGGGCTCGAGCACCCGCAGCGCGACCTCGAACAGAACACGATCGCCACCTCCACCGTGCTGGAGGCGATGCGGGCCGAGGGCGTCTCGAAGATCGCCTTCTCCTCGACCGGCTCGGTCTACGGCGAGCCCGAGATCTTCCCGACGCCCGAGGACGCGCCGTTCCCACTGCAGACCTCCCTCTACGCGGCCTCGAAGCTGGCCGGCGAGGGGATGATCGGCGCCTACGCCCACGGCTACGGCTTCACCGGCCTGGTCTTCCGCTTCGTCTCGATCCTCGGCGAGCGCTACACGCACGGCCACGTCTTCGACTTCTACCGCGCCCTGCGTGCCGACCCGACCCGGCTGCGCGTGCTCGGCGACGGCCGCCAGGAGAAGTCCTACCTCTACGTCCAGGACTGCGTCTCGGCGATCCTGACCGCGACCGAGGCCCACGCCGAGGGTGGCGGCGCGCACGTCTACAACCTCGGCGCCGACGAGACGATCGTGGTGGACGACTCGGTGGCGACGATCGTCGCCCACCTCGGTCTCGACCCGGTGATCGAGCACAGCGGCGGCCGCCGCGGCTGGGCCGGCGACAGCCCGCTGATCCACCTCGACTGCGCCAAGGTCCGGGCGCTCGGTTGGAAGCCGACGCTCGACATCCGGGCGGCGATCGGTCGCACCCTCGACTGGTTTGAGGCCCACCCCGAGGTCGTCCTCGACCCGGCCGGGAGCGCGACGTGAGCGTCATCTTCAGCCGCGCCCCGCTGCGCATCTCGCTCGGCGGCGGGGGCACCGACCTGCCCTCCTACTACGGCGAGCACGGCGGCTTCCTCGTCTCCGGGGCGATCGACAAGTACGTCTACATGCTCACCCACACCGTCTTCCAGCGCCGCTACCGGATGAAGTACTCCTCGACCGAGGAGGTCGACATGATCGAGGAGATCCAGCACCCGATCCTGCGCGAGACGCTGCTGCGCCACTGGCGCGGCAACCCGCTGGAGATCGCCTCGGTCGCCGACGTGCCGGCGGGCACCGGGATGGGGTCCTCGGGGACCTTCACCGTCTGCCTGCTGAAGGGCCTTGCCCACGCGCGCCGCACCGCGATCACGCCGGGCGCGCTGGCCGAGGCGGCCTGCGAGATCGAGATCGACGTGCTGAAGGAGCCGGTCGGCAAGCAGGACCAGTACGTCGCCGCCCACGGCGGCATCTGCGCCTACACGTTCAACCCCGACGGCAGCGTCGAGGTCAAGGCGCTTGAGCTGGACGAGGCCACCTTGCGCAAGCTGCGTGACCATTTGCTCCTCTTCTACACCGGGGAGGCGCGCAGCGCCGCGGCGGTGCTGGGCGACCAGGACGAGCGCTCCAAGGCCGGCGACGCGGAGATGCTGGAGAACCTGCACCGGACCAAGGAGATGGGCTATCGCAGCCGCGACCTGCTCCTCGCAGGAGACCTCGAGGGTTACGCGGAGCTGATGCACGAGCACTGGGAAAACAAGCGCAAGCGCTCGCCGGGGATGGCGAGCGAGCACATCGACCGCCTCTACACGCTGGCGCGCCGCAGCGGCGCGATCGGCGGCAAGCTGGTCGGCGCCGGGGGCGGGGGCTTCCTGCTCGTCTACGCGGCGCGGCCGCTGGACACCAGGCAGGCAATGACCGCCGGCCGCGCCCAGGAGCTCCCCTTCGACTTCGAGTTCGACGGGGCCGTCGGCACGGAGTACAGGTGAGCCGCGCCCCCCTGCGCGTCGGCATCGCGGGCTGTGGTCTGATTGGGCGCAAGCGGGCCGAGTCGCTGGGGCCGGAGGACACCATCGTCGGCTGCTTCGACCCGGTTCCCGAGGCCGCCGCCGCGCTGGCGGCCGATCACGACGCCGCCGCCCACGCGAGCCTCGATGCCCTCCTCGGCGAGCAGCTCGACGTGGTCGTGGTCGCCGCCCCGCACGACCAGCTGGCTGGGCTCGCCGAGCGCGCCCTGGGCGCTGGGTCTCACGTCCTGGTCGAGAAGCCGGCCGGTCTCGGCACCGTCCAGGTCGAGCGCCTACGCGAGGCGGAGCGGCTGGCGGGCCGCCGCGTCAAGGTCGGCTTCAACCACCGCTTCCACCCCGGCATCGCCCGCGCCGCGGCAGAGGTCCACTCCGGCGCCCACGGAGGGCTGATGCACCTGCGCGGCCGCTACGGGCACGGCGGCCGCCCTGGTTACGACCGCGAGTGGCGGGCCGAACCGGCGCACTCTGGCGGCGGCGAGCTGATCGACCAGGGCATGCACCTGCTGGACCTGACGCACTGGATCGCCGGCCCGCTGCCGCTGCACTCGGCGCTGCTGCGGACCCAGTTCTGGGACGCGCCGGTCGAGGACAACGCGGCGCTGATCCTCGGCGAGCCGCGGGGGCGCACGGCGCCCTGGGCGATGCTCCACGTCACCTGGACCGAGTGGAAGAACCTCTTCTCGCTGGAGATCTACTGCCGCACCGCGAAGCTGCAGGTGGACGGTCTGGTCCGCTCCTACGGTTTGCAGAAGCTGCGGATCTACCGGATGTCGCCGGAGCTGGGCCCACCCGAGCTGGAGGAGATCGCCTACGACCCCGAGGACACCTCCTGGCAGCGCGAGTGGGAGCACTTCGCCGTGGCGCTCGACGCCGGTGACGAGTGCCCGTTGAACGGCGACCTCGGCGACGCCCACTACGCCTGGGCCCAGGTCGAGGCCGCCTACGCCGATAGCGAGTACGCGGCGATGCGCGAGGGGGTGGTGGGATGACCGTCGACCCCCGCACCACCCTGCGCCCTCCCGTCGGGCTGGCCGAGGTCCCGCTTTTCGAGGCGGGCTGGAAGTCGGCCGATGGCAGCGTTGCGCCGTTCCTCTCCTACGTCGCCGACGACGCCACCGTCAACTGGTCCGACGAGCTGGAGGATCTGCACGAGGAGGCCAGCCGCGACCATTTCATCGACGTCTGGACGCGGACGGCGATGCTCGAGCGGCTCGGTGAGGTGCCTGCTGAAGGGGCGATCGCCGACCTCGGCTGCTCGACCGGGTACCTGCTCGAGGACCTGCGGGCGGCCTACCCCGGGGCGTGCCTGATCGGGGTCGATCTCGTCGCTCCCGGCCTGCGCAAGGCTCACGAGCTGCTACCGGACGCCTGGCTGCTGCGCGCCGACGTCTGCGCGCTGCCGCTCGCAGATGGCAGCGTCGACGCCGCCGTCAGCGCCAACCTGCTCGAGCACGTACCCGACGACGAGGGGGCCCTGCGCGAGATCTGCCGCATCCTGCGCCCCGGCGGCCGCGCCGCCGTCGTCGTCCCGGCTGCCCCGGGAACCTACGACTACTACGACCGGTTCCTCGGGCATGAGCGTCGCTACAGCCGCGGAGAGCTGGCAGCCAAGGCGCAGCAGGCCGGGTTCGAAGTGCTTGAGGATGCCCACCTCGGCGCGCCGTTGTACCCCGCCTTCTGGGCGGTGAAGAAGCGCAACCGGCTGCGCTATGACGATCTGCGGGGGTCTGCGCTGGAGGAGCGCGTGGCGCAGGACATCGCCAACACGCAGAACTCGCCGATCGGTGACTGGGCCAGCCGGCTCGAGCGCGGCCTGCTGCGCCGCGGGATCCGGGTGCCCTTCGGGATCCGGGGCCTGACCGTCCTGCGTCGTCCGGCAGAGGGAACGGGATGAGAGCCGAGGGCGAGCGGGAGCTGCTGAGCGTCGTCGTCCCCGTCTACAACGAGGAGGACAACGTCCGGCGCATGTACGAGCGGCTGTGCGGCGTGTTCGAGCCGCTGGACCTGGACTGGGAGCTGATCTTCGCCCTCGACCCGTGCACCGACCGGACCGAAGCGCGGATCGGAGAGCTGAACGAGCGCGACGGGCGGGTCAAGATGCTGCGCTTCTCGCGCCGCGTCGGCCAGCCGATGGCGACGCTGGGGGGGATGGAGGCCGCCGCCGGCGACGCGGTGGTCGTGATCGACTGCGACCTTCAGGACCCGCCGGAGCTGATCGCCGAGCTGGTCGACCGTTGGCACGAGGGCTTCGACGTCGTCTACGCGCAGCGCCGCACCCGCGAGGGGGAGACGCTCCCGAAGCGGATCGTCTCCGCCCTCGGCTACCGCCTGATCAAACGGATCGCCGAGGTCGAGATCCCCCCCAACACCGGTGATTTCCGGCTGATGAGTCGGCGCGTCGTCGACCACGTCGTCGCCCTCGACGAGAGCCACGGCTTCCTCCGCGGCCTGGTCGGCCTAGTCGGCTTCCCGCAGACGAGCGTGCTCTATGACCGCGACGCGCGGGCGGGCGGGGCCAGCAAGTACAACCGTTTCTGGGGCTCGCTGGTGATCGGCCTCAACGGCGTCGTCGGCTTCTCCCGCTACCCGCTGCAGCTGATCTCGATCGGGGGCATGCTGCTGGCGGCGCTGGCCTTCCTGCTCGCCACGGTCTACCTGGTGCTGAAGCTGGCGGGGACGAACTTCCCGATCGGCAATCCGACGATTGTGATCCTGCTCTGCTTCTTCAGCGGCATCCAGCTGCTCTCGCTGGGGATCATGGGCGAGTACGTCGGCCGCATCTACGACGAGGTCCGCCACCGGCCCAAGTACATCGTGCAGTCGCGCCTGGGCTGGGACGACGACGCGGCGTGACGGCGTCCGCGAGCCCCGGCGTGCCGCCCGTCTGCATCCTCGCCGGCGGAGTGGGAAGTCGTCTCGGCGAGCAGGTCAAGGACACGCCGAAGCCGCTGATCGAGGTCGCCGGCGAGCCCTTCCTGGTGCACCAGCTTCGCCTGCTCGCGCGCCACGGGGCGAGGGAGGTCGTCCTCTGCGTCGGCTACCTCGGCGAGCGGATCGAGCAGCGGATCGGCGCCGAGCGCTTCGGCATCGCGATCCGCTACAGCTACGACGCGCCGGACCTCGACGGCACGCTGGGTGCGATCCGGCGCGCCCGCGAGCTGCTCGGCGAGCGCTTCCTGGTGCTTTATGGTGACACCTACCTGCGGATCGACTACGCCGACGTCGCCCGCGCCTGGGAGCGGAGCGGTCTGCCGGCGGTGATGACCGTCCTGCGCAACGAGGGGCGCTGGGACACCTCGAACGCGATCTACGCCGAGGGCCGGGTGACGGTCTACGACAAGGGCGCGCCGACGCCCGAGATGCGCTGGATCGACTACGGGCTCGGCGGCCTCACCCCGCCGGCGCTCGACGCGGTGCCCGCGGACGAGAGCGACCTCTCGGCCCTCTACCGCGAGCTGGCGCGGGCCGGGCGGCTCTGCGGCTACGAGGCGAGCGAGCGCTTCTACGAGATCGGGACGCCGGCGGCGCTGGCCGAAGCGGATGCGTTCCTCCGCGGTCGCGACGTGCCTAGGATGCGGCCATGAGCGAGCGGGACTCGAACCGGGTCGGGGTGCTCGGCCTCTGGCACCTGGGCTGCGTCACCGCGGCCTGCCTGGCCGAGGCCGGGTTCGACGTGGTCGGGGTCGAAGCCGATCCCGAGGCGATCGCCGCGCTGCGCGCCAACCGCCCCCCCGTGGCCGAGCCCGGGCTCGCCGAGCTGATCGCCGCCGGGCAGGCCGCGGGCAGGCTGCGCTTCGAGGAGTCGGGTGCGGACGCGCTCGGCGCGGTCGAAGTGCTCTGGGTTGCCTTCGACACCCCGGTCGACGAGGAGGACCGCGCCGACGCCGAGTGGGTGCTTGCGCGGACCGAGGAGGTCGTGCGGGAGCTGCCGCCGGGGACCCTCGTGGTCGTCTCCTCCCAGCTCCCGGTCGGGAGCGTCGCCGAGCTCGAAGCGCGGCTGGGCGCGGTGGGCCGTGAGGACCTTCGCTTCGCCTGCGTGCCGGAGAACCTGCGGCTCGGCAAGGCCCTCGACAGCTTCCGCGCCCCCGAGCGCTTCGTCGCCGGCGTGCGCGGCCCCGAGGATCGCGAGCTGCTCGCCTGCCTGCTCGCCCCGTTCACCGACAACGTCGAGTGGATGGGCGTCGAGTCGGCGGAGATGACCAAGCACGCCCTCAACGGCTTCCTCGCCACCTCGGTCGCCTACATCAACGAGGTCGCCGTCCTCTGCGAGGCGGTCGGCGCCGACGCCTCCGAGGTCTCGCGCGGGCTGAAGAGCGACGTCCGGATCGGGCCGCGCGCCTATCTCGGCCCCGGCGACGCCTTCGCCGGGGGCACGCTGGCCCGCGACATCAGCTCGATGAGCCGGCTCGCCGCCGCTCGCGACCTGCCCGTCAACCTGATCGGCGGCGTCGCCGCCAGCAACGACGCGCACCGCCGTTGGGCGCGGCGGGCGCTCGCCGAGCTGCTCGCCGCCGAGGCGGGGTCGGTCGAGCTGGGGGGCAGGCGGGTGGCGATCTGGGGCCTCGCCTACAAACCGGGCACCGATACCCTTCGCCGCTCTTCAGCGCTCGAGCTCTGCCACTGGCTGGTCGAGGAGGGCGCGAGCGTACGAGCGCATGACCCCGCGATCACGGCCATACCTGAGGAAGAAGCAAGCGGCGTCGAGCTCTGCGAGACCGCTTTGGCGGCCGCGGAGGAGGCCGACGCGGTCGTCGTCTGCACCGCTTGGCCGGAGTACCGGGACGTGAGCGCGCGGGAGCTGACCGCCGCGATGCGCACCCCGGTCGTGCTCGACGCCGCCGGTCACGTCGCCGCCGGGCTCGGCGCCGACGCGACGATCCGCTATGCGCGCGTCGGGGTGCGGCCGCGATGAGCGAAGTGCTGGCGGGGCGCAGCGCGCTGATCACCGGCGCCAGCCAGGGGCTCGGGCTCGAGATCGCCCGCCGCTACGTCGACGCCGGCGCCGACGTCTTCGTCTGCGGCCGCAACGAGGAGACCCTGGAGCGGGCGCGGCTCGAGCTCGAGGCGCGGGCGGGCGGCGCGGGCCGGGTCGCGAGTCGTCCCGCCGACGTCTCCGACCCCGAGCAGGTCGACGCTCTCGTCGCCGCGGCGACCGAGCGTTTCCCTGGCCTCTCGATCCTCGTCAACAACGCCGGCGTCTACGGGCCCAAGGGCTCGATCGAGGAGGTCGACTGGGCCGAGTGGGTGCGGGCGATCCAGATCAACCTGATGGGCTCGGTGCTGCCGGCGCGAGCGCTCGTCCCGCACCTGAAGCGGATTGGCGGCGGCAAGGTCGTCCAGCTCTCGGGCGGCGGCGCCACCTCGCCACTCGCCGGCCTCAGCGCCTACGCGGCCTCGAAGGCCGCCGTCGTGCGCTTCGCCGAGACCCTGGCGCTGGAGCTCGCCGAGCACGGCGTCGACGTCAACGCGGTCGCCCCCGGCGCGCTCAACACCCGGATGCTCGACGAGGTGATCGCCGCCGGGCCGGATGCCGTCGGGGACGCCTTTTACCAGCGAGCGCTTGAGCAGCAGCGCTCGGGCGGCACCCCGCTCGAGCACGGCGCCGAACTCGCCGTCTGGCTTGGCTCGGCCGCGAGCGACGGCATCACCGGCAAGCTGATCAGCGCCGTCTGGGACCCCTGGCGCGACCTCCCGGCCCACCGCGCGGACCTCGCCTCCGACGTATACACCCTGCGCCGCATCGTCCCCGCCGACCGCGGCATGGACTGGGGTGACGTGTAGGGGGTGGGTTGTCGGGCAGGGATGCCGGGAAGGTGGTGGGACATGCCGGTCGTGCATGTCGCCGTGGGTCTACTGGCCTGCCTCTTCGTCCTCTCACCGGCACTGTTCACGCCATGGGGCTTCGGCGTCGACTACACCAACCATCTCTGGTTGGTTTGGCAGCAGGGGCTGGCGATCTCCAACAGCGGTCACCCGACTCTGTACCTGCAGCAGCCCAGCGGCGTCTTCGAGCCCTTCTATGGCTTCTACGGAGGGACGCTATACGCAGTCGCAGGGGCGAGCAGCGCTCTCCTGGGGAACCACCCATACCCCGTCTACGTGGCGTCGATCGGTGCCGCCGCGGCTCTTGCGTACGGTGGGATGTGGTGGTTGGGCCGCCAACTAGGACTCAGCCGCCGGGTGGCGCACCTGCCGGCCTTCGTGGTCGTCACCGCGGCCTACTACATCACCGACGCCTACGCTCGCGGCGCCTGGCCGGAGCTGGTCGCGCTCTCGGCGGTGCCGATGTTCATCGCCGGCGCCGCCCGCCTGCTGACCGGGCGCTGGCGGGCAGGACCGGTTGCCCTGTTCGCGATAGCCACGGTGGCGTTGACCGGGAGCCACAACCTGACCCTGTTGTGGAGCGTGCTGGTGATCGGGCCGGTCGCCGCCGCCGTCTGGGTCACGGCGGGCACGGCGCGCCCTTCCGCGCGGCGGCTGGCGATGACCGCGGGTCTTGCCGTGGTCGCGGCGGGCGTCAACGCGTGGTTCCTCGTGCTCGACGTCAGCCACAGCGGTGACGTCCAGGCTTGGCTTCAAAACGAAGACTTCGTCGAGCATGCGTTCCGGCACTACTTTTACTTCGACAATCTCGGGGTCATCCTCGACCCCCTGCGCGGTGTGCCGTCACAGTCGACTACCTACGGACTCGCGATCGCCGCGCCGGTGGCGGCTTTCGCGCTCTCGGTCGTCCTTGCCGGCCTGGCCTGGCCGAGGTTGAGCCAGGTCGGCCGCGGTCCGAGGGCGCTCTGGGTGATCCTGTTCGTGGCGATGGCGGCGCTGGTCGGGTTGATCGCGATGCCGGCCGGATGGTGGATCGCGATTGGTCCGCCGTTCACCGACATCCAATTCCCCTACCGGCTCGCCGGCTGGCTGCTGATCGTCGTCGCGCTCCAGCTCGCGGTCAGCCTCCGCTTCGCGCGGGGGCTTGAGGGGCCGCGGCGCGATGTGGCCTCGATCCTGACTGTCTGCCTGGTCGCCTTGACGGTGGTTCAGGCGACCGGACAGATGTACGCGGGACCCCGTCTCGACGGCGAGGTCAACCATGGGGTTCACCCGCAGAAGGCAGCTTTCGCCAACGGCCCGACGACGGCCCCTTGGACCTTTTACGACCCTTACAGCTACGCGGACGCTTCGCTGCCGGTGGTCGAGACCGAAGAAGGACGGACGATCACGCTGCCGGTTCCGCGCCCCGGGGCGACCCGCACCACCATCGAGGTGTCGTGGCCGCCCGGCTCGCCGCCGATTCCGACCAACGTCGCCGTGGGTCCGTATGCGGCACGCGTGGAGGGGGCGGCGGTGGTCGGACGCACCCCGGGGGGCGGTATCGTGGTCAAGCCTCCGGCCAAGGGCGGGACGGTCCGACTCACCGTCGTCGCCGACGCCGGTGGCTTGCAGACGATTGCAGCCATCGTCTCGATCCTCTGTCTGCTGACGGTTCTCGGCCTGCTCGCCGCGCTGGCAGCCGGTCCCCGCCTTCGTTATCGTCGCCACCCTGGTTGAGGGGGCGGCGTCGCGGGTCAAGGACGGCGCGTAAGCGCTCCCTCGACCCCAACCAAGCATGGCCGCCACTCTCCTCAGCGCTGTTGTTACCTGCGTCTCCGTCCTTTTCGTCGGCCAGGCGGCGCTCCGGATCGCCGGTGCCCGCGAGTGGAGCTGGATGGCGCCGCCGGTGGGCCTCTCGGTGCTGATGCTGATCGCGGTACCGACGATGGACGTGCCCGGACGGGCGACGACGATGGCGGTGCTGGTGGCGGTGTTGAGCGTCGGGGCGGCCGTCTGGTGCCTGAGCTCGCCGCGGCATCGTCCGCCGATCGGCGGCCTGCTCGCGGCGGCACCGGTCGCGCTTCTCGTCCTCGTGCCCTTCTTGGCCGTGGGGCGCTCCGGCATCCTCGGCACCACGATCGACAACGACATGGCCGCCCACATGGTGTTCGCGGAGGCCTACCTCTCCGAAGCCGTCGAACAGCTCAAGCCGGTGTACATCGATCTTTACCCCTTCGGTCCGCATGCGATGACGGCATTGATCGCGGACGGCCTGAGCGTACGTGTGGACCATGCCTTCACGGGGTGGACGATGGCGCTGCCGGTGATCAACGCCTGGACCGCGCTGGCGCTGGTGCGGCGCGCCTGGTGGCCGAAGCAGGCGGTGACGGCGACCGTCGTCGCGATGCCCTTTCTGGTCGCCGCCTACTACGGCCAGGGGTCGTTCAAGGAGCTCACCCAGACCGGGCTGGTGTTGGCCACCGTGGTGCTGTTCGCCGGCTGCGGCCCGGAGCTGGGCCGTGGCCGCTGGGCTCCCCTGGCCCTGCTCGTCGGCGGCATGGTCTCCGTGTACTCGGTCACGGGCCTTGCCTGGCCGGCCGTGATCGGCGGGCTCTGGTTGGTCGGGACCGCCGCCCGGCGGATCGCCCACCGCGGTACCGCAGGCATCCGCGGCGAAGTTCGCCGCGAGCTGCCGGCAATCGGGATCGGACTCGTCGTGCTGGTCGTTTCGTTGCTGCCACAGGTCAACCGGATCCACAATTTCATCGCCGCCAACGAGGGGGCCAACGGGATCATCGTCCCCAAGGACGTTCTCGCCAATCTGGTCGCGCCGCTGTCGGGCTGGGAGGCGTTCGGAGTTTGGAACAACCCCGACTATCGCCTGCCCGCCTCACCGGCGTTCGCGGCTGGCATGTGGACGGCCCTTGTCCTCGCGCTCGTCCTCTTGGGGACGTGGTGGCTCTGGCGCCGGGGGCGCTGGATGCTGCCCCTGTCGGCGGCCGGGGCGATGTTGATCTGGCGGGTGTCGATGCACTCGCAGTCGCCCTACGTCGTCGCCAAGGCGCTGGTCATCGCCTCGCCGCTGCTGCTGGCAGTAGCCGTTCTGCCGCTGATGGACCAGATTCCGGATAGCTTCTCTCGGCCGCTGAGGTCATGGTTCAGAGGCGTGCCCGGCCAACCGCTCTCCTGGGCCGCGGCAACGGGACTCGCACTGCTGCTCTTTGCAATCGTCGGGATCTCGGATGTGCGGGCGCTGCGGGCTAGTCCGGTCGGCCCCACCGATCAGGCAGCGCAGCTGCGCGAACTCCGTCCGCTCCTGCACGAACAGCCGACCCTCTTCCTCGGCGACGACGACTTCATCAAATGGGAGCTGGCAGGCGTACCTCTCGGCACCCCCGTGTTCGGCGGCGAAGAAAGCATGATCCGCCCGGAAAAGGGTTGGTCGCGCGGGATGCCGCTCGACTTCGACACGGTCGACGCCACCACCCTCAATTCCTACCGCTACGTGATCACGACCCGCGACCGCGCCGGCAGCCAGCCGCCGCCGCAGATGCACCTCGTGAAGGCCACGCCGAGCTTTGAGCTCTGGCGCCGCGAGGGGAAGGTGCGCGAACGCTCGATCCTTCCCGAGGGCGAACTGTCCGGCGCCGTCCTCGACTGCAGCAGCGCCGAAGGGCGGGCGATCCTGCGCGGCGGCGGCGTCGCGGCGGTGCGCCCGGCACCGGTCGTCGTCGCCGGCCCCCAGATGGGTCCGAGCGGCACCGCGACGGTTGAGCTGCCGCTGGTTCCCGCGGGCTGGGTGCTCGAGTCCTCCTACGTCAGCCGGCTGCCGGTGAAGGTGACGGGCCCGGGCCTCGACGTGACGCTGCCGCCGAACCTTGACCGCCCTGGGCCGCGCTGGCCGATCGGGCGGATCGTCGTTCGCAAGCGCGGGCCGGTCACCTTCACCTTCAGCGTCGCCGATCCGTTGCTGGCGCCGAACGCGATCGTCACCGACCTCGGCAAGGTCACCGCCACCCCGCAGGTGCCGGACCGCCTGGTCCCGGTCCGCCAGGCCTGCGGGCAGTTCGTCGATTGGTACCGCTCCGCCGGCTCCCGCTAGCCGGGGCCTTCGACGGGCGATCTCGCTAGGCTTGCTCCAGTGTCACGCCGCGCGCTGATCACCGGCATCACCGGCCAGGACGGCAGCTACCTGGCGGAACTCCTCCTCGACAAGGGGTACGAGGTGCACGGCATGGTGCGGCGGCTCTCGAGCGAGAACCACCACCGGCTTGAGAGCTTTCGCGACCGGGTCACCCTGCACACCGGCGACCTGCTCGACCAGCGCTCGATGAGCGACATCATCCGTGCCTGCGAGCCGGACGAGATCTACAATCTCGCCGCGATGTCCTTCGTCGGCGCCTCCTGGAACCAGCCGATCCTGACCGCGGAGTTCACCGGCGTCGGCGTCGCCCGGCTGCTCGAGGCGATGCGCGAAGCACGGCCCGAGGCGCGCTTCTACCAGGCCTCCTCCTCGGAGATGTTCGGCAAGGTGCGCGAGACGCCGCAGAACGAGCTGACCCCCTTCTACCCGCGCAGTCCCTACGGGGTGGCGAAGGTCTACGCCCACTTCATCACCGTCAACTACCGCGAGAGCTATGGCCTCTTCGCCTGCTCGGGGATCCTCTTCAACCACGAGAGCCCGCGCCGGAGCCTTGAGTTCGTCACTCGCAAGATCACTCACACCGCGGCGGCGATCAAGCTCGGCCTCGCCGACGAGCTGGCGCTCGGCAACCTCGAGGCGCGGCGCGACTGGGGCTACGCGCCCGACTTCGTCGACGCGATGTGGCGGATGCTGCAGCAGGACAAGCCCGACGACTACGTGGTCGGGACCGGCGTCACCCACTCGGTCGGCGAACTGGTCGACATCTCCTTCAACTACCTCGGCCTCGACCCGGCCCAATACGTGCGCGAAGACCCCAAGTTCATGCGGCCCGCCGAGGTCGACCTGCTGATCGCCGACCCGACCAAGGCCCGCGAGGTCCTCGGCTGGGAGCCGACCGTCGACTTCGAGCAGCTGGTCAAGCTGATGATTGACGCCGACTTGGCGCTGCTCAAAGAAGGCAGCCCGGTCTCGACCGCCTAGCGGGCTGCGGCGATCTGCGCTTCGAGGCGATCCGCCGCCGACCGCAGCGTCGCGAGCGTCCTGGGGCCGGCGAACTCCCCCGGCGTGGCGACGACGTCGTAGTGGTCGGGGCGCTCGCTCGGCACCTGCGCGGGGGAGGACCTCGACGCCGAGCCGCCACCACGGCTCCGGATCGCCGGCGCGCGCAGCGATCGTGATTCGCGCCCACGGCAGGTCGAGCCGGTCGACCCGGCCTGGTCAAGTAGCCGGTTCGAACGTGCCCCGGGTGAAGAAGCGCAGGTGGGTCGAGTCGAGTCGGCCGCCGAACCGGGCAGACCTTTCAGGTGCTCGATCGCGTGCCGTCGCGCGTCTCAAGGTCGCGCAGAGCCGCGTCCTGCTCGGCGAGGCGCTGCTCGAGCTCGGCGACCCTGCCGTGCAGGCGCTGGTCGAGCGCCAGCGCCTGCACCAGCTGCTCACGGATCGCGGCGGTCGTCTCGTCGAGCGCCTGAGCGCCGCTCGCGTTGACCTCGGTCTGGTAGGCGAGGTAGGGGCGTAGAAGCCGCAGGTAGGCGCGTTTGGCGGTGCCGCGCAGCTGCTTGGAGTCGCGGTCGACGGGCGGACCGCCGAAGGCCACCAGGTGGCGGAGGTGGTCGCTCTGCGGCGAAGCGGCGGTTCGCAGGCGGTCGATCAGCTCGTCGGTGCGCCCTTCGTCCACTCGCGCCTTGATCGAGGCGGCGGAGGCCTCCGGCGAGTGGGTGTGGCGGATGTCGATCGCGGCGCGGCGGGCGCGGTGGGCGGCCTCGGCGGGGTCGGCGACGATGTCCCGCATCGTCCGCACAACGAAATCGAGGTCGGGCTCGGCCCACTTGCCCGTGGGCGGATAGGGATCCGCGTCGGGGCCGATCTCGACGTCGGCGTAGGGCACCAGGAAGCTATTCTCCGGCGTCATGAAGTCGAGGTTGCCCGAGTAGGCGGTGGCGATTACCGGCTTGCCGAAGTACATCGCTTCGGCCATCGTCAGCCCCAGCCCCTCGGAGCGGTGCAGTGAGACGTAGCAGTCGCAGGAGGCGATCATCGCGTTCTTCGCCTCCGTCGAGACCGTCTCCTCGAGCAGGTGGATTTCGGGACGGTCGGCGACCGCCTCGACGAGCTGGGCGCGGTCGGCGGGGAATTCGTCGCCGCAGATCGACTTGATCACCAGCGACGGGCCCTCGCCGGGCTGGAAGGCGTCCTTGAACGCCTGCACGAGGCCGAGCGGGTTCTTGCGGCGGAAGACGCTGCGGTAGTCGAAGACGAAAAGGAAGGTGAAGCCCTCCGGTATCCCCAGCTCCGCCCGGCTCATCTCGGCCGCTGGGCCGGGGGTGAGCGGGACGCGGACCGTCCGCACCGGTTTCTCGGTCAGCGGGCGCAGCGCCTCGGCGATGTGGTGGGTCGCGACCCAGACTTCGTCGACGTCGTCGAAGGAGCGCAGCCAGTACTCGGGGAACTCGGAGACCTCCCAGAACCACAGCCCGGCGGTGCGCCGGCCGTCGAAGAAGCGCGGGCCGAGGCCGGCGGCGACGGCGGGCAGCATGTCGGCGTTGACGCAGATCAGGTTGTAGTCGTAGGGGTACGCGCGGGAGGGCAGGCCGGAGAGCTCGTCGGCGATCGTCGCCGGGTCGGTGGGCGCGTCGATCTCCGCCGCCGGGATCTCCCGTAGGCGCAGCGCCGCGAGCACCTGGCGGGCGACCTCGCCGACGCCGCGCTCGGAGCTGATGTAGCCGACCACGTTGACGCCCGCCTCGAGCACCGGCGCGGCGGCCGGACCGGGGGATGCCGCGGCGGCCGCCTGGCCTCCGTTCGCGGGCGCGTCCGGGGTCAATAGCTCCTGCGGCGCCCCGGTTTCGTGGCCGAACTCGTGTAGCCATTGGACGAAGCCTGCTGCGTCGGGGCCGTCGATGTCGGGATAGGCGCTGCGCAGGTCGTCGCGCTCCTTCCAGACCTGTGCGGCGAAGCGACCGATCCTGTGGCCGTTGGTCCCCGCCACCGTTTCGGTCAGGTTGCGCCTGAATTTCGCCGCCCCGGCGGGGTCGAACAGCGAGTCGGTGAACCCTTCGCCGTCGGTGCTTTCGCGGAAGAGGTCGCGGACGGTCTTGCCGATCTTCAGACCGTCGGCGGTCTCCTCCCAGCCGTAGGGCCACGCCGCGGCCTCCTCGTAGCCGGCCTCCTTCAGCAGCTCCCCATACTCGTCGCAGATTCGCATCAAGGCCGGGTGAGCGGTCATCCGCAGGCGGTTCTGGTGCTTGCTCAGTTCGCGCGGGCGGCGCGGGTCGTAGCCGCTGAAGTGGAAGAAGCGCAGCGGCTCCCCGTCCACCTTGTATCCCGGCCCGTCGGTTTCGAGGGTGCGCGTCGGCAGGTTCCAGTAAGCGATGTTGTAGTTCGTCTCCCGCAGCAGATAGAGGTCGGGCCAGAAGCTTGGGGCGAGGTCGATCCAGCGCTGGTCGACAAAGTAACCTTCGGCCGGCTCGTTGATGCAGTCGCTCTCCAGCCGCTCCGACCACCACTCGAGCAGCTCGTCGGCGCTCTGGCCGGCGCCGAGGCCGATGAACCCGAGGTTGTAGGTGCCCGCCATCAGGATGTCCTCTTCGCTCGGCTTCTTCCCGTCGCGCGGCAGCGGCAGGGTGAAGTGGGGGGTGAGGACGATGCCGTGCTCGAGTGCCTTGTCCTCGATCCTCTGCAGCGAGGAGAAAACGCGGATGTCGGGGTCGAGGTAGGACACCGAGTCCACCTCCGGCCGGTCGAGGAGCGTCCGCAGCAGCCACGGCTTGACCGCGGTCGAGAGCTCCATCACGTCGTAGAAGGCGGCCATCCGCTCGGCGTCGGGCAGGCCGATGTCGTGGATCGTGAGGAGCTCGAAGTCCTCTTCCGCCGGGTCGATGTAGTCGGTCGGGTCGTCGATCACCAGCACCGTGCAGCTGCCGTCCGGATGGACCTGCTTGAACGAGCGGGCGAGGACGCGGGCCTGTGCCAGGTAGTTCCTGGCGATGATCGTGCAGATGTTCATCGTGCCGCCGCGGCCGCCGGCCTTATCGCCCGATCGTGGTCGACTGTTCGACGGTCCAGGTGGCCATGTCCCAGCTGGCCGCCTCGTCGACCGCGCGCTCGCCGTTGGCGCCGAGCGGCAGGCGCCTGGAGACGGCGCCGCCGCGGAAGGCGACCTGCCAGGTGCTCAGCGGTTCGAAGCCGGCGCCGCGCAGCCAGCCCTCGAGCGCGGTGCGGTTGGGTGCCCACTGCGAGGTCGGGTCGCTGCCGAGCATGTCGCCGGGGTAGTACTGGACGATCGGCAGCCTGGGCAGCCGCTCGTCGAAGTCGCCGAGCCGCGCCCAGTTGCCCTCGCCGTCGACCAGGCCTTCGTCGATCATGTGGGTCTCGATCAGCATCAGGCCGTCGTCGGCGGTGACGTCGTGGATCCGGTCGAGCGCGAGCAGCGGGTGGCGCAGGTGGTAGATGACGCCGAGGAAGAGGACGAGGTCGAAGCGGCCGAAGCGCTCCTGGTCGAGCGCGTAGACGTTCTCGGTGACGTAGGTGGCCTTCGAGTCGAGCAGCTCGGCGGCGATCGCGAAGCCGGTGTGATGGGGCGGCTCGTTGTCCAGTGCGACCACCTCGGCGGCGCCCCGTTTTTCCGCCTCAAAGGTGAAGAAGCCGTCACGGGCGCCGATGTCGAGGACGCGCATGCCGGTGAGGTCCTCAGGCATACCGATCTGCGCCAGCAGGGCGGGCGTCTCTTGGAGCCCGGGCGTCGTCACCCCCGGCGCGACCTCGATCCGGTGGTGCCACTTCGCCTGCTTGGCGATCGCCTCTTCGGCGCGCCGGCTGGCGTCGTCGTGCATACGACGGGAGTCTAGTGGGCTGCCCAGGGAGCCGAGGTTCGCTCAGTCGGAGACGGCCTCGACCCCGATCGCCCGTTTGCGCCGCAGCGTCTCCTCGGCGAGGGCGGCGACCTCCGAACGGGGGTGGGGGACGCGGGCGACGAACCGCTCCGCGCCCTGCACGAGGACGACCTCGGCGCCGACCTCGCGCACGTAGTCGGGATCCCAACCGAAGGGCACCCAAATGAAGTGGACCTCGCGGAAGACCTGGGCCATGAACCAGGAGACGCCCTGGTAGTAGGCCGAGGAGAAGCCGAAGGAATCGCCGAAGAGGACGGCGACGCGGCGGTCGGGGGCGTCGTCGTTGCGGAAGACGCGGCGGCTGCCGATATGGCCGTCGACCGCTTCGATCTCAGCCCGGTTGTCCGCGACGATCTCCGCCGCGCCGAGCGTGTTCGGCTCGCTGACGATGTTGACGATCCGCGGGTCGAACTTCTCTCCGAGGTCGCCGAAGATCGGATAAGAGCGCAGCGGCATCGCGGTGAAGTCGGGCAGGCTCGCCCTCGCGATCCCGAGCGGCTCGATCAGGGTGCTGAAGAGGATATCGTTGCCGCGGAAGGTCAGGTGGGTGTCGGTGGGCATGTAGACGTCCTCGTCCACGGCGGTTGCGCGCAGCTCGGCGAGCGGGTAGCGCACCTCCAGCTCGGGCACGCCCAGCAGTCGCTCAATCGGCCGTGGGCCGACCTTCTCCAGTGGCTCGGGATAGCGCTCCTCGTAGACGGCGAGCTTGTCGGGCACGACGAGGAGCGCGCTCGCGAGGCCCATCGCGCGCATCTCCTCGCGCCGGGCGAGCACCACTTTTCGCCACTGGTCGAGCCAGTCGGCCGCCATCTCGGCCGCGCCGACGTACTGAGGCAGGTTCGCGTTGGTGCCGCCGCAGAGCAGCAGCATGCCGCCGCGGCCGACGATCGCGATCCCGTCGGGCGACCGCGTCCCCGGCGGCGTCGTGTAGGGCTCAAGGTCGGGGTGGAAGACGTTTACGACGGGGGGTTTGCGGGCGATCTCGGCGGCGACGGCTTCGTGGATTTGCTGCTGGAACTCAGCCGAGTCGAGCGCCAGGCGGAGCATCGCCCGCAGGTCGGGCAGGCCGAGCTGCTCGGTCACCTCGGCCTCCGTGGGCGCCCGTCCCAGGACCTCCTCGTAGACGGCCCGGACCTGCGCGGCTGTGAGCTTCTCCTCGCTCATGCCGTGAAGCCTATGCTGCATCCCGTGCCGCCGACCATCGTCGATTTCGATCCTCGGAAGCTGCGCGAGGCGGGCGAAGATCCGGTCGCCGTGATCGACGGCTGGCGGGCCGAAGGGCTGCGCGCCCGGGGGGCCGAGGTCGAGCTGCCCGAGGACCCCGGCCGGCTTGTCCTCGCCGTCGACGCCGCCGATCCGCCGCGGACCACGCTGCGGCTCGAGCGGGTCGATCCCGCGCCGCCCGTCTGGGAGGCGCTGTTGCCGGCCTCGAAGCGGCTCGGGCGGCTCTCCGCGCGGCGCTTCCCGCCGGTCGAGCACAACACCCTCGCCTACCTCGCGTCCCAACGGGCGCTGGTCCGCTGGTTGATCGAGGACCAGGCCTGGAGCGGCCTGTTCCGGGACGGAGGCGAGCTGCCCGCGGGGCTCGGGGTCGGCTTCGACGAGCGGGTCGTCGAGTACCCCTGGCTTTTCGGCCGCGGCCTCCGGGGGCGTGTCCTCGACGCCGGCTCGGTGCTGAACCACCGCCACGTGATCGAACCGTTGCTGGACCGCGCGGACGACCTGACGATCGTCACGTTGGCGCCGGAGGTCGCCTCGTTCAACGAGCTCGGCGTCTCCTATCTCTACGCCGACCTGCGCGACCTGCCGCTGCGCGACGACTGGTTCGACGAGATCGTCTGCCTCTCGACCCTCGAGCACGTCGGCATGGACACCGCGATCTACGGGGCGGACACGCCGCGGGCCGACGACCCGCAGGAGGAGGCGGCGCGGGCGTTGCGCGAGCTCCTCCGGGTGGTTAGTCCCGGCGGCCGCGTGCACGTCAGCTTCCCGTTCGGCCGCCGCGAAGACCTCGGCTGGCTGCGCCAGCTCGACCGCGCCGCGGTCGACGAGCTGTTCGAGCGGGCCGGCGTCGGTCGCCGGGAGGAGGTCGTCTACGCCTACACCCCGCGGGGCTGGCGCCGCTCCTCTGCCGCCGAGGCAGCCGACGCCACCTACGAGATGACGCCGAGCGGGGCCGCCGACAGGGCCGCCGCCGCCCGCGCGGTACTCTGCGCGACGATCCGGGCCTGAGCTATGCCCGGGCCGCGGCGGGGCGGCGCCTGCGGGGGCGGAGCTTGCGGCGCTTCGCCCAGAGGAAGGCGGAGGCGGCGCGGGGGACCTCGTTCTTGAGGTAGGGGTTCCCGAACCGGTTGCTCATCGTCAGGCCCGCCCAGCGGGCGAGGAGCTGGGCCTTCTCCCACTCGGCGACGTCGGAGGAGCGGCTGGAGGACTCGAAGTGGGTCATCACCAGGTCCGGGTCGTAGACCACGCGGCGGCCGCGCTCGACCTGCTTGAGGCAGTAGTCGACATCGTTGTAGTTGACCGGGAACAGGGTGCTGAGGCCGCCCACTTCCTCGAAGAGGTCGCGGCGGGTCATCAGGCAGGCCCCCGTCACCGCGAGGAGGTCGCGGGCGATCCGGACCGCGTTGGCGTAGCCGGGGACGTCACGCGGATACCCGTAGTAGGGGTGGCCGGGGAGGCCGCCCTCGAAGCCCACCCCGGCGTGCTGGATCCGGCCGTCTTCGAGCAGGAGCAGGCCGCCGACCGCGCCGACGCCCTGCAGCGAGGAGTACATGACCATCCGCTCGATCCAGTTCGGCGTCGCCACCTCGACGTCGTCGTTCAGCAGCAGCAGGTGCTCGCCGCGACTGTGGACGGCGCCGACGTTGATCTTCTCGGCGAAGTTGAACGGCCTGTCGTAGGGGACGATGCGCAGGCGGTCGCCCGCCGCCGCCTCGATCTCGGCGATCGCCTCCCCCGGCGTGTCCGCGTCGGCGGCGACGACGATCTCGTAGTTCGAGTAGGTCGAGTCGGCGACGATGCTGCGCACGCAGTGGCCGACGAGCGTGACCTGCTGGTAGCGGACTTCGCGTCGCTGCCCGTTGGTGGGGATGACGATGCTGACCAGCGGTTCCTCGCGCAGCGCCGGGTTCAGGTGGTAGACGCCGGGGTCGCCGAGGTCGCGCTCCACCGTCGCCTGGACGCCGGTGCGCTCGCAATGGGCGGCGATCGCCCGCGCCCCCGCTTCGAACGCCCACGGCTTCGCCGCTTCGCCGCCGCCGTCTTCGACCGCTGCCGCGGTCGAGCCCTCGATCCCGCGCCAGTGGTAGAGGATCCGCGGCACGTGGAGGACGGCGCGGGCCCGCTCGGTCACCTTCAGCACCAGGTCCCAGTCCTGCGCGCCCTCGCAATCGGGGTCGAAACCGCCGACCTCCTCGACCAGCGAGCGCCGCAGCACGCTCAGGTGGCAGGTGTACATCTGCGTCCGCATCCGCTCCGGCGACCAGTCGGGCTTCAGGAACGGCCCCGCGTGGTGGCCCTTCGCGGTCATCTTGTCTTCGTCGGTGTAGACGTAGTCGGCCTCCGGGTTGCCGAGCAGCGCCTCGTGGACGAGGGCCAGCGCGTCCGGGTGCAGGCGGTCGTCGTGGTCGAGCAGCGCGACGAACTCCCCCGTCGCCATCGCCAGCGCCGTGTTCGAGGCGGCGACGATGCCGCCGTTCTCGGCCCGGTGCTCGACCCGCACCCGCGGGTCCATCGCCGCGCACTGGTCGAGCAGCTCGCGCACCCGCGGCGAGGGCGAGCGGTCATCGACCAGACAGAGCTCCCAGTCGCCGAAGGTCTGGGCGAGGACCGACTCGATCGCCAGCCAGAGGACGTCGGTCGGCGTCTCGTAGACCGGCGTGACGATCGAGAAGCGGGGCGCCGCCAAGGGTCTAACCGCGGCCGCTCGCCTGCAGCACGCGCAGGATGGCGCTGGCGATCCAGGCGAGGCCGGGGATCGGGATCCGCGCAACCAGGCGCGACATCCGCTCGGAGTGGTCTTCGATGATCTGCAGCCGCCCCTTGACGGCGCCGAGTTCGGCGTCGCGGGCGATCAGCAGGTCGCGCAGGCGTAGGATCTCCTCGTCGCGACGCGCGATCTCCGCCTCGAGCTCGCCCTGCGAGCGCCCGACCGCGTCCAGGGAGTTGATCGGATCCGGCATCCGGACCCAGTCTAGATGAGTAGTTCCACGACTCAGGCCACGTAATCGACCAGTGCCCGGCTGTTGCGCCCGAGTTCATGGTTGAGCGAGACGGCCGCCGCAAGCGCGAGAAAGCGGCTGGCGATGCGAGCCCGCAACCCGCGCAGGGTGCGGGCGCCGTGGCGCTCGAGGGCGAGGATGTCCTTGGCGGTCCAGTAGATCGACTCGATCCGCTGGCGCAGCGGCGCCAGGTGCAGGCCGCCCTCGGGCTCGTCTTTGCGGCGTGGCCGCACGATCCTCGCGCCGAGGGCGGCAGCGTCGGCTTCGAACTCCACGCCGGCATAGCCCTTGTCGCCAAGGACGGTGATCGGCCCGGTGCGGTTGACCCGCGCCAAGAGGCGCAGGCAGACCTCGCGCTCCCCTTCCTTGGGCGAGGTCAGCGCCATTGCCCGGGGCGTGCCGTCGGGCGCCATCAGGGTGTGCAGCCGCAGGCCCCAGAAGTAGCGGCTGTGGCTGGCGCAGTAGCCGTAGTCGGCGGCGTCTGAGAGCGCCCCGCCGAGGCTGTTGGCCCCGGCGCGCTTGACCGTCTCCCGCGAGCGGGCGCACTCCACCGGGGTGGAGTCGACCAGCAGCAGGTCGTCGTGCCAGCCGGGGCTGCGGGCGGCGAAGGCCGCGGTCAGCGCCTCGATCGTCTCGGCGAGGCGGTCGCGGCGCTTGTGGAATCCCGAGCGCTTGGTCAGCGCCGGGAACAGGTGCCCGAGGCGCTTGAGGGCGATCCGGGCAAAGCGGGCATCGGAGCCGATGCCCATGATCGACTGCGCGACGCAGAGGGTGATGACCTCCGCGTCGGTCAGTCTGCGACGGGCGTTCTTCTTGCCTTCAGGCAGGAGATCGTCGGCGGTGCAGAACACCGCAGTGAGCAGCAGGTCGAGGTCGGCGAGCATCGAGGCCCCCTTCGGGTCGGCGGTGGTACTGAGCACCGCCGACTTCGACCCTGCTGCCTATCTCCCCTGCGAGGCGCTCTTGAGCGTCGCGGTCGTGGAACTACTCATCTAGGGGTCTACGGTCGCTCGTCGCCGCTAGAGATCCTCGGCGATCCGCGGCGCCTCGCGGTTGAAGATCCAGACCGCGAAGGCGCAGACGCCGAGGAAGATCACCGCCGCCGGCAGCAGCCCGAGCCAGCCACCCGCTGCTTCGACCGCGGTCGGCGCCTGCGGTTCGGCCAGGACCCAGACCCGCACCTGCTCGAAGATCACCGCCAACGGGTTGACCATCAGCAGGTGTTCCTTGGTCGGGCTGTCCTTGAAGATCGTGACCGGGTAGAGGATCGGGGTCGCGTAGAGCAGCACCTGGGCGACCACGGTCCAGATGATCGCGACATCGCGGAAGCGCACGTAGAGGACTGAGAGCGCGGTGCTGACCGCCGCGGTGAGGACGAACAGAAAGAGCAGGGCCACCGGGAATAGGAGCCAGGTCCAGGTCGGATCGACGCCGAAGGCGAAGACGAAGACGAGCACGATCACCAAGTTGAGGCCGAGGTTGAAGGCGCCGGTGAGGACGGTCGCCAGCGGGATCACCAGGCGAGGGAACTGGGTCTTGCGGACGACGCCCTCCTGGGCGACGACCGAGCTGACCCCGTTGGTGGTCGATTCCTGGAAGAACGTGTAGAGGACGATCCCGAGCAGCAGCATCACCGGGTAGTGATCCACTTCGGCGCTGCCCGCACGGAGGATCTGGGTGAAGACGAAGAGCAGGACGCCGAACAGCATCAGCGGCCTGACCAGCGACCAGACGTAGCCGAGGACGGTGCCGAAGTAGACCCGCTTGAACTCGGTCACCGCCATCAGCCAGAGCAGATCGAAGAACCGCTGCCGGCCGCCGCCGAGGGCGGAGGGACCGCGCACCTCGCGGAGGTCTGAGGTAATCGCCGCTTCGCTCACGGCTCTTCTCTTCCGATCACCGTCGTCGTCGTCTCCTGGGGCAGCGAGACCACGCCTCGGTCGTGTGATCCTCCGAAGACGACGAAATCGATCGCACTGTGCACGTCCAGGGCCACCCCGCCTTCCAGCACCCGGTTGATCCCGCAGTGCACGAAGTAGTGGCCGGGCCCCAGCACGTTCTCGACCGTGGTCTCGACCTGAAGGCGTTCGCCGGCCTTGACGGGAGGCGGCGGGTCGCCGCCAATCGGCGCCCGCAGTTGGCATACGTTGACGCCGTCGCCGTTGACCAGCAGGTAGCCGACCGCGAGGGCGGCGAAGTCGTCCTTCGCTTCGATCTCGATCCGGATCCGGATCTTCTCGCCGCGCTCGACCGATCTGACCCGCTCCCCGCTCGCGTCAACGATGCCGGCGTCGAGCATCCTCACGGCGACGTTCTCGCCTGGCTCCTCGGCCGCGTCGTCCGCCGGAGGCGTGCCGACAGCGCTGGCGCGCTCGAAGTTGAGGCGCAGGTAGCGCCGTCCCACCTCTTCCGGCTCGCCGAGGTAGGCGATGCGACCGTCGCTGATCAGCATCGCGCGGTGGCAGTACTCCTCGACCGTCGCCATCTCATGGGTGACCAGGACGATCGTCTTACCGGCGGCTTTCATCTCGCGGAAGGCGTCCGCGCACTTCTGCTGAAAGGCGGCGTCGCCGACCGCGAGCACCTCATCGATCAGGAGGATGTCGGCATCGACCTCCATCATCAGCGAGAAGGCGAGGCGCACCAGCATCCCCGAGGAGTAGTTCTTCAGCTTCAGGTCGACGAATTCGCCCAGTTCGGCGAAATCGATCACCGCATCGAGGCGATCACGCGACTCCCGCGGCGAGAGGCCCATCATCACGCCGTTCAGAACCACGTTCTCGCGGGCGCTGAGCTCGGCGTTGAAGCCGACCCCGAGCTCGATGAAGGGAGCCAGCCGGCCGGCCATGCGGATCGTCCCCGCGTCCGCCCGGTAGATGCTCGCCAGCAGCTTCAGCAGCGTGCTCTTGCCGGATCCGTTGCGGCCGACGATGCCGAAGAACTCGCCCCGCCGGATCTCGAAGGAGATGCCGTCGAGGGCGCGCAGCTCGCGGTACTCGCGCGGCGCGAACGGGTGCACCGCCCGCTCTTTCAGGGAGTCGATGCGCTGGGTCGGGATGCGAAAGGCCTTGTGCAGGTCCTCGACCACGATCACGGGCACGGCGGAGGGGCCCGCGGGGACGGCTGGGCTGGGGACTGCGATTGCGTTGTCAGTGGGCATCGGCGACATCCTCGGCGCTCGGATCGGCCGGGCGCACCCGCGAACGCTACCGGCCCCAAACCCGCACGGCGGAACCCGAGGGTCTCACCAATACACTCCCGGGCCGCAATGGACCGGGTCGAAAGCAAGGCGCCATACGTCCTGCTGGGGGTAGCGCTCGCGGCTGGCGCCGCGCTGACCCTGGCGCTGACCTGGCACTTCACCTTCTACCAGGACACCTTCGAGTTCCTGATGAACCGGCGCGCGTTCACCGCCGACGCGCTGCTGAATCCGCACAACGAGCACATCGTCGTGATCCCGGTGGCGATCGAGCAGCTCTTCCTCCATCTCTTCGGGATGACGACCGCGAGGCCCGAATACGTGCTGCTGACCGCCGGCCTGGTGGGCAGCGCCGGGCTGGCCTTCGTCTACGTCAAGCGGCGGCTCGGGCCCTGGCTCGGCCTGTTCGCCGCGGTTCTGCTGCTCTGCCTCGGCCCGGCCTGGGAAGTCCTGCTGTGGCCGTTCGAGATCGGCTTCGTCGGCTCGATCTTCTTCGGCCTGGCGACGCTGCTGGCGCTGGAACGACGCGACCGCGCCGGCGATGTCGTCGCCTGCGTCGCGCTCGCCTGCTCGCTCGGCTTCTCCAGCCTCGGCATCCCCTTCGCGGTCGGCGGCGTCGTCGCGGTCCTGCAGCGCCCGCGCGAGAGCTGGCGGCGCTCGGCCTTCGCCGTCGTCGTCCCGATCGTCCTCTACGGGCTCTGGTACCTCGGCTGGGGCCACGAAGCCGAAAACCACATGTCGCTGCACAACGTGCTGATCTCGCCGCGTTACGTGGTCGAAGCGATCGCCGTCGGCATCGGCTCCCTCTTCGGGCTCGGCAACGACCCGATCAGCGGCAGCGCCGACCCGGTCTGGGGGCGGACCCTGCTGGTCGCCGCGGTCGTCCTCCTGGTCGCCCGCCAGGTGTACCGCCGCGCCGGCTTCTTCCCGGGCTTCTGGCCGGTGGCGGCCGCCGCGGCCACGAATTGGTTCCTCACCGCCTTCAACTACATCCCCGGCCGCGAGCCGATCGCCAGCCGCTACCAGTACGCGAGCTGCGTCTTCGTCGTCCTCGTGCTGGCCAACGTGCTCTACGGGCTGCGGTTCAGCCGGAAGGCGCTGATCGTCGGCGGCGTCGTCACGGTGCTCGCGATCGCCCCCAACCTCGTCGTCCTCAAGAACGGCAGGGACGTCCTGAAGGAACAGACCGTCTTCACCCGCGCCGACACCGGCGCCCTCGACATCGCCCGTCGCACCGTCGATCCGAGCTTCGAGCTGAGCCCGGCGATCGCCGGGACGCCCTCGTTGATCGATGTCTTCGCCGGCAAGTACCTCGAAGCCGTCGACGAATTCGGCTTTCCCGGCTACACCCCGGCGGAGCTCGAATCGGCGCCCGAGTTCGGCCGCAAGCAGGCCGACATCGTGCTCGCCCAGGCGCTGCCGCTCTCGACCGTGACGACCACTGGCCAGTACGACCCGGTCGGAGGGGAGAACTGCGTGGCGGTGGGTGACGGCGAAGGCAAGGAGGTGGCGCTCGGGCCGGGCACGACCCGGATCGAAGTCGCCGCCGGGCCGCACGCGGGGTTCAGCCTGCGGCGGTTCGCGGTCGGCGAATACCCGGTCGCGACCGAAGGCGCTCCCGGCGAATCGACGACGCTGCTGACGATCCCGCGCGACGAAGCGCAGCAGCCCTGGTACCTGCTGGTTGAAGCGAGCCAGGCGGCGCGCGCCTGCAGATGAGTGCGTCCGCCGGCGTCGCGGTCGTGATCCCGAGCTGGAACTCGGTCGACCTGCTGCCGCGCTGCCTCGCCTCCCTCGCCGACCAGGGGGCCGAGCTGGAGCCGATGGTTGTCGACAACGGCTCCGGCGACGGCTCGCTCGCCTACCTGGAACGGGAGGGGGTCCCGCACGTCTCGCTGGCGCGCAACGTCGGCTTCGCCGCCGCCGTCAACCTCGCCGTCGCCCGGACCGCGGCGCCCGCGGTCCTTGCCCTCAATGCCGACACCGTCCTCGAGCCGGGCGCGGTCGCGGCGCTGCTCGCGGCGCTGGAGGCCGACCGGGACCTGGGCGGCGTGCAGCCGCGCATCCTCCAGCTCGAGGAGGGCGGGTCGATGGACGTCGGCTCCGCCCGCCTCTACAGCGTCGGCCAGGCGCTGACCCGCGACGGCCGGGCGCTGGAGACGGCGGCGGGGGAGCCGCAGCGGCCCGAGTTCCTGTGCCGTCGCGAGGTCTTCGGCGTCTGCGGCGCCGCCTGCCTGCTGCGGCGCGAGCTGTTCACCCAGCTCGGCGGCTACGACGAGAGCTACTTCGCCTTCTACGAGGACGTCGACCTCAACGTCCGCGCCCAGGTCGCCGGCTGGCGCTTCGAGTACGTGCCCGAGGCCGTGGTGTGGCACGTCGGCAACGCCTCCTGGACCGCCGGCGTCAGCCGTCCGAGCGCCTGGAACGCCCGCCTGGGCGCCCGCAACCGACTCGCCACCCAGGTCAAGTTCATGCCCACCTCGGCGCTGCCGCGCATCGCAGTCGTCGAGTGCGGGTCGCTCGCCCGCGCCGTTTCTCAGCGTCGCCTGCGGGCGACCCTGAACGGCAAGCTCACGGCGCTGCGCTGGCTGCCGCGCCTGCTGCGCGAGCGCCGTCGCCTGCGCCGTGAAGGCGACCTCGCCCGCGCCCGCCGCTGGCTCGGCGCGCGGTAGGAGGCGGGCCCTCCGCGGCTCAGTCCCGTCGGCGGCGGCGCAGCGCCAGCGCCTCGCGCGCCGGGACCTCCAGCAGCGGCGCCCCGTCGAGGTCGCGCCGCTCCAGGCCGCCCCCGGCGCGCCATCCCCGCAGCCGGCCCCGCAGCCCCGCGGCGGTGCGGTCCCTCAGCAGCTGGCCGGCGCAGATCGCGCCCTCGCAGGCGAGCGCGCGGGCGGCCAGGCCGGGGTGGGACATGACCCCGTAGCGGCGCAGCATGTAGCCGCGGCTCCAGCCGGTGTGGGCGTACTTGGCGCCGCTGGCGGCGCCGAGGCTGGCCGAGTAGGCGTGCAGCGCGCGGGCCTCGCCGGCGAGGCGGCAGCGACCGCCCGCGGCGGCCAGCCGCAGCGCCAGGTCGAGGTCCTCGTAATAGAGGAAGATCCGCTCGTCGAAGCCGCCGACCGCCTCGAAGGCGTCGCGGCGGTAGAGCGCGGCGCCGCCGGTCGGGCCGAGCGGGTCGGGCGCGCTCAGCGCTGCCTCGGCCGGCTCTCCGTGCAGGTAGTCGAAGCCCATCAGCGTGCGGTCGGCGAGGACCCCGGCGGAGTCGATCAGCGCGGGGTCCCTTTCCTGGACGAGGACGCCGGCGACCATCTCCACGCCGTCCGCTGCGCGCTCCAGCAGCGCCTCGACGAAGCGCGGCTCGGCGACGGCGTCGTTGTTGAGGAGGACCAGCTGGTCGGCGGGGCGCTCGCGGACGGCGTGGTTGATCGCGGCGCCGAAGCCCAGGTTCGCGCCCAGCGCCAGCGCCGTCACCTCCGTGAACTCCTCCCGCAGCATCTCCACCGAGCCGTCGACGGAGCCGTTGTCGGCGACCACGACGTCGACCGCCACGCTTTGCTCCCGCAGGCTGCGCAGGGTTCTCCTCAGGTGGGCGGCGCCGTTGAAGTTCGGGATGTAAACGGCTGGTCGCACCGCTCTTCCTCTCAGTGGGTAGGGTTGCAGCCTCGCATGGAGCCTCTGAAGGGACTGATTCTCTCCGGCGGCGCGGGAACGCGGCTTCGCCCCATCACCCACACCTCGGCGAAGCAGCTCGTCCCCGTCGCCAACAAGCCCGTCCTCTTCTACGGGATCGAGGCGCTGGTCGAGGCCGGCGTCGAGGAGATCGGGATCATCATCGCGCCGGAGACCGGGGACGAGATCCGCGCGTCGGTCGGCGACGGCTCGCAGTTCGGCGCCAAGATCACCTACATCGTCCAGGACGAACCGGCCGGCCTCGCCCACGCGGTGCTGACCGCGGAGGAGTTCATCGGCGGCTCGCCCTTTGTCATGTACCTCGGCGACAACCTTCTGCGCGACGGCCTGCGCGGCCTGGTCGCCACCTTCCGCGCCGACGAGCCCGACGCGCTGATCCTGCTCACCCCGGTCGAGGAGCCCGAGCACTACGGGGTCGCCGAGCTCGACGGCGAGCGCATCGTCCGCCTGGTCGAGAAGCCGAAGGACCCGCCCTCGAACCTGGCCCTGGTCGGCGTCTACCTGTTCCAGCCGGCGATCTTCGACGCCGCCCGCGCGCTGGAGCCCTCCTGGCGCGGCGAGCTGGAGATCACCGAGGCGATCCAGGGCCTGATCGACGACGGCCACCGGGTCCAGTCCGAGGTCGTGCGCGGCTGGTGGAAGGACACCGGCCAGCTCGCCGACATGCTCGAGGCCAACCGCCTGGTGTTGGAGGAGATCGACACCGACCTCAGGGGCGAGATCGACGACGAGTCCCGGGTCGAGGGCAGGGTCGTGCTCGAGGAGGGCGCCTCGCTCACCCGCTCGGTCGTCCGCGGCCCGGCCGTGATCGGCGCCGGCGCATGCATCGAGGACGCCTACGTCGGCCCCTACACCTCGATCGGCGACGGCGTCCACGTGCGCCGCTCCGAGGTCGAGCACTCGATCATCCTCAACGACTCCGTGGTCGAGGACCTCGGCACGCGGATGGAGGCCAGCCTGCTCGGCCGTGAAGTGAAGCTGACCCGCAGCGACGGGATGCCGAAAACGCTGCGCCTGCTGGTCGGCGACAAGTGCGAGATCGAAATCGTCTAGTGGGCACCCCCCGATGAAGCTGCTGATCGCCGGGGCGGCCGGGATGCTCGGTCGCGACGTGATGCTCGCGGCCGGCAACGCGGGCCACGACCTGGTCGGCTTCGGCCGGGCCGAGATGGACGTCACCGACCCGGCGGCGCTGGAGCGCAAGCTCGACCTGGAGCGGCCCGACGTGGTGATCAACTGCGCCGCCTGGACCGACGTCGACGGCGCCGAGGAGTCCGAGGAGGCGGCCTTCGGGGTCAACGGCACCGGAGCCGGCAACGTCGCCGCCGCGGCGGCGAAGGTCGGCGCTGTCGTCGTCTACGTCTCCAGCGACTACGTCTTCGACGGCGCCAAGGGCTCGCCCTACGTCGAGTCCGACCAGCCCTCGCCGCTCTCCGCCTACGGTCGCACCAAGCTGGCCGGGGAGGAGGCGACCGCCGGGGCCAACAGGCGCCACTTCATCGTCCGCTCGGCCTGGCTGTTCGGGATCGGCGGCGGCAACTTCGTCGAGACCATGCTGCGTCTGGCGGAGACCCAGAAGGAGGTCCTGGTCGTCCGCGACCAGGTCGGCTCGCCGACCTACACCTGGCACCTGGCCTACGGCATCGTCCGCCTGATCGAGGGGATGGAGTACGGCATCCATCACATGGCGGCCGCCGGCCAGTGCTCGTGGTATGAGTTCGCGCGGGAGATCTTCGAGCAGGCGAAGGTGGAGTGCAAAGTGCTCTCGGGGACGACGGAGATGCTCGGCCGGCCGGCGCCGCGCCCGCCCTTCTCGGCCCTGACCAGCCAGCGCGAGCACGCGATCCGGCTGCCCTCCTGGCAGGACGGGCTGGCCGGCTACCTGGCGCAACGACAAGCGGAGAGGGAGGCGTAATGAAGCTGCTGGTTACCGGCGCCGCCGGGTTCATCGGATCGACCTACGTGCGGCTGGTGGGCGAGGAGCACGAGGTCGTCGTGCTCGACAAGCTCACCTACGCCGGCCGGCGCGAGAACCTGCCCGAGGGCACCGAGCTGGTCGAGGGGGCGATCGAGGATCCGGCCGCCGTCCGCGAAGCGATGGAGGGTGCCGACGCGGTGGTCAACTTCGCCGCCGAGTCCCACGTCGACCGCTCGATCGACGACCAGGACGCCTTCGCCCGCACCCACGTGATCGGCACCGGCACCCTGCTCGACGCCGCCCGCGAGCTCGGCGTCACCCGCTACCTGCAGGTTTCGACCGACGAGGTCTACGGCTCGATCGAGTCGGGCTCCTTCACCGAGACCTCGCCGCTGGACCCCTCCTCGCCCTACTCGGCGACCAAGGCGGCCGGCGACCTGCTGGTCTCCGCCCACGTCCACACCTACGGGATCGAGGCCTCGATCGTCCGCGGCTCCAACAACTACGGGCCGCGCCAGTACCCGGAGAAGCTGATCCCGCTGATGGTCCTCAATGCCCTGCACGGCGACTCGCTGCCGATCTACGGCGACGGCCGCCAGATCCGCAACTGGCTCTTCGTCGAGGACTTCTGCCGCGGCATCCACACCGTGCTGACGAAGGGCCGCGCCGGTCAGGCCTACAACGTCGGCGGCCCCGAGGAGTGCGAGAACATCGAGGTGGTGAAGCGGGTGATCGAGCTGACCGGCGGCGACGAGTCGCTGATCGAGTACGTCACCGACCGGCCCGGCCACGACCGCCGCTACTCGCTCTCCTCCGCGAAGCTGAAGGAGGAGCTGGGCTGGGAGGCGCAGGTCCATTTCGACGAGGGCCTGGAGAAGACGGTCGCCTGGTACCGCGACAACGAGGAGTGGTGGGGTCCGATCCGCTCCGGCGAGTACCGCGAGTACTACGAAAAGCAGTACGGGAAGACGCTGAGCTGATGGCGGAGCGGCTGCCGACCAAGCTCGACGGGCTCGTCCTGGTCGAGCCCGTCGTCCACGGCGACGAGCGCGGCTTCATGGTCGAGAGCTACTCGCGGGAGGAATGGGCCGAGCTCGGCGTCGACGCCGAGTTCGTCCAGCACAACCACTCGCGCTCCTCCAGGGGCACGCTGCGCGGGATCCACTTCCAGACCGAGCCGGGCCAGGCGAAGCTGGTCCGCTGCGCCCGCGGCGAGGTCCTCGACGTCGCCGTCGACCTGCGCCGCGGCTCGCCCACCTACGGCCAGTGGGAGGCGCACGTTCTCGACGACGTCAGCCACCGCCAGCTCTTCCTCCCGGTCGGGTTCGGCCACGGCTTCGCGGTGCTCAGCGGCGTGGCCGACGTCTGCTACCAGGTCTCCAGCTACTACGACCCCGCGACCGAGTCCGGGATCGCCTGGGACGATCCCGACATCGGCGTCGAGTGGCAGGTCGCCGAGCCGCTCCTCTCCGAGCGCGACAAACGCGCGCCACGGCTGGCCGTGGCCGCCGACTCGCTGCCCTTCTAGTCCTCTGGGCCGATGCGGGCGCGGGCGGTGTATCTGGCGAAGGCGTGGGCGAGGTGGTTGCTGTGGGCGCCGTCGGACCTCCTGCGGCGGGGCCGCTACGGCCCGCTGACGCCGCCGCGGCGGCTCGCCTTCGTCGGCGACGGCGACTTCGAGCAGACCGGCGCCCAGTTTCTCGGCTACTTCCGCGACCTCGGCGGCCTGCGGCCCGGCGCCAGGGTCCTCGACGTGGGCTGCGGGATCGGCCGCATGGCGCTGCCGCTGACCGGTTTCCTCGACGGCGGCTCCTACGCCGGCTTCGACGTCGGCCGGCCGATGGTCCGCTGGTGCCAGCGCAACATCACCACCAGATGGCCCGATTTCGAGTTCGCCTGGGCGCCCGTCTACAACGGGAAGTACAACCCCTTCGGCACCGTCTCGGGGACGGAGTTCCGCTTCCCCTATCCGGATGCGAGCTTCGACTTCGCCTTCGCCACCTCGCTGTTCACCCACCTCCTCCACGACGAGATGCGTCACTACCTGGTGGAGACGGCGCGGGTGCTGGAGCCCGGCGGCTCCTGCCTGCTCACCTTCTTCCTGCTCACCCCGGAGGCGGAGGCCGAGGTCGCCGCCGGGCGGGCGATGCTGGACCTGCGCCACCCGATCGCGGGCGGCGGCGCAACGACTGCTCCCGCCCAGCCCGAGGAGGCGGTCGCCTACCCGGCCGAGTGGGTCCGGAAGCTGATGGCAGAGGCCGGGCTGCGCATCCGCGAGCCGATCCACCGCGGGCTCTGGGCCAACGCTCCGGGCGGGCTCACCCTGCAGGACATCGTCGTCGCCGAGCGCGTGCCAGCGCCGTCCGTCCCAGGCTGACGCCGAGCTTGGCGCCGATCCCGGCGTAGACGGCGACGTTCAGCAGGGGGTTGTGCCCGGGCGCCTCGAAGCGGCGGTAGAAGCGGCCCATGCCGCGGTGGAAGGCGATCTCCTGACGCGGGCGGCGGCGGGCGCCGCTGGAGGCGCCCTTGACGTGCAGCGCCGTCCCCGCCGGCTCGTAGAAGACCTTCCAACCGGCGTCCCAGAAGCGGTGGCACCAATCGAGGTCCTCCATGTAGAGCCAGTAGCCCTCGTCGAGCAGGCCGACCTCGCGGACCGCCTCGGCCCGGCAGAGCATGAAGGCGCCGTTGACGGCGTCGACCTCGCCCGCCTCGTCGTCGCCCAGGTGCGTCGCCCGGTACTGGCTGAGGGCACCGGCGGCGCCCTCGCCGCGCCCGACACCCGTGAAGTGGGCGAGGGCGGCCAGCGGGGTCGGGAAGGAGCGCTTGCAGGCGTGGTCGAGCTCGCCGCTCTCGGTCACCAGCTTCACCCCGACCATCCCTATCCGGGGGTCGGTCTCCAGTCGCGCCAGCGCCGCGTCGAGCGTCCCGGCGTAGACCTCGGTGTCGGGGTTGAGCAGCAGCACGGCGGGCGCCTCGCTCTCCCTCAGGGCGAGGTTGTTCGCCGCCGAGAAGCCGACGTTGCCGCGCCGCAGCAGCCGCACGTCCGGGAACTCGCGCTCGACCATGTCCGGCGTGCCGTCGGGGCTGCCACTGTCGACCACCGTCACCCGCATCGGGCCGGTCGCGGGCGGGTGCGCCGCCAGCGAGGCCAGGCAGCGCCGCAGCAGCGCTTCGGCGCCGTGGCTGACGATCGCGACCTCCAGCATCGGCTGCTAGTAGGCGCCGTCGCCGCGGACCATCGCCCGCGGGGTGCGCAGGAGGATCGCCAGGTCGGTCAGCAGCGAGAGGTTGTCGAGGTAGTCGCGCTCCATGGCCAGCCGCTCCTCGAAGGTGAGGTCGCTGCGACCGTAGACCTGCATCGGCCCGGTCATCCCCGGCTTCACCGCGAGCCGGCCGCGCTGGCGCTCGTCGTAGAGGGCGACCACGCTCTCCTCCTCCGGTCGCGGCCCGACCAGCGACATCTGGCCGCGCAGGACGTTGGTCAGCTGCGGCAGCTCGTCGAGGCTGGTGCGTCGCAGGAAGCGGCCCGTGCGGGTGACCCGCGGGTCGTCGGGGATCTTGAAGGCGGGCTGCTCCAGCTGCGCGAGGTCGACCAGGTCGGCCAGCTGCTCCTCGGCATCCGCGACCATGGTCCGGAACTTGACCATCGTGAACGGCTCGCCGTCGCGGCCGGCGCGGAGCTGGCGAAAGAGGACGGGGCGGCCGGTGTCGAGCAGGATCGCGATCGCGATCCCCAGCAGCAATGGCGAGAGCAGGGTCAGCAGGATCGCCGAGACGACGATGTCCATCGTCCGCTTCATCGCCTGGGTCGAGCGCGGCGGGTCGCTGAAGCGGAAGTCGAGCACCGGCAGCTCGGCCAGCCGGTTCAGCTCGATCCCCGGCCCCAGCAGGCCGTAGTGCCGGGGCAGGAAGGTCAGCGCCAGCCCCTCGGCCTTGCACTCCTCGATCAGCCGCTCCGCCGCCATCTCGCCCATCTCCTGTTCGGTCACCACCACGCGCTCGATCACCTGCTCGCGGGCGACCCTGGAGATATCGGCGATCGAGCCCAGGCGCGGCAGCTCGGTGGCCGCTTCGTCGTCCCTGGCGGAGAGGTAGCCGACGAGGGCGAGCCGGGTCTCGGGATGGGTGGAGACGCGCCTGGCGACGATGTCGACGGCGGCCGCGGGCCCGACCACGATCCCCAGCGCCTGCGCGGTCAGCCGGTGCCAGAGGAAGCGCAGCACGCCGCGCAGGACGAAGCTGCCGGAGAGCGTTCCGATCCCTACCCCGATCGCGCTCACCAGCGAGAGCGGCCCGACCGGGCTCAGCGCCAGCAGGCCGTCGAGCACGAGGGTGCCGAGGACGCTGGCGGAGACCAGCGAGGGCAGCTCGTCCAGGGTGCTGTGGCGGATCCGGCGGTGGTCGTTGTCGTAGAGCCCGTGCAGCTTGACGACGAGGATCCAGGCGGGGCTGAACAGCACCGCCCAGAACAGCGTGCCGATGTCGGTGCTCGAGGTCGCCGCGGTGACGACGAGCAGCGACGCCAGCAGCGCCAGCCAGTCGCCGAAGGCGAGCAGGCGCCGCAGCAGGGCGCCGCGGCGGCGCGAGGCGTCGGCGCCGCTGAGGCCGGGTTGGGGGGCGCCAGGGCGCTCGGCCGCCATCTCGGAGTGCGGCTGCGGCGCCGGCGCCTTTGCCCGCGCCTTCGCACTCTCGGTGTCGGAGGCGCGGCTCATCCGCAGCCCTCGAACCCTGCTCGCAGGCATTCTTCGCGCGGGTTGAGCCGCTGCGCTTCGCGCATGTCCGCCCTGGCGGCGCCTTCCTCGCCCGCTTCGTGCTCGATCTTCGCCCGCAGGTAGTAGAGGATCCAGTTGCGGTCTTCGCGCTCGATCGCTTCGCCCAGCCGTTCGATCGCGGTCGCCGTGTCGCCCTGGTACTGGGCCAGCAGCCCGAGCTGCACGTAGGGCGACGCGGCGAAGGGCTCGATCGAGCGCGCGGTGTTGGCGTGGCTGACGGCGCTGGCGATGTCTTCTTCTCGCGCGGCGGCTTTGCTGGCCTTGATCTCGCGGTCGACCAGCAGCGGGCCGATCAGCGCCAGGGCGGCGATCCAGGCGACCGCCAGGCCGGCGATCGCGAGGCCATAGCGGCGATTCGCCGCGTGGCCGTTGGAGGCGGCCCGCGCCCGCGTCAGCTGTGCGCAGCGACCCGCGACGAGGGCGCCGGCGGCGAGGAAGAAGATCGCCCCCATCAGCGCGATCTCCCAGAACCAGTCGATCGCGGCGCCCACCGCGAAGGCGAGGCAAACGGCCAGCAGCGCCGCGTAGAGCTCTCTCTGGCGGCCCTGCGCGGACCGCCAGGCGGCGAATCCGACCCAGAGCAGGGCGGCGACCATCGCCAGCACAAGCAGGCCGCCGATGACGCCGAGCTCCGCGAACGCCTGCAGGTAGAGCGAGTGGGCGTCGCGGACCGGGATCGAGATGTGGCGCAGTTCGTCCCAGGAGAGCTGGTAGGTGCCGGCGCCGCGGCCGAGCACCGGATCTTCGCCGAAGGCGTCGATCGCGACGCGCCAGAATTCGCTGCGCCCGGCGCTCGAGAGCTGGCCGAAGTGCGCTTCGGGCTGGCTCGGGAACTGCAGGTCGGGGCTGGTGAACTGGTGCCAGGCGCGGCCGCCCACCGCGATCGCAGCGCCGATCCCGACCAGCACCGCGAGCAGGGTGACGGCCAGCGCCACGCGCTTCAGCACGGCCGGGCTGCGCGAGAGCTCCGCGACGCGCCCGGTGAGGCCGCCGTCCCGCGTCTCCGAACGGCGCAGCGCGGCGAACAGCGCCAGCGCCAGCGCCGTCCCGGCGACCAGCAGGAGCAGCACCGTCACCCCCTGGCCGGCGATCGCCGAGTTGTCGAGGTTGTCGGCGATGCTGCGGTGCGCCTGCGCCGAGAGGACGGCCGGCAGCGCCCCGAGGGCGCCGATCACCAGCGTCGCCAGCATCCAGAAGCGGTCGTGGGAGAGGACCAGCAGGCAGCCGCAGGCGACCAGCAGCGCGAGCAGCCCGCCTCGCGAGTAGGTCAGGTAGAGCGCCAGCAGCACCGCCGGCAGGCAGGCGACGGCGGCCCAGCGCAGCCAGGCGGTCAGCGACCGCCGGCTCATCCAGAGGATCAGGGCGGCGCCGATGCCGAAGACGATGCCGTCGGCGTTCCAATATCCGAGCGGGTAGCGCAGGCGCGGCCCGGTCCCGAGGCCTTCGCTGACCGAGAGCACGTGGGGGAGGAGGCGGCTCGTCAGCGCCAGCAGAGCGACCGCGACGAGGGAAATCGCGATGCCTTCAGCGAAACGTTGGCGGCCTTGGTCGGTTTGCGCGACTAGGAAGGCGGCAAGGAACACCCCGAGGTAGACCAGGACCCGGTCGGCCTCGATCACGCTCAACTCGACCGACCCAGACCAGAGGGAAGAGATTGCAGACCAAAGCGCGACAGCCCCGATCAGCCCAATCGTCCAGTAGAAGGGCCGTCCGAGCGCCGCTCGGCCCGCCGCGCCGAGGACGACCATGCCCACCACCGCCAGCCAGACGACGAGCCCGGCGACATGGCGAGGCGCCAGGTCGAAGCCCCCTCCGGCAAGCGCCAAACCGAGGATCAGCGCGATCGGAACGATCAGCGCCGACGATTCCTCTAACCTTGCGCGCCATGCTTGGGATCCGCCACCGCCCCCGAAGCGTGTCTTCGGCCCCCTTTGCGCTTCTGTCAGTGCTGGCTCTGCTGGCATTGGCCTGCTTCCCCGTTCTCGCGCGCGCTGAACCCGCGAGCGTTCCCGAGTACGAAACGGAAATTCCTACGGTCGAAGGGCATACGCAGCCGTCGGGTCATCACAGCAACAACAGCCAGGGAGCCGAAAGTTCCACGACCGGCGGTGGGCAGGGGCCGGGTTCGTCGGGGGGCTCGGGCGGTACCGGGTCTGGATCTGGGTCATCTGCAGGCGGTGGTGGGTCGTCGAACGGCAAGGGCAACGCGGCCACGGGCAGCGGCGGTACCGGCCAGGGTAGCCAAGGCAACGGCTCGAACGCGCAGTCCCAGCAGACCGCGACCGGACAGCCTTCGTCGGCGGCGACGTCGAGCGGAAGCTCTTCCTCGCCTCTGGTGCCGATCCTGATCGCAATCGCCGCCCTGGCGGCGATCTCGATCGGCGCTGTCGTCGCGAAGCAGCGCCGTCAGCGCCGCGCCGCCGGCGGCCAGGTTTCGCCGAAGGCAAGCTGACCGATGGCGAGAGCGACGAAGCGAACCGGTGGAAAGGTGCGCGCCTGCGCTGCCGTCCTGGCTATCGCCGTGCTGGTGCTGGCGGCAACTGCGGCAAGCGCGATGGCGTTGCCCTCCCGCTTCTGGGGCGTGGTCCCCCAGGCCACCCCGAGCTCCGAACAGTTCCAGCGGCTGCACCGTGGCGGCGTGCGCGCCGTGCGCGTGGGCATCGACTGGGGCTACGTCCAGCCCAGACGGGGCGGGGAATTCGAATGGAGCGGCGTAGACCGCCTGATCGAAAATGCGGTCGAAAACGGAATCTCCGTTCTCCCCTTCCTGACCGGTGCCCCCTCCTGGGCCGTGCATTCCAGGAACGTGCAAGGAGGCCACGGTGCCAAGGCGCCCGCCCACCTGCCGGTGTCCGGGGCGGCCGCTTCGGGCTGGCGCCGGTTCCTGCGCGAAGCGGTGCTCCGCTACGGCCCCGAAGGCAGTTTCTGGTCCGAACACCCGAACCTGCCGAGGCTGTCGCTCCGCACCTGGCAGATCTGGAACGAGCCGAACTTCAAGTACTTCGTCGCCAGGCCGAACCCAGCCGAATACGGCAAGCTGGTCAAGGCGTCCGACGCGGCGATCGGGTCCGCCGACCCGGGGGCCAAGGTGATTCTCGCGGGCCTGTTCGGCCGGCCGAAGGGCGCCAGGAACCGCAGGACCGGCAAGCACAAGAGCATCAACTGGTACGCCAAGGACTTCCTCGAAGTGATGTACAAGCGCAACCCGGGGATCAAGGCGAAGTTCGACGGCGTTGCGCTTCATCCCTATGCCCCCAGGTACCAGGAACTGCCGGAGCAGATCGAAGAAGTCCGCGACCTCCTCAAGCTCGAGAAGGACTCGGGCAAGGGCCTGTGGATCACCGAGCTCGGCTGGAGCTCCGAACGTCCCAGCCAGGGCGATCAGTTCGCCAAAGGGGTCTCCGGCCAGGCGCAGCAGCTGCGCGGCGCCTTCAGGATCCTCCGCAACAGGCAGCGCAAGTGGAAGCTCCGGCAGGTCTACTGGTTCTCGGTTGACGACGCGGCCGGCGCCTGCAACTTCTGCGGCGGCTCGGGCCTCTTCGGCGAAGGGTTCAAGCCGAAGAAGGCCTGGTACGAATACGCCAGGTTCGCCGGCGGCCGCCCCTAAACCGCCAGGCGGACGGGCCGAGTCCGGGAGGTATGGGCCCGGAATCGTCCCGTCGGCCGGCCGTTGCGGGTGCGTAAGATCGGTGGGTTGACTTCCGAGGCGAGCGCGACCACCAGATCTGACCCGTTGGCGCCCTTCAGTGCGCCCGTGCGGCGCTGGTTCGAAGCGTCCTTCGAGGGGCCGACGCCGGCGCAGGCGGGCGGCTGGGAGGCGATCTCCGGCGGCGCCAACGCACTGATCTGCGCCCCCACCGGCTCCGGCAAGACCCTCGCCAGCTTCCTCTGGGGCATCGACAAGCTGGCGCGCGCCACCGCCGACGGGCCGAGTCCGGGAGATCTGGGCCCGGAATCGTCCCGTCGGCCGGGGGTGCGGCTCGTTTACGTGTCGCCGTTGAAGGCGCTCTCCTACGACATCGAGCGGAATCTGCGGGCGCCGCTGCGGGGGATCGGGGCCGATATCTCGGTCGGGCTGCGGACCGGGGACACGTCCCAGAAGGAGCGGCGGGCGATGGCGAAAACGCCCCCCGACATCCTCATCACCACGCCGGAGTCGCTCTACCTGATGCTCTCCTCGAACGTGCGCGAGATCCTCGCCACGACCGAGGCGGTGATCGTCGACGAGATCCACGCCGTCGCCCAGACCAAGCGGGGCAGCCACCTGGCGCTGACGCTCGAGCGGCTCGACCATCTCGCCGCGAGCGACGTGCAGCGGATCGGGCTGTCGGCGACGCAGCGGCCGCTGGAGCGGATCGCTCGGTTCCTGGTCGGGCCGAAGAGGAAATGCGAGATCGTCGATGCGGGGCGGAAGAAGGCGCTCGACCTGGAGATCGTGGTGCCGGTCGAGGACATGGCCGACCCCGGCGCGCCCGCCTACCCGTCCGAGGACGGCGCCCCGCCCCGGAAGTCGAGCCGAGCGCCCACGTCCGCTCGATCTGGCCGGCGATCTACCCCAAGCTCGTGGAGCTGGTCCAGGAACACACCTCGACGATCGTCTTCGTCAACAACCGCCGCGCCGCCGAGCGCCTGGCGAAGAGGCTCAACGAGCTCGCCAACGGCGAAGGGGAGCAGGAGCTGCCCGCCACCGAGCACGCGGGGCACTCGGGGGAGGACTCGGCGCAGCAACAGCGGGGAGGCTCCGCCGAGTCCTCCCCCGAGTGCCCGGTCGAGATCGCCCGCGCGCACCACGGGTCGCTCTCCCACGAGGAGCGGACGCTGGTGGAGGAGATGCTCAAGTCCGGCGAGCTGCCCTGCCTGGTCGCGACCTCCTCGCTGGAGCTGGGGATCGACATG
>CAWANE010000020.1:0-393416 GCA_963783345.1 uncultured Actinomycetes bacterium
GGACGATCGACGGGATCGCCGACGAGCTCGACGCCGACTCGCTCGCCTACCTCTCGATCGCTGGCGTCTACGAGGCGATCGGCGGCACCCCCGAGGACCATTGCGACGCCTGCTTCACGGGCCACTACCCGCTCGGCGACCCCGAGGACGCGAACGGGAAATTCGCCCTGGAGACGATCACCGCCGGCTGATTCCGGCCAAGCAGGTCAAGGGCGCAGGGCGCGTGGCGTGCTCTGCACGCGAGCGAGCGAGGACGCCGAGATGCGCCGGCCGGAATCAGCCGGTAGTCAGTTCGATTCCGAGCCAGACGATCGCGAGAGTGATCAGCAGGATCGCGCCCTGGAGAGCGTGGAGGCGACCCCAGCGCAGGTGCAGCGCGGTGAGGACGAGCAGCAGTCCGACCAGGGCGAGCTTCCACTGCAGGGTCGAGTCGCCGAACAGGTGGTAGTGGGAGGCCATCGCCCAGCCGGTGACGATGAGGAGGCCGAGCGCCGCGACCGAGCCGGTGCCGAAGCGGCGGGCGACGGCGCGCATCCGCTCGCGGTCCTCGTCCAACCGCAGGACCGGCACCACGGCCAGCCCGAAGACGAGCAGGCCGCCGACGAAGAACGCCATCGCCAGGACGTGCAGGTAGAGGATCGCGTGCCAGAAGTCGCTCATCGCGGGGCAGTCTCCCAGGAACCGCCCTCGGCCTCGATCAGGCAGCCGGCGCGGTCGGGGTCGTGGGGCTCGAACGCCGTCAACCTGGCCGCTGGTTCGATCCGCTCGAGCAGGCCGGCGGTGATGCCGCGGTGCAGGCAGCAGACGGCGTCGGCGTTGGCGCGGACCGACTCGCGGTAGGGACAGTTGCCGAGCCGGCAGCTGAGGCGGCCGCCCGAGGCGACCTCGAGCTCGGGCTGGAACCCGAGCGCAGCCAGGACCGATCCGAACGCCTCGAGCGCGTCGCCCCCGGCCGGCGGCGCCAGCTCGCGCCCGACCTCGCGTCCCGTCCGCTCCAGCTCCCGCAGGCGCCCCGGGCGCGCCGGCACCGCGCGGGCCAGCCAGACCGCGAGGTCGGAGTAGCCGGCCGGGCGCTCGCCCGCGGGGCTCGCCGCCGGGTCGACGATCCAGCGGTCGGGCGGGCGGCCCCGTCCGCCGGCCGTGCGCTCGCGCCCGACCAGGCCGGCCTCCCGCAGGCGCTCGAGGTGACGGCGGACGCCGTTGGGGTGGAGGTCGAGCCGCTCGGCCAGCTCACCGGTCGCGGCGGGGCGCCGCAGCTCGACCAGCAGCGCGAAGAGGCGGGCGCGGGTCGGCTGCGCGAGGGCGTCTCCGCTCGGGCCTTTCACGTCCATCGGTCGCGAGCTTTTCACAGCGGCGATGTGAAAACCAGGGCAACCCTGCTATTTTTATCCATTCTTCGTGTGAAAACGCCAGGAGGAACGCGATGGCCTACGTGATCAACGAGCCCTGCATCGGCACCAAGGACACCTCATGCGTCGAGGTCTGCCCGGTCGACTGCATCCACCCCACCGCCGAGGAGGAGGGCTTCGAGCAGCACGACCAGCTCTACATCGACCCCGACGAGTGCATCGACTGCGACGCCTGCGTCGAGGCCTGCCCGGTCGACGCGATCACGCCCGAGGACCAGGTTCCGCCCGAGTGGCAGAAGTACGTCCAGCTCAACGCCGACTACTTCAAGCAGCCCGCGTAGCGGGCGAGCGCCGCAAGCGTCTCGCCACCGTGTAACAGTGCGGCGGTGAGCCACTTCCGCATCGTCGTCCTCGCCTCGGGCGGCGGCACCAACCTGCAGGCGATCCTCGACGCGCTGCATGGGCGGGGGGAGGTCGAGGTGGTCGGGGTCGGCTCCGACAAGCCCGGCGCGCGGGCGCTGGAGCGGGCCGCGGCGGCCGGAGTCGAGACCGCCGTCTTCCCCCGCGCCGAGTACGCCGACCGGGCGGCGCGCGACGCGGCGATCGGCGACTGGGTCGAGGGGCTCGGCGCCGACCTGGTCGTGCTCGCCGGCTACATGCAGCTGCTCTCGGGCCAGTTCGTCGGCCGCTTCCGCGACCGCGTCGTCAACGTCCACCCCGCCCTGCTGCCGGCCTTCCCGGGGCTCGACGCGATCGGGCAGGCGCTCGACGCCGGCGTCGCGACAACCGGGGTCACCGTCCACTTCGTCGACGAGGGGGTCGACACCGGCCCGGCGATCCTGCAGCGCGAGGTGCCGGTGCCGCCCGACCGCGACCGCGAGCGACTGGAGGAGGCGGTCCACGCGGTCGAGCACGAGCTCTACCCGGAGGCGATCCGCATGATCGCCAGGGGCCTGGTTAGGATCGAGGAGAACGGCCCGCGCGTGGTCGTGATCGATGACTGATGACTGAGCCAGCAGCCGCACAGATCGGGAGCGAGGCCGCCACGGACGGCGCGCTCCGGGTGCGCAGGGCGCTGGTCTCGGTCTCCGACAAGACCGGGGTCGCCGACTTCGCCAAGAGCCTGGCGGCGCTAGGGGTCGAGATCCTCTCCACCGGCGGCACCGCGGCGGCGCTGCGCGAGGCCGGCCTCACGGTCACCGACGTCTCCGAGTTCACCGGCCAGGAGGAGATCCTCGACGGCCGCGTGAAGACGCTGCACCCGCGGCTGCACGCGGCGCTGCTGGCCCGCCGCGACGACCCCGAGCACATGGCGACGCTGCGGCGCGAGGGGATCGAGCCGATCGACTTGGTCTGCGTCAACCTCTACCCGTTCGAGAAGACCGTCTCCGGGCACGAGGTGGCGCCCGAGGTGGCGATCGAGAACATCGACATCGGCGGGCCGACGATGATCCGCGCCGCGGCCAAGAACCACGCCGGCGTCGCCGTGGTGGTGAAGCCGGAGTCCTACGACGCCGTCTGCGCCGAGTTGGAGGAGTCCGGCGGCGCGGTCTCCGCCACCACCCGACACTGGCTCGCCAACGAGGCCTTCGCCCAGACCGCTCGCTACGACGCCGCGATCAGCCGCTGGTTCTCGACCGAGTACGAGGACTTCCCCGAACACCTGGCGCTCGCCTACGAGAAGGTGCTCGACCTCTCCTACGGGGAGAACCCGCACCAGCGCGGGGCTCTGTACTCCGAGGCGGGGGTCCGCTCCCACATCCTCTCGCGGGTCTCGAAGCTGCACGGCAAGGCGCTCTCCTTCAACAACGTGCTCGACCTCGACTCTGCCCGCGCCCTGGTCGGCGACTTCGAGCAGCCGGCCTGCGTGATCGTCAAGCACAACAACCCCTGCGGGGCGGCGGTCGGCGAGGACGCGCTCGAGGCCTACCTGAAGGCGCTGGCCTGCGACCCGATGTCGGCCTACGGCAGCGTCATCGCCCTCAACCGGCCGGTCGGCCGCGAGCTCGCCGAGCGGCTGCACGAGAACTTCGTCGAGGTGCTTATCGCTCCCGGCTACGAGGACGGCGCGCTCGACGTGCTGACCCAGAAGGAGACGATCCGGATCCTCGACGAGGAGGAGCGGCGCCAGCCCGACCCCGGGGAGCGCGACGTCAAACGGGTCCTCGGTGGCCTGCTGATCCAGGACCGCGACGGCGACCCGGAGCCGCGCGAGATCATGGAGACGGTCACCGACACCCAGCCGAGCGAGCGGCAGTGGCGAGACATGCTGTTCGCCTGGACCGTCAGCCGCCGGGTCCGCTCCAACGCGATCGTGATCGCCAGGGACGGTGCCACGCTGGGCATCGGCGCCGGCCAGATGAGCCGGGTCGACGCGGTCCGGCTGGCGGTCGAGAAGTGCCGCGACGCCCGCGGCGAGGAGGCCGACGCCCTGCTGACCGGCTCCGCCCTCGCCTCCGACGCCTTCTTCCCCTTCGCCGACGGCCCCGAGCTGGCGATCCAGGCCGGCACCACCGCGGTGATCCAGCCCGGCGGCTCCAAACGCGACGCCGACGTGATCGCCGCCTGCGACGCCGACGGCGTTGCCATGGTCTTCACCAAGCACCGCCACTTCCGGCACTGAGCCGAAGCCATGAGCTATTCCGCTTATCTGCAGAATAGCTCAGTGATTTAGCTCTAAATCGGCAGTTGAGAGGAGTTCAGACTTCTCACCGCTGGAATCTGTGCCTGTCTTGTTCTATGCTCAAGTGACGAATTAGCGTCTCTTTCTGCCGTTTACTCTTCAGATACGAGTAGCTATGAAGATAGAAGCCTCCAACAGCGACAGCGCGGTCCTCGAGGAGATCGGCAAGCGCCTGGCGCGAACCCGGCTGGAGAGAAACCTCAGCCAGGAGCGGCTGGCGCTCGAGGCCGGAGTCTCGAAGGCGACGATCGAGCGGCTGGAGGCGGGCGAGCCGGTGAAGTCGACCAGCCTGATCCGCGCCCTGCGCGCGCTGGGACGACTCGACGCTCTCGATCGGCTGCTGCCGGAGCCGCTGCCGAGCCCGGTCGAGCGGATGCGGATGCGGGGACGCCGGCGGCAGCGAGCCGGATCGCCGCGCGGGGGCCAGGGCTCCGAGCAGGCCGAGCCGTGGCGCTGGGGCGACGAGCCGGCGTCCGGCGAGACCAGATGAGCGAAGCCGAGGTCCGTCTCTGGGGCCGGACGATCGGCGCGGTCCTGCTCGAGGCGGGCGAGCGGGCGGCGATCTTCCAGTACACGCCGGAGTTCGCCCGCAGCGGGATCCAGGTCGCGCCGCTGACGATGCCGCTGCGGACCGAGCCGTTCACCTTCCCGGAGCTTCCGCGCAGGAGCTTCAGAGGCCTGCCGGGAATGCTCGCCGACTCGCTGCCCGACAGGTTCGGCAACGCCGTGGTGGACGCCTGGCTCGCCAGGCAGGGGCGCGAGCCCGACAGCGTCGACGCGGTCGAGCGCCTCTGCTACGTCGGCACCCGGGGCATGGGGGCGCTCGAGTTCGAGCCGGCGGCCGGCCCGCAACCGACCGGCGAGGACATCGAGGTCGGTGAGCTGGTCGAGCTGGCGGCGAAGGTCCTGGCCGAGCGCGGCGGGTTCGCGACGACGCTGTCCGCGGGCGAGGAGGAACGCGGCCTGCTCGAGATCCTCAGCGTCGGCAGCTCGGCCGGCGGTGCCAGGGCCAAGGCGCTGATCGCCTGGAACCCGGAGACGAACGAGGTCCGCTCCGGCCAGGTCGACGCTCCGAGCGGCTTCGACCAATGGCTGCTGAAGTTCGACGGGGTCGGGGGCAACCGCGACAAGGAGCGCTTCGACGATCCCGAAGGCTACGGCGCGGTCGAGTACGCCTACTCGCTGATGGCGGTCGCGGCGGGGATCGAGATGACCGAGTGCCGGCTCTTCCCCGAGCATGGCCGCCGCCACTTCATGACCCGGCGGTTCGACCGTCCGACCGCGACGACGAAGCTCCACATGCAGTCGCTGGCGGCGCTCCAGCACTACGACTTCAACGACCCCCGTGCCTACTCCTACGAGCAGGCCCTGCTGACGATACGGGGACTCGGTCTCCCGATGGCGGCGGTCGAGCAGCAGTTCCGCCGCATGGCCTTCAACCTGATCGCCCGCAATCAGGACGACCACGTGAAGAACGTCGCCTTCCTGATGGACCGGGGCGGCGACTGGTCGCTCTCTCCCGCCTTCGACCTCACCTACAACTGCCGGGCCGACGGCGAATGGACCGCCCGGCACCAGATGTCGGTCAACGGCAAGCGTGACGGGTTCGACCGCGAGGACCTCCTCCGCTGCGCCGATGCGGCCTCGATGCGGCGGGGGCGGGCGAACGCGATTCTCGAGGAGGTCGGTGCGGCGGTGGGAGGCTGGCCGGGCTACGCGGAGCGGGCCGAGGTACCGGAGCGACAGGCCGCTGAGATCGGAGCCGAGCACCGCCTGCGCCTCGCCGGGCGCTGAGCCCGCCTCAGGCCAGGCCCCGCTGCTTCACGCTGGCCGCGCGGACGTGGGCGCAGACCTCCTCCGGGGTGTCGGCGAGGACGATCAGGTCCTCGTCGGCCTCGGAGAGGAGGCCGTCGTGACGGTCGTGACGCAGCCACTCGACCAGGGGGCGCCAGTGGGCGGAGTCGACGAGGATCGTCGGGAAGTGGCGGATCCGCTCGGTCTGGATCAGGGTGAGGCTCTCGAACATCTCGTCGAAGGTGCCGAAGCCGCCGGGCATGATCACGAAGGCGCGGGCGTAGCGGACGAACATGAGCTTGCGGGCGAAGAAGTAGTGGAAGCGCAGGGAGCGGTTGACGTAGGGGTTGGTGTGCTGCTCATGGGGCAGCTCGATGTTGAGCCCGATCGAGAGGCCGCCGGCCTCGGCGGCGCCGCGGTTGGCTGCCTCCATCAGCCCCGGCCCGCCTCCGGTGATCACGCTGAAGCCGTGATGGACCAGACAGGCCGCGGTCTCGCGGGCGAGCTCGTACCAGTGTTCGCCCTCGGGCACCCGGGCCGAGCCGAAGATCGAGACCCCGTTGTCGACGTCGCGCAGAGCGTCGAAGCCCTGCTCGATCTCCGCCCGGATCCGTTCCAGTCGCAGCTCGTCCTCTTCGGCGACATCGCTGGGGACGCGCAGCAGGTGCTCGTCGCGCTTCGCCCCCTCGCTCCCGTCCGGACCCGGCAAAGTGCCCCCGGCGGGATTCGAACCCGCGCCGCGCGGCTTAAAAGGCCGCCGCTCTAACCGACTGAGCTACAGGGGCGCAAGTCGTGGATTCGGCTCTAGCTCGCCGATCCCGCGACCGTGTCGGCTACCAGGGTAGAGCCTCGGCCAGGGTCGGCGTCGGCTCCGCTGCCCATTGCTGCCCATTCGAGCGCCGCGTCGAAGGCTTCGCGGTGGGCACCGGCCAGCCGCTCCCGGCGCCGGACCGCCTTCGCGTAGACCTTCATGGGGAAAACGGGGTCCTCCCAGCCGCCCTGCTCGGCGACGTAGACCGGATCGTCGCCACAGGCGAAGCGCAGCGAGGCATAGGTGCGGCGCAGCGAGTGCGGCGACACCTGCTCGCTGATCGGGGCGATCCCGCACCCTTCAAGCTCGACGTTCGCCTTGGTGATGGCGGACTTGAGCCGCCTGCCCACGTTGTCCGGCGTCTGCCGGGTCTTCCGCCTTCCGATGAAGACCGGATCGTCGGGTTCGGTCCGCTCGCTGGTCACCGCCAGGTTCAGCAACTCGGTGATCAGGCCCGAGGGTAGATCGACATCCCGGCGTCCGGCTGGCGTCTTGGACTCCTGGACGGTCAGCGTGCCAGTGGCGAGGTCGAGGTCACGCCAGTCGAGTGCGCATAGCTCGCCCACTCGCAGCCCGGCCCCGGCGAGCGTCGCGAGGACCGCGCGGTGTCGCTTCGGCGCAGCGTCGAGCAGCGCCATCAACTGCTCCGGCTCGACCACGGTCCGGCGCGGCGCAGGCTCCTTCACCCGACGACGGCCGCCCCTCGACGCCGCCGGGTTGCTCGGTAGGTGGCCGTAGTCAACCGCCAAGTCGAGGATCTGGGACAGCCGCTTCAGCGTCTTGTTGATCTGAGCCGGAGCGAGCTTGCCCTGCCGCACCTTGGCCGCCTTGTAGCGGTCAACCTCGGCGACCGTGATCTCGGGCAGCCGATGGTCTTTGAAGAAGGGCAGCAGGTGATAACTGAGCGCCCATTCGTAGTCCTTGATCGTCCGTGGGCGCAACTCCGGCCGCCGCGCCTCCAGCCATTCGGAGGCAAACTGGTGGAGCGTCGGCACGTCGGGCGGTGCATCGACGGGCGTCGGTCTGTGCGGGTGCCAGATGCCCCGCTCCACGTCGGCCAGGACATGTCGCAACTCGGCTTCGACCTTCTGGCGGTTCCAGCCTTCCTCGGGGGTTCCGAGCGTGACCTGTTGCCGCTTGCCGTAGGCGCGGAAGCGAATCGCCCACCCGCGCCCGTCCTTCGGCTCGATCACCTGCCCCGTCGCCTTGCGCGGCATCACCGATCACCTTCCTCATCCGCCTCGCTCGCGGTCGGGCGCATCGAGAATTTGCCTCCTAGGTGAGCAGGGTCTGCTGGCCGCCAGGCGATCCTCGCCAGCAGGTCCGCTGGGTCCGCTTCGACCGCCCCCGCGAGCTTGACCACGGTGTCGATCTGGATCATCCGCTTGCCGCGCAGAATCAGGCTGACGTGGGTGCGGTGGATCTCGGCGCGTCGGGCGATCTCGCTGAGCGAGAGTCCGCGCTCCTGCTTCAACCGCCGGAGGTTCTCGGCCACGATCACGGCGGGGGTCAGGTCGATGTCGGCCCTATCGGGCATCGGTCCTCCTCTCCGGGCCGCGCGTCCAAAACGTCCCTTCCCGCTGCTCCCGCGCAGGCAGCCACTCGATCCCGTCGAGCAGCTCGTCGGCTGAGACTTCCAGCGACCCCATGAGCTTGACCAGGGTGTCGAGCCGAGGAATCCGCGCGCCGTTCTCAAGCAAGCCGACCTCGGTGCGATGCACAGAGGCGAGCTGGGCGAGCTGTTCCTGGCTCAGGTCCGCTCGACGGCGACAGCGCCGCAGATTGACGCGGAAGCGGTCGGCCACGTCATCCGTCGGCCGGTTCATCGGCTCCGCCCCCTTCTCGACTCCTCGGCTTTGCTCCGTGGTCTGACCGTGAAGCCGCCCACTTGGTACTCACCGGGATTCCAGACAACCTGGCCCACCAGCTCCTCCAACTTCACTTCCAGGGAGGCAGCCACCTTGATCAGCGTGTCTACGCGGGGGAGGCGAAGACCCCGCTCCAATTGGCTGATCTCGGTGCGATGCAGGCCACAGCGGTAGCTCATCTCTTCCTGGTTCAAGCCGCGCTCCTTTCGCAACTCACGCATCCGCTCGCCGATCAGGCGAGCGATCTCCTCGCCGCCGCGCATCAGTCGGCCCGCCTTTCGAGCTGACCAAGCAGGTCGCGCAGAGCGTCGTGCTCAGCCACGACCCGCCGGTACTGGTTGTCGTGATCGACGGACTCAGCGAGACGGGAAACAACCGCCCCCAGTTCGCCGTCCGGCGCGATCCGACCGCAGTTGAGCGCGTCGAGCACCGTTGCGTAGGCCGCGTCCTCCAACAGCAGCTTGGTTCGTGGCTGCCGGAGCCGGTCGCCGAAGCGATCCAGGTCGTCCCGCAACCCTTCTCGCGCCGCGTCGATGACTCGGCAGAGGAAAGGCAGGTTGCCAGCCGGGATCTTGAGGGCAACGACACCGCCGCCACCCGTAGGGTTGGTCCAGGACATGGGAGCTTGAGCCTCCTGTGTCTCAGGCCCTCGGCTGGCGTGACAGCGCCGCCGGGGGCCGCTTCTCCTGGGGTCGGCGCGTCGATAGCCTGTCCCGTTGCGTCCGGCCTCGGTGCCAACTGAGCCGGTCGCCACGGGGCCGGTGTTCGTAGCACGCGGCCCCACTTATCTAGCCGGGACCATACACACTACTCCCGCTCTGCACACCGTCTATTCGTTGAGTCACGCGGCCACCGATATAGGTGTCACTGGGACTCGTCCTTAACGGGCAACAGGTCGGCCTCGCGTCCCCTGCGAACCGCATTCATACTACCCCTCTGGCGAACTGCATCTCTACTATTCGCCACCCTTAGCTGTTCGAGTACGTGTGCAAGGTTGAACCGCAGTAGCGGCCTGGAACCGTGGCCCAACCTGACAGCACCCAGCGCGTCTGCGTGTGCATACACGTAGTCTCTGCTCACATTCAGATAGCGCGCCAGTTCGGCTGGATCGACCAACCGACCGCCGACCACCTCGCTTCTCAGCACGTCCACCACCCGGAGTGCGACCGCCTCCACGCTCTCGCTGTGCAGGTACGCGCGCGTAGCCATCCGTGATCCCTGATCCTTTCATCGGAGTCTGCCGCGTCCTCCTCGCTAGGAGCGACCGGCCCTTCACCAGGTAAGTCGCGTAAGGGGGGGCAACCCTGCGCGGTTCCTTGCGTCACCCGCTGGTCTGAGCGATGGCGCGTATGCTCGGTAGGGAGCGCGGTGGACCCGGATCGGGCGGCTCCGACTTCCCTGGTCAGGGGGTAACCCGTTCCAAAGCAGTAGTACCGACTTCCAGGATGGCGATCAGAGATTCTGCCTCGCAGTGAAACTCTGACTTTGAGGTCATCAGCGCTTCAACGCTGGATCAGAAAGCGCCAGGGCGTTCAACTTAGTTCGCCTTTGCGGGAGTCGCCTGAGTTGCCGCTTCAAGCTCGGCACGGGACAGACTCGTCGGCTGGGACCATCCCGATGGTCGGCGTTGCTGCGCGCACGGTTGGTGGTGCCTACGAGGATCGGGCGTATGTGTAGGTCCGTCATGCGGCGGCCGTGGATCTGTTGACCGCTGGGCTGCTCGTAGATTACGAGGTGCCACTGAGTACATGAAGTGTCAGCCGCGCCGTCACAAGTGGTGGCCCATAGCGCGGAGGGGTTCCCTCGCTGCGAGGGGCGAGCATTAGATGGGTGGTGGCGCTAATGCTCGCAACCCGGTGCCGACGCCCCGCCGCGAGGCGGGATTCGTACCCCGGAGACGGGGACAGGCTAGACCCCGAAGCGCACCCGGCCCAGACGCAGAAAGGCCCCGTTCACGGGTGGCTTTTAGGGAGACTGCGCGCTCGATCTCGCGGCAACGGCTGCAAGCCTACATGCGGGTTCGCAGACAACAGGTTTCAAGCCTTTGGACCTTCATGCCGATGAAGAAGAGCATGTCGTCATCGGCCTCGCCACAACTAGTGCCGCCAGCCGGCTGGTACCCCGATCCCCAAGGGAGTGGACTGCGCTGGTGGGACGGGGAAAGCTGGACCCAACATTTTCAACCGAATCCTGGAGCAGGCTCAGCGGGACCCCCGACCCAGACTGAGCGCGATATCTATCAGGCGATGCTCCGCGTAGTACTGGTGCTCGGAATCGCGGGGCTGCTGATCTACGGCGCCATCAAGATTGCGGATCGCGTCGAGCATTCAAGTGACCGTCTCGAAGAATTGCAGTCCCCGGTTACCAATGAGCGTGGCCCGGCGGAATCCCTTGAAGAAGCCCTGCGCGAAAGGTCCGGCTACGGTGAATGAGACCGGGTTTCCTCCCGCTGGCTGGTATCCCGATCAAAATGGGGCCGGACTGCGCTGGTGGGACGGGGAGCGGTGGACGGAGCACGTCAGCACCTCGCCTCCTGGCAGCGAAGGGCAACGGCCAGCCGCTTCCTCGCAGCGGGGCGCGGGCTTTCCGCCTGATGATGGGAATGGCGGCAGCAGGCGGCGCTTTCGCGCGGCCGTCCTGGCTGGGGCTGCGCTCGCCCTGTTTGTCGGAGCAGGGATCGTCGCTCTGGCGACATCCGGAGGCGATTCGCAGGCGGCATACGATGAATGTCGCCGTGAGGTGCAGCCGGTACTCGCGGCGATGCAGAATTTAGGAAGTCATCTCACTGTGGGCGTTACCCAGAGCGACTACACGGCGGAAGTTGGCGACGTGAGGGCAACTTATGACCGCCTGACGGTCAAGCGCCCGTCTGGCGACTGCCAGCCTGTCGTCCGAGCCTTGGCGGAAGCAATGGACGCCTACGCGCGGGCATCGAGTGAATGGAACGACTGCATCGTGGAAGCGGAAGAATTCTGCGGAGAAGACAGCACGCAGGAACTCTGGTTGAGGGCGGACGTTGCGATAGCCAGGGCAAAGGTCATTCTCAGCTCGCTGACCAACGGCGGCGGCAGCGCTGTGGCGACGGACGCATTGGCGAAGGAGCAACTCCACTTGGCACAGGTCGCCATCGAGACCTACGCGGTCGAAAACGGCGGCTCCTATATGGGGGCCTCGGCATCAGCCTTGCGGGAAATCGATCCAAGCGTGCCGAGAGATCTGGCCGTCGATTCGACGGCCGACACTTACAGGATCTCGATCTTGTCGGATAGCGGTTCTTCGTTTGCCATCGCCAACAATTCGGGGTCGTTGAGTTATCCGTGCAGCCAGTCGGGGAAGGGCAGTTGCCCGGCAAGCGGGGCATGGGAATGAGCGGTGGTGCGGGTACAGGGAGATCGGCAGCTTCACTCCCCGAGCTAGTCACAACGATCGTTCGGACTTCCGCCTAGATTTCAGGTCTGGCGTGCGTGCGAGTCCGTTGTGCGGTCACCGGGGCGGGGCCGTCCTCTCACTGATAACCGGGGGGGTGGGGTCTGACCGGTTCGCCAATTCATTGGGCAGCGAGATCGCCCCGCTGCCCAAACCCCGCCGAAACCATCCGAATCGGGCCGAATCCGTCCTGGCGGAAATCGCCTCAAGCCCACTGTCCGAGCCAAATCAGCACTTCGCCGTGACGCTTAAAAGGCCGCCGCTCTAACCAACTGAGCTACAGGGGCGCAGGCCCCATGGTAGAGGGGCGCTGAGTGGCAGGGCGCCGCGGTCCGCCCGCGGGTCAGGAGATGTCGGGCAGGCCCTCGTAGGCGGTCGAGGCCTGGGCGTGGGTGCGGCGGGGGATGCGGCCGGCGCCGCGGGCGGCCAGGCCGGCCTCGACGCCGCCGCGCAGCGCCCGCGCCATCGTGACCGGGTCCTCGGCACCGAAGATCGCGCTGGCGGCGAGGACGGCGTCGCAGCCCAGCTCCATCGCCAGGGCGGCATCCGAGGCGGTGCCGATGCCGGCGTCGAGGACGACGGGGACGCCGGCGCGCTCGGCGATGATCGCGATGTTGTACGGGTTGCGGATGCCGGCGCCGGAGCCGATCGGCGAGCCCAACGGCATCACCGCGGCGCAACCGGCCTCCTCGAGACGGCGGGCGAGGATCGGGTCGTCGTTGGTGTAGGGGAGGACGGTGAAGCCGTCGGCGACCAACTGTTCGGCGGCGTCGAGCAGCTCGACCGCGTCGGGGTAGAGGGTGCGGTCGTCGCCGATCACCTCGAGCTTGACCCAGTCGGTCTGGAAGGCCTCGCGGGCGAGCTTGGCGGTGCGCACCGCGTCGCGGGCGGTGTAGCAGCCGGCCGTGTTGGGGAGGGCGAAGAGTCCGAGCCGGTCGAGCACGTCGAGCACCGAGCCCTCGGCCGCCGGGTCGACCCGGCGCAGCGCCACGGTGACGATCTCGGTGCCCGCGGCGGCCAGCGCCGCCTCCATCTGCTCCAGCGAACGGAAGCCGCCGGTGCCGGCGATCAGGTGGGAGGACCACTCGCGGCCACCCAGCTCCCAAGTCTCCGCGCCGCCCTGGATCGCCGCCAGCACCTCGACCGCCTGACCCTCGCGCAGCGCCGTCGCCGCCCACTCGCCGCGCGGCACCACCTCGCCGTCGAGGGCGACCGCCACGCCGCGCGCCCCGTCGCTGGCGCCGCTCTCGCGCACCGCGTCGGCCAGCGTCGCCCCAGCGGGCAGCTCGCGCAGCTCGCCGTTCAGCTCGATCCTCATCGCGTGACCTCCGTCCCCTGCTGCCCGGAGGCCGCGGCCGCGGCCGCGCGGCAGAGGTTAGTCGCGCTATCCGCGACTAACCTCTGCCGCGCGGGGTCGGCGGAGGCGATCGCCCCCGGCACCGGCTCGCCGGCGAGGTGAGCGGCGATCGCCTCGGCGGTGAGCGGCGCCAGCAGGATCCCGTTGCGGTAGTGGCCGGTGGCGAGGACGAGGCCGTCGATCGCGCCGGGGCCGACGAAGGGGAGGTTGTCGGGGGTGCCGGGGCGCAGGCCGGCGATCGCGTCGAGCAGCTCCATCTCGGCGATGTCGGGGAGCAGGCGGTAGGCCTCGCGCAGCAGCTCGTGGACGCCGCCGGCGAGGACGGTGGTGTCGAAGCCCTGCTCTTCGGCGGTGGCGCCGGCGACCAGGCGGCCGTCGGGCCGCGGCACCAGGTAGATGCGCTCAGAGGCGAGGATCCGCTCGCACGGCGCCACGCCGTTGCGGCCGCGCAGCTCGATCACCTGGCCCTTGACCGGCCGTACGCGCGGCCGGGCGTGCTCGGGCAGCCACTCGGTCCGGCCCGACCAGGCTCCGGTGGCGAGCACGACGGCGTCGCCGAAGAGCTCCTCGCCGCGCCCGTCGAGGCGAACTCCGACCAGCCGGTCGCCCTCGAAGACCCCGTCGACCACCTCGCGGCCCGTCCGGACCACGGCCCCGGCCCCGGCCAGCGCCACCACCAGCGCCCGCGCCACGGCCCGCGGGTCGACCGCCGCCTCGCCGGCGGCGAAAACCCCGCCGTGGAAGGACGGGGGCAGGCCCGGCTCCAGATCTCGGCAGCGGCGCGGGGTCAGCCACTCCGCCTCCAGCCCGAGCGAGCGCTGCAGCTCGTGGACGCGGCGCAGCTGCGCCGCCTCGTCGCGGTCGAGGGCGACGTGGAGGGCGCCCTTGTGCGTGTGCCCGGTCTCGACCCCGCTCGCCCCCTCCAGCTCGGCCACGAACTCCGGGTAGAGCCGGGCCGAGGCCAGGGTCATCTCCAGCAGCTGCGGCTCGCCGAAGGTCAGCTCGCCGACCGGCGCCAGCATCCCGGCGGCGACCCGCGTCGCGCCGGCCGGCGGCTCGGCGCGCTCCAGCACCGCCACCCGCGCCCCGCGCCGGGCAGCGCGCCAGGCGCAGGCGAGGCCGATCACGCCGCCGCCGACGAACACCGCGTCGAAATTCCGCTTGTCGTTCACACCGTTGCCTCCGCCGGCATTACCCGGATCAGGTTCAGACGGTCGGTGGCCTCGGTGCCACCCTCTCAGCCCTCACGGGCTCCCGCAGACCCCTCCGATGCTACCCCTCCGCCGTCGCCCGCAACCCGGCCTCGGCACCGCGGCGGTTCATAATCGGGACATGAGCTTCTCCCACTTCTCCCTCCCGGAGGGCGACGGGCCGCTGCGGCGCGAGCGCCTGCGCACCGCCCGCCTCTACCTGTGCTGTGACGCCCGCCCCAATGGCGAGGACGCCGAAGGCCTGCTGAGGGCCGCGCTCGGCGGCGGGGTCGACATCGTCCAGCTGCGCGAGAAGGAGCTGGACCGGGCGGAGATCGAGCGGGCGGCCGGGACCTACCGCCGCATCGCGGACACCTTCAGCGCTCTCTTCATCGTCAACGACGATCCCGACCTGGCGCGCTCCTGCGACGCCGACGGCGTCCACGTCGGCAAGCACGCCGAAGTCGAGGCGGCCAGGGAGCAGCTCGGGCCCGACGCGATCGTCGGCCTCTCGACCCACTCCGAGGCCGAAATCGCCGCCGCCGCCGAGCTCCCCGTCGACTACATCGCGGTCGGGCCGATCTGGGAGACCCCGACGAAACCGGGGCGGCCGGGGGTCGGGCTGGATTTGATCGAGCACGCCACCGAGCACGCCACCCATCCCTTCTTCGCGATCGGCGGCATCGACGCGTGCAACGCCGAGCGGGTCGTGCAGGCCGGCGCCCGCCGGCTCTGCGTGGTGCGGGCGATCCGCGACGCCTCCCACCCCGACACCGCGGCGGAAGCGCTGCGCCGCGCCTTCAGCGCCGCCGATGGCGCCGATGGCGCCGAGCGCAGTGACCAGGACGTGCTGCTGGACCAGCCGGCCCCCTGGCGGGGAGTCGCTCCCGGTGGCTGAGGAGCCGCGGCCGGCCGGGGAGCGGGTCAAGCGCAAGCAGCGCGGCGCCGGCTCGATGGCGCGCGGCTACGCCAAGGCCGAGCAGCGCAACCAGGAGGCGCGCGAGGCGCTGGTGCCGCTGGGCGAGGGCGAGCGGCCGGTCGTGGTCACGGTCGGCGCGGTCGTCGCCGGGCTGATCGCGCTCTCGATCCTCGCTGGCTACCTGGCCGGGGTGAAGGTCAACGGCGGGACGCCGAAAGTGGCCCAGGTGCTGGCGCCGGCGCTGATCATGGGGGTGATGTCCTTGGGGATGTGGCGCGCCCGCTACTGGGCCGTGCTCGGCTTCCAGCTGATCCTCGTCTTCCTCATGTTCAGCGCCTTCTACGGGCTCGTGGTGCAGGCGACGACGGTGCTGCAGTTCGCTGCCACGCTCGGCCTGCTCGCCGTCGCCGGCACCTTCTTCTTCTTCATGGTCAAGGCGATGGCACGGATCCAGATGCCCGAACGCCTGCCGCGCGACTGACCCCCGATTGGGAAGTTCGCCAAGGCCGCTGAGCGCGCGGGAGGAACCACGCAATCGGCCTTCTATAGGCTGATCCCAGATGCCCGAGAGCTTCGACACGATCGTGATCGGCGGCGGACCCGGCGGCTACGTCGCGGCGATCCGCTCTGCCCAGCTCGGCAAGAAGACCGCCGTGGTCGAGGTCGACAAGGCCGGCGGCCGCTGCCTCAACTACGCCTGCATCCCGGCGAAGACGATGCTGCGCTCGGCGGAGATCTTCCACGAGGCGGGGCACAGCGCCGACCTCGGGATCGTCGCCAAGGACGTGAAGCTCGACTGGGAGGCCCTCGGCAAGCGCCGCACCGATGTCTCGGCAAGCCTCTCCGGCGGCGTCGAAGGGCTGTGGAAGAAGAACAAGATCGAGGTCATCTCCGGCAGGGGCTCGCTGACCCCGGAGGGCAACGTCAAGGTCGGCGACGACGTCTACGAGGCCGGCGCGACGATCATCGCCACCGGCTCGGTGGCGCTGCCGATCCCGGGCGTCTCCTTCGGCGACCGGGTGCTGGACACCTGGGGCGCCTGGTCGCTGCCCGAGCAGCCGAAGAGGATCGCCGTCGTCGGCGCCGGCGCCTCCGGCTCGGAGATCGCCTCCGCCTACTCGCGCTTCGGCACCGAGGTGATCCTGATCGAGATGCTCCCCCAGATCCTCCCGGCGGAGGACAAGGACATCGCCAAGATCGTCGAACGTGTCTTCAAGAAGGAAGGCATCGAGATCTCGACCGGCACCCCGGTACAGAACGTCGAGGAAGGCAAGAGCGAGGTCAAGTTCACCTACGGCGACAAGAGCGCCGAGGTCGACTACCTCTGCATCGCCGGCGGCCGCGCTCCCGACACCGAGGGCCTTGGCCTGAAGGAGGCCGGGGTCGAGCTGGAGCCGAACGGCAAGGTCAAGGTCGACGCCTACGGGCGGACCACCAACCCCAAGGTCTTCGCGATCGGCGACCTGGCCAACGCCAAGGCGCTCGCCCACAAGGCCTCCGAGGAGGGGGTCGTCGCGGTCGAGGCCGCGGCCGGCGTCGAGACCCACCCGGTCGACCAGGAGCTGATGGTCGGCGCCACCTTCTGCCACCCGCAGGTGGCAAGCGTCGGGATGACCGAGGCCGCCGCCAAGGAGGCCGGCAAGGACGTCAAGGTCGGCAAGCAGAAGATCGCCGGCGAGGGCGCAGGCACCGTCTACGACGACAAGGACGGCCTGGTCAAGCTCGTGGTCGACGCCAAGTACGGCGAGATCCTCGGCGCCCACGTGGTCGGCAACCGCGCCTGCGACATGATCGCCGAGTTGGTCGCCGCGATGGCGCTGGAGGGCGGCTACCAGGAGCTGGCCCGGATCGTCCACCCCCACCCGACGATCTCGGAGGCAATCTTGGATGCCGCCCGCGCGGTCGACGGCTGGGCCATCCACGCCTGAGGCTTCGCGGCGATAATCGCGGCGTGCCCGAGCGCCCCGTCTTCTACTTCGACCTCGTCTCGCCGTTCGCCTACCTGGCGGCGGAGCGGGTCAGCGGGCTGTTCACCGAAGCGGAGCTGGAGCAGCCGGAGTGGCAGCCGGTCCTGCTCGGCGGGCTGTGCAAGATCTTCGACCGCGAGCCCTGGTCGTTCGGCCCCGAGCGGGCCGAGGGGGTGGCGGAGGTCGAGCGCCGCGCTTCCGCCTACGGGCTGCCGCCGATCGTCTGGCCCGACCCCTGGCCCGCCAACACCCTGATGGCGATGCGGGTCGCGACCTTCGCCAAGCAGACCGGGCGCACCGTCTCCTTCTCCCTCGCCGCCTTCCGCCAGGCCTTCGCCGCCGGCCGCGACCTCGGCCAGCCCGACAACGTGCTGATCGCCGCCGCCGCCTGCGAGCTGCACCCGCGGGCGCTGCTGAAAGCGGTCGAGACCGCGTCGGTCAAGGGCGCCCTGCGCGAGGCGACCGAGGGGGCCGCGGCGCGCGGCGTGCGCGGCGTCCCCGCGCTCGTCGTCGGCGAGGAGGTCTTCTGGGGCGACGACCGGCTCGAGGACGCCGTCGAAGCGGCGGGCCGGGCCGGTTCAGGCGGCTGAGCCGGTCGGCGCGGCGAGCTAAGGTCCAGGCGATGCCCGACCTCCCCGACGCCGCCACCTGTTACGAGCTGCTGGCACGGATGGCGCTGATCCGGCGCTTCGAGGAGGAGGCGGGGCGGCAGTACCAGCGGGCGCGGGCCGGCGGCTTCCTGCACCTCGCGATCGGCGAGGAGGCGACGATCGTCGGCACCGCCTCGGTGATGCGCGACGAAGACTTCCTGATCGGCACCTACCGCACCCACGGCCACGCGATCGCCCGCGGCACCGAGCCCATGGCGGTGATGGCCGAGCTGTTCGGCCGGGTCGACGGGACCAGCGGCGGCCGCGGCGGCTCGATGCACATCTTCGACGCCGAGCACCGCTTCATGGGCGGCTACGGGATCGTCGGCGGCAACCTGCCGATCGCCGCCGGCCTCGCCCTCTCCTCCCAGTACAAGGGCGAAGACGCGGTCACCGTCTGCATGTTCGGCGACGGAGCCTCCAACACCGGCAACTTCGGCGAGACGATGAACCTGGCGGCGCTGTGGAAGCTGCCGGTCCTCTTCCTGGTCGAGAACAACCTCTACGGGATGGGGACCGCGGTCGAGCGCCACTCGGCCCAGACCGACCTCTCGAAGAAGGCCGAGGGCTACGGGGTCCCCGGCACGCGGGTCGACGGGATGGACGTGGTCGCGGTGCGCGAGGGGGTCGCCGAGGGGCTGCGGGCCGCTCGCGAAGAGAGCCGGCCGACGCTGCTGGAGGCCTTCACCTACCGCTACCGCGGCCACTCGGCCGCCGACCCCGAGGTCTACCGCGAGCGCGAGGAGGTCGACGAGTGGAGGGAGAAGGACCCGATCGAGACCTTTGCCAGGCGCTGCGTCGAGGCCGGGGTGCTGGGCGAGCGCGAGGTCCGGCAGGCGCGCGAGGCGGCCGAGGAGACGGTGCTGGCCGCGGTCGAGTTCGCCGAGGGCTCGCCGGAACCGGCGCTCGACACGCTCTACGAAAAGCTCTACGCCCACACCGAACCGGGCGGCTGGTACGCGGTCGACGAGCGCAGCCCGGAGCCGCACCGGGGCGAGGACGAGGCGGAAATGCCGGCGGCCGCGCGCGAGCTGGCCGAGGCGGGCGCCGCCTACGCCGGGCAGCCGGAGGGGCCGCGGCCGAACCCCGCGATCCACGGCGACGCCCAGGACGCGACCGCGAGCCGGACCGGCGGCGGGGACGAGGACGGCGGGGCGGATGCCGCGCGCTCCGAGCAGGCGATCAACACCGAGGAGAACGAGGCCTGATGGCGACGCTGCGGATGCGCGAGGCGCTGCGCGACGCGATGGCCGAGGAGATGCGGCGCGACGAGGCGGTCCTCGTGATGGGCGAGGACGTCGGCGTCTTCCAGGGGGCGTTCAAGGTGACCGAGGGGCTGCTCGACGAGTTCGGCGAGCGGCGGGTGCGCGACACGCCGATCTCCGAGAACACGATCGTCGGCGCCGGGGTCGGGGCGGCGATGGGCGGGCTGCGGCCGGTCGTCGAGCTGATGACGGTGAACTTCTCGCTGCTGGCGCTGGACCAGATCGTCAACCACGCCGCCGCGATCCCCTACATGTTCAACGGCCAGGCGAAGGTGCCGATGGTGATCCGGATGCCGGGCGGCGGCGGCCACCAGCTCGGCCCCACCCACTCCCACAGCTTCGAGGCGCTCTACCTGCAGGTGCCGGGCCTGCTGGTCGCCTGCCCCTCCACCCCGGCCGACGCCAAGGGCCTGCTGAAGGCGGCGATCCGCGACGACAACCCGGTCGTCTTCATCGAGCACGAGAGCCTCTACGGGGTGCGCGGCGAGGTGGCCGACGGCGAGGGCGAGCCGCTGCGATTCGGCGAAGCGGCGGTGCGACGCGAGGGCGGCGACGTGACGATCGTCGGGGTGCTGAAGATGGCGCAGGTGGCCGAGCAGGCGGCGACGGTGCTGGCGCAGGAGCACGGGGTCGAGGCCGAGGTGATCGACCCGCGGACGCTGCGCCCGCTCGACCTCGACACGATCCTCGAGTCGGTGCGCAAGACCAACCACGCGGTGATCGTCGAGGAGGGCTGGCCGCACGGCGGCGTCGGCGCCAACCTGGCGACTCTGATCACCGAGCAGGCCTTCGACTTCCTCGACGCGCCGGTGCAGAGGGTGACCGGCGCCGACGTGCCGATGCCGTACTCCAAGCGCCTCGAGCAGGCGGCGATCCCGCACGAGGAGCACGTGGTGAGCGCCGCCCTCGCGACCCTCGAGGGGTCCCGATGACCACCCCGCTCCGCTGTTCCTTTGCCGGGCTATGCCCGGCAAAGGAACAGCGGAAGGAGTGGGCGTGACCGAGATCGTCATGCCCCGCCTCTCCGACTCGATGGAGGAGGGGACGATCCTGGCCTGGCTGGTGAAGCCGGGCGAGGAGGTCGCGGTCGGCGACGAGATCGCCGAGATCGAGACCGACAAGGCGAACATGGCCTATGAGTCAGACGTGGCCGGGACGCTGACCGAGATCCTCGCCCCGGAGGGTGCGACCGTGGCGATCGGGGCCCCGATCGCTCGGATCGGGGGAGATCGGGACGGCGAGGGACAAGGCGCTGCACCCGCGGGCCCTGTCGGGGCAGGGGACCGCCCATCTCCTCCGGTAGCTGAAGCTTCCTCGGAGACGGGCCGCCCTACCCCGCCACCCGCGGGAGAGACCGCTGCTTCCACGCCGCAGGCTCCGGCCGGCGAGCGGGTCAAGGCCTCCCCGCTGGCCAGAAGGCTGGCCAAGGAGCGGGGCGTGGACATCGCCTCGCTCCAGGGCTCGGGCCCCGGGGGGCGGATCGTCAAGGCTGACGTGGAAGGGGCGGAGGCCAGGCCGGCCCCGGCCGCTCCGCCCGCTGCGGCGCCGGCCCCGACCGCCACCGAGACCGCCAAGGGCGAGACGACCGTGGTCGAGCTGAACAAGCTGCAGCAGACGATCGCGCGGCGGATGGCGGAGTCCAAGGCGACCGCGCCGCACTTCTATTTGACCGCCGAGATCGACATGGGTCGGGCCGTGCAGGCCCGCAGGGCGATCAAGGCCGCGGCCTCTGAGGGAGACGTGGTCCCCTCCTTCAACGACATGGTGGTGAAGGCGTGCGCGATCGCGCTGCGGGAGCTGCCGAAAGCCAACGGGTCCTATAAGGACGGGCGCTTCGAGCTCTACTCCCGGGTCAACGTCGGCGTCGCCGTCGCCGCCGAGGGCGCCCTGGTCGTCCCCACCGTCTTTGACGCCGACCGCAAGGGGCTGCGCCAGATCGCCACCGACACCAGGGCCCTGGCCGCCAAGGTCAGGGAGGGGACGGTCACCCCGCCGGAGCTCTCCGGCGCCACCTTCACCGTCTCCAACCTGGGGATGTTCGGGATCGTCGAGTTCGGGGCGGTGGTCAACTCCCCCCAGGCCGCGATCCTCGCGGTCGGGGCGATCCGCGAGGAGCCGGCGGTGCGCGATGGCCAGATCGTCCCCGCCCAGCTGATGAAGGCCACCCTCTCCTGCGATCACCGCATCCTCTACGGCGCCGAGGGCGCCGAGCTGCTGGCGCGGGTGAGGGCGCTGCTGGAGGAGCCGGTCTCCCTGGCGCTCTGAGGCGGCCTCGTGGCAGAGCTTAGTTGCGCTATCCGCGACTAAGCTCTGCCACGGGGCAGGGCGCAGTCGGCCTCGCGGCCGGGACGCAGGGGTGGGGCGCCGATCGCGCACTCGAAGTCCTCGGCGAGGTGCTCCGGGGTGTCGCCGCCGGGCTCGGGCTCGGCGTGCAGGACGCCGGCGGCGATCGTGAGCCAGGCGAGGATCCCGCCGAGGGCGGTCGCGGGAACGCACTGAAGAAATCCGCCCGCGGCCGATCGAGCGGGACGCCAACGCCACCCGGAGGCGATGCAGAGGCCCCTCAGCAGGTCTTCCTCGCCCCGGTGACCGCGTTCCAGGCGCGGCCCAACGAGAAGTCGGCGTCGACGCGCAGCACGCCGGGGTGGGCGGCGCGGGCGACGGTCCATTCGCCGTGGCGGATGATGCAGCCGGCGCCGCGGGAGATCGACCAGTAGGGGGTGAAGTTGACGCGGACGAGGAATTCGCCCGGGCGGGAGACGTCGAGGGCGAAGCCCTGGCGGCCGATCCACATCGTCTGCGCGCGGGCGGTGCCGATCGGCGCCACCAGCGGCTGCGGGTTGCGCACTTCGTAGATCCGCCAGTGGGCGGACTGGAAACGCAGGGACAGGTAGGGCGGGTTGGAGAGGATCAGCCGGCGCTCGGCTTCGGAGGAGTAGTCGAGCGTGGCGTCGGGCAGCGCCACCCAGGAGATCGCGTTGGCGCGCAGCCAGTGGCTGTAGGCGCCGTCGGTCAGCTCGCCTTCGTCGTAGAAGACGTCATCTCGGGTGGTGTCGAGCTGGCGCAGCCAGCCTCGCGCCAGCTCGAAGTTCGGCGCCAGGTAGGCGGACTCCCAGTGGTTGACGGTCGGCGGGACCTCGATCCGGGTGCCCTGCGCTCCGTGTGCGCGCAGCCAGCGCGCCGCCGGGTGGAAGTAGGCGGCGCTGGTCGCGGGGTCGCCGACGCTGCGGGCGATCTGGCTGACGCTGGCGTCCAACTGCCAGTAGAGGCTGCCGGCCATCGTCCCCGCCAGGATCGGCACGAAGAGCCAGGCCGGGACCGCCGCCCGCGGCCGGCGGGAGAGCAGCGCCGCGGCCAGGACGGGGCCGCCGAAGAGAGCGCCGAGCCGGATCGCGTTGCCGCCGAGCGCGTTCGGGACCAGCCAGATCGCCGTCGAGGCGAGCAGATAGCCGAGGATGACGCGCCGCAGCTGGCGCTCCTCCTCCCTGACCCCCTGGGTGAGGACGAGCGCGCCGACGCACCAGAGCGGGATCGCCAGGTAGGAGGAGAAGACGAACGGGAACTGGCCCGGCTCCGGGAAGGCGAGGTTGGGGACGACGGTCAGCGCCAGCGCCACCGCGGCGACGGCGGCCGAGGCACGGTTGAGCCGCCGGCCCCGTTCGGCGATGCCGGCGATCACCACCCCGGCGAGGAAGACGGCGGCGACCGGGCTGCCGAGGGCGGTGGCGACCGCGGCGGCGACGGCGAGCCGGTCGTGGCCGGTCTGCAGGCAGCGCAGCGAGGCGAGGCCGAAGGCGACCCCGAGGGCGAAGGTGATCTGCCCGTCGGCGAGCAGGGTGACGACGCCGGCGGCGAACCAGAGGGTGGCCCAGCGCGCCTCGGCACCCCAGCGGTCGCGGACGAGGCGGTCGAAGAGGTATGAGGAGGCGACGACCGCGACCATCCCCAGCACCTGCGGCCCCAGCAGCGCCCCCAGCGGCGGCGAGAGGACGCTGTAGGTGAGGGTGTAGTGGCCGCCGTACCAGCTGCCGTTCCAGATCGCCATGCCGGCGCGCTGGAAGAGCTCGGTGCGGAAGACCTGGGCGGCGAGGTCGCCGACGTGCGGGTCCCAGATCAGCATCAGCGCCGCCAGCGCGGAGCTGAGCGCCACGGCCGGGAGCCATTCGGGTCGGAGAACCTTCGACTGGACCATCAGCGTCCACCAAGGATAGGGACGGCACCCTGCGAGAATTGTGAATGTGAGCGACGAGATCCTGGTCGTGCGCCTCGGCACCGTCCCCTACCGGGAGGCGGAGGCGATCCAGCACCGGCTCCTGGCGCGGCGCCAGGCGGGTGAGATCGCCGACGTCCTGCTGCTGCTCGAGCACCCGCCCGTCTACACGCGCGGCCGCCGCTCGCTGCCCGAGGAGCTGCCGATGGGAGCGGCCTGGTACGAAGCGCAGGGGATCGAAGTGCTGGACACCGACCGCGGCGGCCTCGTCACCTACCACGGCCCCGGTCAGCTCGTCGCCTACCCGATCGTCGACCTCGAGCCCTACGGCGGCGACGTCCACGAGTACGTCCGCGGCCTGGAGCGGGCGATGATCGAGGCCCTGGCCCGCCACGGCGTCGAAGCCACCACCTACGAGGGCCTGACCGGCGTCTGGACCGTCGGCGAGCCCCCGCCCCAGCCCCGCGCCGCCCTCGAGGCCGGCCCGCCGAGCGGCGAGCCGGCGCGGAAGGTGGGGTCGATCGGGATTCATGTGAGCCGGGGGGTCACTACGCATGGGTTGGCGGTGAACGTGAGCAACGATCTGCAGCCGTTCGAGTGGGTGGTGCCCTGTGGGATCGGGGGGGTGGCGATGACGTCGGTGACGCGGGAGCTGGGCGCCGAGCAGGGCCTCGGCGCTTTCGGCGACGTGCTCGCCGAGCGCTTCGGCGAGGTCTTCGGGCGCACGCCTGTGGACACCCCAGCCGCCGAGCTCGGCCTGGAGCCGGCGCCCGCTAGGCTCAACTGAGAGCGATGACCGAGGCCACCGAGCGCATCCACGTCACCCGCTCCCGGGCCAAGCCGGGCGGGACCGCCGCGGCGGCCGACGGCACTGTCCCCTTCCGCCGCTCGCGCAAGCCGCCGTGGCTGAAGGTGCCGGCGCCGGGCGGGCCCAACTTCCGGCGGCTGAAAGAGAAGATCGGCTCCGACAACCTCCACACCGTCTGCGAGGAGGCCAACTGCCCCAACGTCGGCGAGTGCTGGGAGCGCGGCACCGCGACCTTCATGATCCTCGGCGACGTCTGCACGCGACGCTGCGGCTTCTGCAACGTGCAGACCGGCAAGCCGACCTGGAACGACCCGCTGGAGCCGTTGCGCGTCGCCAACCAGGTGAAGGCGATGGGCCTGCGCCACGCCGTCGTCACCTCGGTCGACCGCGACGACCTGCCCGACTACGGGGCGAGCGCCTTCGTCGGCGTGGTCCGCTCGATCCGGATGCTGGCGCCCGACTGCAAGGTCGAGATCCTCACCCCCGACTTCCGCGGCCAGGAGATGCCGCTGGCCAAGGTGATCCACGAGAAGCCCGACGTCTTCAACCACAACGTCGAGACCGTGCCGCGCCTCTACCCGATCGCCCGCCGCGGCTCCCAGTTCCTGCGCTCGGCGCGGGTGCTGAAGATGGCGAAGGAGATGGGCGGCCCCGACGTCGTCACCAAGTCCGGCCTGATGGTCGGGCTCGGCGAGAGCTTCGAGGAGATGGTCGAGACCTTCGGCCTGCTGCGCGAGCACAAGGTCCAGGTCCTGACCGTCGGCCAGTACCTGCGCCCGACCGAGAACCACCTGCCGGTCGTCCGCTACTGGCACCCGGACGAGTTCGCGGCGCTGGAGAAGGCCGCCTACGAGCTCGGCTTCGAGTCGGTTGCCGCCGGCCCCCTGGTCCGCTCCAGCTACCACGCCGACCAGAACCTGCCGGAGGGCAAGCGGGCCGAGAGCCTGCTCGCTTCCTGACAATCGGAGTTCGCCACACCCGGTAGTCGCGGGAATCCTGCCCGAATATTGGGCGCGATCGCCAACGAGAGCACGGGAATCTGAAAGGATCCCGCGCCGTGACTCGGGGCAGGGCAATCATCTCGGTGCTGGCGGTCTGCGCGATCGCGGCACTGGCGCCGGCAACGGCGGCGGCTCGGACCGCCTACTTCACCGGCTCCGAAGAAAGCGGCTACGCGGCGCCGATCGAGCTGGGCACGGGCGCGCTCGGCGCCCAGGTCTCGATCGGGACCGAGGGCGCGCCGTTCGACGTGGCGATCACGCCCGACGGGTCGACCGCCTACGTCACCGGCTACAGAGAACTGGTGGCGATCGACGTCGCGACCAGCGCCGAAGGGGCGTCGATCCCGATGGGGGCGGAAGAACCCATCGCCGTCGCGATCTCACCCGACGGCACGCACGCCTACACGGCCAACGGCTTCGAAGGGACGATCTCGATCGTCGACCTCGCCACCCGCACCGAAGTCGGCGGACCGATCGCCGTCGGCGGCAACCTAGGCGGGATCGCCGTAACCCCGGATGGCGCCCGCGCCTATGTCACCGACCAGAGCGGGGACCGGGTCGTGGTCGTGGACCTCGCCACCGCGACCGTGATCGGATCGATCCCGGTCGGCGAAGAACCCGAAGGCATCGCCGTCACCCCGGACGGCAGCAGCGTCTTCGTCGCCAACCGCAGCTCCAAAACCGTCTCCCGGATCGACACCGCGACGAACACGGTCACCGCGACGATCTCGCCGGTTCCCGCGGAACAGATCGCGATCTCGCCCGACGGCAGCCACGCCTACGCGGTCGGCGTCGTGCCCGGCTCCGCACCGACCGAATCGACCGTCACGCCGATCGACGTCGCCACCGCCACGGCGGGAACCACCGGCCCGGTCCTCGGCCGCGGTGCCGACATCGCGATCCTCCCCGACGGCAGCCGCGCCTACGTCACCGAGCAGGAAGAACAGGTCTCGGTCCCGCAGCTGCGCCCGCTCGACCTCGCCACCAACGCCTTCGGTGTCGGCCTACCCACCTACGAACGCCCCAATGCGCTGGCGATCGTCCCGAACCAGCCGCCGCACGCGGCGATCAGCGGGCCGACCAGCGCGCAGGCGGGGGGCGGAGTCAGCCTCGACGGCTCCGGCTCGACCGACCCCGACGGCACCGTGGCCCGCTACGACTGGGAATTCGGCGACGGCACCGGCGCGGCGAACGGCGGCGCCTCCGTCCACCACGCCTACGCCAACCCCGGCACCTACGTGGTCACCCTGACCACCACCGACAACGAAGGCTGCTCGACGGCGCTCGTCTTCACCGGACAGACCGCCTCCTGCAACGGCTCGAACGTGGCGCGGACGACGCACACGGTGACCGTCGCGGCGGAACCGGCGGTCCCGCCGCAGTGCCCGGCGGTGAAGGGAAGCGCGACCAGCTTCAAGCCGAGGATCCGGCCCGGCCACGTCGTCCCCGGGGTCCGGGTGAGGCTGGCGGTCGGCACGCCCTCGCGGCTCACGGTCAAGGCGAAGCTGCTCTGGTCCCACAAGGGCAAGGGTCACCGCACCAACCTCCGCAAGCTGTCGGTGAACGTGAACCGCTGGCGGCGGGTCCGCTTCGCGATCCCGGCGCGGCTGCGCAAGCTGCTGCCGCTGGGCAGGCGGGTGCGGGTGCAGCTGACGATCCAGGCGACTCCGCTCGGCGACTCCGGCTGCGCCGCGACCACGACCCGTGAGACCCTCCACGTCCGCGTCGTCAAGGTCTTCCCCAACGCCGTCCAGCACCAGCGCCCGCGCTGAGCGGCTCCGCGCTTCCTCGGCGTCCCCCCGAGGATCCGCTAAAACGTCGACGCCACGGGGGCTTGGCGCTCCAGAGCGCGTCGAGGACCGGCATCGCGTCGAATTCGTAGATCGCCATGCGCAGGCGCCCCGCACGGCCTCGAACCGCATCGCTTACGACTAAGAGTGTGATAGGCCTTTGCCAACGAATCGGAGAGTGCTTGCCGGTGCTCGTCCGGACTACCTGGGGAGGTCGAATATGAGCGTGAAGATGCGCAAGCCGGTGGCGGTCGTCGTCTGGGCCGGGACCGTCGCGGCCCTGCTCGCGGGATGCGGCAGCAGCGACAGCACCACGTCCTCGAGCGCGGGCGGCGGCGAAACCGAAGCGGGCGGCGGGCGGGCCGTCGAAATCAAGATGGGCGACTTCTACTTCGATCCGAAGAACGGGACCGCCCCGGCCGGGAAGACGACGATCGAAGCCCCCAACGAAGGCTCGGTCGAGCACGAGCTGGTGGTCTTCAAGACGAACAAGAACCCGGCCAAGCTCCCGACCGAAGCCAACGGCGAGGTCGACGAGGAGAAGCTGGACAAGGAAGCCGAAGAGGCCGGCGAGATCGCCGATGTCGAGGCCGGCGACACCAAGGCCGAAGAATTCGAGCTGACGCCCGGCAAGTACGTGATCTTCTGCAACCTGCCCGGCCACTACGCCCAGGGCATGTACGGGACGGTCACGGTCAAGTAGCGCGCCGGAGTCGATGGAGCCAGCCGGGTTCGAACCGGCGACCTCCTGCTTGCAAAGCAGGCGCTCTGCCAGCTGAGCTATGGCCCCTCGCGAGCCAGTTTAGGCGGGACGGCCGCTTGCCGCTCGCCAGCTCAGCGGACGACGGCGCGCCTGTATTTGGCCACGGCGAGGGCGCCGAAGACGGCGGCGATGCCAATCGACCAAAGGACGGCGCCCCAGACGTCGTTGCCGGCGGGGGCGCCGAGGAAGAGAGCGCGCATCGCGTTGACGGTGATCGTGAAGGGGTTGACTTCGGCGAAGGTGCGCAGCGCCGCCGGCATCGATTCGACCGGGACGAAGGCGGAGGAGACGAAGGTGAGCGGGAAGATGACGATGAAGCCGAGCGACTGGGAGGCCTCCGGCGAGGACGAGGAGAGGCCGATGAAGGCGAAGACCCAGGAGAAGGCGTAGCCGAAGAGCAGCAGCAGGAAGATGCCGGCGACGATGTGGGTCAGCGGCGCGCTGAAGCCGAAGCCGGCGATGGCGCCGACGATCAGCATCACCGCGATCGAGATCGCGTTGGTTCCGATGTCGGCCAGGGTGCGGCCGGCGAGCACGGCGGCGCGCGACATCGGCAGCGAGCGGAAGCGGTCGATCAGCCCCTTCTTCAGGTCTTCGGCGAGGCCGAGGGCGGTGACGAAGCCGCCGAAGGCCATCGTCTGGACGATGATCCCCGGCATCAGGAAGTCGACGTAGTCGTAGCCGGGGGTGCTGATCGCGCCGCCGAAGACGAAGACGAAGAGCAGCACGAACATGATCGGCTGCACGGTGAAGGAGATCAGCAGGTCGGGTGCGCGGGCGATCCGCATGACGCTGCGCCTCGCCAGCACCAGGGTGTCGGAGATCTCGTTGCGCAGGCCGCTCACAGCTCCCCCTCCCCCGCCGCCGGGCCGCCGGCCTCCTCGGCCGCGTGGCCGGTGAGGCGGAGGAAGACGTCGTCGAGGGTCGGCCGTCGCATCGCCACGTCGTCGATCCCGATCCCGGCGTCGTTCAGTTGCCGCACCGCCTCGGCGATCGCCCCCCGCCTCTGCTTGACCGGGACGTGGAGGACGCCGTCGAGGAGAGCCGGGCGCTCGGCCGCGATCGGCGCCAGCGCCGCGACCGCGGCCTCGAGGTCGGCGCCGGGCTCGAGCGTGACCTCGAGGCGCTCGCCGCCGACCTGGTCCTTGAGCTCGTCGGAGCTGCCCTCGGCGATCACGCGGCCGTGGTCGATGACCGAGATCCGATCCGCCAGCCGGTCGGCCTCGTCGAGGTACTGGGTGGTGAGCAGGACCGTGGTGCCGCCGGCGACCCTGCCTTCGATCGTCTCCCAGAGGGCGATGCGGCTGCGCGGGTCGAGGCCGGTGGTCGGCTCATCGAGGAAGAGGACCGGCGGGCGGGCGACCAGCGCCGCGGCGAGGTCGAGGCGGCGGCGCATCCCGCCCGAGTAGGTGCGGACGAGGCGGCCGCCGGCGTCGGTCAGGTCGAAGCGCTCCAGCAGCTCGGCGGCGCGGGCGCGCGGCTCGCCCCGCGGCAGGTGGTAGAGGCGGCCGACCATCTCCAGGTTCTCGGCGCCGGTGAGGTTCTCGTCGACCGCCGCGTACTGGCCGGCGAGCCCGATCTCCGCTCGCAGGCGGGCCGCGTCGCGGGCGACGTCGAGGCCGGCGACGCGGGCGCTGCCGCCGTCGGCCGGGAGCAGCGTGGTGAGGATGCGCACCGCAGTCGTCTTGCCGGCGCCGTTGGGGCCGAGCAGGCCGAGCACGGTTCCGGCCGTGACGCGGAGGTCGACCCCGTCCAGGGCGCGCAGGCTGCCGTAGGACTTGCGCAGGCCCTGTGCCTCGATCGCGACGTCTTCCCCCATGGCGGGAACCTAGCGTGCGGCGGCTGCGGGGCGGGCGCGACGTCGGGCGGGGCGAGGCGGTGGGACCGCTCAGTCGTCGAAGTCGAAGTCCTTGGGCGGGCGCTGCTCGAACCAGAGGTCGTCGTCCGCGCCGTCCTCGAGGAAGTCGGGGGTGTCCTCGAGCACGTCCTCGTGACCCGGCTCGGGGCGGGCGGGCGGCGGGGCCTTCTCCCCTTCCCCGGTGTCGGGCTCGCCCTCCTCGTATTCCTCGGAGATCGGCTCGGCCTCGGCGTGCTCCTCGGCCTCGGCGCCCTCCACCTCGTGCTCCTCGGTCACCGGCGCGTCCAGCGCCTGGTCGAGCTCGTCGGAGAGCCGCTGCTCGCTGAAGAAGTCGTCCTCCTCGTATTCCTCGGAGACGGGCTCGTCGGCGACCTCCGGTTCGGGGGCGGGCGGCGGCGGGGCCAGGCGCGGCTCCGAGGCCTCGGCGTCGACCAGCTCCTCGTCGGAGGGAGCCGGGGCCTCGGCGGGCGGCATCTCCTCCATCTGCGCCTCGATGTCGAAGAACTGGGTCGGCTGCTCGGCGATCGCCTCGCGCTCCTCGGTGGAGGGGCCGGCGTCGATCGGCGGTAGCGGCTCGGGAGCGGGAGTCGGCTCCTCGGGCTCGGCAGCGGGCTGCGGCTCGGAGATCGTTTCGTGCTCCATCGCCGGCTGCTCCTCGACGGCGGGGGCGGGCGGCGCCTCGGCTTCCGGCGCGGGCGTCGGCGCCTCGGCCGGCGGTGCATCCGTCGCGGCAGCGGGCGCCTCGGCTTCCGGCTCGGCGAACGACGGCATCTCGGGCGCCTCCTGCAGGTCCGCGATGTTGGGAACGCGGCGACCCTCCGGCTCCTCGCCGGGCGGGGCCTCGGGCGCGGTCAGGAACTCCGTCTGCGCCTCGGCGAAGGGGTCGATCTCGTCCGGCCGCTGGGTCGGCCCGAACGCCTCGTCCTCGAGCTTTTTCAGCTCGGAAGCGTCCGCGCCATGGGCCCGCTTCAGCTCAAGGTGCTCTCGTATCGCGTCGTCGAGGATGCTCATCTCGCCATTCCCGGGGGGAGGCTGCCAAAGACTATGCGGTTATCCTTCTTCGTGCGAGGCATTGGGTCCAACTTCCCAAGCCGTTTTCCCCCACGGGGCTATAGCTCAGCTGGCAGAGCGCCTGGATCGCACCCAGGAGGTCGGCGGTTCGAATCCGCCTAGCTCCACTCTCGGAAGTCCCTGCAGTCGGGGGCTTTTTCGTTTCTGACCTGTGCGGGAGCGGCGCGGGAGAGGCGGGTTCATTGGGCACGAGTGCCCAAAAGGATCGGCAATTGGGATCAATAGAGGTGCATCGACTTGCTTATGGGCCACAGCCGAGCCGGGTCCGGCTGGCGACCGGGGCGTCGAGCCTGATCGCATAGCCGCTTCTGCCTCTCGAGGCAGGTGTGCGGGAGGTGCGCAACCCGGGACCAGAGATCAGCCGCTCAGCGACGTCGCCGCGGAGCGAGGAGACGACAGCGGATCAAGCCGCCGAGCCGGTGCCTTTGGGGGGGTTGTCTCTGACTAGGCGCTCGAAGCGACCAATCGGATCGAGGTCATCCTCACTGGGCGCGCCGGGGCAGTTCAGGCAGTGCGTACAAGCCGCCGTTTCACCGGGGGTGACAATTATCCCCTCCGATAGGAGCCGCTCGGTAGCGAGCCGCTCCGGACGATGCCAGGTGTAGGTGAACTCTGGATCAGCAGTCCACGCTACGTGGCCAAAAGGCGCGATGGCAGTGACCTTGAACAGGCAGACTTCATCGCCGTAGCTGTGGCCATCAACGTGCTCGCAGACAAGTGGCTCCGCGCCGCAGATCGAGCACTCCCGGGTCGTGGTCATTGCAACGGAATGGGCGGCATTGCGATGCAGCGCAAAAATCGGACAGTCGATGCTGTAGCTCTCCTCACCGGGAGTCCACCAGCAACCGGCGGTCTCGGCGATTGTCCTGCCAAGGCGATGGGCTCGCTCAAAGAGGTCCCGATTCGCTTCGCGGTCACCAAGGAACCCGTCCGTGACGACACGTAGTGCTTCGCGGGCGTAGTCCTCAGCCCCAGGCTCACCGGCCCGCAATGCCGCTTCTGCGCGCTCGGCACCCGGTAGTCCGGCCTCGCGAAGTTCAGCGGGCTCAGGTTCGCGTCCGTGTCTCTCGGCGTCGATCAAGGTTAGGGTTACCGCGTTGGTCATGGTTGTGCGGGCCGATTCCAGAGTGCCTGGTCAATGTCATCTGCATTCGGTCCAGAGCTCGCCCCGGGGCACTGCTCGCAATGGATGCAGGTAGGGGTTGCACCTGCAGGTAGGGCTTCACCGACCGAGGCTTCGATTTCACTCAGCGAGTGAAGAACATCGATGCGGTAACAGCGGGGGTCCTCCGGGAACGGGACAAGACTGACCTCGTCGATGTTCATCTCATAGACGGTCCGGATGCACAACTCGCCGCCGTAGCGGTAGCCGGGAACGTGTTCGCAGTCGAAGTCCTCGGCAGAGCAGATTGAGTACCGCCCTCGTGAAGTCCCCGCGATGCTGTTGCCTAGTCGCGAGTGAAGGGCCGAGACGCCGCAGTCGGCGTGCCACCACATGCCATCGGAACTCTTAAGAGGGCAACCGAAGCGCCTCGATACGAAGGCGCCCAGCTGGTGGGCTGCAGTGAAGGCACTGGCGTTCTCCCGGCGGTTGAGCAGAAACGCGTCGACAAGGCACTCGATTGCCGCCCGGAAGGCAGACTCAGCTGCGTGGTCATTGCCATCCTCCAGTTCCTTCGCAGCCTCACTGAGGAGGCGCTCGGTCTCGTTCTGGAGATCTCTCGGTGAAAGAGGTGGCTCGTAGAAGGCCACGCGACCCGCGAAGCGAACTCCTGCCTCCTCATCGATCAGCCCCGCTCCTCCCGCAGCCAATCGATCACCTCCTCGCATGGGCCTTCGATCTCACGAATTCGAAGCGAGGTATCGCCCTCGGAGGCTTCAAGCTCGCGGTAGCGAACGGTTGGCGAGCGCTTGTCGGGGCGTGCCTTCCAGTCGTCCAGGCGCTTCTGCAGATAGTTCGCTACCAAAGCCGCTACCGCCCCGCTCGGAACTTCGAGCAGAGGCAAGACCCAATCGGCAGCGTGCTCATCGTAAACGCCCTTCCTCGTGCCCTCGGGGGCAACGATCTCGACCGGGATCTCCTGCTCGAGGGCGGCGACGCGAAGGGCCTGTGCGTCCGGCCGAAAACCTGCGACCTGATCGTTGTCCACGGCTGAGATCTGGTCGGGATAGAGAACGAGCCCCTCGCCAGGTCTGCTGGCGGCAAGTGGCTGCAGGTATCGGGGTGCCGGGCCGGTCTCTTCCTTGACGGCCATCCCAGCACCAGCTCAGCGACGGCGTTGAGCAAGATCGGACGCAGCGGCCCTCTTTGCAGCTCTTGACGCCGATTTTGATCGCAGCGTTTTCGAGGCGGCGGAGGCGGCAGCTTTGCCCGTCCGCTTCGAGTTGCCGACCTGAGCAAGATCGGACGCAGCGGCTCGTCGCGCGGCTTTTGACGAGCCTTTAGAGCGGAGCGTCTTAGCGGCAGCCGAAGCTGCTCGCTTTCCGGTCTTTCGCCCGCTCATTTGTTGCCTCGCGTTGTCAACCTCATGAAAAGCGATCATACGTTCGTATGCGGACGATTGCCAGACACGTTCTCGAAGAGTCGGCCGAGCTTGCGGCAAGCGAGTGCTGATCAAGCTCGCTTATCCAGCTAACCTTTGACCGTCGCCGAGCACCGAAAGATCGCCTTAACGATCTGCAATTCAACGGACGGAATTGATTAGCGTGGCCACCATGGACCAAGCTCGTCTCCTCCAGATTCCACCCGACTTCTGCCAATACACCGCGGAAGAATGCGACAAAGACTTCGGGGGGATCGTTTCCGTTGATGGCTTGTTCTTGTTCCCGTCGCAGCCGAAGCCCATTGCCGCGACGATCGATAGAGCAAAGGAGGAGCTCGAGCAATCCGGAGGCGTATGGCGCAGTTGGACCAACTTCGATGTCGCCGGTCAACTGATCTTCTGCGAGATCTGCATGGGCATTCGGGGGGCAGCGAGGGTCTTCGCAGACGTGACGACGCTCAACTTCAATTTGCTTTTTGAGCTGGGCTTCTGCATTGGTCTCGGCGTTCCGGTTAAGCCGATTCGGGACTCGACCGTAGTCGCGGACTCGAAGCTCTTCGAGGGGATTCGCGTTCTCGAGACCCTCGGCTATATCGATTTCGAGAACAGCCACGAACTCGCTGAGAAGGCAAAGGAAGCCAAGGCCCCGCGACTCGGAAACCTGCCCAAGAAGGTGTTCACGGAGGCTCCTGTCTATGTCGTCAAAGGACCGCTAGCAACTGAGGGCGCGGGTCAGCTGCTCTCGGCACTGAAAAAGTCGCTTGTAAGAGATTTCCGAGTCCACGACCCGGCCGAGACGCCTAGGACGTCGCTATACGAGCAGTGGAAGCAGGTCCGAGGCTCATTCGGCGTGATCGCAAATCTGTTGAGCCCCAAACGCGGGGAAGTCGCAACGGTCCACAACGCGCTTTGTGCCTTTCTTTGTGGCATCGCAATGGCCGAAGAAAAGGCCGTGTTGATGCTGCAGGAAGAAAGCGGCACCAGGCAGCCGATTGACTACGGCGATGTCGTTCGAGAGTGGGACGATCCACGTCAGATTCAGACTCTCATTGAGCCAACGGTGCTCCAGGTGATCGAGCGCATGCAGTCCGGTGCCGTCAGCAAGATGGGCGCCGAGGGCGGGGTCCTGGAGCTGCTGGACCTAGGTGACGTTGCCGCGGAGAATGAGAGGGCTGGGCTCCAGCGCTATTTCGTGAAAACGGGTCCGTTCGGCCGGGCGCGACAGGGCCACGGCCGCCTCGTGGTGGGGCGAAAGGGCTCCGGGAAGACCGCGCTGTTCTACGGGGTGAGGCGAGCGGTTTCCCGGGGACACGCGACCCTCATTCTCGACTTTCGGCCGGAGGGATTCCAGTTTACGAAGCTGCGGGAGGCCGTACTGGAAACCCTGTCGCAGGGTCAAAAGGAACAGGCAGTGACGGCCCTGTGGACGTTTCTCCTGACCGCTGAGATCGCGCATAAGATCCTCTTCAACGAGCGGGAGCTCGTCGCTGCACGGCGGGACGGACAGCGATTCGAGCGGTATGAGGCCTTGCAGAAGGCGTTTCTCGCCCATGACCTCGCGTCGGATGAAGACTTGTCACAGAGATTTCTACGGCAAATCGACAAGTTGGCCGAGCGGGTCTCAGGTGCGGGCGAGATTACTGCCAGAACGAACCTCGTGGAGCTCATTTATGGCGGAGACCTGAAGACCCTGAGTGATGCTGTAGCCGAGTACGTCACGGAGCAAAAGGAGCAGGTCTGGCTCCTTATCGACAACCTCGACAAAAGCTGGGCGACTCGCGGAGCGACCTTCGAGGACATCCTCATTGTCCAAGGACTCCTCGAAGCAAGCCGGAAGCTCGAGAGATCGCTTGGTAACAGGGGCGTCGATTTCCACTGCCTCGTCTTCATTCGGCCGGACGTGCTGGAGCTCCTCAACAAGCATGCATCTGATCGGGGCAAGGAGACGCCGATCGAACTCGAGTGGGACGACCGACAGCTATTTCGTGACGTTCTGCAGAAGCGGATTAGCGACAGCACCGACGTGAGCGAAGACTTCGGGGAGGCGTGGGAGGCGATAGCCGAGCCGGCTGTCGGTATCGAGGACTCGTTTGACTACGTCATCGATCGAACGCTGATGCGCCCAAGAGATGCGCTCCTGTTCGTCCAGCGCGCTCAACAGGTTGCGCTCAATCGTGCGCATTCGCGGATAACGGGAGACGACATCAAACAGGCAGAGGTTGGCTACAGCGAGGAGACGCTGGTGCAGTTGGGCTTTGAAATGGAAGACACGCATCCCGCCATGCTCGATGCACTTTTCGCATTTCACGGGGTGCAGCCGAGGCTCAAGCGGCCAGAGGTCTTGGATGTCTTGAAGCGAGGCAAGGTTCCTGCTGACGCCATTGAGGAAGCCGTTGAGCTGCTGCTCTGGTTTGGTTTTCTCGGTGTTCAGGTCGGAACCGGCGAGCCGATGTATTCGCATACCGTGCATTTCACCTTGCGGCGCTTGACTCACCCGATCGAGGTCGGCACTGGCCAGTTTGTGGTGCATCCCGCGTTTCGGCGTGCCCTGGAGGTCCCGACCGAGTAGCTGCCTTTTCCGCTGAGGGCTCTGGCAGGTTCGTTCACGGCTGGGCTGGAGTGGAGATCGGCGCTGGCTGGACTGGTGCTCGGTCCTTGGCCCCAGAGGATGCGGCTCTACGGCTTCCACGAGGGTTGGATCGGGTTTTCGTTGTGGCGATGCACGACGCCGGGTCTGTCTCTGCGCCTCGGTCGGCCGGGCCATGAGAGCATCGGTTCGCGTAGAGGGCTTGATCGCTCGGCCTCGCCCACGGTTCGAATACCGTCCAGTCAGTCCCACTCTCGGAAGTCCCTGCACGTCGGGGTCTTTTTCGTTTCTGACCGGTGCGAAATTGGCGCGGGCGAGGCGGTTTCATTGGGCACGAGTGCCCAAACGGAGCGGCATCGGGATCAATCGGCGCGCATTTCGACTCGCTTTGGGCGCCCAGCAGAGCTAAGTTCGGCCGGCAAACAGAAAGCGCCCCGGCGGCGCTGAAGACGCCCCGGGGCCGGCACCGAAGTACAGGCCTTCGATGCAAGAGAAACCGTACTCGCCGATCTCCCGATCGGTGGCATCACGGCTGCGCCTCGGTGCCTCACGAGAGGAGGCACCAGATGTCGATCAAGATCACTGCCGCGCAGCGCGAGGCGCTCTACGTCCAGGTCCTCGACCACCTGAGCGGGATCGGCGACCTCTGGCTGGCGATCGACGCCGGCGACTACGAGAAGGCAGACAGCCTCGGCCACGCCTTCACCGACGACCTGCGCCTGCTGCTCGACGACCTCGGCTGGCCGGGCAGAGCTGACCTGCCGGCTGGCGGCAGCGTCGAGCTGACGATGGCACCCGAGGACCTGCGCCGCGTCATCGGACGACTGCGCGACGAAGCCACCGAGCTCTACGCCGACACGCTGCCCCGCTCGGGCGACGACAAGGAGGTGCTGCGCCGAACCGAGCTTGCGGTCGAGGCATGCGGCCGCGTGCTCTGCGCGATCGGCCAAGAGGGGAGCGGGGAGTGAGCGGCGCCCAGAACGACAACCCCCGTGCCGACCTCAACCGGCGCTTCGGCGAGAACCTGATCGTGCTGCGCAGCCGAGTCGGCCTCTCCCAGGAGGGGACCGCCCAGCGTGCCGGCCTGCATAAGACCCAGCTCAGCCTTCTGGAGCGCGGGCTTCGCTCTCCCCGCCTCGACACGATCGTGAAGCTCGGCGGCGCGGTCGAAGCCGAGCCGTGCGCGCTGCTCGCCGGCATGTCCTGGCGGTTGCGGGTCACCCTGGAGCAGCCGGGCGCCTACGCGCAGGAGATAGAAAGGTCGGTGAGCGACTGATGGAGTCCGAGCTCGCAGAGCGCTTCGGCCGCACCCTCTGGCGCTGTCGCCGCCAGAGCGGCATGAGCCAGGCAGAGCTTGCCCGCCTCATCGACCTGCACCCGGTGGAGATCAGCCTGCTCGAGCGCGGGCAGCGCCTACCGCGGCTCGACACGATTCTGAAGGTGGCGGCCGGACTGGAGGCGACGCCATGCGTGCTGCTCACCGGCCTTCACTGGCAACCGGGCTACACCGTCGAGGGCGAGTTCTGGATCGACGATGGCTCCGAGCGACATCGAGCCGCTGGGAGCCGGCCGTGAGCGGCAGCCCCAGCCTCCGTCCGTCCTCCGATGAGCTCCGCGCCCGGCTCAGAGTGAACCTGCGGGAGCTGCGGAAACGGGCGGGGATCAGCCAACAGGAGCTCGCCTTCCGCGCCGACGTCCACCCGAGCATCGTCGCCGCGTTGGAGCTGGAGCAGAAGCTGCCTCGCATCGACACCTTCATCCGGTTGGCCGGCGCGCTCGAGGCGACGCCCAGCGAGCTGGCCGCCGGGATCCTCTGGGTTCCCGGCGACGTGGTGCTCAGCTCCGGCGGCTTCGATGTCGCCGACGATCCCGAGCACACCGCCGCTCTGGCGGCCCTCGGCCGAACGAGATGAGTCCTTCGATGGCCAGCAAGCTTCCGCATGAGGCCAAAACGCGGATCGCCGACAACCTCTTCCTCCAACGCAAGCGCGCCGGCTACTCCCAGGAAGCCCTCGGCAGGCGGGCGATGGTCTCCTCCGATCGGATCAGCGCGATGGAGAACGGCGAGGTCCTCGGCCTGCTCGACACCTACGTGCGGCTCGCGGGAGGGCTGGGGATCACGCTCGACGATCTCCTCGCCGGGGTGAGCTGGACTCCGGTGATCGTCGAGTTCGAGGAGGAGGGCGGCTACGAGGTGATGCTAGAGATGGAGGCGCCGGACCCACCCTGACCTCGACGCCACGACCCTGTACCGGTGCCGCACCTCAATACTATGGTGCTACACTCGGCTACTATGCCCACCACCAAGCCCCGCTACACCCTCACCGACACCGGCAAGCTGAGCGAGCTGCTCGATGACGCCCAGCGGCGCTGGCCCGACGTCCACGACCGCAAGGAGCTGCTGCTGAAGCTGGCCGCGGCCGGGGGCGATGCGATCGAGCGCGAGGCCCTGGACCGGCGTCTCGCCGCAGAGGAGACCGCCGGAGCGCTCAGCGGCGTGTACGAGCCGGGCGAACTGGAGCGCCTGCGCGAAGACTGGCCAGCGTGATCGTCCTCGACGCGAGCGTCCTGATCGCCCATCTCGACGGTCGCGACGCCCACCATGACCGTGCCCGCGCGCTGATCGAAGAGAGCGGTAGCGAGCCGCTCGGCGCGAGCCGGATCACGCTCGCCGAGACCCTGGTCGCCCCGGCGCGCGCAGGTCGCCTGGAAGACGCTCGGACGGCGCTGCAGCGCCTCGGGGTCGGCGAGCTGGATCTCGGAGAGGACGCCGCGACCCGTCTCGCGCAGCTGCGCGCCGACACCGCTCGCAAGCTCCCAGACTGCTGCGTCCTGCTGGCCGCCGAAGAGCACGGCGGCACGGTCGCCAGCTTCGACTCAGACCTGATCGACACCGCCCGCGAGCTCGGCCTCAAGACGCTCGACTGATTCAGGCCGCCGCTGGGGCATCATGGATCCCCGCGACTTCTTCCTCGTGCCCCGCGCGTAAACGCCTGGTCAAGCGCGGCGGCGAACCGCGCGATGAAGCCTTCCGGCGAGCCACAGGCACGCACCGGCGATGAGCAGGATGGCGGCGCTGGCGTTGCCCGTGATGGCGAGGTCCGCCGCGCCCATGAAGACGAGGAACGCGCCACCGACCCGCAGCACGAGCCCGCCGAAGAACCAGAAGCCCAGGAGGGCGAGGATGAAGATGCCGATCGCCGACGCGGTCACTGACGGGCCTCCTTCTCCTCGGCTAGGTCCAACCCTCTTTCCTCGAAGCTCTCGCCGTTGACCAGCGCCTTGAGGCGGTCTCGCTCGGCCTCGCCCCGGCGCATGATGTGGGTGTAGACGCGCAGGGTGAACTTCGGATCGGCGTGGCCAAGCTGCGCCATGACCGAAGCGGGGTCCTCGCCGGTCGCGACGAGGATTGAGGCGAAGGTGTGGCGTAGTTTGTGCGGGGTGAGGCCGCGCGGCAGCGGCATCGCGCCTCGTTCCTCGAGCAGCTCGTTGGCCCGTTTCACCGCCGACGCGAGGATCCGGTTGCGGAGGTTGTCCTTGTCGCGGCGGCCACCGGCGCCGGTCGGGAAGACCGGGTCGTCGGGGCCGGTGCGAGCGGCGCCCGCCTTCTGCGTCGCCAGTTCATCGCGGAGGATCGGCAGCAGGTGGATCTCGCGCAGGCCCGCCGAGGTCTTGGAGCGGCCGATGTGCAGCCGGCCGTTGGCGAGATCGACGTCGCGCCAGGTCAGGGCGCAGAGTTCGTTGGCGCGCAGGCCGGCGAAGAGCAGCGTCGCGATGATCGGGCGGCGGTCGGTGGTGTGGAAATGGCAGTCGCGGTCGAGCTGGCCCGCGGCCTCCAACAGCGTCCTGATCTGCTCGACCGAGTCGAGGTGGACCGGCGGGCGCCGCGTCGCCTTCAGCCGGCGGCGTTTGCCCATCGCCGGGTTGCGGTGGATCAGTTCGTACTCGACCGCGACCGAGAGCACCCACTGCAGGCCGTCGATCGTTTTGTTGATCGTCGAGGGTGCGAGTGGTCGCAGCACCTGGTCGTGCTCGCTGCGCATCGGGTTGCCGGCTTCGATCGCGCGGCGCCTTGCCCCTGAGAGCTCGACCATGTGGCGGCGGAAGGCGTCGACCGCCGGCACGTCGATCTCGTCCAGAGGCCAGTCGCCGAAGTAGGGGATCAGGTGGCTGAGCGACCACTCCATGTACTCGTGGGTGTGCACGCTGACCTCCCCCCGGCGCGCCTCGTGCAGGCGGAGCGCGAACTCGCCGAAGGTCGGCATCCCCTCGGGAGCGCGCTCGGCGGAGCTCTTGCGGCTCGGCTTCGGCGGGACCCAGAGCCCGCGCCGCACATCCGCCATCACGTTCGCCAGCTCCCGCTCGGCGCTCGCGCGGGTCCAGCCCTCGCTCTCAAGGCCGAGCGTCAGGTAGCGGCGCTCCCCGTAGGCGCGGAAGCGAAGCGCGTAGCCTCGCCCGCTCTTCCAGCGCCGCTCCACCACCTGCCCCTCCGATCTTCGAGCCACTGCGATCACCTCCCGACTCGGGGCGCCGGAGGGAGGCAGGCGCGATCGCCAAGCGACGGCAGCGACTCGCGCGCCTCTAGGCTGGAAATCGCGCCGAAGCTCACCGCGCCGGCGCCGGGCCGGGGGCGTTGGAGCGCCGCCCGGCCGCTCTTGCTTGCCCGACGACACTAGCTCTGCGTCGGCGCGAAAGCGAGTCGCGTCGGGCATCGCTGCCAATCGGCGCCAATCGGCGCCCAGAGGGAGGCTCGGCGATTCCGAGGGCGGCGATCCGGGCGCTCACCTCGCTCGGGCTGAAGCGCAGCCGCGGGCGCTCGCCGTCGCCAAGCCGAACGGCGCCGAGCTCCTCTGCGTGTGCGTAGACCCAGGAGCGATCGACGCCACACCGCTTCGCGACTTCCGCCGCGGTGATCAACTGGCCCACGGGCGGGTCAGGAGCATCCAGCTCCAGCAACTCGACGATCCGCCGGGCCAGGGCGTCAATCGTCTCGTCGCTGAGGTGAACCACTTCGGCGTAGTGCGGGTGCTGGCGGCCTTCCCCCCGGCGCGACCGACAATCCCCGGTGCGATCGTTCATCGCTCGCGCCTCCCCTCGTCGCCGGGTCCGCAACCGAGCCAGTCGACCGGGAGATCGGGCTCGCGGACGTCGCGGAAGACCGCCGCAAAGGGGCCCTCGGCCTGCAGGTCCTCGAGCAGGCAGACCGAGATCCTCACCCCGCGGGCTGCGGCGAAGGTGGGGTTCCCGCAGAGCAGGGCGCTGGCGCTGGCGCGCCGCCGCTCGAGCGCGGCGCGCGAGCCTCCGGCGAGGACGCAGTGGACTCGCGGGAAGCGCGGGTAGTGCTGCTTCCAGATCGGCTCCCTGTCGCCTCCCTTCAGGCGGTGGAGCTCCGCGTAGCGCGCGAGCTCGGCGGCGAGACGGTCGACCGAGAGGGTCGCCCTGTCGAGCTCGAGGAAGCGCTGCTCCAGGGCGAGCCTCCCTTCCTCCTCGCGCAGGTAGGTCAGAACCGCGTCGGCGAAGAGGGTGCGGCGCCGGCGGCCGCGGCCACGCGAGAGGGGGTGAGCGACCTCGTGGCGCCAGGAGAGCGGCCCGAACTCATCACCCCGATCGCGCGCCGCGCGCAGGAAGGCGATGCCGGTGTCGTTGACGGCGAGGGTGTGGGCGCGGAGCTGCCCGGCGACCTCGGCTGCCAACAGCGGCCTCGGGGCCTCCTCCAAGGCATGGGCCTCCTGCGCCAGCCTCACCCCGCGCTCGGTCGCGAACCAGAGCCGCTGTCCGGAATGCGGCGGGCGGTTGAAGGCGACGAGCTCGGCCTCCCTCAGTCGACCCAGCACCTGCTGCGCCCAGCGACTGCGGCTCTCGGGGAGGTGGATCTCCCTGACCTGCCCGGTGCTCAGCACGCGGTGCTGGATCAAGGAGGCGAGGATCTCCACGGCCGTCTCGGGCAGGCCGCTGGCGGGCCGGACGCTCGTCTCAGCTGCCAACGCTCTCACCTCCAAGCCAGTAGGGACCCTCGTCCTCATCGGGGTCTTCGGGGGGCTCTTCGGCCGGTGGGGCGAGGTCCTTCAGGTGGGCGAGGATCCGGTCATCGAGCGTCTCCAAGTGCTCGGAGACCTGCGCGGGCTCAGCGCGCGCTGCCGCTTCTGCGACCGGCAAGCCGATGCCGATCTCCGCCTTGTCGTGCACGTCCTCGACTCGGATCCCCCGCAGCGAGAAGGGGCGGCTGAGCTCGCCTTGGTGGGTGACCTGGGTAACGAATTGAAAGCGCGGCAGCCTGACCATCACCTCGGGGCTCGGCTGGCCTCCCCACTCTTTGGTCAGGAGCGCCGCCGCATGGGAGTTGAGCGCGGTGGCGAGAAGGTGGGAGCGGTTGGTGGTCAGCGCGTTCAGGGTCTGGGCGGAGAGCCGCTCGGGGTTCTGGTTCAGGAGCACCGCCCGCAGCCCGAACTTGGCGCTCTGCTCAAGCAGCCCGGCGAGGCTGCCCGAGGCGCCGCCGTCATAGCTCTGGACCTCGTCGAGGAAGACCCAGAAGGGCTTCCGTCTCCTGGCGGCGAGCTCGCCACGGCTGCGGGCGGCGTAGAGGAGGTCGAAGACCATCAGGTTGGCGACGAGCCGCTGCTCGTTATTGCTGGCGCCCGGGCAGGCGAGGACGATCAGGCCCTCGTCCATCGCCTCGCGGATGCGGAAGCTGCCCGGGCTCTGGCCGAGCAGCGTCCTCATCGAGCCCGAGAGCTGCAGGCGGTCGACGAGGTTGGTGACCGGGGTGATCGCCTCGGGGCTGAGCAGCGGGAAGCGGCTGCGCCAAAAGCGCCGCGAGGCAGCTGGCAGGAAGGGCATCGTCGCCTCGCGCCAGGTCTCGTCGGAGAGCAGGGTCGGCAGCTGGAAGATCGTCGGTGCCAGCTCCGCCGGCAGCACCTTGGCGATTGCGACCAGGGCCGCGGCGGAATGGCTGGTGAGATTGATCGCCCGCGTCGAGCGCTCGCCCCATTCGAGCACCGAGGCGAAGGCGTCGACCACCGCGGCGACCTGCCCCTCCCCGCCGCCCTCGCCGCCGAGCTCGAAGAGGTTCCAGCCGGGCAGCGCCTCGGCGTGGCCGGGACCGAGGTCGATCTCCACCACCCGGCTGCGCAGCTTCGGGTCGCTCAGGTAGGGACGGATCCGCGCCAGCGCGTCGCCGTGGGGATCGAGGAAGAAGCCGCCGTGGCCGGAGCGAACCAGGTGGACGAACTGGGCGATCGCGAGCTCGGTCTTGCCGTAGCGCGAGCGACCGGCGATGTAGGAGAAGAAGGTGTCCTCGGCGCGGACGCCGAGGACACGCTCAGAGCCGCCCGTGCCGACCTTGCCGAGCGGGATCACGTTCGCCTTCTCGGGAGCGAAGGTCGGCAGGTCCGGCGCCGCCGCCAGCAAAGTCCCGGCCCGGGCGATGTTGTCGCCTCTGCAGTGCATGCTCGGCGGCTTCAGGAAGCCGGCCATCTCGCTCGCCGTGAGCACCGCCTTCTTCGGCGGCGCGAAGCGGCCGGTGTCCATGCGGCGGTCAAAGCGAGCCCGCCGGATCGGCAGGTCGGAGCCGAGGAAGGCGAAGCCGAGCGAGAGGCCGCGGGCGCGGAGGTAGTTCTGACCGGCGAAGGGCTCGAAGGCACCTAGCAGGAGCCCCATCGTCGACTTGGCGCGGGCCCGATCGGCGGCGCGACAGCGCAGCAGGATCTGGGCCTCGAACAGGGTGCCGGCGTCGCGCAGTTTCTCCTCCAGCGCTTCGTTCACCATCCGGCGCTCGAGCAGCTTGTCGGGGCCGGGTCGGCCCGCACTGCGCTCGTTGCCTTCCAGGCGCTCCAGCAGACCCGGGCGCTCGCCGTACTTGCGGGCGGCCCGCCGGCGCAAGGAGCGGCGCAGGCGTTCGCGCCGAAAGCCCGATGCCGGCAGGAGGTCGATGCAGACGCTCACCTCCTCACCCTTGCGCGGCCGCGCGACCTCCATCGCCGAGGCGAAGCCCTGCAGGGGATCGGGGTCCAGCTTGAGCCGCGCCAGGGGCTCGAGGCTCGAGCGCGCGAGCACCAGCTCCGTGCGCACGGTGGCCAGGTCCTCAGGGGCCTTGCGATCGCCGAGCACGTCCTTGGGCTCGCGCAGCTCGAAGCCCTCGTAGGCGCCGAGCGCTCCGCGCAGGGCGTTGCCCGATCGCTCCGGCACGCTCAACAGGTAGACCAGCCGACCCTCGGCGTCGTTGGTGAGCCGTACCCGCACCGCCTGGGCGCGGCGGTCGAACCAGCCGCGCAGGCGACGTTCGGTGGCGGCGAGCTCGGCGGCGAACCGCAGGACCGCGTCGGTCTTCGGGTCGAAGTCGTCAGCGGGGACGAGCGCCACCTCGCGGCGGCTGCGCAGCGTGCGGTTGGTGAAGAGAAGCCGCTGCATAGCCAGCGCGGAGGCGATAGCGAGGGCGCCGAGCGCGAGGGGCGCGAGCGAGCCAGCGGCAGAGGAGAGCAGCGAGCCCGCAGAGAGCTGCGAGGCCCAGCGCCAGGCGGCGACGCTGAGGATCACGATCACGAGGGCCAGCATCGGCCGCGGGTCTTTGGGATCGCGCGGCATCAGTGAGCGACCTCGACGTGGTGCAGAGAAGTCGGCAAAACCGCGGCTGCGCAAAGCCGCTGACGGTGCCGAGCTTGTGGGATTGAAGCCCGACCGCGAGCGGTCGGGTAAGCGGTTTGTTGTGCGTTGGGATCTGCGTGGGAATGGACGATCTGAGTTAGGTTCAAATGGAGCCTCCTGTAGCAATGGAAGATGTTCATTGCTTCCGGACTAGCTCCGTGCAGCGGAGAAGTCAAGTCGGGAGAAATCCGATTCCCAATCCCCGGCAATCCCCACTAATCCGCGGGTAATACACGTGGGGGGGTAGCGCGAATTTCTGCGTTTTCTGGGCGGATTCGACGGCGCCCCAAGAGCTCGTCCAAGCCCGCCGACAACCGGATCACGCGAGCGCCGACTCCGTGGGCACTCGCGTGAGATTCCTGTCGCCCGGTATCTAGCCAAGTCTCCGCTGGGGGAGGGGAGAATCCCGCCTCGCCGCGACTCAAAGAGATGTGCACCGACAGGAGAGGCTCCCTGGGATCGAGACCGACCAACGATCCGCCGGCACCCATAAAGTCGTTGGGATGACCGCGACGCTGACCGAGCGCGAAGCCAAGAAGGCGCTCGGCGCCTTCTACACCCCGCCCGAGATGGCGGCCGCGCTCGTCGACTGGGCGGTGCGCTCGTCGACTGATCGGGTCTTCGATCCCAGCTTCGGCGGCTCCGTCTTCCTCGAAGCAGCACTGCGGCGGCTCGAGCAGCTGGGGGCAAGTCCCGCGGCTACCCAGGCACAGGTCTTCGGCGCCGACGTCGATGAGGGCGCGTTCCTCCGGACAGCCCCAGGGACCGGGGAGGCCACGCTCTATCGCGGCGACTTCTTCGAGATGCGACCCGGCGAGGAGGTTCCGCGGGTCGAGGCGGTTGTCGGCAACCCCCCCTACATTCGCTATCAAGACTTCAATGGCACCGCCGAGGCCGCTCATCGAATCGCCGCCGAGGCCGGCGTTCCGCTTACTCGCCTCGCTTCCTCGTGGGCGCCATTCTTGATCCACGCGACCAGCTTCGTCAGCGACGGTGGTCGGATGGCGCAGGTTCTGCCGGCGGAGCTGATCCATGCCCAGTACGCGGCCGGGATAACCCGCTTCCTCGCGGCGAACTTCAAGCGCGTCGCGATTGCCCTCTTTGACCAACGAGTCTTCCCCGGTGCCCTCGAGGAGGTCGTCCTCCTCTTCGCCGAGGAGCGGACCGGGGACGCACAGGGGTCCGTCGACCTCGTCTCGTTCGACTCCCTCGCTGAGCTTGACGCCTCGCAGCTCTTCCCTGCCACCGCTTCCGCTGATTCGCAGACCCCCGGGAAGCTTTTGGGCAGGCTCCTGCCCGCCGCCACCCGAGCCCTCCTCGCCGAGCTCTCCGAAAGATCCGAGACCTCGGAACTCAGTGACGTCGCAGCGGTCGACATCGGTGCGGTCACCGGAGCCAACGACTTCTTCCTGCTCACCCGGACCGAGGCGAAGGGCATGCCCCAGCGAACCGTCCGACCAGCCGTCAGCAAGGCAGCGCAGATCCCGGGGGCACGGATCTCCGCTGACGATCATCGCCAGCTTCTGGACGAGGGCCGAAAGGGCCTCCTGTTCGCACTCGAAGCGGGCGTTGAGCCAAGGAGTTCAGCGGTGCAACGCCGCATTGCTCTGGGCGAGGAGACGGGGATCCCCGACGGCTACAAATGTCGCGTTCGGGACCCCTGGTGGTCGGTACCGATCCCAAGGCGCGGCGTCGCCGATCTCCTCCTGACCTACTTCGCAAGCGAGCACCCGCGCCTTGTTCTCAACGAGGCCGACGTCCTTCAGACGAACACGATCCACGGCGTCTACCTCAAGGCACCCCTCGACGCCGCCGCTCTCACCGTCGCCTTCTACAACAGCCTCACGCTCCTTAGCGCGGAGCTCGTCGGGCGCAGCTACGGCGGCGGCGTCTTGAAGCTCGAGCCAACCGAGGCCGGGTCGTTGATCCTGCCACCTGTGCCCGAGACCCTGGGGGGATTGCTGGACGATGTCGATGCGCTGATCCGCCGCCGCGATCTCGAGGCCGCCCTCGAACTCGTCGACCCGATCGTCCTGGGCGAGGGTTTGGGGCTCTCGGACGAGGAGATCCGCGCGCTTCGCGCGGGCGGTGCGCAGCTCCGCGCCAGGCGCCGGTCGCGCGGCGCCCGGCCGGCGCCTGTCCAGAACTAGGGCAGGTTCCGCAGCGCAGTGCAGACCTGAGAGAGGACCCTGTCGAGCTCGATGTTCGCTGCCCTTACGTCCTTGGCAACGTAGGCGTCCTTGCGCTCGTTCCAGCCGTAGCAGTACACGCCGCAGGCGTCGAACCAGACGCTCGCCACGTGGCCATAGTCGATCGTGCGCCTCAGGTCGACTTCGTCGATCGTGCGCACCGCGAGGAACATGTAGCAGAGGGGCGGAGCTCGCCTGATCCACGTGCCGAGGTCGGAGGTCGGACCCCCTCCTTCGCCAGCCAGTCGCGCCTGCTCTGCCTTGATGTCGATGTTCTTGAAGCTCGCCTCCTTGATCCGCTTCTCAAGGTCGGCGGAGCCGGGTCGTCCTTCAGGGTTCTTCTGCCTCTCGTTGCCCGGGTGCTTGGGGAGTCCGGTCGCCTTCGTCTCAATCACGAGATCGACGGCGCCGCTTGCCGGGTAGGCGACGTCGAGCTTGTGCTTCTTGAAGCTGAGCCCGGGAACTCCCGGCCTGCTGTGCAGCTCCTTGCCCGAGCAGTTCGCGAGCAGCAACGCCAGCATGTCGTTGAAGAAATCGCCCTTGCCGTTTCGCATGTCGCCGGCGTCAGCGATGCCATCGGCTACGAGTTCATCGAATTCCCGCATTGCCCTCAGGTAGATCTCCTCGACCTGCAGGAAGGTCCGTGCGCCCATCTCACGCATCTCGACCAGGGCAGCCTGTAGAGGCGCCCGTCCGGGCTTGCCGATCTTCTCGGCACTCAGCGTCTGCGTCTTCCGGGCCACTCCAGCCCTGGACCCTAACGTCCCCCGAATGACTTCAGGTCGATCACTGGCGGCGACTGAACGCGGTCCTGCTGTAACCAGTCCAGTTTTCGCGCGCCCTCCGCGAGGCCACGGCGATACGCTAGGCGCACATGACGGCCAACAGATACTTGCGGGGTCTGGTCGCCGGGATCGTGTTGCTCGGCCTGTTGGGGGCGACTGCGGGCACGGGCGATGCCAGTTCGGAATTGCACATAGCGATCGCTGGCGTCAAGCCGAAGATGAGCCGGGGTCAGGTGCGGCACAAGCTTGGGAAGCCGACCAAGATCACGACCTGGTTCGAAGTGCACGGGCGTGCGCTGGAGCGCGAATGGCACTACGCGTCGCGGCTGATCGTGTACTTCGAAATCGGACGGGGAGGGCATGTGCGCCGGGTCGCCCACGTGCGCACCTATAGCCCCCGGGACCGTCTCCCAAACGGGATCCACGTCGGCGTTCGCGAAGCGGCCTTGCACCGCAAGCTCGGCGGTAGTCTCGTCTGCGCGAAGTACTCTGGGTGGCCGGAAACTCCCTTCCCCAGCGGCTACCTGTGCACGTGGTTCCCCGTGAAGGCAAACGCGCCGTGCGGAGACAATCTCAAGTTCTACATGCGGCACAAGCACGGACGAGTCGTGTACATGGACCTCGAGAGGGACACCTACGAGGCCTGTGGCTGACGAGGCCCAGGTACACGTGCTCGCTCAGGATTCGCTGGCGTTCTCGAGAATCGGCTCAGTGTTGCGATAGATCAGCTCCCGGGCGTGGGCGGCAAGCTCCAGCACCGCGGTCGGGCCGCCACCGAAGCGGATCCGGTCACCGACCCGGAGGCGCCGTTGCCCCACGACCTCGTCGCCGTTCACAGAGGTGCCGTTGCCCGTCCCGAGATCGACGAGCCACGCCTCCATGCCGCGGCAGCGGAGGCGCGCGTGCTCACGCGAGACCTCGGGCGACTCCAGCCGGATGTCGGAGTCGATGCCCCGTCCGACGGTCATCTCCCCGTCGAGCGCGGTCCGCTCGCCGGCGACGTTGAGTTCGAGCAACGGCCCCTCAGTCCGCTCGGGGGTGCGCATCCTGGTTCGCTCCGAAACGGCTGCGACGACGCCTACCGTCCCGTGTGAGACCCGCGCGTCGGCCTTGACCCGAACCCGCGGCTCGCCCAGTATTCGGAAGGGCAGGTCGCCGTCGCGGTGGCCGTTCTTCACAGCGGCTTGGAGCAACGCCGCCACGCCAGCGCAGAATTCGTCGGTCAGGGCGCCGATCGCCCGGTAGTCCTGGGGGTGCAGGAGGACGAGGATGTCGTTGGGCAAGTGTCGGGCCGAGATCATCACCGACGCCCGGTCGCACACGAGGTTCGCCGCTGCGCGCTGGAGATCGGCCATCGTCTGCAGGCCGAGCGCAGCGCGCCAGCGCGCGACGGCGTTGCTCGTCGCGAGACGGGATTCGGTGCCGAGGCGGCGCACCATCGCATAGACGGCAGCGCCAATGAGCAACAGTACAAGTAGGGAGGGGAGCATCGATACGCCTCCTTGTCGAGTTTTCGCGTTCGCCGATGTTCCCCGTGCCCTCGCCGCATTTCATCCCCTCCTGAGGGGAAGTCCTTCCCCTCAGGAGTCGCGCGTCGGCGTCGCCCGCCACCGCGAGTTCGCAAGCGCCAATCGGCGCTGGCTCTGCGTGAGTTCAGGTGGGATCTCGAGCCGCTCGAGTAGCAGCGAGATATGGTCGCTGACCGTTTCCGGCTTGATGTGGAGCCTGTCCGCGATGTCCTGGTTCGAAGGCAGCACGCCGTCTCGGGCTTCGTGCAGGATCGTCAACACCTGATAGGGACGCGCGCCCACGTAGACGGTCGGTCCCATCGGCGGCGTCTTCTGGCTGGGGGTCGCGCTGAACCGCAACCTGGTGGCGCCGAGGATCAGGACATCCCCGTGGTGCAGCTCCTTGGAGGTTCCTTCGAGACGGCGAGGCCGCCCCCCCTCCGGGCAAACCTTGGTGCCGTTGCTCGAGCTGTCGCTGAGGACCCAGCGGCCGCCCTGTGCGTCCAGCCTGGCGTGGGCTGCCGAGACGTGGACGTCGTCATCGATTATAAGGTCGTTCCCGACCCCACTGCCGATGGTGACTGGAGAGTGGTCAGGGTCGAGACCAAAGGCCAGACGCTTCTGAGACACCCAGACGAGGCGAGCGTGGCCGACCATCTCTCATATTCTCCGATCCATGCGCGCTCCGAATCGAACCGCCCTCGTAGCGTCGTGCCATCCGTCCGGGGAGGGGCCGTGCTAGAGGTAGGGCAGAAGATCGGTCAAGACGATAACGGATGCGAGAAGTACGAAGTTGACGAACTCTACGGCGAAGGTGGGCACGCCGTCGTCTTCCGCGGTCACCGCGTATCAACCGGCGACGAAGAGGTCGCGATCAAGTCGATCCGCCCGAAGTACAGCCACGACGGCGCCTTCGTGAAGCGCTTCAGGCGCGAGCAGGAACAGATGAAGGAGCATCGCGACCACCCGAATCTGTCGCCCGCCGAGGACTGGGAACGCCTCTCGGATGGGACGCTCTGGCTGGCGATGAGGTGGATCGATGGCGACAGCCTCGAGGCGCTGGTCGAGAGCGAAGGGCCGCTGCGGCCGATCGAGGCCGCAGAGCTGATTGCCCAGGCCGCCAACGGTCTCGCGGCGGTTCACCACAAGCCTCCCTACGTGGTACATCGCGACCTACACCCCGGCAACCTTATGGTCGAGGACGGCAGGGCGATCATCATCGACTTCGGCCTGGCCAAGCGCTACGACCACACGAGTGGTAGCCCCATCGGCCCCCAGCCAGGGCCCTACAACGCCCCCGAGCTCGTCCTCGGCAGGGAGCTGACGCCGAAGTCCGATGTCTACAGCCTTGGCTTGGATCTAGCCTTCGCCCTCACCGGCGTCCCGCCCAGCGACGGGCGACCGCAGTTCCCGCCCAACATCGCGGTGCCGCGATCTCTGCGACGCCTCATTCGGAATGCAACCTCCAGCGAGCCCGGGGACCGGCCCGACGCCGCGACCTTTGCCGAAGAGCTGCACGAGGCTGCGCAGGAGCTCCGGGCCGGCCGGAGGCGGCGAGCAGTCGCGGCTGGCTGGCTGGCGGCCGCCTGCCTGGTGGCTGCGGTCGCCACCTTCCTCGTCGCCCAGGACCTAAGTGGGTCAGCCGCGAATGTGCACGACGTTTCGGTCGCCGGCCTCCAGCTCACGGTTCCGGCGAGCTGGAAGCAGACGACCAGCTCTGCCCGCGCCCATGCACTTGGCCTCGACACCGCCTTGCGCGCCCCTGCTGCCACAGTGCTGGTCGGCACGGTCGCGCCCGCGGAGCTACCGCTGGCGCGGGGCGAGGGGGGCGCGGTTTCGGTCCGGCTCCCGGTCGGACCGGCTCTGCGCTCGGACCAAGACGTCCCGCTCGGCGCGGATCGCGGATACTTCCTCCGCGTTGGCGACCAAGTCGTAGCCGTCCTTTGCATCGCGAAGCCGAGCGTTGACGCTCTCGCGGCACGCCGAACCTGCGACCGACTGGGGTCCACGATCCGCACCGACCAGTCCGTCTCGGCGATCTCCAGCCCCAGCCAGGCGCTGCGCAGGCAGGTCAGCGCGGCGCTGGCGGGCTACGCAGCGGCCAGCCAGCGCGGGACGCGGCGGGTCAAGGCTGCACGCACCCAGGCGGCTGCCCGGCGGGCAGCCGCGGACGCGGCCGATGAAGCAACCGCCGCCGCGAACCGGGTTCGGGCCCCCTCCCTGCGCCGCCTCCGCATCGCCCTTCTCGATGCCGCCGCAGCCTGGCGCTCGGCGGCCCACGCGGCGGCCCACGGCCACCACCGCGCCTTCGTTCACGCCGGCGCTCGTGTCGCCGCAGCGGACCAAACCATCGCCCGTGCCCGGGCCGGCCTGCGCGCCCTCGGCTTTCGCTGATCAATCCCCAGGCCTACACTGTTCAACGTGGCCAAGCGCAGGGTTCCGCTTCTTCCAGCCGTAATGACGCTGCTCGTCGTCATCGCGGTCGTTTCGTTCGTCGGACTCCGACGGACCGACACCAACTCCTCCGCTCTTCCCCCGGACCAAGTCCGCGTGCTCGGCACCACCGAGGCTTGGCCGCATCTGCCCCGCTACGACCCGGGTTCTGGCTGGGGCGCCCTGCCGAGCCCTAAGCCGGCCGGCTCCGCCGAAGCGGAACCGACCACCAGAGGCGCTGAATCCCCACAGGTGGAAGAACCGGCCGGATCGAGCTACACCCCGCCGTCGGAACCAGCGCCGTCCTCCAGCGGATCCGGCAGCTCCAGCAGCACCTCGTCGGGGTCGCGACCCTACGGTGTCACCTTCTCCCGATAGGAGCATGGATGAGCTTGTCAATGACGAGGTTCGTCGGGACCGCCCTCCTACTCGCCACGATCGTGCTCTGGCGTCCGCACATTGCGAATGCCGATGGATACAGCGACTACGTCGGCTGCTCGGCGGGCATCGACGCTCAGCCGGCCGAACTGTGCAATCTGAACAGGAGACCCAGTGCGTTCTTCGAATCGCCCGACGCCGATGTCGAATACGAAATCTGTGTCTACTACCCGGGCGATCTAAACAAGCACGAATGTCTCGACCACCAAGTCGCAGTCGCTGGCACCCTCTACGAAAACCCGCTGCCGCGACTGATTTGGCCAGGGAACTACTACGTCACCTGGTCGGTCGCCGGAGTCGAAGTCGGCTCCTGGGAATTCGACGCCGAGGAGATCGCAGTCCCGCCGGGCTCGCGAGTCGCCCTCCTCGCCTGCTCCCACTCGGCCCAATCCTCCCTGATCACCTTTGCGCCGCGGCCGCGGATATGCACCCAGTTCAAGCACTCGACGATCGATCGCGCCCATGAAATCTGGATGAGCAGGCTTCACTGGCGCCACTGGGGCTCCCGTCACGCGGTGGGAGTGGGCCGCTGGAAGAAGTGCGGAAAGCAGGGCTGCCGCTGGGGGCCAGTGAAGCTGGTCGCCTTGAATCCCCAGATGGCGTGCGGATACCGATCCTACACCCGCCTGAAGATCTGGATTCGCGGTCGACGAGGGACCCGGCACTACTCGGTCGCGCCGGTGACCTGCTGACAGAGCAGACTGGCGGCGCCAGCAGAACAGAGGGTTTCAACCCCGAATCGGCGTTCAAGCGGGAGGCCCCGACCCGCATCCCGGAAGCGCGAGCGGGGCGGCGAGACAGAGATCGAGCTTTCTCACAGGGCGCCACCGCCCAACCGAAAGTGGGCCAACGGCTCGGGAGCAGCTTCTAGAGACCGATGGACATGCTCCTGATCTGGCCAGTGAGCTGCTCAAGGTACTCCTGGTGCGCGGCCAGAAAGTCGGCAATCGGGTGGGCGCCGGTCTCCTCAAGCCGAGGGCCGCGAACGAGCCGGTCGTCCTCGGCGCGGAGACTGCTCATCGCCGGCTCCTCCGCCCCCGTGATCTCCGTTGCCGAGCAACGCAGTCCATGCCAGACGAGGAGGTCGTCCTCGACCTGCCACACCTCGTTGACGTTCCTCATCAGAAAGTAGTTGAAAAGGTCGCCCTCGAAGAAGCGGTCGAGCATCTCCTGTGGATCTTCCCGCACGGTCTCCCCGTCCCAGGTGATAAAGCCCACGATGCCCTCGGCCTCCCCCGCGAGGTCCGGTTCGGGGATTACCTGGAGTGAGGGGAGGTAGGCGGTCGACTCCGTCGCATGGGCCTTGAAGAGCCCCATCACGAGGTCGACCGGGTTGAACAGCGAGATAGCGACTGCCGGGGCCTGCTTCTCCTCGAGCTCGTCGAGGTAAAGGCCAACAATTCTCGCCCAGCTCGAGTTTCCGAGTAGGCAGCGGCCGAGGTCCTCCCGCACCCGTCTCCAGACCGGCGCGACGCGGGGGGAGGCGACCTGCTGGAAGATGGAGGAAAATCCGCCAACGTCACTCCTAATCATCGCTAGAAGGTCATCGTCAGTTCGAAGCGCCGAAGAGAGGTGCTCGCCATAGCGGCGGATTTGCGTCGGCGGCCAATCGCTCTCCGTGGAACGAAACTTGTCGGGGCCAGTCGTCTCTGCGGTCATCCCGGCTGGGTGGGAGATATGGGAGGCCACCTCGCCGATCAAGGTTTCCTCCAGATAGACCGGGTTTTCCTCGATGTCAAATTCCTCCGGCTCTAGCCCAAGGCTCTCGATCACCTCGAGGCGGCGGCTGGGCTCGACCATCGCCACGATGAAGCAATCGGCGAACGGGTAGATCACGCGCTCACTTGCCCCGACGTAGTCCTGCTCGATCAACAGGTAGTCGGTGATGCCTACCTCCTCCGCAGCACGCACCCTCTCGTCGCGATGAGCCTCCCTTTCCTCCGCGGTCGTGTACAGGTAGACGAGGCCGTTTGGGCATAGCTCCAGCGAGCCGGCATCCTCGATCGCACTGACCGGCTCGAGCCCCGTGAGGACCCCCTCATCATCCACCTCGATCTCGTAGCCGTCAACGTGGTAGGGAGCGCTCGCCGTGAACTCCGAGAAGGGGACCAGCAGCTCGTGCCAGTCGGTTGACAAGACGACGCAGCGCACGGCGTCCTCGGCGACTCCATGGTTACTGCGAAGCAGCGCCGTGTACTTGAAGATCTCGTGGATCGCCTGGCGCGCGGTGGCGTCGCTGCGCTTGATCTCGATCACGACAAGGAGGCCGAATCGGTCCCTTGCGAGGATGTCGATGAACCCCTTGCCGCCGATCGGGTTCGGGAGTTTGTACTCGGTCTCGATCAGCTCGAGACCGTCTTCTAACTTGCCGAGGTCCTCGGCCAGGGCGTCCCTAATCAGATTCTCCGGCGGCCGGGGCTGCGTGATGCGGTCAGCTTAGTTACCCGGCGAAGCTCAGTGTGCTTCCTGTGCCCCTCCTTCTCTCGCCTGCGCGAGGCGGAAAACGTCCGCCAGGTGACGAGGAGAGTGCCCGCGTCTGCGCAAGCGCCGGAAGGCATGGGCGTCGTGAGCGGGCGGGGCGGGCAGCGCAACCAGCACCAAGAGGTAGCTTGGCCTTCAGCCGCTAGCTCTCCAGCCGATCAAGGACGCTGTCCTTTGGCGCTGCCACCGCAACTCCAAACTACGCGGCGGCAGCCTCCGACGCCAACTTGTCGACCGCCGGTAGCGCGCGGAGCATCGCCAGCACGGCCCAGACAATCACTTCTGCGACCGGCCTGTCAACCGAGCGAGCAACATCTTCAAGGGACAAGCGATGGGAGAAGATATGGGTCAGAACGACCTTCTCCACGTGTGGCAGGTTGGGAAGAATCTCGATCAGGTACACAGCGGCTGGGCCAAGCGAATCCAGCCGCGTGTTGCCGTATTCGTAGAGCCTCGTCAACTGATCGCAAAGCTCATCAACGGTCACTTCCGCAAAGTCGGCCAACTCGTCCCGGCCAGCGTCATGCCCGAGGTGCTCCGTCGCAGAGTCGAGCATCTCGGCCCACCTCCCGAACTGGACGGCTGCGTCATACCTTGGCCTGGCCTCATTGAGAAGCCGGTAAAGAGTGGGGCGGCTGTAGCCCGTTAGGCGCGAGATCTCCGCGATTGAGAGCCCGGTGTCAGCGGCACCCGGCAGCAATTCGATGATTCGCTTCGTCGCCATGTCTGCGGACTGAAGATGCTGCTGCCGGTCATTCGACGCCGCGTTTAGCTCATGACGGTAGAGGGCGAGCTGGGCGTCGCGGCCCTGACGGCCCCGCCGGTCGCGTTCGTCAAAGAGAGTGCTCATAGAACGAGATTATCATTACTTTACATTTTATGTCCACCAAGGCACCGAGGGCGCGCCCGAGATTGACGGGAGGCTGATGGGCAACTAGCTTGCCCTGCCGGAAGGCGTTTCTCTGGGTGAGGGAGCGAATCGGATGGCTGATTTCCGTCCGTCGAGCGAGCAGACTGCGATTCTTGGGCACGATTCGAGTACGCATGCATGCGTACTTGCTGGACCTGGAACCGGAAAGAGCGCGACGTTGGTGGCGTGGCTGGACGGACTGCTCGGGCGGGATGATCCTCCCAAGGTCAGACTCCTAACCTTTACGCGCGCGGCCACCGCGGAGCTTGCGGGAAAGGTACTCGACCACGACACCCTCGCCGCAGAGAAGCCGAGCACCGTTCACTCGTTTGCGATTTCGGTCCTCATGCAGAATGAAGGAGCCGGAGACTTCCCAGAGCCGCTCCGCATGGCCGACGATTGGGAGAGGGATCAAATCGTTGAACAATCGCTCGCCCGCCGCGCCAAAGTCAACAAGAGGAGAATCCGACACCTCATTGCGGAGATGGCGGCAGCATGGGAGTCGCTGAACGAGGAGGAGGACCCGAAGGTCGATCCGAAGGAGCGCGCGCGGTTCCTGGGCGTTTGGAACGAGCATCGGACGATCTTCGGGTACACGCTGCTCGCCGAGCTGCCCTACGCACTCCTCACGGCGCTTGAAAACCATCCGGATCTTCGCGGCCTCGACTTCGATCTGCTGATCGTTGACGAGTACCAGGACCTCAACGCCTGCGACCTCGCGCTGCTAAAGCAGATTGCCGATCGCGGATGCACGGTGGTCGGAGCCGGCGACGACGACCAGTCGATCTACTCGTTCCGGAAAGCCGATCCCGCCGGAATTCGCCGGTTCGAGGATGACTATCCGGAGGCCATCACCTATCCGCTTTCTGTGTCCCGACGGTGCGGACGGAGCATTCTCGATTGGGCCTCGTACGTCATCGAGGGGGATATCGATCGACCGGATAAGCGTCGGCTTAGCTGCCCGGAGGGAGCCGGCGATGGCGAGGTTTCCCTACTGGCCTTCGCCGGCCAGAAATCGGAAGCGACGGGCATCGCTCAACTGACCAAGCAACTCATCGACCGGGACGGGCTGGAAGCCAAAGACATTCTGATCCTCCTACGCGGCGACTACAACAGCCAGTTCAGCGGAGCGATCAAGGCGGCCCTGGAGAAGGAGGGGATTCCCTACTCCGATCCCGAGGCTCTCAAACAGCTGCTCGCAAGCCAGGCCAACCGCTGGGTGCTGGAGATCATGCGCCTGGTTGCCAATCCGAGTGACTCGATTGCGTGGGCCTCCCTGTTGCATCTCACCAGTGGCATCAGCGACTCCTTCATAGATGGGATCTACGACGAGGCTAAGAAGAAGGGGGTCTCCTTCAGTGCCGCGCTAATGCGAATGCGAGACACGGCTTTCCCTGAGCTTCCCGCCCCGTCGGCGAGCAAGGCTGAGACGTTGATCGCTGCTATAGAGGAGTGGTTAAGCTCGATCGACGCGCCTGACGAGACTCCGGATGGCGGGTGGGGGCAGTGGATCATCGAATCGGTCGGCAACTCGATCGTGCCGATTCCAAGTGATGAGCTGATTGAACTGCTGGGCGAGCTGGATGGTCTCATGGAGCGATCGCAAGACCTCGGCAGATACCTTGGCCAGATCACTCCCCTCGGCAAGGACATTGCCACCGCTAAAGCTGAGGGTGTGCGGGTGATGTCGATGGCCAGTTCGAAGGGCCTCACGGTCGGGGCGACCATCGTCGCTGCCGCCGAGAACGACATCATCCCGCGGCCCGAAGCCCCAAACGACGAGGAGCGGCGACTCCTCTACGTAGCGATGACCCGAGCTACGGACCACCTCTTTGTCACCTGGTCGCGAATGCGCCGAGGACCTACCGCCCGCGCGGGCCGTGGCCGAGCCAACGCGAAACGCCGTCACTCGCAATTCCTTGATGGGGGGCCGGTGCGATCCCGGGACGGTAACGCCTACCTTGCCGGACGGTAGCTGATCCACACCGCGACCAAGGTCTTCGACACAAGGCCGTCAACCTAGGTCTGCGTATCCGGCCAAGCCGGAGGTGAGTCTCGAGGCTCGACGCCTAATCCTCCGAGGAGCCGTCGACATATCCGCGGCGGCGGCATTGCCGCAGCAGGTCGTCGACGTATCCATGGGCATCGGCCGCACCCGCGTCTAGGTCCCCACCCGGCTCGCCGTCGAACTCAGCGGCCCGGAGGGGGCCGTGGCTGTCGGACGAAGCGAAATCCGAACCGAGTCTGCCCAGGGCCTCAGCGACGATCCCCAGGTCGGTCTCTGCATGGCGGCCGAGCCGCTCGACTATGTCGGCGATACCACTCGGCCACCGTCGCAGGACGTAGATGAGGTCGAAGGCGTCCTTCGGCTCGCCGCGATCGTGGAACGCGAGCGCCTTCAAGACGACAAAGGTGGCGGGTCCACAGACGGGGATCACCCTCTTCACTCGCTCGCCTTTCAAGGTGTGCCCGTCGAGGAGAACGTCCTCGCGCTCGTTCTGGGCGAGCTGCAGGCCCGGCGTGATGATGGCGCTCAGATCTCCCTCCAAGGGCTGCATGCGTCGGTCGTTATCGATCCCGGGGAGCGGCGGTAGGAGGAAGTCGATGGTGACCTTCAACGAGCCCAGTTTCCAGCGCTGTGGGGTCGGGTTGCCTTTGCTGTTTTTGTCCGGTCCGAAACCCTCCTGGCGCAGTCGCTCGCCGAGCTCGGCGTACTGCTCGTCGTCGAGCAAGGCGATCGCGAGGGCGACATCCAGGTCGTTGGTCCCCGGATGGCCCGCTTCGGTCTCAGGGTCGGGGCCGATGTCGTGGTCGATGAGGAGGCTCGGCACAAGTCCGCCGACGATGCAGATCCGATCCATCAGCGCGCCCAGCGTGATCGCCACCGTCAGGAGCGCAGCTTCGACCTGTTCGGTCTCCTCCCGGCTGTAGCCGCTGCGGTGCCTGGGCTTCCGAGTCTCAGCCATGCCAGGCCATCTGTTCGGCGCGCAGTTGGTCGGCTGCCTCTCTCGAACGTTCGGGCAGGTTCAGCAAGTCGAGGTAGACCTGGACAGGGGCGACACATGGGAGGCCGTCATACTCCTCCCCGCCGGCGAGGACACCGTCGTCGTCGGGCCCCAGGAGCTGGACGTTCGCCCCTTTGTCGCCGATTCGGATCTCGGTCTTTTCAGCGGCGGCACGGGGGTCGCCCTCCACGTAGACGCTGGTTAGGCGGAAGCGGGCGAAGTGCGACATCGCCCAGGCGGCCGGCAGCCCCGTGAACGCATGGGTGATATCCGCGTCGGCGAGGCGATCGTCGAGCTCGCGGGCGATCTCGATCCCGCCGCCGCTCAGATGCCCGAGGACGGCCTGGTGCCGGTCGAAGCGGTAGTCCTCCGCCCAGGCGTCGAGCAGCAGATCAGGGTTCCGCGGCCGCAACTCCCGATTGCGACGCTCGAGCAGAGCCTCGTCGCCAAGCCTCCGGACGATCCGTGAGACGTTCCCGTCGTCTAAGCCCGTGGTCTCGGCCAGGTCCTTCTGGCGCCACCACCGGTTTGGGTCGAGAAGGAGGGTCCTCGTGATGCGGGCGCTCTTCGGGGCAAAAGGAGAGGACGGCCTGCCAGCCGCGCGAAGCCGGTCGGGCTGTCCCTTGACCCAGACATGGAGGCCCTCATCGCGGATGTGGGCGTTGCCAGACAGGTCCAACCAGTTCAGTCGCAGTTGGTCCGCCGTTTCCGCCCCCGCCTTCGACATGAAGGGGACGACGAGGATCGGAATGAAGTCTTCGTCGACCAGCTGGCCAAGCTGCGCTGCCGCGCGCTCGACCTGACCGGGGCGACTTGAGCTCTTGACCTCGATGGCCCACCGCCTGCCTCGGGTGTCGTCAGCCAGCAAATCGATCCCGCGGTCGTGCGGCCCGGCGTCGGGGAAGACATCGAGACCTTCCTCGTCTAGAAGCTCTGCGAGCAGGGATGGCAAAAGCCGGAGGGCTTCGCGCTCGATCGTTCTTGCATCGTTCTGCACCTGCATAAATATGCACTCCTGCTGTGCGCGGCAGGAGACCTATTTTACACAGCCAGCGTCGTTTCCTGCAAATATTACCTCTCCTGCCGTGCCCGGCAACTCGCGTCATTTACGCAGGAAGCGGACGAGGACGCTGGACCGGAGAGCTTTGGGCACTCGAGGCCAGGAGTGCCCGAAACGCCCTAAATCGCCGTCAATCGGCTCCTATCCGCACTGCTTTCGACTCTCTGGCGCCTTGCAGAACTCCCTGCACATCGGAATGTTTTTCGCCAGGAATGCCGTCCAGGCGCGCGACATCGCACCCAGGAGGTCGGCGGTTCGAATCCGCCTAGTCCGCCTCCGGATACTGCGTCGCCATGCGGCAAACTGGTATCTGAACCGAACTGCAGCACGCCGCGGGGAGCTGCCCGTTGCGTGGACCGCGGCGTTCGCCGGCACCTTGAGACGGTGCTGTGCACCCACGGCCTCTCGGTGGACCCGGACCTATCTCATGGCGTTCGGAACGTCCCTGGCCTACCAGTTAGATCAGGGGACCGATTTCAGTGGCCGGGCCACTGACGCTAACTAATCTGAGACGGTGTGCAGATGCCGGCTGGCGCTTTGTCACGCAAGGAGCATGCGCTGGAGATGTTCGCGCAGCTGCCACGCAGCTACGACGAGGTGGCCGCGGCGTTCAGCTTCTTCCAGGATCCGCGCTGGCGCCGGGAGGCGGTCGAGGCGGTCGCGGCGGCGCCCGAGGACCGCGTGCTCGACGTCGCCTGCGGCACCGGCCTGGTCAGCGCCGCCCTGGTGAAGCGCTGGGGCTGCCGGGTCGTCGGCCTCGACCAGAGCGTGGCGATGCTGCGCCGCGCGCAGGCGCGGGCCGCCGCCGACCCGGCGTTGGCGCGGCGGGCGGAGTTCGTCGAGGGCGAAGCCGAGAGCCTGCCCTTCGCCGACCGCGAGTTCGACCACCTCACCTTCACCTACCTGCTGCGCTATGTCGAGGATCCGGCGGCGACCCTGCGCGAGCTGGCCCGGGTCGTCAAGCCCGGCGGCCGCGTTTCCAGCCTCGAGTTCTGCGTACCCGGAGGAGCCTGGCTGTGGCCCTGGCGCCTCTACACTCGCGTCGGCCTGCCGGCGCTGGGGCGGCTCGTCTCCCGCGGCTGGTTCGAGGCGGGCCGATTCCTCGGCCCGAGCATCGATGGTCTCTACCGCGCCTACCCGCTGCAGCGGCAGGTTGAGCTCTGGGAAGCAGCCGGGATCGAGCGGGTCGTGGTGCGGCGGATGAGCCTCGGCGGCGGCGTCGTCATCTGGGGCACGGTTGCGAGCTGAGCGCCCACCCCGCCCCGCCTTCTACGCCATGGAGCCGGGCGGCTGGCGGGACCTGGTCACCGTTCTGCACCCTCCGTACACGCTCTGGCACGTCAGCAACGTCGCAATCGGGGCGGCGATGGCGCCCCATATATATGCGGGCCGGCTGCTGGCCGCGATCGCCGCCTTCTTCCTCGCGGTCGGGGTCGGGGCGCACGCGATGGACGAGCTGCACGGCCGGCCGCTCGGTACCCGGCTCTCGCGCCGGGCCCTGATCCTCCTCTCCGTCGGCGGTCTCGGCGGCGGTCTCGCGATCGGTATCGCTGGCGCGATCGTCGTCTCCCCCACCCTGATCCCGCTGATCCTCGCCGGCGCCTTCATCGCCCCGGCCTACAACCTCGAGTGGTTCGGCGGCCGCTTCCACACCGACCTCTGGCTGGCCGTCTCCTGGGCCGGCTTCTCCTGCTTCACCGGCTGGTGGGTCAACGCCCTCGGCGTCCACTCGGCCAGGGAAGCGGTCGCCGTCGCCACCGCGGTGCTCGCCTGCGCCTTTCTCGTCACCGCCCAGCGCCGCCTCTCGACCCCGGTCCGCGAGCTCCGCCGCCGCACCGTCGCGCTCGAGGGCGAGCAGCGCCTCGCCGACGGCAGCGTGCGGGAGCTCAGCGCCGCGGGCCTTTCGGCGCCGCTCGACGGAGCCCTGAAGGCGCTCTCGATCGCGGTGCCGCTGCTGGCCGTTGCGCTGGTGGTCATTCGGGCGTAGGGACGCCGATGCCGGTCGAGGATCCATCCTGGAGCGACCACCGTCTCGTGCGGCGCAGGCCGTCGGCGCCGACCGCCACCGCGGCGACCGCGTCGGGCGGCGGCGGGCTCCCCCGGCTTCTCGCGGACATGAGCCCCGTCGACCTCAGCTCCGGTTTGCCGCATGCAACTCCCGGCCTCGGGGACCGAGTGTGGAGGCCGCGCTGGATCTCGTCTACCGACCTGTGAGCCTCAGCGACAATTGGGAAGCCGGTTGGCTAGATGACGAGCCCACTCCCCGGAGCCTCCGCACGACACGGTAGACCTGGCCGATGATCAGCTTGGGCTGGCTGAACATGACGTAGTGCGAGCTGCGCTTGGCGACCACGTGGACGGCGTTTGGGGTCAGCCGCGCGAGCCTGGCTTGCGCCAGTTGCCAGGCCCGCTCGACGACCGCCGTGGTGAGGCCGGCCGGGAGGCCTTCCGGCAGCGGCAGGGGCAGGGCGCGCGAGATCACGCTGAGGGGGATGTCGGGGAGGGGGCGGCGGCGGTCCGCGCGGCGCATCTCGGCGAAGCTCGGGCGGAAGAGGATCTGCTCGAGGTCCGGATAGTCGACGCCTTCGAGCGGGCCGTTGTTGAGCTTGTCGTAGGCGGCGATCTGCGCGCGGCTCAGTCGGCCCTGGAGGAACTCGGAGAGGGCGTCGACCAGGACCATCCCGATCACTTCGCGCCGATGGGTGGCGGCGTAGAGGCGGACGATCAAGCCCCCGGTCGAGTGGCCGACGAGGACGTAGGGGCCGGGGATGCGCGCGGCCTTCAGCGCCGCGTGGAGGTCGGAGACCGCGGCGGCCGCGGTGCGCGGCATCGGCACCGGCGAGCTGCGGCTGAACTCGGTCGGCCCGAGGGTGGTCCCGGGACGATCGATCGCGCAGACGCGGGTGAGCCTCGCGACCCCAGGAAGCACCGTCGGCCCGGGCGGCGTTTCGTCCGTCCGCTCGCTCCAGAAGTCGGAGCGGCTGCGCAGCCCCGCTTCGAGGATCACGGTCGGGCCGCCGCGGCCGTGGCACTCCATGTAGATCGTCCGGCCGTGGCCGATGCCGACGGACCCGGCGAAGTCACCTTTCCTCAGCGGCGAGTCCGGGGTCGCGGCCGCGGCCGAGGCGGCGGGGCCGGCGCCGATGAGCCCGCAGAGGACGCCGATCGTGGCGAGCCTCCTGCCGAGAGCGATCATTGCATCCCTTGGTGGCGGGGGTGGACGAGTGCAGGAGCGATCTTCCAGGAGCCTGGCTCGCGGCGCAAGCGCGCCGAGCGCGCCGGTGCTCGTCGCGGTCGGCGGGACCGGCGCCGGGTTGCCCGGCGCGCCCGCCTCTTGACGCCTCGCCGGGCCTCCGGCCGCAACCGGTTGCGACTACGGCATCTCGCCGACCAGGCCCGGATCCAGCTCCCAGTCGGAGGGATCGGCCTGCGACTGGTCGGCAACCGGCCTCGCCCCGCTGCGCGGCGGCGCCGGCTGGTAGCGCTGCGGTTTGTAGAGCCAGGAGACCACGTTGATCCAGATGTCCACGAGCGAGTTACGGACGCCGATGAAGGCGACGAGGTTGACCGGCAGCAGCAGCAGGTTGAACCCGTAGATGCGGGCCGCGTCGAGGCGCTTGTAGCCGCAGTAGCGCAGGTCGACCGCCATCGCCAGGAAGTACGGCACCGCGACGGCGAAGGTCAGCGGCGACAGCAGGCGACCGTCGAACGGGATCACCATCAGGCAGAGGACGAACAGCGAGCTCCAGAACCCCGAGGCCATGTAGTTGAGGCGCAGCAGCAGCTCGCCGATGGTGGTGCGTTCGTCGCGCTCGCGGCGGCGGCGCACGCAGCGCCACAGCTTGGGCACGATCAGCAGCCCGCCGTTGGCCCAGCGGTGGCGCTGGATGCACAGCGAGCCGAAGTCGGGCGGGGTCGCGCGGTAGGCGAGGCGCTCGGGGTAGTTGTGCAGGGACCAGCCGTGGGCGGCGAGGTCGATCGCCGACTCGGTGTCCTCGATCACGGTCCGGTCGGAGATGTAGCGGTGGATCTGGAACGCGCCCTTGTACTCGGTCTCGACGATGTCGTCGAGCGCGCGCTTGCGCAGGACGGCGCTGGCCCCCACCCAGAACGAGGCGGCGTGGTAGGTCATCCCCTGGTGGATGATGTGCTGCAGGTCGGTGGTCGCGCCGGCGATCCGCTCGAGGCGGGTGGCGTCGCCGAGGTCGGTCGGGTTGGCGGACACAACAGTGATGAGGCACTTGTCGCTGAGGTCTGTCTGTCAAAGGTCGGCAATGGCACGGCGGCTGGCGTTCCACCCCGGAAGGAGGCACCAGCAGAAGGCCGAATAGCGTCTGGTGCACCTGACGAGATGCCGACGTGATCCCCGCGCAGGTGCCTTCGCCCTCGCTCTCCTCGTTTGTTTGACGGCTGCCGTCGCAATCGCCCCGCCGGGGGTGGCCATGGCTGCGACCGGCGCCACGGGAAGGCCCGGCCGGAACCTGGGCGGTAGAGCGATCGTCCCCGTCGTCGCCGAGGCAGGGGGTGTCTCCCTGCACGAAAGGCAGAGGGGCGCCCGTGTCCGGATCTTCGCGCCCGCCGGCCGACACGGCGGTCGGCACCTGGTGGGCAGGGGCCGCACCGGTTCGGCAGGGGTTGCGCTCGTCGTGCTCCGACGCCGCAGGGTGCCGAAGCGCATCCTGGTGGTCGTCGGCAGGGGACGCCTTCTCGGTGGGCGCTTCGGTGGGCACATGAAGGCGCGCGTCGTCTCGTCACGTGCCCACACGGTCTTCGTCTCCCCGGTCTCCTCCCTGGTAGTGCAATACATGGCCGACCACCCGAACCGTTCCGTCCGCGCGGCGCGGCGCGCGGTGCGCCGATCCCTGGGGATCCCCGGCTTCTTCGACTTCTCGGGAGATCTGGCCGATCGACGGCTGTTCGACGGGCGCTCGTTCGTCCGGCGCGCCAGGAGCCATGGAGGCTTCGACCGGTTCGTCCGCCGCCGCGCGCGGCATCTGGGAAGGAAGCGCGCTGGCGCCTCCGCCCTGATCGGCGAGGGCTGCTGGCAGGAAGCAGCCCAGACAACCGCCGGCTTCGCCGAGCTGATGGGGTTCTCGGGCGTGCCGTCGCCTCCGGCTCTTCCGTCGTGCCTCGGAGGTGGGGCGGGCGCCGGCGCGTCGATCGCCGACCACGACGTCGCCCACGCCTCGGGCGTACCCGGACTGGAAGCGTTCGGAGTCCTCACGTCGGTCGTGAGCCTGATCTACGGGGTCACCTCCGGTCATGGCACCGCCGCCCAGCTCGCCGAAATCAAGACGCAGCTGAACGAAGTCCAGGCGGAACTCCAGGACATCCAGGCGGAGCTCGGCGGTCTGCAGACCGCCGTGGCCGAAGTCAAGGCGAGCGGGATCAGCGAGACCGAGAGCAACCTGATCGCCGACGCGGTACCGACGGTCAACGAGATCAAGGAGTCCGGCGACGACGCGATGGCTCTGGTTGGCGCCATTTCCCAGGTGCTCTGCAAGCCCGGCAAGGGGTGCAGCGAGCCCGAAGGATCGACGAACCTCGGGCAGGCGCTGAAGAAGGCCTGCAAGAAGAACAAGAGCCAGGAATGCAAGACCTACGAGCGTCAGCTCGAAGTGACGGTCAGGGACCTGAAGGGCTCGAAGCCGCGAGCGGCGGTCGAAGATCTCGGCTCCTGGGCGGACGGCTCGGCGGTCAGCGGTGTCAACGACCCCGCAATCGTCCAGTACTCCCTCCAGCAGGGCGCCGCCGGCGAACAGTTCTTCAAGACCTCCAACGCCGCAGATGCGCGCCTCCAGTGGGCCTACTACACGCTCTACTCAGCCTACGCGCAGACCACCCTCGCGACCGTGTTGAGCCTGGGCATCGGTCAGCAGAACCCCGACTCGCTCGCCTCCAAGCCGGCGAAGATCACGCCGGAAATCGTCCGCGAAGAAGTTGACCGGCTCAACAGGCCGATCGGCCTGCAGATGACGGTCTTCCCGAACATGCCGGACACTGCGGTGATCGACACCAACGCCGGCGCCACCGATGGCGATCCCCCCTACATGTTCCCGCAGCAGGTGGGTGCCCTGGCCAGCGCCAGGGCCTACGGACTCGGAGCCGAATACGCGATCAACCAGTCGGGCGTCGCCGCCGGCGCGATCCATTCTCCGAAGGAAAGCCAGGTCTATGTCACCACCCTGCAGACCGGGGCCGAACCGCCCGTGGTGATGACACCGGCCGCCGCGAGCGGGGAAACCTGGGAACTTCTGCCCGAAGGGGGTGGGCGCTCGCGCCCCCCGGCGATGAGCACCGCGACCTTCTCGGACTGGGAGCTGGCGGGCGCCACCAAGCCGGCCGCTCTGCCGGAGTGGAATGAAGCGACCCTTAAGGTCGAACCTCAGGAAGCGCCTCTGACCGGACCGCTACCCGACCTGTATGGCAACGCCAAGCCTGCCCCCGGCGACACCCGTGGACAGTGGATGACCTCCGAGTCGGGGATCGAATCCAGGCTGCTCACGCCCGAGGGGACGGGATACGGCTCAGAGGAGAGCGGCATCCTTCCCTACTACGGCAAGTCCGGCACCGACGCGAAGGAACCCGGCCTCGATTTCGTCTCCTGCGCCCCCGAAGGAGACGAAGAATGCCTGTTGCCGACCTGGCAGTCGATCGCCGTCGACCCTTATGACCAGGTCACCTCGGGCCAGACCTACAACTCGGGGTCCAGCCAGATCAACACCGGCCTCTTCGACCTCAACAGTGGTGTGGCGATCGCCAACCAGCAGGGACACCGGAAGAATGAATCCCGCGGCTACTACGAAGAACTCCCCTCGAATCCGACGGCCTTCCTCAACCAATATCCGAACTGGTCCGAACCGGTCGAACTCCGAGGAGTTCTCTTCTTCGGCTTCCTGAACGCGATGGACAGTGGCGAAACGAATGGTCGACTGGTCGCCCCCTCGGTGAGCACGAAGGGACGACCCGTGCTCTTCGACCGCGAGCAGACGGCGAACGACTGCTTTTACTGGACGCCGTCGGGGAATGGCTCCGCGGCCTACGGCAGCGGCTGCCTGCGACGGCGGGAACACAGCGAAGAAATCCTGCCCTAGTCCCGTCCCCAATATCTCCGGCGCCGGCGGCAGGCACGGGACTACACGGACCCGATGATCCGCTCGCGCTGGGCGCGGTACTCCTCAGGGCTGACCAGGCCGCGGCGGCGCAGGTCCTCGAGCTGCTCCAGCCGCTGCGCGGGGTCGGCCTCGGAGCCCTCGATCGGCGAGTCCCAGTCGATCGCGATCTGCTCCTCCTCTCCGGGCACGACCTTGGCCCGAAAGCCGTCGCCGAGGCGGATATCGGCGAGCGCGGTGTGGGGGACGGTCGCCTTCTTCTTCACACGGTAGGAGGGCAGGCCCTCCGGCTCGACCAGGAGGTCGAACTCGATCCGCGGCTGCTCGTTGATGTAGGTGCCGGTCTGGCGCTTGCCCTCGATCGTCACCGTGGCGGCGCAGACCGGTTCGCCCCGCTGCTCGGCCACCTCGACTCCGCCGCTGCTGCGGAGCAGGCCGCCGAGCGCCGCCAGGGCGAGCTCGACGGCGCCGACCCCGATCGGCAGCCAGCGCCAGGCGCGGTGGTCTTCGAAGCCGATTTCGAGCAGCCCGATCGCCAGCGAGGCGGCGCCGACCGCGAGGAAGAACGCCGTGGTCACCCCGAGCCCGGGTTTCTCCCCGGGCGCCAGGTCGCGGGTCACCGTCGCCCAGACCAGCAGTCCCAGGACGACCCAGACCCCGCCGGTGAGCAGCAGGCCGGGCACGCCGAGAACCACGCCCGCCGCCGCGACGAGCGCACCGAGGGTTGCCAGTTTCATCCGGCTCCCATTCTTTCGCAGACCCGGCTTCTACTCGGTGGCGGTGAGCTCGTTGTTCGCAATCCCGTAGAGCCAGATGACGGCGGGGCCCTTCTCCGCCCGAAAGCGCTCCGGGTCAGCCCGCCGACTCGGCCGCCTCGATCGCCGTCGCCAGCCGCTCCAGGCTCGCCGCGTCGAGCGCCGCTTCGACCGCCGGGAGGAGCTCTCGCTCCTCGAAGCGAACGTGGTCGTGGAGGAGGTCCCCGAGCTGCCGGATCTGCTCGGCCGTCAGCTCGCCGTCCCCCAGCCGCAGCGCTTCGCGGCGGATCGCCAGGTGCTCCTCGAGCATCCGCGAGACGCCGGCCCGGTCGACCTCGGCGTGCACCGCCCAGCCGGGAAGCAGGGTCTCCTCCTCGACCCGGAAGTGGCGCCGGCCATCCTCGCGCCAGAAGTCGAGGAAGCCCCGAGCCGCCTCCGCGGCGTCGTCGGCCTCCCGCAGCTTCTTCGCCACCAGGAGGGCGGCCAGGTGCTCGCGGGACAGGGGGCACAGCGCCTCGGCTCCCCTGGTCTATCGCGAGGACGTTCGGCCCCATCGCGCTCAGCGGCTCGCCGCCGCGGGCAGCTCCGCCGAGCGCCCCTCTCGCCACTCGCCGACGTAGTCGGCGCAGCGGGTGAAGGCGACGCCGCCGTGGCCGGCAAATCGCTTCCTGCGGATCAGGGCCCACATAGGCTTGGAGCTGGTCGATGAGTCCCATGAACGACGAACTCGCAGCGCTTGTCGGCGGACGGATCCGCCGGCTTCGACTCGATTCCGGGCTCGGGCTGAGGGAGGCGGCCGGGCAGATCGGGATCGCTCCCTCGGCCCTCTCGGCGCTGGAGAACCACCGCGGGGGAATGTCGATCAGCCGCCTCCAGCTGGTGGCCGGCCACTTCGGCCTCAGCCTGACCGACCTGCTGCAGGCCGAGGAAGGCGAGGAGGCCGACGGCGCCGGCCGCAAGCCGGAAGTGTTCCGGCGGGCGATGGTCAGCACCGACGCCGTCGACGACGAGACCTACCGCCTCGAGCAGGGCGACGCGATCCGCTTCCGGACCGAGCGCGGCTACGCCTACCGCAACCCGTCCGATCAGTCGATGGCGCTGGCCCTCGTGGCGCTCTGCCGACCCTGGTGAGCAGCGCCCGGCGCTGCCCCCGGGCCGGCGCTCATGCTCCCCTCCGCGGGTCCATCGCCCGGGAGATGACCACCCGCTGGATCTCGTTGGTGCCCTCGTAGATCTGGGTGATCTTGGCGTCGCGCATCATCCGCTCCAGCGGGTACTCCTTGACGTAGCCGTAGCCGCCGAGGATCTGCACCGCGTCCACCGTCACCTTCATCGCGTTGTCGGAGGCGAACAGCTTCGCCATCGAGGAGTACTTGCCCAGCTCCGGGTCGTTGCGGTCGGCCAGCGCGCAGGCCTTGTAGAGCAGCTCGCGGGCGGCGGCCGTGCCGGTCTCCATGTCGGCGAGCTTGAACTGGGTGTTCTGGAAGTCGAGGATCGGCTGCTTGAAGGCGACCCTCTCGGCGGCGTAGTCGCGGGCGTAGTCGATCGCCCCCTGGGCGATCCCGACCGCCTGGGCGGCGGCGCCGAGCCGGGTCCGCTCGAGCGTGCCGAGGGCGACGCGCAGGCCGCGGCCGACCTCGCCGATCACGTTCTCCTGCGGCACCCGGACGCCGTCGAAGGTGGGCGAGCCGGTCGGCGAGCCGTGGATGCCGAGCTTGCGCTCGAGCTTGCCGACCGAAAAGCCGGGGCGGTCGGCCTCGACCACAAAGGCCGTGATCCGCCGCGCCTCGCGGTCGGTGACCGCGAAGACGACGTAGAAGTCGGCGATCGAGGCGTTGGTGATCCAGTTCTTGGCCCCGTCGATCACCCACTCGTCGCCGTCGAGGACGGCGCTGGTCCGCATCGAGGCGGGGTCCGAGCCGGCTTCGGGCTCCGAGAGGGCGAAGGCCGGCGACCACTCGCCGCTCGCGCACCTGGGCAGGAGGCGCTGTTTCAGCTCGTCGGAGCCGAACAGGGTGATCGGCAGCGTCCCCAGCTCCTGCACCATCAGCATCAGGGCCGAGGAGGCGCAGGCCTTGGCGATCTCCTCGACCGCCATCTGCTGCATCAGGGTCCCGGTGCCGGTGCCGCCGAACTGCTCGGCGAAGGGCAGGGCGAGGATGTCGTGGGAGGCGAACAGCTCGCGGATGTCGCGCGGGTACTCGCCGGTCTCGTCGATCTCCGCCGCCCGCGGGGCGACCCGCTCGCGGACGATCTGGCGGATCGTGTCGCGGAAGTCGAGCAGGTCCTGCGGGATCGCGTACACGTCGGAAGCGGTCATCTCGGTCACGAGGCCACCGCCTCGCGGCCCCGAGCGTACTCGTAGAAACCGCGACCGGACTTGCGGCCGATCCGCCCCGAGGCGACCATCCGCTTCAGCAGCGGCGGCGGCGCGTACTCGGTCCGCTTGAACTCCTCGTAGAGCGAGTCGCCGATCGCGTAGAGGACGTCGAGGCCGATGAAGTCGCTGAGCGTCAGCGGCCCCATCGGGTGGCCGCAGCCGAGCTGCATCCCCTCGTCGATCGCCTCACGGGTGGCGAAGCCCTCTTCGAACATCCGCACCCCGGCCATCAGGTAGGGGACGAGCAGCATGTTGACGATGAAGCCGGAGCGGTCCTTGGTCTCGATCGGGCGCTTGCCGAGCCGCTCGGCGAACTCGCGCGCCGTGGCGATCGCCTCCTCGCCGGTGTCGAGGGCGACGACGAGCTCGACCAGCCGCATCACCGGCACCGGGCTGAAGAAGTGCAGCCCGAGCACGCGCTCGGGCCGGTGGATGCCGGCCGCCAACTGGGCGATCGGGATCGAGGAGGTGTTGGAGGCGATCAGCGTCCGCTCGGAGACGTAGCCGGCGACCTGGGCGAGGATGTTGGCCTTCAGCTCGGCGTTCTCCGGCACCGCCTCGATCACCAGGTCGGCTGCCGAGATCGCCTCGAGATCGGCGGTGAGGGTGAGCCGGCCGAGGATCGCGTCGCGCTCGGTCTCGTCGATCTTGCCGCCCGCGACCGCGCGCTGCAGCGACTTCTCGATCCGGACGCGGGCCGCCTCGACGGCGGCGTCGTCGACGTCGCGGACGGTGACGGGAAGGCCGGCGCGGGCGACCGACTCGGCGATCCCGGAGCCCATCAGGCCGCCCCCGAGGACGGCGACTGTCTCTACGCTCACTTGAACCTCCTAGGGCTGCTCGGAGGCGCCGGGGTCAGCGGCGTCCGGGCAATACGTGGCTTACAGATAGTTGGAATGCCGCCTATGCTACTCCGCGCGCGGGTCGGGCGCCAAAGTCCCCCCTGAAGGGACTATCGCGCCCCGGCCGTGTACTCGGCCGGGTAGTCGAGCTCGGCGAGGGCGGTCTCCTTCGGGACCCCGCCCACGGGGCGAAGCTACATGTTGCGCCGGTACTCGCCGCCGACCTCGTAGAGCGCCGCCGAGATCTGGCCCAGCGAGGCGACTTTGACCGCCTCGACCAGCGCCTCGAAGACGTTCTCACGCTCGCGCGCCACGTCGCGCAGGTGCGCCAGGGCGGCATCGCGGCGCTCGGCGCCGAGCGCCTGGAAGGCCCGCACCGCGGCGATCTGGTCGTCCTTCTCCTCCTCGGTCGAGCGCATCAGCTCGCGGCCCTCGGTCCGCTCGCCCTCGCCCTCTGGGGGCAGGAAGGTGTTGACGCCGATCAGCGGCAGCGTGCCGTCGTGCTTGAGCCGCTCGTAGTGGAGGCTCTCTTCCTGGATCTTGGTGCGCTGGTACATCGTGTCCATCGCGCCGAGCACGCCGCCGCGCTCGGAGATCCGCTCGAACTCCTCGTAGACCGCCGCCTCGACCAGGTCGGTCAGCGCCTCGATCGCGAAGGAGCCCTGCCACGGGTTCTCGGTGAAGTTGAGGCCGAGCTCGCGGTTGATGATCAGCTGGATCGCGACCGCGCGGCGCACCGACTCCTCGGTCGGGGTCGTGATCGCCTCGTCGTAGGCGTTGGTGTGGAGGCTGTTGCAGTTGTCGAAGATCGCGTACAGCGCCTGCAGGGTGGTGCGGATGTCGTTGAAGCTGATCTCCTGCGCGTGCAGGCTGCGACCGGACGTCTGGACGTGGTACTTGAGCATCTGGCTGCGCTCGCCGGCGCCGTAGCGCTCACGCATCGCCCGCGCCCAGATCCGCCGCGCCACCCGGCCGATCACCGCGTACTCGGGGTCCATCCCGTTGGAGAAGAAGAAGCTGAGGTTGGGGGCGAAGGAGTCGATCTCCATGCCGCGGGCGAGGTAGTACTCGACGATCGTGAACCCGTTGGCGAGGGTGAAGGCGAGCTGGGAGATCGGGTTCGCCCCCGCCTCGGCGATGTGGTACCCGCTGATCGAGACGCTGTAGAAGTTGCGCACCTCGTTGGCGACGAAGTACTCCTGGACGTCGCCCATCATCTTCAGCGCGAACTCGGTCGAGAAGATGCAGGTGTTCTGCGCCTGGTCCTCCTTGAGGATGTCGGCCTGGACGGTGCCGCGAACCGTGCGCAGGGTCTCCGCCTTGATCCGCTCGTAGGTCTCGGCGTCGACGACGTCGGCGCCGCTGGCCCCGAGCAGGCCGAGGCCGAGGCCGTCGCTGCCGGCCGGCAGCTCGCCCTTGTAGCGAGGCCGCGGGCGGTCGCCGAAGTGGGCGTCGAGCTTGCGCTCGGCCTCCTCCCAGCGGCCGCTCTCGCGCAGGTGCTTCTCGACCTGCTGGTCGATCGCGGCGTTGAGGAAGAAGGCGAGGACGATCGGCGCCGGCCCGTTGATCGTCATCGAGACCGAGGTGCTCGGCGCGCAGAGGTCGAAGCCCGAATAGAGCTTCTTGGCGTCGTCGAGGGTGGCGATCGAGACCCCCGAGTTGCCGACCTTGCCGTAGATGTCGGGGCGCTCGGCGGGGTCCTCGCCGTAGAGGGTGACCGAGTCGAAGGCGGTCGAGAGGCGCGCCGCCGGCTGGCCCTCCGAGAGGTAGTGGAAGCGGCGGTTGGTGCGCTCGGGAGGGCCCTCGCCGGCGAACATCCGGGTCGGGTCCTCGTCCTCGCGCCGGTAGGGGAAGACGCCGGCGGTGTAGGGGTAGGAGCCGGGGAGGTTCTCCTTCATCAGGAAGCGCAGCCGGTCGCCCCAGCCGTCGAAGCGGGGCGGCGCGATCTTCGGGATCTGCTGGCCGCTGAGCGACTCGCGGTAGTTGGCGCCGGCGATCTCGCGGCCGCGGACCGTGTAGCTGTAGGTCTCCGCGGTGATCGACTCGATCCGCTCGTCCCAGCTCCGCAGTAGAGCCAGAGCCTCGGGGCCGAGCGCCGCGAGCGTCTCCTCGTAGGCGCTGCGCAGCTCGGGGTTGTCGCCGAGCGCCTTCAGCGCCTCCTCGAGGTGCTGGGCGCGCGACGCGAGCTCGGCGAGGCGGTCGACGTCGGCGTTCAGCGCCCGCCCCTGCTCGGCGATCTCGGCGAGGTAGCGGGTCCGGGCGCCGGGGATCAGCGTGTTGCCGAGCGGCTGGTGGGTCTCCAGCTCGAGGCCGGGGTCCCAGCGCTCGCCGGTCTCCCCCGCGCGCTCGGCCAGGCGCCGGCAGAGGTTGACGAACATCCAGCTCAGCCCCGGGTCGTCGAACTGGCTGGCGATCGTCGGGTAGACGGGGATCTCATCGTCGGCCGCCTCGAAGGCGACGTGGTTGCGGCGCCACTGTTTGCGCACGTCGCGCAGCGCGTCCTCGGCGCCGCGCTTGTCGAACTTGTTGATCGCGACCAGCTCGGCGAGGTCGAGCATGTCGATCTTCTCCAGTTGGCTGGCGGCGCCGAACTCGCTGGTCATCACGTAGACCGGGACGTCGACGAGGTCGACGATCTCGGAGTCGCTCTGGCCGATCCCGGCGGTCTCGACGATCACCAGGTCGTAGCCGGCGGCGCGCAGGAAGGCGACCGCGTCGGCGAGCCCGGCGCTGGTCGCGAGGTTCTGGCGCCGGGTCGCCATCGAGCGCATGAAGATCTGCTCGTGGCGCAGGCTGTTGATCCGGATCCGGTCGCCGAGCAGGGCGCCGCCGGTGCGGCGCCGGGTCGGGTCGACCGCGAGGACCGCGATCCGCAGGCCCGGCAGGTGCTGGACGAAGCGCGAGAGCAGCTCGTCGGTGACCGTGCTCTTGCCCGCGCCGCCGGTGCCGGTGACGCCGACCACCGGGACCCCGGCCCCGGCGGAGCCCCACTCCTCGCGCAGCCGCTCCAGCTTCTCGTCGCCGACGATCCCGTCCTCCAGCGCCGAGAGCATCTGCGCAACCGAGAGCTCCTCGGCAGCTCCCGGGGCCTCCGGGACCAGCGAGGGGACGCGCCTCTCCCTGGCCCGCTCGACCAGGTCGTCGATCATCCCGGTGAGGCCGAGCGACATCCCGTCGGCCGGGTGGTAGATGCGCTCGACCCCGAACCGCTGCAGCTCCTCGATCTCCGCCGGGGTGATCGTGCCGCCGCCGCCGCCGAAGACGCGGATGTGGCCGGCGCCGTAGGAGGCGAGCATCTCGACCGCGTACTTGAAGTACTCGGTGTGGCCGCCCTGGTAGGAGCTGATCGCGATCGCGTCGGCGTCCTCCTGGACCGCCGCCCGGACCACGTCGCGGACGCTGCGGTTGTGACCGAGGTGGACGACCTCGGCACCGCTGTCCTGGATCAGGCGGCGCATCACGTTGATCGCCGCGTCGTGGCCGTCGAAGAGCGATGCCGCCGTGACGAAGCGCAGCGGCAACTCGTCGGGGACCGTCGCCGCCGAGCGGCCGGCTCTATCGGCGACCGTGCTCACGGCAGCCTCCGGTGAATTACTCCCAACACAGATAGTAGGAATACCACGTATTTCATCCGGGATCAAGCTCCTGGCCGGGATCAGGAGAAGTCGCCGGCGCCGGTGCGGAGCCTGCGCAGGGTGAGGAAGAGCTGCTGGAGGTCCTCCGCGGAGAGCGGGACGGTGGCGAAGTCGGCCCCGTTGAGGACCTCGGTGGCGGCCTCGGCGACCCGCCGCCCCTCCGGCAGGATCTCGGCGAGGACGGTCCGCCGGTCGCTCTCGTGGGGGGCCCGGCGGACAAGGCCGAGCTTCTCGAGGCCGTCGATCGTGTTGGTGATGCTGGTGCGGTGCACCTGCAGGCGCTCGCCGATCTTGCCCAGCGGCAGCGATCCGCGCCGCGAGAAGTAGAGCAGCATCAGCGCCTCGTAGCGGGGGAAGGTGAGGCCGAACGGCTCCAGCAGCTCGTTCAGGCGGGACATCAGGATCTGGTGCACGCGCATGATCGAGGTCACCGCGACCATCTCGGTCGCGGCCTGCTCGGGCCAGCGCGCCTCCCAGTGGCGGCGCGCCTCCTCGATCGGGTCGAAGGGAAGCCGGTCGTTGGACACTGGTCGCGTATTACTACACGCCGGAAGGACGAGAGCCGCGGTGGTCGACCGCTCGTCGACCTCGTCGAGGCCGAGCGACGTCTCAATGTCAAGGGGCGAGTCGCGACCGCGCGCACCGAAGCGCTTCTCGGCCCCTACAGGGCGAAGTTCGCGCCACCGGTTCCACGGAAAGGGCCACGGAGCGACTCGAATCGGCCGCGGGCCTTGCCTGGACAGGCGTCCGGCCCTAGGCTTGCGCCGTGGAAGTCGCCTCCAACGTCCCGCTGATCGTCTTCTGGTTCCTCTTCCTGGCGCTGCTGATCTGGATCGGCATGCGGGTGCTGTCGCACTGGAACGAGGAGGAGTGACGGCGGCGAGGGCGAGCGGCGTCCGAGCCTCGCTCTCACGTCAGCCTCTGGACTCGGCGATCAGCTCGGCGAGGGGGCGCTGCTGGGAGCCGCCGGCGTCGAAGTTGCCCTCCGCCAGCCAGGCCTCGAAGCCGGCGCGGATCCGCGGCCACTCCTCGTCGGTGATCGCGAACCAGGCGGTGTCGCGGTTGCGGCCCTTGACCACCATGTGCTGGCGGAAGACGCCCTCGAAGGTGAAGCCGTAGCGCGCGGCGGCGCGGCGCGAGGGAGCGTTGAGCGCGTCGCACTTCCACTCCAGCCGCCGGTACCCGAGGTCGTCGAAGGCGTGGCGGGCCATCAGGTAGATCGCCTCGGTGGCGGCGACGGTGCGCTGCAGCTCCGGCGAGAGCAGGATCGCGCCGATCTCGATCACCCCGGACCGAGGTTCGATCCGCATGTAGGCCGCCCGCCCCAGCGGGCGCCGGTCGGCGAGGCGCACGAAGGTGAAGAGCAGCGGATCCTCGAGGCCCGCAACCCACTCCATCATCGTTCGCAACTGCTCGGCGCTCTCGTAGGGCCCGTCGTGCAGGTAGGTCCACAGCCCCTCCTCCGCGGCCGGGGGATGGGTGGCGGCATGGAACGGCTCGGCGTCGCCAGCGGGGTCGAGCGGCCGCACGAGGACGTGGGAGCCCCTCATCTCCTCGCGCTCCGGCCGGGCGACCGGGCTCCAATCGATGTGGGGCCCCAGCGGCAGGTCGTCTGGCACAGCCGGGACTAAAGCACCTCCGGGACCGGCTATCCCGCTTCGCCGCCGAGTAGCCGTCGAACTCCGGGGCCAGCAGGTAGAGCAGGCGCGGCTTCTCGTGGCTCTGCAGCTCTCGCTCGACCGCCGATATCCTGCCGGACGCAGTGGAGTGGACCCTGGCGATCGTGGCCGCAGCGCTGCTCGGAGTCGCGGCTGTCTCGCGGCTGCTCTCAGGGACGCCGGTCACCGCGGCGATGCTGCTGGTCGGGTGCGGGCTGCTGGTCGGCCCGCAGGTCCTCGACGGCGTCGACGTGCCCGCCCAGAGCGCGGCCGTGCGCACCCTGGCCGAGGCGGCGCTGACGCTGGTCCTCTTCTGCGACGCCTCGCGGGTGGACCTGCGCCAGCTGCGGCGCGGCGTCGGCGTGCCGCTGCGCCTGCTCGGGCTGGGGCTGCCGCTGACGATCGGCCTCGGCGCCCTCGCCGCGGCGGCGGTCTTCGACCGCTTCAGCCTCGGCGAGGCGCTGATCCTCGGCGTGATCCTGGCGCCGACCGACGCCGCCCTCGGCCAGGCGGTCGTCTCCGACGGGCGGGTCCCGGCGCCGATCCGCCAGGGGCTCAACGTCGAGAGCGGCCTCAACGACGGGATCAGCGTGCCGCTGCTGTTCGCCGCCGTCGCCGCCGCCGACGTCGAGTCCCACATCGCGGCGGGGCGGGGCGCCGCCGAACTGCTGCTCGAGGAGGTCGGCTACGGGGTGCTCGGCGGCCTCCTCGCCGGGGCGCTGATCGCCGCGATCGTGATCCAGGCCGGCCGCCGCGACCTGATCGCCGGGCCGTGGCGGCAGGTGGTCCCCGGTGCCGGCGCCGCGCTCGCCTACGGCTTCGCCTCGGCCCTCGGCGGCTCCGGGTTCATCGCCGCCTTCGTCGCCGGCATCGCCTTCCGCGCCCTGCTGCGGCGCGACCCGGCCGAGATGAACCGGCTCAGCGAGGAGGTGGGAGACGTGCTGAACGGGGTCACCTTCCTGCTCTTCGGCGCGGTCCTGCTGGAGCCGGCGCTGAGCCATCTGAGCTGGCAGCCGGCCCTCTACGCGGTCCTCAGCCTGACCGTGGTGCGGATGGCGCCGGTGCTGGTGTCGATGGTCGGCTCGCGGGCGCGGCCGCCGACGCTGGCCTTCCTCGGCTGGTTCGGCCCGCGCGGCCTGGCCTCGATCGTCTTCGCGCTGATCGTGGTGCAGGAGTCCGAACTGCCGCAGCAGGAGCCGATCGCGCTCGCGGTCTACCTCACCGTCGGGCTTTCCGTCTTCGCCCACGGCATCAGCGCCGCCCCGCTGGCGCGGCGCTACGGGCGCTGGTACGACTCCCACCCCCGCGGCGCGGCGCCGCCGATGGAGAGCGTCCCGACGAAGATCGGGCGCGAACGCAGCACCCGACTCGCCCCGTCCGGCGAAGCCGGCACCTGAGGAAGGCGCTGCAGGGCAAGAACGCGGCGGCGCTTCAGCCGCCCCGCGCGACCGCTTCGGGGCGACTTGGTTGCGCTACGAGCAACTTTCGCGCCCCGGTCTCCGAGGAAAGCGATTGGCGGCCGCGGCTCGCGGCCGACCGCGGATCCGCGCGGGCGGCGCTACGGGTGCTGGACGGCGACCCGGCTCAGGGACTGCGCAGGAAGCGCCAGGGGCCGGGGTCGCCGGCGTGCTCGATCGCCGCGGGGTCGACGAGGACCGGGGTGCGACCCGCGGGCAGGGAGCGGAGCCGCCGCGGGGCGCCGCCGCGGGTGACGTACAGCGGGCCGCCGGGGCCGGCGCGGAGGATGGTGTGATCGCGCGGGAGGCGGCGGACGTGGCTCCACGGGCCGGGGCCGCCGGCATGGGCGAGGGCGGCGGCGTCGATGCGCACGGCCGGCCGGCGGCCGCCGAGGCGCGCCCAGCTGCCGATCGCAATCGGGGCGCCGCCGGCGAAGCGGTAGGGGTGGCCGGCTGCCGTGACCACGGTTCCGTTGACCGGGTAAGGGCGCAGGCGGTCGAACACGGCCCGACCGACCAGCAGCGCCGGACGGCGGCCGCCGAAGCTCGACCAGTGGCCGACCGCGACGGGGGCGCCGCCGACGAGCCGGTAGGCGCGCCGGGCACCGGGCAGCGCCAGGAAGTCGCCGGGACGCAGCCGCACCGGCAGGTCGCGGAAGTGGATGTAGGCGTCGGGGGCGGCGGTGCGGACGCGGCGGCGGTCGAAGCTGCCGTTGCCCTGCGCGTTGTACTCCTCCAGCTCGACCGAGCCGGCGTAGACGTCCTCCACCCAGGCGACGTGGCCGAAGCCGCCGAACAGCTCGCTGCCCCACCAGGCGACCGCGCCGGGGGCCGGGGTGCGGTCGACCCGGTAGCCGCGCGTCCGGGCCGCCGCAGCCCAGCTCGAGGCGTTGCCGAGGCCGCGGTAGTCGCCGAAGAGGTTCGCGCTGCTGAGCTTCCAGGCGGCGAAGTCGGTGCAGTTGCGGTACGCGTAGCCATAGGGCGAGTACGGGTTGCCGGCGGCGTCGGTCCAGGCGTAGCTCGCCGGGTCGGTGCCCGGCCCGTCGTAGCTCCAGTACGGGTAGCCGCCGTGGCCGGCACGCGCCGTGGCCGGGGTCGCCGCCACGGCGCAGGCGGCGATCGCGACCAGGCCGCAGCAGGCACGCAGGGCTCGACGCGGGGATCCCATGCGCCAAGTGTCGCGGAGCGTCACCGCCGGCGCAGGAACTCCCGCTCGGCGAGCAGGAACGCGGCCACGGCGACCACGGCGGCGCCGACCACGACCGCGACGCGCAGCGTGTCGTGGCCGCTCTTGTCGGTCTGCCCTCCGACGACGTAGCCGATCAAGGCGATCGCGACGGTGACGAGGGTCAGCGTGCTGAGCACGGTGAGCACCCGCCTGCTGCGCTGCGAGGCGTCCGCCGCCGCCTGCTGGACCCGGGTTTCGGCGATCGTCTGCATTACCTCGAGCTTGCTCTCGACGCTCTCGATCAGCAGCCCGAACCGCGTCACGCCGGCGATCGCCTCCCAGAGGCCGACCTGGGCGGGGCCGAGCCCGTTGAGGGCGCTGTCGAGGCGCGCCTTCGCCTCGGCCACCCGCACGTAGCTGCGGTGCGCCTCGACGGCGCCCCGCTCCAACTCGCGAAACGAGGCCGAGCCGTCGTCGCGGTCATCGTCGAGCTGCCTCAGCAGCCCCCGGTCGATGTCCATGAAAAGGGCGTAGTAGGCCCAATTCAGGGTGATCAGCCCGATCGGGGTCGTGGCGCCGAAGAGGTCCTCTTCCTCCTGCTCCTCGGCGAGCACCATCACGCTCCTCTTCACGCCGGGAACGAACAGCCCGCCGTCGAACCCGACCGACTGGCTGTGGACCGCCCTGTAGGGGCGGGCCCGCCTGCGAGCCCGGCGCGGCAGGGCGGCGGGGCCGGGGGACAGGACGAACACCGGGTGCAGCCATTTCAGCCGGCCGCGCTCCCTCGTGTCCCCCTCGCCGGCCGTCGGCGCGGTCAGGCTTTCGGGCAACGAGGGCCGCGGCAGCCTCCCTTTGCATTCCGCGACCGCTCGGCGGAAGCTCTTGACCGACTCCGTGGCGGCCGCCTCGTAGGTCGCCCCGATCGGCCACTCGACGTCCTTGCCGTCGGTCCTGGTCAGGTCGCTCCATTCGCGCACGCGTCCCGCCGCCCGCGCTGCCGAGCATCCCCACGGCGCGCGGACGTCGTAGACGCCGACGATCACCCCGACGCCGAGGTCGAAGAGCTGGACGAAGGCCCGCTTCAGCTCCCACTCCCACCCCTCGCGCTCGGGGCCGAGGGTCTCCACCCCGGTGGCGTCACCGTCCTCCAGGGCCTCCGCCCGCCGCCGCCAGGCCGCCTTCTCCCGGCAGGCGATGTCGTCGGTCAGCTCCGTCCCTTCGCGCTGGATCAGGACCAGCGGAACCAGGTTCGAGTAGCCGCCTCCCCCTTCGTCGTATGAGGGCTGTTCCAGCCAGCGGACCCCTTTCGGGTTCCATGTCGTCCCGTCTCCGTGTCCGTCGAGCTTCTCGCCGAGCTGGTGCTGGAATTCCGCGTACTCGGGCACCTGCACGTCGACCGGCGTTCCGGTCGAGAACGCACCCGTGAGCACCACTCGGAACCGGTGCTTGCCCCCGGCGCGCATCAACCCGACCCACCCTGCACACCTGCACCGAACCTCACCGTCGAGCTCGCACCCATCTGCTCTGCCCCCCCGAACACTCTGTCGCCGGTCGCGAGCGTCGCGTTCGACACCCTTGGCGCTTTCGCCAAAGAGTTACCACACCAAGCCGAGGTGGCAGTGGAGAGGGTCGCGCTGACCAGTCCGGTGCGCCGCGCCCTGACCGGCGCACGCACGCCGCGGCCCTCGCTCAGCCGTTCAGCCCCGGCACCGGGTGGCCGTTCTTTTCCACCGCGCATTTGAACGGCGCGGGGTCGAACGGGTCGGTGAGCGCGCGCCCTTCCGCCACGCCGGTGGCGGGCTTGCCCTTCGCGGCCGGGGTTCCGCGCCCGCACTGGATCCACTTGTCGCGGACGCCGTCGCGAGCGTCGATCACGTCTTCGCCACCGTTGCCGTAGAAGCTGTCTTCGCCAGGCTGGCCCAGCATTGCGTTGGGCCGGCCGTTGCCGATCAGGACGTCGTTGTCGAAGGAGCCCTCCATGTCCTCGTCCGACGGCGCGAGGCGAACGTGGTGGCAGCCCTTCACGCCGGTCACCCAGGCGCTGTGCTTGGGGAAGGAGATGATCAGCAGGCCGGGATGCGCCTGGGTCTCGGCGAAGGAGGCGTCGTCGCGGCCCGGGCCTCCGACCAGCGCCCCGCCGGCGCAGCCGCCGCCGGCGGCCAGCAGGTCGCCGCCTTCGCCGCCGTAGAGGTAGGTCGGCCCGGGCAGGCCGCCGACCAGGCCGTCGGCGCCGGCGCCGCCGTAGAGCTTGTCGGCGCCGTGGCCGGCCTCGAAGAGGTCGGGCTCGGGGCCGCCGTGGATGACATCGTTGCCGTTGCCGCCGGCGACCCGGACGAAGCCGACCGCCAGTAGCGAGCCTTCGACCCGGAAGCTGTCGTTGCCGGGGCCGAGGTCGGCCATCAGCCAGCGCGCCGGTCCCTGCGTCGAGCAGTTGACCTGGTCGGGAAGGTGCGGCGGGTGCACACAGCCGGGCCCGGCCGCGAGTCGTTCTTTCGCGGTCACCCCGAAGGATTCGCCGGCTTCGTCGTAGGCGACGACGAAATGGTCGTCGCCGCCGCCGGCGACTACCTGCAGGCCGGCGCCACCACCGGTTGCGGTGGTGTCGAGCGTGACGTAGGCCGACCCCCGCGGCGGCGCTTCCCTGCCGCAGGAGATCGTGGGCCCGTTGGCCCCGTGGCAGGTGTCGCTGCCCTGGCCGCCGTCGAGGGTGTTGCTCCCACCGCCTCCGAACAGGTGATCGTCACCGGGCCCTCCGTGGATCACGTTGTCCTGCTTGTTGCCGATCAGGGTGTCGCGGAAGGCCGACCCTTCGAGCGCCTCGAAGCCGAAGAGCTTGTCGTGGCCGTCACCGTACGCCTTGTGGGCGGCCAGCGAGGCCCAGACCCCGGCCCCCTTGGCGGAGGCGACGTCGGTGGCGAAGGAGGCGACGTCGCCCTTGCCGGCGCCGCCCGACATCCGGTCCCAGCCGTAGTCGCCATGGACGTAGTCGTCGTTGCCGGGGCCACCGTTGGCGATGTCGATGCCGAGGCCACCGGAGACCTCGTCGCCGTTGCCGGCGCCGCCGAGCACCTTGTCGTCGCCGAGGTCGCCGTAGACGCGGTCGGTGCCGTTGCCGCCGTCGACGACGTCGTTGCCGCGGCCGCCGTGGATCACGTCGTTGCCGGCGCCGCCGCAGATCAGGTCGTTGCCGAGCTCGCCGTAGATCGTGTCGTTGCCGGGCCCTCCCCAGATCACGTCGCGCCCCGGCGTGCCGTGGATCACGTCGTCGCCACTGGTCCCGACGATCGTCGCCCGCCGCCCATGGCAGCGGTGGACTTCTTCTTCCGGTTCGGCTTCCGCCGCCCCCGCGGTCGCGATCACGACCAGCCCGGCGGCGATCACCGCCAGCGACAGCACCAGACGGAGACGTGGACGAAGCGTTTTCAAAGCAACCCCTTAACCCTGGCGATCGTCAGAAGTTCCTACCAGGGCAACCAGCATATGGCGTCGGCCAGCCGTTGCCTGGCAAGGACGCAGGGAGCACGAATAGCAGCGCTATTCGTGCTCCCGAGGACACCGCCAGGCAGCGGCTAGGCGCTGCGGATCAGCTTTTTGTTGACGAACTCGTCGGCGCCGTAAGTGCCCAGCTCGCGGCCGAAGCCGGAGCGCTTGAAGCCGCCGAACGGCAGCTCGGGACTGTCGGCGAGGACGAGGTTGACGTAGACCATGCCGGCTTCGATCTTGTCGGCGACCCGTTCGCCCTGCTCCCTGTCCGTGGTCCACACGTAGGAGCCGAGCCCGAACGGAGTCTGGTTGGCGAGCTCGACCGCCTCGTCCTCGGATCCGACCCGGTAGACCTGGGCGACGGGGCCGAAGAACTCTTCCTGGGAGGCGTCGGTCCCGGGCTCGATCCCGGCGAGCAGCGTCGGCTCGAAGAAGTTGCCGTCGCGCTTGCCGCCGACACGAACCTCGGCACCGCCCTCGACCGCCCGCTTGAGCTGGTCCTCGAGCCGGTCGGCCGCCCGCTCCGAGGAGACCGGGCCGACCGCGGTCCCGTCGGCGGTCGGGTCGCCGGTCTTGGCCTCCGTCAGCGCCGCCGTGACCTTCTCGACGAACTCGTCGTAGAGGTCGTCGACGACGATGAAGCGCTTGGGCGCGTTGCAGGACTGACCGGCGTTGTCGAGCCGCGCCTCGACCGCGCCCTGGACCGTGGCGTCGAGGTCGTCGGTGCTGAGCACGATGAAGGGGTCCGAGCCGCCGAGCTCGAGCACGACCTTCTTCAGGTTGCGCCCGGCGATCTCGGCGACGGCGGCGCCGGCGCGCTCGGAGCCGGTGACCGAGACGCCGTGCACGCGCGGGTCGGCGAGCACCCACTCGATCTGCTCGTTGGTCGCGTAGATGTTCTCGTAGGCGCCCGCGGGGAAACCGGCGTCGCTGAAGATCTGCTGCATCGCCTCAGCCGATTCCGGGCACTGCGGCGCGTGCTTGAGCAGGATCGGGTTGCCGATCACCAGGTTCGGCCCGGCGAAGCGGGCGACCTGGTAGTAGGGGAAGTTCCAGGGCATGATCCCGAGCAGTACGCCGAAGGCGCTGCGGCGCACCATCGCCGTCCCGTCGCCGCCGAGCAGCTTGATCGGCTCGTCGGCCATCAGCTCCTCGGCGTTGTCGGCGTAGAACTCGTAGATCGCGGCGGCGAACTCGACCTCGCCTACCGCCTGATCCGTGGGCTTGCCCATCTCGCGGACGATGATCTCGGCCAGCTGCTGGCTGCGCTCGTTGTGGAGCTCGGCGACCCTGCGCACGAGCGCGGCGCGCTCCGCCACGGTCGAGGAGCCCGACCAGGTCCGGTAGGTCTGGTCACAGCGGCCGATCGCCGCCCGCAGGTCGGCGTCGCCGATCTCCGGGTACTCCTTGACCTTCTCGCCGGTGGCTGGGTTGACTACCGCGTAAGTGCTCATTCAGACCTTCCTCTGCTTCCTCTGGATGCTCATTTCAAGGTTGGTGCGAGGTCGAGGGCCTCCTCGACCGGCACGTAGTCCATGCCGACTCCCTCCGCGACCGCGGGGTGGGTGACCTTCCCCGCCGCCACGTTGACCCCCGGGCGCAGGCCCGGGTCCCGCCGGATCGCGTCGACGACCCCGTGGTCGGCGAGCGCGATCGCGTAGGGCAGCGTCGCGTTGGTGAGTGCCTGAGTCGAGGTGATCGGCACCGCACCCGGCATGTTCGCGACGCAGTAGTGGGTGACCCCGTCGACGTCGAAGGTCGGCTCCCGGTGTGTGGTCGGGCGCGAGGTCTCGAAGCAGCCGCCCTGGTCGATCGCGACGTCGACCAGGACCGCGCCCGGCTTCATCAGCGCCAGCTGCTCGCGGCGCACGACGAAGGGCGCGCGGGCGCCGTGGACGAGGACGGCGCCGATCACCAGGTCGGCCCGCGGCAGCATCTCCTCGACCGCCAGGGTGGTCGAGTAGACGGTCGAGCAGCGGCCGCCGAAGGCGACCTCGAGCTCGCGCAGGCGGTCGATCGAGCGGTCGAAGACGAAGACGTCGGCCTCCATCCCGATCGCGATGAAGGCGGCGTTCATGCCGACCACGCCGCCGCCGATCACCATCACGTTCGCGGCGGCGACGCCGGGGACGCCGCCGAGCAGGATGCCGCGGCCGCCGTGCGGCTTCTCCAGCGCGTGGGCGCCGGCCTGGGTGGCGATCTTGCCGGCGATCTCGCTCATCGGCGCCAGCAGCGGCAGCCGCCCGTGGGCGTCCTCGACCGTCTCGTATGCGACGCAGGTGGCGCCGGACCCGCAGAGGGCGCGGGTCTGCTCGGGGTCGGGAGCGAGGTGCAGGTAGGTGAAGAGCAGCTGGCCGGGGCGCAGCATCTCGATCTCCGCCGGCTGCAGCTCCTTGACGTGGATGATCATCTCCGCCTCGGCGAAGATCGCGGCGGCGTCGGGCACGATCTTCGCCCCCTGCGCCGCGTAGTCCCCGTCGGGGATCGCGCTGCCCTCTCCGGCACCGGACTGGACCAGCACCTCGTGGCCGTGCTCGCTCATTTCGCGCACGCCGGCCGGGGTTATCGCCACCCGGTACTCGTCGGACTTGATCTCCGTCGGGACTCCAACTCTCATGCAACCAACTCCCTAGCTCGCAGTGCCAACCAAAACTCGATCCGGTCGTGCGCGCGCGAGAGGTCGCGGCCGGTCAGCTCTTCGACCTTGCGCATCCGGTAGCGCAGCGTGTGCCGGTGGCAGTAGACCTGGCGGGCGGCTTTCTCCCACTGGCCGTTCTGCTCGATGAAGGCCTCCAGCGAGCGCAGCAGCTCGCCGCCGTACTCCTCGTCGCCCTTCTCGATCGGGCCGAGGACGCTGTCGCAGTAGAGGTTGAGCGCGTCGTCGTCCTGGATCGACAGCAGCAGCGTGAACGCGCCCAGGTCCCGCCAGGAGGCGACCTCCGGAGCGGCGCCGTTGTCGAAGGCGGTGGCCTCGAGGGCGCAGCGCGCTTCGTGGAAGGAGTGGCGCAGTGCCTCCGGCGGCGCCGGCCGGCTGGCGGCGACGCGGACCCCGCCCCGTTCCGGGGCGAGCGCGCGGCGCGCCTCGGCGGCGACGTCGATCGGGTCGCGGTCGGCGGCGTCGATCACCGCGCAGAGCAGCTCGCGGCCGCCGGTGGCGTGGGGCGCCACCACGGCCGGGCAGGCGTCGGCGGCGAGCGCCCGTTCGAGGGCGCTCGAGGCGGCGGCCGGGTGCTCGAGCGAGAAGACGAGGACGGCGGCCTCTTCGCCGATCCCGAACGGCTCCAGCCGGCGGTGCAGCTCGCTCGGCTCCATGCGGCCGCCCAGCGCCCCGGCGAGCACGTCGCCGGCCAGGCGCCGCTCGGTCTCGCGGGCGACGCGGCGGCGCATCAGCTCGAGGGCAACGACGGCGACGGCCTGCTGCAGGATCAGCCGCTCGAAATCGCCGAGGCCGCCGGAGTCGCGCACGATCACCACCCAGGCCTGGGGCGGGCCGCCGCCGGGGGAGACCACCGGGTGGGCGAGCGCCCGGCCCGCGACCGAGGGGTGGGAGGGGATGAAGGGGTGCCCGTCGGCGGCGTGGGCCAGCGCCTCCTTGCGGATGCCGCCGATCGCGTCAGCCGAGAGCTGGCGGCGGAAGCCGCGGCCGGCGAGCCGCTCGCCGCGGCCGTCGAGGATCGCCACGGTGCCACCGACCGCGGAGGCGATCGTCGCCGCGATTTCCTCCAGCCCGCGCTCCTCCAGGACCAGCCGCTCGAGCCGGCGCTGGACCGCGATCCCCCGCTGCAGCACCTCGTACTGCTCGTTGACGAGCCGGGCGAAGGCTTTCTCGGTGATCGCGATGAACGGGGTCGAGTACGGCACCTCGAAGAGTGGGAACTCCCGCTTCTCCGCCTCGTCGACCAGCGCCTTCGGCAGGCGGCGATGGGTGAAGCCGGTGCCGAAGCCGAGGCCGGCGAGGTTGCGGTCGGCGAGGATCTTGACGAAGGCCCGCTGCTTGGCCGCGGTGTCCAACGGGATCCCCGTGGTCAGCATCAGCTCACCACCCGAGAGCCAGGGCGTCGGGTCCTGCAGCTCGGAGATGTGGACCCAGCGGACCGGCGCGGCCGAGGCCTTGGAGCCGGCCGCGAGTTCTAGGTCGAGCTCATCGAGCAGGCTCTGGACGGTGAGCACGGCACTCTCCTAGCCGACGGTCCGGTCCCAGGCCTCGGCGAGCACGGTCGAGAGGACGTCGTGGATCTCTTCGAACTGCTCGGTGTCGGCGATCAGCGGCGGCGCCAGCTGCACCACCGGGTCGCCGCGATCGTCGGCGCGGCAGATCAGGCCCCGCTTGTAGAGCTCGCCGGAGAGGAAGCCGCGCAGCAGCTGCTCGGCCTCCTCGTGGCTGAAGCTTTCCTTGCTGTCCCTGTCTTTGACCAGCTCGATCGCGTGGAAGTAGCCGGCGCCGCGCACGTCGCCGACGATCGGCAGCTCCTTGAGGCTCTCCAGCATCTGCCGGAACTCGCTCTCCTTGGCGCGCACGTGGCCGCAGAGGTCCTCGTTCTCGAAGACGTCGAGGTTGGCCATCGCGACCGCGGCGGCGATCGGGTGCCCGGCGAAGGTGAAGCCGTGGGCGAAGGAGTTGTTGCCCTCCAGGAACGGCTCGGCGACCCGGTCGGAGGCGATCACGCCTCCCATCGGAGCGTAGGCGGAGGTGATCCCCTTGGCGACCGTGATCATGTCGGGCTGGTAGCCGAACCGTTCGCAGCCGAAGTAGTGGCCGAGGCGGCCCCAGGCGCAGATCACCTCGTCGGAGATCATCAGCACGTCGTGGCGGTCGCAGATCTCGCGCACCCGCTGGAAGTAGCCGTCGGGCGGGACGAAGCAGCCGCCGGCGTTCTGGACCGGCTCGAGGATCACCGCGGCGACGGTCTCCGGGCCCTCGAATTCGATCCGCTCCTCGATCGCGTTCGCCGCCCAGAGCGGGTGACGGTCCTCGGGCCAGCGGTAGACGTTGGTGTTGGGGACGTGGCAGCCGCCCGGCGTCAGCGGCTCGAACTGGCTGCGCAGGGAGGTGATGCCGGTCGCCGAGAGCGCCCCGAGCGAGGTGCCGTGGTAGGCGACCTCGCGGGCGATCACCTTGTGCTTCTGGCCTTTGCCGTGGAGCCGGTGGTAGTTGCGCGACAGCTTCAGCGCCGACTCGACCGACTCCGAGCCGCCGGAGGTGAAGAAGACGCGGTTCAGTTCGCCGGGGGCGAGCGCCGCGATCCGGGCGGCGAGCTCGATCGCCCGCGGGTGGGCGTAGCTCCACAGGGTGAAGAAGTCGAGCTCTTCGATCTGCTTCGCGGCGGCCTCGCCCAGCTCGGTGCGGCCGTGGCCGGCGTTGACGCAGAAGAGGCCGGAGAGCCCGTCGAGGTAGCGGTTGCCGTGCTCGTCGTAGACGTAGCAGCCGTCGGCCCGGGTGATGATCGGGATCTCGTGGTCGGGCCCGTAGCTGCCCATCCGGGAGAAGTGCATCCACAGATGGCGCTGGGCGATCTTCTGAAGCTCGGTTCCTGCTGGGGCCTGTGAAGCCGTGGCCATTCGACTCTCCTCTCGGGCTACGACGATATGGACAAAGCTAGTGCCAGTCTGGCACAGGCGCAAGTGGTCAAAGGGTCAAGCACGGGCCTGGGCGTTGTACATTACGTACAAGCCTTAGCTGTGCTTTTGGGACATTCGCCACTTGCACGGTGATCCAATGGGGCTTACCGTCGCGAAGTGGCGCGTCTTCCCGGAGCGTTCCGGGTCGAAAGAGGAATTCACAAGCTGGTGGTCCCGGCGGAGAGATAGGAGTGGGAATGGAGAACCAGACGTCCAGCGTCGAGCTGCGTGGCGTGACCAAGCGCTTCGACGAGTTCGTCGCCGTCGACGACCTCAGCCTCGACCTGGGGCAGGGCGAGTTCTTCACCCTGCTCGGCCCCAGCGGCTGCGGCAAGACGACGACGCTGCGGATGATCGCCGGCTTCGAGCGGCCGAGCGAGGGCGAAATCCGGATCGGGGGCGACGACGTCGCGGCGCTGCCGCCGCACAAGCGCCCGACCAACACCGTCTTTCAGAGCTACGCGCTCTTCCCCCACCTCAGCGTCGAGGCCAACGTCGCCTTCGGGCTGAAGCGCAAGGGGGTCGGCAAGGACGAGATCGCCGAGCGGGTGGCCGCCGAGCTGCAGCGGGTCGGCCTCGCCGCCGACGCCAACCGCCGCCCCTCGCAGCTCTCGGGCGGGATGCAGCAGCGGGTGGCGCTGGCGCGGGCGCTGGTCAACCTGCCCAAGGTGCTGCTGCTCGACGAGCCGCTCGGCGCCCTCGACCTGAAGCTGCGCAAGGGGCTGCAGGTGGAGTTGAAGCGGATCCAGCGCGAGGTCGGGATCACCTTCGTCTACGTCACCCACGACCAGGAGGAGGCGCTGACGATGAGCGACCGGATCGCGGTGATGAACCGCGGCCGGGTCGAGCAGGTGGCGGCGCCGGAGGAGGTCTACGAGCGGCCCACCACGACCTTCGTGGCCGGCTTCATCGGCGTCTCCAACCTGATGCCGGCGACGGTCTCGGGACCCGGCCAGGTGAGGCTGGAGCAGGGGCCGGAGGTCGGTGGCGACACCGGCACGATGTCCCCCGGCGAGGCCTGCTTCGCGGTCGTGCGGCCGGAGAAGCTGCGGGTCGAGCTGGCCGGCGACACGGCCGCGTCCGGCAACGGCCTGCCGCGGATCGAGGGCGTCGTCGAGAGCTCCCTCTACCTGGGGACGGCGACGCAGATCGTCGTCGGCCTCGGCGAGGACGTGCGGATGACGGTCCTGGTCCCCAACGCGGACGAGGACGAGCGCCAGCGCCTGCCGGGCGGCGGCGCCCGGGTGGTCCTGAGCTGGGAGCCCGAGCACATGCACATGGTGCGCGAGTCCCCGCCGGACGGAGCTGTGGCAGGAGCTGCGGAAACTGCAAACGAGCAAGAGAGGGTGAGTCGATGAGCAAGAGAATCACTGGCAGGGGGGTGCCGGCCCTGGCGGCCCTGATCGCCGTGCTGGTTCTGGCATTGGGCCTGGCCGCGTGCGGCGGAGGCGGTGTCGAAGGCGGCAGCGGCAGCAGCAGCGGCGGCGAATCGAAGACCGTGGAACTCGAAGGCAAGGCGAGCGGCAACCTGACGATCTCCAACTGGCCGCTCTACATCGACAAGCAGACCGTCCCCGACTTCGAAAAGGAAACCGGGATCAAGGTCAAGTACATCGAAGACGTCAACTCCAACGAAGAGTTCTTCGCGAAGATGCAGCCGCTCCTCTCGAAGGGCGAATCGGGGGGCCGCAGCCTGTTCGTCGTCACCGACTGGATGGTGAACAAAATGCACGAACTCGGCTACCTCCAGAACTTCGACAAGTCGGCGCTGCCGGAATTCGAAAAGAACCTCGTCTCGAACCTGCAGCATCCCGAATACGACCCGAACCGGGAATTCAGCGCCCCCTGGCAGAGCGGGATGACCGGGCTGATCGTCAACAAGGAACTGGCACCGGAAGTCCACACGATCTGCGACCTCTTCAACCCCAAGTACAAGGGCAAGGTCGAGATGCTGAACGAACTCAGGGACACGGTGCCGCTGGTCATGAAGTGCGAAGGCAAGGACCCCGACAAGGCGAGCGAAGCCGACTGGCTGAAGGCGATCGAAAAAATCGGCAAGGCGGCCGAATCGGGGCAGATCCGCCGCTTCACCGGCAACGACTACGGCGCTGACCTGACCAACGGCAACGCCGCCGCGGTGATCGGCTGGTCGGGTGACGCGGTCCAGCTGCAGGCCGACAACCCGAACCTCGAATGGCGGATGCCGGAAGAAGGCTGCATCCTCTGGTCGGACAACATGGTGATCCCGGTCGGGGCGCCGAACCCGACCGCCGCCGAGGCCTGGATCAACTACGTGTACGAACCGGTCCACGAGGCGCAGATCGAGGCCTACGTGAACTACGTCAGCCCGGTCGAAGGCGTGAAACAGGTTCTGCTCAAGGAAGAACCGGAAATCGCCAAGAACCAGCTGATCTTCCCGAGCAAGTCATTCACGAAGAACTGCTCGATCCAGCCCTCGCTCGGCGGTGAAGAGGAACAGAACATCAACCGCGCCTTCAACGCGGTTCTCAACGGGTAGCACGATGAGGCGCCGGGCCGTCCCATATTTCCTGCTGGGGCCGGGGGCGGTCTGGCTCGTCCTCTTCTTCGTCGTCCCCCTGTACTACATGGGGAAACTGTCGCTGAACGCGGGCACGTTCGGGAGCTTCCACTTCAACTGGCACTGGAAGAACTACTCGGACGCGCTCTCGCTCTACGACACCCAGTTCGTGCGGTCCTTCGTCTACTCGGGGATCGCAACGGCGATCGCGTTGCTGCTCGCCTACCCGCTGGCCTACACGATCGCCTTCAAGGCGGGCAGGTGGCGCAACGCGATGCTGTTCGCGGTGGTGGCGCCGTTCTTCACCACCTACCTGATCCGAACCCTGGCCTGGGAGACGATCCTCGCCGACGACAGCCCGGTCGTGAGCGTGCTGAAGGCGGTGGGGCTCGCCCCCAGCGGCCACGTCCTCGCGACCGGGCCGGCGGTGATCGCCGGCCTCACCTACAACTACCTGCCGTTCATGGTGCTGCCCTTGTACGCCAGCCTGGAGCGGCTCGACGTGCGCCTGATCGAGGCCGCCAAGGACCTCTACTCAAGCGCCAGTCAGGCGTTCATGCGGGTGACGCTGCCGCTCTCGGCGCCGGGAATCGTCGCCGGCACCCTGCTCACCTTCATCCCCGCCACCGGCGACTACATCAACGCCCAGTTCCTCGGCAGCTCGAGCAACCAGATGATCGGCAACGTGATCCAATCGCTCTACCTCAAACAATCGGACTACCCGGCGGCGGCGGCGCTCTCCTTCGTGCTGATGGCCCTGATCATGGCCATCGTCATCACCTACATCCGCTTCGCCGGCTCCGAGGCGCTGATGGGGGAGGAGGCGGCATGAGCGGCGCCTGGAAATGGCTGCGCGAGCACGCCGTCAACCTCGTCGGCGCGCTGGTCGTCGTCTACATGCTGCTGCCGATCGCGGTCATCTTCGTCTTCTCGTTCAACAACCCGAGCGGCCGCTACAACTTCAGCTGGGTCGGCTTCACCCTCGCCCACTGGGAAAACGCGTTCGGCATCCCCGAACTCAACGACGCCCTGCTCACCTCGCTGAAGCTGGCGCTGCTGGCGACGCTGATCTCGACCTTGATCGGAACGATGATGGCGCTGGCCCTGGTTCGCCACCAGTTCTTCGGCCGCCGCGCCGCCAACTTCCTGATCGCGATCCCGATGGCGACCCCCGAGGTCGTGATGGGCTCGGCGCTGCTCTCCTTCTTCCTCATCCTCGGCACCCCCCGGCTCGGCTTCCAGACGCTGCTGATCGCCCACGTGATGTTCTGCATCAGCTTCGTCGTCGTCGTCGTCCGCTCGCGCCTGATCGGCTTCGACCGCAATCTGGAGGAGGCCGCCAAAGACCTCGGGGCCAGCCCCTTCGCCACCTTCCGGCTGGTCACGCTGCCGCTGATCATGCCCGGCATCTTCGGCGGCGCGATGCTCGCCTTCGCCCTCTCGATCGACGACTTCGTAATCTCCAACTTCAACTCGGGGACGACCGTTACCTTCCCCCTGTACATCTTCGGCGCCGCCCAGCGCGGCATCCCGGTCGAGGTCAACGTGATCGCGATGATCCTCTTCGGCGTCACGGTGACGGCGATGGGCTTCACCACCTGGCAGCAGCGCCGAGCCGAAAAGATGGCCGCCGTGCGTCCCGACCAGGAGGCGGCCCCCACCCCCGTACCGACTGGAGCCCCCGCATGACCGCCCCCCGAACGCAGACCACCGACCCCCAGACCGCCGCAGCCCGGGAGGGCGACGCGCCACGCTTGCGGAACTACGTCGGCGGCGAGTGGCTCGAGGTCGAGGGGGTCGAGGCGCTGGCCGACGTCAACCCCGCCACCGGCGAGACGGTGGCGACCGTGCCGCTGTCGGGCGCCGACGCCGTCGATGTCGCGGTGCAGGCGGCGCGAGCGGCGCAGCCGGGCTGGCGCGCGGTGCCGCCGCAGCGGCGGGCGCGGGCGGTGCTGGCCCTGCGCGAGGAGCTGCTGCGCCGGCGCGAGAAGCTGACCGCGCTGGTCTGCGCCGACATGGGTAAGACCCTGCCCGACGCCAACGGCGAGGTCGGGCGCGGCATCGAGTCGGTCGAGTCGGCGGCGGCGATCCCGCACCTGCTCAAGGGCGAGAACCTGGAAGGCGTCGCCGCCGGGGTCGACGTGGAAATGGTCCGCCAGCCGGTCGGCGTGGTCGCCGCGATCACCCCCTTCAACTTCCCGGCGATGATCCCGCTCTGGTTCCTCCCCTACGCGATCGCCAGCGGCAACTCCTTCATCCTCAAGCCCTCCGAGGCGGACCCGCGCCCCTCGGCGACGATCATGGAGGCGGTCGACGCGGTCGCCGAGATACCGCCCGGCGTCGTCAACCTGGTCCACGGCGCCCACGACGCCGTCAACGGCCTGCTCGACCACCCGGGGATCGACGCGATCTCCTTCGTCGGCAGAGCGGAGACCGCGCGGCTCGTCGCCGAGCGCGGCGCCGCCTCCGGCAAGCGCGTGCAGGCCCTCGGCGGGGCCAAGAACTCGCTGATCGTGATGCCCGACGCCGACCTCGGGCAGGCGATGCCGGCAATCATGGGCTCGGCCTTCGGCGCCGCCGGCCAGCGCTGCCTGGCCGGCTCGGTCTGCGTCATCGTCGGCGACGAGGCACGGCAGGCCGAGGTCCGCGCGGCGCTGGTCGCCGCCGCCTCGGAGCTGACCGTCGGCGCCGGCGACGACGCCGCCACCGACGTCTGCCCGATGGTCTCCGCGCCCGCCCGCGAGCGCGTCGTCGGGGCGCTGGAGGCGTCCGGCGCCGAGGTCCTGCTGGACGGCCGCGAGGCCGGCGGCGGCCCTGCCGGGACGATGCTCGGCCCGACCATCGCCGTCGCCGAGCGCGAGTCCGAGCTGGCCCGCGACGAGCTCTTCGGGCCGCTGCTGGCCGTGGTCGAGGTCGCCGACCTCGACGCCGCCCTGGAGTTCTCCAACGGCTCCCGCTACGGCAACGCCGGCTCGATCTTCACCCGCTCCGGCGAGGCCGCCCGCGCCTACCGCTACGGCATCGAGGCCGGCATGCTCGGCGTCAACGTCGGCGTCCCCGCCCCGGTCGCCTGGTTCCCCTTCTCCGGCTGGAAGGACTCGATCGACGGCGACCTCCACGCCAACGGCACCGACGCGGTCGAGTTCTACACGCGCAAGAAGGTCGTCACCACGCGGTGGTGAGAGGGGACCGCACGCGAACTCCGCAGCTGCCTATCTCCCGATGTGGAAGCCGATCAGCTCGGGGACGCGGGCGACCGCGGCGCTGAGCTTGCTCGGGCTCCTCCCGGCCATCTCGGCGTCCTCCTTGACCTGGATGCCGAGGCGGATCGCCTCTCCGCCGACCCAGTGGAAGGGCTCCGGCGGGACGCGCGGGGGCGAGGGGTCGACGAAGGCGAGGCGGGAGGCCTCGTCGCGGCGGTCGAGCGCCAGCGAGGCGAGGGTGCGGCCGACCATGTGCGAGGGGCCGACGCCGTTGCCGGTGTAGCCGGCGGCGGCGAAGGCGCGGCCGCCGCGCAGCGGCACGATCATCGGCAGGTGCGTCGGGGAGGCGTCGATCGGGCCGCCCCAGGCGTGCTCGATGCGCTTGCCGGCGATCCCGGGGAAGGTTTCGTGGAGGTGCTGCGCGGTGGCCGCGATCACCTCGGCGTCGACCTCGGCGCGGCCGCCCAGGCGCGCCCCCATCGCGATCCTGCCGCCGCCCCAGCCGAAGAGGATGCGCCCGTCCGGGGTGGTGCGGAAGTAGTGGACGAGGGCGCGGCTGTCGGTGATGCACTCGCCGCCGGTCCAGCCGATCTCCTCCAGCAGCTCCGGCACCGGCTCGGTGATCACGATGTGGGAGGAGGCGATCGTCAGCCGGTGCCGCAGCGGGCCGCCGCGGCTCTTCATCGCCCCGCCCATCGCCAGCACCGCGGTCCGCGCCCGCACCGTGCCGGCGTCGGTGCGGACCTCGACCCCGTCGGGGGCATCGCGCACGGAGCGCACCGGCGTCGACTCGAACAGCTCGACCCCGCGCGCCAGCAGGCGCTCGCGGATGCCGAGCGCCAGCCGCGCCGGCTGGACGCTGGCCGAGGTGGGGAAGTAGGCGCCGCCGCGGAAGCTCGGCGAGGCGCAGCGGGCGGCGACCTGCTCGGGGCCGAGCGCCTGCCCCGCCTCGGGGGCCCCGAGCTCGCGGCAGGCGTCGACCGCGCGCTCCCAGGAAGCGTCGTGCGGCGGCGCCGTGGAGACCTGGAGGTAGCCGCCCATCCGGAACCAGGCGTCGACTCCCTCCTGCTCGCAGAACTCGCCGATGCCGACCACGGCCCGCTCGGCCGCGCGGGCGACCTCCAGCGCTGCCTCGGCTCCCCAGCGGTCCCGCATCGTCGCCAGCGAGACCCACATGGTGCTGCAGAAACCGCCGTTGCGGCCACTCGGCCCGCGGCCGCAGGTGTCGGCCTCGAGCAGCACCACCCGAGCCTCGGGCTCGAGCTGCTTGACGTGCCAGGCGGCCCACAGCCCGGTGAAGCCGCCGCCGAGGACGACCACGTCGGCGTCGCGGTCGCCCCGCAGGGGCGGCGCAGGGTCGACCGGGCCCGCCTCCTGCAGCCAGTATCCGTGTGGGGTGTGCTCCATGCCCTTGATTGTCCAACAACGGGCCGGCCGGAAATGTCCAAAAGATGAGCCGAACGTTGAGCCAATCGGCGGTTCCAAGGCCCGTAGACTCGCGTTCCCATGCCCGATCCCGGCCAGGAGACCACCCCCTACGTCGATGCAGTGCTCGCCTACGCCGAGCGCAATCCCGGCCGCCTTCAGGTTCCCGGGCACAAGGGCGGCGCCGGCGCCGACCCGTCGATGCGCGAGCTGGTCGGCGACATCGGCCTGCGCAACGACGTCCCCTCGGTGACCGAAGGGGTCGACGTCGGCCCCGAACCGACCCCGTTCCAGCAGGCGCAGATCCTCGCCGCCGGGGCCTGGGGCGCGCGCCGCACCTGGTTCCTCGTCAACGGCGCCTCCCAGGGCAACCACAGCACCTGCCTGGCGCTGGCCCACATGGGCAACCGCGTCGTCATCCAGCGCAACGTCCACACCTCGGTGATCGACGGCATGGTGCTGAGCGGGATGCGGCCGACCTTCGTCTCCCCGGAGCTGGACCCCGAGCTGGGGATCGCCCACGGCCTGACCCCGGAGTCGCTGGCCGCAGCCCTCGACGAAACGCCCGACGCGGTCGCGGCGATGGTCGTCTCGCCGACCTACTTCGGCGCCTGCGCCGACGTCCCCGCCCTGGCCGAGGTCGCCCACTCGCGCGGGGTGCCGCTGGTCGTCGACGAGGCCTGGGGCGCGCACCTGCACTTCCACCCCTCGCTGCCGCCGGACGCGCTCTCCTGCGGCGCCGACCTGGTCACCTCCTCGACCCACAAGATCGTCGGCAGCCTGACCCAGGCGGCGATGCTCCACCTCGGGAACAGCGACCGCATCGACGCGGCCATCGTCGACCGCTGCGTCAGCCTGGTCGAAACGACCAGCCCCAGCGGCCTGCTCACCGGCTCGCTCGACGCCGCCCGGCGCCAGGCGGCGGTCCACGGCACGCATCTGCTCGAGGAGGCGCTCTCGGCGATCACCGTCACCCGCAAGCAGATCGAGATGATCCCCGGCCTCGAGGTCCTCGACCAGAGCATGGTCGGCCGCGCCGGGGTCGCCGGCTGGGACCCGATGCGGCTCTCGATCGACGTCCGCGGCACCGGCTCGACCGGGTACCGGCTCGCCAAGCTCGCCTTCGAGAGGTTCGGCATCGACCTCGAGCTGCACTCCGAGAACGTCGTCGTCGGGGTCTTCGGCGTCGGCGAGCCCGCCGCCGCGGCCGGCGAACGCCTGGTCGAAACGCTGCACCAGACGGTCGCCCTGCTCGACGACGAGCCGGGCGAGCCGCAGGAGAAGCTGGCGCCGCCGCCACCCTGGGGCGAGCTGGTGATGACCCCGCGCGAAGCCTTCCTCGGACCGCAGGAGGTCGTCCCCTTCGACGCCGCCGCCGGCCGCATCGCCGCCGAGGGCCTCGCCGCCTACCCGCCGGGGATCCCCAACGTCCTCCCCGGCGAGCGCCTCACCGCCGAGACGCTCGACTACATCCGCGAAAGCGTCGCCCACGGCGGCTACGTCCGCGGCAGCAGCGACCGCGAGCTGAAGACGTTGCGGGTGACGCGGTAAGAGGTGGGGAGGGCGGTCGCCCTCCCCACCCGCACCGCACTCCCGCCCAGCTGAAAGGCAACGAGTGACGAATCCGCAGCCTCTCTCGCGACCGAGAGCTTGAAGCTGACGAAAGCGGGACTGGAGGACTCGCCGTCTGCTGGGGCTGACTCCCCGGGGCGACGATGGCGATCATCTAGGCTGCGCCGCGATGGCCTCCTTCGACGCGATCGCCGACCTGCCGCTCGAGATCGAGTCCTGCGAGTTCGAGGGCCTCGAATTCACGATCGGCGAGTTCGAACGGCTGACGACGATCGTCAAGCTGCGCGGCGGCGGCCACGAGGGGCTCGGCGAAGACGTCGTCTACGACGCCATCGACCACATCGCCCAGCAGGGCCACGGGCCGCCGCAGGGGCTCGCCGGCAGCTTCACCTTCGCCGAGTTCTCCGCGCGCCTCGACGGGATCGACCTCTTCCCGGCCGGCCCGCCGGAGCGCAGCGACATCTCCCCCGACTACCGCCGCTGGGCCTTCGAGTCGGCGGCCCTGGACCTGGCGCTGCGCCAGGCCGGTACCAACCTCGCCGCGGCGCTCGGCCGCGAGCCGCAGCCGCTCAACTTCGTCAACTCGATGCGCCTCGCCGGCTTCGACAGCGAGAAGCGCTCCTCGATCGAGCCGCTGCTGGCCCGCCTCGCCGCCTACCCGACGCTGCGCTTCAAGCTCGACCCGACCAACGACTGGGACGACGAGCTGATCGCCGCCCTTGTCGCGACCGGCGCCGTCGACTCGCTCGACCTCAAGGGCTTCTACAAAGGCACCCCGGTCGACGTCGAGACCGACCCCGAGCTCTACGCGAAGCTGATCGAGGCCTTCCCCGACGCCTGGCTCGAGGACCCCGACGTCACCGCCGAGACCAGGCCGCTGCTCGACCCGGTCTCCGAGCGGGTCACCTGGGACGCGCCGATCCACTCGATCGCCGACATCGAGGCGATGCCCTGGTCGCCGCCGAAGACGGTCAACGTCAAGCCCTCCCGCTTCGGCCCGATCCGCGACCTCTTCGCCGCCTACGACTACTGCGAGGAGCGCGGCATCGGCGCCTACGGCGGCGGCCAGACCGAGCTCGGCCAGGGCCGCGGCCAGATCCAGTACCTGGCCTCGATCTTCCACCCCGACACCCCCAACGACGTCGCTCCCGGCGGCTACAACAACCCCGAGCTCGCCACCGAGCCGGGCCTCCCCGCGAGCCCGCTGCAGCCCGCGATCGAGCCGCTCGGCTTCCGCTGGCGCATCTGAGTCCGCTTCGGCCGACCGAATTCGGCGTTTCGGCTACCTTGGGCCGCCCGCCCGCCGACCACGCTCCGCACAAGGAGGACCAGAGATGTCCGACAAGTCATTTGCCGACGCGCTCAACGAGCAGATCTCCAACGAGTTCGCCGCCTCGCAGCAGTACGTCGCCGCCGCCGTCTACTACGACGCCGAGACCCTGCCCCGCCTCGCCGCCTTCTTCTACCGCCAGGCGCTGGAGGAGCGCGAGCACGCGATGATGATGATCCGGTACCTGCTCGACGTCGGCGAGGAGGTCCACATCCCCGACATCAAGTCCCAGCAGACCAGCTACGCGGACGGCAGCGCCCCGGTGAAGATGGCGCTCGAACAGGAGAAGCGGGTCAGCGACGAGATCTTCGCCCTGTTCGAGCTGGCCCGCGGGGTCAAGGACTTCCGGGCCGAGCAGTTCCTGCAGTGGTTCGTCAAGGAGCAGGTCGAGGAGGTCGCGCTGATGGGCGACCTGCTCAACGTGGTCGAGCGCTCGAAGGAGAACCTGCTGCTGGCGGAGGACTACATCGCCCGCGAGAAACTGGGCGAGGAGGGGGCTGACCCGACCGCGCCTCCTGTCGCCGGCGAGGGCTGAGACCCCGGCTCAGCCGAGCCACCCGGCGCGTTTGCGCATCGTTTTGATCCGGCGGAACTCGGCGATGTCCTCACGCAGCGCGGCCGGGGCCGGCGCGGGCAGGAACCGCGCCGGCAGCGGCGACTCCGAGACGCCGTCCTCGCGCCTGCAGACGCGGTAGGCGCGGGCGCCGCGGCGGGCGGTGAGGGCGGAGGGAGTGCCTTCTCCCTCCCACAGCAGGCCGGCGTAGTCGTCGAGGCCGTAGCCGTCCGGCATCCCCTCGGCGACCGCCTCGAGGTAGGTGGCGCGGCGCTCGGGCTCGTTGTTGTAGTGGACGCAGAGGCTGCCCGAGAGCAGGCCCAGCCCGGCCGCCACCAGCGGCTTGCCCGACGATTTGGTGACGCCGGCCTCGAACCAGCACATCGCCCCGGCGCTCTGGCCGGCGAGGACGATCCCGCGGCGCCAGGCGAGGCTGAGGATCGAGGCGATGTCGTGCGCCTCCCAGACCGCGAGCAGGTTGACCATGCTGCCGCCGCCGACGTAGATCAGGTCCTGGGAGAGGAGGTGGTCGCGCAGCGCCATCGGCCGCCTCCCGAGCCGGAACAGCGAGAGGTCGGAGGGCTCGCAGCAGCGCTCGCCGAAGGAGGCGTAGAAGCGCCCGATCTGCTCGGAGGTGTCGCCGCTGGCGGTCGGCAGGATGCAGATCCGCGGCCGCTCGCCGCCGCGCTCGCCGGCCAGCCGCAGCAGCAGCTCGCAGACCGCGCGGTCCGGCGGGCGCGAGGTGAAGTCGTGGCCGCCGAGGGCGAGGATGCGGCGCACCGGCGTCGCCTGCCCGAGCGGCGCCTGGCCGCCGTCGCCGTTGACGCTGCCCATGCCCATCAGGCGGGGACCGCGGTGGAGAGCGCCTCCGGCAGCGGTTTGGCTGGGTCTGCGCCGCGGTCGCCGAGGTAGGTGGTGGCGATCCGCATCTCCACCACCCGCTGGCCGGAGACGTCGAGCCGGTAGCCGCGGGCGTCGGGGCGCGAGGAGACGACCCGCGACAGCTCGGTGCCGTTGAAGTGCAGCGCGGCGCCGTCTTCGGCCGCGTAGCCGGGCCGCATCCCCTCGCGCAGGAAGCGGTGGTAGGAGTCGCGACGGGCCGAGCCCGGCTCGTAGTGGACGCAGTTGCTGAACGGCAGCAGGCCCAGGCCCTCCAGCCGCTGCGGCTCGCCGTGGAAGCCGGTGACCGCCTCGGCGAACCAGCACAGCGACCCGGCCGAGAGCCCGGCGAGGATCACCCCGGCCTCCCAGGCTTCGCGCAGGATCGCGTCGATGCCGTGGGCGCGCCAGACGCCGAGCAGGCTGATCACGCTGCCGCCGCCGACGTAGATCAGGTCCTGGGAGAGGAGGTGGCGCCGCAGGTCCTCGGGGCCCTGCTCGCGGCGGAAGAGGGAGATGTGGCTGGCCTCGCAGCGGTGGGCGGAGAAGGCGCGGTAGAAGCGGACGATGTAGTGGTCGGCGTCGCCGCTGGCCGAGGGCAGGAAGCAGACCCGCGGTCGCTCGGCACCGGTGAGGTTGAGGACGTAGTCGTCGAGCAGCGGGTTCCCGGACTCCATCGAGAAGCCCCCGCCTCCGAAGGCGACTATCTGCCGCGGCGCGGTTTTCATTACCCAATCGTGCCCCCGCGACCGCCGGTCGTCCTTGTACAGCGGTCCGAACTTCCCGCGGCCCGGCTCGCCCGTTGTACAGGGGCCTACAGAGCGGTTCCGAATGCGGCCACCTACGGGACCACGTAGACCTGGCGGAGCTTGCTGCGGGCGCGGTGCAGCCGCACCTTCACGGTCCCTTCCGGAATCCCCAGCCGGCGGGCGATCGCGGCCTGGGTCAGATCCTCCTCGTAGCGCATCTCGAGCAGGTGCCGGTCCCGCTCGCTGAGCTGCTCCAGCGCCGCGTGCAGGTCGGCCCGGTCGACCGCCGACACCACGTCCACGTCCTCCTCCCCCTCCTGCTGCTCGATTGTCGATGTCGGGTCGGGGCGGACGCGTGCGTGCTGGCGGAAGGCCTCGTTGCGGACAATCGTCGCCAGCCACTGGTTGCGGCGGTCGCTGTCGCGCAAAGTGGAGCGCCGACGCCAGGCGCGGAGCAGGGCATCCTGGGCTATGTCCTCGGCTTCGCTCGGATTGCTCGCGTAGCGATATGCCATTCGGAGGCAAACCCTTTGTGCCTCTCCCCACTCCCAGCCATCGTCGTTCCCGCGGCGATGCTCCTCTGGAGTTCTGATCAAACGAACTTACATAAGTTGAAGACCGAGCGGGTGGACTAAAGCGCTGAAACCCTTTTGATCGCCGGACGGTCTCCGTAGCGTGAAGCTCGAAAGCGCAGGGGCCGAGGAGCACGGGGCAGAGGTCGCCTACGAGGCGATCGCCCCGGTCTACGACGACTTCACCGCCCACCACGACTACGACCTCTGGATCGGGCAGCTGGTGGAGAAGCTGGAGGCGAACGGGCTGCGCGGCAACAACCTGCTCGACGTCGCCTGCGGCACCGGCAAGAGCTTCCTCCCGATGTTGGAGCGTGGCTGGAAGGTGACCGGCTGCGACATCTCGGCCGCGATGGTCGAGATCGCCCGCTCGAAGGTCGGCGAGGAGGTCGAGTTCTTCGTCTCCGACATGCGAGAGCTGCCCAAGGTGGGCGAGTTCGACCTGGTGATGTGCCTCGACGACGCCGTCAACTACCTGCTCGACGAGGAGGAACTGGTCGCGGCGCTGAGCGCGATGGGCGCCAACCTGGCCCCGACCGGGCTGCTGATCTTCGACGTCAACACGATCACCTCCCACCGCACCTTCTTCGCCGAAGAAGTCGTCCTCGAGAAGGGCGGTCGGCGCCTGATCTGGCGCGGGCGCGGCAGCGCCGACACGCCGCCCGGCTCGATCACCGAAGCCAGCTTCGAGGTCGAGGCACTGGAGGAGTCGGCCGGCCCGCCGATCCCGCCGGAGCTGCACCGCCAGCGCCACTTCCCGGAGGAGGTCATGCGCGCCGCCCTGCAGCGCGCCGGCCTCGAGTGCCGCGCCGTCTACGGCCACGGCGAAGACGGCATCCCCGAGCCGGGACTGAGCGAGACGAAGCACACCAAGGCGCTCTACATCGCCGCCCCGGCCGCCTAGGCCCGCCGGGCGGCGGTCGGAGCCACGAGACCTGCGGGAGTCCTCAGAGCGCCTCGGAGGAGAAGGCCGGCTCCTCGGTGGCCTCGGCCACCGCCTCCTCCCGGCCGGTGGGTCCGCCGGGCCGCAGGACCGTGAGGGCGACCACGATCGCCACGGCGACGAGGCCGGCGCCGATCAGGAAGGCCAGCTTGTAGCCGTCGGTGAGGGCCGAGGCGGTCGACTGGCCGGCGGCGAGCAGGCTGCTGGTGCGGTTGGTCGACATCGTCGCCAGCACGGCGAGGCCGATCGCGCCGCCGACCTGCAGCGTCGTGTTGACCAGGCCGGAGGCGAGGCCGGCGTCGCTGCGCTCGACCCCCGACATCGCCAGGCTCATCAGCGACGGGAACGAGAGCCCGGCGCCGGTGCCGATCAGGACCATCGCCGGCAGCACTTCGCTCCAGTAGCTGCCGTCGACGCTGATCCGCGAGAACAGCAGCAGCCCGGCTACGATCGCCACCAGGCCCGGCAGCAGCGTCGCCCGCGGCCCGAAGCGCAGGTTCAGTTTCGCCGAGAAGCCGAGCGAGAGGGTGCCGATGATCGCCGTCACCGGCAGGAAGCCGAGGCCGACCTCGAGCGAGGTGAAGCCCAGCACCTGCTGCAGGTAGAGGGCGCCGAGGAAGAACATCCCGAACATCCCGGCGACCATCAGCGCCTGGATCGCGTTGGCGCCGGAGAGGTTGCGCGAGCGGAAGATCCGCAGCGGCACCAGCGGCTGCGCCGCGCGCGCCTCGCGCCAGACGAAGGCGGCCAGCAGCGCCGCCGCGCCGGCGCCGAAGCCGAGCGTGTGGGCGGAGCCCCAGCCGTAGTCGCTGGCCTTGACGATCGTGTAGACGCCGAGCATCAGCGCGGAGACGATCAGCAGCGCGCCGGGAACGTCGGCGCCGTGGCGGAGGCCGAGGCCGCGGTCGCGCTGCAACTGCCGCACCGCGAAGACGCCGGTGACGAGGGCGATCGGCAGGTTGACGAAGAAGATCCAGTGCCAGTTGATCGCCTCGGTGATGGCGCCACCGGCCAGCAGGCCGATCGAGCCGCCGGCGGAGGCGACGAAGCTGTAGACGCCGATCGCCTTCGCCTGCTCCCCCGGCTCGGGGAACATCGTCACGATCATCCCGAGGATCACCGCCGAGGTCATCGCGCCGCCGACGCCCTGGACGAAGCGGGCGGCGACCAGCACCTCCTGGCTCTGGGCCAGCCCGCAGGCCAGCGAGGCGGCGGTGAAGACGGCGAGGCCGGCGAGGAAGACGCTGCGGCGACCGAGCAGGTCGCCGAGGCGGCCGGCCAGCAGCAGCAGCCCGCCGAAGGCGATCAGGTAGGCGTTGACGACCCAGGCGAGGCTGGACTGGGAGAAGCCGAGGTCGCCCTGGATCGAGGGCAGGGCGACGTTGACGATCGTCGCGTCGAGGACGATCATCAGCATCCCGACGCAGAGGACGACGAGCGCGACCCAGCGCGAGCGGTCGGAGTTGGGGTTGGCTTGCTCTAGGCTGTTGGTATTCGTGAGTGACATGGGATCGTCACTGTAGCAGTGACGATCATTAATTTAGTTACGAGTTTGTAATCCCGTGCCCGCGCAGCCATGAACCCGGCCACCGCCACCGACTCGATCGGCCTCCTCACCCAGCTCTCCCGCGTCGTCTACCGCCGCGCCACCAAGGACGTGATCGGGATGGGCCTGAAGCAGCTGATCGCCCTCGACCACCTCCATTCGCACCAGGGCTGCCTGCAGCAGGCGCTCGGCCAGAGCCTGATGCTCGACGCCAACAACTGCGTGATCCTGCTCAACGACCTCGATGAGCAGGGCTACGTCGAGCGCCGCCGCGACCCCGCCGACCGCCGACGCCACCTGGTCGAGATCACCCCGGCCGGGATCGAGGCCCTGCAGGAGGCCGAAGGCAAGCTCGCGGGCCTCGAGGACGAGGTCCTCGGCAACCTCAGCTCCTCCGAGCGCGCCCGGCTGCGCGACCTGCTGGCCAAGGCGCTCGAGGGGCATGAGCCGGACGTCTGCAATCCCGACAACGAGGAGGCGTGAGGATGAGCACCCCGAGCGACGTCACCGGTGTCGATTTCGCCACCGTATTCGTCGACGACTACCCGGCCGCGGTCGAGTTCTACGGCAACGTGCTGGGGCTGGAGCACTCGGCCGACTACGGGAAACTCCCAGGCGGCGAGTTCGAGACCGGCAACCTCACCCTGCAGCTGATGGACGCCGCCTCGGTCGGCCAGGAGTTCAAGCCGAGCGGCCACCCGATCGCCCTCCACGTCGGCGACGTCGAGGCCGCCCGCGCCAACCTCGAAGCGGCGGGCGTCGAGTTCCCGGCCGAGACCCTCGACAGCGGCGTCTGCCACATGGCCTTCTTCCGCGACCCGGCCGGCAACGCCCTGATGCTGCACAACCGCTACGCCCCGCGCGACTAGCGCCTCAAGCCGGGGTCAGGCGGGCGAAGTAGCCGAACCAGTTGCCGGAGCGCTCCTCGAGGCGCAGGCCGGCCGCAGCGCCCAGCCGCTCGAGGCTGGCGCGGGTGGTGAAGTGCGGGTCGCCGAACAGCTCGCCGACGACGAGCCGGCCGCCGGGCCGCAGGACGCGGCGGATCTCGCGCAGGGCCGCGGCCGAGTCGGGGATCTCGCCGAGCACGGCGGTGAGGACGACGGCGTCGACCGAGGCGTCCGCGTAGGGGAGGTCGGTGGCGTCGCCGCGGGTCGGGACCAGGTTCGCCAGGCCGCGCTCGGCGGCCCCGCGCATCACGTGGTCGAGGAACTCCTGCTGCAGGTCGAACAGCTCGACCGCGCCGCCCGGCCCGGCCCACTCCGCCAGGTCGAGGCTGTAGTAGCCGGTGCCGACGCCGACCTCCAGCAGGCGCTCGCCGGCCTCGGGGCGCAGGACGGCGCGCAGTCGCTCCCGGGTGATGATCGGGTGCGGGGCTTCGACCCAGAAGCGCTGCCCGTAGGGACAGGCGGAGGGGTTCTTGCGCCACCAGAGGGCGGCCCCGAGGATCGCGGCGGTGGCGGCGCCCAGCAGCAGCCGCGGGCGCATCAGCCGCCGGAGCTGAAGCCGACCCGGTGGGCGCCGGACTCGATCCGCAGGAAGGCGACCTTGCCGAGGTAGACGGCGATCACCCCGTCCTCGGTGTGGAGATCGTGCCAGCCGCCGTGCTCGAGCTGCTTGCGCAGCTCCTTGAGGTCGTCGTCGGCGAGCCGGGCGGAGATCACCTGGCCGCCCTCGAATCCGATCTCGACTCGCTGTGCGTCTGCCATCAGTGCCCTCCTGCGGGTTCGACGATCTCGGTCAGCACCCCGTCGGTCGAACGGGGGTGGAGGAAGGCGACGCGGCTGCCGCGGATGCCGATCCGCGGCTCGCGATCGATCAGCTTCAGCCCGGCCGCCTCGAGCCGCTCGAGGGCAGCGTCGATGTCCTCGACCCCGTAGGCGACGTGGTGCAGGCCGGGGCCGTTCTTGGCCATGAACTTGCCGACGGGCGTGTCGGCGCCGGTCGGCGCCAGTAGCTCGACGTGGCTGTCGCCGACGTCGAGCAGGACCGCCTCGACCCCCTGGGACTCGATCGTCTCGCGGTGCGCGAGCGGCATCCCGAGGCTGTCCCGGTAGAGGGCGACGGCGGCGTCGATGTCCTCGACGGCGACTCCGATGTGGTCGATCCTTCCGAACACGGGCGCCAGTCTATGCGGCCGGGGGCAGCTCGTCCCCGCCGCCCTCGCCGCCCTCGACCCGGAGGATCTCGTCCATCGCCGCCCGGGCGACTTCGAGCTGCGTGGCGGTCGGCTCGCGGGTCGCCAGGTGGCGCTGGATCTCGCGCCCCGGGGTGTGGAAGGCCTCGGCAAGCGGCTCGCCGTGGTGGCGGTCGCTCCAGGCGAACATCTCGACCGCGATCGAGGCGCCGGCGAGCCCGGTGACGGCGCGCGCGGCGGCGCTCGGGCGCTCGACCACCCGCTCCAGCAGGAGCGTGCCGGCCGCAGAGAGCAGCATCATCGGGACGATCAGGTTGGAGCCGCAGCGGTCGTGCTCCTTGGGAACGGAGGCGACGTCGTCGATCCCCTGCTCGTAGGCGGCGATCGACTTGTGCTCGACCCCGTGGTAGGCAGCCAGGTCGCGGTCGCTGAGCGCGACCACGGCGGGGACCGCGCCGATCGCCTGGATCGCCCCCTCACGCAGCGCCGAGGGGCGCCGCCCGCCGCGGCGCAGCAGCCCGGTCAGCGCCAGGGTGGCGACGACCGCTGCGATCACCCGGCGGTCCTCGAAGGGCAGCCGCACCGCCGGCAGCCGCCGCCGAGCCAGCGGCAGCACCGCCAGCGCCTCGGCCAGTTTCAGCGGCCCGCGAAGCCCCGGCATCCTGGCGACCAGGCGCGGGGCCAGCTCCGGCTTGCGCTCGGAGGCGACCTGGATCCGGCCCTCGGCATCGCGCACGGCGACGGCCCAGTGGGTCGGGCCGTGGATCAGCAGCCCGTTGCGCAGGGCCATCCCTCCCAGCCGCAGCCGCTGCTCTCGGTGCTCGGTCATATGCGCACCTTAGAGGCTGCCCGGACATGCAGAGGGCGCCGAGCCCAGTCAAACCCGACGCCCTCTCCCCCCTGTTCTGAATCCCGGCCGGAGACCCCCAGTCCAGGTCTCCGGCCGGAGTTTCGGCTCTCCCTGGCTATAGCTTGGAAAGCCGACCTCTGAAACACCGGCGTACCGGTGAAGTTGCGCTGGGTTCAGGGCTTGCCGAGGCGCCGGCGCAGCTCCTCCAGCCGGCGGCCCAGCTCGGCCTCGTGGCCGCGGTCGGTGGGGGCGTAGAAACGGCGGCCCGCGAGTCCCTCGGGCAGCAGCCGCTGGTCGCCGACGCCGCCCGGCTCGTCGTGGGCATAGCGGTAGCCACTGCCACGGCCGAGCTTCTCGGCGCCGGGGTAGTGGGCGTCGCGCAGGTAGTCCGGCGGGGTCTGGGCGCCGTTCGCGCGGACCTCGGCGCGGGCGGCGGCGAGCGCCTTGTAGGAGGCGTTGGACTTCGGTGCGAGGGCGAGGTGGACGGCCGCCTGGGCGAGGTTGAGCGCGCACTCCGGCAGCCCCACCCGGTCGACCGCCCGCGCCGCCGCGTCGGCGACCAGCAGCGCCTGAGGGTCAGCGTTGCCGATGTCCTCGGAGGCGAGGATGACCATGCGCCGGGCGATGAAGCGAGGGTCCTCGCCGCCCTCCAGCATCACCGCCAGGTAGTAGAGGGAGGCATCGACGTCGGAGCCGCGGGTCGCCTTGATCCAGGCCGAGACGAAGTCGTAGTGACGGTCCCCCTGGCGGTCGTAGTCGATCGCCCGCCGCTGCAGGGCGTCCTCGGCCGCGGCGACCTCGACCGCGGCCCCGCCGGCCCGCTCCACCGCCCGCTCCAGCGCCGAGAGGGCGACGCGGGCGTCGCCGCCGCTGCGCGTCGCCAGCATCGCCAGCGCCTCCGCGGAGACCGGCGGCGGCGCGGCGATCCCCCGCCCGGGGTCGGCCAGCGCGCGGCGCAGCAGCTCCTCCACCTGCCCGGGCTCCAGCGGCCGCAGCTCGTAGACCTGCGCCCGCGAGAGCAGTGCCGAGTTGACCTCGAAGTACGGGTTCTCGGTGGTTGCCCCGATCAGCGTCAGCAGCCCTTCCTCGACCGCCGGCAGCAGCGCGTCCTGCTGGGCCTTGTTGAAGCGGTGGATCTCGTCGAGGAAGAGGACCGTCGGCCGCCCCGCCGCCCTCCTGCGCTCCCGCGCCCGCTCGATCACCCCGCGGATCTCCGCCTTGCCGGCGTTGACCGCCGACTGCTCCTCGAACGCCCCTTCGGCCCCGGCGGCGGCGATCCGCGCCAGCGTCGTCTTGCCCGCCCCCGGCGGCCCGTAGAGGATCGCGCTGTGCGGCTTGCCGGATTCGATCGCCTGCCGCAGCGCCGACCCGGGGCCGACGACGTGCTCCTGCCCGAGGATCTCGTCGAGGCTGCGCGGCCGCATCCGCACCGCGAGCGGGGCGTCAGCCGGCACCGGCCCGGCCGGGCTTGACGCTTCCGAAGCCCGGCCGTCGCCGGTATCGAAGAGCTGGTCGGCCACCCGGGTGAGTATGAGGGACCTTAGACTCGACCGATGGAGAGCGCTGCGCAGGCACCCGCGTCCGTGTCCACCCTGGAGTCGTTCAACCCGGCCACCGGCGAGCTGGTCGGCTCGGTCCCGACGATCGTGCCGGAGCAGGTCCAGGCCGTCGTCGACGACGTCGCCCGGATCCAGCCCGCCTGGGCGGAGCTGTCGCTGAAGACGCGAGCCGGCTACATGCGCCGCGCCGCCGACGCGCTGCTCGAGGAGATCGACGAGATCGCCGAGCTGCTCGTCAGGGAGCAGGGCAAGCCCCGGGTCGAGGCGTACACGATGGAGCTGCTGCCCACGGTGGACGCCCTGCACTGGTGCGCGAAGGCCGGCCAGAAGCTGCTGGCGGACGAGAGGGTGCGGATGACCCAGGCCTTCGCCCTCTCCAAGAGCGCCCACTTCTCCTACGAGCCGATCGGCGTGGTCGGGGTGATCGCGCCCTGGAACTACCCGTGGTCGATCCCCTTCGGCGAGGTCGCGATCGCGCTGATGGCCGGCAACGGCGTCGTCCTCAAGCCGGCCAGCCTGACGCCGCTGCTGGGCGAGCGGATCCGCGCCGTGTTCGAGAAGGCCGGGCTCCCCGAGGGCCTGGTCCGGGTCGTCCACGGCGGCGGCGCGGTCGGCGAGGCGCTGGCCCGCTCCAGCGCCGGCAAGATCTTCTTCACCGGCTCGGTCGAGGTCGGCCGCCACGTCGGCCAGGTCTGCGCCGCCGAGCTCAAGGGCAGCGTCCTCGAGCTGGGCGGCAAGGACCCGATGATCGTCTGCGCCGACGCCGACCTGCCCAACGCCGTCTCCGGCGCGGTCTGGGGCGGCTTCGCCAACGCCGGCCAGACCTGCTCGGGGATCGAGCGCGTCTACGTGCTGCGCGAGGTCGCCGACCGCTTCGTCGAGGGGGTCGCCCGCGAGGCCGGGCGGCTGCGGCTCGGCGACCCGCTCGAGTGGGAGACGGAGATCGGGCCGATGACCTCCGGAGGCCAGTACGAGATCGTCGCCGAGCTGATCGAGGACGCGGTCGCCGCCGGCGCCACCAAGCTCTGCGGCGGGCCGACCGAGGTCCCCGGCCTCCCCGGGCGCTTCGTCGCCCCGACCGTCCTCACCGGAGTCACCCACGAGATGCGGATCATGCGCGAGGAGGTCTTCGGCCCGGTGCTCCCGATCGTCGTCGTCGACTCCGAGCAGGAGGCGATCGACCTCGCCAACGACTCCGAGTTCGGCCTCGGCGCCTCGGTCTGGACCAAGGACCGCCAGCGCGGCGAGCGGATCGCCAGGCGGATCGAGTCCGGGATGGTCTGGATCAACGACCACTCCTTCAGCCACGGCACCTGCCAGTGCTCCTGGGGCGGCGTCAAGGACTCGGGCGTCGGCCGCTCGCACTCGAAATTCGGCTTCTACGAGTGCGTGAACATCAAGATGAACGCCTGGGAGGCGGGCTTCGCCCGCGACTTCTGGTGGCACCCCTACGACCGCACCCTGGGCGAAGCGGTGCGCGCCTCGGCGAAGGCGCTCTACGGCAAGGGGGCGGTGCGGACGAAGGCCCTGCGGGAGGGCGCCGGGCCGCTGCTGGTAGTCGGCCGGCGCACCCTCCGCAAGCGCCGCTGATCAGCCGCCGGCGATTTCCACCGTGCGCGACCTGGCGGCGAGGCACTTGTAGATCGGCCCCGCGGTGGCCTGGGTCATCGGCTTCACTTCGGCGAAGACCTTGGCCGGGATCCTGATCTTTTCGTTCAGTTCGTCGAGGTCGGCCTTCCAGTTGCCGTTGGGCTTCGACTTGACCCGGCTGAGGACGCCGTGGCGCTTCTGCTTGAGGACGACGACCCGTTCGCCGACGCAGTTCGAGTTCGAGGCCTTGACCTTGCCCTGGTAGCCGACCGCGCCGATCGTGATCTTGGACTTCACCTTGACCGTCTGGCCGGGGCCGGCGGCGAACACGGGAACGGCCACCGCCAGCGCCGCGACGACCGCCACCGGGAGCGCGACCATCCGATTCCTCTTCCTCATCCAATCCTCCTTGTCGAGACCCCGGCAGGGTGCCTGGCGGGGATAGCGCGGCAGCCTAGATCACGGTGAGGCATCACAATCACCGAAAGATGGCTCCCGAGCAGGAAATTGCCGGGCCCGCGATCGCCGTCGCGGGCCTGCGGCGCGAGTACGGCGAACGGACCGCGCTCGACGGCATCGAGTTCGAGCTCGCAGCCGGCGAGTCGATGGTCGTGCTCGGGCCCAACGGCGCCGGCAAGACGACGCTGCTGCGGATCCTGGCGACGCTGCTGCGTCCCAGCGGCGGCGAGGTCCGCGTGCTCGGCTGCTCGCTGCCGCGCGAGGCCTGGAAGCTGCGCGGCCGGATCGGCTACCTCGGCCACGAGCCGCTGCTCTACCGCGACCTCACCGGCCGTGAGAACCTGCGCTTCCACGCCCGCCTGCACGGGATCGAGCGCGCCGACGCCGAGCAGCGGATCGCCGAGCTGCTGGCGGCGGTCGGGATGGAGCGCCGCGCCGACGGCCGCGTCGCCGAGTTCTCGGCCGGGATGCGGCAGCGGCTGGCGATCTGCCGCTGCGTCCTGCACCGGCCGGCGCTGCTGCTGCTCGACGAGCCCGACTCCAACCTCGACGTCGAGGGCCGTGAGCTGGCGCAGGGGCTGATCGGGCCGGGCGGCGAGCGGGCACGGGTGATCGTCACCCACGACGCCGAGCGCTTCCTGCCCGAGGCCGACCGGGTGCTGAGGCTCGGCATCGGCCAGACGGCGGTGGTCTCTTGACCTCCTCGCGCGCCGCCTTCGCGGCGATCCTCGGCAAGGACCTGCGCTCGGAGCTGCGCACCCTGCAGTCGCTGCCGGCGATGGCGCTGTTCTCCGTCACCACCTTCGTCATCTTCCGCTTCGGCCTCGACCGCACCAGCCTCGCCGGCAGCCTCGCCGCCGGCGTGCTGTGGGCGACGCTGCTGTTCGCCGCCGTGCTGGGGATCAACCGCATCTTCGTCGCCGAGCGCGAAGAGGGCGGCTTCGACGCGATCCGCCTGGCGCCGATCGACCGCAGCGTCCTCTTCGCCGCCAAGGCGGCGGCGCTGCTGATCTACCTGATCGCCCTGGAGCTGGTCGCGGTGCCGATCTTCGCCCTCTTCTTCCTCGACTCGGCCGGGGCGCTGGGGCCGCTGGCCGCGGTCCTGGTGCTGGCCGACCTCGGGCTCGCCGCGACCGGCACCCTGATCTCCTCGATGGCGGTCAACTCCAGCGCCCGCGACCTGCTGGTGCCGCTCGTCCTGCTGCCGCTGGTGGTGCCGCTGATGATCGCCGCGACCGGCGCCACCGAGCCGCTGATGGCGGTGGGCGGGCCCGGCTACCACCGCTTCGGCACCTGGCTTGCGGTGCTCTGCCTATACGATCTGATCTTCGCCCTGCTGGGCTACGCGGTGTTCGACTTCCTCCTCGAGGACTGAGCCGCCCGACGACGCCCCTCCCAGCGACGACGCGACGCATGTACGGCAAAGGACTGAGACCACTTTCGATCGCCACCGTGGCGGCGATCGCGGCATCGCTGGCGCTGGTCTTCTACTACGCGCCGCTGGACGCCGACCAGGGCTTCGTCCAGAAGATCTTCTACCTGCACGTGCCGCTCGCGATCGTCGCCCTGCTCGGCTTCATCGTCGGCGGCGGCTTCGCGATCGCCCACCTGCGAAGCGGCGACAGCCGCTGGGACGCCTACTCCTACGTCTCGATCCACATCTCGGTGATCTTCGGCGTCGCGGTGCTGATCACCGGCTCGATCTGGGCCAAGGCCTCGTGGGGCCACTGGTGGGTCTGGGACGAGCCGACCCTGGTCAGCTTCCTGATCGTCTTCCTCATGTACGCGACCTACTACCCCTTCCGCTACGCGATCGAGGACCGCGAGCGCCAGGCCCGCTACGCCTCGGTCTTCGCGATCACCGCCGGCGCTTTCGTGCCGCTCAACTTCATGGCCGTGCGGATGGCCCAGAGCCTCGTCCACCCGCGCGTCTTCGCCACCACCAACGGCGGCCTGCCCGGCTCGATGATGTTCACCTTCCTCTGCTGCCTGGCGTCGATCGCGCTGCTCTGGCTGACGCTGGTCAAGTTCGAGCTGGCGGCGAAGAGCGCCTCCGGCCAGGTCAAGCGGCTGCGCCGCGCGATCGACGCGCCGTCGAGCGGGGCGAGCTCGCGGATCGCCCCGGAGGTGAGCTGATGCTCTCGCTGCTGGCCGCGACGCCCGCGCTGCCGCTCGGCGAAAGCGGCAAGTACGTCGCCGGCGCCTACATCGTCTTCGTCGTCCTGCTCGTCGTCTACGTCGCGATCATGGCCGCCAAAGTGCAGCGGATCGAGCGTGAGCTGCGCGAGCTGGCGAGCTTCGCCGAACAGCGCAAGGACGAGGAGGAGCGCGAGGGGGTGGGCGCCTGATGCCCGACGAGCTGCTGGCGCTCGGCGTCTCCCACAAAACCGCGCCGCTGGACCTGCGCGAGCGCCTCTCGCTGACCGAGGGGCGCGCCGCCGGCGCCCTCCGCGAACTGACCGAGGCGGCCGGCATCCACGAGGCGGCGGCGATCTCCACCTGCAACCGGACCGAGCTCTACCTGATCGTCTCCGACCCGGTCGAGGCCGAGTCGACAGCGCTCGGCGTGCTCAGCCGCCAGGCCGAGATCCGCCCGACCGAGCTGCTCGGCCACCTCTACTCGCTGCGCTCCACCGCCGCCGCCCGCCACCTGCTGCGGGTCACCGCCGGCCTCGACTCGATGATCCTCGGCGAGGCCGAGATCCAGGGGCAGGTCAAACGCGCCTACGAGCTGGCCCTGGTCGAGAACGTGACCGGGCCGATCCTCAACCGGCTCTTCCGCGCGGCGCTGACCGCCGGCGGCCGGGCGCGGGACGAGACCGGGATCAGCGAGAAGGGCGTCTCGATCCCCTCCGTCGCGGTCGAGCTGGCGCGCCGCTCGCTCGGCGACCTCTCCCAGCGGCGGGTGCTGATGGTCGGTGCCGGCGAGACCGCCGAGCTGGTGGCCCGCGCCCTGGTCGCCCGCGGCGTCCACACCGTCTTCGTCGCCAACCGCCACTACGACCGCGCGATCGGCCTCGCCCAGCGCTTCGAGGGCCAGGCGGTCCGCTTCGAGGATCTGCCGGAGCAGCTGCGTGACGTCGACATCGTCGTCTCCGCCACCAACTCGCCGCACCACATCGTCGAGAGCGACGACCTCGCGCAGGTGATGGAGGGGCGCGAGGGACGGCCGCTGCTGGCAATCGACCTGGCGGTGCCGCGCGACATCGAGCCGGCCTGCCGCGAGGTTTCCGGAGTCAGCGTCTTCGACATCGATGACGTCCAGCAGATCGCCGAGCGCAACGCCAACGGCCGCGAGGCCGAGGCGAAGCGGGCGGAGCGGATCATCGAGGCCGAGCTGGACCGCTTCCAGCGCTGGCTCGCCTCGCTGGAGGTGATGCCGACGATCGCCGCCCTGCGCGAACGTGGCGACGAGGTCGTGCGGCGGGTGCTGGCCGAGAACGAGAGTCGCTGGGAGAGCCTCGGCGAGGCCGATCGGACGCGGGTGGAGGCGATGGCGAAGGCGATCGCCTCGCGGCTGCTGCACGAGCCGACCCTGCGGATGCGGCGCTCCGCCGGCGACGAGGACGCCTATGCCCACATCAGCGCCCTGCGCGAGCTGTTCGGTCTCGACGTCGAGACCGAGCCCGAGGGCGAGCACAGCGCCGACGTCACCGAACTGCGCCGCAAGGGCTGAGGCGTGCTTGGCCCTGCGCATCGCCACCAGAGGTAGCGCCCTCGCCCTCGCCCAGGCGGGCCAGGTCGGCGAGCTGCTGGGCGGGGCTGAACTGGTCGAGGTCTCCTCAGGCGGCGAGCCGGGCGACAAGTCGCGCTTCGTGCGCGGGGTCGAGCGGGCGCTGCTGGCGGGCGAGGCCGATCTCGGCGTCCACTCCGCCAAGGACCTGCCGGGCGACCTGCCCGGGGGGCTGGAGATCGCCGCCGTGCCGGCGCGCGAGGACCCGCTCGACGTCTGGATCGGCGCCGGGGGCTCGCTCGAGAACGCTCCCGAGGGCGCCCGGGTAGGAACCGCCAGCCTGCGCCGCCGCGCCCAGCTGCTGGCGGCGCGGCCGGACCTGCGGGTGGAGGAGCTGCACGGCAACGTCGACACCCGCCTGCGCAAGCTGGCCGAGGGGGACCTCGACGCGATCGTCCTCGCCGCCGCCGGGCTGCGGCGACTGGGGCGGGAGGCGGAGATCGGCTCCGCGATCCAGGCCGAGACGATGGTGCCTGCACCAGGCCAGGGGACGCTGGCGCTGCAGATCCGGGCCGGCGACGAGGCGACGCTGGCGGCAGTCGGAGCCGTCACCGACCTCGCGGCGATGCGCGAGCTGACCGCCGAGCGCGCCGTCGTGGCGCTGCTCGAAGCCACCTGCGCGACCCCGATCGGCGTTCACGCCCGGGTCGACGGCGAGGCGCTCGCGATCGACGCCTTCGTCGGCCTCCCCGACGGCAGCGAGTGGCTGCGCGACCGCCTCGACGCGGACGCGGCCGAGCCCGCCGCCGCCGGCGTCCTGCTCGCCGGGCGCCTGCTCGCCGCCGGCGCCCGCGATCTGCTCGACCGCGCCGAACAGCCCGCCGACGGGACGAAAACGTGAGCTATGGGGCCGAAATCGGCCCGTCGGCCGGCGGGATCGTGTACCTGGTGGGGGCCGGGCCGGGGGATCCGGGATTGATGACGGCGCGGTCGCTGGAGCTGATCGCGGCGGCGGACTCGGTGTTCTACGACCGGCTGATCCCGCCGGGGGCGCTGGCCGGCGCCCGCGCGGAGGCCGAGCTGGTCTACGTCGGCAAGCAGCCGGGCGTGCCCTCCGTCCCCCAGGAGGAAATCGGCGAGCGCCTGGTCGCGGCGGCGAAGGAGGGACGCAGCGTCGTGCGGCTGAAGGGCGGCGACCCGTTCGTCTTCGGGCGCGGCGGCGAGGAGGGGGAAGCGCTGCGCGCGGCGGGGGTCGAGTTCGAGGTCGTGCCCGGGGTCACCGCAGGTGTCGCCGCCCCCGCCTACGCCGGGATCCCGGTAACCCACCGCGACGACGCCTCGGCGGTCGCCTTCGTCACCGGCCACGAGGACCCGGCCAAGGCCGAGACCGCGCTCGACTGGGACGCCCTCGCCCGCTTCCCCGGCACCCTCGTCTTCTACATGGGCGTGAAGCGGCTGGGCGAGAACGCGGCGGCGCTGATCGGCGCCGGGCGCGACCCCGCGCAGCCGGCAGCGGCGATCGAACGTGGGACCTGGCCCGGCCAGCGCACCGTCTCGGCGACGCTGGGGACGATCGCCGAGGCGGTCGCGCGCGAGCAGGTCGGGGCGCCGGCGCTGATCGTGGTCGGCCCGGTCGCCGCCCGCCGCGAGCGGCTCGCCTGGCTCGAGCGCCGGCCGCTGCACGGCCGCCGCGTCGTCGTCACCCGCGCCCGCGCCCAGGCCAGCGGCCTCGCCGCCACCCTGCGCGGGCTCGGGGCCGAGGTGGTCGAGCTGCCGGCGATCCGGATCGAGCCGCGGATCGAGAGCGAGGCGGTCCGCGCCGCCGTCGCCGCGATCGGCGAGTACTCGCTGCTCTGCCTGACCAGCCCCAACGGCGTGCGGCTGCTGTTCGAGGCGCTGGCCGAGGGCGGGCGCGACGCCCGCGCGCTCGCAGGGGCCACCGTCGCCGCGATCGGGCCCGGCACCGCCCGCGCCCTGCGCCAGCACGGGATCGAGGCCGACGTCCTCCCCGAGCGCTTCGTCGCCGAGGCGCTGGTCGAGGCGCTGGAGGGGGTCGAGGTGGACGGGCGCCGGGTGCTGATCGCCCGCGCCGCCGAGGCCCGGGAGATCCTCCCCGACGCCCTGCGCGCCCGCGGCGCCGAGGTCGACGACGTCCCCCTCTATGAGACCGTCCGCGAGCAGCCCGACGCCGAGGCGGTCGAGGCCGCCCAGGGCGCCGACTACGTCACCTTCACCTCGTCCTCGACTGTGGCCAACCTGGCCGAGGCCCTCGGCGACCGCTTCCCCGCCGGCGCCCGCGTCGTCTCGATCGGCCCGGTGACCGGCGACGCCGCCCGCGCCGCCGGCCTGACCGTGGCCGTCGAAGCCGAGCGCCACGACATCGACGGCCTGCTCGCGGCCCTGCTCGCCGACGCGGCCCGATGAGCTTCGGCCACCCGCACCGCCACTACCGCCAAACCGACTCCACCAACACGCGCGCGCGTGAGCTCGCCGCGGAGGGGGCGCCGCATGGCACCGTCGTCACCGCCTCCGAGCAGACCGAGGGGCGCGGTCGGCAGGGACGCAGCTGGACCGCGCCGGCCGGCAAGGCGCTGCTCTACTCGGCGGTCGTCCGGCCCGTCGACCCGCGCCACGCGATGCTGCCGCTGGCGGCGCCGCTCGCCGTCTGCGAGGCGGCCGAGCAGCTGGCGCCCGGGGTCGAGTGCGGGGTCAAGTGGCCCAACGACGTCCAGGTCGGCGGCCGCAAGCTGGCCGGCGTGCTGATCGAGGCGCGCCCGCAGGACGGCTGGGCGGTGGTCGGCGTCGGCCTCAACCTGACGATCGAGCCCGACGAGTTCCCCCCGGAGCTGCGCGAGACGGCCACGTCGCTCGCAATCGGCGAGGCCGGCACCCCCTCCTCCGGCCACCCCTCCGCCAGCGGTCGTGGTTCCGGCCGCATGGCGGAGGAAAGTACGACCGCGCTCTCGGAGGCTGCGGCTGTGCTCAGCCGGCGGCTGGCGAAGTGGGTCGGCGCGGAGCCGGCGGCCGTGCTCTCCGCCTGGCGCGAGCGCGACGCGCTGCGCGGGCGCGAGGTCGTCTGGGACGGCGGCTCAGGCGTCGCCGACGGAATCGACGACCGTGGCTACCTGCTCGTCCTCACCGCCGGCGGGGAGCGCGTCCCCGTCGGTGCCGGCGAGGTGCATCTGACCCGATTCTGAGTCGTCGGCGTCGGCCGCCGCCTTGGCCTTGGCTTTCGGCCGCCGCCGTTTGCGCGGTTTGGCCGCCTTCTTCGGCTTCTTCCCGGTACCGGCATCAGGCGCCCCACCGGCCTCCGCCCCGGACCCGTTCACGCCCTCGGCCGACTCCGCCCCGGCCCCGCGCCGGTTCTCGCCGGCCTCCGGCGCCGCTCCGTCGTCCCCCTGGGACGCACCGCGCTTGCCGCGCTTGCGCCGGCGCTTGCCGCCTTTGGGGAAGTTCCGCAGCAGCTCGCGGGCGACCGCCGAGGGTTTCCGCGCCATCCGCATCCGGGCACCGCGCAACACCTCCTCGCCCTCGGGCGTGTGGGAGACCGCGGCGGCCAGCAACGCCACCGCCAGGCGTCGGTCCTGTTTGCGCGCCGCCTGCACCAGCCGCCGCGCGTTGCGCCCGTGGGCGCGGCCGGAGGAGTTGACCAGCAGGCCCAGCAGCCGCTTCGTCTCCGGCCAGCGCTGCACCGCGTACTCCTCGTGCAGCTCGCGCGTGTAGGAGGCCAGTCGCCAGACCCACGCCTGCGCCTGGTCGCGCCGGCCGATCCGCTTGTCGACCAGCGCCTGCAGCAGTGTCTTGGTCCCGGCCCGCTTGTCCTCGCGGCTCCAGGTGCCGACGATGTCGATCGCGTCGTCGAAGGCCTCGGGGTCGCCGAGGTCGGAGATCTCGCCCAGCGCTTTCAGCCGCAGCTGCGCGTTGCGGTTGCGCTGGACGCAGGTCAGCAGGAAGCGGCGCCGCAGCTCCTTGGTGCGGTCGTTCTGCAGCATCGCCCGCGCCCGCCGCCAGCCCTGGGTGCTGACCCGCGCCCCCGCCAGCGCCGCCCAGGCGTGCTGCTCGGGGTAGTCGAGGTTCTCGACCGCGATCCGCCAGATCTCGCGTTCCAGCACCTCCATTCGCTTCTCCTCGACGTTGGAGACGGGGACGATCCGGCGCTCGACCCGGACCTTGCGCCCGCGCCCGCGCCGCACCGGCCCGACCACGATCGCGCCGCCGCGGTAGACGTCGCGGTCGAGCAGGCTGTGCAGGGTGACGATCGTCTCGTCGTGGGTCGTCGCCGGGTGGACGAAGTCGATCACCAGGCCCGCCTCCTTGCCCGGCGCCCGCCGGGTGACGCGGCCGACCCGCTGCTGGTAGATCCGCCGCGAGGCGGTCGGCGCCAGGTGCATGCAGATCGTCGCCCGCGGCGAGTTCCAGCCCTCGGCCAGCAGCATCGCGTTGCAGAGCACGTCGACGTCGCCGCGCTCGAAGCCGGCGAGGATCTCGGCCAGCTCGCGCTTCGGCGTCTCGCCGGAGACCGCCTGGGCATTGATCCCGGCGTCGCGGAAGGCCTTGGCGACGTTCTTGGCGTGCTGGACCCCGGCCGTGTAGAGGACGCCGGGAACCTTGCGGAAACGCGAGCGGTAGAGGTCGGCGATCGCGACGTTGAAGGGCGCCTGGTCGAGCAGCGCCGCCAGCTCCTCCTGGTCGAAGTCCTGGTCGACCTCGCCTTTGCGCAGCGGCACCTTGGCGATCGTCCGCACCCCCGGGCCGGGCGGGATCCGCAGGCAGCGCAGCGGCGAGATGACGCCGCGGCGGGCCGCCTGGGCGAGGTCGAAGCGCGAGGTCTGGGTCGGGAAGAGGTCGGCGACGTGGCGGGCGATCAGCGCCCCCGTCGCGGTCATGCCAATGAAGACGGGACCGTCCCACGCGCGGATGCAGGCGCTGGTTTTCTCCCCCAGCGCGGTGTGCGCCTCGTCGCAGATCACGATCGCGTAGGCGTCGGAGACCTTCTTGTGGTTGCGGACGAACCACTGGTAGGTCTCGACCGTGATCGCCCCGTCAGGGTCGTCGCGGCCGTCGAGCAGCGGCGGCCGCAGCCGATCCTTGTAGCCGCGGTCGGAGATCTCGCCGATGAACTGGTCGACCAGGTTGCGGCGGTGGGTGAGGATCAGCACCCCGCCGGTCCTGGTCGCCTCGATGAAGCCGACCGCGGCGACCGTCTTGCCGGCACCGGTCGCGTGCTCGAACCAGAAGCGGCGGGCGGCGCCGGGGTCCTCGGGCGCGTCCTCGACCACCTCCTCGTCCTCGTCGGCCGTCTCCTCCCAGTCGCGCGGCTCCTCGTCGCCGGCGAGATCCCCGCCCTCCTCGTCATCGAGGTCCGCCTCGCCTTCGAGGTCGCCGTCGGCCTCCTCGTCGGCGATCGACTCGGCCTCGACGTCCTCCTCGCCGTCGGCGGTGACTCCGACCGGGCCGCCGTTGCGGCGCTCGTCGTCGCTGATCACCTGCTGCTGGGCCATCAGCTCGGCCAGGGTGCCGGAGAGGGCGTCGACCTGGTGGGGGTTGAGCTCGGCCCCGTCGAGCAGCTTCGGCGGTTCGTCGGCGAGGAAGCGCTCGAGTCCGAGCAGCAGCGAGTAGTCCCGCCGCCACTCGATCGACGGGTGCTCGGCGCCGGCGTCGAGCTCGCTCAGCGCCGCGTCGAGGGCCCGGCGGCGCGCCGTCCCCGGGGCCAGCGCCTCCGGCCCCTCGCCGTCGAGCAGGAAGGGCTCGCGCGCGAACTCTGCCGCACGCTCGATATCTGCGCTTGAAAGAACTGCCGCTCCCGCGGCAACGTCGCTGGTCTTGGCCATCAGAGGCTTCCGGTACGCCCCCGCCGAGCACACGAAACGTTCGGCTGGGGCAAGTGAACGAGGCTGCGGGGGGCCTTGCTTTGCCATCCCCCCGAAGATCTCAGCGATCCGCGAACTCGCGAACCAAACGTACGTATTGTAATCACGGACCGGATGACCAGGCGAATCCCACTCCCGATCGCCCTCACGGCGCTGCTGCTGGCGGCACTCGCCTGGAGCGGCTGCGGCAGCAGCTCCGCGACCGGTGGCGACTACGGCGGCCAGCACCCCGACTACGGCAAGGCCCTGGCCGGATCGCCGGCGCCGCTGGCGGCCCTGCACGCCCAGGCAGACAAGCTGCTGGGGGGCGGGACCGCGGCGTACGAACGGCGGATCGCGGCGCTGAAGGGCTACCCGGTCGTCGCCAACGTCTGGGCCTCGTGGTGCGGCCCCTGCCGCTTCGAGTTCCCGGTCCTGCAGAAGCTCTCCGCCCGCTACGGCAAGCGGGTCGCCTTCCTCGGGGTCAACTCCGACGACTCCGACGCTGCCGCCGCCACCTTCCTCAAGGAGGCGCCGGTCCCCTACCCCAGCTACACCGATCCCGACAAGAAGATTGCCGCCTCGATCGGCGCCACCCTCGGCTTCCCCGACACCGCGTTCTACAACCGCGAGGGAGAACTCGTCTACCTCAAGCAGGGCCCCTACTCGAAACCGTCCGAACTCGAAGCCGACGTCAGTCGCTACGCGCTGGAAAGCGGATAATCGGAGCTGTGGAAGCGTTCGTCATCGTCGCCCTCGTCGCTTTCGGGCTGCTGATCGCGGAGATCGTCCTGCCGACCGGCGGCGTGCTGGCGGCGATCGGGGCGGCCGGGCTCATCGCCGCCGGCGTCGTCGCGCTCAACTCCGACAGCGGCGCCGCCGACTACGCGGGCCCAGGGCTGATCACGCTCGGCGTGCTCTCCGCCGCCACCTTCTACTTCGTCGCTCGCCGGGTGATCGCGGCGCAGCGGGAGACCCGGGTGCGAACCGGCGTCGAGGAGCTGGTCGGCGCCACCGCCGAGGCCCGCAGCTCGCTCGATCCCGACGGCCAGGTCTGGATCGAGGGGGCGCTCTGGCGCGCCCGCCTGTCCGATCGGGCGAAGCCGGCGCGGCTGGGGGATAGAGTCACGGTCGAGGCGGTCGACGGGCTCACCCTGGTGGTCAGCCCGGAGGCAGCGGCCGCGGAGCCGACCCGAGAAGGAGGCAGCTGATGCAAGTCGTGGCAGGAATCGTCGTCGTCCTCTTCTTCTTCGCCCTGATCGTGATCGGCCTCTCGGTCCGGGTCCTGCGCGAGTACGAGCGCGGCGTGATCTTCCGGCTCGGCCGCCTGATCGCGACCAAGGGCCCGGGCCTGATCCTGCTGATCCCGCTGATCGACCGGATGGTCAAGGTCGACCTGCGGACGGTGACCCTGAACGTGCCGCCGCAGGAGGTGATCACCCGCGACAACGTACCCTCGCGGGTCAACGCGGTCGCCTACTTCCGCGTCGTCGACTCCAACCGGGCGATCGTGGAGGTCGAGAACTACCTGGTCGCGACCTCGCAGATCGCCCAGACGGCGCTGCGCTCGGTGCTCGGCAAGGCGGAGCTGGACCAGCTGCTCTCCGACCGTGAGCGACTCAACGAAGAGCTGCAGCGGATCATCGACGAGTCGACCGAGCCCTGGGGCGTGAAGGTGACCGCGGTCGAGATCAAGGACGTCGAGATCCCCGAGCAGATGCAGCGGGCGATGGCCCGCCAGGCGGAGGCCGAGCGCGAGCGGCGGGCAAAGATCATCAACTCCGAGGGCGAGTTCCAGGCCGCCCAGAAGCTCACCGACGCGGCCGACATCATCAGCACCAACCCGGCCTCGCTGCAGCTGCGCTACCTGCAGACCCTGCTCGAAATCGGCAGCAACCAGAACACGACCGTCGTCTTCCCGCTGCCGATGGACGTGCTCGAGCCGTTCGTCGGCAAGGGCGCGGCTGGGCGGGCGGAGGGCACCGCGCGCCAGCCCCGGCCACCGGCGCCGGCCACCCCGCCGCCGCCACCTCCCCCGGAGGACCCGGGGACGCCCGAGCCCGACGACCTCCCCCCCTCGCGGTCCTGAGCGCGCCCGAGCTACGCATCGACCAGCTGACCGGGCTGAGGACGATCCTCGCCCCGGGCCGGGCCGCGCGCCCGGACCAGTTCGGCGCGGCGGCCACCTCGCGCGAGGGCGAGGGCAGCGCCGCCAAGCGGAAGAGCTGCCCCTTCTGCGAGGGCCGCGAGGAGCGCACCCCGCCGGAGCTGGACGCCCTGCGCCCGGGCGGCGGCGCGCCCGACGGCCCCGGCTGGCGCACCCGCGTCGTCCCCAACCTCTACCCGGCCCTCGGCTCCCCGCCCCGTGGTTCCTCCGACGCGGAGGGCGTACACGGGGAGCCACGCGCCGGGGCGACCGGGGCGGAAGCGGGGGCGTTCGCGAGTAGCGGCGACCCCCTGCTGGCCTCGCGCAAGGCCGGCGAACCGGACCTCTTCTCCTCGCGGCCGGCGAACGGGGCCCATGAGGTGCTGGTCAACTCGCCCACCCACGCGACCGCGATGGCGGAGCTCGACGAGGCCCAGTTCGCCGACGCCGTCTCCACCTGGCGCCGGCGGATGCGGGCCCACGCGGAGGCGTCCCACGTGCAGCTGATCGTCAACGAGGGCGGCGGCGCCGGCGCCTCGCTCGAGCACAGCCACGCCCAGCTCTACGCGCTGCCGTTCGTGCCGGCCGCGGTCGCCCGCGAGCGCGAGCGGGCCGGGGCCTACGCCGAACGGACCGCCGGCAGCGGCCTGCTCGGCGACGTCCTGGTCGAGGAGGTGCGCCGCCGCGAGCGGCTGGTCGCGATCGACGACGAGGCGGCGCTGGTCTGCCCCTGGGCCTCGCGCTCCCCCTTCGAGCTGCGGGTCATCCCCCGCCGCGAAAGCGCCGACTTCGCCGAGGACGAGGCCGGCGCGGCGATGATCCGCACCGCCCTGCGGCTGCTCGCCGCCCGCTTCGACGGCCCGCCGGAGCTGAACCTCTGGGTCCGCACCGCCCCGCGCGGCGCCGAGCGCTTCCACTGGCACGTCGACATCGCCCCGCGACTGACGATCAAGGCCGGCTTCGAGCTCGGCACCGGCGTCGACATCAACGTCTACCCGCCGGAGCGGGCGGCGTCGGACCTGCGCGAGTGCCTCTGAAGCGCGTGCTCAGCCTGGGCTGAGCACCGCGTCCAGGAGACCGGGGAAGCGGGCATCGATGTCGGAGCGGCGCAGGGTGCTGAGCCTGCTGGTCCCCTCGCGGCGCTGCTCGATGATGCCGGCCTCGCGGAGGACGCGGAAGTGGTGGGTCCGGGTCGACTTGGAGATCTCGAGGCCGAAGCGGCCACAGGCGAGGGCAGATTCGCTCTCGGCCAGCGCCCGCACGATCCGCAACCGCTGAGGGTCGCTGAGCGCATGGAGGACGGCGGTGAGCTCGAACTCGCTCACATCTGGGTGGACATACTCGGGTGCCTCGCTGGCGGGACCCATCGTCCGGTCATTATACGACGATCGTCGTACTTCTGGTACGTTGATCGTCGAACTAGCGGATCTCACGTCCCTACCGGTGAGCGCCGTTCGTCCGAGAGGAACCCCCGATGCCCTGGACCCGCAGCCGCCGAGACTCCGACCTCCTGCTCCTCCTCGTCTGCCTGGCGCAGTTCATGGTCGTCCTCGACGTCGCGATCGTCAACGTCGCCCTGCCCTCGATCCAGAACTCCCTCCACTTCTCCAACACCGGCCTGCAGTGGGTGGTCAACGCCTACACGCTGACCTTCGCCGGCTTCCTGATGCTGGGCGGACGCGCCTGCGACCTGTTCGGCAACCGCGCGGTGTTCCTCGGCGGCATCGCCCTCTTCACGGTCGCCTCGCTGGCCTGCGCCGTCGCCGACTCGCAGACGCTGCTGGTCGCGGCGCGCGCCCTGCAGGGGCTGGGGGCGGCGACGATCTCCCCCGCCGGCCTGGCGATCATCGCCTCCTGCTTCGCCGAGGGCGCCGAGCGCAACCGCGCGCTCGGCGTCTGGGGGGCGATGGCCGGCCTCGGCGGCTCCTCGGGCGCGCTCTTCGGCGGGCTGCTGACGCAGGGCCTGGGCTGGCCGTCGATCTTCCTCGTCAACATCCCGGTCGGGATCGCGGTCCTGCTCGCCGCCCGGCCCCTCGTGCCGCGGGTCGCGCCGAGCCACAACCGCAGCTTCGACGCGGTCGGCGCCGTGCTGGTCACCGCCGGCCTCACCGCCCTCGTCTACGCGATCGTCCGCACCGACTCGCTCGGCTGGACGGCGCCGGGGGTCACCCTCCCGGCCGCGATCGCGGTGGTGCTGCTGGGGCTGTTCGCCCTGTACGAGGGGCGGGTGGCCAGCGACCCCCTGATCCCGCTGGAGGTCTTCCGCCGGCCGCTGATCCGCACCGCCAACATCGTCATGGCCCTGCTCTACGCCGGCGCCTTCTCGATGTGGTTCTTCGTCTCGCTCTACCTCCAGGACGTCCGCCACCTCGACGCGCTCGAAGCGGGGCTCGCCTTCCTGCCGCTCACCCTCGGCTTCTTCGTCGCGTCGGCCTTCGCGCCGCAGCTGGTGAGGCGGTTCGGAGCCGCCAACACGCTCACCGGCGGCCTGGTGCTCGGCGCGATCGGCCTGGCCCTGCTCGGCAACGTCGGTGCCGGCGGCGCCCTGCTCGACCTCGTCCTGCCCGCCGGGGTGCTGACGACCCTCGGCTTCGGGACGGCGATGGTGCCGGTGATGATCGTTTCCGTGCAGGGCGTCGCGCCGGGGGAGACCGGCCTCGCCTCGGGCCTCGTCAACACCTCGCGGCTGGTCGGCGGCACGCTCGGGCTCGCCGTCTTCAGCACCGTCGCCGCCAGCTACACCCACTCGCGAACGGGGGTCGGGGCGGCGGTGGCGCTGACCGACGGCTACCAGCTCGCCTTCCTGCTCAGCGCGGCGACGACGCTGATCGCCGCCGTGGTTGCGGCGACGCTGCTGCGCCGGCACCTGCGCCCGGTCCCCCAGGAGGCGTGAGCCGGCGCCCGCCCTGGATCTGCGCGGCGGCGGGAGGCCGCGCCGGTAGGGTGCGACGGTGACTCCGAACCCGCGGCCGATCCCGCGCTTCATCGCCGACAGCACTCAGGAGGGGATCCCGCACGGGCGCTTCGCCGAGCGGCTGCGCGATGCATTCGCCTCGGCCTGCGAGGCGATCGAGGACCTGCCGGCCGGCGCGGCCGTGCCGGCCGAGGTCGACTGGTTCCCCGAGCGGGCCTGGGGCGGGCGCGTCTGGGTCCCCTGCTCGGCCCGGACCGAGAGCGAGGAGGGAACGCTGGAGCTCTACGGCCACGTCTCCTACGTCCAGCCCGCCGACGGCGAGCCGGCCGACTTCGAAGCCCGGGCCGACTTCACCGACGTCCTCGCCGAGGACAACCGGGACTGGCGGATGGACCTCAACGACGACGTGATCGGGCGCTGGCGGGGAGAGAACGGGCGCGCCGGCGCCGTCACCCTGGTCTGGGGACGGCCGCTGGTGCGCGGCGCCGTCGCCGCGACCGCCGAGCTCGACGGCGAGGCCGTCGACCAGGAGGAGATCTCCCGCGAGCGCTTCACCCTGATCGCGCTCGACGCGCTCGAGGGCTACGGCGACGAGATCTTCATGCAGGTCAAGCTCTGGAGCCGGCGGGCCGTCGAGCTCGCCTCCGACAGCCTCTACGCCTGAGCCGCCGGTTCCCCGCCGGTCCCCAGCACCTCGACCGCGGCGCGCACCCCGGCCCGCGCCAAGCGGCCGTCGAAGGTGACCAGCGGTTCCTCGAGCATCTCCGCCAGCGCCACGTAGAGGCCGTCGTAGAAGCTGACGTTGTCTCGCAGCGCCCAGGCGTAGTGGACGAGCAGCTCGTGGGAGACCCGGCGCAGCGGCATCTCGCCGAGCTGCCACAGCGCTTCGCCGGCGAGGTCGGGGTCGAGCTCGCCGCGGCGAACCGCGCGGCGCAGGGCCTGGCCGACCTCGGCGTCGAGGAGGTGCGGCACCCAGAGGAGGTGTTCTCCTCCCAGCAGACGCTCCTCCGCGACGCCGCGGTGCTCTCCCGCGGCGAGGAACTCCACCACCACCGATGCGTCGATCACCGGCATCACTCGCCACGGCTTTCGCGGATGATCTCGACGATCGCCTGCGTCTTCAGCCCCGAGGGGCCCCGCGCCCGGTTCCTCTGCGCGATCTCCTCGATCTTCGATTTGCCGGCGACGTAGCCGAGCTCCCGCTTGATGTAGTCCGAGAGGGTCATCCCCGCCTCGGCGGCCCGCATCTTCAGCACCTTGTGCATCTCGTCGGGCACATTTCTGACCTGGATCATCTTGGACATGTGCAGCACATTATCCCGTGCGTCGGACATGTCGAATACCTGGGCTACGCTCATGCACGGGATCCTGCCGAGCCGACGATCACGCGTGGCGCGCACAAAGCGCCATCTTCGACGCCGAACCGTCATCTAAGTGAAAATCCCACCTCCAAGCCCCGATAGCTCAGCTGGATAGAGCGATCCCCTCCTAAGGGATAGGCCGCTGGTTCGAATCCAGCTCGGGGCGTTTCGTGCGTGAAGGGCTCGACGGCCTTTACGGTGGTCGAACCGGCCCTCGGCCTGGTTCGAGGTCGACGGGCTCCCTGGAGCTTCTGCGACGCTGGCGTGCCCGGCGAATCAGGTCTTGCCCGAGGGGGACGATCTGTTTGCGGGTTACGCGCAACCGCTCGATCGACGGTCCCAAGCCGAGCGCTCAGGGACCGCCGAGGCGGGTGGTAGAAGGCAGCGGTGGACGATCGGAGGTGGTGGATCAGAACCAGGACGCCGGAGGCCCGCGAGATATTTGGGCGGGTCAAGGTTGCGACTCGGTTGTCTTCCAAGCTCAGTTCTCATTGCTACGACGAACCAGAGCAGATTCGAGGGGCCTTCGAGGAGCTGATCGGCAAGCCGGTCGATGGCTCCCTCTCGCTGATCCCCCCTTTCTATGCCGACTACGGCCTGAACATCACGGTCGGCCGAAATGTCCACATCGGCTACGAGTGCATGTTCACGGGCCACGCGCCGATCGACATCGCGGATGAAGTGATGATCGCCAACAAGACCAACCTGGTCACCAGCGGGCATCCCGTTCCGCCCGATCAGCGGCGGGACTACCTCACCGGGGCGCCCATCACCATCGAGACGAACGTCTGGATCGGGACCGCCGCGACGATCCTCCCCGGCGTCACCATCGGAGCCGGCTCCGTCGTCGCGGCCGGTGCGGTCGTCACCCGTGATGTCCCCCCGGCGACTCTTGTCGCCGGGGTTACCGCGACGATCATCAGGGAGCTCGAGTCGACCGAGGTCTCATTGACCAGCTGATCGCCGGCCCACCCTTCAGCCCCACTCGGCTCGATCACGCGCTCGGCCGCCGGGACGGGGAGATCGGCCGGCGTCCCGGTCCAAGGCGATGGGGCCGACCTCGATGCGAGCGGTCCGGTTCGTCTTGTGTTCGGCTCGGGGCACTCATGGCTGAAGGGGCCAAGCGTTTCTTGCGGTGGTCGAACCGCGAAAGAATCGACGGGTCGAGGGGTTTTGTCTGATTGCTGACCTGCCAGCGTCCCGCGTTTCTCTTTGCAGTAATCTTGGGGTGTGAATGAATGCAGGATCTGAATGCATAGGAGGCGGGGACCATCAAGGCGTTGACGATCAGGAATCTCCCGGCGGATCTCGCTGACGCCCTGGATCGCGAGAAGCGGCGCAGGGGCAAGTCGCTGAACCAGACGGTCATCGACCTTCTGGGGCAAGGCCTGGGTGCGCGGGGGGTTCGTTCCAATGGCTTGGGTCGCCTTGCCGGAGGGTGGAGCGAGGACGAGTTCCGTGACTTCGAGCATGCGACCGCGCAGTTCGAGGCGGTCGACGAGGAGCTCTGGCGTTGAGCTCCTTTTGCCTCGACACCTCTGCCTACAGTCACTTCCGGAGGGGAAACGAGGAGGTCGCGGCGCTCCTGGACCGGGCCGAACTGGTGGGCGTTCCGACCGTTACGCTCGGCGAGTTGCGCACCGGCTTCCTGCTGGGTGGCAGTCGAGGGCGCAACGAAGCCGAGCTGGAAGCCTTTCTCGACAACCCCGTCGTCCAGGTGCTCCCGGTCGACTCAGAGGCAAGCCGGCACTACGCGGAGATCGTGGCCGAGCTGCGCAAAGCGGGAACGCCGGTCCCCACCAACGACATCTGGATCGCCGCTGTCGCAGCTCGGAACGGCAGCACCGTGCTGACCTGCGACGATCACTTCGAACGCATCGGGCGCGTCGGCTCCGTCGTCATCGGCGCCTGATCGCCCCTCGTGGCAGCGCGATCGGGCCGCCGTCGATCCCCGCCGCGTGGTTCGCATTGTGTTCGGCTGGGGGCACTGAGTTCGATGATCCTTGCGGTGGTCGAACCGTGGCAACGGGGAAAACAGCAGCGCCGACTCGGCGGGCACAGATGCCTACCGCCCGCCCTCCGGCGGTGGGATCTCGAACTGCTTGCGGCTGGTCGCCTGGGACGGGCTCGAGGTGCGGGAGGCGGCGCGGGTCCTCGGCTGCTCGCAAGGCGCCTTCCGGGTGCGCCTCCACCGCGCCCGCCGCAGGCTCGCGAAACGACTCGACGCCACGAAACCGATCGACCAGGAATGCCGGGCCGCGATGCCCAGACCGGCCGAGGAGGCCCGATGATCCGCAATACCCGAACCGATGCACTCGCCCGGATGCGGGCCGCCAACCCGGCCTCCGCCGAGGAGCTGCGAAAGACGATCGGCGAGGCGGAGCTGGCTCGCGCGATGCGGCGGGCGATCGCCGCCAGCGAGTCCCCGACACGGCCGATCCCGGCCGGCGACCGGGTCGCGATCGAGCGCGGCGCGGGCGGCGGTGCCGGCCTGGCCGGGATCTTCTCGCGACACCGCGCCCGGCTGGTCGATCGTCCACGCCAACTTCGAGGTCGAATACGGCGGACTGACCTACCGCCATGCCGGGCATCCGGTCACCGGCCCGGAAGCCTCCGGCCTGGTGATGAACTGGACCCCGGCAGCGCTCTACCGCAGCACCCTGCGCGAATACCGAAGGAAGGCGACGGTGAAGGCCTCGACCGTCCTCGGACAGCAGGCGACCACCTTTCACTACGTCGGGCGCCCCGCCTACATCACCGTCCTGCGTCCGCAGGGCGACGTCTTCGTCACGCTCGCGCTACCCGCGGGCGGGCACGAGACCTTGCGGCGATCGCTACGCGCCGTCAGCGTCGAACGATGGCTGGCAGCGATGCCGCCGGAAGCGGTGCAGCCGGCCGCCGAATCCGGTGTCATCGCGCAGATGCTGCAGGGTGTGCCGCTGCCGCCCGGCTTCGACCCCTCCTCGCTCGAAGCGGAAGGCGAGCCCAGCAACCGCTTCGAGCTCGGCCAGGCCGTCGCCGGGGCGGCCGCCTGCGGTTGGCTCGAGAGCTGGGATGAGGCGACTCGTTCGGGCGACGCCGCCACGGCCGAAGCGGCGGTCGCGGCGATGAGCGGCGTCCGCCATTGGGCCGTCCTCCTCCAGATGGTCCACGAAAAGGGCTTCCGCGGCGACGTCCTGCCGGCCCACGGCAACGGCTGGCCGTCCTACATCGTCACTGCGGCGCGCGAAATCGCCTCCGGGCACCTACGCCGCCGTCCCGCCGTCACGAGGAGGTACTACAAGGGCGTCGTCGTCGGCGTGGGGACCCCGAGGAATGCGGCCCCGGCGAGCGTCCTCGGCTGTCACCTGGGTGACTGAGGCAAGAGGTGTCTGGGCCTTCTTCCGAGGCGAGGTCGATCCAGAAGAGAGAACGGTCCGGTCTCGATCCGAGCCGTTCGGTTCGTGTTGTGTTGGACCGGGGACGCTGCAGGAGAATGCAGTGCCACGGTCGGCGCAATAGCTTGAACGGACAGTGGGGGACAGACGTAGGTCGCGTGGATGTTCATCGGCGCCGAGGGGCTCGCCGCCTGCTGCCAGCGGATCGCCGACTCAGGTCGCTAGGCGCTCTGCGCCGCCTGATGGGTCAGCGCGAGTACCGCGGCCTGGGCGGCCTCGATCAGGCGTGAGGCGTCCGGGGCCGCGTCCGGGGTCAGCTGCCACCGCACGAGCAGGCCGTCGAACAGCGCGATGATGAGCACCGCCAGGGCGTCCGCGTCGACCTCGGGCGAGCCGATCGCGGCGAAGGCGTCGCGGGTGGCGGCGGCGATCGCCGCCCGGAAGTCCTCGTAGCTCGCAATCATCTCGTTGCGCAGGTCCTCGGCGTGGGCGAGCTGCGCCCACGCCTCCAGACAGGCGGCGATCAGCGGCCGGTTCTCGGCCATCGTCTCCATGACCCCGTTCAGGGTCCGGTCCAGGCGCTCCACCGGCGTCGCCGGGCCCGGCTCCGCGGCCAGCGCGATCAGGGGCTTGAGCCAGCGCTGGAACGCCTCGCTCACGGCGACGTTGAGGAGGTGCTCCTTGGAGCCGAAGTGGTAGCCGATCGAGGCGAGGTTGGTGCCGGAGGCGGCGACGAGGTCGCGGGAGGTGGTGCGGGCATACCCCTTCGTCTCCAGGCACCGGATCGCCCCCTCGAGCAGGCGCTCTCTGTGACCACCCTCACGCTCCGCCGTCATCGTCGACCTACTATACGTCCGTACAGATCTATACGGACGTATGTATAGATGACGAGGAGGCGCTCGGTGAGCATTCGGTGGGCTTGGCTGGCGGTCGTCGCGGGGCTGGCGGTGCTCGGCACCGGGCTGACCGCGCGGCTGACGCCGACCTCGCTCCTGGTCCCCGGCAGTCCCTCGGCCCGGGCGCGCGCGATGCTCGATCGCGAGTTCGGCAACTCGGTCCCGGTCACGGTGCTGCTCCAGGGGCCGCCCGGGGCGCTCGACCGGCAGGGGCCACGGCTGGCGGCGGCGCTGCGGCGGATGCCCGGCGTCCAGGTGATGTCGCCGTGGGGCGGAGGGGCCGGCGGCGCGCGGGGAGTGCTGCGCCCGCGCCCGCGCGCCGCCCTGGTGGTCGCCGGCTTCCGGCGGCCCGAATCGAAGGCGATGAGCGAAGTCGTGCCGAGCGCCGAGCAGATCGTCCGGGCGAAGATCGCAGCGCCGGTGCACGCCTACGTCGGCGGCGTCGCGGCGATCGCCACCGCCCTGCAGGGGGACGCGCTCGACGCCACCCACCAGGCCGAGCTGCTGGCCGCGCCGATCCTGGTGATCGTCCTGCTGCTCGTCTTCCGCTCGCCGGTGGCCGCGGCGATACCGCTGGCGATGGGGGCCGCCACGGTGGCGGCAGGTCGTGGCCTGCTCCTGCTCAGCACCTACCTGATGCCGGTCAACGCGCTGGCGGTCGCGATCGCCTCGATGATGGGGTTGGCCCTGGGGGTCGACTACGCGCTGCTGATGGTCTCGCGCTTCCGCCAGGAGCGCGACGGCGGCGCCGGGGTCGATGCGGCTGTCGCCGCCGCCGCCGGCGCGGCCGGTCGCACGATCGTCTTCGCCGGCGGCACGGTGGCGCTGCTGATGGTGACCGCGGCGCTGGTCGCGCCGGGGGACCTGCTCGGCTCGGTCGCTGCCGGGGTGGTCGTCTCCACCGTGCTCAGCGTCCTGCTGGCGATCTCGCTGCTGCCGGCGGTGCTGCGCGCCTGCTCCTGCCAGCTCGAGCGCTGGCGCCTGCCCAGCTTCGGTCGCGGCGACCGCCTGCTCGGGCTGGCGTCGGCGGCGATCGCGCGGCCGTGGATCGCGATCCCGCTGATCGTGGTGCCGATGCTCGCCGTCGCGGCGCCGGCCGGGGCGCTCGGCATCGGGCCGCCCGATCCGCGCCAGCTGCCGCGCTCGGACCCGACCCGGCAGGGCTTCGAAGCCCTGCAGCGGGCAATCGGCCCCGGCTGGGCGGCGCCGATCGCGATCGTCGCCACCGCCCGCGAAGGCCCGATCTCGGCCCCTGGTCGCCTGCAGCAGATCTCCCACTGGCAGGATCGGGTTTCCCGCGACCCCGACGTCGCCGCGGTGATCGGCCCGGCTTCGCTGACGGCGGCGCAGGGACCGCTGGCCGAAGCCCGCAGTGCCTATGAGGCAGCGCCGCGGAGGTTGGCGAAGGCCCAGCGCGGGATCGCCTCCCTGCGCTCGGGGTTGCAGCGGGCGCGCGACGCTGTCGTGCGGGTGCGGCATGGACTCGGCGAAGCGGCCGGCGGTGCGACGACGATCGCGAGCAGGACGCAGGAGGCGCAGGCGGGCTCGGCCCGCTTGGGACAGGGGATCGGCCGCGCCCAGGCCGGTGCGCAACGGCTCTCCACGGGAATCGACCGCGCCCATCGCGGCTCGGATCGCCTGGTCCGCGGCCAGCGCCGCCTCAGTCGCGGCGCCGGCAGGCTGGCGCGGGGCCTGCGCCAGCTCGACGAAACGCTGCGCGCCTCGCTCGGCGAGCTGCACGAAGTCTCGGCCCGGCTGCGCGCCTGGTCGGCCTGGCTGCGGTGGCTCGAGGTCCCTACGGAAATGGCCGGTCAGCGCCTTGAAGCGGCGCTGGGCGAACTGGAAGCGATGACGGTGGGGAGGAGCGACCCGCGCTACGAACAGCTGCGCGCCGCCGTCCGCGAAGCCGCCGCGCTGGTCGGCGTCCCCCTCCCGGAAGCCGCCGGTGGGCCGGCGATTCCGGCCGGCGTGCCGAGTTCGCTGGCGGGCGCGATCGTGCGGATCGAGGACCGGCTGGCGCGATCGGTCGAATCCCTGGCGGCGCTTCCCCGCCAGATCGAAAGCCTCGCCCGCGGCGTCCACGGGCTGCGCCAAGGTGGTGCCGAGGTGGCGGCGGGCACGCGCGCCTCCGAACGCGGCGGCCGTCATCTGCGGACGGCGCTGGGGCGGCTCGACCGGGGCGGCAGGCGACTCGACGGCGGACTTGCCGCCGCCCACCGCGGCAGCGCCGACCTCACCGACGCCCTCGGCCAGATCGCCGCCGGCGACGAAAGCCTCTCCGCCGGCCTGCGCGCCGGGCGCGGGGGGACCGGGAAGCTCTCCGCCGGGCTCGCTCGGCCGCAGGGCCCGCTCGGCCACTACGCGATGGTCCTCCGCGGGTACGGGCGCGCCTACCGAAAGCTGCGGGACCGCTCGCCGGGGGCGATCGACTCCGGATATCTGATGCTCACCGCGCTCGACGGGACCGTCCCGGGGATGCGCGAACAGGTCGACCAGGTCGTCAACCTGGACGGCGGCGGCCAGGCGGTGCGGATGCTGGTCGTGCCGAAGTCCGGGCCGAGCTCCGCCCAGACCGTGCGCCTCAGCCACCGTCTGCGCGGCGAGCTGCCGGCGCTCGGTCGCGCCAGCGGCACCGCGGTCGCGATCGGCGAGGGAGCGCAGAGCCTCGCCGACTACAGCGAAGCGACGATGGCGCGCATCCCCTGGCTCGTCCTCGCGCTCTGCCTGGTCTCGGTCGGGACCCTGATCGTGGCGCTGCGCTCGCTGGTGCTGCCGGTGGTCGCGGTGGCGCTCAACCTGCTGACGATCGCGGCGGCGTTCGGCGCCCTGCAGCTCTTCTTCGGGCTCGACCTCCTGGTCGGCCCCCGCTACATCGACGCGATCTCGGCCGCGGGCGTGCTGACGATCATGTTCGTCCTCTCGATCGACTATGAGGTGTTCCTGCTGACGCGCGTACGCGAGGCCTGGCTGCAGACACGAGACCACGTCTTCGCGATCGAGCACGGTCTCGCCCGCACGGCGGGGGTGATCACCGGGGCGGCGGCGATCATGAGCTCGGTCTTCCTCGCCTTCGCGACCGCCGACATCGCCTCGCTGCAGCAGTTCGGTGCCGGCCTCACCTTCGCCGTGCTGATCGACGCCACCGTGGTCCGGCTCGTCCTGCTGCCGGCGGTGATGCGGGCGCTCGGACCGCGTGCCTGGTGGCTGCCGGCCTGGCTTGATCGGCTCGTTCCCGAGATCGACCACGGCTCGCTCCCCGCCACCCCGGAGCGGGCCGCCCCGGCGCGCGCCGGGGCGCCCGCGGTGGCGCGCCTCGAGGCGGCCTCCCACGAGGAGCACCGGCGGCTGCTCGAGCTGCTGGGGAGAATCGAGCTGGCCAGCGAGCGCTGCGAGGCCGCCCGCGTGATCGCCCTGGTCGAGGAGCTGCGCGCTCTCGCCACGGCGCACTTCTCCTATGAGCAGGCGGCGCTCTTCCCGCACTTCGCGGATGCGATCGGCACCGGGCGCGTCGAGGAGCTCGAGGAGATGCAGTCCGGCCTGGTCGAGTCGCTGGCGCGGATCGAAGAGCTCGCCGGCCCCGCCACCGTCCACCGCTCGGCCGCAACCGAGACGCGGCGCCTGCTGCGCGCGGCGCGCCGCTCGGTCGACAGCTGCGAGATGCTCTGCGAGACGGCCGGGGTGCCGAGCGAGGAGGTCGCCGAAGCGGTGCTGGCGGCGCGGGAGCGGGCCCTGTCATCGCCCGCGCTCGCGTAGTCGGGTGGCGGGCTCAGGCCCGAGAGGCCCGCGGGAAGAGTCTCAGCAGCTCGTCCTCTTTCCTCTTCAGGCGATTGACCACGAAGACCTCCTCGCCGTCCGCGGTGGTGATCCCCAGGCGCTTGCGGGGCCCGCCGGCAAACAGACGGCCGTCGCGACCAACCGTCTCGACGGCCTTCACACCCTCGAGCGGGCACTCCCAGGCCTTCCGGCCGAGCCCAGCGTCGATGCGGTTGGGCTGGAAGAAGACCCGACGATCCGTGACGAAGAGGCGGCCTCCAGCGGTGGTGGAATCGTTCAGAACGCGGTTGGCGAACGCCTTCCAGCGCACCTCCTCCCCGGGTGCGAGATCTGGACGAACCTGGAGGATCCCCATCTCGGTGCGAGATCATATGCGTACCCGGTGGATCGGATGCGGGCGTGTCGTCACTGCCGACCCGAGCGCGCTTCGCCGACGTTGGCATCGTCCTCACCTGCTTGGCGGCGGTGCTGAGTGCGAGCTGTGGGGAATCCAGCTCCTCCTCGAGGCCAAACACCCGGAAAGACGGCGGTGGTTCTGTCCGGCGCCGCTCATGACTTGCGATCGCGCCTGGGGAGTGGTCGATTGCCCTGCCGATCGCGCTCGGCGTCAGTGGCCAGCCCCCCTCGTGTTTTCGCATTCCGATAGGCAATACCGCTCCGGGCCGCGCTCTACCATGCGTGATGACTCGCAACCTTCTCTATGCAGCCGCTGCACTGGGATTCGGCGTCGCATTGCTGATCAGGTTGTACAGCTGCGATCTCGAAGATGCGGGCAAGGGGTTGTCCGGGCGATCTTCGATGTCCTCAATTCGGCCTGGCCGTGGTGAGCTGGGTCTGATTGCCCTGCCGGGAGCGCTGCGCCTGGTGTAGTCGAATGCAAATGGAGAGGAGGAATCGCTCAGTCAGAGGTGCCGACCGCATAGCGGTAGAGCGCCACGGCGAAGACCTGCTTGATCGCGCCGGCCACGCCCCTGGCAGCCACAAGGCCCAGGAGGCCGACGCTAGCCACGATGAGGCCGCCACTGCTCGACGTCAGCACCACGGAGGCGGCGCCTACCAGCAGAAGGGCAAAGAACGGGAGCACCATGAGGGTGGTGAATACGCCGATCGCGACGACCCCGGTCAGGCCCTCTCGCCAGCCGCGTCTCAACAGCGAACGTGAACCGTGCAGCGCCTCGCGCAGGGCGACGTCCTCCAGAGCCAGAATCGGCACGACGAAGATCGTCGCAAGCACCCAGAGGAGGTCAAGCGGCCCAACCGCAAGACCGAGAGGGCCTCCGGCGAGCCCCAACAGAAATCTGGCCGCAACTGCCACCACGGCCCAGAGCGCGATGCGGTCGCCGCGCTGATGCGCGCTGCGGAGCGCCTCTCCCACCCCCATACGGACGCCTTCGAGACCGGTGCCCGCCGCAGCCGCTATTGCGACGTCGAAGAATACGGTGAGGAACGTGAGCGGGTAGGACGCAACCAGTGCCGCCGCGACCAGATGGCCGTGACTCGACCGGCGGAAGACGACGAACACCGCGCCAAGGGCGGCAACGCTGCAGACCCCGGCGAGCATCGCGAGTAGCAGCAACGTGCGATCCCGCCGGGTCAGTCGCCAGGACGCCCCGGTCATGCGCGCGCCGCGTCCGATTCGCGTTCCCTTGCGATCAGCTCGGTCGCCGGGCTGCTGCGCCTCCATGCCCGCGACTCTATCTCGATAGCACCTTGGGCGTACCCAAAGTGCTTCTCGCGACCTTGCCTCAGCGATGCTTCTGAGCCAGCGACACCGCGGTCCCCTCGATCCGCGCAACCCAGTTCGTCTTGTGTTCTAAACGGGGCACTTCCACCCGCGCCGTGGCGCGGGGCGCGGCGCCACTAACCCTGGACCGAGTAGACCTTGCGGAGGGTCTCGTGGACGCGCCAGACGGTGCGGTCGCCGGCGCGCAGCGTGCCGACGTCGCCGGGGCCGACCTCGAGCGTGGGCCCGCCCTCGACCTCGATCGTCGCCCGGCCGCTGATGACGACGAAGACCTCCTCGGCCTCGACGTCGGTGACGACCCCGGGGGTGATCTCCCAGATCCCGGCGCTGGCGCCGCCGTCGGCGGCCGCCCACAGCTCGCGTTCGCGGATCGCCGGGGCTCCGGAGACGACCTGGTCGGGAGGGAGGTCGCCCGGCTCCAGCTCGACCTCGGCCACGGCGAGGGCGAAGGGCAGGGGGCCTTTCGGGGAGGGGCTCACGGGTGGCGAACGCTAGCGGGGAGCGTTCGGCCGGGGCGCCGGCGTGCAGGGTTTCGCCCGCGGGGGAGCAACTTCACCCCTCCCGGCGCGGTTGTAACCGAGAGTGCAGGCAGTGACCCCCCGCAGCAGCCGCCGAACCTTCCCCGCCCTCGCCTCCGTGCTCGCCGTGGCGGCGCTGCTGGCCTGCCTGGCGGCGCCGAGTCCGGCCTCCGCCGCCAGCCCGACCCGCACCGTCCACTTCGCCGGGCGCAGCGTCGAGGTGCCGCGCTCCTGGCCGGTCCTGCGGCTCTCGCAGCATCCGGGGACCTGCGTGCGGCTCGACCGCCGCGCCGTCTACCTCGGCAGCCCCTCGCCGAACCAGCGCTGCCCGGCGAACGCGATCGGTCGGCGGCGGGCGATCCTGATCGACCCGGCCGGCGACCGCGCCCGCTCCTCGGCGCTGTCGTCGGGCGCCGCGCGGGTCTCCACGGCGTCCGGAGCGGCGACCTTCACCGGCCTCGGCTTCGACGCCTGCAGCACCCCCTCCTCGCGGACGATGGCCGCCTGGTCGGCGTCGCCCTACCGCGGGATCGGCGTCTACATCGGGGGCGCCAACCGCGCCTGCTCGCAGCCGAATCTGACGCCGAGCTGGGTCGCCACCCAGACCGAAGCCGGCTGGCACCTGATCCCCACCTACGTCGGTCTGCAGGCGCCGACCAGCAGCTGCTCCAGCTGCGCCAAGCTCAGCGCCGCCAAAGCGACCGCCCAGGGCAGCGCCGCCGCGGTCGACGCGGTGGAACAGGCGAGCGCCGTGGCGATCGGGCCCGGCAGCCCGATCTACTTCGACATGGAGTCCTACACGCAGACCTCCAGCGCCACCGCCGCCACCCTCGCCTTCCTCGAAGCCTGGACCAAGGAACTGCACGCGCTCGGCTACCTCTCCGGCGTCTACAGCAGCAGCGGCTCCGGGATCGCCGACCTCGCCGCCGCGGTCGGCAGCGGCTACGTCGAGCCCGACGACCTCTGGATCGCGAACTGGAACGGCTCGATGAGCACCACCGACTCGGTGGTCCCCTCCAGCTCCTGGACGCCGCACCAGCGGGTCCACCAGTACCGGGGCGGCCACAACGAGACCTACGGCGGCGTCACGATCAACCTCGACAACGACTACGTCGACGCCGACACGGTCGGCTCGGCGACCGCCGTCGGGTCGCCGGACGAACCGGTCGGCTACCTCGACCTGACCGGCTCCCCCACCCCGGGGACGCTGCGGGTCAAGGGCTGGGCGTTCGACCCCAGCGCGCCGACGGAACCGCTGGACATCCGCGTCGCCGTCGGCGGCCGCGCCGGCGCGGAGGGGGCGCTCGAATACGACCTCGGCCCGATCGCCAGCCGGTCGCGCAAGGACGTCGCCGCGCAGTACCCCGAAGCCGGGCCGCGCCACGGCTTCGACGTCAGCATCCCCACCGTCAAGTCCGGCCGCCAGCCGGTCTGCGTCTATGCGGTCGAACTCGAACCCGGGGCGGGCCGGCTGCTCGGCTGCAAGTCGACCGCGATCCCGGTTGCGGTCACGCTCTCCAATGTCCACGTGACCAAGCGCGGCGTGCGGGTGCGGCTCGCCTGCGCCTGGCCCACCGGCACCGCCTGCCCGGGACAGCTGCTGCTGCGCACCCGCTTCAAGGTCGCCACCCGCCGCGGCCGCGGGCGGCCGCCGCGGATCCGCGTCATCACCCGCTCCCTGGGCCGCCGCCCGTTCGGGCTGAGCGGCGCCCGCGCGCACTCCTACCTGATCCAGCTCAGCTCCCAGGGGCGGGCGCTGCTGCGCCAGCGAGGCAAGCTGCGAACCCAGCTGATCGCGGCGATTCCCGGCGGCCGCCGCTACGTCGTGCTCAAGCTCGGCGAATAGCTCAGCTCTCGCCGAGCGCCTCGCGCAGGCGAGCCAGCTCGGCCCGCAGCTCGGCCACCTCGCGCTCCAGGCGGTCCAGCCGGTCCTCGCCGCCGGCACCGGCGGGCTCCATGGGCGATGCGGCGGGCGGCTCCGGGGCGGCGGGCGCAGGCGTCGCCTGCGGCGCCTGGACGCTCTCTTCCCCGAGCGGGGGCGCGTCCTCCTCGCCGCCCAGCAGCTGCCGGTAGCGCTCCTCCTTCTGCCCCGGACGGCGCTCGAGGCGCTCCACGAGCTCCCGCTCGACGAGCCGGTCCAGGGTGGCGAGAACGGTGGCGAGGTCGGCGAACTCGTGCAGGCGCTCGCTGCGCTGCTTCAGCTCGCCCGGGGTCTGTGGCCCGCGCAGCATCAGCACCGCCAGCAGGGAGAGCTCCGCCAGGTCGAGGTCGAGCGCCTCGGGCAGCAGGTGGCGGTACTTGCGGGCGCGACTGCCGGCGCCGCTGGCGAGCCGGGTCCAGCCGCGCAGGGCCAGCCGGCGCAGGGCCTCGCTGACCGTCGCCTCGTCGTAGTCGACCACCGGGTCGCGGTTGGTCGACTGGTTGCAGGCGAGCCGCAGGGCGTTGAGCGAGAGTGGGTAGGCATCCGGGGTCGTGTGCTGCTTCTCGACCAGGCAGCCGGCGACGCGGATCTCGACGGCGTCTGGCTCCATCCCGCGCCCCTCAGCCGCGGTCGGGGCGGTCCGGGTAGATCTCGTCGATCGTGACCAGGGCGCGGTAGGGCGCTGCTGCCGCCGCCTCGATCCGCTCGGCGCCGCCCGCCAGGCGGTCGACCACGGCGACCACGCCGGCGACCTCCAGCCCCTCCTCGCGGATCCGCTCGACCGCCCGCGCGGTGGAGCCGCCGGTCGTCACCGTGTCCTCGACCACGAGGCAGCGCATCCCCGGGCCGACCGGGCCCTCGACCCAGCGCTGCAGCCCGTGCTCCTTGCGCTCGCCGCGGACGAAGAAGGCGAGGAGCCCGGAGCCGGCGGGCACGGCGATCGCCGCGCAGGAGGGCGGGATCGCGGCGGTGGCGGGGCCGCCGACCGCCTCGGCGCCGAGCTCGGCCGCGACCGCTGCGATCAGCTCGCCGGCGGCGAGGAAGCCGGCGGGCCGCATCAGCGCCCGGCGGGCGTCGACGTAGTACTGGGCGACGGCGCCGCTGGCCAGCGTCACCTCGCCGAGGATCAGGGAGTGCCCGCGCAGCTCGGCCAGCAGCGTCCGCTTGGCGGCGTCGAGGTCGACGGTCACGGCGCGCATCCTACGTGGCTGAAGGATTGCGGTCGCCATGACCGCGCCAACCCCTCAGCGAACACGGTGGGGGAGAAACCACCGGCGGCAAGCCCTTGGACCGCTGTGCATCGCCGCCCCGCTCTCCCAACTTGGTGTATCACCACGGGGGTACACTTGCCCGATGGCGACGAAGCACCCACGCGTGCAGGTGACGGTCGACCCGGAGCTGGCCGAGGCGATGGCCGCGGTTGAGCCGCAACCGAAGAGCCGCTCCCGGCTGATCCGCGACCTCGCCCTGCGCGGCGCCGAGGTCGCTGCCGAGGAGCGGAAAGAGCGCCACAAGGCGAGCGAGGTCCTCGACAAGATCGCAACCGGCGAGATCGACCTCGACTTCACCGGCGCGCAGGAAGCCTGGGAAGAACGCGAGGCCGAAGTCGAATGACGTCTGCTCTCGGGCCGGGGCTTCCGCTGGTGGTCGACACCTCGGCCTGGACGCGGCAGCGTCGACCCAGCGCAATCGAGCCGTGGCGCGCCACCATTCGGGCCGGCCTGCTCGTATCCTGCCCGGTGGCAGCACTCGAGATCTTCCGCACGGCCCGCGACGAGAGCGAGTACGAGTTGCTGTCCGCCGCCCTGGACGGGCTCCCGCATGCACCTGTCACCGCGGCGGTTTGCCGGTCGGCGCTGGCCGCCTGCCGCAAGCTCGGTGCGCGCCGCCGCATCCCCGCCCCCGACTACCTGATTGCCGCCGCCGCGGCCGAGCGCGGCTACGGCGTCCTCCACGCCGACAGGCACTTCGACCTGCTGGCGACCGTGCTCCCCTTCGAGAGCGTCCCCCTGCCCGAGTAACGCCGGCTGAGCGCGTGTGGCCAAGCGGGCCGAGGACGCCGGCATGCGCCGGTCACACGCGCTCAGCTCAGAAGACGAAGATGGGCTCGCCGTAGTGCAGCTGTTCGTAGATCCGCGGCTGGTCGGCGATGAAGGTGCGGACGCAGCCGTGGCTGGCGGCGTAGTTGGGGACTTCCGCGTAGCCGTGCACGGCGTAGCCGTTGTGCCAGTAGAACGAGTAGTACATCCCCTCGGAGTTGTAGCCCGGTTCCTGGCGGAAGAAGCTGTACTGACCGGTCACGGTCGGGGTCGATGGCTTGCCGGTGGAGACCGGGTAGATCGCGAACGGCTTGCCGCGCTTGATCAGCACCAGGACCTGCTGGCCGAGCGACACCTCGGCGTGTTCGCCGGCCTTCGGGTAGCGGACGTGGTATCCGCCGCGGCCGCCGAAGACGGCCTTGACGAGGCCGGCGCCGGCCTTCTGACTGCGGTTCATCCCGTTGACTTTGCGGTAGGCGAGCACCTCACGGCCGAGGCGGCCGTTGAAGCACTGGCCGCCGCCGGAGACGTAGCCCATCTTCGCCAGCTCCTGTTTGAAGCCCCTGACGACCTTGCCGCATTCGCCCGGGTGCAGGCCGGGGAAGCTGACCCGCCAGCTCTTGCGCACGGTGCTGTCGGCGCCGAGCTTGGCGTTGGCAGCGTGGTGGGCGGCGACCGCGTACCTGCCGTCCTCGCGGAGGATCACGCTGGACTTGAAGACGCCGGTTTCTCCGCGACCCTTGCTGACCGCGACCTTGCGGCCGACCAGCCGGTGCCCGTTAAGGTAGAAGGTGACTTCGACCCGCTGCCCAGGCACGTAGGGGGAGAGCGTGCCCCTGACCGGGACCTGGTCGTAGATCGGCGCCCGGCCGCCGTGCAGGTGACCGACCTCGATCTTCACCGTCGCCTTGGGGATCGCCGGCTTTTCGACTTCGTCCTTCGGCGCCGCCGCCGAGGCGAAGGCGGGAGCGGCCAGCAGGGCCGCAGCGGCGAGGAGGGGCGCGAGGCGGCGGATCACCGACCCGATCCTACTGGCCGAGCAGGGCAATCGAGTTGTTCAGCATGTGCAGGACGATGCCCGGAAGGATCGACCCGGTCCTCTCGTAGAGCAGCGAGAGGAGGAAGCCGAAGACGATCAGCGGCGGCACCGCGGTGACGCCGGTGAGAACGTGCAGGCCGCCGAAGATCAGGCCGCCGATAGCCGCAGCGGCGATCCGCGGCAGCTTCTCGCGCAGGCCGCCGAACAGCATGCCGCGGAAGCAGACCTCCTCGCTGATCGGGGCGGCGATCACGATCAGCAGGATCTGCACCGGGATCGCGCCGAAGCCTTCGGCGATGTCCTTCTGGTGCGGTTCCACGATCAGCTGCGAGTAGAGGACCGCGAAGAGGAGGTAGGCGCCGATCGTCGCCGCCATCCACTTCAGGGCCGAGGGCCGGAAGGCGCGCACGCCGAGCCGGCCGAGGATCTCCCTCGGCGTGGCGGCCCCACGCACCGCCGCGATCGCCATCGGCACCAGTAGGAAGCCGAGCGCCGTCGCCAGCTGCACGAAGACGTTGGCGGGGATCGTCAGGTCCCCGTTCGCCTTCTGGCCCAGCACCGCGGCCGGAAGCGAGAGCACCACGCCGGCGCCGAGGGCGAAGAAGACCCCGAGCAGCGCCATGCCCGCCCCCCAGTTCGAGTACGGGAACGAGCGGCCCGAGGGGGCGGGTGCGGGCGGCTGACCCCTGCCCTCGTCCGTGGCCAGCTTCGCGTCCATCTCGCCGCCAGTCTCACAGGTCGCGCTCCCAACCCCGGCCGACGGGCCGACACCGGGAGCTATGGGCCCGTTTTCGCCCCGTCGGCCGGCTGTACGCTCTGAGGCGATGACGCAGCGGGCGCGGCGACGTCAGCGACGCCGGGCAGGGCTCGGGAGCAGGCTGCTGATCGCCCTCGGCGGCGTCCTGGTGCTGCTCGGAATCGCCGCCGTCGCCGTCACCTCCTGGGTGCTCGGAGTGGCCGCGGAGGCGCCGTCGCTGGCTGGCTGCAAGCCGGTCTCCCGCGGCGGCAACACGACGATCTACGCCGCCGACGACTCCAAGCTCGGCGTCGTCGTCGCCGGCGAAGCGCGCTCGCCGGTCTCGATCGCCCGCATCCCCAAGAGCCTCCAGCACGCGACCGTCGCGATCGAGGACCAGCGCTTCTACGAACACGGCGGCGTCGACACCGAGGGGATCCTGCGGGCGGCGCTGAAGGACCTCGAAGCGGGAGAAGCGGTGGAGGGCGGATCGACGATCACCCAGCAGTTGGTGCGCAACCTCTGCATCGACCGCCCGAAGAAGAACCTCGAACGCAAGATCGTCGAAGCGAAACTGGCGATCGAGTACTCCGAACGACACACGCGCCGCGAAATCCTCGGCTCCTACCTCAACGTCGCCAGCTACGGGACGGTCGAGGGCGCGACCGCGGTCGGCGTCGGCGCCGCCTCGCGCATCTACTTCTCCAAGCCGGTCTGGAAGCTGACGCTGCCGCAGGCGGCGCTGCTGGCCGGGCTGCCGCAGGCGCCCTCCGAGTACAACCCGCTGCTGCACCCGGCAGCGGCGAAGGCCCGGCGCGACCAGGTCCTGGCGAAGATGGCGAGGCTCGGCTACGTCAGCCCGGCGCGGGCGCGGGCGGCGGCTGCCTCGGGGCTCGGCCTGCACCCCGGCCGCGGCTACTTCGCGCACCGCCAGCCCTACTTCTTCGACTACGTCGAACACCGGCTGATCCAGCACTACGGGGCGCGCGAGGTCCGCGACGGCGGGCTCGAGGTCCACACCACGATCGAGCCGCGACTGCAACGGGTCGGCCTCGAGGCGATGCGCTCGACCCTGCCCTACTCGACCGACCCGGCCTCGGCCCTGGTCTCGATCGACCCCCGCAGCGGCAATATCCGCTCGATGGTCTCCAGCACCACCTACGCCCAGAGCCAGTTCAACCTCGCCGCCCAGGGGCACCGGCAGCCCGGCTCGACCTTCAAGGCGTTCGTCCTGACCACCGCGATCAAGCAGGGAATCGACCCCTACTCCACCTACTACACCTCGAAACCGCTCGACCTCAACCTCCCCCACTGGGGCCACTGGGAAGTCCACACCGCCGACCTCGGCTACCAGGGGACGGTCAACCTCAAGCAGGCGACGGTCACCTCCGACAACACCGTCTTCGCCCAGCTCGACCTCGACGTCGGGCCGCAGGCGGTGGCGCAGACGGCGAAGTCGATGGGGATCACCAGCCCGCTCGACGGGATCCCGGCGGAGGGGATCGGCGGCCTGCGGATCGGCGTCTCGCCGCTGGAGCTGGCCGACGCCTACGCGACCCTCGCCGCCGGCGGCGTCCACCACGACCCGGTGGCGATCGACGAAGTCGTCTTCCCGGACGGGCGGGTCGAGCGCCCCGAAGCGCCGCACCCGCGCCGGGTGCTGTCCGCGACGGTCGCCTGGGAGGTGACGCGGCTGCTGCACGACAACATCGCCGAAGGAACCGGCACGGCCGCCTATACCGGCTGCTCCGGCCAGGCCGGGAAGACCGGGACGACCGACAAATACACCGACGCATGGTTCTCCGGCTACCAGCCCAACCTCGCCACCGCGGTCTGGGTCGGCTACCCGGAATCGAACGAGATCTCGATGACCAGCGTGCACGGGACGATCGTTTTCGGCGGCACCTTCCCGGCCCAGATCTGGCACTCGCTCTACGCCGAAGGCGACGTTCCCTGCGAGGAATTCGAGAGGCCGGCCCGGCCGATCGTCTGGGCGCCCTACTACGGGCGCTTCACGCAGGCGCCGCCGCGCGCCGGCAAGCGGGGAGGCTCGGCCGGCGGGGGCGGGGCGCCGCCACCGGGCAGCGGCGCGGTCGGCGGCTACGACCCGAACGCCTACGCGCCCGGCGCCGGCCAGGAACCGGCGCCGCTGCCGCCCCCCTACGAACCCCCGTCCCACGGCGGCGTCGGCGGCGGCGAATCGGCCGGCGGCTGAGCGGCATGCCCGAGCGACGGAGCATCTGAGCATCGACCCGGGACTCGCCTACGGCCTGATCTGGGCCGGCTTCGCCGCCTACCTCGGCATCGTCTGGGCGGCGCCGGCGCTCGGCCGCGCCGTGGTCTGGGGGACGATCGTCACCCTGGTCGCCGCCTTCGCGGTCGCGCCGGTGCTGCTCTCCCACGACGTCTACAGCTACGTCGACTACGCCCGGCTCGGGGTGCTCCACGGAATCGACCCCTACGTCCGCGGGCCGGCCGCCGCCCCCGCCGACCCGGCCTTCGCCCACGTCACCTGGCCTCACACCCCCAGCGCCTACGGCCCGCTGTTCACCCTCGCCACCTATCCCCTCGCCTGGCTCCCGGTCGGTACCGCGGTGGCGGCGCTGAAGGCGGTGGCGGCGCTCTCGGTCCTCGGCCTGGCCGCGCTCGTCTCCCGCCTCGCCGCCTGGCGCGGCGTCGACCCGCTGCGTGCGGCCGCGCTCGTCGCCCTCAACCCGCTGGTCCTCGTCCATGTGGTCGGCGGCGCCCACAACGACGGCCTGATGACGCTGCTCGGCACCCTCGCGGTCGCCGCCGTCCTCTGCCGCCGCGAGGCGAGCGGCGGAGCCGCGCTCGTCGCCGCGATCGCGATCAAGCTGTCCGCCGCCTTCCTCGCCCCCTTCGCCCTCCTCGCCGCGGCCGGGGACCGACCGACGGGCCGAGCTCGGGAGACGGGGAGGACGCCTCGGCCCGTCGTCCGGCTGGTCGCGGGGGCGGTGGGAGCGGCGCTCGCGATCGGTGTTGCGGCTCAGCTCGCGTTCGGGTGGAAGTGGCTGGACGCGCTCGAAATCGCCAGCGAGAACCAGAGTCGGACCAGCCACCTCAGCATCCCCACCACCCTCGCCCGGCTCACCGGGCTCGGCCACCACCTCGTCGGCACCGCCGCCCTCGTCCTCTTCGTCGCACTCGTCGCCTGGCTGCTGGCCTGGACCTGGCGCGGAGGCGACTGGGTCCGCGCCGCCGCCTGGGCCGGCCTCGGCCTCCTCCTCGCCACCTCCTGGCTCCTCCCCTGGTACCTGATCTGGCCCCTCCCCCTCGTCGCGATCTCCCGCGACCGCCCCCTGCTGGCGCTGATGCTCACCCTCACCGCCTTCCAACTAGGAGCCCGCATCCCGCTCTGAGCACTCCAGCGTCCCTCCCAGCCCGAGCGGCGCTAGAGGATTTCGGTCGGGTGGACGCCGGTTTCCGGCTCCGCCGCCTGCTCTTCGGGCGACGGGTGCAGGATCCCGGTGGCCACGCTCCACCCCTGGCGGCGACCGAGCGCGGTGACCGCGCCGACGTAGATGAGTTCGCCCACGGTCATCACGCCGCGGACGGCGATCGCGATCAGCGAGCCGACGGCGAAGCTCCCGCCCGGAACCGCGGCCTTGACCGCCCAGGCGAAGGCGGCGTCGCGGACACCGAGGCCGGCCGGGGCGACGAGGGTGACCAGGGCGGCGAAGTACCCGATCGCCTGGGCGGAGCCGACCAGGAGGATGTCGCTGAAGGGGATGTAGGTGACCGAGCGGGCGACGCTGTAGATGCCGAAGGCGACGACGACCCAGTTCAGCGAGTAGAAGACGATCAGGGCGAGCACGCCGCGCAGCGGGATCACCGCCGGCAGCGGTTCGCGCCCGAAGGCCCCCAGCACACGGTTGGCGAGCGGCCCGAAGACCCGCGGGTGCAGCAGCGTGATCGCAGCCGGGATCAGCAGCAGCACCGCCCAGCGCAGCGGCTGCCCCTGCAGGTCGGGGTGGTGGATGATGAAGTAGGCGGCGACGATGATCGCCGACGTCGCCGAGATCGCCTGTTCGTAGACGATGCTGGCGATCGCGATCCGCCGCGGCACCCCGGCGCGCTCCGACAGCAGCACCCGGCCGAGCACGTAGAGGACGCTGCCGGGCACGTAGCGCGCCAGCAGCGGCTGCCCCCAGGCGACCTGCGCCTGCCCGAAGCCGATCCGGTAGCCGAGGAAGCGCAGCGTCAGGTCCCAGCCGTAGGCGCTGGTGACGAAGAAGAGGACCAGGATCGCGATCGCCGGCGCCAGCCAGGCGACGTGGAAGTGCACCCCTTCGCTCTTGATCTCCGACCACTGATTGACGACCGTGAGGACCAGGAAGCCGAAGATGAGCACGGCGAGGCCGATCTGGAGGGCCAGGCGGACCCTGCGGCTGCGCGGAGGCTTGGTGCCAAACCGCGCGCCAGCCTCTCCGATCCGGTGCAGAAGTGGTTGCCGGCGCTCCACGTGCGTCGCACCTTAGTGACGTGGCCGGTGCGAGAGAATCCGGGCGTGGGTGAGTTCGAGCTGCTTGCCAGGGTGCGCGAGCGCCTTCCGTCCCCCGGCGCGAGGGTGCGCCTGGGCTCCGGCGACGACGCCGCGGTGACCGTCCCCGGGGGCGCCACCGCCACCTCCGTCGACGCCCTGGTCGAGGGAGTCCACTTCCGCCGCGACCAGGCCGGACTCCGCGTGATCGGTCGCAAGGCTCTCTCGACCGCGCTCTCCGACCTGGCGGCGATGGGGGCCGAGCCGGGCGAGGCCTACGTCGTCCTCGGAGTGCCGCCCGACCTCGGCGAGGAGGATTGCCTGGAGCTGACCGAGGGGATCGTCGCCGTCGCGACCGAGACCGGCACCGCGGTCGTCGGCGGCGACGTCACCCGGGCGCCGGCGCTGACCCTGGCCGTCACCGTGGTCGGCCACGCCGCCACCGCCGATGAGCTGGTCGGCCGCGACGGCGCCCGGCCCGGCGACCTGCTGGTGCTGACCGGCGAGATCGGCGGTGCCGCAGCCGGCCTGCTGTTGCTGGAGCGCCCCGAGCTGGCCGCGGCGGTCGCCGCAGACACCGCCGAGCGCCTGCGCCGCCGCCAGCTCGACCCGAGACCGCGCCTCGGCGCCGGCCGCGCGCTCGCCCGCGCCGGCGCCCGGGCGATGATCGACCTCAGCGACGGGCTCGGCGGCGACGCCGGACACATGGCTGAGCGCAGCGGCGTCGGAGCCCGCATCGACGCCGGCGCCCTGCCGCTCGCCAACGGCCTGGCCGAGGTCGCCGCCGCCGCCGGCCTGGACCCGCTGGAGCTGGCCGTCTCGGGCGGCGAGGACTACGAGCTGCTGGCGGCGCTGCCGGCGGAGCGGCTCGGCGATGCCTCGGTCGCGATCGGCGAGGCCGCGGAAACGACGCTGACGCCGGTCGGCGAGATCGCCGCCGGCGAGGGTGTCGAGGTCAGGCTGCCCGGCGGGGCGCGGTTGCGGGCGGCGGGGTACGACCAGTTGGACCGGTCCCCCGGTGACCCGCCGTCAGCAACTCCCTGACGCTTCGCCGCCGCAGCATCGCCGCCGCGACCCGTGACGGATCGGGTCTGTAGTGGCCGGACTCGACCAGGCTCTTGAGTTCCTGTGCCTGCACGCTCTCCTTATCGGAGCCCGTCCCGGGGATCCTTAGTTCTTAGTACTCGCACATGCGTCCAACCCCTCTGCGCGATTAACCTTGAGCCGTGGCCAACGGGACGGCACGCATACTCCTCGTCGACGACGAGCAGTCGATTCAAACCCTGCTCAGCTACCCCCTGCGCAAGGACGGCTACCACGTCACCTCGGCGCTCGACGGCGGCGAAGCGCTGCAGCGCTTCGCCGAGGGGCGCTTCGACCTGGTCATCCTCGACCTGATGCTGCCCCGGCTCGACGGGGTCGAGGTCTGCCGTCAGCTGCGCTCCCGCAGCCAGGTGCCGATCATCATGCTGACCGCGAAAGGCAGCGAGACCGACAAGGTCGCGGGCCTCGAGGTGGGGGCCGACGACTACATCACCAAGCCGTTCTCGATGCGCGAGTTCCGCAGCCGGGTGAAAGCGGCTCTGCGCCGCTCGCGGATGCGCGACGAGACGACCGAGGACGCGCCGATCTCCTCCGGCGAGCTGATGATCGACTTCGACCGCCGGATGGTGACGCTGGCCACGGATGAGGTCCGTGTGACCTACGTCGAGTTCGAGATCCTCGGGGCGCTGGCCCGCTCCCCCGGCCGCGTCCTCACCCGCGAGACCCTGCTCGAGCACGTCTGGGGGGACTCCGAGTACCGAGACCCGCGCACCGTCGACGTCCACATCCGCCACCTGCGCGAGAAGCTCGAGCAGGACCCCAAGCAGCCGGAGTTCCTCTTCACCGTGCGCGGGGTCGGGTACAGGTTCCGGGAGTGAGGCGGCGGCCCCGACTCGCCAGCCTCGCCAGCCGGGTGACCCTGATCTCGATCGGGATCGCGCTCGGCACCACCGCGGTCATCTACGTCTTCGCGGTCGCGGTCGGCGGCGCCGCCAGCGGCCTCGGCGCGGTCAAGGGCCAGATCCTGATCGGCGGCGCGACCGCCGTCGCGATCGCCGCCGTCGCCGGGATCTACTACGCCGAAGCGGCGGCGGCCGACATCCGGCGCCTGCAGGAAGCGGCGCGCAAGGTCGCCGACGGCAACTTCGAGACGACGATCCCGGTCGCCTCGGCCGGCCCACTCGGGCAGCTCGCCCGCACCTTCAACGAGATGCAGCGGCGCCTGGCCGAGCTCGACAGCGCCCGCAAACAGTTCATCGCGAACGCCTCGCACGAGCTGCGCACGCCGATCTTCAGCCTCGGCGGCTTCGTCGAGCTGCTCGAGGAAGAGGACCCCAGCCCGGAGGAGCGGGCCGAGTTCGTCCGCACCATGCGCGAGCAGGTGGCCCGGCTGACGAAGCTGACCGCCGACCTGCTCGACCTCTCCCAGCTGGACGCCGGGGCGATGGTGATGCACGCCCGCAGCGTCGACCTCGGCGCCCTCGCCCGCGAGGTGACCCGCGAATTCGGCCCCCGCGCCGACCTGCGCGGGTCCCGCCTGCAGTTGCGCACTCCCGAGCAGCCCGCGGTCGCCCACGGTGACCCGGATCGGGTGCGGCAGATCATCCGTATCCTCCTGGACAACGCCCTCACCCACACCCCCGAGGGCACGAAGGTCACCGTGACCACCTATTCCGCCAACCGCCGCGCCGAGCTGACCGTCTCCGACGAGGGGGCCGGCATCCCGCAACGAACCCAGAACCGGATCTTCGAGCGCTTCTACACCGCCGATTCCGCCGGCGGCTCCGGGCTCGGCCTGGCGATCGCCCGCGAGCTGGCGCAGCGGATGGACGGGCAGATCACGATCAGCTCCAGCCGTCGCTACACCGCCTTCACGCTCGACCTGCCGCCGGCGGGGCGCGAGCAGGCGAGCGGGGCGAACCCCGCCCGCGTCGCCGCCAGGTCCGGCTCGTGAGGCGCCCGGCGGCGCTCGTCGCGCCGCTCCTCTGCCTGGCGCTGCTGGCCGGCTGCGGCGGCAGCGGCTCGACCTCCACCGACGGCAGCCAGACCGGTGCCGGCGCGCCGAGGGAAGTGATCGTCGAGACCGCCGCCAACGGCTTCAACGCCGCCCGGGTCTACCGCCAGGCCTCGCCCGGCGTGGTCACGATCCGCTCGATCTTCAGCGGCGGCGGCGCCGAGGGCTCCGGCTTCGTACTCGACACCGAAGGCCACATCGTCACCAACGCCCACGTCGTCACCGACGAATCGACCGGCTCCCGCAAGCCGGCGAAGGAAGTGTTCGTCGAGTTCCCCGACCGCAACGTCCTCGACGCCGAAATCGTCGGCTTCGACCCCTTCGCCGACGTCGCCCTGCTCAAGATCAAGCCCGACGGCTTCACCCTGCACCCGCTGCAGCTCGGCAACGACAGGACCCTCCGGGTCGGCCAGCCGGTCGCCGCGATCGGCAGCCCGTTCGGGGAGCAGCAGTCGCTCTCGGTGGGGGTCGTCTCCGCCACCGACCGCTCGGTGAAGTCGCTGACCAAGTTCCAGATCGAGGGGGCGATCCAGACCGACGCCTCGATCAACCCGGGCAACTCCGGCGGGCCGCTGCTCGACGCCGCCGCCCGCGTGATCGGCATCAACCAGCAGATCGAGACCAACTCGGGAGCCAACGACGGTGTCGGCTTCGCCGTCCCGATCTCGGCGGTGAAACGCTCGGTCGCCCAGCTCGAGGAAGACGGCACCGCCGAATACGCCTACATCGGCGTCAGCAGCCAGCCGCTCTACCCGCAGCTGGCAGCAAAGCTCGGCCTCGACACCACCTTCGGCGGCCTGCTGGCCGAAATCGTGCCCGGCGGCCCGGCCGAGAAGGCCGGCCTCGAAGGCGGCAACCAGAAGCTGGTCTTCCAGGGTCAGCCCTATCGCACCGGCGGCGACGTGATCCTCCAGGTGGACGGCCACGACGTGGTCGGGCCCAACGACCTCGCCCGCTACATCGCCTACCGCAAGCCCGGCGAAAAGGTCACCCTGACGATCATCCACGACGGCAAGCACGAGCAGGTCGAGGTCACGCTGGGCAAGCGCCCGGACGGCTCCGGCGAAGGCTAGACAGCACCTCGCCGCCCCGCCCTGTAGAACTCCGGCCTTGCTTCAGGAAGTCGCCCTAGGCCAGAAGTCCCTCACCGACTACACCCACATAGTCGGGAAAGAGCTGACGGAACGGATCCGCGAGCTGGCCGCACCGCTGAAGGGCAAGCGGGTCCTGCACGTCAGCGCCACCGCCTTCGGCGGCGGCGTCTCGGAGATCCTCTACACGATCGTGCCGCTGATGCGCGACGTCGGCCTCGACGCCCACTGGCACGTGATCTTCGGCAAGGAGGAGTTCTTCAACGCGACCAAGCTCCTGCACAACTCGCTGCAGGGTGCCGAGGAGACGCTGAGCGACGAGCAGTGGGAGCTGTTCGACGAGATCAACCAGCTCAACGCCGAGGGCCTGCAGGGGGAATGGGACGCGGTGATCGTCCACGACCCGCAGCCGATCGGCCTGCGCCGCGGCGCCCTGGAGAAGGGCCGGCGCTGGATCTGGCGCTGCCACATCGACCTCTCGACCCCCAACCCGGCGCCGATCGCCCGCCTGCTGCCGATGATCGACGAATACGACGCGACCGTCTGGCACATGCCCGACTACGTGCCCGACGGCGTCGACCACGGCCGCGGCGGCGTCAACATCATCCCGCCGGCGATCGACCCGCTCTCGCCGAAGAACATGGCCTTCTCGCCCGAGGACGCGGCCTTCGTCTGCCGCCAGTTCGGAATCGACGTCGACCGGCCGCTGCTCACCCAGGTCTCCCGCTTCGACCCCTGGAAGGACCCGATCGGCGTCATCGACGCCTACCGCGAGGTGACCGAGACGGTGCCCGAGACGCAGCTGGCGATGGTCGGCTCGATGGCAAGCGACGACCCCGAGGGCCGCGAGTACTTCCAGAAGACCTACGAATACGCCGACAACGACCCGGACATCAAGATCCTCAGCAACCTCAACAACGTCGGCGCGATCGAGGTCAACGCCTTCCAGTCGCAGTCCGACGTCTGCCTGCAGAAGTCGATCCGCGAGGGCTTCGGCCTGACCGTGACCGAGGCGCTCTGGAAGGGGCGCCCGACCGTTGCCGGCAACGTCGGCGGCATCCCGCTGCAGATCGAAGACGGGATCAGCGGCTACCTCGTCGACTCGCCCTCGGAGTGCGCCCAGCGCTGCCTCGAGATCCTCGCCAACCCGGCGCTCGGCAAGAGCCTCGGCCGCGAGGGCAAGGAGTACGCCCGGCGCCAGTTCCTCTCGCCGCGGCTGCTGCGCGACTGGCTGGGCCTGCTCGGCGACCTCGACACCTGACGACCCCTTAACCTCTCCCGCGTGGACTTCTCGCCTCTGATCATCGTCTCGAATCGGGGGCCGGCGCAGTTCGAGCGGGAGCCCGACGGCGAGCGCACCGTACGCCGTGGCGGCGGCGGGCTGGTGACCGCCATCTCCGGGCTGGTCTCGCACCGCGACGCGCTCTGGATCGCCTCGGCGATGACCGACGAGGACGTCGCCGTCTCCGAGGAGCGCGGCGGCCCGGTCGAGCTCTCGATCGACGGGATCGACTACCGGGTGCTGCTGGTCGGCAGCGACCCGCGCGCCTACGACCGCTTCTACAACGTGATCGCCAACCCGATCCTCTGGTTCATCCAGCACTACCTCTGGGACCTCTCCAACGCGCCGGACATCCGCCAGGAAGAGCTCGACGCCTGGGACTTCGGCTACCAGGCGGTCAACCAGGACATCGCCGATGCCGTCGTGCGTCAGGTCGAGGGGCGCGAGCGGCCGCTGGTGATGCTGCACGACTACCACCTCTACACCGCGCCGGGGATGATCCGCGCCGAGCGCCCCGACGCCTTCCTGCACCACTTCGTCCACATCCCCTGGTCCCAGCCGGACAGCTGGCGGATCCTGCCGGGGCGGATCCGCGAGGCGATCTTCGAGGGCATGCTGGCCAACGACATCATCGGCTTCCACACCCACGCCTACGGGATCAACTTCCTGCGCTGCTGCGACGAACTGCTGGAGGCCGACGTCGACTACGTGAAGGGCGAAGTGCGGCACGCCGGCGGCCGCACCCTGGCCCGCGCCTACCCGCTCTCGATCGACGCCGAGCGGCTGCGGCGGGCGGCGGCGACGCCCGAGGTGGCGGAAGCCGAGCGTGAGGTGCTGGAGCGCCGCCGCAAGCACCTGATCCTCCGCGTCGACCGCGCCGACCTCTCCAAGAACGTGCTGCGCGGCTTCACCGCCTTCGACACCTTCCTCACCCAGCACCCCGAGTTCCGCGAAGAGGTCACCTTCATCGCCCACCTGCAGCCCTCGCGCCAGGACGTCCCCGAGTACGCCGAGTACCTGGAGCGGATCGAGGCGCTGGTCGCGGTCGTCAACCACCGCCACGGGACGACCGACTGGATGCCGATCGACCTCAAGATCTACGAGAACTTCCACGACGCCGTCGCCCGCTACAAGCACTTCGACCTGCTGATGGTCAACGCGATCTTCGACGGGATGAACCTGGTCGCCAAGGAGGCGCCGGCGGTCAACACCCGCGACGGCGTCCTGATGCTCTCCGAGAACACCGGCTCCCACCACGAGCTGGCCGACTGCGTGCTCTCGGTCAACCCCTTCGACATCCAGGAGCAGGCGGACACGATCTACCGCGCCCTGACGATGGACCCCGAGGAGCGGCGGGTGCGGGCAGAGCGGCTGAAGGAGATCATCTTCTCCCGCAATCCCGGCGACTGGGTCGACGAGCAGCTGCGCGACATCGCCGACCTGCGCTCTCAGGTCGCCTGAGCCCCCGGGGGGAGACTCGGCCTCGCTCCGTGCCTTGGGGGTCGGGTGGGCGCGATTCGGATTCGGTGGAAGGGACTCGGGAAGGTGGCGGCGGCACTCGCCGCCGCGGCCGTGGCGGCGGCGGCGCTGCCCGGCCTGTTGGCGCCGCCCGACCCCCCGCCGCTGGGGGCCGACGTGGGCTTGCCGCAGGTCAGGGTCGAAGCGCCGGCGAGGAGGCCGGCCGCGGCACGCAGGCCCTCGAAGCGGCGGGGAGAACCGGTCATCTCCATGAAGCCGTCCCGACACCCACGCCCGAAGAGACGGCGCCGACCTGCGCCGCCGCCCCGCATCGAACCCGAACCGTCGCCGGCCCCGGCGCCGGCCCCGGCGCCGGCGACCTCCCCGGCCTCACCCACTTCGCCACCCGCCCCGGCGCCGGCCCCAACGGTGGAGCCGAGCGACGGCTCGGTGGAGTTTGCACCGCACTGAGTGGGGCACCCGGTGCCCCCGCCGCTCCCCAAGCCAACTCCACCGCTATAGTCCCTCGCCGTTTTGGCCGCAGCACGCGAATACGAGCTGGTCCTGATGCTGGACCCCCAATTGGACGCCCCGGCGCGCGACGCTTTGGCGCAGGAGGCGCGTGGCCAGATCGAGGCCGCCGGCAGCCTCAAGCACGAGAACGACTGGGGCCTGCGCAAGATGGCCTACGAAATCAACCGGCGCACCGAGGCGGACTACCGCTGGCTCCGGTTCGAGGCTCCGGCCGAGCTGCTCGACACGCTCGACCACAACCTGAAGATCGCCGACGGCGTCCTCCGCTTCCGCGTCTTCAAGGTCGATCCCGGCGCGCCGGTGATCGTGCCGCCGGTCGCAGCCGCCGCGCCTGGCCCGCGCGAGCGCAGCGCCCAGGGCGCCCGCGACGACCGCGGCGACTCCTTCGGCGACTCCGACGAGTAGCGCCGCCCCGGCTCCGCTCTTTGCGGGAACGCTCTCCACCGGGGGGGCGAGTCGCGCCGACGGCGCTCTTAGACTGGAACACCAGCAAGCGACTTCAGAGGAGTGAGTGCCTTGGCAGCTTCGAACGTGAACGTGGTCGTCATCACCGGGAACCTGACCCGGGACCCTGAGCTGCGGCACACCGGGGGCGGGACGGCGGTCTGCGAGCTGCGCGTCGCCGTCAACAGCCGTCGCAAAGACCAGAGCGGCAACTGGGTCGACAAGGCCAACTACTTCGACGTGGTGGTCTGGGGCGCGCAGGGCGAGAACTGCTCGACCTACCTCTCCAAGGGCCGCCCGGTCGCGATCGAAGGCCGCCTCGACTGGCGCGAGTGGGAGGCCAAAGACGGCAGCGGTAAACGTCAGGCCGTCCAGATCGTCGCCAACACCGTCCAGTTCCTCGGCTCCCGCGACGGCTCCGGCGGCCAGCCCGCCGGCAACGGCGGCGGCTTCTCCCCGCCGAGCGACGTCCCGGCCGACACCTCCGACTTCGAAGGCGCAGCCGCGGGCGCCGGAGGCGGCGCCGAAGACGACATCCCCTTCTAGCGGACCAGGCGGACGCCGCGGACGCGCGGCCTGTAGCATCCGCCGCCATGGCTAGAGCACGAGAGACTTCATCGACCGGCGGGGCGCGCCGCGGACGGCGGGGCGCAGAGCGCGCCCGCCCGCGCAAGTACACGCGAGTCAACGCCGAAGTCGTCGACTACAAGGACCTCAACCTGCTGCGCCGCTTCCTCTCCGACAAGGGGAAGACGCGCGGCCGGCGGGTCACCGGACTTTCCCGCCGCCACCAGCGTCAGCTGTCGGTGGCGGTGAAGCGGGCGCGTGAGATCGCCCTGCTTCCCTACGTCGGAGAGCGCTGATGGCGCAGGCGATCCTGCTGGCAGACGTCGACTCCCTCGGCGAGCGCGGCCAGGCGGTCGACGTCGCCCCCGGTTACCTGCGCAACTACCTGATCCCCCGCAAGCTCGCCCAGCCGGCGACGCCGGGGGCGCTCGAGGAAGCGCAGCGGCGCCGCGAAGCCGCCGAACGGGCGGCGAAGCTGCGAGCCGAACGAGAAGCCGAGGCCGCAGGCCTGCTCTCGAAAACGGTCATCACGATCCACCAGCGGGCGGGCGAGGACGGAAAGCTGTTCGGCTCCGTCGGCGCCAAGGAGATCGTCGACGCGCTGCGCGAGGCGCGCGACCTGCGGATCGAGAAAAAACGGGTTCGCCTCGAGCAGCCGCTGCGCGAGCTCGGCACCTTCATGGTCGAGATCGAGCTGGCCGACGGCACGGTCGCAGCGGTGAAGACGATCATCAGCGAGGAGAAGTAGTCCAACTCCCGCGCGGTACCGGCGGCTGGATTCGCTCCGAGCGAGCGACCGTCGGGCTCGCGGTGGTGGCGATCGGCGGTGCAGGCGCCGTCCTGGTCGACCAGTTCGGCCGCCTGCTGCGACGGCGGGCGCCCGAGGCAGGCGATCCCGAGGGGCTGCTCGAGTCCGCTCCGGCGGCGGCCGTCGACACGGTCGGCGTGGCCGTGCGCGGCTACGAGGCGACGCCGCACAGCGAGACCGTCCTCTTCAACCTGCTGGCCGGCTTCCTCGGCTCCTTCGCCCTCGTACGGCTCTCCACCTGGGGCATCCGCGAGCGCCGCGGCCCCTTCCGCAACGTCAGCGTCCGCGGCCGCCACATCCACCACTTCGTCCCCGGCATCCTCCTCGCCTTCGCCTCGGGCAGCGCCGCCCTGCTGAGCGGGGACGAGCGGTTGGAACAGCGGCTGGCCCTGCCGATGGGCGCCGGCATCGGCCTCACCTTCGACGAGGCCGCCCTCCTGCTCGAGCTGCGCGACGTCTACTGGACCCGCCGCGGCCTGCTCAGCGTCCAGCTCTCGCTCGGCTCGACCGCGATCCTCAGCATCGCCATCCTCACCCAGCGCATGCTTCGCCGCGGCGAGCGCCGCCAGGAGGAAGAGGGCCTGATCCCGCCGCCCCCGGAGCACCTCATCTCCGGAACTGGCGCATTGGCGTAACGAGAGCGTCAATTCTTTCCGCGGCATTTGCACGCAAGGGTCGCCTGCGCGCACGGCGGCTCTGGTTTTCTTCAGGACTCCCCGCGTTCCGCCACCGATCCGCCGCGCGGGGGCCTTTACTAGACCCCGATGCCGCAACCGCCCACCACCCACGTGCCGCCGCAGAACATCGAGGCGGAGGAGTCGGTCCTGGGAGCGATGCTGGTCGCCGAGCCGGCGCTGACCCGGGTGATCGACGAGGTCAAGCTCAACGCCGCCGACTTCTACCTGGATCGCCACCGGGCGATCTTCGAGGCGGTCCACGACCTCTACGCAGCCTCCAAGCCGGTCGACGAGCTGAGCGTCAGCGAGGCGCTGACCCAGCGCAACCAGATCGACCAGGCGGGCGGCAAGCACTACGTCTCCGAGCTGGCGGCGAAGGTGCCGGCGGCCGGCAACGCCAAGCACTACGCGGAGATCGTCCAGCAGAACTCGCTGCTGCGACGGCTGCTCGGCGCCGGCCAGGAGATCCAGGGCTGGGTCAACGAGCGGGCCGGCGAGCCGCGCGAGCTCTCCGAGCGGGCCGAGAAGCTGCTCTTCGACGTCGCCCACAAAGAGCAGGCGAGCGACTTCAAACTGCTCTCCGAGATCCTCCACGACGAGGTCGACCGGCTGGAGAAGCTCTCGACCGGCGAGACCGAGCTGACCGGCACCCCGGCCGGCTTCCGCGACATCGACGCGATCACCGGCGGCTTCCAGCCCGGCAACCTGATCATCGTCGCCGCCCGCCCGGCGATGGGGAAGAGCGCGCTGGTCGCCAACATCGCCGAAAACGTCTCGGTCAAGCGGGGCATGCCGGTCGCCTTCTTCTCGCTCGAGATGTCGGAGGTCGAGCTGGCCCAGCGCTTCATCGCCTGCCGGGCGCGGATCTCCGGCGACAAACTGAGGAAGGGGCAGGTCTCCCAGCGCGACTGGCCGAAGGTGGTGCGGGCATGCAACGAGCTCGAGGAGGCGCCGCTCTGGTTCGACGACTCCTCCGACCTCGGCATCCTCGACCTGCGGGCGAAGGCGCGGCGGCTGCACGCCCAGGAACAGGAGCGGGGCGGCCTCGGGCTGATCATCCTCGACTACATCCAGCTGATGCGCTCCGACGACCACCGCGCCAACCGGGTCGAGCAGGTGGGCCAGATCAGCCGCGGCCTGAAGATCCTCGCCCGTGAGCTGGAGGTGCCGGTGGTGGCGATCTCCCAGCTCTCGCGCGCCCCGGAGCAGCGCACGCCGCCGAAGCCGCAGCTCTCCGACCTGCGCGAGTCCGGCCAGATCGAGCAGGACGCCGACGTCGTCGCCTTCCTCTTCCGCGAGGACTACTACCGCGACCCCGACGAGGAGCCCGACGGCCTCGCCGACCTGATCATCGCCAAGCACAGGAACGGCCCGATCGGGACCAGGAAGCTGGTCTTCCTCGACCGCTTCCCCAAATTCGCCGACCACTCCGGCCAGGAGGCGCCGATCGAGCAGCCGGCCGGGGAGGCGCCGCCCTTCGCCGACGCCTCCGCCGCGGGGCCTGACTTCTGATGCCGGCGATCGCCCGCTCCGAGCCCTTCCGCGACCAAGTCTGCCCGCTCGGCGTCTGCGACGGCTCCGGCTGGATCCTCGGCCCCGAAGACGTCGCCCGCCCCTGCGAGTGCCGGGCGCAGCGGCTGAAGCGGGGCCGCGGCCGTGGCGTCGCCTCGGTGATCCCGGCTCGCTACCGCGGCGTCTCCTTCGACCGGCCGCCGGTCAGCGACATGGAGCGCGACCTGCAGACCCGGGCGGCGGTCTCCGAGGTGCGGGCCTTCGTCGACCAGCTCGACCAGCGCCTGGAGGAAGGCCGCGGCCTCTGGCTGTTTGGCGACACCGGCACCGGCAAGACGACGCTGGCGATGCTGATCTCCAAGGCCGCGCTCGAGGCCGGTCGGACGGTGGCGATCTACTCGCTGCCGAAACTGCTGGCGCGGATTCGCCGCACCTACGACTCCGAGCCCGGCGGCGACAACTACCTCTCCTTCTTCGAGCGCCTCACCTCGGTCGACCTCCTCCACATCGACGACCTCGGCGCCGAGAAGCGCTCCGACTGGGTGCTCGAGCAACTCTACGCGCTGATCAACGAGCGCTACGAGACCCAGCGCTCGGTCCTGATCACGACCAACCTCCCCCACCAGGAGCTGGAGGAGCAGATCGGCCCGCGCACCGTCTCCCGCCTGACCCAGATCTGCGACGAGGTACCGCTCTTCGGCGACGATCGCCGCTACGGCAAGGTCGCGTAGGAGCGAGCCGGCCTGCGCCCGTCCCGGCCGACCGTCAGAATTCGGCGCCGATGCCAGGACTCGTCATAGTCGGCGCCCAGTGGGGCGATGAGGGGAAGGGGAAGATCACCGACCTGCTCGCCGAGCGGGCGGAGGCGATCGTCCGCTTCCAGGGCGGCAACAACGCCGGCCACACGATCGTCCGCGACGGCGAGGAGTTCAAGTTCCACCTGATCCCGTCGGGGATCCTCTACCCGGACAAGGCCTGCGTGATCGGCAACGGGGTGGTGGTCGACCCGCGGGTGCTGCTCGGCGAGATCGACGGGCTGAAGCGGGCCGGGGTCAGCGTCGGCAACCTGCGGGTCTCTGCCAACGCGCACCTGATCATGCCCTACCACGTGCTGCTCGACACGGCCGGCGAGACCAAACTGGGCAAGCTCTCGATCGGGACGACGCGGCGGGGGATCGGCCCCTGCTACGCCGACAAGGCGCTGCGGCTCGGGATCCGGGTCCAGGACCTGCTCGACGAGAAGATCCTGCGGACCAAGATCCGGGCGGCGCTGGAGCCCAAGCAGCAGGCGCTGCGCGAGCTCTCGGTGCAGCGGCGCAAACGGCGCAAGGAAGTCGGCGAGGAGTCGAAGCTGCCCGAGGCCCCGGGGATCGACGTTCCGGACCCCCGGCTCGACCTGCACACGATGGTCGAAGAACACGTCAACTACGGCCACCGCCTGGAGCCCCACATCGCCGACACGGCGAAGCTCTGCTGGGACGTGCTCGACAGCGGCAAGACGGTGATCTTCGAGGGCGCCCAGGCGACCCTGCTCGACCTCGACCACGGCACCTACCCCTTCGTCACCTCCTCCAACCCGATCGCCGGCGCGGCCACGGTCGGGGCCGGCGTCGGGCCGACCGACATCACCGAGGTCTGGGGGATCGCCAAGGCCTACGCGACCCGGGTCGGCGCCGGCCCCTTCCCGACCGAGCTGGAGGACGAGACCGGCGAGCGGATGGTCGACCAGGGCCACGAGTTCGGGACGACGACCGGGCGGCGGCGGCGCTGCGGCTGGATGGACCTGGTGGCGCTGCGCTACGCGGTCCGGCTCAACCGGATGGACTCGCTGGCGATCACCAAGCTCGACGTCCTGCGCGGGCTGGGGCCGCTGCGGGTGGCGGTCCGCTACCGCTCCAAGGAGGGCGCCGTCCTCGACAGCTTTCCATACCACCAGTCGATCCTGCACGGGGCGACCCCCGAGTACGAGGAGCTGCCCGGCTTCGACGAGGATCTCGGCGCCTGCCGGAGCGAGGCCGACCTGCCGCAGGCGGCGCGCGACTACCTCGGCTTCATCTCCGAGTTCGTCGGCGTCCCGATCCGCCTCGTCGGCGTCGGCCCCGACCGCGACCAGGTCGTCTGGCTCGGCGAGTAGCCGCACCGGCTATTCCGGCGATCTCTCGCCGCTTTAGGTACGCTGCGTTCTCGATATGCGGGGGGTCCGGAACTCCACTACAGTCTGTCCGTGGCTTCCATCAAGCGCGCGGGCAAGCTGAACGAGCGGCTGCCCCGGGGGAGACACGGTTTGCCGAGGGAGGCGGTGACCGAATCCCAGCGCAAACGCATCCATCAGGCGATGATCGAGGTGGTCTCCGAGAGGGGATACCCGGAGACGCGGGTCGTCGACGTGATCGGGGTCGCCGGGGTCTCCCGCAAGACCTTCTACGAGCTCTTCGACAGCAAGGAGGATTGCTTCCTCGCCGCCTACGACGTGCTGCTCGGCAACCTGCTGGGCGAGACCGCCGACGGCTTCGAGTCGAAGCCCGGGGCGCCCTGGGCGGAGCGGGTCGCGGCCGGCCTCATGGCGCTGCTCGAGCACCTCGCCGCGCATCCCGACGAGGGGCGCTTCGCGATCGTCGAGGTGCTGGCTGCGGGGCCGAAGGCGCTGGCCCGGCGCGACGCGGCGCTGCGCCAGTTCACCGGGTTCCTCGAGTCCGGCCGCGCCGAGACCTCGGTGGAACTGCCGGGGATCACCTCGCTGTCGCTGGCCGGCGGCGTCAACGAGCTTCTCTACAGCGAGATCCTGCACGGGGCGGCGGCGCGGCTGCCGAGCCGGCTGCCGGACCTGATGTTCTGGATCGCCCTGCCGTTCCTCGGGCCCGAGCGGGCGGCGGCGGAGCGGGAGAAGGCACGGCTCTCGATGTCCGGGGACTGATCGGCGCGCGGTGTTAAGCCGCTCTTTTTTGTGAATGCGCGGGTTTATGAGCTAGGCCGGGGTGGTAACTTGGGCCTCGGAGGGATCGTTCCACCGATCTACGCAAGCTTTCGACGGCTGGGCCTGGGGACGGGGTGGCCGCAAAGGAGAGATATAGGGATATGCGCAAGCACTTGCTGTTGGCCACGGCCTTGGCGGCTCTGATCGCGGTTTCGGTGGCCGGAATCGCCACCGCCGGCAACAAGCCGGTCACGGTTCGCGCCGGCAACCTCGAACTCACCTTCAACGGCGGCTTCAGCCCGAAGGCGCTGCCGAAGAAGACGCTGGCGCCGATCGCGCTCAGCGCCTCCGGCAAGATCAAGACCGTCGATGGGACCCACCCGCCGGCGCTGAAGGAATTCCTGGTCGAAACGGACAAGAACGGCGCCGTCAACGTCAAGGGACTCCCGACCTGCAGGTCGGGCCAGCTGCAGGCACAGGACACCGAACACGCCGAAAAGATCTGCAAGAAGGCGATCATCGGCAAGGGGTCCACCAACGTCCAGGTCGAATTCCCCGAATCGGCGCCGATCCCGGTCCACAGCAAGCTGCTCGTCTTCAACGGCGGCCAGAAGGGGGGCACGACCACCTTCTACATCCACGCCTACTTCACGGCCCCGGTCTCGGGCGCGATCGTCACCACGGTGAAGATCAAGAAGATCCACCACGGTCGCTACGGCCTGCTGGCGACCGCGACGATCCCGAAGATCGCCGGCGGCTCGGGCTCGGTGACCTCGTTCAGCCTCAACATCAACAAGAAATACAAGTACAAGGGCAGGAAGATGAGCGTCCTCTCGGCCAAGTGCCCCGACGGCAAGCTCCAGGCCCACGGCACGGCAATCTTCGCCGACGGCACCAAGGCCTCGGCGGAAATCATCCGCACCTGTACCGGGAAGGGCTGAGCCGCAGCACCGTTTTTCCTTAGGACAGGCAGGAGAGAATTGGGGGCGGCCGCGGGGCCGCCCCCTTTTTGTTGCAGGTCGCCGTCTCGACGGTAGGCGCCGGCGGCGTTGGCGTAGCCTCCGGGGCATCCCCTTCGCAACCGGCACCAAAATCGCCGCGGCCGTCGCCGTCGCGGCGTCACTCGCGGCGGCCACGCCGACGGCCGCCTCCGGGGCCGAACAGGCGGTGCCGTGGGGCGCCGGCTGTAGCTCGATCCCGGCCGGTGCGAAGCGGACCAGCGCCAGCTGCGGCGCCAGCCTGGTCGGCGGACGGGCGATCGCGCCGGCGGGGGCGCCGGCGGCGGTGAGGCAGGTGATCGCGGCGGCCAACCAGATCGACGGCCGGCCCTACGTCTGGGGCGGCGGTCACCTCAGCTTCCGCAGCCACGGCTACGACTGCTCCGGCGCGGTCGGCTACGCGCTGCACGGTGCCGGGCTGCTGGAAACGACGATGGTCTCGGGGCAGCTCGCCTCCTGGGGCGGGGCCGGGGTCGGACGCTGGATCACCGTCTACGCGAACGCCGAGCACGTCTACATGGTCGTCGCCGGCCTGCGCTTCGACACCCGCGACGACCTGCCGGGGGCCAGCGGGCCGCGCTGGCACCGCGCCCAGGTGAGCTCGCGCAGGTTCGTCGCCCGCCACCCCGCCGGCCTCTGACAGCAAACCGCCGTGTAGGCGCCGCGCTTCGCGCCGCGCCCTCCTTCATCATGGTGGAGTCGTGGCGATTGGACTGCACACGATTGTCTTCTTCCCGGAGAGCGCGTACGGGCCGACCAACAACTGCGTCGGAATCGGCGACGTGCTGCGGCGGCGCGGCCACCGGGTCGTCTTCATCCTCGAGGAGTCGTTCGCCGGCACCCTCGAGAAGCACGGGTTCGAGGAGCGGCTGATGCGGCTGACGCCGCCGCCGGAGACCGAGGAGGAGCCGGGGCAGTTCTGGAAGGACTTCATCCGCGAGACGGCCCCCGTCTTCCGCAAGCCGACGATCGACCAGCTCGGAGAGTTCATCGCCCCCACCTACCAGGCGCTGATCGACGGCGCCAAGCACGTCGACGACCGCCTGCTGGAGATCGTCGACGAGCTGCAGCCGGACCTGGTCGTCGAGGACAACGTCGTCACCTTCCCGGCGCTGCCGGCCTCGGGCCGGCCGTGGGCTCGGATCGTCTCCTGCAACCCGACCGAGCTGAAGGACCACGAGGTGCCGCCGCCCTTCTCCGGGCTGCCGCTCGCGGACCGCAGCGGCTGGGACGAGTACTGGCTGCGGATGCGCGAGACCCACGAGGAGATGCACGCCGATTTCAGCGAGTTCTGCCGCGAGCGCGGGGCGCCGCCGCTGCCCGCCGACAACTTCATCCACGAGAGCCCCTGGCTGAACCTCTACCTCTACCCCGACGAGATCGACTACCCGCGCGCCCGCTCCCTCGGCCCGCACTGGCGCAACCTGCAGGCGAGCGTGCGCTCGACCGACGAGGCCTGGGAGGTGCCGGACGAGCTCGCCGGCGGCGAGGGGCCGCTGGTCTACCTCAGCCTCGGGTCGCTGGGCTCGGCCGACGTCGAGCTGATGCGCAAGCTGGTCGCCGAGCTGGCCGACCAGCCCTACCGCGTGGTCGTCTCCAAGGGCCCGCAGGCGAGCGAGTTCGAGCTGGCACCGAACATGGTCGGAGCGGAGTTCCTGCCACAGACCTCGATCCTGCCCGAGGTGGACCTGGTGATCACCCACGGCGGCAACAACACGGTCACCGAGTCGCTCTACTTCGGCAAGCCGACGGTGGTGCTGCCGCTGTTCTGGGACCAGCACGACAACGCCCAGCGGCTGGACGAGACCGGCTTCGGCATCCGGCTCGACACCTACGGGCACGCGCCCGAGGAGCTGAGCGGCGCGATCGACCGCCTGCTCGGCGATCGCGAGCTGGCGACGAGGCTGGATGCGACGTCGGCGCGGCTGCGGGCCGCGCACGGGACCGAAACGGCCGCCGACCTGATCGAGCGCGCCATTCGGGACTACGTTTAGCATCGCGCTACTCCGATCTGGCTAAACTCGGACGGTGCCGTTGCCCAGCAACGCAGACTTCGAGAGCCACTTCCTCAGCGCCAAGGACCGAGACCTCGGGCCGCTCATGCGAGAGTGTGAGGAGTTCCTCGACCTCGACTACGAGCAGGTGCTGGGGCTGGCGAGGTTCCTCGACAAGGCCTGGCTCTCCGGCACCCACGCCTGCCACGAGCAGATGCTCGCGCAGGCACGGGACCACAGCTCCGAGTTCGGCAGGCTCGACGTGGGCCCGCTGGAGGCCGACTTCAAAGCGCTGATGGACGAGTCGGCGGACACGCTCAACCTGACGATCACCGAGACCTTCAGCATGTGGGACTTCCTCGGCCGCGCCTGCGTCGCCGGCATCCAGTCCTGCCGCGCCGAGCTGACAGCGATGACGATCGAAGTCGACTCCGACGTCGGCGAGGAAGCGCTGCGCTGGCTCGGGGAGTCCAGTCCGTCGGAGTAGCTCGGCCCACCGCGAAAAAGGGCGCCGCTGCCCGACGGCAGCGGCGCCCCCAATTGCGTTGCCCGCCGAAGACCCGGTGGGCGTTTGCGTTGCTTGACCTAGTGGCTGTTCACTGCGGCCGCGGTCGCGAGCGAGATCGTGTTATCCAGGATCGCGACGTTTTCCCCAGCAGCGGCCGGAAGGCCGACCGAGGCGTTGACGATTGGGTTGATGAGGTATTCGATGAGAAACCCACCGCAGCCGTGGGCGGCGGGAGCCGACCACGCATTGTCGGCCAGTTCGACGCCGTTGATCTGCAGCATGGCGCCTTCTTCCTTGAATTCGGCTTCACCACCAGAGCCGAAGATCGGTTCGGTGCCTTCGGGCGGGCTGGTTTCGCCGGTGGTCAGGTTCCACATCAGCGGCGCGCTCGAGGAGCCGATGTAGCACGAGCTGCCCAGGAACGGGTTTTCGAGGTGCACCTTCACCGGCAGTTCCATGGCCGTGCCTTCTTCGAAGGCGAGGTTGAGTTCGCTGACCCGAACTTCACTCGCGGGCTTAGCGAGTTCGAGCGTCGCGTCGAGACCGGTGAGCCCGTTTTCGAACACCGTTTCGCAGCTGATGCGAACGAGCCAGTTGCTGATTGCTTTGCAGTTGACGAGACCGGACAGGCCGCCGGGAACCGGCTGCGGCGTTTTCGTCAGCGTTTCGCCGTTGGTCGCGGCGTACATGGTCCGGAATCCAGCCGAGGGTCGGGAGAGACCGCCCTGCAGGGTGACAGGGTTGACGACCGGCACTTTCTTCTTGCCGAGGTCGACCTCGCCTTCGCTGACAACCGCCTGGAGGCACTTCTTCACACCTTCGGTGGTCGACGGGCAGTAATTGAACTTGGCCCATTCGCCTTCGTGCGCGGAGGCGGTTCCTGCAAACCCCAGTGCCGCCAAGGCACCGATGATCAACGCAGTGCCGAAGGCCTGCGCCTTCTTCCTATGCTCTCGCATCGCTCTGCTCCTTGTTCGTTCGATGGTTAGTCGACTGGGTCACCGACCGTGTGGCCAGGGCTTCCATGGGTTGCACGACTGGATAAGGCGCGGATGACCGCATCTGGTTGAAGTCGTGTCGACTTCGCGAGTCCCCGTGTTCCCTCTCCCTGCTGCCTCCTGCTTCCCCAAGCCCGACTTCGAAATCGAGGTCGAACCAGTTCCCTGCACAAACCGATGCGGGAGCGCTTTCAAAACTCAGAACACCCCGTTAACTCAGTCCGACCTATTTAACACAGGAGTTTGTAATGCTGTCAAGGTGCGCACCAGAAGATTTCCGAGAATTGGGTAGACCTTGCGGCGACATCTCCGACGTGGCCGCCGGAGGCCGCTGACGTCCTCCTCAATCGGGACGCCTGCTGTTACTGCTGCGCCGCTCGAGCAAACCGGTTCGACGCGTCGGGGACCGCTGTGCGTCAGCTACTGCGACGATGCCCGTGGCGCTTGCGCTGCTTCTTCGAGCAGCTCGTGGCGATCGACGGGTGCAGCTGAGCGAGCCGGCCGTTCTGGGCCCGGAAGCGGGCCGCGGCGCGCTGGACCTTGCGACAGATGTCTTCGGAGTTTTCGAGCAGCCCGTACTTCTTGCCGCCCTTCATCTTCAAGACGAAGCGGCTGACGGGGGCGTCGGGGACGACTTCGAAGGTGTTGCGGATCCCGTCGCGCTTGGTGGTGTCCACCCGCCCGTGCAGCAGGATGCGGATCTGCCCGTTGAGGTCGGCGACGAGGTCGGGCAGCTTGTGGCCGTAGCCGACCCCGAGGTAGACCGGTCCTTCCAGCGGCTTTTCCAGCAGCGGCGTCCAGGCCTTGGCGTGGCCGTAGACAGAGCTCTTCGGGCAGGTGTCGGACTTCAGCTCGGGCTGCGTGCAGACCTTGTCGAGGTTGCTCTGGTCGAGGAACTCGGCGTGCGGCAGGCCGACCTGGGCGCGGGCGATGTTGGCGTAGGCCCCCTGCTTCGGGAAGGAGACCACGGCCTTCAGCGCCGGGTGCCCGGTGCGGCCGGTGGCGCCCTTGAGGGTCAGCGCAACTTTCGGCTTGAAGGCGAGGGAGTGGCAGCCTTCGACCTGGAAGCGCTCCGCGAGGCTCGCGGTGGCCCCGGTGGCCGAGGTGGCGCCGCCCGTGATCGCCAGCGGCGAGCAGTTGGTCGGGTTGAGGGTGAACTGCGGGCGGTCGAGGTGCATGGCGACCGAGCGGACGTCGAGCGGGATCCCCTGGAGGATCGTCGGCAGGGGGTCGGAGACGGCGTGGATCCGGGCGGTTTCGAGGTCGACGTAGAGGGCGACCCTGACCACCACGGTGCCGAGGTCGAAGGGCCCGGAGATCGCCGGGGTGACGATCACCATCGAGAGCGGCGCGTCCTTGTAGGGGCCGGCGAGGTAGGCGCGGCCCTGCACGTAGATCGGGTCGCTGCCGGATCCGGCGCCGACCGTGACCGTGCCCACTTCGGAGGCCTGCGGGCAGGAGGGATCCTGGAGCTCGAGCTTGCCTTCTTCGGGGTTGCCGCGGGCCTGCGCCTGGGCGATCTGGGCCTCGGAGCAGTACGGGACCCCGGCGAGCCGGCCGGTCAGGCCCTCGGGCAGGGTCGTGTCGATCGAGGAGATCCGCTGCGAGCCGTCGTCGCGGCCGAGCTTCAAGACGAAGGGGCTGTAGGCGCCGGCCACCGGGGTGGTCGTGCCGGCGCTGAACGAGGGCGCGTTCGGCGCCCCGGCTTCAGAGGACGGGCAGGGGCCGCCGCCGGGCAGGGAGGTGATCGCGAAGGAGTCGGCGACCGCGACCGGTTCGGGGCTCGACCAGGGCGTCAGCAGCCCGGTCGCCGTCTTCGTGCCGCAGGTGAGCGGCGTGGTTAGCGCCGCCCGGGGGCCGTCGAAGAAGCTCAGGTGGATGTCTTCGAGCGGCAGCTCGGGGCTTTCTTCGAAGCTGGTGCTCAGCCGGCCGGTCACCGGGTCGGCTTCGACCTTGCCGGCGAGCTTGGCGACGATGCCCGTCTGTTCGTCTTCGATCGCCAGATAGATCGCCAGCAGCGAGCCGAAGGGGTTTTCGAAGGGCTTGGCCAGGTAGACCGCGCCGCTCATCGCGTGGTCCAGCAGCGGCGTCGTCGCTTCCACCGTGCCGACCTTCGAGGCGTCGGGGCAGTGGGCCGGTTCTTCGCGGTAGCGGATCGGGGTCTGGCCCGCGGCCGTCGTGAGGCCGATCTGGCCGGCGCTGCAGGCGGTGCGACCGTTCGCGGCGGACGGGTTAAGCGCCATCCCCGCGGGCAGCGCCACCGTCGTGTCCTTCAGCGGCGCCGTCGCCCGCTGCGGTTCGCCCGCTTCGCTTTCGTATTCGTCGTTCTGGGGCTGTCGGAGGTGGAAATCGAGGCCGGCGGGGCTGTCGGCCTGCTGCGTGCTGGGCCGCGCTTCGATCGTCGGTTCGAACCGCAGCCCCCGGCAGCCTTCGATCGCCCCGGGCGCCGTGTAGCTCCCGGCCGCTTCGTCGCCGAGCCAGCTCTCGATCCGCACCGCCGTGGCGAGCGGGCCGCTGCAGGCGGCGGGCAGCGTCAGGAACGCCTTGCGGGTGCGTGGCACCGGACACAGTTCGGTGCCACGCAACAGGCATTCGCCGCGCTGGTTGTCGTGGCTTTCGTCGGAGGGGTTTCCCCACAGCGTCGCCCGCACCCCGCCGACCGCCACTTTCGCCAAGACGTCCTTGCCCGACGCGGTCAGCGTGAAGCTGCCGTCGCTCCTGACCCCGCCCAACAGGTGCACGAAGATGCCTTCCACCACTTCGAACCCGAGCGACGCCGGGTGCCCGGGCGGCGGCACCATGTTGTAGACGGGCTGGACCGAAGGCCTCTTCCCGAACCCTTCGGCCAGCGAGAGGGTGAGCGCGGCCGTGCCGACCTGGGAGCTCTCCGGGCAGCCGGCTTTTCCCTCCAGTTCGCTCTCCCTGCACCGTCCCACCGCCTCGGGGTCGACCACCTCGCCCCGGGGCAGTTCGACCTGGGCTTCGCGCAACCCGCCCCCGGCCGCCAGGAGGCTGGTCAGGTCGTTCGGGTTGGTCGCCAGGTTCATCCCCGCCGCGGTCAGCTGGTAAGGATGGCTCCCCGCCAGGGTCTGGGGATTCCCGGCCGCGTCGGTGGCGGTGCCGTAGAGACCCGGGCCGGCGATGAACCCGAACGGGCTCGGTGCCGCGCTGATCGAGGTCGGCGTTTCGGTTTCCGCCGCGCCCGCGCCGCCGCCTTCGATCGCGGCCTTGTCGGTGATCGTGCCCGAGGCGCTCGCCGCTACCTGCAGCGGCACCACCACGCTCACCTTCTCCCCGGGCCCCACCGGGCCTTCGCTGCCGCCGGTGCAGGTGATTCTGCGGCCCAGCGCCGAGCAGCTCGCTTCCCACGCGGGAACGCCCGATCCCCCTACCTGCGGACCGTAGCGACCGGTGGCCGGAAAGCCCGAGGCCGGCAGGAGCCCTTTGGGGAGGACATCGGTCAGCGTGAAGGTGCCGCCGGTCGGCTCGGAGCCGACGTTGTAGGCCTGGACGAGGTAGCCCGGGCCTTCCTGCGGGCATCGTAGGCCGAGCCGGCTTCGAACGCGGTCGGATAGGGAACCGCTTCGATCGTCCAGGCCGGGGCCCCCGCGGCCGCAACGGCGCTCGCCGGCGCCGCGGCCAGCGCTCCGACGCAGGCCAGCGCCACCGAAAGCAGTACCCGTCTCATCGCCGGCCTCCCTTTCCGCGCTTGTGGTGCTTCTTGCCGTGGTGCTTGCTGCCGTGCTTCTTGCCGTGCAGCTTCTTGTGGTGGTGCTTGCGGTGTCGGTGGTGCTTCTTGTGCCTGTGCACGCACCTGCCGTGCTTGCGCACGAAGCCCCGCTTGCAGGGTGAGCGCGGGACGACGTTGGCGCCGGCGGCGCCGGGGCTCCGCGGAGTGGCGCCCGCGGGGGCCCCGGCCGGCGGCTCGGAGCATTCTTCCCCCCGGCAGGGGGTGGGCGGCACCGCTTCCTGGGCGGCGATGCCGCCTTCGACGCGGGCGTCGTAGAGGTCGACCAGTTCGTCTTTGTCCTGGGCGACGAGGCGCCGGGAGGTGAAGATGAAGGCGTTCCTCCCTTCCGCGTCGGCGTCGGCGAAGTAGGAGGGTTCGGCTCCCGCGGCGCCGCCGGAGAGCAGGTAGAGGCAGCCGCCGGCCTGCGCTTCGCTCGCGCAGGTGCCCTCGCCCTTCGCCTCCCACTCATAGACGTCGTTGACTTCGTTTTCGTCCGCGGCCACCAGGCGGTCGGCGGAGTCGAAGATCACCCGCCGGCCGTCGGCGGAGAGGTTATGGGTCATGAAGACGAAGGTGCGAGTTCAGCGAGACCCCGTTCTTGGGGATTTCCTGCACCCCCGCCGGCCCCGCCGGGGCCTCCCCGGTCGGGTTGCAGGAGATGCAGGAGACCCCCGCCCCGGAGCGGTAGAGGTAGAGCTCGGCGACCCCGTGGTTGTCGTAGGCGCCGAGCCGGCGCGAGGAGCGGAACAGCAGGGTGTGCCCGTCGGGGCTGACCCGGGAGGTGCGGGTGATGACAGTCGCCGCCTGACAGCTGGGCGGTCGGCACCCAGTTGTACGGTTCTTCTTCGCCCGGTCCCGTTTTCGTGGCACGCACCCGTGCGATCAGACGGGTCTCGGTGCCTTCCAGCGCGTAGATGTTGGTCTCCCCGCTCGGGGCCTCGCTCGCTTCTTCGTCGAGCTTGCCGACGGCGGCGAAGTAGACGTCCTGCCCGCCGCCGCCGATCCCGAGCACCCCTTCCACCCGGGCGCCCCGTTTGTCGGCGCTGTCGCGGGTGAGGTCGGCCAGGGCGCCGGTCGCGAGGTCGTAGCGGTAGAGGTCATAGCCCGAGCCGCCGGTCGCGTCGGCGGTCAGCTTGCCCGAGTCCAGGAAGAAGGCGTAGCGCCCGTCCGCCGTGGCGCCGACGAAGGCGGCCGGGGTTTCGGGGTCGGCGACGCCCTGGGGGGCCGAGATCCGCACCGTGCAGGCCTTCTCGCCCGCGAGGCAGGCTTCGGCGCCCAGTTCTTCCGGGACGGCCGTCGGGTTCACCCGCACGTAGAGCTGCCCGGTCCCCCCGGCGGTGAAGAAGACCTTCTTCCCGTCGGCGGAGATCGCGTGGAGGTCCTGGGTGAAGTAGCGCCCGAGGGCGCCGCCGACGGCGCTCGTGCTCTTTTTCACGTACCAGTCGTAGGGCCCGGCCATCGCCCCCGCCGCCGGCACCGAGCCGTCGTTCATGACCCCGGCCAAGACCAGCCTGCCGCTTGCGCGGTCATAGGCGTAGACGTTCTGCCTGCCTTCCAGGTCTTCGGGCAGGAGGCCGCCGGCCCTGCTTTCGAGAAGAGCCACCGCCCCGCCCCGCGAGGAGCCGGCGAAGGCCAGGGGGTTGCCCGTAGCTTCGATCGTCCCGGCTTCGACGAGGGCGCCGCCGGCGCTCGGGCGGCGCAGCAGCTTGCCCGCTTCGAAGGCCGGGGTCGCGAAGTCATAGACGTCTTCGAGGTCTTCCGACCAGCCCAGGACCGCGGCCCGCGGCCCGTAGGAGGCGGGCGGGAGCAGGCCCTGCGTGGACCAGCCGTCGGCGCCGCGGCCGGCCAGGTAGGTCGGGAACTGCTGGGTGCCTTCGCCGCCGGGGATCCCGCTGTTGGAGATGAAGGTGATCCGGCTCCCGTCGGGAGAGGCGGCGACCGCGTTGAATTCGCCGTCGGCGCCGACCCCGTTCTTCTCGGTCGGGCTCGCCTGCTCATAGGCGCGGCAGTCGGGCAGGGCGCCCGCCGGGCGGCCGAGGCGGAAGGCTTCGTTCGGGCAGGCCCCGAAGACCGGCGACGGGGCGAAGGTGGAGAAGGCGACCGCCTCGCCTTCGGTTTCCCCCGCGGTTCCCCCGCCGCTGCTGCGGGCGAGGATGCGGAAGCGGTAGGCGCCCCCCGGGGCGAGCCCTTCGATCCGCTCCGAGACCGCGACGGGCCCTTCGCCTTCGCCGACCGATTCCCCGCCGGCGGGGACCTCGGTCGCCCCGGCCCAGCCTTCTGCTTCATAGCGGGCCCGGGTGGTGTATTGGAAGCGGTAGGCGGTGGCGGCGCCGCGCGGGTCGACGCGGCCGACCAGGGTGGCGGCGCTCTGGCCGACTTCGGTGGCTTCGGCGCCGCTGACGGCCGGGCCCGCGGTCGTGAAGGGGACGTCTGCGCCGGGGTCGGAGCCGTTTTCGTTGACGCCGACCAGGCGCTGGTGGTATTCGGTCCCGCCCCGCAGGCCCGAGACGTCGGCTTCGACCGCGTGCATCGCGCTGCCCGCGAAGGGGCCCGCCGGTTCGCAGGGGGCTTCCGACGCGCCCTGGAAGCCGTGCGCTTCAAATTCCTCCGCGTCGGCGTACTGGAAGGCACAGGTCGCGCCGGCGACTTCGGCGGCGCCGATTTCGCCCCTCAGGGTCGCCGAGCGGTCGGTGACGGCTTCGGGCGCCAGGGTCGTGACGTCGGGGACGACTTCGACCGGGCCGTAGACCTGGACCGTGCCTTCGCGGAAGGGCAGTTCGTCGGCGACGACGAGGTCGCCGCTTGCTTCGTCGACCGCGACATCGGCGGGGGAATGAAGCTCCTCGGGGTAGATCCTCGCGAGGAGTTCACCGGTCGACGCTTCGTATTCGCTGATCCAGGCTTCGCCGGATCCCCGCCCGACGGTGAAGATCTTGCCCCGCGAGTCGTCCACCGCGACGCCGTAGGCGGGGCTCGGGTCGATCGGTTCGCAGCTCGCCGGCACGCATTCGCCGGTCGCGGGATCGATCTTGACCAGTCCGCCGAGAGCTCCAGGAATCGCTTCGCGATCGAAATCATTGACCATGTACAGATCGCCGGCGGCGTCGACGGCCATGCCCTGCGCCAAGACTTCTTCAGGCGCGAACTGGGAGACGAAGGCGCCCGCCGCGGTGAACCTGTCGATCACCGCGGCTTCGATGTCGTTGACGTAGAGGTCTCCCGAGGGGCCGACGGCCAGCGCCCGCGGGTTCCAGCTGCCGTCGTTGACGACCGGCGGCAGCCCGCCTCCCTGCGCGGTTCCCCCGGCCGGGATCGACGCGTCCGTGATCGTCACCCCGGTCGGTTCGCCCGCTGCGTCGAACTGGCGGACCGCGGGGGTCGTTTCCGGTCCGTAGGGTGAGAAGTAGTTGACAACGTAGATGTCGCCATCGGTGGCGGTGCCGGAGTTGTCGACCGCGATAGAGGTCGGTTCGAAGGCCGAGACGGCTTCCAGTTCGGCGGCGAAGCGGCCGCTCGGTTCTAGTTCGAAAACCCATCTCTTGGCCGGGCTGAAGGGCCGGGAGGCGTCCACGAAGATGTGGCCGGTCGACTGGTTGACCGAGACGATTTCAGGCCTTGCTTCGTAGGGCAGGGTTTCGCTCGCCAGGAGCTGGTGCACCCGAGCCGCCCGCGCCGAGGCCGGGACGAGGCAGACGAGCGCGGCGAAGAGCAGAAGGGCGGCGGCCACCGCCCGACGCAAGCTCAACCCACCCGTGGGCGACATCCCTTCTCCCGCTGCCGTGCCTTGCACCTGCCTTCTCCCTTCCCCCAAGGCTGTCTTTACACCGATCCCTATTCAGCCTTGCCTGATGGGAGGGTACCAGAGAATAAACGCATGAGTTTGTCGGACTCGTATGGACACTCGCGGCCGAACCGACACGACGAGGGGGCCGCTTTCGCGGCCCCCTCGAACTCAGCGTCCCTGCAAGGTCCTTGCGGGCCTATTCGTCGGCGCCGAATTTCGTTCCGATTTCGTTGTGCACGACACCGGTCAGGATGGCCGCGGTGTTTTTGCCGATGTGGAGCGTGCTGCCCGATTCTTCCTGCTCTGCGGCGTTGAACGTCAGCGGCTGGTCGGTAGCCAGTTCGCCTGTCAGGTTTTCGGACTTGCCGGCCACTTCGCCCTTGACCTGGACGAGGACTTCAGCCAGGGGGCATTCTTCGCCTTCGAGTTCGAATTCGGCGAAGACGCTGCCGGATTCGGGGGCGAAATTCATGAAGACGCCGGTGCCCACCATCTCGACTTCAGCCTTGAGCGCATTGGTCGGGATCGCGCCGCCCGCGACGCTGCAGGTCGCCGGTTCGACCGTGACCGAGGTGAATTCCAGCGCGCCGCTGGCTTTGTTGCTTTCTTCGATCTGACATACGGATTCCGACTGGCAGCCGACCGCACCCGCGTGGAGGACGATCGTCTGACCCAGCAGGGTGGATTCAAGCGACATGTTTTCGCCGTTCATTTCCACTTCCGCCGGGGTTGCACCAAGAGTGTGCCCCGAGGTTTCGGTTGTCCAGCTGGCCTGCGCGGCATTGGCCGAGACCGCTGCAACCGCCATGCAGGCGAGCAGGGCCAGGCCCATCTTGCGAAATCGCATCTTGCGTTTCCTCTCTTCGATTTCCGTTTGCGCGCCGGGCAACCCGCCCGGCTCGACCAACATCCATCACCGAGATCGTTTAGTCAAAAAACGTGAGCCCATGTTTCGTAACTGACCGAAAATCGGCTCTGGAACTAGGAATCCTGGCGTCCTGGCTGACATAAAAGGGGCCGCTCACGCGGCCCCCTTAGGTCCAGCGTCCTGCTTTGGTTCGTCGGGCCTATTCGTCGGCGCCGAAGACCGAGCCACCGATTTCGGTGTGCACGACGCCGTTGAGGATCACCGGAGTGTTTTTGCCGATGTGGAGCGTGCTGCCCGACGCTTCCCGCTCTTCGGCGTTGAACGTCAGCGGCTGGTCGTTTTTCAGCACGCCTGTTTCGTAGGCGGCTTCGCCGGCCAATTCGCCCTTGACCTGGATGAGAATTTCAGCGAGCGGGCATTCTTCGCCTTCGAATTCGAATTCGAACCACACGTTCCCGGAGGCGGGCTTGAAATTGGTGAAGACGCCACCGGCCACCATCTCCACTTCCCCCGAGAGCGCGTTGGTCGGGATCGTCCCGCCCGCGACGCTGCAGGTCGACGGGTTGGGAGTGACTTCGGTGAATTCCAGCGCACCGCTGAATTTGTTGTTTTCTTCGATCACACACGAAGAGCCCGGCTTGCAGACGATGCCCCCCACTTCGAGGACGACGGTCTGACCCAGCAGGGTGGATTCAAGCGACATGTTTTCGCCGTTCATTTCCACTTCCGCCGGGGTTTCACCAAGAGTGTGCCCCGAGGTTTCGGTTGTCCAGCTGGCCTGCGCGGCATTGGCCGAGACCGCTGCAACCGCCATGCAGGCGAGCAGGGCCAGACCCATCTTGCGAAATCGCATCTTGCGTTTCCTCTCTTCGAGTTCCGTTTGCGGGCCGGGCAAGATCCATCACGGAGACCGACGAGTCAAAAAGCGCGAGGCGATGTTTCGTAACTAGACGAGCCGGGGCCCGGCGAACTCGCCAGGCCCCGGTCTCAGCTAGGTATGCGTCAGGCGACGCAGGTGTCAGGAACCGGTGACCGCCCAGCTCCCGATGCCGTAGGAGCCGTCGGTGACACTGTTGAAATAGATGAATGCGCCACTCTTGCTGGCGCCTTCGTTTTCGTTTTCCAGCCGCCAGATACCACCGGCCGTGGCGCCCGACGATTCCGATATTTCCGTTTCGTACACGCACAGTTCGCCTTCCGGTGCCGTCGGGTTGGCGACGTTCCCGGTGCATTCCCCGCCGCCGGTCGGGCCGACGTAGTGAACGTGAGCGGCGCTGAGGGCTGCGCTCAGAGGGACCGGGAACGAGATCGGAACGTAGAGTTCCGAGTTGCTCGAGCTGGCGGCAAACGACCAGGCCCCGGTCTCGGTCGCACCTTTGGGCAGGCCACCGACGGCCCACGGCGCGCCGTTGCAGACTTCGTGCGGTTCGCCGGATTCTTCGACTTCGATCGCGAGGCCGCCCCGTCCTTCACAGGCCGATTCGCCCGCGGCGATTTCGAGGGCTTCGACGCTCTTGCCGTTTTCGCCGGCTCCCCCTTCGTTGCCCTGGAGACCCTGGGGGCCTTCCTTGCCCTGGGGGCCTTCCTTGCCCTGGGGGCCTTCCTTGCCCTGGGGGCCTTCCTTGCCATCAGTGCCGGTTTCGCCCTTCGGGCCCTCCTTGCCGCCGACCTTCTTCGCTTCGGACTTGGCGATATTCTTGACCTGCTTCTTCTGCTTCTTGTTTAGCCCTGATTCGTTCTTCTTCTTGCTGTGCTTGCCCGAGCTAGAGGCGAGCGGATTGCCGCCACTGGCCGCATAGGCCCCCCCGGCCAGCGAGGCCACGAGGGCCACCAGCGCAACCACGAGGCCCGCGGTGCCGACCTGGTTTCGGAATCTCTCCAACATCAGGTGTCTTCTCCTTGCTCACCGCCCGGAAGCAAGTCCGGCCGACGAAATCGTTCGATCGAGGCGCGAGTTCGGAGACGCCTACGCCGGTCATGCGTCGCGGCATGCCATCCCCCTGCCCCGGCTCCAGCGACCCACATCTTCGCCCTCCCTTTTCCCTGTAAGGCACGCCAGCCGTCAACGCATTCCCGGCCCCGGCCCGCCTCTCGTATCTTTCCCAGCCCCGAGTCGCCGAGCCCGTACCCGACCGGGCCAGCCTCGTACCGTCGAGACGGATTAATAACACCATAGTTTTTAATGGATGTCAACTGCGGCGCTCGGCATAGGTCGCGCGTTCAGGAACCCGCGAACCGCGGGTCATGGCAAGGAACTCGGTGACCGCGTCTGCCGCCTCGTCGGCCCCGACCGCCGGGGCGAGGATCAGGTAGGCATGTGTCGGCGCCCGGTCCGGCAGCTGCTCCGCTTCGCCGAGCTCGGCGGCGCGGGCGAAGGCGCTCCAAAGCGCCGCGATCGAAGCCCTGGCCACGAGGATCGCCGGCCGGTCACCGGCCGGTACGGAGTCGCGCCATGTCACCGCCAGCTCTCCGATCAGGGCCTTCCTGCGTGTGAGCCCCGCCGTGCCAGGGGGCAGGATGCCGGAGAAGACCAGGCTCGCGAGCCGGGGGTCGGCCGCGAGCGTGGCGGACAACGCGGCGACCTGCTCGCAGAGTGCCCGCTTCCAGTCGCCCCCGTCCTCAGCCAGCCGGCCGAAGCCGGAAAACAGCCGGAGCGCGGCACGTTCGAGGGCGAACAGGTACGCCTCGTCGAGGTCGGAGAAATGTCGTTTGAAGTGGGTGGCCGGGATTCCTGCCGCCCTGGTCGCCTGCGGCTCGGAGAGCCTCCAGTAGCCGTCGGCACGAGACAGCTTGAAGACGGCGTTGACGACCAGGTCTGTCTCCTCGCCCGAGGGGGTCACCTGCTCAAGGTCATCGTCCAGCCCCGGCAGCGCGACCGCGGGGTCCCCTCCGCGGCCTGCGAGACCGGGCTCAGGCTCGACGAGGCAGTCCCGGCCCCAGCGGAGTAGCCGCCTTGTCGACCCGGGCGAGATCGCGCCCGGGACCGAGTCGAGCAGAAGCCGGGCACAGTGCAGCGTGCCGGCGACGACCCACGCGACAGCGAGCGGCGAGGCTTTCTGCCCACCGTGGTCGAGGCAACGCTCCAGCGCCGCGGCGAGTGTCACTTCCTCAGCGCGGACCCGGTCCAGCGCAGCGGGCCCGCCGGCGAAGACGTCGACCAACCCCAGACGGGCGGCGGCGGGATCGGCCAGCAACGCGTCGAGGAGATCGCGGAGGGCGAGGCGTCGAGTGAAGCGGCCGTTCCGTCCCCGCGCGCACGGGGGCTCGACGCGCGTCCGGCAGCGCTCCATCAGCGCCGTGTAGGCCGAGACCAGGAGGTCGTCCTTGCCGTCGTAGAGCTCGTAGAAGGTTTCGGTCGAGACGCCGGCGAGGCGCGCGACCCGGCGGACGGTCGCTGTTCGGTAGCCGACCTCGGCGACGAGCTCGGCAAGAGCCCGCTGGATGCGTTCGCGCTGATCGGCCTCGACCGCCGCCGGTGAGCGGCCGGGACCCGGACTGAGGCGAGGGTACGGCTCCGCCGTCCCCCTGCCTGCCGCAGCCACGCCTACGCCCGAGCGTTCGTGCAAAGGTCCCGTCCTCCCTCTTCGCGGCGAGCAGCGCTCGCCTCCCTGTCCGTCGAAGGGCGACGGCCGTGACTGCGGCCGTCAAAAACTCTGTCGTTTATGGCGGTCGCAATTCCTAACAGAGCGGAACGAAACAATCAAGTTTTTTATTTGCCTGACGCGAGGACCTCTGCCCAAAGCGTTGACTTCATCGTTTAATCGACTAATCTCGTGCGATTGGTGGAGGCAGCTCGTGGACAAGCGGAGACCGTCACGGTCGTCACCCTGGGGCCGACCGGGACCTGCCACGAGCGGGCGGCGCGGGAGTACATGGCCTTCCAGGGGGTCGAGGACTACCGCTTCGAGTTCATCGCCGACTTCATGGACGGGCTGGAGCGGGTCCGGGGGCGCGAGGACGCCTTCCTGATCCAGTGCAGCGCCCACCCGCTGGTCCACGAGGTGACCGAGCACCACTGGAGCGAGGTCTTCGTCGTCGACACCTTCATCTACCCGACCAAGGCCTTGGCGGTGCTGACCCGCCGCGAGGTCGAGCGGCCCAGGACGCTCGGCCTCGTACCTGCCACCGCCGGCTACATCGACCGCGACGAGTGGGAGGAGATCGTCGACGTGGTCTCCAAGCCGGTCGTCGCGGAGGAGCTGCTGGCCGGGCGCTACGACTCCGGGCTGACCCACCTGGAGCACCTGGAGAGGCACCCGGACGAGCTGCGCCTCGACCTCGAGATCGGCGAAATCGACACCACCTGGGTCGTCTACGGGACCCGCAAGCGGTTCCGGGGCGAGGTGATCGGGATCCCCTCCGCCGAGCTGTTCCGGCGGCCGGCGGCGCCGGCCGCGGCCTGAGCCTCAGCCCTTCTTGCCCGGCTCGATCGCCTTCTCCCGGCGGCCCTCGCGGCGGTGGCGGAGGACGAGCGGGGCGATGTAGCCGATCAGGGCGCCGAGGACGGCGAAGATCAGGAGCATCACGATCAGCGGCGCCCGGAAGCTGGCGAAGAGGACTTCGAAGCTGACCTCCTGGGAGTTCTGGAGGGCGACGATCACGACGAGTGCGACGAGGGCGGCGAAGAGCCAGGCGCGCCAGTTAGCCGGCTTCTTCTCCTGGGTCACCCGCCCATCCTACGCCGCGCTCAGGCGGGGGCGGCGGTGCGGGCGGCCCAGGGGTGGGCGGCTTCGAGCTGGGAGCCGAGGGCGATCAGGGTCGCCTCGTCGAAGGGGCCGCCGGTGAGCATGACGCCGACCGGCAGACCCGCGGCGGTGCGGGCCAGCGGCAGCGAGATCGCCGGCAGGCCGGTGACGTTGCCGAAGGCGGTGAAGCTGACCGAGGCGACGACCTCGAAGACGGGCTGGTCGGGGGCCTCGTGCTGGGCCTTCAGCACCGCGCCGGCCTCGGGCGGCAGGATCGCCGACGTGGGCGTCAGGAGGACGTCGAAGTCGGCCCCCCAGCGGCGGACCTCGCGGCGCGAGAGCCGCTCCAGCGCCTGCGCGGCGGCGACGTATTCGAAGGCGCCGACCTCGGTGGTCGCGACCTTGTGGGCGTGGCGGCTGTGGGGCTCGGTCTTCTCCCAGTCGATGTCCGGGTAGTCGGCGAGGCCGGAGCTGGTCATCACGATGAAGGGCGGAATCATCTCTTCGGAGACGGTCGGGACCTCGGTCGGGACGATCTCGTGGCCGAGCTCCTCCAGCAGCGCCGCGGCCTCGTTGGCGGCGGCGACGCAGGCGGGGTCGGTGGGGATGCCGAGCGGCGCCTCGGCCATCAGCCCGACGCGGAGGCGGCCGGGGTCGGCGCCGAGCTCCTCGGCAAAGGGGCGGACCGGGGGGATCGCGTTGTTCCAGGCGAACAGGTCCGGGCCGGCGGTCTGGTCCAGGACGACGGCGGCGTCGGCGACGGTGCGGGTGACGACGCCCTCGACCACGGCGCCCATCCAGCTCTGGGCGCGGCGCGGCACCCGGGCGCGGCTCGACTTGAGGCCGACCAGGCCGCAGTAGGAGGCGGGGATGCGGATCGAGCCGCCGCCGTCGTTGGCGTGGGCGATCGGGAACATGCCGGCGGCGACCGCGGCGGCGGCACCGCCCGAGGAGCCACCGGAGGAGCGGCTCGGGTCCCAGGGGTTGCGGGTGATCCCGTAGCGGCTGTTCTCGGCGACGGTGAGCGGCCCGAACTCGGGCGTGTTGGTGCGGCCGCAGCGGACGAAGCCGGCGAGCCCGAGCTTTTCCACCACCAGCTCGCTCTCCTCGCTCGGTCCCTCGGGGGCGCCGTGGGAGCCGTAGGTGACGGGCCAGCCGGCGACCGGGGTCAGGTCCTTGATCGGGATCGGGACGCCGAGGAACGGCGAGTCCTCGCCGGCGGCGAGGCGCTTGTCGGCGACGGCGGCCGCGGCGCGGGCCTCGCCGTCGTCGCGCCAGATCACCGCGTTGAGCGCGGGATTGCGTGCGTCGACGGCGGCGAGGCAGCCGTCGAGCAGCTCGACGGCGGAGAGCTCCCGGGCGCGCAGCGCGGCGGCGAGCTCGAGCGCCGAGGCGGTCGGTCCCAGATCTCCCATGCGGCAACCATAGTCGGCACCTGGCGGAGCGCAAGGGCGTGGGAAAGCGGGCAGATGCGAAAGCGTGGGAGGCGGGGGCGAAACGGGAGGGGTTGAACGCTTTCAACCCCGATGGGGTCGAAGATCGCTCAACCGTGGTCCGCGCAGGCGTGGGCGCTGGCGCGGCGGCAGCACGGCGTGGTGACGCGGAGGCAGTTGCTGGACCTGGGGATGAGCCCGAAGGCGGTCCAACACCGGCTGGAAGGTGGGCGGCTGCACCAACTGGCGTGGGGCGTGTACGCGGTCGGGCGGCCGGAAGTGAGCGAGCGCGGCAGGTGGATGGCGGCGGTGCTGAGTTGCGGGCCGGAGGCGTTGCTCAGCCACCGCAGTGCGGCGGCTCTGTGGCGGATTCGGCCCCAGCGGTCGCAGATCTTCGAAGTGATGGTTCCGGCACGGCTGTCGCGGCGGCGTCCCGGCGTGCGGGTGCACCGGCGAGCGGGCCTCGAGGGACGGCGGCGCCTGGTCGACCACATCCCGGTGACCGACCCGATCTGCACTCTGGTCGACCTCGCGGCGTGCACCCCGGCAGGTGAGGTCGAAACGGCGATCAACGAGGCCGACTTCCGGGACCTGGTCGCTCCCGAGCGGCTGCGCGACAGCCTCGACTCGCTGCCTGCCTGGCCGGGGGCGGGGCGGTTGCGGGCGCTGCTGGACCGGGAGACGCTGACGCTGGCGACGACGGATCTGGAACGAGAGTTCCTTTGGGTCGTCTCGCGGGCGCGGCTTCCGATGCCGGACACCCAACGGCATCTGAGCGGCCACCGGGTCGACTTCTTCTGGACCAGGCTGGGGCTGGTGGTCGAGGCCGACAGCCTGCGCTACCACCGCACCGCCTTCAGGCAGTCGGCCGACATGAGGCGGGACCACGACCACGTCAGCTCCGGCCGCGCCACGCTGCGCTTCAGTCACGCCCAGATCTACTACGAGCCGGAATACGTGGCACGGGTGCTGACGACGAACATCGCGCGGCTGAGCCGCCGAGGTTGAAGGATTTTCACCCCCAGAGGGGTCAGAAACCTTCAATCCCGGCGCGGCGAAAGGTGGACGCTCAGCCCGTGTACGGGTGGGTCGGGGTGACGTTGTTGGGGGCGAGGAGGTCGAAGCCGTCGGGGATGCGGAGGTGGTCGGCGCCCTTGCCGGGGTGGCCGGTCGTCCCGTACTGCCAGACGATCTTCTTCGTCTTCGGGTCGATGATCGCGACCCGGTGGCGGTAGTCGTCGTTGACCGCGATGAAGCCGCCGGGCAGTTCCTCGGCCAGGCTCGGGTGGTTGAGGCGGCCGTCGCCGGATTCGGGGTTGTAGCTCCAGAGCAGTTCGCCGGCGCGGTTGAATTTGTAGATCCCGCCCGGGTTGGCGTAGTCGACGACCAGGTAGAGGTCGGGGCCGAGCTGCTGCGGATCCGAGGGGTAGGAGATCGGCAGGTGGACCGTCCACTTGACCTTGCCGGCGGGGGTGATCTCGTCGATGTAGACGCCCTTGACCTCGGAGACGAGGGTGTCGCCGTTGGGCAGCGGGGTGTCGCCGTTGGGCGAGGCGAGTGCGTTGGGCGGTTCGTGGGTGCAGTTGGTGGGCGTGCCGAAATCCTTCAGCACCTGCTTCTGCGGTGAGATCACGAGGATGCGGCAGTTGTCGGCGTCGGCGACCTGGACGTTGCCGTTCTTCAGCAGGTAGGCGTCGTCGGGCTCGTGCAGGTAGCCGGGTTCGGAGCCGGCCTGGCCCGGGTGGCCGTAGGACCAGAGCAGCTTGCCGGCCGGGTAGGAGAGCTGGACGATGCGCTCGTTCTGCTCCTCGTTGGAGATGATCCCGGTGCCGTGGTGGATGAAGAAGGCGTCGTCGGGGAAGTAGAAGCCGCCCGGCGGCGCCGGGTGTTCCTTGGAGGGGAAGCGCCAGAGGATCTTCTTTTCGGCGTTGACGACGAGGATGCGGTCGTTGCCGCGGTCGGCGATCATCAGCTGGCCTTCGAAGGGGTAGGAGCTGGAGCCGGGCTTGGCTTCGCCCCCGGCAGCCGCGGTTTCGCCGCCTCCGCCGCCGGCTTCGGCCGTCCGCGGCTGGACCCGGCGCAGGCCGAGCTCGACCACCGTGGAGAGCGCTTCGCCGCCGGCGCCGGTGCCGCCGACGAGGTAGGCGGCGTCGCCGACCGTCGCGGCGGCGGCGCCGGCGACCGGGCGCGGCAGCGCGTGCGCAGCGACCACCTTGCCGCTGGCGGGATCGAAGCGCCAGGCGCGGTCGGTGGCGGTGCCGGAGGCTTCGCCGCCGAGGACGTAGGCGCTGCCGCCGAGGACCACCGCAGCGGCGTGGGAGACGGGCTGCGGCAGGTGGCCGACGACCCGGGCGCGGCCGCGGGCCGGGTCGATTTCCTGGATCGCGTCGGTGGCGGCGCCGCTCGCGGTCTCGCCGCCGAAGGCGAAGATGCGCTTGCCGATGGGGACGGCGGCGATGTAGCGGGCCGGGACCTTGAGGTCGGCGACGTGGGTGAAGCCGGTGCCGTCGCCGGTCGACAGCACCGACGGGTCGGGGGTGGTGCCGTCGTAGCCGCCGAGGACGTAGGCGCGGGAGCCGATCGTGACGGCGCTGAGATCGGAGCGCACCGCCGGCAGGTGGCCGACGACGGTGGCGGTCGTTTCGCCGCCTGCCGGTGGGCTCGCGGGCAGCGACTGGACCGTGTCGACGCTGGTTTCGGTGCCGCCGCCGAAGACGAGGACCTTGCCGCCGAGGGTGGTCGCCGCGGCGTCGTGGAGGGGGCCGCTGAGAGCCCCGGCCGGGGCCAGCTTGCCGCCGGAGTCGAGCAGGAAGACGCCGGAGACGGAGGCTTCGGTCGAGTCGAGGCCGCCGATGATCATCGTCCCGCCCGGGACCGCGGCGGCCGACTCGCCGGAGATCGGCGCCGCCAGAGGCGCGAGCGTGCGGGCGGTGAGCTGGAAGCTGGGCTGCGACGCCGCGGCGGTCGTCGCGCCGCCGCCGGTCGAGCCGCCGCCGGAGTTGTGCACGATCAAAACGACGACGAGGATCGCGACCGCACCGAGAGGCAGCAGCAGCCGGCGACGGCGAGCTGCGCGCGACGGATTGACCCGGCGCGCTCGCCTCGCTCGATCCGCCGGCTGCTGCTGCACCAAGGCAGGGTCGCGGCCGCCTGTGAACCGGTGCTAAACGGATCCGAAGAAGCCTCTTATGTCGCAGCACAGCAGGTGTTTCGCCGTTGCCGCGCGGTGGCGGTGTAGCGTGCGCACAGGCAGGACGCCGCCACAGAGGAGAGAGCAATGGATCGGTCTGGCCAGACGCAGGACGCGGGTGACGAGCAGAGCGACGGGCTGACGCGCAAGCAGCTGCTGGGGTCGGGCGCGACCGCGGCGGCGGCGGCGCTGCTGGCGCAGGGCGGCGGCGGGGTCGAGCGGGCGCTCGGCGCCTCCAGGCCGGGGCGGCGCGACATCGGCGGCATGAACGTCCTCCTCTTCATCACCGACCAGGAGCGGGCGATCCAGCACTTCCCCGAGAACTGGCTGCGGCAGAACCTGCCGGGGATGCGGCGACTGCGGCGCCACGGCCTCAGCTTCGAACGCGCCTTCACCAACGCCTGCATGTGCTCACCGGCGCGCTCGACTCTGATGAGCGGCTACTTCCCGGCCCAGCACGGGGTCAAGTACACGCTCGAGGAAGACATGCCGGCCTCGAGGCGGTACCCGCAGGTCGAACTGCCGACCGACCTGGCGAACCCGGCCAGCGTGATGCGGGCCGCCGGCTACAACGCCGTCTACAAGGGCAAGTGGCACTGCTCGAAGCCGGCCGAAAAAGAACACGCGGTCCCGGCCGACCTCGAAAAGTACGGCTTCGACCGCTGGAACCCGCCGGACGCCGGCGCCAACCAGGACGTCTCCGAGGCCGGCGGCGGCACCGTCGACAACGACGGCCGCTTCATGAACGAAGTCGGCGAAGCCGAGGCCGGCACGGAGGGGGCGCTCGAGTACCTGGGCTCCACCGCGCCCCAGCAGCAGCCCTTCTTCATGGTGATCTCGCTGGTCAACCCGCACGACGTCCTCTTCTACCCGAGCGAAAAGTTCGCCGAAGACGGCTACGACGAATCCTGGCTGGAAGGCGACATCGGGCTGCCGGCGACGGTCGCCGAAGACCTCGCCGACAAGCCGGCGGTGCAGGAAGAGTTCGTGCGGATCTTCAACCTCACCGGGAAGCCGAAGACGCGGGCGGAAAAGCTCGGCTACCTGAACTTCTACGGGAACCTGATGCGCTCCTCCGACGCCTACCTGGTCAGCGTGCTCGACAAGCTGGAAGAAACCGGTGTCTTCGACGACACCCTGATCATCCGCACCTCCGACCACGGCGAGATGGGGCTCGCCCACGGCGGCATGCGGCAGAAGAACTTCAACTTCTACGAGGAGTCGACGCGGGTGCCGCTGGTCTACTCCAACCCGAAGCTGTTCCCGAAACCGGTGCAGACCGACGCCCTCGTCTCCCACGTCGACTTCCTGCCGACGCTGGCCAGCCTGGCGGGGGCGCCGCGCTCGGCACGGTCGAAGTGGCAGGGGATCGACTACTCCTCGCTGGTGCTGAGCCCCTCGAAGAGGAAGACGGTCCAGGACTACGTCGTCTTCACCTACGACGACTACCAGTCGGGGCAGTCGCACGGGCCCTACCCGAAACCGCCGAACCACATCGTCAGCATCCGCGAAAAGCGCTGGAAGCTGGCGAAGTACTACGACGTCGATGGCCACAAGCCGCCGCAGTGGGAGATGTACGACCTCAAACACGACCCGCTCGAGCGCAAGAACCTGGCCGGTCGCGGCCACAAGCGGACGAAACACCAGGTGCAGGAGCTGCAGCGGCTGAAAAGGAAGCTGAGGCGGGTCGAAAAGACCCGCCTCAAGCCTCTGCGTGCTACCTGACTTCCCTCGGGGCCGCTATTCCACCGCGGCGACGAGGACGTTGGCGGCGCCCTGCATCCCGGCCAGGTTGGGATGGATCGGTGCCGCCGGGTTGCTCGGGATCAGCGGTTCGACCCAGCGCGTCGACGAGCTCTTGCAGGCGTCGTGGCCGATGCTGGCCTGGTACCAGTCGACCAGCGTCGCCCCGTGCGCCGCTGCCTCGGTCGCCAGCATCGCGTCGAGGCCCTGCTCGGTCGAGCGCAGGTAGGGCACGTCGGCCCACCCGATCGGCATCTGCGGCCAGCAGCCGTACCCGCTCTGCGGGAAGATCGCCGGGTAGTTGACGACGTAGACGCTCGCCGACGGCGACCGTTCGTGGATCCCTTCCAGCACCGCCGCCACCTTCGGCGCCGTTTCTTCGATCCGTTCGGCGAGGATGTCGTGGCCGCCCGGGTCGTATTTGTCCTTGCAGTGATGGCTGAACGGGTTGAGCGTGATGCAGCTCTGGGCGACTTCGGAGAAGCCGATGTCGTTGCCGCCGATGGTCAGCGAGACGACTTCGGTGCCGGCGTCCAGCGAGTTGAGCTGGGGTGGGTTGGGACCGTCGATCGAGACGCTCTGCGGGTTGGTCATGTCCACCGTGGTGGCGCCGCTGCAGCTCGGGTCGCGCAGGGTCAGGCCGATGCCCGGCGCGGCGAGGTGCGGGTAGTTGTGATCGGACTTGAGACAGCCGAGCGGCAGGACCGGGTTGGGGATCAGCGGCCCGGCCACGTAGGAGTCGCCGAGGGCGGCGTAGTTGGCCGCCTGCGCCGCCACTGCCGCGAAGGCGGCGAGCAGCGCCGCGACCGCCAGGGCCAGCGCCATCGTCGCCAGCCGCCGCGGACGGTTGGTTTTCAAGGCATTCATGTACCTCTCCTTCCGACTTGGTTCGCCCCGCCTCGTCCCCGGCTCCCTTAATGCTCAGTATATTCTGCACTAAACAGCGGAGTTTCGCGCGCTGGCCGGGCTCGGGCGGCGGTCGCGGCCGGGTGGGTCAGAGCTCGATCGAGGAGCCGAGGGTGACGGTGCGGCCGGGCGGCAGGTGAAAGTAGTCGACCGGGCTGGCGGCGTTGCGGGCGAGGGTGACGAAGAGGCGCTTGCGCCAGCGGCGCATGCCGGGCGCGTCGGTGGTGGTGATCGAGACCTGGGAGAGGATGTAGACGGCGCCCTCCACGTCGAGCTCGCACCCCACCCCGGCGCGGCGGGCGAGGACGAGCAGGTGGGGGACGTCGAGCGTGTCCTCGAAGCCGTAGTGGGCGGTGAGGTGGACGATGCCGTCGTCCTCGTAGCCGAGCGGGTCGATCGCCAGCCGTTCGGGCTCTGGCACGTAGGGGGCTTTCTCGGTGACGATGGAGACGATCACGATCGACTCGTGCAGGGCGCGGGTGTGGCGGAGGCCGGTGCGCAACGCCAGCGGCGCCGTCTCGCGGCGGGCGTTGAGGTAGACGGCGGTGCCCGGGACCCGCGCCGGCGGCGGCTGCATCGAGCGCAGCTCCGCGACGAAGTCGCCCAGGGAGCCCTCCTCCTCCACCCGCTCGGCGTGGACCTTGGCGCTGCCGCGCTTCCAGGTGCTGAGGACGGCGAAGACGGCGACGCCGACCGAGAGCGGGAACCAGCCGCCGTGGGCGGCCTTGGCCAGGTTGGCGCCGAGGAAGGCGAAGTCGACGGTGAAGAAGACGGCGCCGGCGAGGGCGACCAGCCAGATCGGCTTGCGCCAGAGGGTGCGGACGACGACGAGGAAGAGCAGGGTGTCGGCGGTGATCGTGCCGGTGACGGCGATCCCGTAGGCGGACCCGAGCTTGGTCGAGGAGCCGAAGCCGAGGATCAGCGCCACCACCGCGGCCAGCAGCGCCCAGTTGACCGCCGGCACGTAGACCTGGCCGATCTGGCGGGCGGAGGTGTGGCGGATGGTGACGCGAGGGAGGAAGCCGAGCTGGACCGCCTGGCGGGTGACCGAGAAGGCGCCGGAGATGACCGCCTGGGAGGCGATCACGGTCGCCACGGTGGCCAGCACCACCATCGGGACCCGGCTCCAGTGCGGCAGGAGGAGGAAGAACGGGTTGGAGATCGCGCTCGATTCATGGACGATCAGCGACCCCTGGCCGAGATAGTTGAGGGTCAGCGCCGGGAAGACGACGAAGAACCAGGCGCGGCTGATCGGCGCGTGGCCGAAGTGGCCCATGTCTGCGTAGAGGGCCTCGGCGCCGGTCAGGGTGAGCACGATCGCGCCGAGCGAGATGAAGGCGACCAGCGGGTGACGGGTGAAGAACGCGAACCCGTAGGTGGGCGAGAGCGCCTTGAGGATCGTCGGGTGGGCGAGCACGCGGGCGAGGCCGGCAGCGGCGATCGCGCCGAACCAGAGCACCATCACCGGCCCGAAGACGCGGGCGACCGCCTGGGTGCCGAAGCGCTGGACGGCGAAGAGGCAGGCGAGCACGGCGATCGCGATCGGCAGGACCAGCGAGTGCAGGCTCGGCACCGCGACCTTCACCCCTTCGACCGCGGAGAGGACCGAGATCGCCGGCGTGATCATCCCGTCGCCGTAGAAGAGGGCGACGCCGAACATGCCGAGCGCGATCAACAGCGCCTTCGCTCCGGGCCGGCGCAGCTTCGCCGTCTCGACCAGGGCGATCAGCGCCAGGATGCCGCCCTCGCCGTCGTTGTCGGCGCGCATGATCAGCAGCACGAACTCGATCGAGACGATCAGGGTGATCGACCAGAAGACGAGCGAGATGACCCCGTGGACGTCGGCGGGGTCCGGCTTGACGGCACCGTGGTCGGCGGAGAAGACGGACTGCAGAGCGTAGAGCGGGCTGGTGCCGATGTCGCCGAAGACGACGCCGAGCGCCCCCAGCGCGAGGACCGCCATGCCGGCCTGACGGCGGGTGGGCCGGGGGGCCAACGTCGGCATGGTGCGAAACTTATGCCATGAGCACGGCGCAACTGCCCGACCCGACCGAGTCGGTCCGCCACCAGCTGCGGCCGCTCTTCGACCAGATCGTGATCAAGGAGCTGGACTCCGACCGGGTGCGCCGCTCCGGGCTGGTGGTGCCGCCGGGGACGCACGAGCCGCCGCCCGAGCAGGGCATCGTCCTCGCCGTCGGGCCGGGCCTGGACTGGTGGGCCGGGGCCGGGGTCGAGATGCCCGTGGCGCCCGGCGACCACGTCGTCTTCCCCTCGGCCGCCGGCGTCTGGGTCGAGGTCGACGAGGAGCGGCTGCTGGTCTGCCGCGTCACCCAGCTGCTCGGCGTGCTCGAGTCGGCTTCGCTCAACGAGTAGGCGCGGCGGCGCAGGGGGGAGACGGCGGCCGCTCAGCGACCGAGGGCGAGCTGGTCGCCGCAGCGCTTGAGGCCGAGCATGCGCTCGTCGGCGGAGCGCATCAGGGCCTCGAAGTCGGTGCCGTCCTCGGGGAAGACGGCCCAGCCGATCGAGGCGGTCGGAACGGGCCCGTCGTGGCCCGGCTCGCGCAGGCCGATCGCGGCCTGGATCGATTCCGCCATGCGGCGGGCGCCCTCGCCCTGGGCGCCGGGAGCGACCACGGCGAACTCGTCGCCGCCGATCCGGGCCAGGGTGTCGGTCGAGCGCAGTATCGAGTGGGCGCGGGCGGCGGCCTCGCAGAGGACGGCGTCGCCGACCTGGTGGCCGTGGCGGTCGTTGACCCGCTTGAAGTCGTCGAGGTCGAAGAGCAGCAGCGCCAGCGGGGTCCGGTCGCCCTCGCGGCGCCCGCCTCCGGGGCGGGTGCGCGCCGCCAGCTCGCCGTTGATGACGGCGTCGAAGCTGCGGCGGTTGCCGACGCCGGTGAGCGAATCGCGGTGGGCGATCTCGCGTTGGCGGGCCTCGGCCTCGACCAGGCGACGTTTGAGCCCGACCATCACCCAGGTGGCGGCGAGGTAGGTGGCGGCGAGCGTCGCGTAGCGCGGCAGGTAGGCGTTTTCGATCGCCTTGGAGTCGTAGAGGAGCGGGGTGCCGGCGATGAGGACGAGCTCGATCGAGAGCGGCCAGGCCCAGCGGGCGGGGAAGAAGAAGGCCGCATAGAGCAGCGAGCTGGCCGTCAGCGGGACGACGTAGCTGAGCGAGCCGCCGGTGACGTAGAGGGCGAGGCCGACGACGGGGATGGTCGCCGCCATCCCGATCGCCAGCGCCGTCATCGAGGCGCGTTGCCAGGGGATGATGCCGGTGACGCTGCCGACGCCGTAGAGGGTGACCACGACCGCCAGCGCCATGACCCAGCCGACCCCGACGTGCTGGGCGCCGGGCAGGAAGCAGGCGACCGCGCCGATGATCCCACCGACGATCCAGAGCACGCCGGAGATCTGTCCCATGCGGGCGCGCTCGTCGGTGGATTCGGTGACCGTCGCGGCGATCGGGTCAGTGTGGGTCTGCCGCGCCAACATAGGTTCATGATCGGCGCCCAAGCGCGGGTTTATTAGGCCGTCGACCGGATTCTTCGTTTTGAGTGAAAGTGACGGGCGCGGCAAGGGCGGCGCCGACGAGATAGGCGAGGTGGTAGCGCCGACGCCTGCGAGGCGCGGCTCAGGCCTCCCCGTCGTAGTAGTCGACGGCGCTGTCGCGGCGGGCCATCAGGTCGGTCTCGGGGTCGCCGGTCCAGATCCCGACCTTGTCGCTGTCGGGGTAGACGGTGGCGGTGGGGACGACGACGGTGGAGAACATCAGGACGCGGACGGTCCCCTCGGTCTCGTTGCGAAGGCCGTGGGCGCCCTCGGGGCCGCGCGGGAAGCAGACGACGTCCCAGGGGTCGAGCGGCTCGGAGCCCTCGGGGGTGCGCAGGGTCGGGTTGCCCTCGAGGACCAGCAGCCACTCCTCCTCGCCGAGCTCGTAGTGGTAGGGGCAGATCGCCTGCCCCGGGGGCAGCTCGTAGACGCTGACCCCGGACTCGGAGGCGCCGAGCAGCTTGCCGAGGCTGACCAGCCCGGTCCGGAACCCCTCCGGCTCCTTCCCGTCGAACTCGAACTCAGGCCCCGCGATGTTCACCCGCCGCATGGCTCGAAGCTATCAGCGGGGCAATCTGGCCATATGTCTCTCCCAGTCCGTCGAGCGCTCCCGGTCAGACGATGGGCTCGACCAGCTCCGGCTCCGGCTCGACCACGGGGCCGGCGGTATCGCCGTCGTAGGCGGCGAGCTGGGGGAAGAGGACGGCGACGAGGCCGGCCGACGCGATACAGGCGAGGCCGCCGGAGACGACCGAGAAGGCCGGCGAGGTGAGCGAGGCGACGGTGCCCGACTCGATGTCGCCGAGGCGGGGGCCGCCGGTGACGACGAGGCTGTGGATCGAGGTCGTCCGGCCGCGCATGCTGTCGGGGGTGAGGGTCTGGGCGATCGTCGTCCGGCAGACGGCGCTGACGCTGTCGGCGGCGCCGGCGAGAGCGAACAGCGCCGCCGCCGGCCAGATCGTGTCCATCAACCCGGCGCCGGCGATGAAGGCGCCCCAGGCGGCGACCGAGACCAGCACGATGCGGCCGAGGAAGCGGGCGTCGGTGAGCCAGCCGGTGGTGAGGGCGGCGACGGTGGAGCCGGCGGCGACGGCCGCGTAGAGCAGCCCGGTGCCGGTGGCGCCAGCGTGGAAGACGGTCAGCGAGAGGACCGGGAAGAGCGCCCGCGGCATCCCGAAGGTCATCGCCGCGATGTCGATCGCGAAGCCGCCGACGACCGCCTTCAGCCGGCGCACGAAGGCGAGGCCGCTGCGGATCGAGCGCAGGACCGGCTCCGGCGCGGCGGCGTCGCGCGGCGGCTGGGCCGACATCGCGGCGGCGGCGAGGGCCATGCCGAGGCAGCTGACCGCGTCGACGGCGTAGGGCGTGGAGATCGAGAAGGCGGCGATCAGGGCGCCACCGAGCAGCGGCCCGACCACCTGGGTCAGCTGGTAGAGGCCGTAGGTGAGCGAGAGGGCACCGCGCAGGCCCTCCGCGCTGACCACGTTGGGGACGATCGAGGCGCGCACCACCCGCTCCACCGACGAGGCGCCGGCGATCGCGGCGGCGAGCAGGAAGACCAGCCAGAGCGGCGGCCGGTCGGTCGCCGCCAGAGCCAGGGCAGCGGCGAGGGCGACAAGCGCGAGCTGGCAGCCGAGCAGCAGGCGGCGGCGGTCGAAGCGGTCGGCGAGGGCGCCGCCGAAGAGCGAGGCGGCGACGAGCGGGACCAGCTCGGCGGCGCCGAGCAGGCCGGTGAGGAAGGCTGAGTTGGTGAGGACGAAGACCTGGTAGGGCAGGGCGACCAGGGTCGCCTGGGTGCCGAGGCCGGTGATCAGCGAGCCGGCCGTGAGCAGGCGGAAGTCGCGCGACTCCCGCAGGGGTCGCACGTCGACGGCTATGCGCGAGATCCAACTCAGGGCGCGAACCTAGCGGAGAAATATGATCGTCCCGGTGAAGGGTGTGACCCAGCATGAGGTCGGGCCGCCGGAGGTGCTCGTGGTGGAGGAGCTGCCGGAGCCGGAGCCGATCCCGACCGAGGTCCAGGTCCGCGTCCACGCGGCGGGGGTCAACCCGGTCGACTTCAAGACCCGCGCCGGCGGGCGCTCCAGGTTCCTCGGCGAGCCGCCGTTCCGGGTCGGCTGGGACGTCTCCGGGGTGGTGACGAAGCTGGGCGCCGGGGTGACCCGCTTCCGGGTCGGCGACGAGGTCTTCGGGATGCCGTGGTTCCCGCGCGAAGCCGGCGCCTACGGCGAGTACGTGACCGCGCCCTCGCGCCACTTCGCCGCCAAGCCGGCGGTGCTCTCCCATGAGGAGGCGGGAGCGCTGCCGTTGGCGGGGCTGACCGCGTGGCAGATCGTCGTCGACACGATCGGGCTGCAGGCGGGCGAGGACCTGCTGATCCACGGCGCCGGCGGCGGCGTCGGCCACCTCGCGGTGCAGATCGCCAGCGCCCGCGGCGCCAACGTGATCGCCACCGCACGGGCCGAGCAGGCCGAGTGGCTGCGCGGACTCGGGGCCGCGCGGGTGATCGACTATCGCGAGGAGCGCTTCGAGGGGCTGGTCTCCGACCTCGACGCGGCGATCGACCTGGTCGGGAGCTACGGCGAGGCCTCGCTGGCGGCGCTGCGGCCGGGCGGGACCCTGGTCACGGTCCCGAGCGGCGCCGCGGCGGAGCTCGCCGACAGGGCGAAGGCGGCCGGCAGGCGCGCGACCGGCTTCCTGGTCGAGCCGGACCCGGTCGGGCTGGCGGGGCTCTGCGACCTGGTCGAGGCCGGGAAATTGACGGTCAGGGTCGACCGCGTCTTCGACCTCGGCGAAGCGGCGGCCGCGCACCGCGCCGCCGAAGCGCACCACGGCGGCGGCAAGATCGTCCTGCGCGTCCCCTGATTGCGGCTTCGTCGAGTTCCACAAGGGCCGGCGGCACGGGCGAGCGGGGCCCGGGTCGCGGCTCTACGGTCGGTGGCGATGAGCGGCGAAGAACCGGCGGAGTCGGCGAGCGAGCGGCTCGAGCACGAGCGCGCCTGGGCGCTCGCGGGCGGCGAGCGCTCCCGGCTCGGCACCAAGCTGCCCGTCCGCGAGCGGCTCGACCTGCTGCTGGACCCCGGCTCCTTCGCCGAGGACGGCCTCCTCGCGAGCGTCGCCGACGAGCGGCTTCCGGCCGACGCGGTCCTGACCGGGACCGGCACCGTCGACGGCCGCACCGTCACCGTGATCGCCCACGACCCGACGGTCAAGGCCGGCTCCTGGGGGCGGCGCACGGTGGAGAAGCAGGTCCGGGCGCTGGAACGCGCCGACCGCGAGCGAACTCCGGTCGTCTGCCTGGTCGACTCGGCCGGTGGCCGCCTCACCGACCCGACCGGCTTCCACCCCGGCCCGCGCGGCGCGGCGCGGATCTTCCACCTGCAGGTGCGGCTCTCCGGCCGAGTGCCGCAGGTCTGCTGCCTGTTCGGGCCCTCCGCCGCCGGCGGCGCCTACATGCCCGCGTTCTGCGACTGGGTGGGGATGGTCGACGGCAACGCCTCGATGTACCTGGCCTCGCCGCGGATCGCCGAGAAGGCGATCGGCGAGCGGGTGACGCTGGAGGAGATGGGCGGGGCGCGGATGCACACCGAGGTCTCCGGCTGCGCCGACGAGCTCTGCGCCGACGACGCCGAGGCGATCGCCAGGGCGCGGCGGTTCCTCTCCTACCTGCCGTCGCACTACGGGGAGCGCCCGCCGGCGGCGGCACCGGAGGCGCCCGCGCGCGGCGACTGGGACGGCGTCCTGCCGGCGAGCCTGCGCACCCCCTACGACGTCCACGGGGTGATCGAGCGGATCGTCGACGCCGGCTCCTTCTTCGCGGTCAAGCCGGGCTGGGCGCGGGAGATCGTCGTCGGCTTCGCCCGCCTCGACGGCCGGGCGGTGGGGATCGTCGCCAGCCAGCCGAAGGTGCGCGGCGGGGCGATCCAGGTCGACTCCTCCGACAAGGCGGCCCGCTTCATCACGCTCTGCGACGCCTTCGGGCTGCCGCTGCTGTTCCTCGCCGACCTGCCGGGGTTCATGATCGGCTCGGCGGTCGAGCGGCAGGGGATCATCCGCCACGGCGCCAAGATGATCGCGGCGATGTCCAGCGCCGAGGTGCCGCGCTGGTGCGTGGTGCTGCGCAAGGCCTACGCCGCCGGCTACTACGCGATGTGCTCGCCGGGCTTCGACCCGGTGGCGACGATCGCCCTGGCCGGGGCGCAGATCGGCGCGATGGCCGGCGAGGCGGCGGTCAACGCGATCTGGGCCAACCGCCTGGCCGAGATCGAGGACGCCGAGGAGCGCGCCGCCTTCGTCCGCGAGCGCAGCGCCGAGCTGGACGGGGAGCTGGACGCGATGCGGCTGGCCGGCGACCTTTTGATCGACGCGGTGATCCAGCCGCCGGAGCTGCCGGGGGAGCTGCGGCGGCGCCTCGAGGCCGCCGACGGCTGGGAGCGCCGCGGCCCCGGCCGCCACCACGGAGCCTTCCCGGTCTGAGCATGGACCCGCGCGGCGAAGAGCGCACGATGCGAGGGCGGCCGGTGACCGGCCGCTGGTTCGAGGAGCTCGAGCCGGGGCTCGAGGTGCGCCACGCGATCGCCCGCACGATCACCGAGGCCGACAACGTCTGGTTCTCGGCGATGACGATGAACCCGGCGCCGATCCACCTCGACGAGGACTTTGCCTCCCAGGGCGAGTTCGGCGCCCGGCTCGTCAACAGCCTCTTCACCCTCGGCCTGCTGGTCGGGATCACCGTCCACGAGCTGACGATGGGGACGACAGTCGCCAACCTCGGCTTCTCCAGCGTCACCTTCCCGGCGCCGCTCTTCCACGGCGACACGCTGAGCGCCGCCAGTCGGGTGCTCGCCGCCCGGGCCTCCTCCTCGCGGCCGGACCAGGGCGTGGTCGAGTTCGAGCACACCGGCTTCAACCAGCACGGCGCGGTGGTCGCGCGCTGCGAGCGGGCGGCGCTGATGTACCGGCGGGCGGCGGGCGGCGCCTGACCCGGCGCGCTCGCGGGACCGCGGCGGCGGCTGGTCACGATGCAGCGGACGGCGGCGAGCGAAGCGAGGGTCGTGCTGATCGCGGGGGCGACCGACAGCCTCGACGTGCTGGTCAACAGCGCCGGGGTCGGTTGCGGGCGGCCGGCACTGACGACGCGGCAGGAGAGCGCCGACGGTCACGAGCTTCGCTTCGCCGTCAACTACCTCGCCGGCTTCCTGCTCACCCTGCGGGCCTCGCCGAGGCCGAAGCGCACCCCCAGGCCTACCACCCCGAGGCGCGGCGACGACTCTGGCAGCTCAGTGAAGAGCTGACCGGCGCGGGCTTTTGGCTCAGCGGCCGCGCCGGCCGAAGCTGTGGCCAGCGGGGGCGACGGCGCGCAGCTCGGCTACGGCCAGCTCGCGGGCCGCTTCGCGCTGGCGGCGTGAGGGAGTGCCGGGCGGGCGTTCGGCGCGGTCGCGGCGGGCGGCCTCGGGAGGGACCTCGGCCGCGCCTTCGATTGAAGGATTTCGGAGGCTGGAGGGGTTAGAACCCTTCAATCGTTCGCCCGCCGGCTCGGTCCGCTCCAGCGCCGCCACCTCCGCGACGAGGACGTTGACCGCGCCTTCGCGGCGCTCGAGGCGGCCGCGGGCGCGCAGCAGCGGTGCCGTGCGGACGAGGGCGCGGTGGCGCTCGTAGACCGGCGGCGGCACGATCAGGTTGACGGTCCCGCGCTCGTCCTCGAGCAGCATGAAGACGACCCCCTTCGCGGTCTCCGGCCGCTGACGGGCGACGACCATGCCGGCGACCTCGACGGTGGTGCCGTCGTCGATCCGCCTCAGGTCGGCGCTGCGGGCCAACGTCGGGTCGAGGCCGGGGCGCAGCAGCTGCATCGGGTGCCGGTCGAGGGCCATCCCGGTCGAGCGGTAATCGGCGATCAGCTTCCCCCACTCCCCGAGCGGCTCCAGCTCGGGCGGACGGGGCGGCTCGATCGGCAGCGCCAACTGGGTGCCACCGGTGGCGGCGCGGCCCGTGCCGGCGACGCCTACCCGCCACAACGCCTCGCGGCGCTCGGAACCGGCCCCAACCGGGATCCCGTCCAGCGCCCCCGCCCAGGCCAGCCGCTCCAGGCTCGCCAGCCCCGCCCCCGAGCGCGAGGCCAGCTCCGCCACTCCCCGGTAGGCCCCGCCGCGCTCCCGCTCCGCCACCAGCGCCGCCATCTCCTCCCCCCGCACCCCCTTCACGTACCCGAGCCCGACCCGCACCGCCATCCCACCCCGCACCTCGGGCCCGTGGCGGAGGGCGGATTCGACGTGGCAGAGGACCAGGCTGCGGTTGGCGTCGGGCGGGGCGACGCGGATGCCGCGGCGCTGGGCCTCGTGGACGAGCGAGTCGGGCGGGTAGAAGCCCATCGGCTGCTCGTTCAGCAGCGAGCAGAGGAACTCGGGGGCGTAGTGGACCCGCAGCCAGGCCGACTGGTAGGCGAGCAGGCCGAAGGCGGCCGAGTGCGCCTTCGGAAAGCCGAAGCCCGAGAAGCCCTGGATCTGGCCCCAGACCCGCTCCGCCACCTCGGCCGGGACGCCGTTGCGCGCGGCCCCGGCGAGGAAGCGCTGGTGGTGCTCGCGGATCGCCGCCTCAGAGCGCTTGCGGCTCATCGCCCGCCGCAGCCCCTCCGCCTCGGAGGAGCTGAAGCCGGCCAGCGCCATCGCCACCTCGATCACCTGCTCCTGGAAGACGATCGTCCCCAGCGTCTCCGCCAGCACCGGCTCCAGCAGCGGGTGTTCGTAGGGGATCTCGTAGGCGGGGTCCTCGCGCAGCAGCTTGCGGCGCTCGATATAGGGGTGGACGGCGCCGCCCTGGATCGGGCCCGGCCGCACCAGCGCCACCTGGACGACGACGTCGTCGAGGTCGCGCGGCCGGGTCCGCGGCAGCATCTGCATCTGCGCCCGGCTCTCGATCTGGAAGACGCCGACGGTCTCGGCGGCGCGGATCGATTCGAAGGTCTGCTCGTCGTCGAGCGGGATCCGCGAGAGGTCGAGCCGCTCGCCGCGGGCGGCGGCGACCTCCTCGACGCAGCGCTCGACCGCGGAGAGCATCCCCAGCCCGAGCAGGTCGATCTTGAGGAAGCCGGCGTCGGCGCAGGAGTCCTTGTCCCACTGCACGGTCTGGCGGCCCGCCATCGCCGCCGGCACGACCGGGCAGACGTCGACCAGCGGCTCGGTCGAGATCACCATCCCGCCCGGGTGCTGGGAGGCGTGGCGGGGCAGCCCGAGCACGTCCTCGGAGAGCCAGAGCAGCGCCCGCCAGCGCGGCTCGACGGCGCGCTCGGGGCCGAGCGCCGCGACCAGGTCGCGCTCGATCTCCGCCGAGGACTCGTGGAAGCCGACGGTGCGGGCGACCCGCTCGATCTCCGCTGGCGGCAGCCCCAGCGCCTTGCCGAGGTCGCGGACGGCGCCGCGTGGGCGGTAGGTGGGGAAGGCGGCGACCAGAGCCGAGCGGTCGGCGCCGTAGACCTCGTGCACGCGGGGAATCAGGACCTCGCGGATGTCGCGCGGGAAGTCGAGGTCGATGTCTGGCATCGCGCTGGTCTCCTCGTTGAGGAAGCGGCCGGAGAAGAGGCCCGCCTCGACCGGGTCGACGTGGGAGAGGCCGGTCAGGTAGCAGACGATCGAGCTGACGCTGGAGCCGCGGCCTCGCCCCGGCGGCAGGACCGCGCGGGCAGAGGCGGCGCCGCGGACCTCGGCGGCAACCTCGCGGGCCAGCTCCAGCAGCTCGTGGTGGAGGAGGAAGAAGCCGGAGAGGCCGAGGTGGCGGATCGTCGCCAGCTCACTGTCCAAGCGTGCCTCGGCCTCCGCCCAGCGGCGCCGGCCGGCGTAGCGCTCGAGCAGGCGGTGGCGGCAGATCTCGGCCAGCTTGTAGTCGGCCTCGTCCTCCTCGGGGTAGCGGTAGCCGAGCTCGGCTGTGAGGTCGAAGCGCAGCCGCTCGGCCAGGCGCACGGTCTCGGCGACCGCCTCGGGGTGCTCGGCGAAGCGGGCGGCCATCGCCGCCGGCGCCGCGAGCGCCGAGCTGCGGTTGCCACGCCGGCGCGGCTCGGACTCATCCAGCGTCTCCCCCAGCCCGACGGCGACGAGCGCATCCTGGAGGCGGGCGCGGCGACGGCTGTGGGAGTGGACGTCGCCGCTCGCGACGCAGGCGACGCCGAGGCGCTCGGCGACGGTCGCGAGCCAGCGGTTGCGGGCGCGGTCGTGGCGCCAGTAGGGGCGCTGCAGCTCGACCCGGAAGCGCTCGCGGCCGAAGGCGGCGAGCAGGCGCCGGCCGAGGCGCTCGCCGGCGGCGGTGTCGCGACGCTCCCAGGCGCCCGCCAGCGCTCCGTCGCGAGCGCAGCCGGAGAGGCAGACGAGCCCCTCGGCGTGCTCCTCCAGCTGCTCCAGCGTCGCCCACGGCTGCCCGGCGGTGCGGCCCGTGTTGTCGCGCGTGTGCGCATGCGCCGCGGTCAGCAACCGGCAGAGGTTGCGATACCCCGCCGCGTCCTCCACCAACAGCGTCGCATGCACCGGCCAACGGGCGGTGGTGAGGGTCAGCTCGGCGCCGATGATCGGGCGGAGGCCGAGGGACTTGCAGGCGTGGGCGAACTCCATCGAGCCCCAGAGCCCGTTGTGGTCGGTGAGGGCGAAGGCCGGGTATCCGAGCTCCGCCGCGGCGGCGGCCAGCTCCGTCGGGGTCGAGGCGCCGTCGAGGAAGGAGAAGGCGGAGTGGGCGTGCAGCTCCACGTAGGGGACGTCGGCGGGCACCTCCAACCCCTCACGCCCGCTGCCCGTACCAGCGCCCGCCGCGGCCGCGGCGGAAGACGGTGACGGCGCTGCCGTCGGCCAGGGCCAGCTCGAAGTAGTGGCGGCGCAGCGGCCGCGGGGTCCACCAGCGGTCGTCGACCAGCCACTCCTCGCGGACCGCCTCGACGGCGACGCCGGCGGCCGCGGCAGGCACACCGTCCGGGCCGAGGCGGACGTCCACCGGCTTCGGCGCGTAAAGCCGTCGCAGCCCGGGAGTCACAGTTCCGGGAAGGGGGTCAGCAGCGCCCAGCGCTCGGGGACACGCGAGGCGGAGTCGACCGGGAGAACCTTCAGCAGCGCTTCCGACCCCTGCGCGGCGCGGACCTCGCGGACCGCCTCGCCGAGCCGGCGACGCCGTGGCTCGGCGCCGCCGACCGCGAGCTCGAGCTGGTCGGCGGCGGGCGGGCCGAGGCCCAGTGCGCGCAGGCGCAGGGCCCGCGCGGGGCCGGGCAGCTCGGCCAGGCGAGGGATCAGCACCCCGCGCAGAACCCGGGCCGAGGCGCTGGGCCGGCCCAGGCCCTGCTCGACGCTCCAGCTGCCGCCGGCGGCGAGCGGAGCCCCCAGACGCAGCCCGAGCAGGGTCCGGCCGCGCCGCTGCGGAGCCGCCAGCAGGCGGTCGACCAGCAGCTCCAGGGCGCGGTCGAGCTGGCGCCCCGCGGTCCCCTCCGGCAGCTCGATCTGCTCCGCCAGCTCCTCATGCGGAAGGCGCGGTCGCAGCGGCTCGTCCTCGCCGCGGGACAGTTTCAACGCCCGCAGGCCGAGCGGGCCGAAGCGGTCGGCGACCTGGTCCGGGGAGAGGCGGGCGAGCGCCCGCAGGGTCTCGATGCCGAGTCGCTCGAGCGCGGTGAGGAACTCGGTGGCCTCGCGCTCGGGGACGCCGAGCCGCGTCTCCAGCGCCGCCACCGAGACCGGCCGCCGCCGGCCGGTGGCGGCGACGAAGGCGATGAAGCGGGTCGGGCCGGTCGCCACCCTGACCGGCGCCTCCGTCGCCTCCCACCCCGCCGCCGCCACCGCCCGGCGCGCCGCCGCCAGCACCCCGGCGGACCCGCCGCCGTGGATCCCCCGCAGGCCGTCGACCGCGAAGAACGCCTCCCCCGGCCGCTCCGACTCGACCGCGGCGCCGATCGCCTCCAGGGCGCGCACCATCGCCTCGGTCGCCTCCGCCGCCGCAACCGGGTCGGGAAGCTCTGGGCGCCCGGGCCGAGGCCCCCCGGAACGGCCCGGGCGCGGGGGAGTCGCCAAGCGGCGGTCGATGACGCAGGCGATCTCCATACGAACGTATGTTCGTGTAAGCCGCCGCCGAAAGTCAAGGGGGATTTCGGATCGGTCGCCGCGGCGGCGCCGCGGCGCGGCGTTGACGCAGGGGCGCTACGCGGGCGGGCGGGCGGTCAGGCCCGGCCGGCGACCTTGGCGGCTTCGGCGCTGCCGAGGTACGGCGTCAGGGTGAACTCGACCAGGTCGGGGAGCAGGCTCTCCAGCTCGGCAGTCCTGCCGGCGATGATCCGGCGTGAGATCAGCGAGACCATGCCGCCGACCAGGGCCTCCTCGGTGGTCGGCGAGAGCCGCGCCAGGACCTCGCGTGGGCGGCCCTCGCGGCCGGCGCGGAAATAGGGGACGAGGCCCTGGATCGCGGCGTCGTAGCGCTCGACGACGACCGGGCCGGCGACCAGCGCCTCGACCATCGAGAGCCGGGCCAGGTTGGGCTCGGCGGCGAGGAAGCCCAGCATCGCCGCGATCCCCGCGCGCGCCGCCTGGGGCCACTTCTCCTGCTCGTCGAAGGCGGCGGCGATCCGCTCGCGCAATTCCACCATCACCGCGTCGTAGGCGGCGACGAAGCACTCGTCCTTGCTCGAGAAGTGCTCGTAGAAAGTCCGGCGCGAGACCGCCGCGTGGCGGGTGATATGGGCGATCGTCGTGCTCGAGTAGCCGTTTTCCGCGACCGCCTCGGCGAGGCCGGCGATCAGCCGCTCGCGCTGGTTGTGGACGACGAACTCGCGCGGCAGGCCGTGGCGCCCCGGAGGCAGGCGAGAGAGCTCCGGCGGGTAGTCGTGCGCCGGTTCGGCAGCGGCCTTGGCGGGGTCAAGTGGCACGGGAAGGGCGAAGATACCGGTCGAACGAGTTAGAGCTACAGAAGAGTTTGTCAGTTCGAGGACATTGCCGCCCGCTTCGCGGACTCGGCACCGACGTAGGGAGTGAGGACGAACTCGACCAGCTCCGGCAGGATCTCCTCGATCCGCTCGGTCTCGCCGGCGACGATGCGCTGGTAGAGCACCCAGAAGACGCCGCCGGTGATCGTCTCCTCGAGCGTCTCCGGCAGCTCCTCGCCATTGGGGGAGACCTTGCGGCCGACCCGGAAGAGGGGGATGAACGCCTGCAGCGACCGCTCGTAGCGCTCGACCGCTGCCGGCCCCGCCGAGAGCGCCTCGACGAAGCAGGTGCGGGCCAGCGCCGGCTCCGCGGCGACAGCCGCGAGGAAGGCCGCGAGGCCGGCCTGGACCCGGGCCTGCCAGGTGTCCACCTCGGCGGCGGCGGCAACCACCCGTCGCAGCGCCTCCTCGGCGCCGTACTCCTGGGCCGCGAGGAAGCAGCTCTCCTTGGAGGAGAAGTTGTCGTAGAAGGTGTTGCGGGCGATGCCGGCCTGGCGGACGATGTCGGCGACCGTGACCGCGCGGTAGCCCTTGGCGGCGGTCTCCTCAGCCAGGGCGGCGATGATCCGCGCTCGCTGGTGCTGCGCGATGAACTCGCGGGAGAGCTGCTGGCGGCCCGGCGGCGGCCGCATCGTCGAGCTTTGCTGAGTCACGAACGACAGAGTACCTAAGCGGGCCATCGGCCGGCTGGGCCGTTCCGCGCGATACCTCTACAGTACCGGGGCCAGACAAGCGAATCCCCTGTTCGTACCTCAAAAGGCCCCGGACTGCGCGGGGGCGCAGAATGCTCTCGTGACCACGCCCACGCGTCAAAGGATCCTCGTAGGAATGCTCGAGGCGGTCGGGTCGGAAGGGTACGTGCAGACGTCGGTCCGGACCGTGCTGGACCGCACCGGCCTCTACCGACAGGCCTTCTACGACAACTTCTCGGACAAGGGGGACTGCTACCTGCAGGCCTACGACCTCGGAATCGAGAGGGTCGAGCGCCTGGCCCGCGGCGCCGCCCGCAACGAGACCTCCTGGCGCAACCAGCTGCGCGCCGGGCTGGCCACCATGCTCGACTTCCTCGACGCCGAGCCCGACATCGGCCGGGCGCTGCTGGTCGAGGTCCACCCCGCCGGGCCGCAGGCGCTGGCCAAACGGGACGCGGCGGTGCGGCGCCTGGCCGCGTACCTCGACCTCGGTCGGGTCGAGGGCGACGGCGCGGCGGGAGCGCCGCCGATCGCCCCGGAGGCGGTCGCCGCCGGCATCCACTCGGTCCTGCACGCGCGCCTGGCGGCCCGCCGCGACGGTGAGTTCAGGCGGCTGCTGCCGGAGTTCATGTACATCGCCGTGCTGCCCTATTTCGGGCCCGAGGCGGCGAGCGCCGAGCTGCTGGACGGCGACGCCTGAGGCCGCGCCGGCCGGTTGGACAGGCCGTCGCGGCTGCCTTACGCTGAACGGGATGGATTCGTCACCCGCATCGGATCCACGGCCGTCGTCGAGTTCCTCAACGTCGCTGCCCCCCGCCTACGCCGTCCGCAGCGAGCGCGAGCGCCTGCTCGAGACGATGGTGCGAAGCGCCGCCGCCAACGGCTACGAGGCGACCACAGTCGACGACGTGGTCGCGGCCGCCGCGCTGCCGCGCCAGGCCTTCGACGCGATGTTCCCGGACAAGGAAGCCTGCTTCCTCGAGGCCTACGACGCGGTCGTGGACGTGCTCCTCGCCCACGTCGCCGCCGCCTACGAGAGCGCCGGGGGGGAGCGCTGGCCGGACCGGATCGCGGCGGCGTTGCGGGCGCTGGCCGAGTTGCTCGCGGGCGAGGCCGACATCGCCCGGATGGCGATGGTCGAGGCGGCCGCCGTCGGCGAGGAAGCGCGGCTTCGCTACCGGGCCGCCCTGGGCCGCTTCGTCCCCTTCCTCGAAGAAGGTCGCGCCTTCGCCGCGCCGGCCGAGCAGCTGCCCGCCGACACCGCCCGCTTCGCGATCGGCGGCGCCACCTCGATGATCTTCGACGAGGTGCGCGCCGGCCGCACCGCCGAGCTGCCGCAGATGGTCCCCGACCTCGCCTTCGCCGTGTTGATGCCCTACCTCGGGCCCGAGCAGGCCGAAGCGGAGATGCGACGCCTGCGCGAGGCCGGCTGAGGCGAGCTCAGACGCCGCTGCCGCCGCGGCCCTCTCCGGCGGCGAAGCGGGCGGCGCCGCGGGCTGCGACCTCCAGCGTCTCGCGGCCGAGCCGGTGCTCCAGCGCCAGGCCGTCTGCCAGCGGCAGGCCGAAGCCCTCGATCGCGGCGCGGCGGTCGGCGAGCATCGTCTCCTGGGGGAAGCCGGCGAGCCGCTCCACCAGCTCCAGCGAGCGCTCGAGGTGGTCGCCGGCCGGCACGACCTCGTTGACGAGGCCGATCCGGTGCGCCTCCTCGGCGTCGACCGGGCGGCCGGTGAGGATCAGCTCCATCGCCCGGCCCAGGCCGAGCAGTCGCGGCATCCGCTGGGTGCCTCCGTCGACCAGCGGCACTCCCCAGCGGCGCTCGAAGAAGCCGAAGGTGGAGCCGGCGGTGGCGACTCGCAGGTCGCACCAGAGCGCCAGCTCGAGGCCGCCGGCCAGGCACCAGCCGTCGATCGCCGCGATCGCCGGCTTCGACGGGGTCAGCCGGGTGAAGCCCATCGGGCCGGCGGGGTCGTCGACGTCGAGGTCGATCGCCTTCAGGTCGGCGCCGGCGCAGAAGGCCTCGCCGCCGGTTCCGGTGAGGACGAGGGCGCGGGCGCCGTCGTCGGCCTCGAACTGCTCGAAGCCGCTGCGCAGAGCGGTGGCGGTGGCGGCGTCGACGGCGTTGCGGCAGGCAGGGCGGTCGATCGTCAGCACGGCCGCGGCCCCCACTCGCTCGTAGCGCACCTCCGCGCTCATCGAGAGCATCCTTGCACAGGCCCACCACTCCAAATAAGTGCACCAAAGGACACTGATTAAATTTCCGGCACCAAATGGTGAACAGGCTGAATCCATTGCCCCGCGACGGCGAGCAGCTGACGCTGGGCCGTCTCGGCGGCTTCGAGCCCACCGAAGCCGGCCGCGGCGAAAAGGCCCTCTGGCTGGCCGGGAGCGGGTACCGGGCGGCGCTCTTCCACCTCGGCGCCCTGACCCGGCTCAACGAGCTGGGCCTGCTGGCGCAACTGGGAACCGTCGGCGCCGTCTCCGGCGGCAGCATCGTCGCAGCGCTGCTGGCGCGCCGAGTCGCCTGGCCGATCCAGGGCGCCTACCGCGACTGGCCGGAGCGGGTCGCCGAGCCGCTGCGGACGATCGCGCGCCGCAACGCCCGCGCCCGGGCGCTGCTGCGGCGGCCGCTGTCGCGCACCGCATCCGAAGCGGTGCTGGAGGAGCGCTACGCGCGCGAGCTGGCCGGCTCCCCGAGCGAGGGGCCCGCCGCCGGGCCGCGCGTCGTGTTCGGCGCCTCCGGCCTCACCCTGAGCGGCCTCGCGGCCGGCTGGGAGGAGTGCCTGGAGTGGGAGATCGGCGCCTGCGCCGATCCGCCCGGCTATCCGCAGTGGCTGGTGCGGGAGACGATCGCCGCCGTGCGAACCGACCTCGACGCCTTCGGCGAGGCCGAGCAGGCGGTGCTGGAAAACCACGGCTACCTGGTGGCTGACGCGGCGCTGCAGGCGCGGGGGATGAGCGTCGCGGCGGGAATCGCGACCCGGCCGCCGCTGCCGCCGCATCCCGAGTGGATGGCCGAGGAGAGGGTGCGCGAGGCGCTCGCCGCGAGCTCCCGGCGCACACCCGTCGGTCGCCTGCGCCCGCGGCGCGCCCGCGGCGCCAGCCGCAATCCGCAACCGGTGGACGCGCAGGCGACCGAGCTGCTGGAGCGCCACCGGCCGCTGCTGCGCTACGACTCGCTGGAGAGCTGCCGCGCCGACTCCGCGGCGACGATCTGCGGGCTCGCCCAGCCCGGTCGCTGCAACAGCCTGCACCGCGCCGACGGCACCCTGATCGCGGCCGCCTCGCCGGCCGCGGGGGAGCCGCGGCTGGAGCTGGGCTTCCTGCGGGCGCTCTCCTACCCCGACGGGGAGCCGGTCCACCGCGGTGACTACCTGGACGAGCGCGGCGGCTCCCACGCCCGCGACGCCGCCGCCCTGCGCCGCCGGCGGGACTGGGCCGACGTCGCCTACGGCCACGCGCGCCGCGAGCGCGACGGCGGCCTCTGGCTGCAGTACTGGTTCTTCCACTACTTCTTCGACCGCGGCTGGCTCGGCATCGAGCAGCGCGAGGGCAACTGGACGATGGTGCAGCTGCGGCTGGGCGGGGACGGCTCCCCGGTCGAGGCCAGCTTCGCCCAGGACGGCGGCGGCGAACGGCTCCGCTGGGACCAGCTGGAGCAGGCAGAGGGCGGCGCGACGATGGTCGTCTACCCCGCTCGCGGCTCCCACTCCCCCCACCCGCGGGCGGGGAGCTTCGAGGCGCCCGTCCTGCCCGACCACAACGACGGGCGCGGCGCGCTGGTGCGGCCGCGTCTGGTGGCGATCGGCGACGACGGGCCGCCGTGGGCGCTGTGGCCGGGGCGCTGGGGCTCGACCCGCCGGCGCGAGTACTTCGAGGCCGACAGCCCGCGGGGGCCGCGCGAGCAGCGGCATTGGTGGGAGCCGGCGACACTGCACGCCGAAGCCCTGCCGTGGGAAGACGGGCGGGAGGTCGTCGACGGGCCGCCGCCGCGACTGCGGCTGCGGGCGCGGCGCGAGGGCGGGCTCGCCCTCGTCGCCTACGAGTTCGACGAGCCACTGCCGGGACAGGCAGCGCCGGCGCGGATCGTCGTCGCGCCCTTCGATGCCGGCCAGGAGCCGAGCGAGTGCCGCCCGGTCGCGGTGGAGGGCCGGCGCGGCTCCTTCGCGCTGCAGCTTCCCGCCGGCCGAAACTGGCTCGGGCTGCGCGCCGCCGCCACCTCCGACCGTGGCGGCGGCGGTGAGACCGTGGCGGCGGCCTTCGCGGAGGAAGAGGAGCGGGCGGGCTAGTCGCGGCGATGCTCACGGGGTTCGCCGACGACGCCCGGCTCCCGATGCGGTGCGCCCCGGTCGCCGGCCGGGGGAGGGCAGGTCCCCCCGGACCGTCGCCAAAGCTAGGCGGACGGTCGGACGGCGACACCCCGTTGGCAGGCCCGGTCGCGGGCACGAAAACGCGACCGGTGACCGCGCTCGTTGCCTGCCTCACGCGTAGCCTTCGCGCTTAGAAGCTCGTCGCGCCGCCTTCGAGGCCGCTCCCCGCTTGGCTTCCGCGGGGACCGGTCCCTCCCGGTCGCAGAGCGAAGGTAGCGCGCGCCGCGCCGCCGCGCCAGGGGTACGGGGCGGGTGTTGCCGCAAAGTGCGTACTAAAAGTCACAAGAGCTCGGGCTGGAGCGTTCACCGTCGCTCGAGGGGTGTCGGTGGCACTCGACCGCGGACGGGTGTACGTTGCCGGCCGGGATGAACCAGGGATCTGAGGCGTCCGCTCGCCGGGCGCGGCGCAACGTGGTCCTGACCGCGGCCATCGCGGGACTGGGCGGGTTGCTGTTCGGCTACGACACCGGGATCATCGCCGGCGCCCTGCTCTTCATCAAGACCGACTTCGGCCTCGGCAGCTTCGCCCAGGGACTGGTCGTGGCGGCGGTGCCGATCGGCGCTGTCGGGGGCGCCGCCTTCGCCGGCCCGGGGGCGGACCGCTACGGGCGGCGGCTGATGATCCTGCTCGCCGCCGGGGTCTTCATCGTCGGCGCTCTGGCCAGTGCGGCGGCTCCGGGCGTCGTTGTGCTGGTCGTGGCCCGGATCGTGATCGGCGTCGCGATCGGCCTCGCCTCTGCCGCCGCCCCGGTCTACATCTCCGAGGTTGCGCCGCCGGAGAGCCGTGGCCGCCTGGTCAGCTTCTTCCAGCTGGCGGTGACGATCGGGATCCTCGTCGCCTACCTGGTCGGGCTCGCCTTCGACGGGATCGAAGGCTGGCGCTGGATGCTCGGCCTCGGCTGCGTGCCGGCGCTGGCGCTGGCCTTCGGGATGCTGCGGATGCCGCAGAGCCCGCGCTGGCTGGTGATGACCGGGGACGACTTCGCGGCGCGGGCGACGCTGGCGAAGATCCGGGTCGACGACCCCGACACGATCGACCGCGAGCTGGCGGAGATCCACGGCAGCGTCGACGCCGAGCCGGGGACCTGGAGCGAACTGCTGCAGCCGGTCGTCAAAGCGGCGCTGGTGGTCGGGGTCGGGCTGGCGGTCCTGCAGCAGGTCACCGGCATCAACACGGTCATCTACTACGCGCCGACGATCGTCGAATTCACCGGCGTCAACTCCTCCGCCGGCTCGATCCTGGCCGCGGTCGGGGTCGGCATCATCAACGTCGGGATGACGGTGCTGGCGCTGCGGCTGCTCGACCGGGCCGGGCGGCGGGTGCTGCTGATGGTCGGCGTCTCCGGGATGACGGTCTCGTTGTTCGCGCTCGGCGGCGCCTTCGTCGGCGGCGGTGGCAGCACGGTCGCCTCGGTCGTCGCGATCGCCAGCCTGATGACCTTCGTCGCCTCCTTCGCGATCAGCCTCGGCCCGATCTTCTGGCTGCTCAACGCCGAGATCTACCCGCTCGCCGTGCGCAGCAAGGCGGCCGGGATCGGCACGATGGCCAACTGGACGTTCAACTTCATCGTCTCGCTCACCTTCCTGCTGCTGATCGAAGCGCTCGGGCGCAGTGGCGCCTTCTGGTTCTACGGCGCGGTCGGGATCGTCACCCTGATCTTCTGCTGGAAGCTGGTGCCGGAGACGAAGGGGAAACGGCTGGAGGACATCCAGGCCTACTTCCAGGAGCGGGTCGAGCGGCGCGAAGCCTCCGCTTAGCGGAGCGCATCCGGTTACCCTCCGCGGATGCGGATCGACGAGATCATCGCCGCGCGGAGGCCGACCTTCTCGGTCGAGTTCTTCCCGCCGAAGACGGCGGAGGCGGCCGAGCAGCTCTACGCGACGGCGCGGGCGCTGGCCGAGCTGCAGCTCGACTTCGTCTCGGTCACCTACGGAGCCGGCGGCTCCACCCGCGACGGCACGGTGGAGATCACGCGGGCGCTGAAGGACGAGGTCGGGCTGGAGACGATGGCCCACCTGAGCTGCGTCGGCGAGACCACCGACGGGCTGGCGAAGACGCTGGACCGGATCGCCGCGGCCGGGATCGAGAACGTCTTCGCGCTGCGCGGCGACGCGCCTCGCGGGGAGACCGACTTCGTCCAGCCGGAGGGCGGGCTCGGCAGCGCCGCCGAGCTGGCGGCGTTCATCTCCACCAGCTGGGACCTGGCGATCGGCGGCGCCTGCTTCCCGGAGGTGCACCCGGAGGCGCCCGACCTCGAGACCGACCTCTCCTACCTGAAGACCAAGGTCGAGTCCGGCGCCAGCTTCCTGATCACCCAGCTCTTCTTCGACAACCAGGTCTACTTCGACTTCGTCCGCGCGGCGCGGGCGCGGGGGGTCGAGGTGCCGATCCTCGCCGGCGTCATCCCGGTCGCCAGCTTCGCCCAGACGAAGCGGATCTGCGAGCTCTGCGACGCGACCATCCCGGCGCCGCTGGAGGCGGCCTTCGAGGCGTGCGGCGGCGACGGCGAGCGCGAGTTCGAGCTGGGGATCGCCTACGCCGCCCAGCAGTGCGCCGAGCTGCTGATCGCCGGCGCGCCGGGGATCCACTTCTACGCGCTGAACAAGGCGCCGGCGACGCGGGCGGTGCTGGGAGCGTTGCGGGCCTCGCGCCCCTGGGAGCGCGTGCGGGGCGTCTGACCAAGCAGATCAAGGACGCAGGGAGCGCGGCGTGCCCTGCACACGAACGACCGAAGACGCGGAGATGCGCCGGTCAGGCGCTCGGGGAGAAGCGGTAGGCGGGGAAGAAGGCGGTGTTGCGGCCGGCGCTGAGCCGCGCGTAGCGCTCGCGGTCGCAGATCAGCTCCGAGGTGTTCCAGGGCTGGCGGCGGTTGGCGAAGCCGCGCTTGAACTCCTCGAGGGCGTCGCCGGGGGCGAGGCCGCCGCCGAGGTTGAGGGGAAGGCCGAGCTCGGCGGAGTGCTCGACCAGGAGCGTGACGACGTTCTTCATCGGTGCCTCGCGCAGGCGGGAGTCGGCGCTGCCGCTGAGGTAGTAGTGGAGGAAGCCGTCGCTGACCGTGGCGATCGAGGCCGCGGCAAGCTCGCCGCCGGGGGCGGTGGCGAGGGCGAGCCAGGTGCGCTCGGCTTCGAGGGTGCGGTCGAAGTAGGCGGCGGCGAAGAAATAGTGCTCGGAGGCGGCGGCGCGGCGCATCGTCTGCTCGTAGAGGTCGAGGAAGCCCGCCCGTTGCGCCGGCGTCGTCTCGGCGCCCGCGACCAGCGTCAGCTCGTAGCCGGCCTCGAGGTTGCGGCGGACCTGGCGGCGGTCGCTGGGCCGGCTCTTCGGCGGCAGCGCCGGGTCGGCGATCTGGACCACGTTGCGCTCGGTCGTCCCGCGCAGCGGCGGCGGGTCCTCCAGCGTGTGGCGGAGGAAGACGCTCACCAGTCCCGTGGCGGAGAAGTCGACCTCCCCCGGATCCAGCGGCGTGGCAGAGCTTGGTCGCGGTATGCGCGACGAACCTCTGCCGCGGTCGGCGGGGACGAGGCCGGGGTAGCCGTAGGGGGAGACCGCGTCGCGGGCACCGTCGGCGCCGGGGATCTCGCGGACGACCAGCGGCGCGACCAGGACCGTCGCGGCGCCCTCGGCGGCGCCCTCCACCTCGATCCGCAGCGTGTGGGTGGCGCCCTCGGCGTCGAGGAACTCGGGCGAGCGGAAGAACTCGGGGCCGGCGGCGGCCTCGCCGCGATCCGCGATCAGCTCCGCCCGGGCCGAGCCGGCGCTCACCGCGATCCCCCCACTTCGGCGCCCGCGATCGGGCCGGCGGCAGCGGTCGGCGTGCTCATCCCCCTGGCCCGGCGCCCGCCCTCACCCGAGCAGGCCCGCGGCGGCGGCGCGGAACTCGTCGGGGAGGACGCCCCAGACCTCGCAGTCGTCCGGCGGCTCGCCCTCGCGGGCGAGGTGCGCGCGCATCGTCCCCTCGTGCTTCCAGCCGAGCCCGGCGACGGCCTTCTTGGCGACCTCGTTGCGGGCCGGGATGCGGCCGTAGACGCGGTGGGCGCCGTACTCGTCGAAGGCCCTGGCGATCGTCAGCGCCTCGGCGCGACGGCCGACCCCCTTGCCGCGCACGTCGTCGCCGATCAGCGCCCCCAGCTCCGGCGCGGTCTGGCGGAAGAGGCCGTAGAGGGCGGTGAAGCCGACCGGCTCTGCGTAGCCCTCGACCGCGATCGCGAACTTGCGGTCTTCGCCGGAGTCGTCCATCGCCCGCCGGGTCCAGGCCTCGGCTTCCTCCAGCGAGAAGCTGCCCCGCTGCTCCATCAGCGTCTTCGTCGCCTCCGGGTTGTTGAACCAGCGGTGCACCGCCGCCGCGTCCCCGGGCTCGAACCGCCGCAGTGTCACCTCGGGCCGCTCCGTCATGCCGCAACCCTACCCAAGGGGTCGATGGGCCGAAAACGCGCCTATACCCCCCCGAAATCGCCCCGTCGGGGCTCAGTCGGGGGCTAGGCCCTGACCGGTGACTACGAGCCAGGCGGTCCTGGCAAGGATGCGCAGGTCGAGCGTGGCGCTGCGGTGGTCTGCGTACCAGAGGTCCAGCTCGATCCGCTCCTCCCAGGGGATGCCGGCGCGGCCCTGGACCTGGGCCCAGCCGGTGATTCCGGGCAGGACCTCGTGGCGGCGGTGCTGGCGCGGGGTGTAGTCGACGACCTGGGCGGGGATGGTCGGGCGGGGGCCGACGATCGCCATCTCGCCGCGCAGGACGTTGACCAGGTTCGGGACCTCGTCGAGCGAGGTGCGACGGAGGAAGCGGCCGGCGCGGGTGACGCGGGGGTCGTCGCGGTAGACGATCGTGCCGACCCCGACCGGGTCGGAGCCCTGGACCATCGTCCGCAGCTTCAGCATCTCGAACTCGCGGCCACCGCGGCCGACCCGGAGCTGGCGGTAGAAGACCGGCCCGCGGCTGCCGAGCTTGATCGCGATCGCCGCCGCCAGCAGGAAGGGCGAGAGGACGACCAGGGCGAGCGTCGCGATCAGGAGGTCGAGGGCGCGCGGCATCAGCGGGTCCCCTCCGCCTTCTCCCAGCGCCCGCCCGCGCCGCGGCGCCAGCGGTCCCAGAGCCCGGCGGCGATCGAGGCGGTGGTCATCACGTAGTAGCGGGCGAAGCGGAACGGGGTCAGCGGCAGGGCGCGGCCGAGCAGCGCCGCCGCGAGGAGCGCCAGCTGGGCCACGAAGGTGACCGCGTAGACCCAGCCGTGCCCGAGCAGGAGGGCGTTGGCGAGGAGCACCGCCACGTGCAGCAGCGGACTCAGGTAGCGCAGCAGCCGGTGCGAGGCGAGCTCGAAGGCGAACAGCGGCGAGTAGCCGCGCGGCGAGATCATCCCTTCGCCGACGACGATGTCCCAGAGGCCGACCATCATCCGGCGCTTGCGGGCGAACTCCCCCTCCATCGTCGGCACCATCTTCTCCCCGGCGCGGGCGCCGGGGACGTACAGAGAGCGCAGACGGCGCTTGGCGAGCTCGAAGGGAAAGCTGAGGTCGTGGCTGCCCGAGGATGGGAGCGGGATGTAGGCGTCGCGGCGAACCGCGTAGATGGCGCCGTTGCCGGCGGTGATCCCGCCCAGCGCCGACTCCATTTCCCGCACCGCCATCTCGTAGCGCCAGTAGGCGCCCTCGAGGTTGTCGCCGGTGGGGTCGGTGAAGCGGACCTGACCGCAGACGTAGCCGACGCCGCGGTCGGCGAAGGGGGCGACGAGGCGGCGCAGCGCGTCCCGCGCCCAGACGCTGTTGGCATCGGAGAAGGCGAGGATCTCCCCGGCGGCCTGCTCGGCGGCGGCGTTGAGGGCAGCGACCTTGCCGCCGGGAGGCAGCTCGAGCACGAGACCGGCGCCGGCGGCGCGGGCGCGCTCGGCGGTCGCGTCGGTGGAGCCGTCGGAGGCGACGATGAGCTGCAACCGCTCGCGCGGGTAGTCGAGCGCGAGCGCGTTGGCGACTTTCGCGGCGATCACCTCCTCCTCGTCGTAGGCGGGGACGATCAGGGAGACGGTGGGGAGCTCCTCCAGGTGACCTCCAGCTTGTCGAGCCGGCGGTCTCCTGACCGATCCAAGCCCCACCAGCGCCCACAGCACCAGTGGGTAGCCGAGGTGGGTGTAGACGAGCAGGCCGGCGCCGGCCCAGAAGAGGATCGCGGCGACCGCCGTCACTCCCCCTCCCCCAGCAGCTCGCGGTAGAGGCCGAGGGTGCGACGGGCCGCCTCGTTCCACGAGAAGGGGCCGGCGGCGGCGCGGCGGGCGGCGGCGGCCAGCTCGGCGCGGGCCGTCTCGTCGCCGGTCAGCTCGCCCAGTGCCGCCGCCAGCGCCTCGACGTCGCCGGGCGGGACCAGGCGCGCGGCGCCCGCGTCCGCCACCTCCGGGAAGCCGCCGACCGCGCTCAGCACCAGCGGCTTGCCGAAGGCGAGGCCGGTGTAGAGGACGCCCGAGTGCTCGGCGTCGAGGTAGGGCAGGGCGAGGACGTCGGCGCGGCGAAAGATCGCCGGGATCTCGGCGTCGTCGACGAAGCGGGCGACGAAGCGGACCCGGCCCGCCGCCCCGTCCGCCAGTCGCCGCAGCGGCTCGACGTCCATGCGCGGGTTGCCGACGATCCACAGCTCCGCCCCGCGCAGCCCGCGGAACGCCTCGATCAGGTTCTCGACCCCCTTGTAGGGGCGCAGCAGGCCGAAGGAGAGGACGACCGGGCCCTCGGCTCCCTCCAGCTCGGCCGGCAGCGGCTTCTCCTCGGGCAGCCGGGTGAGGTAATCGAAGGCGCCGTGCGGGATCACCCGGACCCGGGCCGGGTCGAGGCCGACCTCCTCGCGCAGGCGGGCGGCGCCGTGCTCGGAGTGGGCGACGACGGCGTCCATCGCGCCGAAGACGCGGCGAGCGGTGGCGGCCTGGCGGCGGCTCGGGCGCGGCGGCAGGATGTAGTGGGCGGTCATCACCCGCGGCCGCAGCGGCGGCAGCAGGCGGACGTCGAGCGGCGGGAAGGTCAGCCACTGGTAGTGGACGAGGTCGGCGGCGGCATCGCGGCGGAAGCGCAGCATGTCGCCGAGGTGCTCGAGCGCCTTGAAGGGAAGCCGGGCGGAGGCGCCGAGGCCGCGGGCGGCGCTGCGGCGGTAGAAGCGCTCGTCGACCTCGTAGCCCTCGGCCGGCGGCACCCGGCCGTAGAGGAAGCGGGAGGTCAGCAGCTCGACCTCGGCCCCGGCGCGGGCGAGCGCCGCGGCGAGGGCGCGGTCGTAGGGCGGCGTGAACGCCGAGGGGTCGACGAGTTGAACCTTCACGGCGGCCGATTATCGTGACCGGCTTGGCACCCGCGCTCTCCTACTGCGTCGTGAACACGAACGGCCGCGAGTACCTGCTCGCCTGTCTGGCGGCGATCGGGCGCACCCACCCGGACGGCGTCGAGCACGAGGTCCTCGTCCTCGACAACGCCTCCACCGATGGCTCGGCGGAGGCGGTGCGGGCGCTCGGCGGCGAGATCCGCCTGCTCGCGCTGGAGCGCCGCACCGGCAAGGCCGAGAACGACTCGACCCTGATGCGCGAGGCGCAGGGCCGCTACTGCCTGCTGCTCAACGAGGACTCCGAGCTGCGGCCCGGCGCGGTGGCGGCGCTGCTCGCGGCGCTCGACGCCGACCCGCGGGCGGCCGCGGCGACCCCGCAGCTGCTGGGTTCCGACGGCCGGCCGTACCCCTGCGCCTGGCGCTTCCCCGGGGTGGCGACGGCGGCGGCCGGCGCCCTCTTCCTGCACCGCCGGCTCACCGTGCAGAGCACGGGGGCCGCGACCCGCCGCGTCGACTGGGCGCAGTCGAGCGCCCTGATGGTGCGGCGCGAGGCGGCGGCCGAGGTCGGCTACATGGACCCGGCCTTCTTCGTCTATTACGACGAGTGCGACTTCGCCAAGCGGCTCGCCGAGGCCGGCTGGCACTCGCTCTTCGTCCCCGCCGCCGATGCGGTCCACCACGACCAGCTCTCCACCGACCTCGCCGCCGGCCTGCCGCGGATCGTCGAATTCCACCGCAACCGCGACCTCTACATGCGAAAGCACCACGGCCGCGCCGCCGCCCTTGCGGTGCGGGCGCTGACCGCCTGGTCCTACGCCCTCCGCGCCCTCGCCGCCACCGTCCTGCCGGGCCAGCCCGCCGCCGTCTACCGGGCTCACGCCCGCCAGGCCCTGCGCCCCGCCCGCGGCGAATCGATCCGCGACCGCGCCCAGCGCTCGCCTTAGAACCTCGAGTCCTCGTCCATGCGCTCTGCCTCATAGACCTCCGGCACCGCCCCGTCGACGGCGCTCGGCTCGGCGCGCAGAGCGGCCAGGCCGGCCAACAGGGCGCCGGGGTGGCGGAGGCGGGCGAGCCAGGCGCGCTCGCCGGCGCTGAAGAAGCCACCCGCCAGGAGGACCACCGGGTAGGCGGCGAGCAGGGCGGCGCGGAGCAGGAAGCCGGCGAGGCCGGAGGTGGGGACGAACGCTTCGCCGACGCCGACCACTACCGCGGCGGCGAGGACGACGCGGGCCAGCCGACCCCACTCGTAGGGCACCGGGAAGAGGCGCTGGGTGAACGCGTACATCAGCGCCACCACGACCAGGTAGGAGGCGACCAGGGCGAGGGCGGCGCCGACGATCCCGAACGGCGGCACCAGCGCCAGGTTGAGGGCGACGTTGGCCGCCAGCGCCGCCAGCGCCGCGGGGAAGTTGAACTCGGTGCGGCCGGTTCTGCCGAGGATCACCACCATCACCATGTAGAGCGCGTAGAGGGTGACGGCGACCGAGATCAGGCCGATCGCCTTGTAGGAGCCGAAGAAATCCGGCGCGGCGAGGGCGCGAACTATCCAGCGCGAGAACAGCCACATCCCGGCGACGACGAAGGTGCAGCCGGCGACGAAGAGGGTGACCACCGCGGCGTAGACGCGGCGCGCCTCGGCGTCCTCGCGGATCGAGTAGGCGAGCGGCGGCCAGGCGAGCTGGAAGCCGCGGACGAGGACGTTGACCGCCTGGGCGAACTTCACCGCCAGCGAGTAGAGGCCGGCCTCGGCGAGGCCGAGGGAGCGGACGATGATGATCCGGTCGACGAAGTTGAGCAGGTAGAGGGAGGCCTCGGCCGGCATCGTCGGCAGCCCGAAGCGCAGCAGCCGCCGCAGCAGCTCGCGATCGAAGCGCAGCGAGAGCCGGCGCCACTGCCAGACGATCAGCCCCAGCACGGTGGCGGCGCCGCTGGCGTAGCTGCCGACCAGCAGCCCGCGGGCTCCCTCGCCGCCGCCGACGACGAGGACGACGGTCAGCCCGATCGTGACCAGGACGTTGAGGATCGTCGTCACGAAGAAGGCCCGCGCCCGCTCCTCGAGGCGGAACAGGGTCAGCATGAACTCGAACATCGTCAGCACCCAGAGGCCGCCGATCGAGATCCGCGCCAGTTCGGCCATCTGCCCCACTGCGGCCGCGGTCTTGGGGTCGAGCAGCGCTTCGGCGATCGGAATGGCGAACGGCAGCGCGAGGAGGGCACCGAGCGTCGCGAGCCAGAAGAGCCCGGCGAAGGCGCTCTTGACGACCAGCGCCGGATCCTCGCCGTCCTGGTAATAGAAGCGCAGCAGCGCCTCGATCAGGCCGAGCCGGACGACGATGCTGACCGAGACGACGGCGGCGAACATCACCTCGGCAGCGCCGTAGTCAGCCTTCGTCAGGTAGCGCGTGTAGAGCGGCAGCAGGGCGACCGCGATCAGCTTCGAGAGGATGCTGGCCGCGGTGTAGGCGGCGCCGGTCGTCGCGAGGCGGCGCAGGTATCCCGACACGGCCTGACCCTACGCGGCGTCGCGGACCGCCGCGGGCGGCGCGCCGACGCGGGCCGCGGGGACGGCCGCGGCGAGCGAGGCGCCCGCAGCGAGCAGGACCCAGGTGATCGGGTCCTCGTAGAAGCCCGCGTAGGCCATCGTGTGCACGAGCAGCGCGACGAAGGCGGCGAGCACGGCCGCGCGCGCCGCGAACCCGGCCCGGCCGTCCGGCGGGCCGCGCCACATGCCCGCCGCCATCGTCCACAGCGCGACGACGATCAGGGCGACGTAGAGGGCCAGCCCGACCAGCCCCTGCTCGGCGCCGACGGTAACCGGCTCGGTGTGGGAGACGGAGACCGGGATGTTCTTTTCGGCGGCGGCGCGATGGTCGCGGTAGGCCTGCTGGAAGGAGCCGGAGCCGTAGCCCCAGAGCGGCCTTTCGCCGAACAGGTCGAGCCCACCCTGGACCAGGTTGGCGCGGCCGCTGGTGTCGATGTTGAGGCGGTTGAAGGTGACGCCCTTGCCGCCGACCAGGGTCACCACCAGCACCGCCCCGACCAGGCCGACGGCGGCCGCGGCGAGGGTCCAGCGCCAGCTCCACCGGACCGCCGCCAGAACCGCGAGCCCAGCCAGCAGGGCGATGTAGCTCGACTGCGAGAAGGTCTGCGCCAGTCCCAGCCAGAGGAGCCCGATCAGCACCGTCAGCAAGGCGAACGGGCGCCGCTCCCGCACCCACAGCAGCGCCGCCGTCGCCACCACGATCACGAGTGCCAGGTAGCGACCGTAGATGTTCGGGTCCCAGAAGACCGAGTTGACCCGGAAGTAGGTGTGGAAATCGTTCGACCTGATCACCTGGTCGTTCCAGAACAGGCTTTCGGTCACGTACTCGACCGACCCGATCAGCACGAACACCGCCGCCTCGGCCCCGACCAGGACCAGCACCCAGGTCAGCAGCCGCCGGTCCCACTCGACGCCCTGCAGAAGTGCGTAGGCGACCGTGAACGGCACCAGGAAGAAGCACACGTTCTGCAGCCCCTTGGAGAAGTCGGGCGAGTACCAAGTCTGCAGGGCGTATAGAACCACCACCGCGGCGAGGGCCCTCGGCAGCCAGCGGACGCTCCGGCCGGCGGGTCCTGTCGCCGCAGGGGACTCCCCCCCTACCGCGCCACCCGCCGGACGCAGCGTCCAGTCGCGGACGAGGACAGCCACCACCCCTGCGGCGATCACGAGGTACAGCGGCACCAGCAGGTTCGCGGTTTCCCCACCCGCTTCGAGGGGAATGCGAAAGGGCAGCACGAAGACGATCGCGAGGGGTAGCAGAGCCGCCCAGCGCCGGAAGACGTAGGCGAGGGCGCCGACCGCGAGGGCGCCGACCGCGAGCAGCGCGCCGCTGCGGGCGAGATGATCGCGCAGGTAGACGATCCGCGTCGTGTGCCACTGGTCGCCGAGGATCAGGATCGGGAAGAGGGCCAGGGCGAGCAGCATCGCCGCAGAGCGGCGACGGCCGGGGGGAAGCAGGATCGCGGCGGCGCTGGCGAGGGCGGCGAGGAGGAGGCCGGCGCCGGCGAGGAAGCCGCTCAACCCGATTGCCCCCCGAGTAGCCCGCATTCGCTCGGCGCTATCCGCGGCCCACGGTGCAGCTTGATCGCTCCCGCCGGCACCAGCGTCCGCCCTTCCCCGAGCAGTTTCACCCGCAGCTTGTAGCGCCCGGGGCGAGCGGTCCCGCCGCCGCGCTGGCGTCCGTCCCAGTAGAAGGTGTGGAAGTGGTACCGCTTGAGGAAGGTGTCGCGCGCGAGCGTGATCACCACCCTCCCCCCCGGCTTGACCACCTGCACGGTGCCGTTGTCGGAGACGGTCGTGCGGAAGCGGATCCGCATCCGGTTGAAGCGGCAGCCGTTGGTGGGGGTGAAGGCGTGGACCGGCGGCGCCTCCGGGTTCGGGCTCGGCACCGCGACGAAGCTTGCCCGGTCGAGGACCAGCGGGTCCCGCTTGACCCGCTGCGCCCAGGCGAAGGCGGCGAGAGTTGAGAGGACGAGCAGCGCGAAGACCAGGGCCGCCGCGCTACCCGGTCGCCGTCGCATTGTCCTCGCCGGCGATCACGGCGATGGTCGCTCCTTCGGCCACGTTTGCGACTTCGACGGTCATCAGCTGCACCTTGGGAATTTCGAGCGACTTGGCAACGCGGCGCGCTTCGGGGGCGTGGCCGCGCTGGAACATGACGACGCTTTTTTCGAAGCTCGAGGTCGTGTTGGTGACGGCGCCGAGCTCGTAGCCCTCGGCCTGGACTTTGTCGCCGAAGGTCTGGGCGAGGCCCGAGACAGCGGTGCCGTTGAGCACGGCGACTTGGATTTCGCCGGGCTGGGCCTTGGCGGACGTCTGCTTGCTGTGGCGGTGGCCGCCTCCGGCGGCTTCTTCGCCGGACCCGTTGAGGACCGCGTAGGCGACGCCGCCGACGATCACCAGCATCGCCACGAAGATCGCGACCAGGTAGCGCGGCTCGGCCAGCCGTTCGCCGAGACCCGAGAGCCGCGAGCGCAACCGCTCCCCGCGGGTCCGTTCGGGCAACCCCGCCTCGCGGCGGCGGCGGCGCTCCTCGCGCTCGGTCACCACCTCGTGCTCGGCCGTGCGCTGCTCGGCCAGCGCCCGCAGCTCTTCGGCCCGCTGGGCGGCGACCGCCGAGGTCGCTTCCTTGCGCTCGGCGTCGCGCTCGGGCGCCGAGCCCGCCCACTCGCGCAGGCGGCGGATATCGCGACCGTGGGCGAACGAGAGCAGCGCGAGCACCGCGAGTCCCAGGAAGGCCGCAAGACCGGCGAAAGCACCGATGTGTTCGATCACCCGGACCAACTGGCTGCGAGAGGCTACTCGTCGTAGACGACTGTCGCGGCGTCGCCCCCCGGCGCGGTGATCATCTCGACCACCCGCTCGGCCAGGTTGGCCTCGTCGCCGGCGAGCACCAGGTGTTCGAGTGCGGACAGGGTCGACTCCACCCACCCGGAGTCCAGAGGACGCTCGCGGACCGCCCGGTTGATCCGCTTCGCCGCCGTTGGCTGCGGCTCCTCGCCGGGGCTGAACAGCTCCTCGTGCAGCTTCTCACCCGGCCGCGGCTTGGTGAACTCGACCGCGACGTCGCGCTCGGGCTCGTAGCCGGCGAGCCGGATCATGTTGTGGGCGAGGTCGACGATCTTCACCGGCTCGCCCATGTCGAGGACGAACACCTCGCCCTTGCCGGCGCCGATGTCGCCGGCCCGGATCACCAGCTGCACCGCCTCCGGGATCGTCATGAAGTACCGGGTCATATCCGGGTGGGTGACGGTGACCGGGCCCCCGCGCTCGATCTGGCTGCGGAAGATCGGCACCACGCTGCCCGAGGAGGCGAGCACGTTGCCGAAGCGGACCGAGGCGAAACGGGTGCCGGGATGGCTGTGGCCGGCCGACTCGACGACCCACTCCGCCATCGCCTTGGAGGCCCCCATCACGGTCTGCGGGTTGACCGCCTTGTCGGTGGAGATGAGGACGAAGCGCTCGACCCTGGAGGCGGCCGCGGTCTCGGCGACGATGCGGGTCGCGATCGCATTGTTGCGGACGGCCTCCAGCGGGTTGGCCTCCATCAGCGGCACGTGCTTGTAGGCGGCGGCGTGGAAGACGACGCCGGGCTTGAAGCGCTGCATCACCTCCAACATCCGGTGCGGCTCCTTGCAGTCCGCCAGCACCGACTCGACGTTGGTGCAGTGGCGCTCCTCGACCATCTCGCGCTCGATCTGGAAGAGGTTGTCCTCGGCGTGGTCGAGCATCACCAGCAGGCGCGGGCCGACGCGGGCGATCTGGCGGCAGAGCTCGGAGCCGATCGAGCCGCCGGCGCCGGTGACGAGGACGATGCGGTCACGCAGGTAGGCGCCGACCCGGTCCAGCTCGACCACGATCGGCTCCCGCCCGAGCACGTCCTCGACCTGGACCTCGCGCAGCTGCTTGTTGAGCTGGACGCCGCCGCGCAGCAGCTCGAACACGGTCGGCAGGGTGCGGACCCGGATCTCGCGCTCGCGGCAGGCGGCGACGACCTGGGCGCGCAGCGTCCCCGGCGCCGAGGGGATCGCGATCACCACCTCGTCGGGCTCGGTCTCGTCGAGGATCGCGGCGATCTGCGCGGTCGAGCCGAGCACCTTCAGGCCCAGCATCCGCATCCCCCGCTTGCGCGGGTCGTCGTCGACGAAGCCGATCGCGGTGGCGCCGAGGTTGGGGTTGAGCTGCAGCTCGCGGACCACCATCTGGCCGCCGGAGCCGGCGCCGACCACCAGCACCTCGTGCCTGGGCACGCGGTCCCCGCGCGAGGGCCGCTCGACGATCAGCCGCACGGCGAGGCGGGCGCCGGCGATCAGCAGCGCGGTGAGGACGAAGTCGGTCACCTCGACCGAGCGCGGCAGGGTGTGAGCGAACGGCTTGGCGACGGCGAAGACGACGACGACGATCGCGCTGGAGACGACGACGGCGCGGAGGATCAGCATGAAGTCGCGGCCGCTGACGTAGCGCCACCACTTCTGGTAGAGGCCGAAGGCGGCGAAGACGACCAGCTTGCCGAGGACGACGAAGCCGACCGTCTGGGCGAAGAGGGTCTCGTAGCGGTGCGGCCAGCCGTGGGGGTCGTCGAGGAAGCGCAGCTGGAAGGCGAGGAAATACGCCAGCGCGACGAGTACGGCGTCGGCCGCCACCTGGAGTACCCGGTTGCGATAGACGGGGTGGTTCAACCGGCTCATCGGACCCGGTCAGTCTACGGCCAGACCGGCCGAATCCCTACGATTGTGCGCTCGTGGGGCTTCTCCTTCTCTTCGCCAGCATCAGCGACAAGGTCGTGGAACCGATCGTTGACCTGGCCACCGAATTCATCGGCACGGCCGGAAACCTGGGCGTCTTCGTGCTGATGACGCTGGAGTCGGCCTGCATCCCGATCCCCAGCGAGGCGATCATGCTGTTCGCCGGCTTCAGCGCCCACAAAGGCGAACTGACCCTGGTCGGGATCGTCGTCGCCGGCGTGCTCGGCAACCTGGTCGGCTCCTGGATCGCCTACGCGGTCGGCTACTACGGCCGGATCGACCTGCTGGAGAAGAACCGCTTCATCCACGTCAACCCCAAGCACCTGAAATGGGCCGACGACTGGTTCGCCCGCTACGGGGCCGCCACCGTCTTCTTCTCGCGGATGCTGCCGATCGTCCGCACCTTCATCTCGCTGCCCGCCGGCGTGGCGGAGATGCCCTTCTGGCGCTTCACCGCCTACACCGTCGCCGGCTCGGTCCCCTGGGTGCTGATGCTGGCGATCATCGGCGAGCAGGTCGGCGCGAACTGGGAAGACTGGCGGCACAAGCTGGGGTACCTCGACTACGTCGTGCTGGCGGCGATCGTGGTCGGCATCGTCTACCTGATCGTCAAGCGCCGCCGCGGTGGCGGGGGCGCGACCGAGGGCGAGGAGCCGGCGACCCGCGAGCCCGCCGGCACCGGCGAGGCTTGAGCGAGGGGCGGATCCCGGCGCGCCGGGCGCTGGCGCTGGGGATCGTCCAGGGCCCGGCGGAGCTGCTGCCCGTCTCCAGCTCCGCCCACATCGTCCTCGTCCCGTGGCTGGCCGGCTGGGACTGGGACGCGATCGACCCGGAGGTGCGCAAGAGCTTCGAGGTCGCCCTGCACACCGGCGCCGCGGCGGCGCTGGTGATCGGCCAGCGGCGGCTGATCCGTGACGAGCTGCGCCAGTTCGATCTGCGGCGGGCGCTGCTGCTGGCGCTCTCCTTTTTCCCCGCCGCTGCGGTCGGCTACACGCTGGAGCGGCCGATCGAGCGGCGCCTCGGCGGGCCGCGGACCACCGCCTACGGCCTGCTCGCCGGCGCCGCCGCGATGCTCGCCGCCGACACCAGGCCGCAGCTGCGGGGGCGCGGCGAAGCGACCCTCGGCGACGGGCTCGCGCTCGGGGTCGCCCAGGCGGCCGCCCTGGCGCCGGGCGTGTCCCGCAACGGGATCACCCTCGCCGCCGCCCGCTGGCGGCGCTTCTCCCGCGACCAGGCCAACCTGCTCTCGCGCACCATCGCCCTGCCGATCATCGTCGGCGCCACCGCGCTCAAGGGCACCCGCCTCGCCCGCCGCGGCACCACGCCCGAACTGCGTCGCTCGCTGGCACTCGGCGTCGTCGCCTCCTTCGGCTCCACCCTCGCCTCCCAGCGCCTGATCCGCCTGCTCGAGGGCGACCGCGCGCTGTGGCCCTACGCGGCCTACCGGGCGGGGCTGGCAGGCGTTGTGCTGGTCAAGCTGCGGCGCGCCTAGTCATCTCCTGCTCCACCGTCTGGAGGAGGTCGACAAGCGCGGCCGCTCCTACGTCTTCGAGCCGGCGCCCGACCTGCCGCGGCGCCTGAGAGAATCGGGCGCGTGAGCGACGCCTACGCCAGAGCCGGGGTCGACCAGGGGGCCGCGGACGCCGCGGTCGCGGGCCTGGTGCGGGCGCTGGGCGCGATCAAGCTCGACCGGCCCTCGGCCCAGGTGCCGCTGCCCGGGCACTACGCGAGCGTGATCCGGATCGACGAGCGGACCGGGATCGCCCTCTCCACCGACGGGGTCGGCACCAAGCTGGTGGTCGCCGAGGAGATGGGCCGCTACGACACGGTCGGAATCGACTGCGTGGCGATGAACGTCAACGACGTGATCTGCGTCGGCGCCGAGCCGCTGGCGATGCTCGACTACATCGCGATCGAGCGCGCCGAGCCGGAGGTCTGCGAGCAGATCGGCGTCGGCCTCGCCCGCGGGGCCGAGCTGGCCGGGGTCGAGATCCCCGGCGGCGAGCTGGCGCAGCTCGGCGAGCTGGTCCGCGGGGTCGACGTCTCCGGGGCGTGCTTCGGCACCGTCGCCCTCGACGCGATCGTCGACGGCTCCGCGGTCGAGCCCGGCGACGCGGTGATCGGCCTGCCCTCCTCCGGACTGCACTCCAACGGCTACACGCTCGCCCGCGCCGCACTCGACGGCATCCCGCTCGACGACGACCGGCTCGGGCGGCCGCTGGGAGAGGTGCTGCTGGAGCCGACCGAGATCTACGTGAAGCCGGTGGTCGAGCTGCTGCGCTCGCCGGTCGCGGTCCACGGCCTCGCCCACATCACCTCGGGCGGCACCGGCAACCTGCTGCGACTGGCGGCCGAGGTCGGCTACGAGGTCGACGCGCCGCTCCCGGTGCCGCCGGTCTTCGAGCTGATCCGGGATCGGGGCGGCGTCGCCGACGAGGAGATGCGTGAGGTCTTCAACATGGGCTGCGGCTTCTGCGTCGTCGTTCCGGCGGGCGACGAGAGCGCCGCGCTGGCGCTGCTGCGGGCGCACTGCCCGGGGGCTCAGCGAATCGCCCGGGTGGTCGACGGGCCGCGCCGCGTGCGCTCGGCCTGAGCCGGCGCCACCGCGCCGGAGCGCTCGACGGCGGTCGGGAAGCGACGGGGCCCCGAGTGGCTGCGGACGAACGGACGAACGACGCCGGGGTCCAGCTGGGTGCCGGCGACCGCTTCGAGCAGCGCCAGCGCCTCCGCGGCCACCATCGCCGACCGGTAGGACCGCTCCGAGGTGAGCGCGTCGAAGGCGTCGGCGACGGCGACGATGCGCGCCCCGAGCGGGATCGCCTCGCCGCTCAGGCCCGCCGGGTAGCCGTCGCCGTCGAAACGCTCGTGATGGTGGAGGACGATCCGGGTCAGCTCCGGGTCCCCGAGCCGCTCGACAAGTCGGGCGCCGGCCTCCGGGTGCCGTTTGACGACCGCGAACTCCTCCTCGGTAAGTGCCCCGGGCACGGCGAGGATCTCCTTCGAGATCAGGGACTTGCCGATGTCGTGGAACAGCGCCGCGCGGCGGATTTGCAGCACCTGCACGGCGGGAAGGTCGAGTCGCCTGGCGATCGTGGCGGAGTGGAGAGCGACCTGGCGCGAGTGGCGGAAGACGCCCGGGTCGCGGGTCTCGAGCGTCGCCAGGATGTCGGTCGGAGCGCGGTCCATGTCCCAGGACGCCTCCGCGGCCCTGGGTTTGTATCACAAGTCACGTATTTGCGAAAGGGTGCGTACCCGAGTGCGCGAGGGAGGCTACGGCGCCTGCCAGATCGTCCCGGTCAGCGCGCGCACCGGGCGCAGGCGATGCTCGGCGGCGAGCCGCCAGAGCTCAGCGCAGGTCGGCGGGCCGGCGCTCTGGCCCAGCACTTCGGCCTCGTGGGTGGTGATGGAGCCGAAGCGCTCGACCGCCGCCAGCGGCGCCAGCGGGCCGTCGTTGACCTGCCTGGCTCCCGCCGCCAGGGCCGCCTCGCGGTAGGCCTCCAGCGGCTGGAACCCCCAGACGCCGCGTCGGACGCCGTCGGCGCCGATGAAGACGACCGAGGGAAAGGAGAGCCGCTCGCGCCCCTCGGTGTGGCTCAGCTTCTTTGCCGCCCGCGCCTCGTCCGGGATGTCGCGGACCTCGTCCATGTGGTCGCTGAAGGCCTCGACCGCGGCGTGCGAGTCGAGCGCGATCTCGAAGCGCCGCGGGTCGAGGCCGGCGGCGGCGGCCTCGGCCAGCAGCGCTCTCGGGCTGTCGAGCTTGCGACGCTCGTACATCAGCCCCTCGCGCAGCCGCCGCAGGTACCGGTAGCCGGCCTCCCACCCCTGCTCGCTGGCCGCCTCCACCGCGATGCAGGCCGGGAAGGTGCTGGCGATCGGGTTCTCGGTCCACAGCCGCGGGTCGCACGGCATCCCGGTCTGACCGGCTACGTTGAGCCAGTGAGACATCAAGTCGGCGAAGCAGTCGGGCCCGGACCCGATCGACCCCTCCTGATCGCGATACTGGCTGCCGTAGCGACGGGCGAGCCCACCCATCACCCAGACGAACTCCAGCTCGCCGTCGAACTCCCAGATCAGCCGACGCAGGGTCGGTTCGGCTCCCCACGACCAAGAGCAGGCGGGGTCGGTGCAATAGCGAACCTGTACCAAGTTGCCCGCCACTCTATTGAGACCGCCCTCCGTGCCTCATAACGTTGTGCCTGCAAATTGACCGACCGCGCCCCCACCAGCTCGCAGATGATCGGCACCGTGCTCTCCGGCCGCTACCGGCTGGAGGCGAAGCTGGGGAGCGGCGGCATGTCGACCGTCTACCTCGCCCGCGACGCCACCCTCGACCGCCCGGTCGCGGTCAAGGTGATGCACCGGGAGATGTCCGAGCAGGCCGACCAGCTCCAGCGCTTCCGCCAGGAGGCGCGGGCGGTCGCCAAGCTCTCCCACCCCAACGTCGTCGCCGTGATCGACGCCGGCGAGGACGGCGGCCATCCCTACATCGTCTTCGAGTACGTCGAAGGGGAGACGCTGAAGCAGCGGATCAACCGGGTCGGCGCGCTCGACACCCAGGAGGCGCTGGCCTACGGGATCGAGATCGGCCGCGGCCTCACCGTCGCCCACGCCCGCAACATGGTCCACCGCGACATCAAGCCCCAGAACGTCCTGATCGACTCCGAGGGCCGGGCGAAGCTGACCGACTTCGGCATCTCCCGCCAGCTCGAGCAGGACGGGATGACCGCCACCGGCCGCGTCCTCGGCACCACCGACTACGTCGCCCCCGAGCAGGCGATGGGCCACGGCGTCGACCCCCGCTCCGACATCTACTCCCTCGGCGTCGTCCTCTACGAGATGCTGGTCGGCCAGGTCCCCTTCCACGCCGACAGCCAGGTCGGGGTGGCGATGAAACACGTCAACGAGGAGCTGCCCGACATCCAGCAGCGCCGCCCCGACGTCTCGGCGGCGACGGCGCTGGTGGTCGAGCGGGCGACCGCCAAGGACGCCGACCAGCGCTACCAGGAGATCGGCGAGATGATCGACGACCTCTCGACCGCGCTGGAGGTGGAGGCGGCCCGGGCGGGGTCGACCACCGGTGAGGCGACCAGCATTCTCGACGCCGTCCCGCCGGCCAAGCGCAAGCTCTCCAGCCGCGCGCGCTGGTCCTGGGCAGCGATCCTGCTGCTCGTCGTCGCCGGCGGAGCGGCGCTGCTGCTGGTCCACGCGATCAGCGAAAAGAACGGGCCGGGAGGAGGCGGCGCCCTGCAGGGCAAGGGCGCGCAGGTGGCGATCGTCTCGGCCACCGACTACGACCCCCAGGGCGACGGGGAAGAGGACCCCGCGAAAACCGGGCTTGCCGTCGACGGCAACCTCGACACCGCCTGGAGCACCGAGCACTACGACACCGACACCTTCGCCGGCACCAAGACCGGCCCCAACCCGGGCGTCGGCCTCTACGTGACCGCGAAGTCGCCGGCGACGCCGACGGAAATGATCATCCACACCCCCACCCCCGGCTGGGCAGGCGAAGTCTTCGCCGCCGCCTCGGGCCCGCCCGAACAACTCTCCGGCTGGGGCGAACCGGTCGGCCAGATCCCCTCCGCCAACGGCACCGAGGAAGTCGAACTCCACCTCTCCGGCCCCGCCAAGTACTTCCTGATCTGGTTCAACAAGGCGGCCCCCGCCCGCGACCAGGAAGGCCGCTACCAGGTCGAAATCAGCGACGTCAAGCTGATCGAATAGCGGCTCGACCAAGCCCTGGACAATACCGTTAAGGTGCCGGACGGAGGCAGGCAGCGCCCATGAGGTTGAGTTGGCATGGGCACGAAGATCGAGCAGGGGATGGTGGATCCGCTGGTCGACATAGACCTACAGGAAGTCGGGGCATGCGCGTCAATGCTGCTGTGTGAAGACGCTTCCTGGATTCGCAGACGCAAGCTCCGGGTGGACTTCATTGACGATGTTGTGGTGCGAATGCGTCAGAGCGTCGATTTCCGGATCCCCGACGGGAAGATGCCTGTCACCCGCACTGTCGACGGCCGAGAATTTGCACACCTGCCGCTGTTTGTATTGCGGAAGGCGCCGCAGGAGTTGACGGACTTCGACCTCGTCGACGCGAGCCACACGGCGCTCTCGCTGCCGACCCGTCAGGCAAACGCGGAGCTGTCGCACCAAGCGCTGCTTGCCAGGGCTCGGAAGGTCCGTCCCTCCATCGACAATGCGGCTGACCTCATGAAGCTAATTCAGGAAATTGCGGTCGCCGACCCACCCGTGAGCCTGAATGCCTGCGACACCCTAATCGGATCTCACCCGCCCAAACTGGCTCCAGCGGCCGCGACTCATCAAGAGTACCTCGCCAACGACAGCGACTTCTGCTTCTTGGCGCGTCTTGTGGCTTGGTCATCAATAGTGGCGATGCCAGTGGAAATCACTCCGGGACAGAAGCTTCTGAAGCTCGCCTACAGTGAGCCAATAATGGAGTGGACTCACGGCTGGCGCTTCGCGATCCGAGCTGGCCTCAATCCCTTGCCGGCCCAGGTCGATCTCCCTTTCGTCGGGGCCCAGACCTTTCATCTCGAGGCTCATCCGCCACACGGAATGGCTATCGCATCTGCGCGGCTGGCAGTCAGCTCGCCCACTGGGCCAAGGGTGGAAGGTGCACCAGACACGGGGCGCTCGGCGCACCTTTACATCCACGACGGCGAACATGCGCAGTCTGCAGCAGCATTCCTTGAGCTTGGCGCCCAACAAGCCGGCTTCATCGACAATGCCCGAACCGCATGCCTCGCAGTGACCGGCGTCCTTGCCCTCTGCATCGCCTTTGCGCATTCGCTCGCCCAGGCGAACAAAACGGTGCCGACCTTGCTTCTATTCTTGCCCGGGTTACTTGCGACCCTTGTGTTCCAACCGGCTGCCCATGCGCTGACCCGCCGGGTTGTTACGGCGGTCCGTAACGCGACCCTGGTTTGCGCATGCGCAGCGTTCCTGGCGGCCTTCTGGTTGATCGCTGCCCCGCTCGAACGCCGAGATCCGTGGACGGCGGTGCGAGCCGACAATGCACAGCTTTCAGCGAGTTTGCCCGGCCGAAAGCCCGGTGCAACGGTCGATTCCAGCGGTGACCCCATCTCTCCGGCGCTGTTGTCTATCAATGGGACTGTGCGCTTGGTCGCTCAGCCCACCCGAGCAAGCGAGCCTCAGGATCCGTCCACCACTTGGATCCGCGTCGTCTGGGGCGTGCTGCTTCTCGTCTCTGGCGGTGCAACGGTGCTCGTCTGCTTCGCCAGGGGGCGGGCGCAACCATGAAGCCCGGAGGGCCTTACCACCGTGACACAAGGCGACCTTCCGTCGCCCGCTCGCACAGGGTTCCCAAAGCAACCCAGGCCGTCTTGTCGACGATTTCAAAGTCAGTAGTGGCTCGCTCCGTCTTGATGGTCTTAAGGAACCCAGCCTTCTCTAAGACCCGAAGCTCTCGGGAGGCCGCGTCTACGGGGACGCCAGCGGTGTCAGCGACAGCAGTTGCGTTGATCGGGCCCTCTTCAGAAATGGCCATGGCAACCACGAGAGACTGCTCTCGGCCCGTGAGGGCGGCCGAGAAACGCACCAGCGGGGGCTCGTCTGGATCCGTCCGTCGTCCCATGTACGTTGGCAGGTGTCTACTTTCTACAATGAACTGCAGGTAGCTTGAAGAACAGAGCCTGTCAGATAGCTGGCCGAAATCGCGCGTTCCACGCTGAATTCATGCGCTGCTTCGGCGGAGAAGGCAGCGATATCGCGTCCGGCGCTCTGCCTATCGTGGAGAGTTTTGACTACCCTCTACGGCTTGGGAGGCTTGGAATGCCTGCTGGAAGGATCTTGCCGATATGGCCGTAGAACGCGACAGCTCATACAGCAGTTACGCGCCAGCCGACACGAAGGAGCTTGTGGAGAGGCTTCGGGAGGAAGGTATCGACATCCCGAATCCTGTCTGGACGATTGGTCGCCGAGACGAACGCGGGCAAACGAATGGAAATGGCAAGCACGCGTCCTCAAACGGCAACGGTCAGCACCCCGGCAAGTCGGCCTCCGCCGGTCGTTAGCGGCATCGCGCGCTAACCGCTCCCTCAGAACTCGAAGGAGCGGGACCGCTCGTGGCGCTCCAGCGCCAGCTTCACGAGGCGGTCGCAGAGAGCCGGGTAGGCGAGGCCGCCCGCCTCCAACAGCTTCGCGTAGACGCTGGTCTCGGTGAAGCCGGGCATGGTGTTGATCTCGTTGACGAGGACCTCCTCGCCGGGGCCGACGAAGAAGTCGCAGCGGGCCAGGCCGGAGCAGCCGGCCAGCACGAAGACCTCGACCGCGAGCTCGCGCACCCGGGCGGCGACGGCGTCCTCGATCGGGGCCGGCACCCGCAGATCCATGCCGCCGGCGGTGTACTTGGCCTCGAAGTCGTACCACTCGGCATGGGCGACGATCTCGCCCGGCGGAGAGGTCTCCGGCTCGTCGTTGCCGAGCACCGAGCACTCGACCTCGCGGCCGTCGGCCGAGGCCTCGACGATCACCCGCGGGTCGTGGCGCAGCGCCAGCTCGACCGCGGCGTCGAGGTCGGCGAGGTCGGCGACGCGGGTGATGCCGACGCTGGAGCCGAGCCGCGAGGGCTTCACCCAGAGCGGCAGCCCGAGCGCCTCGCAGCGGCCCCACCAGTCGCTGCCTTCGACCGCGGTGAACTCGACCTGCGGGACCCCGTTGGCGGCGAACAGCCGCTTCAGGGTCAGCTTGTCCATGCAGACCGCCGAGGAGAGCACGTCGGAGCCGACGTAGGGCAGGTCGAGCCACTCGAGCAGGCCCTGGATGCTGCCGTCCTCGCCGAACGGCCCGTGCAGGGCCGGGAAGGCGGCGTCGGCGTCGAGCAGGCCGCCGCCGGGCGTGAGGGCGACGGTGTCGCCGGCGCAGCTCCAGCGCCCGTCGCGGCCGATCGTCACCTCGAGCGGCTCGTGCCCGGCCTCGCGCAGCCCGCGCGCCACCGAAGCGCCCGAGCGCAGCGAGACGTCGTGCTCGGAGGAGCGCCCGCCGGCGAGGACCGCGACCCTCATTCGCCGGCTCCTTCTTCGAGCGGGGCGGTCGCCCGCTTGCCGACCACCAGGGTCACTTCGCTCTTCGGTTCGACTTCGGCGTCGGCCGCCGGGAGCTGTTCGATGACCCTGCCGATCTGGCTTTCGACTTCCGTTTCTTCTTCTTCGACCACCGGCACGAGGCCCGCTTCGCGGACCGCTTCGACAGCTTCGCGGCGCAGCTGGTCGACCACGTTCGGCACAGTCGCCCGTTCGCGGCCGGCGGAGACGACGATCGTCACGGGCGAGCCGGTCGGCACCTTGGTGCCCGCGCTCGGCGCCTGGCGGATCACCTGGCCGGTCGGCCGCGAGCTTTCTTCTTCTTCGACCACCGCTTCCAGGCCGCGGTCGCGGATCTGCTGCACGGCGAGGCTGCGCTGGCTTTCGACAAGGACCGGGACCTTGACCTGCTTCAGCCCCCTGGAGACGAAGATCGTCACCGTCGAGCCGTTGGTGACGGTTTCGCCCCCCGACGGTTCGGAATGCACGACCAGGCCTTCTTCGACCGATTCGGAGTTGACCCGTTCCACCTTGACCTTGAAGCCCGCTTCCTCGAGCTTTTCCGTCGCTTCTTCCTGCGTCAGCAGGGCGGTCGAGGGGACCTTGCCGCTGCCGGGCCCGCCGCTGACCGTCAGGGTCACTTCCGGCTTCGAGCAGAAGAAGGTGAGGAAGGAGCAGTCGAGCGAGGCTTCGTCGGCCGGCGGCGAGGCGGCCGGGTCCTGCTCGAGCACTTCGTCGCGCGGAGCTTCGCGGTTGACGCGGCGGATTTCGCCGACCGAGAAGCCGCGCTGCTGGAGCAGGGCGACGGCGACGTTGAGTGGGTTGCCGGTCACGCCCGGCACTTCGGTCGTCGTGTTCCGGGTCAGCGCCAGGCCGATCAGGACGCCGACGATCGCCGCCACCGCCAGCCCGATCCAGAGCAGCCGCCGCCGCTTGCGCTCGGCCGCCGCCTCGGCCTCCTCCGGGGTGGCGACCACCGGCGGCAGCGGCGCGAACGCCGCGGTCGAGCCGCCGGCGCCGCCGGGCTCGCGCATCGCCTGGTCGAGGGCGGCGATGAAGGCGTCGGCGCTCTGGAAGCGCTGGCCGGGGTCCTTCTCCAGCGCCCGCATCACCACGGCGTCGAGGGCCGGGGAGACCCGCGGGTTGACCGAGCTCGGCCGCAGCGGCATCTGGGAGACCTGTTTCATCGCAACCGCCACCGCGCTTTCGCCCTCGAACGGGACCCGCCCGGTGAGCGCCTCGTAGAGGATCACGCCGATCGAGTAGAGGTCGGAGACCGCGGTCACGTCCTGTCCCTGCGCCTGCTCCGGCGAGAGGTAGTGCGGGGTGCCCATCACCGAGCCGGTCTGGGTGATCTCCGAGACCCCCGCTCGGGCGATCCCGAAGTCGGTGACGACCGCTTTGCCCTCCGGGTCGACGATCACGTTCTGCGGCTTCAGGTCGCGGTGGACGATGCCGTGGCGGTGAGCGAAGCGGGCCGCCTCGAGGACCTGGCGGACCAGCGCCACCGCCTGCTCGATGCTGATCCCACTGTCGATCAGCTGCTTCAGCGTCGGCCCCTCCACGTACTGCATGGCGATGTAGTAGGTGCCCTCGAACTCGCCGCGGTCGTAGACGGCGACCACGTTGGGGTGCTGCAGGCCGGCGGCGTGCTCGGCCTCGCGGCGGAAGCGCTCGACGAACTCGCGGTCCTGGGCGAAGCGGCGGTGCAGGACCTTCAGCGCGACCTGGCGCTGAAGGTGGGCGTCCTCAGCGAGCCAGACGTCGGCCATCCCCCCCGCCCCGAGCCGGCGCACGACGCGGTAGCGCCCGTCGATGACGTTTCCCTCGATCACCTCAGACACCCGCTGCTCCTCTCATTTTCCGTTCAAGATGGTTTCCGCGACGTCGCGGAAGATCGGCGCGGCGACGTCGTTGCCGAATCGTTCGGTGCACTCGACCGAGGCGGCGATCGCGATCTTCGGTTCGTTCGCCGGGGCGAAGCCGATGAACCATGCCTGGTTCTCGGCCGTGCCGCCGCCGCAGGATTCGTTGTAGGGCGTTTCCGCGGTGCCGGTCTTGCCGGCAACCGCGACCCCGGAGATCGCCGCGTTGGTGCCGGTGCCTTCGCTGACCACGCCTTCCATCGCCGTGGTCAGCTCTTCGGCCGTCCTGGCGCTGATCGGTTCGCTGTAGACCGCCGGTTCGAGCCGCTTGAGCACCCGCCCATCGGGATTGATCACCCGGTTCCAGATCTGCGGCGCCATCAGCTTGCCGCCGTTGGCGACCGCCGCCGCGACCATCGCGTTCTGCAGCGGCGTCTCGAGCAGCCGCTCCTGGCCGATCGCGACGCGGGCCAGGTCGACGGGGTCGTTCTTGCCGAGCAGTTCGTTGCCTTCGAAGACACCGCTCTTGTAGACCTCGCTTTCCTTCCCTTCGTTGGGCAGGTCGATCGGCGGCGTCGCGTTGAAGCCGAACTTTTCCATCTGTTCGAACAGCTTGTCCTGGCCGACCTTCTGGCCGAGCTGGCCGAACCAGGTGTTGACCGAGTTGGTCAGCGCGAAGTCGAGCGAGATCGGCCCGAAGCCCTGTTCGAAGTCGTTGGCGAGGACGTGACCTTCGTCGATGATCGTGCCGGGTGCGTTGATCGTCGTTTCCGGCGTGATCACGCCGCTTTCCAGCCCGGCGGCGGCGGTCACCACCTTGAAGGTCGAGCCCGGCGGCCAGAGGCCCTGGGTGGCCCTGTTCAGCAGCGGCGTTTCGAGCTTGTTGCGGTTCAGCTTTTCGAGTTCGTAGGGGATCCGGTTGGGGTCGTAGGGCTTGTTGGAGGCCATCACCTTGACCTCGCCGGTGCTCGGTTCGATCGCCACCACCGCCCCGAACCCCGCCTGTTCGAGGTCGCTCAGCGCGACCCTCTGCGCCGCGGCGTCGATGTTCGTGACGATGTCGTTGCCTTCGCGGTTGCGGCCGGTGATTTCGTCGAGGATCGAGCTGAATTCGGATTCTTCGCCGGCCAGCTCTTCGTTGTGGTACTTCTCGAACTCCGAGTCGCCCTGGCGCACGAAGCTGTAGCCGATCGGGTGGCCGTAGAGCGCCCCTTCCGGGTAGCGGCGCACGAAGCGCAGCCCGGCGCCGTGGCCCTTCGCCACCGACTTGGCGATCACCGTCCCGTCGGCCGCGAGGATGCGGCCGCGGCGCACCTGCTGCTGCTCGAGCAGCGGCCGGCTGTTGGCTTCCTGGGACTTGAGGTTCTTGGCGTCGAAGACCGACCAGTAGGACGTGAAGCCGACCAGGACCCCGAACAGGACGACGATGAAGGCGAAGAGCTTGAGGATCTGGCGGTTCACGCGGGCCCCAGGGCGAGGGCGCGGCCGGCCGGCTCGGCCGCTTCCCGGCGGGCGCGGTCGGAGACCAGCAGCAGCAGCGCGGTGAGCACGAAGTTGGCGACGATCGAGCTGCCGCCGTAGCTGATGAACGGCAGGGTGACGCCGGTCAGCGGGATCACCCGGGTGACGCCGCCGATGATCACGAAGGCCTGGATCGCGAAGACGGCGGTCAGCCCGGTCGCCAGCAGCTTCGAGAAGCCGTCGTTGGCGAGCAGCGCGATCTTGAAGCCGCGGGCGGCGATCAGGAGGTAGATCGCGATCACCCCGCAGGCGCCGAAGAGGCCCAGCTCGTTGACGATCAGCGAGTAGATCGTGTCGGTCTGGGCCGCCGGCAGCAGCGCGTCGTGGGTGCCGGGGATCGTGATCAGCGCCTGCCCGAAGCCTTTGCCGAAGAGGCCGCCGTCGGCCTGGGCGAAGATCGACTGGAGGATCTGGTACCCGTGCCCGGTCGGGTCGCTGTAGGGGTGCAGCCAGACTTCGACCCGGTCGTGGACGTGCGGCACCGTGGTGGCGAAGAACCAGGCGCCGGCGGCAAACATCGCCATCCCGATCACGACGAAGGAGAAGCGGCCGGTGGCGACGTAGAGCAGGGCGAGGAAAGCGGCGAAGAACATCAGCGAGCTGCCGAGGTCGCGGATGAAGACGAGCATGAACATCGAGGCCCCCCAGACGACCAGCATCGGCCCGAAGTGCTTGAGCGGCGGCAGCGTCACCCCGAGCACGCGGCGCGCGCCGACGATCAGGACCTCGCGGTGCTCGCGCAGGTAGCTGGCGAGGAAGATGACGATCGCGATCTTCGAGAACTCGGCCGGCTGGAAGGCGATCGGGCCGACCTTCACCCCGAGGTAGGCGCCGTTGACCTGCTGGCCGATCCCCGGCAGCCGCGGCGCCAGCAGCAGCAGCAGGCCGACCGCGGCGATCGTGTACCGGTAGCGCTCCAGCACGTCGTAGTCGCGCAGCAGCTGGATCGTCAGCGCGAAGAGGACCAGCCCCATCACGAACCAGTTGGCCTGGTCGCGGGCCAGGGTTTCGTCGATCCGGTAGATCATCACCAGCCCGAAGGCGGTCAGCAGCGCGACCAGCGGGAACAGGTAGGGGTCGGCGTTGGGGAGCCGAATCCGCAGGTAGATGTGGGTCGCGAGGCAGACGGCGAGGAAGTAGGCGCCGTAGATCAGGCTGAGGTTGCCGAGCTGCGCCTTCTCCTGCGAGAAGACGGCGGTGAAGCCGGCGGTGAGGAGGAGGGCGACCGGAACCAGGGCGACCAGCTCCCGGTTCCTGGCGGACCTCAACGGACCCCCTGGCTGTCTTCGATTTCTTCGAGCAGCGAGACCGCGTCGCCGCGCGAGCGCAGGTCGTGGCCGGTGACCGCGTCACGGCGGCGGCTCGGCAGCGAGCCGGTCTGGATCGGGCTCGCGTAGCGCTCTTCGTAGAGGTCGACCCCGAAGGGCAGCTCGTAGGGGAGGCCGCGGTAGAGGGCGACGCGGCCGGCGGAGTCGGTGCCGAGGAACCAGACCTGGCGCAGGCCGTACCAGGCGCCGAAGGCGATCGCGCCGATCACGACCGCCGCCGCCAGCACCTTCGCCGCGGTCCGCAGCCGCCGCCGGCGCGGCTTCGTCGACGCCATCTCCTCGCGCCGCTGGCGGGCCGCCTCGGCGGCGGCCCGGCGGCGGACCTCGGTCGCGGTCAGCCCGGCCTCCTCGGCCGAGGCGCCGATCAGAGTCGCGCCCTCGGGGTTGCCCTTGGCCGGCGCCGCCGCGTCCTCGAGGCGGAAGGCGACGACGGTGATGTTGTCGCGGCCGCCGGCCCGGTTGGCTTCGTCGACCAGCGCCCGCACCGCCGCGGAGATCGAGGTGGCGCGGGCGAGGACGCGGGCGATCTGCTCGTCGCCGAGCATCGTCGTCAGGCCGTCGGAGCAGAGCAGGAAGAGGTCGCCGGCGAGGGCGGGGACGGTCTGCAGGTCGACCTCCACCTCCGGTTCGGGCCCGAGCGCCCGGGTGATGATCGAGCGCTGCGGGTGGTCCTCCGCCTGGGCCTCGGTGATCTGGCCCTTGCGCCGCATCTCCTCGACCAGCGAGTGGTCGCGGGTGAGCCGTTCGAGCTTGCCGGCGCGGAGGCGGTAGGCGCGGCTGTCGCCGACGTGCCCGATCGCCACCTCCTCGGCCTCCGGGTCGACGATCGCGGCGGTGATCGTCGTCCCCATCCCGGCCAGGTTGGGGTCGCTGCGGGCGTGCTCGTGGATGTTGCGGTTGGCCGCCTCGATCGTCTCCCGCAGCACCCGCTCGGGCGGCGCCTGCGGCAGCTCGCGGTCGAAGGACTCGGCCGCCGCCTTGGAGGCGACCTCGCCGGCCTGGGCGCCGCCCATGCCGTCAGCGACGACGAACACCGGTGAGCGGGTGAAGAGCGAGTCCTCGTTGGCGCTGCGCTGGCGGCCGGTGTCGGTGCGGACCGCCTCCTCCTCGACCCGCAGGGTCACGGCTCACCCCCCGCCTCGAAGCGGAACTCGGTGTCGCCGATCTGGATCGTGTCGTTGTCGATCAACTCCGCCTCGCCCTGCAGGGTGGCGCCGTTGAGCATCGTCCCGTTGGTCGAGTTCATGTCCTCTACGAAGAACCGTCCTTCGCGCGAGAAGACGCGGACGTGCAGGCCGGAGGCGTAGCGATCCTCGATCTGCACGTCGGAGTCCTTCGAGCGGCCGATCGAGAGGCCGCCGATCAGGTCGAAGCGGGTGCCGCGCTCGATGCCGCCGCCGCGCTCGACGACGAGCCAGGCATCGGCGGCCCGCGGCGCCTCCGCGTAAGCCGCGGCGGCGTGGAACCCGGTGGCGTCCGGAGCCGGGGCCACCGTCCGCCGCAGGTCCTTGATCGCGCTGCGGGCGATCACGAGCAGGAACAGGTAGAGGACGGCCAGGAAGCCGAACTTGAGAGCTACTGAGATGGGGTCGTAGGCCACGCGCCCAGCACCATACGGTCAGCGGCCGTCACTGCTCGATGTCGAACTCGAAGGTGGTGGTCCCGACCGTCACCTGGTCGCCGGGGCTGAGCCGGGTCGAGGCGACGCGGCGGCCGTTGACCTTGATCCCGTTGGTCGAGCCGAGGTCGACGATCTGCCAGTCGCCCGATTCCGCCCGCCGCAGCTCCGCGTGGCGGCGGGAGACGTTGGGGTCGGGGAGCACGCACTCGACCGACTTCGAGCGGCCGATCGTCGCCCGCGGGCCGTCGAGCACGTAGCGGCGGTCGTCGAGGGAGACCACGGCGCGGGTCGAGACCAGCGCCTGCACCGCCTGCTCGGGCTGTTTGGGCCGCTCGCGGTCGCGCTCGCGCACCGCCGAGTAGACCATCGTGTGGCCCTCTTCCCCCTGCTTCGGCGGCTCGCCCTCGTGCGCCGGCGGCTTCACCAGGCGGGCCTGGATCCCGAACTCGCCGAGCCGCAGCCGCTCGTCGGTGGAGAACTCGACCGCGGGCCGGGTCAACAGGTCGTAGCCGCGCCGGCGCGCATGCTCCAGCAGGTAGCCCGACAGCTCCTGCTCGAGCGAGCGCTCGTAGCCCTCCAGCTTCGAGCGGTCCTGCTTGGAGAGGAAGACGGTGTACTCGTTGGGGACGTAGACGCGCTGGACCGAGGCGGTCTTGTGGGCGTCCATTTCCTTCGCCAGCTTGCGGGCGAGTTCGACCGGCTGCACCTCGGAGCTGAAGGCGCGACTGAACACCCCCTCGACGAGGCCTTCGATCCTGGACTCGAGGCTCCTTAGAACGCTGATCGGAAAATCCTACGGGAGCAGGGCAGCGTGGCCGATCGCGAGCCAGGCCCCGAAGGCGGCCGCGAGGCCGAGGGCCCCGACCCGCGCGGCGAGATGCCCGTGGGGCGGCCGGGCATGGTCGGCGAGCAGGTCCAGCGAGTCCTCGATCGCCTCCCCCAGCTCCTCCAGCGAGGGGCGGTGGCTGGGCCGGGCGGCGAGACAGGCGTCGAGGGTCGCGGTCAGCTCGCGTGGCAGATCGGGGCGGAGGCGGCGCAGGGGACGGGCGCGGCCGCCGATCGCGCGGGCGGTGGCGGCGGGGTTGGCGCGGCGGTGCGGGTTCTCGCCGCTCCAGCACTCGTACAGGGTCAGGGCCAGCGAGTAGACGTCGGCCTCCGGCCCGGCGGGGCGGCCCTCGGCCTGCTCGGGCGACATGTAGGCGAGCGTGCCGACGACGTCTCCGGCCGCGGTCAGGGTGAAGTCGTCGGCGAGGCGGGCGATCCCGAAGTCCATCAGCTTGGCGCGCGGCTCCCCCGCGGTCACCTGCACGTTCTGCGGCTTGATGTCGCGGTGGACGACGCCGCGCGAGTGGGCGTGGTCGAGCGCCTCGCAGAGGTCGGCGCCGATCTCGCCGATCTCGCGGTCGGAGAGCTCGCCGGCGTGGGCGAGGCGGGCCAGGGTGGAGCCCTCGACCAGCTCGGTGACGAGCAGCGCGTTGCCGTCCTCCTCGCCCATCTCGTAGAGGGTGACGATGCCGGGGTGGTTGAGCCGCGCCGCGGCCTGCGCCTCGCGCAGCACCCGCCGTCCCGCCTCCCCCCTCTGCTCGATCGCCTTCACCGCCACCGGCCGCTCGAGGCGCCCGTCCCAGGCCTCGTAGACGACGCCGAAGCCGCCGCTGCCGATGCGGCGCTCGATCAGGAAGCGATTGAGTACCAGGGAGCCGACCAAAGCCTCTACGTCTTCGTCGTCACCCCCCTCCCTCCTGCTCGGACGCTGGGAAAAACCCACCGTTTGCGGCCTCTCTTGGCGGCCCGACGCCGACAGGCTTCATACTCTCGGCCCAGCCAACCAGCCTGGAGAGCGCTTTCTTGGAGGACTTCACCTCACGACGGTCGCCGCGCCGGCAGCGACCGAAACGCCGGCCCGAACGCCAGCAGATCATGCTCCGCCGCGGCCTCGCCCTCGGTGGCGGCCTGATCCTGGTGATCCTGATCGTGCTCGGGGTCAAGGGCTGCCTCGACGCCCGCGCCGAACAGGCGCTGAGCGACTATGCCCGCAACGTCTCCCAGATCGTCCAGGCGACCGAACAGACCTCCAAGTCCTTCTTCGGCAAACTCGAAGAACCGGGCAGCCTCTCGGTCACCGACTTCGTCTCCGCGGTCAAGGCCGAGGCCAGCGCGGTCGACACCGATGCCTCCCGGGTCGACGGGCTGAGCGCCCCCGGCGACATGGGCAGAGCCCAGAGCTCGCTGGAACTCGTCTACGAGCTGCGCAAGAGCGCGATGGACGAGATCGCCGAAAAGATCAGCACCGCCCTCGGCAGCGCCGGCGCCGCCAAGGCGACGGCTCAGATCGCCAGGCAGATGCAGAAGCTCCTCGCCTCCGACGTGCTCTACGAAACCGTCGTCCGCCCCGAAATCGACGGGGTCCTCGCCGCCAACGGGATCAGCGGCTCCGACGTCCCCAAGAGCACCTTCCTGCCGGAAGGGACCAAGTGGCTGGAAGAGAGCACCGTGGCTGCGGCCCTGGGCTCGATCAGCGGCACCACCGGGACCGCGACGCCGGGCGTGCACGGCCTCGGCCTGGTCGGCGTCTCCGTCAACGGGTCCGAACTGATCGAAGGCGGCACCACGTCCGTCGTCGCCGAAGAAACCCCCGAAGTCGAAGTCCAGGTGCAGAACCAGGGCGAATCGACCGAGAACGGCGTCGGCGTCACCGTCAAGGTCAACGGCGGCAACGCACTGGAACAGAAGATCGACGCGCTCGCTGCCGGCGAAACGTCTTCGGTGACGATCCCGCTGACCCCGGCGCCGAGCGGGGAAACGACTCTGGAAGTGGTCGTCGCGACCGTCCCCGGCGAGCAGTTCTCCGAAAACAACCAAGCGAGCTACACGGTCGTCTTCGAATAGGGTCGGGCGATGCGAATCGCCTACCTCGGCCCGGCCGGAACCTTCACCGAGGACGCCCTCCGCGAGGCCTCGGGCGACGTCGGTTTCGAGCCGCTGCGGACGGCGACGATCCACGACGCGATCCTCGCGGTCGAGCGGCGCGAGGCCGACCGAGCCCTGGTCCCGGTCGAGAACTCGATCGAGGGGTCGGTGCGGCCGACCCTCGACACGCTCGCCTTCGACGTCGAGTCGGTGACGATCGTCGGCGAGTACGACTACACGGTGCGCGAGCACCTGATCGCCCGCGAGCCGCTCGAGCTGGGGACGGTCGAGGCGGTCCTCTCCCATCAGCAGCCGCTCGCCCAGTGCGCCCGCTTCCTCCGCGCGCACCTCCCGGGGGTCGAACTGCGCAGCGTCAGCAGCACCGCGGCGGCGGTCAGGATGGTCGCCGAGTCGGTCCGCCCCTGGGCGGCGATCGGGTCGCGGGCCGCGGCCGAGCTCTACGACTGCACCGTCGTCCGCGAGGGGATCGAGGACGAGGCCGACAACGTCACCCGCTTCGTCTGGATCGCCCCGGAGGGGACCGAGCCCGAGGGCGGCGGCGGCCGCAAGACGTCGCTGGTCTTCTCCGAGCTCGGCGAGGACCACCCCGGTGCGCTGGTCGACGCCCTCGGCGAGTTCTCCTCGCGCGGGATCAACCTGACGCGGATCGAGTCGCGGCCGCTGCGGCGGGGCCTCGGTCGCTACATGTTCTTCTGCGACCTCGAGGGAGCGCTCGAGGACGAGCCCGTCTCGGAGGCGATCGAGCGGCTGCGCGGCAAGGCGGAATCGGTCCGCGTGCTGGGTTCCTACCCGGTCTCCCGCTAGCCAGTCCCTACAATCCCGGTCACGATGGCACGGGTTCTTGTGCTCAATGCAACGTATGAGCCCATCAACGTCTGCACGTTGAGACGTGCCGCCGTGCTGCTGCTGAAGGAAAAGGCCGAGTTGCTGGAGCAGCGCGCGGGGGCCGCCCTGCACTCCGAGCACATGACCCTCGTGCGGCCCGACGTGATCCGGCTCGTCAACTACGTCCGCATCCCCCGCGAGGCGCACCGCCGCAAGATCACCCGCCGCGCCGTCCTCGCCCGCGACTCCTGGACCTGCCAGTACTGCGGCTCGACCAAGTCCGGCCTCACCGTCGACCACGTGATCCCCCGCAGTCGCGGCGGCGACTCCTCGTGGGAGAACATCGTCGCCGCCTGCGCCTCCTGCAACCGCCGCAAGGGCAACCGCCTCCCCCGCGAGATCCAGATGCACCCCAAGAAGCTGCCGAAGGCGCCGCCGCCGACGGTCTTCATCCAGGTCGCGAGCCCGAAGATCCCGACGGCCTGGCAGCAGTACTTACCTCAGGCTGCGTAGAGGGGGCTGTGCGAGGGCCCAACCACCGCGCTCCACAAGCTGGGGCGGACGGGCCCGGGGCTTTGGGGTAGCTGGTTGATCAGTGGAGCGGTGTCGTGGGTCCAGGCGGGACCCCCCTCAACCTCTTCGCGGATTCAGGCCCCGTCCGAAGACGCGCCGTCGGTGCCGGGGAGCTCCTCGGCCTGGGGCGGCGTGGGCTCGGCGGCGGCGTCCTCGGACTCGACCACCAGGGCGACGGCGCTGACCCGGTCGTCGTCCTTGATGTTCATCACCTTGACGCCCTGGGTCGAGCGGCCCATCTGGGAGATGCCGCTGACGGAGGTCCGCTGGACCATGCCGTTCTGGGAGATGAAGAGCAGCTCCTGGTGTTCGCCGACGATCAGAGCGCCGGCCAGGCCGCCCTTCTTCTCGGTCAGTTTCGCAGTCAGGACGCCTTTGGTCCCGCGGCCCTTGACCGGGTAGTCGGAGACCGGGGTGCGCTTGCCGTAGCCGTTCTCGGTGACGACGAAGAGTTCGGTGTCGTTGCGGGCGACGTCCATCGCCAGCACCCGGTTGTCGGCACCGGCGACGTTCATGCCTTTGATGCCGCTGGTGTCGCGGCCCATCGACCGCACCAACTCCTCGGAGAAGCGGGCGGCGTGGCCGGAGTGGGAGACCATGAGGATGTCGTCTTCGCCCGAGGTCAGCCGCACCTGGACCAGCTCGTCGCCGTCGCGGACCTTGATCGCGATGATCCCGTCGGCGCGGATCGGCGTGTTGTAGGCGAGGAACTCGGTCTTCTTGATCAGGCCCTTGGCGGTGGCGAAGGCGAGGTACCTGTTCTCCTTGAAGTCCCGGGTCGGGATCACCGCCATCACCTTCTCGCCTTCGCGCAGCGGCAGCAGGTTGCGCAGGCTGCTGCCTTTCGCCGTGCGCGAGCCCTCCGGCAACTCGTAGACCTTGAGCCGGTAGACCTTGCCGCGGTTGGTGAAGAAGAGCAGGTAATCGTGGGTCGAGCAGATGTGGAGGTGGGCGATGTAATCGTCCTCTTTGAGGTTCATCCCCATCACCCCGACGCCGCCCCGGTGCTGCTGGCGGTAGGTCGCCAGCGGCAGCCGCTTGACGTAGCCCGAGGCGGTCAGGGAGATCACCATCTGCTGGTCGGCGATCATGTCCTCGATCCCGACGTCGCCCTCGAAGGCGGCGAGTTCGGTCCTCCGTTCGTCGCCGTAGGAGTCGACGATTTCCGCCAGCTCGCCCTTGACCAGGCCCATCACCCTGGCTTCGTCGCCGAGGATCTCGCGCAGTTCGCCGATCCGCTCCATCAGGTCGGCGTGCTCGGCGCGGACCTTGTCGGCCTCCAGCGCGGTCAGGCGCTGCAGCCGCATGTCGAGGATCGCCTGTGCCTGCTCGCGCGAGAGCTCGAACTTCTCGATCAGCCCGTCGCGGGCGGCGTCGGGATCGCTCGAGCCGCGGATCAGTTTGATCACCGCGTCGAGGTTGTCGAGCGCGACCAGCAGCCCCTCGAGGATGTGGGCGCGGGCCTCGGCGCGACGCAGTTCGTACTGCGTGCGGCGGGTGACGACCTCGCGCTGGTGCTCGACGTAGTGCTCGATCAGCTGCAGCAGGCTCAGCGTCCGCGGCACGCCGTCGACCAGGGCGACCATGTTGGCGCCGAAGGTCGACTGCATCGAGGTTTTCTTGTAGAGGTTGTTGAGAACGACTTTGGCCGGCGGCCCGCCGCGTTTGAGCTCGATCACCAGCCGCATCCCGGAGCGTTCGTCGCTCTCGTCGCGCAGGTCGGAGATCCCCTCCAGCTTCTTGTCGCGGGCGAGGTCGGCGATCTTCGTGATCAGGCCGCCTTCGCCGCCCTTCTTGACCATGAAGGGCAGCTCGGTGACGATGATCGCCTCCTTGCCCCCCTTGAGCGGCTCGACGTGGGCGCGGGCGCGGACCCTGATGCTGCCGCGGCCGGACGCGTAGGCGTCGCGGATCCCCTCGCGGCTCATGATCCCGCCGCCGGGGAAGTCGGGGCCCTTGACGTGCTGCATCAGGCCCTCGAGGTCGATGCCCGGGTCGTCGATGTAGGCGGCGACGGCTGCCGCGACCTCGCGCAGGTTGTGCGGCGGGATGTTGGTCGCCATCCCCACCGCGATCCCCGAGGTTCCGTTGACCAACAGGTTCGGAAACCGTGCCGGCAGCACCTGCGGCTCCTGCGTCGATTCGTCGTAGTTGGGCCCGAAGTCGACGGTGTCGGCGTCGATGTCGCGCAGCAGCTCGGTCGCCAGCCGCCCGAGGCGGGCCTCGGTGTTGTGGCTGACGAAGCCGTTGGTGATGAACGAGTGATCGTCGGTGTCGACCCGGATCGAGTAGACCGCCTGCACCCCGGCGTCGACCACCGACTCGACCTCGGCGTAGAAGTAGTCGCCGCTGACGAGCGGCGAGACGACCTCGCGGACCTCCTCTGACTGGATCCGCTCGAGGATCGCCGTGCCACCTTGCTCCCAGCGCTCGACCCGGTCGACGTTGTGGCGGCGCAGCCAGCTGTCCGCCTGCCCGCCGGAGCCCCCCTCGGAGCGAATGTAGTCGGCAACGAAGGGGACGTGGTCGTGACTCAGGGCCCGGCTGCTCTGCGGCACGGTCGCCAGGTCAGCCTGCAGCTTGACCTGCTTCGCCCCGAGGAAGCCGACCCCGTCGGCAAACAGCCTGGCGTCGCGGCGGTTGCTGACGACGACCTTGAACTCACCCTTCTCGTAGCGGCAGACGCGCGAGACGACGCCTGACTCGAGCAGCAGGAGCTGGACATCGCGCGCGAGCTGCTCGCTGTAGGTGGAATAGGAGACCTGGATGGTGTCTCGGGGGAGCAGGGAAGAGGACCCGTCGCCGGTGAACAGCGCCGCGAGGAAGGCGCGCTTGAACGCCGGGGACCCGCGCCAGACGAACTCCGGAACCTTCTTTTCCCGAGCCAAGCCGTTCAGCTCGGCCAGTGGGCTCGCGCGGAAATGCCCGAGGTTCTGGACGTCGAGCTCGTGAATGACGCTGCCGGAGGCCATCGTCCGGGAGTACACGTAGCGCGGGCCGCCCACGACCGAGTCGTATGCGCGCACGACGGCGTCGAAGAACTCCTGGTCGACATTGTTGAACCCGGCCCGCGAGGCGCTGATCCAACCCTCGGAAACCAGCGCGCCGGCGAGGAGCGCGAGCTGACGCTCCTCCTCGCCAAGCGTCGAGTCGGCCTGCTGCGGAGTGCGGGAGATCAGCACCCGGTCGCCGGGTTGGATCTCCTCGAGCAGCTTCCAGAGCAGCAGCGGCACGCCCGCCATATCGACCAGGCAGAGGACGGGGTGGTTATGGGTCCCGGTCAGCTCGTGGCCCTGGGCGGTGCGGAGTCGCAGGGTCGGATGATCGCCGGAGTGGAAGAGCTTGCTGGCCGACACCGGTCGTCCGAGGCGGTCGAGCACCCGCATATCGATGTCACTGTCCGATCCCGGCTCCGCGTCGGGAACGATCGAGTCGATGCGCACGGTCCCGTCGGCGGTCGCCACCCGGGTGTCCCCGGTGACGCAGTACCTCATCGCGGCTGCCGGGTCGTCGTCGATCGAGCCGAAGTTGCCCTGGCCGTCGACGAGCAGGTAGCGCAGGGAGAAGTCCTGCGCCATCCGGACCAGCGTGTCGTAGATCGCCGAGTCGCCGTGGGGGTGGTACTTGCCCATCACCTCGCCGACGATGAAGGCGCACTTGCGGTACGGACGGGTCGGCTGCAGGCCGATGTCGTGCATCGCGTAGAGGACGCGGCGGTGGACCGGCTTCAGCCCGTCGCGGACGTCTGGCAGCGCCCGGCCGACGATCACGCTCATCGCGTAATCGAGGTAGGACGAGCGCATCTCCTGCTCGAGACCGCGCTCCTCGATGTTTCCCGTCAGGGCCTGGAGTGCCATCAGCTCGTCACCTCGTTGGGGGTCGACTCAGACATCGAGGAATTTGACCTCTTTCGCGTGGGCCTCGATGAACGCGCGACGGGGAGCGACCTGATCCCCCATCAACATCGAGAAGATCGTGTCGGCGGCAGTGGCGTCTTCCAACGTCACCTGGGCCAGAGTCCGCGAGGCGGGGTCCATCGTCGTCTCGCGCAGCTGTTTGGCGTTCATCTCGCCCAGTCCCTTGAACCGGGTCAGCTGTACGCCGTGGCGGGCCAACTCCAGGACCGCGCCGCGCAGTGCCTCGAACGAGAGGGCGACGTTGTGGCGCTCGCCGCGGCTGATCTCGAACGGCGGGCGGCCGACCTGCTTCAGCAGCGCCGCGTGGACCTCGGCGAACTTGCGGTAGTCGTGGTCGTCCAGCAGCGCTTTCGGCAGGCGGTGGGTACGCGCCAGGCCACTCTTGCGCTCGACCGCCTTCACCACCACCAGATCCTCGCTCGCCTCCAGCACCTCCGTGTCGAAGGGCTCGGTCGGGCCGCCACCGCGCCCCAGCAGCTCCGCTGCGGCGGGCAGCGTCGCCACCTGCTCGTCGAGCAGGCTCGACTCCTCCAGGAAACGGACGACCTCATGGCCGAAGTCGGCCTGCAGCGAGGAGCCCCAGCCCTCGTACTCCTTCGAGCGCCGGATGTAGGCCTGCCAGCGGCTCGGGGTCAGCTTCCGCTTCTCGCCGGTCGCGTCGAGCAGCTCGAACTCCTCGAGCTTGTCGCGCAGCAGCAGCTCTTCGAGTTCGGACTCGCGCTCCAGGTAGGTCTCCTGGTTGCCCTGTTTCACCCGGTACAGCGGCGGCTTGGCGATGTAGACATAGCCGTGGTTGATCAGCTCGGGCATCTGGCGGTAGAGGAAGGTGAGCACCAGGGTGCGGATGTGGGCGCCGTCGACGTCGGCGTCGGTCGCCATCACGATCTTGTGGTACCTGGCGTCCTCGATGTTGAACTCGTCGTGGACGCCGGTCCCGATCGCCGTGATCAGGGCCTGGATCTCGTTGTTCGCCAGGACCTTGTCGATCCGGCTCTTCTCGACGTTGATGATCTTGCCGCGCAGCGGCAGCACCGCCTGGGTGTTGCGGTCGCGGGCCTGCTTGGCGGAACCGCCGGCGGAGTCTCCCTCGACCACGAAGATCTCGGCCAGGCTCGGGTCCTTGACCGTGCAGTCGGCGAGCTTGCCCGGCAGGGTCGAGTTCTCCAGCGCCGACTTGCGGGTCAGATCGCGCGCCTTGCGGGCGGCGGCGCGGGCGCGGGCGGCGTCGATCGTCTTGCCGATGATCCGCCGCGCCTCCGGCGGGTTCTCCTCGAGATACTCGGCAAGCTTGCGGTTGACCGTCTCCTCGACCAGGCCCTTGATCGGCGGGTTGCCGAGCTTGGTCTTGGTCTGACCCTCGAACTGCGGGTCGTGGAGCTTGACCGAGATCACCGCCGTCAGCCCCTCGCGCACGTCCTCGCCGGCGAGGTTGTCGTCCTTCTCTTTCAGCAGGCCTTTGGCGCGGGCGTAAGCATTGAGCGTGCGCGTCAGCGCGGCCCGGAAGCCGGACATGTGAGTGCCGCCCTCGTGCGTGTTGATGTTGTTGGCGAAGCTGAAGATCGACTCCTGGTAGGAGCTGTTCCACTGCATCGCGATCTCGACTTCGCCCTCGTTCTTGCTGCCGTCGAAGTAGATCGGCTTGGGGTTGAGCGTGTCCTTGTTGGAGTTGAGGTGGCGGACGAAGTCCTCGATGCCGCCCTCGTACTGGAAGGTGACGCTGTTGGTCTCGCCGCGCTCGTCGACCAGTTCGATCTTGAGGCCACGGGTGAGGAACGCGGTCTCGCGCAGTCGCTCGGCCAGGGTCTCGAAGTCGAACCCGATCTCCTCGAAGATCTCGAGGTCGGGAAGGAAGGTGATCGTGGTTCCGTGCCGCTCGGAAGCGGCGCCCTTGTCGAGGTCGGTCTGCGGCTTGCCCCGCTCGTAATCCTGCGACCAGACGTGGCCGTCGGTCTCGATCCGCAGGTGCAGGCGCTCGGAGAGCGCGTTGACGACGGAGACGCCGACCCCGTGCAGGCCGCCGGAGACCTTGTAGCCGCCGCCGTCGCCGAACTTGCCGCCGGCGTGGAGGACGGTGAGGACGACCTCGGCTGCCGGCCGACCCTCTTTCTCCATCATCCCGACCGGGATGCCGCGGCCGTCGTCCACGACCGTGCAGCTGTTGTCCGGGTGGAGGACGACGCGAACGCTGTCGCAGTGCCCGGCGAGAGCCTCGTCGACGGAGTTGTCGACGATCTCGTAGACGAGGTGATGGAGACCCCTGGGACCGGTGGAGCCGATGTACATGCCGGGGCGCTTACGGACCGCTTCCAGCCCCTCGAGGACGGTGATGTCCTTGGCGCCGTAGGAGTCTGCGGCCACGCCGCTGGCTTTTTTCTCAGGCAATGAGTCCCTTCCGATCGACACAGAGAGCCCCGACGTCTGGAGACGCGCTCCACACGGGTCGAGGCATAACGCGAGTTCTCATGAGAATACCAGTTGAGCGCTGCGGAACCCCTGCTCGAGGGTAAAGAATTCCCTGCAAATCGTGAATAAACGGAGACTACTTCGTGTCTCTCTTGACACGAAACCGCAGCTTCTTCGGGCTGCGCTCCCCCAGCTCGGCCCGCAATCGCTCCAGCACCTGCTCCTGCATCAGGTCCAGCTCCTGCGCCCAGACCCCGTCCACGCACTCGATCGTCAGCGTCCCGGACCGCTCGGAGATCGGCGTGGCGACCGCCGCCAGTTGCGCTCCGACCAGCTCCGACCAGGACGCCTGCACCGCCGCCAGCCCGGTCCTCGGGGCGGCTCGCTCGCGTGCCATCCGAAACGCCTCCGAGGCCTGGCGCGGTGCCCGCCGCCTGGTCACGCCGCCACCGCGTTCTGTCGTGGCGGCGGCATGCGGACGACCGAGACCAGCGCCGGTGCCGGCAGCGACTCCTCGTCGGCGGCGGTGATCAGGGCCTGGCCCTCGCCGGCGAGGCGCTCGACGAGGCGCTCGCGGCGGCCCGGGTCGAGCTCGCTCATCACGTCGTCGAACAGCAGCAGCGGCACCACCCGCCGCGCCGCCTGCAACGCCTCTCGCTCGGCGAACAGGAGTGCGAGCAGAGCTGCCCGCTGCTGGCCCTGGGATCCGTAACGCCGCAGCGAGCGCCCGCCGACGGAGAGCTTGAGCTCGTCGAGGTGCGGACCCCAGGAGCTGCGGCCCATGCGGATGTCCTGCTCGCGCCGCTGCTCGAGGCCGATGCGGATCTCCTGCTCGGACCCCGCCGCCCGCGGCGCGTACTCGAGCTCGGCACCGCCCTCGAGGCCGAGCTCCTCGGCGGCGGTGGCGAACGCTTCTGCGAGCTCGGCCACCGCCTCCGTCCGCGCCGCCACGAGCGGCGCGGCGGCGGTGGCCAGGCCGGCGTCCCAGACCTCCAGTTCCCGCGGCGAGGCGTGGCCCGCGGCGAGGCGGGAGAGCAGGGCGTTGCGCTGCGCCAGGGCCTGCCCGTAGCGCTTGCGCAGCTCGCCGCGAGAGGGCCAGCGGGCGGCGGCGAAGCCGTCGAGGTGGGCGCGGCGCTCGGCCGGCGGCCCCTTGACCAGGCTCAGGCGATCCGGAGCGAAGACGGCCACCGGCGGGCGGTTGCGGGCAAGCGTGGCGGGGTCGGCGGGACTGCCGTCGAGCAGGTGGCGACGCCCTTCGCTGCGGCTGACCGAGGCGAGCAGCCGCCGCTCCAGCCCGTCGGCGTCGCGAACGGTCGCCTCGGCCCGGGCCAGCGAGCCACCGAAGGGGATCAGGTCGCGGCGGTCGGAGGTGCGGAAGGAACGCCCGGTGAGGGCGAAGTAGAGCGCCTCGACGAGGTTGGTCTTGCCGACCCCGTTGGGCCCGACGACACTGACGATCCCCGGCTCCAACTCGACCCGGACCCGGTCCAGGCTGCGCAGCGGCCTGGCCTCGATCGCGGTGACGAGCACCGAGCGCTCACCACCTCAGGCGTTGAGGCGGATCGGCATCACCAGGTAGCGGAAGTCTTCCCCCTCGACCGGCTGCAGGAGGCCGGGCCGCAGCGGCGAGATCAGCCGCAGCAGCACCTGGTCGCCCTCGACGCTGTCGATCCCCTCCTTGAGGAACTCCGGGTTGAAGCCGATCTCCAGCGGCTCGCCTTCGAACGCCGCCTCCATCGTCTCCGAGGCGTCGCCGACGTCGGGCGTCTCCGCCGCCACCGTCAGCTCGCCGGGCGCGAAGGAGAGCCGCAGCGGCGCGTTGCGCTGGGCCAGCTGGCTGACCCGGCGGGTGACGTCGAGGAACTCCGGCCGCGGCAGCCGCACGTCGTGCTCGTAGGACTCCGGCAGCAACTGGCGGAAGTTCGGGAACTGACCCTCGATCAGGCGCGTGGCAAGGGTCACCGAGCCGGCCTCGAAGACCGCCTGGTTGGTCGAGAGAGAGATCGCGGCCTCCTCGGCGCCCTCCGAGGAGAGGACCCGCGCCAGCTCGCGCAGCGCCCGGGCCGGGATATTTGCCTCGATCTCACCGCCAAGCTCGCTCTCCAGCTCCGTCCGCTTCACCGCGAGACGGTAGGAGTCGGTCGCCACCATCGTCATCTCGGTGCCGCTGGCAGTGACGAAGACGCCGGTCAGCACCGGCCGCATGTCGTCGCGCGAAGCGGCGCGGGCGACCAGCTCGATACTTCCCTCCAGGGCCTTGGTCGGGATCCGCATCGCGCCCTCGGCCTCGGCCTCGGGGAGGTTGGGAAAGTCCTCCGCGGCCAACACCCGCAGGTGGAAGCTGGAGCTGCCGCTGCGGATCTCGACGTCGTGCTCGGCCTCGCGGGTCTCGATCTCCACAACCGGGTCGGCGAGCGACCGCGCGACTTCGGCCAGCAGACGCCCCGGCAGCAGGACCGAGCCGCCCTCGCCGATCTCAGCCGCCAGCGCCGTCTTCATCGCCACGTCCCCGTCGGTGGCGGCCAGCGTGACGGCGCCCTCGGTGGCGGTGACCAGCACGCCCGAGAGAGCCTGGGTGGCGGCCCTGGTCGAAACGGCCCTGGAGACAATCGAGAGCTTGGAGACGAGGTCTTCCCGTTTGGTCTTGAGCTTCAAGAGATAGATGCCTTCTTAAGTTGGTTTAGGGCTTGTTGAAAGCTTGCGGGATTCGGTGGATTCGGCGTGGCGATGCGGTTTCGGGCCTGTGGAAGCGACTGTGGGGGAGGCGGGATTCTTACAGTGCCGTCGGCCGCGAGCGCTAACGGTCGGTCGGGTTGTGGATTGCGAGGCGGAGATCCTCGACCCGTCTGGAGAGTTCGGCGTCCTCTCCCAGGCCCGCTTCGATCCGCCGCAGGGAGTTGAGGACGGTGGAGTGGTCGCGGCCGCCGTAGAGGCGACCGATCTGCGGCAACGAGAGGTCGGTCAGCTCGCGGGTGAGGTAGATCGCGACCTGACGGGCGCGAAGGGGGGTTGCGGCGCGGCTGGAGCCGATCAGCTCGGCGCGGGAGATGCCGAAGCGCTCGGCCACGCGCTGCTGGATCTCCTCCACCGAGGTGGCCTGGGCGGAACGGGCGCCCCGCGGGATCACCTCGGCGATCAGCTCGGAGCTGAGCGGGCGCGCCATCAGCGAGGCGTGGGCGAGGACGCGGGTGAGCGCGCCGTGGAGCTGTCGGACGTTGGCGTCGATGCGGTTGGCCAGCTCGGAGAGGGCGCCGGTGTCGGCGATCTCGACGCCGGACTCCTTGACCAGACGCCGCAGGACGGCGAGCCGGGTCGGCAGGTTGGGCGGCTCGACGGCGACGGTGAGGCCCCACTCGAAGCGGTCGCGAAGGCGGGTGGCGAGGGTGGAGAGCTCGCTCGGAATGCGATCGGCGGAGAGCACCAGCTGGCTGCCGGACTCGTAGAGGGCGTTGAAGGTGTGGAAGAACTCCTCCTCGGTGGCGGGCTTGCCCTCGAGGAACTGGACGTCGTCGATGAGGAGCACGTCGATGTCGCGATAACGGGCCTTGAAGGCCTCGGCCCCGGTGGACTTGAGCGCCGCGACGAACTCGTTCGTGAAGGACTCGGCGGTCGTGTAGCGGACACTGAGCCCGGGGGCGTTGTCGCCGAGGTAGTTGGCGACCGCGGCGAGGAGGTGGGTCTTCCCGAGCCCGGGTGGTCCGTGGAGGAAGAGCGGGTTGTATGCCTCCGACGGGGCCTCGGCGACGGCGAGGGCGGCACCGTGGGCGAGGCGGTTGCCGGCGCCGATGACGAAGCGCTCGAAGGTGTAGCTGGGGTTGAGCTCGATCCCGCGGCGCTCTGCCCTGTCCCCGGGCCCGGGTTGCTCGTCGGTGAAGACGACGCGGTGCAGCTGTGGCGCCGTCTCGGCCAGGGCGGCGGTGATCAGGGCGGCGTAGCGTCGCTCGACCCAGGCGCGGATGCCCTCGGGAGCGTTCAGGTAGAGAACGTCGCCGTCGCAGCCGACCGCGGTCAGCGGCTCCAGCCAGATGCGGTAAGTCGACTCCGGGACCGAGGCTTGGAGCCTGTCCTTGGTTGCCTCCCAGAGGCCTTGGAGTTGATGTCCGGAGGAGTCATTCTGCACCTGGCCGGCGACGATACCGGCGCGCCTGGGCACAGCGCCGGGACGCTCCGCAAATCCCGCAGAAAAGATTTCGGGCCTGTCCGTATACTCTCGCCTCCATGAAGCGGACCTACCAGCCGAAGAAGCGGAAGCGCGCGAAGACGCACGGCTTCCGCGCGCGGATGAGCAGCCGCGGTGGGCGTGCGATCCTGAAGCGACGCCGGCGCAAGGGTCGGAAGCGCCTCACCCCCTAGATGGCGCCGAAGCGACGGCGCCTCTCGCGCAGCGGTGAGTTCGACCGCGTCTATCGGGACGGAACATCGCATGCCACCCGCTACCTCGTCCTCTACACCTTCCCTCGCCGTGACGAGGGGCGTGACGACGTGAGGCTGGGTGTCTCCGTCAGCCGCAAGGTGGGCGGCGCGGTCGAGCGCAACCGGGTCAAGCGCGTCCTGCGCGAAGCCTTCTGGGGGCTCGTCGACCGGTTGCCGCAGGGCCAGGACTTCGTCATCGTCGCCCGCGCCGAGATCGCCGGGCTGATCGAGCGCGAGGGGATCGCGGGGGTCGGAGCGAGCCTGGAGGAGGCGCTCGCCAAGGGCGCCGCCGGGGGGCGTTCCACGTGAAACGGATCGTCCTGGCGCCGATCCGCGCCTACCAGCGCTGGATCTCACCCGCCCGCCCCCGTCGCTGCCGCTACGAGCCGACCTGCTCCGCCTACGCGGTCGAGTCGATCGAGCGCTTCGGCGTCGCCCGCGGCATGCTGCTCGGAACCTGGCGCCTGCTGCGCTGCAACCCGTTCAGCCACGGCGGCTTCGATCCCGTGCCCGAGCGGTTCACGCTGCGTGGCCTCGGCCACATCCACCCGGCCGACTACCACGGCGAGGCACGCCCGTGATCCTGCCTGCCGCGAACATCCTGCAGCCGCTGATCGACATCGTCAACAGCGTCCTCAAGTTCTTCCACGACAGCGCCGGGTTCAGCTGGGGAATGTCGATCATCGCCCTCACCGTGGTCACCCGGGCGATCCTGATCCCGCTCACCTACAAACAGCTGAAAGGCATGCGGGCGATGCAGGCGCTGCAGCCGCAGATCAAGGAACTGCAGGCGAAATACAAGAACGACAAACAGCGCATGCAGCAGGAAATGATGCGCTTTTACAAAGAGAACAAGGTCAACCCGTTCGCCTCCTGCATCCCGCTGGTCGCGCAGTTGCCGGTCTTCTTCACGCTCTTCCAGGTCCTGCGCCACGACCTGCCGAAGGACATCGGTCCGGCCTGCGAGGCAGGGCACTGCGGTGCCGAAGCCTCGTTCCTTTTCATCGAAAACCTCACCGTGAAGGCGCACGGCACCGAACTGATCGTGCTGCTGGTCCTCTACGTCGGCACGCAGCTGGCCTCGGGCATGGTGATGGCGGTCACCGCCGACAAAAGCCAGCGCACGATGATGTTCGTGCTGCCGCTGATCTTCGTCCCCTTCATCATCAGCTTCCCGGCCGGGTTGATCCTCTACTGGATCACGACCAACTTCTGGACCGTCGGCCAGTCCTTCGTGATCCAGCGGCTGATCCCGCCGCCGGTGGTGGCGACGCCCGAGGGGGCGGCTGCGATTGCCGCGACCAAAGCGCCTCCGCCTCCGCCGAAAAAAAAGAAGCGGAAGCGGCGCTAGGACCGGCGCGGTGGAGGGTCCGGCAGGCCCCTTCACTTAACTTGCTCGGGTGGGGCGCGCTCCGGCTGTCCGAGGTTCGGACGACCGAGAAGCACAAGACGTTCCGGGGCCTGCCGGACCCTCCTTCGGACGCGCTCCCGGCGCCCAGATTCCTCGCGCTCCGAGCGAGGAATAGGCAGGCGGAAACAAGCCGCGGCGAGCTTCGGTAGTTGGCTGGGTCAGCCCTTGGGGCGCTTCTTGGCCATTCCCGGGCGGCGCGGCAGGTCGGGTGGGGTTGGGCCCGTCTTGCGGATGACGTGGAGATGGCGGTGCCGGCTGCCCGCTCGGTCGCCCACGTCGAGGATCTGCTCGGGCGTCATCGACAGCTCCGCGGAGGCCCTTTCGAGCTGGGACTCCTCGTCTGCGTCGCGTTTGCCCTTCCAGGCGACGAGGACGCCGTTTGGCTTCAGGAGCGGGGATGCGAGCTCGGCCAGGGTCGAGAGGCGGCCGACGGCACGGGCGGTGACGGCGTCGTATGCCTCGCGACCGTCTCCGCCGGCCAGGTCCTCGGAGCGGGCGTCGAGGACGGTGGCATTCCGGATCCCAGCGGCGTTGATCGCGCGGCGCATGAAGTCGCACTTGCGCCCGACCGACTCGACCAGGTCGACGCGGGCGTCGGGCAGGGCTGCGGCGAGGGCGAGGCCGGGAAAGCCCGCCCCCGCGCCGACGTCGGCGATCCTCCACGCCGCGCGCAGCTCGGGCACCTCGAGGCCGGTGAGGCTGTCCGCGACGTGGACCTTCCGGGCTCGCTCGTCGACGACGGAGCTGACCGAGGCCCTCTCTTGGGCCAGCAGCTCGAGGACCCTGGCCAGGGCGGCGCGTGCCGCCGGGTCGAGCTGGTCCGTCGGGCCCGGCGTCACTCGGCGACGAGCGGCGCGACGACGACGCAACGGCGGGGCTCGTCGCCCTCGCTGTAGGTCTCGACTCCGGCGCGCTCTTTGAGCCGCTCGTGCACGACCCGGCGCTCCTGCGCGCTCATCGGGTCCATCTCGACCACCCGGTTCGAACTCAGCGCCTGCTCCGCCGCCCGGTCCGCCCGGCTCTCCAGCGTCTCGCGGCGCCGCTCGCGATAGCCGGCCGCATCCAGGACAACCCGCTTGCGCTCCCGCATCCCCCGGAAGGCCGCCTGGTAGCAGAGCAGTTGCAGCGCGTCGATCGTCTGCCCTCGTTTGCCGATCAGCAGCCCGTAGTCGCCGCCGCCCCGGACGGTCAGCGCGATCCGGTCGTCGTCCTCCTCGACCGTGACCTCACCGTCGAGGTCGAGTTCGTCCAGAACCCCCTCGACCAGCTCCCTGGCGCGCTCCGCGGGCTCCTGTGGCCAATCAACCGTCTCGGTCATGCGGGCCAGCCTAGTCCAGAACCGCGCGCAGTGGGGAATCGAACACCGGTCGGTCGCTTTGGCGGGCTAGGGTGGCAGCCGACATGGGCCTGGTCTACGCGGTGGCGAATCAGAAGGGCGGGGTCGGGAAGACGACCACCGCGGTGAACCTCGCCTCGTGCGAGGCGGCCGAAGGGCGGCAGACGCTGCTGGTGGACCTCGATCCGCAGTGCAACGCGACCGTCGCCCTCGGTGGCGAGAAGGAGACGCGACCGTCGTCCTACGACTGCCTCACCGGGGAGGTCTCCGTGGCCGAGGCGGCGCGCCCGGCCGGTCCCGACAACCTCTGGATCGTGCCGGCGAGCAGGGACCTGGCGGGGGCGGCGGTGGAGCTGCCGCGGATCGAGGGCTCCGAGACGCGGCTGCGGGAACGGCTGGGGCCGGTGCGGGAGCGCTTCGCGGTGACCCTGCTCGACTGTCCCCCGGCGCTGGGGCCGGTCAGCGTCAACGCCCTGACCGCCGCCGACCGGGTGATCGTCCCGGTCCAGGCCGAGTACCTGGCGCTCGAGGGGCTGGTCCAGTTCCTCGAGACGCTGGCCCTGATCAGGCGCGAGCTGAACCCTGGACTCGAGGTTGCGGGTCTGCTGATCACCATGCACGACGAGCGCACCAGGCTGGCCCAGGACGTCGAGTCGGAGCTGCGCCAGCACTTCGCCGCGATGGTCTTCGAGACGGTGATCCCGCGCAGCGTCCGAGTCGCCGAGTCGCCGAGCTATGGTCTGCCCGTGACCGAGCACGCTCCCTCCTCGCGCGGCGCCGTCGCCTACCGGGCACTGGCGAAGGAGTTGGCCAGCCGTGGCTAGCGGGACCAAGCGCAGCGCCGGCACCAAACGCGGGATCGGGCGCGGTCTCTCGGCGATCCTGCCGGAAGCGGCGGCCGGAGACGCCGGTGAGCTGCGCGAGCTGCCGGTGGCGCTGATCAAGCCGAATCCCGACCAGCCGCGCACCAACTTCGACGCCGAGGCCCTCGCCGCCCTCGCCGCCTCGATCGAGGCGAGCGGGGTCGTGCAGCCTCTGCTGGTCCGCCCCCTCGCCGACGGCAGCTACGAGCTGGTGGCGGGCGAGCGCCGTTGGCGGGCAGCCCAGCAGGCCGGCCTGGAGAAGGTCCCGGCCGTGATCCGCGACCAGGTCGAAGCCGAGCGGTTGCAGGCGGCGCTGATCGAGAACATGGTCCGCGAGGACCTCAACCCGGTCGAGGAGGCGCGTGCCTGCGCCGCCCTGGTCGACGACCTCGGTCTCAGCAAAGAGGAGCTGGCGCGGCGGGTCGGGCGCAGCCGCCCCGCCGTCTCAAACCTGATCCGCCTGCTCGAGCTGCCCGACGAGACGCTGGAGATGCTCGAGTCCGGCGTGCTCAGCGGCGGCCACGGCCGCGCCCTGCTCGGGGCCAAGGGAAACGACGTCCGCCGCCGCCTCGCCCGCGACGCGGCCCGCGCCGGCTGGTCGGTCCGCGAGACCGAGAACAGGGTTCGGCTGGCCAGCCAGCCAAAAGCGAAGAGGGAGCGGCCGGGGCTCGATCCGGACGCCGCCGCCGCGCTCGAGCAGGCCGGCGATGCGCTCGAGTCGGCCCTGGGCCAAGAGGTGACGGTGCGCCCGAAGGGGGAGGGGATCGTGGTCGAGATCCGCCTCGAGGACGTCGACGCCGCCCACGCGCTCGCCCGCCGGATCGCCGCCCGCCGGCGCGGCTGAGCCGACCGCCCCGACGCCGCTATCATCGCCCCCCGCGGGCGATTAGCTCAGTTGGTTAGAGCGCGTCTCTGATAAGGACGAGGTCCCTGGTTCGAATCCAGGATCGCCCACTTCCAGCGACCGAACTTGCGGCTAGTTCGGAATTCATTAACGTATCCACCCATGAGCGAGGTGGAGCCTCAAGAGAGGGAGACTTCGGGCTTTGTGGAGCGCCGGATCCAGCGAGATTGGCGCAACGAGATCGAGGTGCTCGGCGTCACCACTCGCCGGCGGCGGCTGATCGGCAAGAAGCACGTTCTGGTCGAAATCGGCTGCCGTTCCGAGATCGCATGCGAGCAGGCCCGGATCAGCCTGGCCGGGGTGGTCGCGAACGACGCCTCGGACTGGAGATCCCACTGGGAGGTTGTCGAGGGATCGAAACTGCCGTTCCGCCTTCGCCTCGTGGACCCGAGACCCGAGGGCCACTTCAGCGACTATTAGCCGGGCGCTCCAGGGCGCGGCGCATCAGACCGGCGAACCCCGGGTCGGCCGACTCGTCGGCCAATACGCCGTCGTCCGCAGTGATCTCCGCTCCGACCGGGAGGTGACCTCGGGCCATAGCCAGAATCAGCTCGCCACGCAGCTCGTCGCCGTTGCTGAGGCGGCTGGTGATTCCCGCCAGTAGCTCCGGTTCGATTTGCATTGCCCTGACGTCGTGCCGTCGGGTCGCGCGGAGGATCGCGGCGGCGATCACCGCGTCGTAGTAGCGACCGGAGATCCAGAAGGGCGGATCGAGAACCGAGGCGAGAGGGTACGAATAGCGCTCACTCAGGTCATCCGCCGCTCGTGAGGTCTGCACGGAGCTGGCCACGGCGACGAATAGATCCACTTCGCTCTTGGCCTGAAACACAGACCCCGGGCCGAGTTTCCAGACCGGAACCGGCAGTTGGTCGGCGCCCTCCGCCAGCCACGGCATGAAGAGGGAGTTGCGAAGACCGACATGAGTGCCTGCCAACGCCTCCCACCGCCGCTCGAGCCGCTCGGTTCGCGGCAGGGTGGGGCCGACCTCGTCCAACAGGCGTCGCTCCCAGCACCAGGGGCACTCGGATTCGCCCCAGTCCGGCAACACCAGAGTCTCCACTCGGTGTAGGCGATCGCGTAGGTCGACCGTGTCGCCGAGCCCGGCGATGGCCCGGTTGTTGGGTGCGCGCGCGGCTCCGACCAAAAGGTGAACCTCACTAACGTGATCCTCGGATATCAGGTCGCACCTCCTCAGGAAGTTCCGGTAACCGAGCAGGCGCGAGCCGGAGATCATCACGTCATCTACCAAGAGGATTCTCTCCGCCCGCCGCAATTTCTCCTTCTTTTGCTCGGAAAGCTCGGAGAGGGTGGTCTCGTCGGCGACGATTGCCTCTACGCGAAGCCGCTCTTCGACCTCTTTGGCCAGGGTCCGGGCGGCGGTGTTGGTTGGAGCGAGAACGATGTCCGGGTTGAGCGGCTTGAGCTCGTCGTCGAGGCGCTCGCTGAAGCGAGGATGCCGGACCAGGCGCTCGACGTCGAGGTGGATCATGTGGTGTCGTCCCCCGCCCGGCTCGTCCCGGTGCACGGTGAGGAAGTCGGCACCGCCATAGTCGGTGAAGAACCCCGCGGCCTGCTCAACGTGGTGTTTGCGAATCGCCTCCCTTTTCGGCATGATCGCCACCTCGGCCAGGTAAGTGGCCGGCGCGATGGGAATGCTCGGCGTCGGCAATGGGCACTCCTCGTCCTTGGCCCAGTATCGGCCTACCTCGGCGGGACGGCAGAACACCGTCGTCGCGCTGTCCGCATGGCCGTAGAGCGCGACAGAGCGCACGTCCTCGAACCCAACCTTCTTGATCAGATTCTCCAGCTCACGATGCAGATCGCCCTTCGACACCACGGAGGAGACGAGCAGGGCCGGCCCCGGGTCCAAGCGCTTCCGAATCGCGGTCAGCCGAAGCTTCAGCTTGTCCATGTCTTCGTCGTAGGCGCCGAGGCACTCGATGTCGGCGACCGGCTCGCAGGGTGCGCCGCAGTTGCGCGCGTACCGACCCAGGTTCAACGCCACCGAGTTGATCGTCCAGGCGTCGAGGACGACGGCCGGGACCCCCCGCAGGTGGGGCTGCAGCCAGAAGGAGATCGCGTCGAGGGTCTCCATCCCCTGGATCGCCGTGCCAACTCGCATGAAGCTCTCGTAGCGACAACCGTTCGGGCCCTCGTAGTGGAAGTCTTCGTTTGCCGGCAGCACCACGCCGGGCTGGTCGAGCCAGCTGTGCAGCTCCGCGAACCGGACGGCCTCGAGCACCTAGTCGGGCTCATGGGCGGGCAGACCGATGTCATCGGGGACGACCGCTGGCGTCAGCCGGATCGAGCGGTCGGCGGTCAGGTGGGCAACCATTACCGGCAGATCCTCGACCCTTCGCCGGAGGAGCCTGAGCGCCGCCCGGTCGGCGAGCAGCTCCGCGGCCGTCGGCGGATGCAGGCGGAGCACGATGAGCTGTGCGGCGCGTAGCCACTGCGCCCCGAGCGTCTTCAGCTGCGAGTCGAGCTCACGCACGGAGACGCGGCGCGGCACCGCGACGTAGAGAAGGGTCTCGACCTCGCAACCGTCCACCGTCCCGGTGTACTCAACGATGTGGGGATCGCCGTGGCGCCCGAGTTCGACCGCCTGGACCCTCATCGAGCCGTCGACTCGATCCTGGTCTGCCCCCCACGCCACCAGGGCAGGAGAAGCGAGATCGCCGTACCGGGCAAGTGCGGCCGCTCCACGATCTGCCAGCCGTTGTTCTCGGGGGCGGGCTGGGTCGTATCGTGGGTCAGCTCCAGCCTGCCGGTGCGGACGACGACCAGGCCATGGAGGTTGGCGGCCATCTGCCGTGCCTCGTCAAGCCCCTGCCCACTGCCGATTCTCGAAGCCGGCTTCGAGGATTTGTCGGGAAGCATCGCTTCCAGCGTCGCCTCGGTCTCCAGTGACAGCGCCCCGCGGTACACGTCCATCGAACCTCGCAACCGGGCGGGGATGCCGACGCCGCTGTCGGCGACCGTCACCTCGACGAACCAGGCCTTGGTCGTCGCGACCATGTCGTCGCCGTGCGCGAGCCGGTCGAGGTACGCCCGCGGGCGCCCCTCGCTCGTCGCCAACTGCTCGGTTCCGCGCTGCCGATTGACCGAGAGGTGGCGAATCTGAGCGAACCGCATTCCCTCGGCCGGGTTCCCGTCGAGGTCATCGACAGCGTGCTCGCGGGTGTTCTCGATCAGCTCGTGGATGTAGGTGGTGAGATGATCGAGTTCGTCACCTTCCGGTTCGAGCTTGAGGGCTTTGACGGCAAGCTGTTCGACTCGGTCTTCCACACACGAGAAGGCATCATCCTGGCTGGTGAAAGCGCGGAATGAAGGTGGGGCGCCGAGCCGATCCAGCCGCACCAGGGCGCGCTCGCGACCGTAACCGACCTCGCCGCCCATCGAGCGAAGCTCGGAGGCCTGGACTTCTTCGATCTCCGCGCGCCGATCTCTCCCGCTGCTGTCACGGACTTCGCTGGCGGCGTCGACCAAAATTAGCCCTCCGAGCCGCTCGCGGAACATAGGCCACATCACATGCCGCGGATCGTCCTCGATCGATGGCAACCTCTGCTCGAGCTCGAGCACGATGCGCCTACCGCCCTGCTTGAAGTGCCGCATCCACTGCAGCAGCCGCCCCTCGCCCAGCATGTGAATGTCCACCCGGTTGCGGACGCGGAGCACCACAGGCTCGCCCGCACCCGGGTCGGCCCGCGCGAGCGCGTCCTCCAACCACTGGGCATCGACTTTGGGCGGAAAATCAATGATCATTGCGCGGTACCCTAAGCGCACATGCTGCGACCGGCTTGACTGGCCTTGAAGCACCGGACGACTTCGAGGCCAATTCGTCGATCGTCACTCGGTGCTCGTGGCTCGGAAGCCGTCCGGTTGGGCCCACTTCTCCCGGACCTATACTTGGCGGTCAACCCACGGTCGGGAGTCCTTGTGCAGCAAATGCAGATCTATGGCGTCAGCTTCGACATGGTCGGCAAGCAGCCGATCGTGTTGCTGAAGACGGTCGACGGCAACCGCTTCCTGCCGATCTGGATCGGGCACCCGGAGGCGGCGGCGATCCTGATGAAGCTGCAGGGAGCGTCGACCCCGCGGCCGATGACCCACGATCTGCTCTCCGACGTGCTCGAGACGCTCGACGCGAAGTGCGAGCGGGTCTCGGTGACGGAGCTGCGCGACAACACCTTCTACGCCTCGATCACGGTCTCGGTCAACGGATCCGAGGTCGAGATCGACTCCCGCCCCTCCGACGCCCTCGCCCTCGCGGTCCGGGTCTCGGCGCCGATCTTCGCTGCGGAGGAGGTGATCGAGGAGTCGGCGATCGAGTTCGAGCACGAGGTGGAGGACACCGAGGAGGTCGTCGACAAATTCAAAGAGTTCCTCGACGAAGTCACCCCCGAGGACTTTGCGCAGGAGGACTCCTAGCCAGGTCAGGCCGCGGCCGGCTCGAGCGCCAGGTCGAGGATCCGCTCGACCAGCTGCTCGAAGCTCATCCCCGCGGCCTCGGCGGCCTGGGGGAGGAGGCTGGTGTCGGTGAGGCCGGGGATCGCGTTGGCCTCGAGCACCCAGGGCGCCTCGCCGTCGAGGATCAGGTCGACGCGGGCGAACCCGGTGCAGCCCAGCGCCCTGTAGGCGGCCAGCGCGGTCTCGGTGACCGAGCGTGTGTCCTCGTCGCCGAGGTCTGCCGGGCAGGCGAAGCGGGTGCGGCCGATCTCGTAGCGGGCCTCGAAGTCGTAGCGGTCGCCTTCGGCCGGGATCGCCTCGACCACCGGCAGGGCCTCGTCGCCGAGCACGCTGACCGCCACCTCGCGCCCCTCGACGAAGCGCTCCAGGAGCACCCGGTCGTCGTAGCTGAAGGCCGAGACCAGCGCCTGCGGGACCTCGGCGGCGTCGGCGGCGAAGCGGACCCCCAGCGAGGAGCCGCCGCGGCTCGGCTTGACCACCAGCGGGAAGCCCAGCCGCTCCTCGAGCCGGCCGAGGGCGTCGGCGGCGCCAAGCTCGCGGAAGGCGGTCTGGCTGAAGCCGAACCAGTCCGGGGTCGGCAGGCCGGCCTCGCGGATCGCGTACTTGGCGAGGACCTTGTCGATGCAGCGCGCGCATGCCGCGACCCCGGGTCCGGTGAAGGGGATGTCGAGGAGCTCCAGCAGCTCCTGCGCGGTCCCGTCCTCGCCGCCGACCCCGTGCATGGCGACGAAGGCGACGTCGGGACGCTCGCGCTCGAGCCGCCTGACCAGGTCGGAGCCGACGTCGATGGGCAGCACCTCGTGGCCGAGGCGCTCCAGGGCGTCCTCGACCCGGGCGCCGGAGCGCAGCGAGACCACGCGCTCCAGCGACCGACCGCCCTTGAGCACGGCGACCTTCACGCCGACCCCTCGCCGGACTTGCGGAACGGCAGCACGATCGAATCCTCCCCCGGAGAATCGGACGTGGACGGGGGCGGATTCGGTCGAGAATCGGTTCCGCGCGTGTCCTCGGCTTCGCCTGCGGGCATATGCGGCCCGGCGCCGCCCGTCAGCGCCCCGTACAGCTCGACCTGCTCGGAGATCACCTTGCCGATCCGGCGGATCCCCTCGCGGATCTCCCCGACGCCGACGCCCGAGAAATTGAGCCGCATCGAGTGGCCGCCGCGCCCGTCGACGTAGGCGCCCTGCCCGGGGACGAAGGCGACGTCGGCCCGCAGCGCCTTGGCCAGGAGGTCGCCGGTGTCGATGTACTCGGGCAGGGTGGCCCAGATGAAGAGGCCGCCTTCCGGCTCGGTCCAGCTCGCCTCGGCCGGGAAGTGCTCGTGCAGGGCCTCCAGCATCGTGTCGCGGCGGCTGCGGTAAATCTCGACCAGGCTCTCGATGTACTCGCGCCAGCGACCTTCGGCGAAGTACTCGCGGACGAAGTACTGGGTCAGGGTGGAGGTGCAGAGGTCGGCCGCCTGCTTGCCGAGGACGATTTTCTCCATCACCGGCGGCGGCGCCACCGCCCAGCCGAGCCGGATTCCGGGGGAGAGGATCTTCGAGAAGGTGCCGAGGTAGATCACGAAGTCGCCGCCCTCCAACTGGTAGAGCGGCGGCAGCGGCTCGCCGCCGTAGCGCAGCAGGCCGTAGGGGTTGTCTTCGACCAGGATCAGCTCGTGCCGCTGCGCCAGCTCGACCAGGCGCAGGCGCCGCTCGAGCGACATCGTCACCCCAGCGGGGTTCTGGAACGTCGGCACGGTGTAGACGAATTTCGGCCGCCGCCCGGCGGCGGCCAGCTCGCCGAGCAGGCGTTCGACCTCGTCGATCCGCATCCCCTCCTGGTCGCACTCGATCTGGATCACCTCGGCCTGGTAGCTGCAGAAGACCGGGACCGCGCCGGGGTAGGTGGGCGCCTCGCAGATCACCACGTCGCCGGGGTCGACCAGCGTCTTGCAGACCAGGTCGATCGCCTGCTGGCCGCCGGTGGTGACGATGATGTCCTCGGGGTCGGGGAGCATCCCCTCGGCCGCCATCACTTCGAGGACGCAGTCCTTGGTCTCCTCGAAGCCCTCGGTCGGGCCGTACTGCAGCGCCTCGGCAGCGGACTCCTGGGCGATTCGCGTCATCTGCGCGGCGAAGCTCTTGGGCGGGAAGGTGGAGGTGTCCGGGAGGCCGCCGGCGAGGGAGATCACTTCGGGCCGGGCGGTGATCGCCATCAGGTCGCGCATCGCCGAGGAGCGCATGACTCCGGTGCGCGCCGCGAACAGTCCCGCGTAGCGCTCGAGGTCGCGGGTGCTGGTGTGGGCGCGGCGCCTTTGCGGCGGTCGGGGCACTTCGGCCATGCGACAAGTGTGGCGGATCGACGCCAGGGCGCGTGGGTGGCGGAGAGATCGGCCGCCGATCATCTAGGTTTTCGCACGTGGACTTTCTGACTCAGCTCGGGATCGGCCTGGCGATCGGCATGCTCGCCGGCACCACCGGCACCCACGGCTCCGCCCGCGGCCGGATGACGTTGCTGGCCGCGGTCATCGGCCTCGTCATCGGCTTCCTGCTCAACGGCCTGCTCGGCGCCGTGATGGCCCTGCTCGGCGCGGTGCTCGGCTGCCTGGTGATCAGCGACCTCGTCTTCGGCGCCAGCCGCCGCGAGGGCAGCGGCGGCGGCGCACTCGGCTTCATCGTCGCCCTGGCGGCTCTGGTGGTTGTCGCGATCGCGCTGCTGCTGCCGATCGCGGTCATCCTCGTGGTGCTCGCCCTGGTCTGGCTCGGGGTCTCCCGCCACCGACGCGCGCAGCGCAAGCACGCCGGCCTGCGGGTGCTGCGCTAGGTCTTCAGCGGCCGGCCGGCCGGCACCTCGGGCACGTCGACCACCCGGAAGGCGAGCGCGAGGACGATCGCCGCCGCGGCGAAGGCGGCGCCGAGGGCGCAGGTCCCGGACCAGCCGTAGGCGTCGAAGCTGACCGCCGAGAGCACCGAGCCGACGACGCCGCCGAGGAAGACGGAGACCATGTACGCGGTCGTCAGCCGGCTTCGCGCCTCCGGCCGCAGCCGGTAGATCGCGGACTGGTTGCCGACGTGCACCCCCTGCACGCCGAGGTCGAGGAGGACGATCCCGAGGACCAGGGCGAGGACCGAGGAGCCGCCCAGCTCGAGCAGCCCCCAGGCGACGAGCACGCAGGCGAGCAGCACCCGCAGGGCCAGCGTCCCGTGGCCGCGGTCGGCCAGGCGACCGGCGACCGGCGCGATCAGCGCGCCCGCCGCGCCGGCGAGCCCGAACAGCCCGATCACCCCCTCCGAGTAGTGGAAGGGCGCCCCACCGAGGAGGAAGGCGAGCGACGTCCACAGAGTCGAGAAGCCGGCGAAGCCAAGCGCGCCGAGCGCCATGCGGCGGCGCAGCACCGGCTCCGCGGCGATCAGGTGGACGACCGAGCGCAGGGCGGCGCGGTAGGGGAGCGACTGGGGCGGCGGGCAGGGTGGGAGAGCGCTCCGAATCGCCACCGCGGCCACCAGCATCACCGCGGTGGAGAGGCCGAAGACCAGGCGCCAGCCGCCGACCTCGGCGATGGCGCCGCTCAGGGTGCGGGCGAGGAGGATGCCGAGCAGCAGGCCGCTCATCACCGTGCCGACGACCTGGCCCCGCTGCTCGGGTGCGGCCAGGGAGGAGGAGAGCGGAACGATGATCTGGGCGACGACGGAGGCGACGCCGAGCGCGACCAGCGCGGCGGCGAGGACGCCGAAGCTGGGGGCCCAGGCGCAGGCCGCCGCCGCCGCAGCGGCCAGGACCAGGGCCACGGAGGTGAGGCGCCGGCGCTCCAGCAGGTCGCCGAGCGGGACCAGCAACGCCAGGCCGACCACGTAGCCGGCCTGGCTGGCGGTCACCAGCAGGCTCGCGCTCACCGTGGAGACGCCGAAGGTGCGGGCGAGGCTGTCGAGCAGCGGCTGCGTGTAGTAGAGGTTGGCGACGGCCGCCCCCGTGGTCACCGCCAACAGGGCGACGAGCCGGGGCGAGAGGGCGCGTTCGTTCACGGGGCTCCAGTTCCAGCGGTGGCGTTGGCGGTCAATCTACGACTCCGACGGCGGAGCGACGCGGCGGTCGAGCATCATTGGCTCCATGGCGACCGCCAAGAAGCTGGTCCTGACCTACGTCGACTCGCTGCGCACCGACATGCTCCTGCGCGCGGTCGAGGAGGGCCGCGCGCCGACCTTCGGGGCGCTGCTGGAGCGAGGCGTGCTGGTCCCCGACTGCGTCTCCAGCTTCCCCTCGGTGACCCCGGTCGCCTGCGCGGAGATGGTCACCGGGGTCGGCGCCGACCGCCACTGGATCAGCGGCATGAACTGGTACCACCGGCTCGAGCGCCGCTACGTCGAGTACGGCTCCTCGCTCGACGCGACGCGCGCCTTCGGCGTCTTCCGCGCCCTCTACGACCTCGTCTACAACATGAACCTGGCCCACCTCAGCCCCGAGGTCGAGACCGTGTTCGAGCGCCTCGACGATGCCGGCGCACGGACCGCCTGCACGCCGTTCCTGATCTACCGCGGGCGCCACCGCCACCAGGTCTCCCTCGAGGGTCTGGTGCGGCGGGCGGTCGACGTCAGCGGGCTGAAGTTCCGCCACCACACCTGGGGCCCGGCCGATCTCTTCTACGGCGACCTCTACGCCAGCCGCGAGGTGCCCTGCAAGTCGACCTCGATCCCCGGTAACCGCGACGGCTACGCCGCCTGCTGCGCGGTCGAGCTGCTGCGCGAGGACCACTTCGACTTCCTCCTGCTCTCTCTGCCCGACAACGACAACTACTCGCATCGGCACGGGCCGGAGGCGAGCGTCGAGTCGATCGCCAAGGCCGACGAGTGCTTCGCTCAGCTGGTCGAGGCGGGCGGCGGCCTCGACGAGTTCCTCGCCGGCCACGCGGTGGTCCTGCTCGCCGACCACGCCCAGACCGAGGTTCACCGCGGCCTGCCGCTGGCCGAGCTGCTGGGCCGCGAGTGGTCGGTGCTGCAGCCCTCCGACGATCGCCCGGAGCTGGCCCAGCTGGCGGTCAGCCCGACCGGCCGCGCCGCCCACGTCTACCTGCTGCCGGGGGAGGGGGAGCGGGCCGAGCCGGCGGCGGTGTCGGCGGAGCTGACCGTGGTCGAGGGGGTCGACCTGGTCTGCCGGCTGGAGGGCGCCGACGGGATGCCGCTGCGCCGCGAGCGCCCCGGGATGCCGCCCGCCGGCGACGAGTGGGCGGTGGTCGAGCGCGGGGGGGAGGTGCTGCGCTTCCGCCCCGGCGGCGAGGTCGCCGACCTGCGCGGCGGGCGTTGGCAGGTCGAGGGGGAGCTCGGCGCGCTCGAGGCGAGGATCGAGGACGGGCGGCTGCGCAGCGACACCTACCCCGACCCGCTGGCGCGGGTCTTCTCGGCGCTGAGCGCGCCGCACTCCGGCGACTTCGTCGTCTCGCTCGCCCCCGGCTTCGAGGCGCTCGACTGGGGTGGCGTCAGCCATGCCGGCGGCGGCAGCCACGGCGCCCTGCACGCCGGCGACTCGCTCGGCCCGATGCTCTTCGTCGGCTGCGGCCCCGACTCGGCCGAGGCACGTGAGCAGTGGACGCTGCGCGACGTGGCGCCGGCGGTGCTCGCGCACTTCGGACTGGCGATGGACGAGTGAGGGACAGGCCACCCGCGGTCGTGGCCGGGATGCTCCTCATGCTCCTCGTCGCCGTGGCGATGTGGCCAGGCACGGCCGCGGCGGCCGGTGGCGAAGAACCGCCCCCCGGAAGCGTGAGCGAAGCGGAAGCGACGCGGACCGCGAACCGGGACCCGAACGCAGTCAAGGAGCGAGCCGAGAACCCGGGCCTCACCTCCAGTGCCCACCTGGTCGAAGGCAACTGGAACGTCGGCTACTTCGCCGACGGCAAGGAGGTCGCGCTGGTGATCGTCGACTCGCACTCGGGGGAAGTGCGCGAGTCGTGGACCGGATACCAGGTGGCCTGGAAGATGGCCCGGGGGTACTCGGGCGCCTTCGGCGAGAAGCTGAACGCGCCCTACGTCTTCCTGCCGCTCTGCGCGCTCTTCCTCGTCGGCCTCTTCGACTGGCGCCGCTGGCGCCGCCTCGCCAACCTCGACCTCCTGGTCCTGCTCGGGTTCGGCGTCTCCCACTTCTTCTTCAACCGGGCCGAGATCGGCGTCTCGGTCCCGCTCGCCTACCCGGTCCTGGCCTATCTCCTCGGGCGGGCGCTGTGGATCGGGCTCAGAGGCGGCGGGGCCGGTCTGCGGCCGATCTGGCCGGCGGCGTGGCTGCTGGTCGCGGCGCTGTTCCTGGTCGGCTTCCGGGTCGGCCTCGACGTCGCCGACTCGGGCACCACCGACATCGGCTACGCCGGCGTCGTCGGCGCCGATCGGATCGCTCACGGCGAAGCGATCTACGGCAACTTCCCGGAAGACATCTCCTCCGGCGACACCTACGGCCCCGTCAACTACCTCGCCTACGTCCCCTTCGAGCGGATCTGGCCCTGGTCGGGGAAGTGGGACGACCTGCCCGCCTCCCACGCCGCCTCGGTCTTCTTCGACCTCGCCACCTTCGCGCTGCTGATCTGGCTCGGGCTGCGGATCCGCCCGGGGCCGGAGGGGCGTCGCCTCGCGGCGATCCTCGCCTTCGGCTGGGCCGCCTATCCCTACACCGCCTACGCGCTCGAGTCGAACACCAACGACGGCCTGGTGGCGATGCTGCTGGTGGCCACCCTGCTGGCGGCGGGCCGGCCGCTCGCCCGCGGTGCGACGGCCGCCCTCGCCACCTGGGCCAAGTTCGCGCCGGTCGTGCTGGCGCCGATGCTGATCGCCGTGGAACCGCGGCGGCGCTCGGTCGCCCTCTCCGCCGCCGCCTTCGTCGCGGTCACCGTCGCGGTGATGCTGTGGCCGGCGATCGACCCCGGCCTGCACACCTTCTACGAGCGGACGATCGCCTTCCAGGGCGGCCGCGACTCACCCTTCAGCATCTGGGGCCAGGTCCCCTGGCTGGAACCGCTGCGGATCGCCCTGCTCGCCGCCACCGCGGCGCTCTCGCTGCTGTTCGCCTTCCGGCCGCGGCGCAAGTCCCTGGCCCAGGTGGCGGCACTCGGCGCGGCGCTGCTGATCGCGCTGCAGATCACCATGCACCACTGGTTCTACCTCTACATAGCGTGGTTCTACCCGCTGCTCCTGGTGGCGCTGGCGGCGCCCCCGGTTAGGCGTGAGCCGGCGCCGGGACCATCACCTGCAGGAACGAGTCGGCCAGCCCCCGCTGGTTGACCTCCACCACGGCGCCCATCACCCAGACGTCCTCGCTGGCGGTTTCGAAGCGGGTCGGCATCTGCGTGATCAGCGAGGCCAGCGCCTGCTCGGGCTTGACCCCGAGAACGCTGGTGCGCGAGCCGGTCATGCCGACGTCGGAGATGAAGGCGGTCCCCTGCGGCAGCACCCGGCCGTCGGCCGTCGGCACATGGGTGTGGGTGCCGAACACGGCGGCGACGCGCCCGTCGAGGTGCCAGCCCATCGCCACCTTCTCGCTCGACACCTCGGCGTGGAAGTCGACGATCACCGCGTCAGCCTCGATCCGCTCCAGGATCGCGTCGACGGTGTCGAAGGGCGAGCGGGCGACCCGCAGCCCGACGCCGCCACTGAGGTTGATCACGCCGACCCGCATCCCGCCCGCCTCGACCACGGTGTGGCCGTGTCCGGGGTTGCCCTGCGGGTAGTTGGCCGGTCGCAGGACCCGCTCGGCGCGGTCGAGGAACTCGTAGGCCTCGCGGTGGCGGTAGGCGTGGTTGCCGCTGGTGATCACGCTGGCACCGGCGCCGAAGAGGTCGTTGGCGGTGCGCTCGGTGATCCCCATGCCGCCGGCGGAGTTCTCGCCGTTGACGATCACCAGGTCGGGAGAGTGCTGCTCTCGCAGCGCCGGCATCGCCTCGCGCAGGCCGCGCCGGCCGGGGCTGCCGACCACGTCGCCGATGAAGAGGACTCGCATCCGCCGACCCTATCTGCGAAATTGAAGCGGGAGGCGCTTGTGGAGGGGGCGGGAGAAATCGTGAAAAAAGCACTGGGATATCCGTATGAGATCCCGCAGCGGTCCTTCGTCCAGCTCGGCGACCGCACACTGATCCCGCCGCCGCGGGGGCCCGACCTGAGCGGGCGCGAGCCGCTCCTCGCCTACGGTGCCAACGCCGCCCCGGAGGCCCTCGGCCGCAAGCTGGCGCCGCTGCCGGACGAGCCGTTGCCGGTGCTGCGGGCCGAGCTCGAGGGCTACGACGTCGTCTACTCCGCCCACATCTCCGCCTACGGCGCGGTCCCCGGGACCCTCCATCCCAGCCCGGGGACGACGGTGCCGGTCTTCGTCGCCTACCCGACGGAGGAGCAGCGGGAGCTGCTGACAGCGACCGAGCCGAACTACGAGCTGACCCGGATCGAGCCCCCGGCGCTGCGGGTCGACGGCGCCGGCGAGCTGGCCCTGGTCGGCGCTTACCTGAGTCGCCACGGCCCGCTCTCGATCGCCGGCACCGAGGTGGCGCTGGCGGCGGTGCGGGCCGTCCGCCGACGATTGGCCCAGCTCGATCAGGCAGCGGTGCTGGAGCGGATACGGGCGGAGCTGGCGGCAGATCTCGAGCTCGAGCGCTTCGTCGTCGGCTGCGCCGGCCGCGGTGGGCTGGCGCCGCTGCCCCGACTGGCCGGCTAGGGCCACCGGGGCGGGGGGTCAGGCCGCGGCGAAGCGGCGCAGCGCGAGCCGGGCGAGCAGCCCGTAGGCGAGCGCGAGGATCGCCAGGTGCGCCAGCGGCGCGCCGATGCCGGGACCGGCGGAGTCCAGCGCCGCGGTCATCGCTTCCAGCGCCGGCTTGAAGGGGAAGGCGGCGGTGACCACCCCGATCGCGTCAAACAGCCCGCTGCCGACCGAGCCGGAGGGGACGAGCGAGAGGAAGGCGATCGGCAGCGTCAGCATGAAGGCGAGCAGGGAGACGGTCCGCACCTCGCGCGCCGCTGCCCCGAGCGCCGCCCCGGCCGCCGCCAGGGCACCGCCGCCGAGCAGGATCGCCGCCAGCCAGAGGCCGATCCGGCCCCACTGCAGGGGGACGAAGATCTCCAGCCCGGCCAGCATCAGCAGCGTCACCGCCAGCCCGACCAGCACCCCGAGCAGGACCTTCTCGGCGAGCAGCCCCAGGGGCGAGACGAGGCCGCGGGTCAGCCGCGGGAAGGCGTTCTCCTCGCGCTCGAGCGCCACCGAGCCGGCGACCAGGAGGATCGCGACGAAGGCGAGGGTGAAGGTCGCGGCGACGGCGATCGCGAAGCTTTCCAGCGGTGGCGAGGAGCCGCCGACCGCGACCTTCTTCACTGCGATCGGCTGCGCCAGTCGGTCGATCAGCGGGCCGGCGACGTCGAGGTTGTCGCGGGCCTCTTCGGCGAAGCGCGTCACCTGCCGCAGCGAGGTCCGCAGCGGCCCCTTCGGCAGCGCCGGTTCCAGCGCCGAGAGGACCTGGGCGGCGGCGCGCAGGCCGAGGATCCGGATCGACTGCCCCAGCACCGGCAGCGTGCCGCCGTCGATCAGCAGCCGCAGGTAGTGGCCGCCTTCGCCCGCGATCCGCCGCGCGACGGTCAGGTTGGCCCGGGCGAGGAGAGTGTCGATGCGTTCGTTGACCAGCGCCGCCTTGACCGGGTCCGATTCGTTGACGAGGACTTCGACCCGCGGCGTCCCCGGGGTCAGGGTCGAGAGCGAGTTGATCTGGCTGACCAGGTCGGCGGGGAGGATCAGCGCCGCCATCGCCTCGCCCGACTCGACCTTGCGCACCGCTTCGTCGCGGTCGCCGACCGCGACGCACTCGATCCGCCGGCAGATCCGCCCCTCGACCCCGGCGGCGGGCAACCGGGCGCCGCCGACCGTGATCCGCGCCCCGGAGGGGACTTCGTTGAGGAAGGCGACGCGCGGCTTCTCCGGGCCGCGCGAGATCGCCAGCCCGACCAGGACCGCGATCAGGATCGGGTAGGCGACCAGCAGCGCCGCCTGCAGCGGCGAGCGGCGGAGGATCTGCAGGTCCTTGAGCAGCAGCCAGCGCATCGGCTCAGTGCCCCCGGTGCTCCAGGTAGGCGACGAAGGCGGTCTCGAAGTCGGTGTCGGCGGCTTCCGGGGCTTCGCTGCGGACCGCCGCCCGCAGCGCCGCCGCCGAGCCGTCGAACAGCGACTCGCCGTCGGCGAGGACCAGCATCCGCTGGCCATAGCGCTCCGCCTCCCGGATGTCGTGGGTCGAGAAGACGACGGCGGTGCCGCGCTCGGCGAGGTCGGAGACGAACTCCCAGAGCCGCGCCCGCTGGCGCGGGTCGAGGCCGACGCTGGGCTCGTCGAGGAGCAGGACCGACGGCCTCGAGAGCAGCCCGATCGCGACGTTGATCCGCTGCTGGTTGCCGCCGGAGAGGCGGGCGACGATCTCGTCGCGGCGCTCGCCGAGTCCGCAGAGCCCGAGCATCTCCGCCGCCGAGGCGCGGGGGTCGGCATGCCGCTCAAGCCGGGCGAACAGCAGCAGGTTCTCCTCTACGGTCAAGCGCCGGTACAGCGCCGCCTGCTGCGGCACCCAGCCGACCCTGCCGCCGCCCGCCAGCACCTCGCCGCCGTCGGCCCTGAGGATCCCGGCGAGGATCGACAGCAGCGTCGTCTTGCCGGCCCCGTTGGGGCCGATGACCGCCACCAGCTCGCCAGGGCCGACGGCGAGGTCCACTCCCCGGAGAGCATCCCGGGCGCCGTAGCGCTTTACCAGCCCCCGGGCCTCCACGCGGAGAAAGCTACCGCCCCTTCCCTAAACTCGGCCGTCCATGCCGTTCCCCTCGACCCGCCTCCGCCGCCTCCGCCGCACCGCCACCCTGCGCGGCCTGGCCCGGGAGACCGAGCTCTCCCCGGCGCACCTGATCCAGCCCCTGTTCGTCGTCGCCGGCGAGGGGATCCGCGAGGAGATCTCGACGATGCCGGGGATCGAGCGCTTCTCGATCTCGGCCCTGGTCGAGGAGGCGGGCGAGGTCGCCGTCGCCGGGATCGGCACCGTCATCCTCTTCGGCATCCCCGGCGCCAAGGACGAAGTCGGCAGCGGTGCCTACGACGACGAGGGGATCGTGCAGATGGCGGTGCGGGCGCTCAAGGGCGCCCATCCCGAGCTGACCGTGATCACCGACGTCTGCCTCTGCGAGTACACCTCGCACGGCCACTGCGGGATCGTCGACGACGACGGCGAGGTCCAGAACGACGTCAGCGTGGAGCTGCTGGCGAAAACCGCGATCTCCCACGCCGACGCCGGCGCCGACGCGGTGGCGCCGAGCGACATGATGGACGGGCGCATCGGCTCGATCCGCCACCAGCTCGACGAAGTGGGCCACTCCGACGTGCCGATCATCGCCTACAGCGCCAAGTACGCCTCGGCCTACTACGGGCCCTTCCGCGAGGCCGCCGGCTCGACCCCGGAGTTCGGCGACCGCCGCGGATACCAGATGGACCCGGCCAACGCGCTGGAGGCGGTGCGCGAGGCCGAGCTCGACCTCGAAGAGGGCGCCGACATGCTGATGGTGAAGCCGGCGACCCCTTACCTGGATGTCGTGCGCCGGGTCAAGGACGCGACCGGCGCCCCGCTCGCCGCCTACCACGTCGGCGGCGAGTACTCGATGCTGAAGGCGGCTGCGCAGAACGGCTGGATCGACGAGCGCCAGGCCGTGGTGGAGACCCTGACCTCGATCCGCCGCGCCGGCGCCGACGCGATCATCACCTACTACGCGAAGGAGGCCGCTCCTTGGCTTCAGTGAAGACCCCGCAGTCGAAGGCCCGCAGCCGCAAGGGCGGCTCGGCGATCCCGCTCGACGAGACCGACAAGCGGCTGATGAACCTGCTGCAGTCGAACTTCCCGCTCGATCCCGAGCCGTTCGCCCTGGTCGCCTCCGAGGCCGAGCTGGAGCTCGACGACGTCCTCGCCCGCACCCGGCGCCTGCTCGACGGCCGGATCATCCGCGAGATCACGCCGATCTTCGACACCCGCGCGCTCGGCTACGAATCGATGCTGGTGGCGGCGAAGATCGACGCCGAGCACCCGCAGCGGGCGGCGCAGATCGTCAACGCCCACCCCGGCGTCTCCCACAACTACCTGCGCACCCATGAGTTCAACCTCTGGTTCACGATCGCCACCCCGCCCGACTCCGAGCTCGGCCTCAAGGGCACCCTGGAGGCGCTGATGGAGGAGACCGGGGCGGAGTCGATGCGCGAACTGCCGACCCTGACCCTGTTCAAGATCAACATGAACCTGGAGATGGAGAAGGGGACCGACGCGCTCGCCGCCGCGGTCGAGGCGGCGCCGCCGCGCGAGCTGGAGCCGCAGCCCTACGACGAGGACGACATCGCCCTGATCAAGGCCCTGCAGGGGCCGATGGCCGCGGTCGAGCGCCCCTACGACGAGGCCGCCGCCGAGCTCGGCATCTCCACCGAGGAGCTGCTGGGGCGGCTGCGGGGGATGGTCGACCGCAAGATCCTGCGCCGCGTCGCCGCGATCCTCTTCCACCGCCGGGCCGGCTTCTCGGCCAACGGGATGGGCGTCTGGCGGGTGCCCGAGGACGAAATCCTCGAGGTGGGAGGCCGCATGGCCTCCTTCCGCGGCATCTCCCACTGCTACCAGCGGCCGACCTACGCCGACTGGCCCTACAGTGTCTTCACGATGGCCCACGGCCGCTCCAAGGAGGAGTGCGACGCGATCCTCGACTCGATCGCCGAGGAGTGCGGGATGGGCCCCGAGGACCGCGCCACCCTCTATTCCTCGACCGAGTACAAGAAGATCCGCCTGCACTACTTCACCGACGACTACGCGGCCTGGGAGGCCGAGCATTCCTAGCTCCGAGGGGCTGTACGAGCGGGCGCTGCGCGTCCTGCCGGGCGGCGTCAACTCCCCTGTCCGCGCGATGCGGCAGATCGGCCGCGAGCCGATCTTCATCGAGCGCGGCGAGGGCCGCGAGCTGGTCGACGTCGACGGCAACCGCTACCTCGACTGGGTCGGCTCCTGGGGGCCGCTGATCCTCGGCCACGCGGAGCCGTCGGTGGTCGAAGCGGTGGTCGAGGCGGCCGGGCGCGGGACCAGCTACGGCGCCGCGACGGCGGCCGAGGTGACGCTGGCAGAAGAGGTGGCGGCGCGCTTTCCGTCGGTCGAGATGGTGCGGATGACCAGCTCCGGGACCGAGGCGGCGATGGGCGCCGTGCGGCTCGCCCGGGCGATCACCGGCCGCGAGGTCGTGGTCAAGTTCGCCGGCGCCTACCACGGCCACTCCGACGGCCTGCTGGCGGACGCCGGCTCCGGCCTGGCGACGCTGGGCGTGCCCGGCAGCCCGGGGGTGACCGCGGCGCAGGCGGCGGGCACCGTCGTCGTCCCCTGGAACGACCGCGAGGCGGTCGCCCGGGCGCTGGCCGAGCACGAGGTGGCGGCGCTCCTGGCCGAGCCGATCGCCGCCAACATGGGCGTCGTCCCGCCGGCGGAGGGGTTCCTCGAGTTCCTCCGCGAGGCGACCCGCGCGGCCGGCACGATGCTGGTCTTCGACGAGGTGATCACCGGCTTCCGCGTCGCCCGCGGCGGCGCCCAGGAGCTGTACGGGGTCGAACCCGACCTGACCGTGATGGGGAAGGTCCTGGGCGGCGGACTGCCGGCGGCGGCCTTCGCCGGCCCGCGCGAGGCGATGGAGCGGATTTCCCCGGCCGGCGACGTCTACCAGGCGGGGACGCTCTCGGGCAACCCGCTCGCCGTCGCCGCGGGCCTGGCGACCCTGGCCCGGCTCGACCAGGCCGCCTACGAGCGGCTCGGTGCCCTCACCGACCGGCTCGCGGACGGCTTCGGCGTGCTCGCGCAGGGGCGCCCGCTGCAGGTCGCCTCGGCTCCGGGCCTGGTCACCCTCTTCTTCAGCCCCGAGCCGGTCCGGGACTTCGCCGGCGCCACCGCCTGCGACACCGACGCCCACGCCCGCTTCTGCCGGGCGCTGCTGGCTCGCGGCGTCTACCCGCCGCCGGCCCAGTTCGAGGCCTGGTTCGTCTCCCTCGCCCACGACGAGGCCAGCGTCGACCGCACCCTCGAAGCGGCCGGCGAGGCCGTCGAGGAGGCGCTCCGGTGAACCCGGGGGACGTCCTCCGGGCCCTCGCCGCGCAGCTCCGCGAGGAGGAGACGCCGATCTCGCCCCACGTCGTCGACCCGGTCGCCGAGCCGGAGCTGGGGGCGATCGCCGCCGCCGGCCCGCGCGCGGCCTCGGCGCCGGCCGAGTACGCGCTGGTGGTCGAGGCGGTGCACGAGGGCTACCTGCTGCACTACGGCGAGCCGCGGCTGCTGGCCGGCCACGACGAGGACCTGGCGCTGCTGGCCGGCGACTATCTCTACGCCCTCGGCCTAGACCGCCTGGCGGCGCTCGGCGACACCGCCGCGGTCAGAGTCCTCGCCGACCTGATCGGCAGCTGCGCCCAGCTTCAGGCGGAGGGCCGGGCAGACACCGCCGCGCCTCTCTGGCGGGCTGCCGCAGGCGAGATCGCGGGCACCTCCTAAGCGCGTGCCCTGTCAGCCAACCGGTCTCGCGGCGAAGGCAATAGACTCCCCGGCCGCTAACGCGAAACCGACCGTGGCAGACGAGGCAAACAAGAGCAACGGGGCCGAAGAGGCCCCCCGGCAGCAGCGCCCCCAGCCCGACCCCCCGGGCTACTTCGAGGGCGAGTCGATGACCCGCCGGCGCGCCTTCACGATCGCCGCCCAGGGCCTGGGCGGGATCGCCGGCGCCGCGATCGTCCTGCCCGCCGTCGGCTTCGCCGTGGCACCGATCTTCCACCGGGGCAAGGAGCGCTGGGAGGCGGTCGGCCCGGTCTCCGACTTCGTCGAAAAGACCTACCGGCAGGTCGTCTTCACCGAAACGGAGGGGATCGGCGACGCCGGCAAGACGACCGCCTACGTGCGCAAGAGCTCGCCCGAACTCGAAGAAGAACCCGGCCAGTTCGTCGCCGTCTCCAACCGCTGCGCCCACCTCGGCTGCCCGGTCCGCTTCGTCGAGGCAGCGGGCAACTTCATCTGCCCCTGTCACGGCGGCGTCTACGACTTCCAGGGCAAGCGGATCGGCGGCCCGCCGGTGCGCCCCCTCGACCACTTCCAGGCCCGGGTCCGCAACGGCCAGGTGGAGCTCGGCCCGCGCTACAGCGTCACCTCCCAGCTCGAACCGGTGCGCGCCCGCGATCCCGGCGAGTTCACCGGCGGGATCTGGGAATACCTCTACCCGCCCCGTCCTGACACCTTCCCGGCGCCCTGATGCCCAAGATTCCCGACTTCGTGGTCCCGCCGCCGCTCCGCAAACCGGCCAAGCCCGGGCAGTCAGGCACGCCCAAGGACCAGGCCCCCGCCGACCTCAAGAGCTCGCCGCCGGTGCGGCCGAGCCACGGCGAGCGCCTCACCGGCCAGGCCAAAGAGGCCCCGGTCGACGTCCTCGCCTGGGTCGACCAGCGGGTCGGCGCCACCGGCTTCCTCACCGGCGCCATGTACCGCAAGGTGCCGAAGGGGACCAACTGGTTCTACACGCTCGGCTCGGCGACGCTGTTCGCCTTCATCGTCCAGGCCGTCACCGGCGTCTTCCTGGCGATGTTCTACACGCCTTCGGTGACCCAGGCCTACGCCTCGATCTCCCATATCAACAACGACGTCCCGCTCGGCCAGTTCGTGCACGGCATGCACAAGTGGGGCGCCAGCGTGATGGTGATCCTGGTCTTCCTGCACATGGGCCGCACCTTCTTCTTCGGCGCCTACAAGTACCCGCGCGAGCTGAACTGGGTGATCGGCGTGGTGCTGCTGATCCTGACGATGACGATGTCCTTCACCGGCTACCTGCTGCCGTTCGACCAGCGCTCCTACTGGGCCTCGATCGTCGGCATCAACATCAACGGCACCGGCCCCATCGTCGGTCCCTACCTGAGCGACTTCCTGCGCGCCGGCCCCGAGCTCGGGACGACGACGCTGGCCCGCTTCTACTCGATTCACATGCTGCTCGTGCCAGGCGCGATCATCGCCCTGATCGGCGCCCACATGTACCTCGTGATGAAGCTCGGCACCACGGCGCCGCCGTGGATGAAGCTGGCCAAACCGAAGGTCGCCATCCCGGTCGCCCAGCTCGACGCCGGGGTCGAGAGCGACGGCAGCGGCAACGGGACGGGCCCGACCTCATGAAGCCGCGCGAGAAGCAGGAATACCTCGAGGAATACGAGGTCTTCAAGAAGAAGGGCAAGCCCTTCTTCCCCTACGCGGTCCTGAAGGACTCAGCGATGGCGCTGGTCGTGGTCGGCGTGATCATCGCGATGTCGCTGATCCTCGGCGCCGAGCAGGGGCCGAAGGCGGACCCGACGACGACCACCTACGTGCCGCGCCCCGAGTGGTACTTCTTCTTCCTCTTCGAGCTCCTGCGCGTGCTGAAACCGCCGGAGCTGGTCCCGATCGCGACGATCGGCATCCCGACCATCTGCATGGTGCTGCTGCTCCTGCTGCCGTTCTACGACCGCGGCCCGGAGCGCAACCCGCTGCGGCGGCCGATCGCCACCACCGCCGGCATCATCACGATCCTGGCGATGGGCTACCTCACCTACTCGGGCGCGAACGCCGGTGGGGTCGGAACGATTTCGCTGAAGGTGGCGCCGCAGTACGAAGCGGGCAAGGAGGTCGTCGCCGGGTCGGGTTGCCTCGCCTGCCACCGACTCGGCGAGGACGGCAACCCGGGCCCCGGTCCCGAACTGACCCACATCGGCGAACGGATCCCGCGCGCGGCGATCATCCGCTCGGTGGAAATCGGCCCCGGGATCATGCCTTCGTTCAGGGATCTGCCGAAAAAGAAGCTCAACGAGCTCGCCGACTTCCTATCCTCACTGGACTAGTCGTCGGTCCGGGAGACGGCGCCGGCGCGCCCTGAATCCCATGGACACGATCAACGACAACCGCCAATCGCCCGACTTCGCCGGCCAGGTGAACCGGATGTTCGACCGCGTGGCGGCGCAGTACGACCTGCTCAACTCGGTGATGACGGCGGGGCTGCACCACCGCTGGCGCGAGCGGGCGGCCGACCGAGCCGAGCTGAGGCCCGGCGATTCGGCTCTCGACATCTGCTGCGGGACCGGCGACCTGGCCCTGGAGCTGTCGGGGCGTGTCGCGCCCGCCGGCCACGTCGTCGGCTGCGACTTCTCCGAGCCAATGCTCGACCTGGCCCGCGAGAAGGCCGCGGCGCGCGGCACCCAGGGCGTCCGGTTCGAGTGGGCCGACGCGCTGCAGCTGCCCTACGACGCCGGCCGTTTCGACGCGGTCACGGTCGGCTTCGGCGTCCGCAACCTCGCCGACCTCGACCGCGGCCTGCGCGAGATGGCCCGCGTGCTGAAGCCCGGCGGCCGGGCGGTGATCCTCGAGATCACCCAGCCGACGCGGCCGCCCCTGTCGACCTTCTACTCGCTTTGGTTCGATCGCATCGTCCCGTTGCTGGGGGCCTTCTCCAGCGATCCCGAGGCCTACTCCTACCTGCCGCAATCCGTCCGCAGCTTCCCCAGCCCGCTCGGCCTGGCCGAGAAGATGGACGGCGCCGGCTTCGAGAGCATCCGCTACACGGTGCTGGCGGGCGGGATCATCGCGATCCACAGCGGCACCAAGCGGTGACCCGTCCATCGGCCGTCCCGCCGCCGGTGACGGCGGTGCTCGACGCCTCGAGCCGCTGGCTGCCGGCGCGCCTCGGCGAGGTCGAGGAGCGGCTGCGGGCGGCGATCGCCGAGCACGGGGAGCCGCTGCGCGCCGACGCCGCCGCCACGCTGGAGGCAGGCGGCAAGCGGCTGCGGCCGATGCTGGTCCTGCTCTGCGCGGGGCAGGAGGACGGCGCGCGCGCGGTCCGCGCCGCGACCGCGATCGAGCTGGTCCACATGGCGACCCTGGTCCACGACGACGTCCTCGACCGGGCGCCGTTGCGCCGTGGCGTGCCGACCGTCGCCGCGACCTCCGGCCGCGAGCGCGCCGTCGCCACCGGCGACCTGCTGCTCTCGCGGGCCTTCGCGCTGCTGGCCGCCGCCGGCGACTCCCGCGAGTTGGCGCTGCTGGCCGACGCCTCGGTCGCCCTCGCCCGCGGAGAGCTCGCCCAGCGCCACGACGCCTTCGACCTCGGGATCGACGAGGAGCGCTACCTGGCCCGCTGCCGGCTGAAGACGGCGCGCCTGTTCGAGTGCGCGTGCCTGCTCGGCCGCGACGAGGAGCGGCTGCGCGCCTTCGGCGCCGAGATCGGGCTCGCCTTCCAGCTGCTCGACGACGTGCTCGACGTCAGCGGCCCGCCCGAGCGGACCGGTAAGGCGCGCGGCACCGACCTGCTCGACGGCACGGTGACGCTGCCGGTGATCGAGGCCGCCGCGGCAGATCCCGGCATCCGCGAGGTCGACCTGCGTGCGCTCGACAGCGCCGCCGCGGAGGCGCTCTGCGACAGGATCGCCGCGACGGGTGCACTGCAGGGGGTTCGCTCCCGTGCCCTGGAGATGGTCGCCTCGGCGAAGCGCCGCCTCGGCGAAGCCGGGTTCGAGCCCGAACAGCGGCGCCTCCTCGACCTCGTCGCCGACGGCGTCGTCCAGCGCTACAGCTGACCGCCGGGGGGCGAAGCCCTCGGCGCGGGCCCGCGATCGGCCCGCCGGCCTCAGGCGAAGTCGTCGGCGGTGATCAGGTCGGCCGCGAGGGCGGTGACGAAGACGTCGGCCATCTCGACCATGTTGGCGCGCTCCAGCGCCCGCAGCTCGTCGGCCAGCTCGTGGGCGCCGAGGTCGAGCTGCTCGTCGAAGGCGTCGATCTCGCCCTCGCCGTGGATGCCGTCGCAGGACCACTCGCACTCGGGGCAGCGCCGCCAGACGCGCCAGTGGGAGCGGTCCCCCGCCTGCTCCCAGCAGGTCGGCTGGACCAGATCCGACCCGCATTGCGGGCAGATGTGCAGGTCCTTGACCGCTGTCGCCCTGTTGTCGGTCGGCTCCCTCATCTCCCAACTATCGAACCCATTCGACGGCTACTTGATCCGTACTTTTCCGCACCAGGGCGGATAAATCCCAATACCGGGTATCTAAAACCTCGCCCAAGGCCGATCCGGCGACTAGGCCAGCCCGGTACCATGCTTGCAATGCTCGGAAACATCGGTCCCCTAGAGATCGTCGTAGTCCTCATCATCGCCCTGGTCGTGTTCGGCCCCAAACGGCTGCCGGAGCTGGGCAACAGCCTCGGTCGCGGCATCCGCGAGTTCAAAGAATCGGTCACGGGTGAGAAAGACGACGACGACGACGTCAAAGCGTTGAGCGCCTCGCAGGCGACCGCGACCCCCGCTGAGAAAGCGGAGGCCGAGGTCGTCAACGACAAACGAGGCTGAGGTCCCACCGGGATGCCGCGCCGCATCAAGGCGGTCTCCCATGAGGATCGCCTCAGCCTCGTCGAGCACCTCGACGAGCTCCGCGGCCGCATCGTCGTCTGCATCGCCGTCTTCGGCGTCGCCCTCGCGCTCTGCTTCTGGCAGAACCACCTGCTGCTGGAAATCGCCGGCGGCCCGCTGCCCGCCGGGCACAAGAAGCTGACCACCTTTGGCGTAACCGAGCCCTTCACGACGACCGTCACGGTCGCGGCCTACGGCGCGATCGTCCTCGCGCTGCCGATCGTCCTCTACCAGGTCTACGCCTACGTGCTGCCGGCATTCAGCCCCTCCGAGCGCCGGTTCGTGACGCCGATCCTGCTGCTCTTCCCGGCCCTGTTCCTCGCCGGTCTCGCCTTCGGCTACTTCGTCGTGATGCCGGCGGCGGTGAAGTTCCTGCTCAACTTCAACAACGACCAGTTCAACGTCCAGGTGCGGGCGCACGACTACTACAGCTTCTTCTCGATGACGATGGTCGCCTGTGGCCTGGTCTTCCAGCTGCCGCTGGTGCTGCTCGCCGTCACCCGCATGGGAATAGTCAGCGTCGACCAGCTCGCCGCCAACCGTCGCTACGCCTATCTCCTGATCGCGATCATCGCCGCCGCCCTGCCCGGAGTCGACCCGGTTTCGATGATCATCGAGATGGTGCCGCTGCTGGTCCTCTTCGAGTTGAGTATCTTGCTGGCTCGGGTATTCGACCGGTCGGGAGAGTCGGGAGGGGTAGCGGAGCCCTCTACCCAGGAGTAGAGCGAACGAGCTATGGCATCAGGCGGCAACAAAGAGCGCAGGATGGTCTTCGACATTCGGGGACGGCGTAAGCACGTCGTCAAATTCGTCTACGCGATCCTCGCGATCCTGATGGGCGCCAGCCTCTTCCTCGTCGTCGGTCCGGTCAACATCGGCAACCTGCTCGGAACCAGCAGCAGCGGCTCGAGCGCCGCCGCCGGCTACGAAGAACAGGCGGAACGGATCGAACGGCGGCTGAAGAAGAGCCCCGAAGAACCGGACCAGCTGCTGGCTCTGACCCGGGCCCGGATCAACGCCGGCAACAGCCTGGTCGAAGTCAGCTCGAACGGCGAACAGGCCCTGACCCCCGAAGGGCAGCTGCAGTACGAGGAAGCGAGCGAAGCCTGGAGCGAATACCTCGAAGCGACCGACAAGCCCAGCGCCACCGGGGCGCAGCAGATGTCCCAGGTCCTCTTCGCCCTGGCGCAGACGTCGTCCAACGGCAACGAAGCCGAGGCCAACGTCAAGGCCGCCACCGAAGCGCAGCAGATCGTCGCCGAACAGCGCCCGAGCCTCAACTCGCTCAGCACGCTGGCCCTGTACACGATGTTCACGTTCGACTACGCCGCCGCGAACAAGGCGGGCAAGGAAGCCCTCAAGTACGCGCACACGAAGTTCGAACGGGAAAACTTCGAAAACCAGCTGGAAGAAGTCGAAAAACGGGCGAAGGAATTCCAGAAGCAGCTGGTCGCCTACAACAAGGCGAGCAAGGAAGCGGGCAAGGAAGGTCTCGAAAACCCGCTCGGCGGCGGCCTCACCGGCGGCACCGGCCTCGGCGGATAGCGCCGGCCGGGAGGAGTGGGCCGTGATGGGCTCGAACCATCGACCTTGAGATTAAGAGTCTCCTGCTCTACCAACTGAGCTAACGGCCCGGGACAGGCGATTATAGGAAGCTCGGGGCCTCGGGCGAGGCCCGGTCGGCCGCCGCGGCTATCTCGCCCGGCAGAACTTTTCGACGCTGCCGTCGATGATCGTGCCGTCTTCGAAGCCGAAGCGGCCGTGGGTGCGGAGGATTCCGTCGGAGCAGTTGGCGGAGACGTAGCTGCGGCGTTTGCCCCCGGCGCGGTAGCGCCGTCCGATGTCGACTCGGATCCCGGTGATCGCCCCGAGGCCGCCGGCGATCGGGGGGATCTCGAGCGTGACCCGGTAGCGGAATTCGCCCCGCCGCCGCTCGATCGGCGCCTCGATCGCGTAGGTCTGGACCGCGGGAACGGTGGTGCGGGCGTGCAGGACCGCGGTCGGGTGGCCGTCCACGCGCGGGCCGTTGAAGATCGTCAGCGGCGAGCTGACCGGGATGCTGCCGCCGCCGACGGCGACCAGCGCTTCGATCCGCCCGTCGCCGACGATCGCGCCGCGGCAGAGGCGCCGCGCTTCCGCCGTGCTGGCGGCGGCGACCCGGGCCGGTGGGCAGGTCGGCAGCCCGACGACGCCGAGGCGGCCGTCGCGGTCGAAGTCGACGATCGCCTGCCGAAGCGGCGAGGGGCGGCCACCGTCTCTGGCCGCGATCGCGACGCGCCCCTCGAAGCGGATCGGCGCGAAGCCGTGCCGGGGTAGCGTCTGCGGCTGGAAGCCGCCGCTCGCGCGCAGGACCAGGCCTTCGACTTCGACCAGCGCCCCGTGTGCGACGCCGGTGAGGAGCGCCGCCAGGGCGCAGGCGAGAAGCGCCGCAGCTCTCAGCGCGGAGAGTGGCATGGCGACGTCAGCGTGGTCGGGAAGAAGTCCCCGTTGTCGAAGCTGAGCGTGCCGTGGACCTGCAGCCGCCCGCCGGAGCAGTAGGCGTTGAGGTAGCCGACGGTCTTGCCGTGGCGCTTGCGGGTGACCCCCACGGTCGCTTCGGCCAGCGTCGGGGCGCCGTAGCCTTCGGCGATGTCGGGCAGTTCGACTTCGGCGCGGTAGCCGTAGCGCCCGTGGCCGACCTTTTCGATCGCGATCGGGACGAGCAGGGTCTGCGGCACCGGCACGGTCACGTAGGCGTGCGCGATCAGGCTCGGCATGCCGCCGACCTTCGGCCCGTTGAAGAAGGAGAGCGGCGACCTGATCTTGATCGGCGCTTGGCCGGGCAGGTTGACGACGGCCCTGCCGGTGCCCTTGCCGACCAGCGACCGGGAGCAGCGCTTGCGGGCCTGTGCCGGGGTCGTGTGGGCGAGCCTGGCGAGGGTGCAGACGGGCACCCCCTCGGCGTCGATGAAACCGTGCCCGTCGACGAGGAAGACGAGCTTGCGGAGGACCGGCGGCGGGGATCCGTCCTTGGTCCCGATCCGGGTGACGGTGCTGAGGCTGACCGGTGCGCCGCCGTGCTTGGGCAGCGTCCGCGGCGTCAGGCTGGCGGTGGCGCTGACGTAGGTGGCGCCGACTTCAGCCCGGATCGCGTAGGCGGTCGCGCAGGCGAAGAGGGCGACGACGGCTGCCGCGGCGAGCGCTCGCGGCAGCCCCCTCCTCATCTACTTGCCCTTGCACGGTTTCAGCAGCTGCCCCTGCAGGGTGGTGCCGTCTTTGAAGGCGAACTGGCCCTGTGCCTGCAGGCGGCCGTCGGGGCAGCTGGCGTTGACGTAGCTGAGCTTCTTCCCCTTGTACTTCCAGGTACGGCCGATCTTCAGGCTGCCGTAGATCGGGATCCCGGCGCCACCGGCGATCTTCGGGATCGTCGCCACGGTTTTGAAGCCAAAGCGCCCGTCGTGGACCTTCTGGATCTCGATCGGGACCACGAAGGTGGTCGGGCCGGGCACGGTGAGGTGGGCGTGGGCGAGGACGGTCGGGTTACCGTGCTTCTTCGGCCCGTTGAAGATCGTGATCGGCGAAGAAGCCGAGATCGGCGCCTGTTCGGGGAACTTGATCACCGCCTTGCCGAAGCCCTTGCCGACGATCGCGCCGGGACAGAGCTTGCGAGCCTGCGCGGTGGTCGTCGCCGCCAGCTTCCCGGGCGTGCAGATCGGCAGCCCCCGCGTCTCGACCGATCCGTGCTTGTCGAACCAGAGGGTGATCGTTTCCAGCACCGGCGGCAGTTCGCCGTTGGCGGTCGAGATCTTGCCGTAGCCGTGCAGCTGGATCGGAGCGAAGTTGTGCTTGGGCAGGGCAGTCGGCGTGAAGCCGCCATCCGTGGTGACGACGATTTCGCCCGCCCGCAGCACCAGCGCAGCCGCACCCGCAGCAGCGACGAGCAGCACGGCGACTGCCGCCGCGGACGCTCTTAACACAGTCTTCCGCATACGTTCGCTCCTCCCGTAGGCCCCTACCGGCAAACTAGCAGGGTGGGAACGAGGAGGAGCAGGGGAGGCTCGAGGTCCGAGCCCTCCGGCGCGGGCCGGAGGCAGCCGTGGCTGCTGCGCCACCCCCGTGCCGTGCTGGCGGTCGCGGCCGCGCTTCTGGTCGCCCTCGGGCTGACCGGCACCGGCGTCGAATCCAGGCTCGACCCGACCACGCTCAACGTCCCCGGCACCGCCTCCTCGCGCGCCCAGGCGATGCTGCGCGCTCACTTCGGAGACTCGGCGCCGTTCGCGATCCTGCTGCGCGGCCCGGCGGCGGCGATCGACCGCCAGGGCCCGGAACTGGTGAGGGCGCTGCGGCGCGACCCCGGGGCCACCACCCTCTCGCCCTGGGACCGCGGCTCGGTCGGCCACCTGCGGCCGAAGCCGGACCGGGCGCTGATCCTGGCCGATTTCCACGTCGACGTGAAAACGGCGGTCAACGACACCGTGCCGCAGCTCGAACGCACCCTCGAAGCAGAGATCCACCCGCCGGTGCGGGTCACCCAGACCGGATTCGCGACGATCTCGCGGGCGATCCAGAGCGAGTCGATCGCGGCCAGCGAGCGCGGCGAGCTGATCGCCCTGCCGTTCCTGCTGCTGATCCTGCTGCTGGTCTTCCGCTCGCCGATCGCGGCGGCGATACCGCTCTCCTTCGGCGCCGTCACCGTGGTCGCCTCGCGCGGGATCCTCTACTTCCTCACCTCCTGGTTCAGCATCGACGCCTTCGCCCTGACCGTCTGCACGATGATGGGGCTGGCGCTTGGGGTCGACTACGCGCTGCTGATGGTCTCCCGCTTCCGCGAGGAGCTGGCGGCGGGGGCGGAGCCCGCCGAGGCGGCGCGCCTGACCCGGAGGACCGCCGGCCGCACGACGGTCTTCGCGGGCAGCACGCTGGCGCTCTCGATGGTCGTCGCGCTGTTCATCCTGCCCGGGTCTCTGCTGGCCTCGCTGGCGGGGACGGTGATCATGGTCGTGGTCCTCAGCATCGCCGTCTCCAACATCGTCGGGCCGCCCCTGCTGACCCTGCTCGGGCCCAACGTCGACCGCTGGCGGATCGGCTCCAAGGCGGGGGGCCGCTCGCGGCTGATGGCCTTCGTCGGCGCCGCGCTGAAGCGGCCGGCGCCGGTGGCCGCGTTGATCGGCGTGGTGCTGCTGGCCCTGGCAGCGCCGGCGATCGCGCTCAAGACCGGTCCGCCCAGCCCGGAGGAACTTTCGACCAGCTCGCCGGTCCGCCGCGACGCCGAGCTGGTGGACCGCGAAATCGGGCCAGGCTGGGACGCGCCGTTCCAGATCGTCGCCGTCAGCAAGGACGGCCCGATCACCGACCCCAAGAGCCTCGGCGCGCTCGAACGCTTCCAGCACCGGCTGGCCTCGCTGCCGGGCGTGCAGGCGGTCGTCGGACCGGCCCAGCTCGCAAAGCGGGTGGAGCCGCTGCGCGAAACCGGCAACGCGGCCCTCTCCTCGGACGGGAACATCGGCCCGGTCAAGGAACTCGGCAAGCTCGGCCGCAACCTCGCCGTGGCGGCGGGCGGGGTGGGCCGGCTGCAGACGGGGATCGCGGAAGCCAGCCAGGGCGCCGGGCTGCTGGCCCTGGGCTCCGACCGGGCCGGCGAAGGGGCCGAGCTGATCGCCGTCGGCCTGGGCAAGGCGAGCGCCGGCAGCGCCGAAGCGATCGCCGCCCTGGACCGCTTCGCCAAGGGGACGGCGCGGATGAGCGAAGCGCTGCAGACGGCGGCGATCGCGGCGCTGCAGCTGAAGCTCGGCATTCGCAGCTGGTACGCGAACCTGCACGCCAACGCCCTGCCTCTGTCCCGCAAGCTGGAGAAGAGCCTGAACGAAGAGGCGAACTCGAAGCTGCCGCAGCTGGTCGGGCCGGCTCAGGTAGCCGACGAACAGCTCGTCGCGGCCCTTGCGCAGCTGCAGGGAATGACGACCGGTAGGTCGGACCCGAACTACGCGGCGGCGTCGGCGGCGGTGGAACAGGCTCTGGCCGCGGTCAGCGGCGCCGACCCGGCGAGCGGCCAGCCCTACGCGGAGGGCTACGCCGGCCTGCCGGCGGAACTGACCGCGCTCGACGAACGGCTGATCGAAGACCACGCCGAGTCGAAGAAGACGACGTACTGGATCGTCTCGACGCTGAGCACCCTGAAGAAGCTCGGCGCGGGCGCGGAAAAGCTCACCCGCGGGCTGGAACGGCTGCATCGTGGCGCCGAACAACTCGCCTCCGGGTCCGCGAAGCTTGCCAAGGAAGCGAGGCGACTCGGCACGGGCCTCTCCGAACTGAGCGGCGGGGCGAGCGAACTGGTCAGCGGGATCTCCCAGCTGAGCGGCGGGGCCGAAGCCCTGGAAGCGAACCTCGCCTCGGGCGCCGAACAGGTGCAGCCGCTGCAGTCGGGGCTGCGCGAAGCGAGCGTCAGCGTCCTCACCGGCAAGGCGCGGATCCGCCGCCAGGCGCGGCGGGTTCGGCGGGCCTCGCCGAACCTCTTCAACTCCGGGTACTTCGTGCTCTCGGCGATCGACGGCGCCCCGTCCCGCACGCGCGAAGCCGCCGGCAACGCGCTCGACCTGCGCCACGGCGGCCAGGCAGCCTCGATGCTGGTGATCTCCCGCTACACCTTCAACACCGACGGCTCCATCGCCCTCAACAAGACCCTCGAAGAAGAATCGGAGCAGCTCAGCGCCGACTCCGGCCTCGCCACCGGGGTCGCCGGCGGCGCCGCCCAGCTGAACGACTACAGCCACGTCACCAAGGCGCGGATCCCGTGGGTGGTGGCGGCGATCACGCTGGTCACCTTCCTGGTCCTGGTCGCGGTGCTGCGGGCGATCCCGCTGGCGGCGATTGCGGTCGGCCTCAACCTGCTCACGGTCGGGGTCGCCTTCGGCGTCCTCACCCTGCTCTTCCACGTGCCCTCCTCGCTGCCGCTGGGCGGCCACGCCTACGTCGACGCGGTCGGGGCGGTGATGATCTTCGGGCTCGTCTTCGGGCTCTCGATCGACTACGCGGTCTTCCTGCTCATCCGCATGCGCGAGCACTACGACCGCGAGGGCGACAACGCCGCCGCGATCCACTTCGGGCTGGAGAAGACCGCTGGCGTGATCACCGGCGCGGCGGCGATCATGATGGCCGTCTTCGTCGCCTTCGCCGGGGCGCCGATCGCGACGGTCAGCCAGCTCGGTGTGGGGCTGACCGTCGCGGTGATCCTCGACGCGACCGTGGTCAGGATCGTCCTGCTGCCGGCGCTGATGCTGCTGATCGGGGACCGCGTCTGGTGGCTGCCGAAGCCGCTCGCCCGCGCGATCCCCAAGTTCAGCGTCTGACGGCTACTTCTTCGGGTTCTGCTTGCAGGTCTGCTTGTAGACCGGGTTCGAGCTTTCGCCGTCGTGGAAGGTGAAGACCGAGCGGGTCTTCAGCCGCTTGTTGTTCGGGCACTTGGCCGAGATGTAGCTGACCCGCTTGCCCTTGTAGCTGTATTTGTGGTCGATCTTGACGTTGAAGTAGGTCAGCGCGCCTTCGCCACCGGCGATCAGCGGCACTTCGACGTCGAGGCGGGGGCCGTAGCCTTCCTTGTTGTAGTTCGAGACCTTGCCGATCAGGACCAGCGTGGTCTGGATCGGGGTCGTGCCGTAGGTGTGGAGGAGGACCACCGGCTTGCCGCCCTGGGGGGCGCCGTTGAAGGCGGTCACGGTCTGTTTGACGGTGTAGACGTTGGTGCCGACGCGCAGCAGGGCGGTGGCGGTGCCGCCGCCGATCTTGGCGCGCTTGCACTTCTGCAGCGCGACTTCGGTCGAGGTGTTTTGCAGCTTCGAGGCGCTGCAGGTGGGCACGCCCTTGGTGAAGATCCTGGCGTTCTTGTCGAAGTCGAGCAGCACGTTCGTGGTCGGCACGGGCACGCCGTCCGCGGCGGTCGAGCTGAACAGCTTCGTCGTGACTTCGAGTGCCGCCGGCGTGAAACTCTTCTTGCCCAGCTTCTTCGGCGTCAGCACCGCGCCCACGGCCTGCGAGTTGCCGTCCGCGCTCGGCACGTAGCGCCCGGCGGGCCCGGCCAGGGCGACCGATGCCGCGATCGCGGCAGTGGCTGCGACCGCGAGTACCGCGATCAGATAAACACGTTTGCGCATTGAGTCGCTCCTCCAGTTCGATTTGGCGAGCGCCTCCCTATCCCCTAACCGTTCCCGCGTCCCAGAGTAGCGCGTTGAATTCCAGTTAAGTACCCGCTCGGCACGCACTTGGCGACGAGTGGCTCGGATACGATTCGACCGCCGTTCCGCCGGGTCGGAGGGGGTCGGGGAACGAACAAGCGACGATCCGTGGCTGCCAATGCATTAGGCGAGGAGAAAGGAGCGGCCCCGAGCCGAGGGTTTTCCCCGGCTCGAATCGCGGTCGTGGCGGCCCTGGCGATCGGCGTCGTCGTGCTCGCGGTCGTCCTCCTTGGCGGCGGCGGCGGGTACAAGTACACGCTCGTCTTCCAGAACGCCGGCCAGCTCGTCCCCGACAACCAGGTGCTGATCGGCGGCTCGCCGGTCGGCACGGTCGAAAGCATCGACCTCAGCGAAGACAACCTGGCCGAAGTCCACGTCGAAGTGGAACAGCAGCTGCACGAGGGGACGACGGCGGTGATCCGCGCCACCTCGCTCTCCGGCGTCGCCAACCACTACGTCTCGATCAGCCCCGGGCCGAACAGCAGCCCGGCGCTGGAGGGAGGGGCGACGCTGGGGCTCTCGGCGACGACCACGCCGGTCGACATCGACCAGCTCTTCAACACCTTCCCGCCCTCGGTGCGCAAGGGGCTGGCCGACTTCATCAAGGGCAACTCGGCGGTCTACGCGGGCCAGGGCAAGGCCGCCAACGAAAGCTTCAAGTACTTCGGGCCGGCGCTGAACCGGGCCGGCGCCTTCGCCGGCGAACTGAACGCCGACCAGCGCCTGCTCGAACGCTTCGTCGTCAGCTCCAGCAAGCTCGTGACGGCGGTCGCCGGGCGCGGCGAACAGCTCTCCAGCGCGATCGCCAACGCCGACACCGCCTTCAGCGCGATCGCCGGCGAGAACGTCGCCCTCGACCGGTCGCTGCAGCGGCTGCCGCCGGTGCTGCGGCAGAGCAACACCACCTTCGTCAACCTGCGGGCGGCGCTCGGCGACCTCGAACCGCTGGTCGAAACGGCGAAGCCGGCAACCAGGGACCTGGCGCCGTGGCTGGCCGAACTGCGGCCGATCTTCCAGAAGCTGGTGCCGTTCACGCGCAACCTGCGGCTGGCCGTGGCCAAGCCGGGCAAGGGGAACGACGCGGGCGAACTGCTGGAAGTGCTGCCGACCGTGCAGGAACGCGCCTCGAAGGCCTTCCCGCACTCCGAAGCGGCGATCGCCGCCTTCCAGCCCAACCTGAACTTCATCCGGGCCTACACGCCGGACCTCTTCAATGCGGCCGGCAAGCTGGCGGCCGTCAGCGGCTACTACGACGGCAACGGGCACTACGTCCGCGCCTCCCCCTCGGCGCAGAACCTCTTCGCCCCCGCCGAAGGCGCCCTCAAACCGATCACCCGGGGCGAACAGTTCGGCGCCTTCGGCAGCGAAGCGACGGCCAAGCGCCGCTGCCCGGGCGGCGCGACCCAGAAGGCAGCCGACGGGTCCAACCCGTACGTCAACCCGCCCTTCGGCGGCAGCAGCGTCAGTCCCTCCGAATGCAATCCCTCCGACGTCCCCCCCGGCGGATGACGCGGCGCCTGGTCATCGCGGGGGCTCTGGTCGCGGCCGTCGTCGCGGTCGTCCTGGTGCTCGCCGGCGGCAGCAGCGGCAGCAGCGGCTACGTCGTCCGGGCGATCTTCGACAACGGCGCCTTCATGGTCAACGGCGAGCAGGTCCGGGTGGCCGGCGCCAACGTCGGCACGATCGAATCGGTCTCGGTCTCGCTTCCCGGCGAACCGGCTGCCTACCGCGACGGCAAGCTGGTCGCCGTGCCCGGCAAGGCGGTGATCGTGATGGACATCACCGACCCCGGCTTCCAGGACTTCCGCCGCGACGCCAGCTGCCTGATCCGGCCGCAGTCGCTGATCGGCGAGAGGTTCGTCGACTGCCGCCCGACCCTGCCGCGAGCCCCGGGAACGCCGGCGCCGCCGCCGCTGGAGAAGCTCGAATCCGGCCCGGGCAAGGGGCAGTACCTGCTGCCGCTGGGCAGCAACGGCGCCAGCGTCGACCCGGACCTGATCAACAACATCCAGACGCTCCCCTACGCGCAGCGCTTCCGCCTGATCCTGAACGAACTCGGCGCCGGCCTCGCCGGCCGCGGCGAAGACCTCGAAGTCCTGGTCAAGCGGGCCAACCCGGTGCTGCGCGACGTCGACCGCCTGTTCGGCATCCTCTCCGGCGAGCGCCACGAACTGGCGCAGCTGGCCAGCGACTCCGAGGCGATCCTGGGGCCGCTCTCGCGCCAGCGCTCCCACGTCGCCGGCTTCATCTCCAACGCCGGCGCCGCCGCCCAGGCGAGCTCCGAAAAGGGCGCCCAGCTCGAAGAATCGCTGCAGAAGCTCCCCGCCTTCCTGGCGCAGTTCCGGCAGACCATGCGCAGTCTCCAGGGCTTCTCCACGGCCGGCACGCCGCTGTTCGAATATCTCGGCGAAGCGGCGCCCTCGCTGACCGACGCGACCCGCACGCTGCCCCCCTTCTCCGAAGCGCTGACCGTCTCGCTGAAGAGCCTCGGCAAGGCCGGCGAAGCATCGGGCCCGATCTTCGCCGAAGCCGATCCGGTGGTGAAGCAGGCACGCGACCTGGCCAAGTCGGGGGTCGTGCCGACCAACGAACTGGCGAAGCTGCTGGTCAACGTCAAGCAGACTGGCGGCTGGGACTCGCTGGTGAAGCTGATCTACAACACCACCGGTGCTTTCAACGGCTTCGATCAATACGGGCACTTCGGCCGCACTCACGTTGCCCTCACCAACTGCCTCGAATACTCCTACAGCCCGAGTGGCGAATCCGGCTGCGTCGCCCGCTTCAACGGGGAAGGCGCCGCCGAAGGCGCTGAATTCAGCACCGCACGCCTGCTGCAGTTGCTCCAGCGCGCGCAGGAAGAACAGAACGGCGGCACCGGCGCCGGAGGCGGAGGCGCGACCGGGATCGGCCAGGGCGGCGCCGCCGCCGGAGCCGAAGCGAAGGGCGCCGTCTCCGGCGCCGCCAAGACCGCAGCCGAACGGACCGCGGGCACCGCCCCGCTCCTCAACTACCTGCTGGGGCCATGAGGAACCGCGGTGGACTACAGGGAGTCGCGAGCAGCCCGATCCTGGTCGGGGCGGTCACCGTGCTGGTCGTGATCGTCGCCGTCTTCCTCGCCTACAACGCCAACAACGGCCTGCCCTTCGTCTCCACCTACAACCTGAAGGCGCGGGTGCCCAACGCCGACGCGCTGGTCAAGGGCAACGAGGTGCGCGTCGGCGGCGTCCGCGTCGGCATCGTCAAGTCCGTGGTGCCGGTCCAGACGGGCGACGGCAGGGTCGCCGCCGAGCTCTCGCTCAGCCTCGACAAGAGCGTCGAGCCGCTGCCGGTCGACTCGACGATCATGGTCCGGCCGAAGTCGGCGCTCGGGCTGAAGTTCCTCCAGATCACGCCGGGCAGCTCCACCAAGGGCTTCGCCCCGGGGGAAACGATCCCGGTCTCCGCCGCCAAGCCCGAACCGGTCGACATCGACCAGTTCTTCGGCATCTTCGACAAGAAGACCAGGCAGGCGATCCGCCGCAACGAGGCCGGCTTCGGCAACGCCCTCGCCGGCCGCGGGCCGCAGCTGAACGAAGCGATCGGCGCCCTGCGGCGGCTGGCGGTGAACGGGCAGCCGGTGCTCCGCGCCCTGGTCGCCCCCGGCACCGACTTCGCCGGCTTCTGGCGGGCGCTGGAGGCACTCTCGGCGACGGTGGCGCCGGTGGCCGAACAGCAGGCGAGCCTGTTCGTCGCCCTCGACCGGACCTTCGCCGCCTTCGCCCGCGTCTCCCGCCCCTACATCCAGGAAACGATCGAAAAGAGCCCCTCGACCGAGGAAACGGCGATCGAAGACCTGCCCGTCCTACGGCCGTTCCTGCACGACACCCAGCGCTTCTTCGCGGCGCTGACGCCGGGCGCCAGGGCGCTGGCGGAGACCTCGCCTGTGATCGCCGAATCGCTCCACGCCGGGGTCCCCGTGCTCAACGCCAGCCCGGTCCTCAACAGCCAGCTGCAGCCGACCGCGGAAGCGCTGGTCGCCTTCCAGGAAGCGCCGGGCGTCTCCAACGGGCTCGAACTGCTGACCGACACCAACAAGCTGCTGAAGCCCTCGCTCACCTTCATCGCCCCGGCCCAGACCACCTGCAACTACCTGACCCTCTTCTTCCAGAACCTGGGCAACGCCAATACCCAGGGCAACTCACAGGGGAAGTGGCTCAACCTCCTCAGCTCGCAGCTGCCCGAAGGGCTGAACGCGGAGGCCGGGCCCGCCTCGGCGCCGGCCAGTGGCAGCGGAACCGGCAACCTCGCACGAGGGAACTACCTGCACTACAACCCGTACCCGCAGACCGGAGCCCCGGGACAGCCGCACGGATGCGAAGCCGGCAACGAGAAGTACATCCCGGGCAAGACCGTGATCGGCAACGCGCCCAAGGTACTGGGGACCACTACTCGCGGGCAGGTGAAGAAGTGAGCCGCCTGCCCGAGCGCGACACCAGGCAGGGCGCGACCAAGCGGCGCATCGGGTGGCGGCCGAGCAACGCGATGATCGCGGTCATCTTCATCCTCGTCTTCACGGTCGGCCCCTACCTGGCGTTCACCGGGCACGTGCCGTTCACCAGCTACGGCTACGAAATCAACGCGACCTTCGCCAACTCCGCCAACATCGCCCTCAACTCGCCGGTGCGGATCGCCGGCGTCGACGTCGGCAAGGTGATCTCGACCGAACGCGACGGCGACGCGACCAAAATCACCTTCACCGTCGACGGCTCCGGCCGGCCGATCCACGAAGACGCCGCCGCGGCGATCCGCCCGCGGATCTTCCTCGAGGGCAACTTCTTCGTCGAACTCGACCCCGGCAGCCCGAGCGCGCCGGAACTCGGCAGCGGCGGCGCGATCCCGGTCAGCCGCACCTCCACCGCGGTCCAGATCGACCAGGTGCTGACGGCGCTGCAGTCGCCCGTCCGCGCCGACCTCAGCCGCCTGCTGGAGAGCTATGGCACGGCGCTCACCCACGAGCCCAGCGCCGCCGAAGACCTCACCCAGCTGCCCGAGGTGAAAGGGAAGACGGGTGCCGAAGCCCTCAACGGTGCCTTCAAGTACGGCGCCGACGCCGGCCGCTACAGCGCCCAGGTCACCAACGCCCTGCTCGGGACCGAACAGAAGGATCTCTCACGACTGGTCGCCAGCGCCGGGCGGGCCTTCGGCGCCCTCGCCAGTCGCGAGTCCGACCTGCAGGGGCTGATCGACAACTTCAACGTCTTCACCGGGGCGCTGGCGGCGCAGTCGACCAATCTTTCGACCACCGTCCACCTGTTGGCGCCGACCCTGAAGGTCGCCCACTCCTCGCTGGTCAGCCTCAACCGCACGCTGCCGCCGCTGCGCACCTACGCGATCGAGTTGACCCCGGCGGTCGCCGAGCTGCCGGAACTGATCGGCACCTCGAGGCCCTGGATGGCGCAGGTTCGGCCGTTGCTCTCCGGCAAGGAGGGCGGCGGCGTCGCCAAGCTGCTGCGCGAATCCATCCCCGGCCTCGCCGGCGCCGCCCAGGCGGGCAAGGAAACGACGCTGCCGCAGCTCAACCAGCTCAGCCTCTGCACCACCAAGGTCCTGGTGCCGACCGGGAACCAGGTGGTCGAAGACCGCTTCAGCACCGGCGGGCCGAACTACCGCGAGTTCTTCTTCACTCTCGCCAACCTGGTCAGCGCGAGTCAGAATTTCGACGGCAACGGCCCCTACGTCAGGTCCCAGGTCGGCGGCGCCGACGTCTTGGCCGGCGAACCGAACCCGAACGGGCTCAAAGTAGGAGGAACGTACGGCGAAGACACCAACTACTCCTACACGATCGCCGACCCGCTCGGCAACCAGCCGCAGCTGGGCACGGAGCCGGCGCTGAAGCCGGAAATCCGCTGCGACTCCAACCCGGTGCCGGACGTAAATTCCGGTCTGGGCGAAGTCGGGTCGGCTACTCCCTCCGTCGCGGGGGTGAACCCATGACCGGCGGCACGCCGAAGACCGGCCGCTGGACGCACTTCAAGGCCTGGATCACCCGCCAGGCGCGCGGCCACCGCAAGGACACGATCGCGATCGTCGTCCTGGCGATCGCGGGGACCGTGATGATGCTCGGGATCTTCACCCAGCAGAAGGCCTCGCTGCCCTCGTGGCTGCCCTTCGTCGGCGAAGAATTCGAACACATCAGCGCCGATTTCGCGACCGCCAAGGCGGTGACGCCCGGCCAGGGGCAGGCGGTCGACATCGCCTCGATCCAGATCGGCAAGGTCACCTCGGTCGACCTCGAAGACGGGCACGCGGTGGTCGGGATGGACATCGAGCCGAAGTACATGCAGCTGATCCACCCCAACGCCAGCTTCCTGCTGCGGCCGAAAACCGGGCTGAACGACATGACGGTCGAGGTCGAACCGGGGACCGGGACCAAGCACGTCGAGGACGGCGCCCACTTCACCCTCGCCCAGACCGAACCGAACACCGAACTCGACCGGTTCTTCTCGACGCTGGACGCCGACACCCGCCAGTACATCCAGCTGCTGGTCGCCGGCGGGGCGCAGGGGATCGGCGGGCGCGGGGTGCAGCTCGGCAACGCCCTGCGGCGCTTTCAGCCCTTCGTCCACTACACCGCGAAGCTGAACCGGGTGGTGGCGCAGCGGCATCGGGCGCTGGCCCGGGTGATCCACGACTTCGGCCTGCTGACCGGCGAACTCAGTCACCGCGACTCCGAGATCAAGCGCTTCGTCACCTCATCCGACGCCGCCCTCGGCAACTTCGCCAACCAGCAGGCGTCGATCCAGTCCGCTCTGCGCGAACTCCCCTCGACCCTGCGGGCGGCGAACGCCGGGCTCGCCAGCTCCAACCGCTTCTCCAAGGCGGCCTATCCGGCCCTGACCGCGCTGATTCCGCAGGCACAGGCGCTGACGCCCGCCTTCAAGGCCACCGAGCGGATGTTCAGCCAGACGACGGCGCCGATCCGCGACCAGCTCCGCCCCTTCACCCGCACCATCCGCCCAGTGCTGACCCACGGCAAGGAAGCGTCGGGGCCGTTCGCCAAGACCGTGCGAAGCACCGGCAACGCCCTCGGCGGGCTCAACGCGTTCTTCAATGAGCTGGCCTACAAACCGAAGGGTGGGAAGCGTCAACAGAGCTATCTCTTCTACCTCCCCTGGCTCAACCACGATTTCAACGCCGCCTTCAACCTGCAGGACGCCGGCGGGGCGCTCCTGCGCGGCGTGGTGGGAATCACCTGCACCGGCGCCAAACTCGCCTACGGGTTGACCACCAGGCAGCCGCTCCTGCAGACGCTCCTGCAGGTCGCGGGTGTCCCCCGCGAATCCGAAATCCCGGTTCCGGTCGGCCCCAAGTCCGCCTCCGGCCACTGCGAATACAAAGAAAAATGAGCAAGCGCGCCCCCAGCACCACGCAGCTCCTCGTGATCACCGGCTTCGCGCTGTCGTGCTTCGGGATCCTGCTCTTCCTCTGGGTCACCTTCGGCGGCCCAACTCCCTTCAAAGCGAAGCCTTACCAGGTCAAGGTGCCCTTCAGCGAGGCCACCCAGCTGGCCGAACAGTCCGACGTCCGCATCTCCGGGGTCAACGTCGGCAAAGTCCAGAACATCGAACTGGCGCCGAACGGCAGGCAGGCGCTGGCGACGGTCGACATCGACAACCAGTACGCGCCGCTGCCGGAATCGACCAGGGCGATCCTGCGCACCAAGACGCTGCTGGGGGAGACCTACATCGAACTCACCCCCGGCTCCCGCAACGGTCCGCGGCTGGCCGACGGCGGCACCCTGCCGGAGGCCAACGTCGCCCAGTCGGTCCAGCTCGACGAGATCTTCCGCACCTTCAATCCGGAAACCCGGGCCGCGTTCCGGAGCTGGATGCAGGAATCCGCGGTCGCGATCAGCGGGCAGGGCCAGAGCCTCTCCTACGCGATCGGGCAGTTCGAACCGACCTTCACCGAGTTCGAAAAGCTCTTCCGCCTGCTCGACACCCAGCGGCTCGAGGTCGCCCAGCTCTTCCGCAACGGCGCCACCACCTTCCGCGCCCTGCGCGGACGCGAAGGGCAGCTGGCCGGCCTGATCCAGAGCTCCAACGCCGTCTTCCAGACCACCGCCCGCCGCGACCGCGACATCGAAGCGCTGTTCCGCGCCTTCCCCACCTTCCTCGACGAGTCGAAGCTGACCCTGAACCGGCTCAAGGGCTTCTCGCGCAAGGCCGACCCGCTGATGCGCCAGCTCGTCCCCGCCGCCGAACAGATCTCGCCGACCCTGGTCTCGGTCGCCAAGCTGGCGCCGGAAGCGAAGGGCCTGTTCGACGGCCTGGTGTCGGTGATCGCCAACGCCCCGACCGGCTTCCCCGCCCTGCGCAAGATCTTCCGCGACGACTTCCCGCCGCTGTTGCGGGCGCTCGACCCGTTCCTCCGCAACCTGAACCCGATCCTCACCGGCCTCAAGCTCTACAAGCGCGATGTCACCGGCTTCGTCGCCAACATCGCGGCGGCCAGCAACCTCTTCCTGACCGAAGAACTGACGAACGGCGAACACCCCTTCGTCCTGCGGGCGATGGCCCACATGAATCCGGAAACGGTCTCCACCTACAGCAGCCGCCTGACGACGAATCGCAACAGCGCCTACAGCCCGCCGCAGTGGGCCAAGAACCTTGCTTCGGGGCTGCCGAGTTTCAACAGCGCCACCTGCGGCACCGGAAGCTCCTACGAACTCGACCCGAGCGCAGCCTCGAGCGCCGGCCTCCAGGAACGCGTCTCCAAGTACCAAACCCCCACCGGGGCCAGCACCGAAGACACCAGCGCGCCCCGCACCGAAGAAGAATTGGTCAAGGAGGCGGAAGACCTGCTCGAACGCCTCAAGAGCATCGCCTTCGCCGGCCAGAGCAGCACCGGCTCGGTCCCGGCGCCCGAATGCAAGCAGCAGGCCGCCTTCGAACCGATCTACGGCAGCGGCGCGACCGCCTACCAGCACACGTTCGAACAGCCTGCGAAGTAGCGCTGCCCCCGCCTCCATTTCGATCGAGTTGTGACGCAGTTCCTTGTCTTTCGGCGCGCCACATGTGCACCCAGCCTCCGCCTTGTGCAGAGGGAGGCAGAGAGAGCGGCATGGCGAGGGGAGCTGGTGGTACACCGGTGGCACACTGTGTCGATGGCGACCCGATACAACCGCATTCAGGTCACCGAAGATCCCGAGCTCGCTGCGGCGCTGCGGTTGGCCGAGCCGCATCTGAGTCCGGGCCTGCCCCGATCTCAGCAGGTGCGGGCCCTGGCGATAGCGGGGGCTCGCCAGATCAGCGGTGAGGACCCGGATGACCGGGAGCGACAGCGGCTGCTCGAAGAGTTGGCGGAGAGCTTCGATCGGCCCGACACGGCGGGGGGTCGACTGGGACCTGCTCCGGGAGGGCAAGAGCCGTGCCCGGCCCGCCCGGTAGCGGGTCTCCCTGGGGAGATCTGCTGCTCACCGTGGATATCTACGCGTGGGCACGCGCCGCTCACCCGGCGGTTCGGGAATCCTGGAAGCAGGCGGCGGTGCAGGCAGCACCTCACAGCTCGGGCGTCGGTCGCGCCGCCGAGAGCGCGATGCGCACCCTCGCGCATCGCTCGGCCGGCGCCCAGCGCATCCCGATCGTCGACTACCTGGTGGCTGCCGCCGCGCAGGAGATGGGAGGGGCCGTCATCCACTACGACCGCGACTACGACACCCTCGCGACCGTGATGGAGTTCGGGTCGGTCTGGCTGGCACCGGCGGGAACCCTTCCGTAGACCGCGGTCGTTTCTGTTCTGTCACGAAGGATCTCCACTTCGGGCACTTGCGCGTCTTGTTCGGTCACGGCTTTCCCGTGAGGGTTCGGCCGCATGCACCCGATGCGACCGATCCAGGGGCGGATGACCCGCAACTTCGAGCGTCCGGACTGGGCACCCCTGGTCGAGCTCGCGCCCGACCACGTCGACGACTTCATGTGGATGTTCGAAGTCGAGCTGGAGAACGGCGTCGTCCTGCACGCCTACAAGCACTGGGAAACGCGGCGCTATCTGCACCTTGACTACGCCGGCCGCGCCTACGTTTACATCTGGGACGAGAACCTCGCTGCCGACGACGACGGGCGCTACGAGGAGGTCGATCTGGAGTGGCTGCTGAGGTTGGCGCTCGAGTCGCATCGCGGTGCTACTTTTGTCAGGGGAGATGTTTTGTCTGAGAACAACCGACTGCGGTGGGCGCGGTCGGCAAGCAAGCACCGGGTGCCGCGGCGGAGTGCCCGTTTCGTCATGGCAGGGTGTCGCCTGCGGATCACGGAGCCGCCGCCGGAAGGAGCGCCTGATGACGCGAGCCAACGGCTCGTCTTCCTCGGCGATGACGAGCAGGGACGAGCGCTCGAGGTGATGGGCGTCGAGCGGGATGACGGGAGCGTGGTGGTGATCCACATGATGGAACTGCGGGACCGCTACCGACTGGACTACGAGGAGGCGAAACGATGGCAGGAGTGAAGACGAAGCGATATCCCAAAACGAAGGCAGGCGTTGAACTCACGCCGGAGGTGATCGACGCCCTCGCCGAAGAGGCCGAGCGGGGCTACGATCTCTCCAAGGCGAAGCGGGAGTTCCTCAGCAATCGGGCCTGGGCGGGAGACCTGGAAACGCTGGGCCGGGTCGGGTTCCGCATCCGGAACCATGAGCTGAGCCGGCTCGTCAAGCAGGCCCGCGCGGAGGACCGCACGGTCAACGCCCTGATCCACGAAGCGACGATGCTCTACCTGGAGTCGAAAGGGACCTGAGCCTTGGGCGTTACGGGGTCGCGAGGGCGGCGAGGAGGGCCTTGTCGCCCTTGGCGGCGGCGACCTCTGCACGGAAGCGGGCGCCAGCCTGACAGCCCCTAGGATATGTCGCTTCGCAACTTCGATAGAGGGACAGGGATTCGATGACCGCCAGCACCGCAACCCAGGACTACAAGGTCGCCGACATCGGCCTGGCCGACTTCGGGCGCAAGGAGATCAACCTCGCCGAGGTCGAGATGCCGGGCCTGATGCAGACCCGCGAGGAGTACGGGGAGACCCGTCCGCTGAAAGGCGCCCGGATAACCGGCTCCCTGCACATGACGGTCCAGACCGCGGTCCTGATCGAGACCCTGGTCGCCCTCGGCGCCGAGGTCCGCTGGGCCAGCTGCAACATCTTCTCCACCCAGGACCACGCCGCCGCGGCGATCGCCGCGGCCGGGATTCCCGTCTACGCCTGGAAGGGCGAGACCCTGGAGGAGTACTGGTGGTGCACCGAGCAGGCGCTGCTGTGGCCCGACGGCGAGGGCCCCAACATGATCCTCGACGACGGCGGCGATGCGACCCTGCTCGTCCACAAGGGGGTCGAGTTCGAGAAGGCCGGCGCCGTGCCCGACCCCTCGACCGCCGAGTCGGAGGAGTTCCGGATCGTGCTGGCGACGCTGCAGCGCTCGCTCGAGGCCGACCCCGAGCGCTGGACCAAGGTCGCCGCCGGCATCCGCGGCGTGACCGAGGAGACGACCACCGGCGTGCACCGGCTCTACCAGCTGGCCGAGACCGGCGACCTGCTGTTCCCGGCGATCAACGTCAACGACTCGGTCACCAAGTCGAAGTTCGACAACCTCTACGGCTGCCGTCACTCGCTGATCGACGGCATCAACCGCGCCACCGACGTGATGATCGGCGGCAAGGTCGCCGTCGTCTGCGGCTACGGCGACGTCGGTAAGGGTTGCGCGTCCTCGCTGCGCGGCCAGGGCGCCCGGGTGATCGTCACCGAGATCGACCCGATCTGCGCGCTGCAGGCGGCGATGGAGGGCTACGAGGTGCGGCGCCTCGACGACGTGGTCGAGTCAGGCGACATCTTCGTCACCTGCACCGGCAACAAGGACATCGTCACCGCCGCTGACATGGCGCGGATGAAGCACAACGCGATCGTCGGCAACATCGGCCACTTCGACAACGAGATCGACATGGCCGGGCTGGAAGAGTCCGACGCCGAGCGGATCAACATCAAGCCGCAGGTCGACGAGTGGAGCTTCCCCGACGGCCACTCGATCATCGTCCTCTCCGAGGGCCGGCTGCTGAACCTCGGAAACGCCACCGGGCACCCGAGCTTCGTGATGTCGAACTCCTTCACCAACCAGGTGATCGCCCAGATCGAGCTCTTCGGCCAGCCCGAGGGGATGATGCCCAAGACTGTCACCGTGCTGCCCAAGCACCTCGACGAGAAGGTCGCCCGCCTGCACCTCGCCTCGCTCGGCGTCGACCTCACCGAGCTGAGCCAGGAGCAGGCTTCCTATCTCGGCATCCCCGTCGACGGCCCCTACAAGCCGGACCACTATCGCTACTGAGCTGAACGCCGGGCGCCTCCGGGCGCCCGGCTAGAGCGAGGCGAACAGGGCGTCGAGGAGCGCCCGGTTGCGCGGGCTCTGCCAGCGCGGGCCGCCGCGGTTCATCAGGTAGCCGAACCCGATCCCGCTGTCGGGGTCGGCGAAGCCGAGCGAGCCGCCGGCGCCGAAGTGGCCGAAGGCGTGGGGGTTGGGGCCGAGCGGGCGCTCGGGCTCGGTCAGCTGGAAGCCGAGGCCGAAGCGGGAGGGCCGGCCGAGAACGGCGTCGGCGCCCGAGGAGGCCTCGGCGATCGCCTCGGCCAGGGCGTCGGGGCCGAGCAGGCGCCCGGCGGGACCGTTCTCGACCGGGCCGACCAGCGCCGCGTAGATCCGCGCCACCCCGCGGGCGGTACCGTGGCCATTGGCCGAGGGGATCACCGCGGCTCGCCAGGCGGGGGTGTTGACGGCGCCGCCGGTGCCGGAGATCCCCGGCGGGTTCCAGTAGGCGCGTTCGAGCAGTTGCCGCCGCCCCTCGTCAACCGCGGTCGCGCGTTCGGCGTCGGAGGGCTCGAGCGCCTCGGCGGCGAAGGCGAAGTCGGCGACGCGGGCCTGGTCGCGCGGCGAGAGGCCGAAGCGGAACTCGGCCCCGAGCGGGGCGGCGATCTCGCGCTGCAGGTACTCGGCGATCCCGGTTCCCGTGGCGCGGCGGACGATCTCGCCGACCAGGAACCCGAAGGTGTTGACGTGGTAGCCGTGGGCGCTGCCGGGCTCCCACCACGGCTCCTGCTCGGCCAGCGCCGCCGTCATCAGCTCCCAGTCGAAGGCCGCCTCGGCTGCCAGCGGGCGGCGGATCGCGGGCAGGCCGGCGCGGTGGGCCAGCACCGTGCGGGTCGTGATCCCCTCCTTCCCGGCGGCGGCGAACTCGGGCCACAGCCGCGCCACCGGCGCGTCGAGGTCAAACCCACCGCGCTCGGCGAGGCGCAGCGCGCAGAGCGCCGCCAGGCCCTTGCCGACCGAGAAGCCGTCGACCAGCGTGTCGCGCTGCCACGGGCGCTCGCCCGCCTCGTCCATCCAGCCGCCCCAGAGGTCGACCACCGGCCGGCCCTCCAGCACCACCGCGAGCGCCGCGCCGAGCTCGCCGCGGGCGGCGAAGTTCTCCCGGAACGCCTCGCGCAGGGGTTCGAAGCGGGGGTCGCAGCTGCCGTGGACCTCGGCCTGCCGCATCGACCGTCCCGGCCGCTCAGGAGCCGGACGGCGCCGGCAGCCGCGAGGCCATCTGGGCGTAGCCGGCGGCGCTGGGGTGGATGCCGGTGTCGCCGCTGATCACCCAGGGAGGCCCCTTCGGCACCGGCCCTTCGCAGAAGGAGAGCGGGTGGAGGATCGCCAGCTCGTCCTGGGTCGGGGTCGACTGCACGCTCGGCCCGTCGACCTCGAACCCGAACCGAGAGCAGGAGTAGTTGGAGGGGTAGACCGGTGAGATGTCGACGCCGACGTTGAAATGGGGCGGCGCGATCACCTTCAGCCGGGCGGCGCTGACTTCGCCCGCGACCGAGGCGATTTCGCGGTTCAGCAGCTTGCCCATCTCGGCGATCTGGGAGGCGCTGTAGAGGAGCGCCGAGGAGGGGACCGAGAGGTGGTACTGCATCAGGAAGATCGTCGCCTCGGTGTGCTGCACGAGGTCGGCGTAGAGGCTCTTCAGGTTGGCGCGCAGGTGGACTTCGGAGAAGGCGCGCTCGACGCATTCGGCGTAGCCGCCGAGGACGTCGGCATAGATCGCGCAGCCCATGTTGTCGATCCCGAACAGCATTTCCGAGAGCAGCGGGTTGGCTCCCATCGTCATCAGGATGTAGTCCGGGTGTTCGGACTCGAGCCTTTCGGTCAGCGGGTGCAGGTCGCCGCCGGGCGCCCAGTCCGACGGTTCCGAGCCGCTGACCGCGAGGTTCTCGTAGTTGGTGATCGCGTGCTCGGTGGCCCACTGCGCCGCCCAGGAGACGTTGTTGGCGAGGCCGTAGTCGGGGGCGAAGGCGAGCTTGCCGCCGGCGGCGCTGGTGTTGGTCGAGTTCGAGGAGCAGGCGTCGTTGTAGGGCTTCACCCCGGGGCGACATTCGTAGAGGCTGGCGAGCGGCATCAGCTGGCCGTTGTCGTAGTAGCCGAAGCCGGCGGTGACCGAGTCGCCGAGGGCGCGGACGACGACGCCCCCGGCGTTGGTGACGGCGACCTGGACCGGGGCGACGATCAGCTCCGCGGAGGTGGACGCGCCGCGCCGCCGGCCGACCAGCTTGAGCGTGTCGGTGCCGCGGAACCGCGCCGCCGGCCGGTAGACGAGCCGGCCGTGGCGGATCCTGGCGACGCCGTGGCCGGGGCCGCGGCGGATCCGCCAGCGAATCGTCGCGCCGCAGGCCGGCAGGTCGGCCCGGATCCGCCGGCCCGGGAGCGCCTGCAGGCGGGGCATCGAGCCGCAGAACGTGCCCGCCGCCCGCGTCACCGCCCGCGCCCCGCGGTCGTTCGACCTCAGCTCCGGCACGCCGTCGCGGTTGGCGTCGAGCAGCCCGCTCGCCATCACCTTGACGCGGGCGCCCTGGCGCACGCGCCGCGCCTGGGCGGGGGAGAGGGTCAGCCGCTGGACGAAGGTGAAGCTGCGGCGCCGCTCGGGCAGCCGCAGCGGCCCGGCGCTGAGCCGGACGATCGGTTCCCAGCTCGCCGCCGGACCGCCTCCGAGCAGCGATGCCCTGAGCCGCACCCGGTGGCCGTTGAGCTGGATCGGGTAACGGATCGGGACGAGGAGGGCGCTGCGGCCGTCGGCCGCGCGCGCCAGCCGGACCTTGCCGATCGCGACCTTCGCCGGCTTGGTCAGCCGGGGCGCGGCGCCCAGCGCGGGCGCGGCGGCGAGCAGTCCGACCAGGCAGGCGAGCCCGAGGCAGATCGTGGCGAGCGGCGCCGGGGCGGCGCCACGCCGTGCTCCTCCGCTTGGCATGCCGCCACGTTAGTGGGTGGCGCGGGCGAGCTGCGCGCCGGCGGGCGCCCGGCCGGACGACCGTCCAGCCGGGACCCGGTGGGCGGTGTTCGCCGCGGCGACGGCCCAGGCCGCCAGCAGCAGCCCGTAGAGGCCGACCGCGATCCAGCTCAGCGCCACCGAGCCGGTGCGCACGGCCAGCGCCGAGGTGCCGGTGACGCAGGTGCCGACCGGGAAGGTGAAGCTCCACCAGGTGAGGCTGAAGCGCATCCCCCCGCGCAGCGCCCGCACGGTGATCGCCGCCGCGATCGCCATCCACAGCATCGCGAAGCCCCAGACCGGGGCGCCGTAGAGGACGCCCATCGCTTCCATCGCGGTCGAGTAGGGGGCCGGGATCGCACCCGGTGCGGAGCCGCCGAGCAGGTTGGCGGCGGTGACCGACTGGCCCAGCGGCCCGAGCACGATCCACAGCGTGGGCACCATTCGCGAGGGGCCGACGTCGTGGTAGGCGAGCCGCGCCCAGACCAGGGTGATCGTGACCAGCGAGGCGATCAGGCTGAGGCCGAACATCGCGTAGCAGGCGAGCAGCATCGTCAGCTGGGCCTGGCCGGCGGGAAGGTGGGCGACCAGCGCCGCGCCGGTGGCGGCCGAGACCATCGGCGGCACCACCGGCATCAGCCAGCTGGCGAAGGTCGCCTCCGGCCGCAGCGAGTGGCGGGTGAACATCAGGTAGGGGATCGCGGCGCTGGCGAGCAGGCCGGTGAGGGTGCCGAGGGTCCAGAGCACGAGGTCGACCGCGACGGCGGCGCCGGAGCCGATCACGTCGCCGCCGAGCAGCAGGGTGCCGGCGCCGACGGTCAGCAGCGCCATCGGCGGCGCCCCGAAGAAGGGCGCCATCTTCGGGTCGAGGGCGTGGCGCCGGGCGGCGCCGGGGGCGAGCCGCCACTGCAGCGCCGCCGCCGCCAGCAGCAGGACCAGCATCGCCGAGGCGAGCAGCCAGATCGCGGTGGCGAAGGCGCGCTGGCCCGCGACCTGGTGGGGGAGGAGGACGGCGGCGTTGGCGACGATCCCGGTCCCCATCACCGAGGCGAACCAGTTGGGGGCGAGGCGGCGGATCAGGTCGGCGGCAGGCTGGGGGATTTGGGACATGGCCTCAGCTTGCCGCTGACGGGCCACACCTTCCAGTCGCATCCGGACCTGGTGTGTCGCAAATGGAAACGAAAGGCAGGCGGTCGTCATCATCAGTGGAGATGGCCGAGCACGACCCGAACCCGCTTTCCGCTGCCGACCTCACCGCCTTCGTCGTCGCGGTCGAAGCGGGCAGCGTGCACGGCGCCGCCGACGCGCTGCGGCTCACCCCCTCGGCGGTGACCAAGCGGCTGCAGGCGCTGGAGCGCCGGCTCGGCGTCTCCCTCTTCGAGCGCGGCCGCTTCGGCCTGCGCCAGACCGAGGCCGGGCGCACCCTCTACCCGGAGGCCAAACAGGCGCTGATCGCGCTGCGCGCCGCCGAGGACTCGCTGGCCGGCGGCGACGGCTTCGCCGCGGCGATCGAGTTCGCCGCCAGCCACACGATCGGCGAGTTCCTCCTCCCCGGCTGGCTCGCCGCCTACCGGGCGACCCACCCGGCGCTGCGGGCGAGGGTCGACATCGCCCATTCCGAAGCGGTGCTGGAGGCGGTGCGCGAGCGCCGGGTCGACATCGGCTTCGTCGAGGGCCCGCAGGCGGCGGAGGGCCTCGAGGCGCTGGTCGTCCACCGCGACGAGCTGGTCGTCGTGGTCTCCCGCGAGCACCGCTGGGCGCAGCGTCGCCGGGTCCGCGCCGCCGAGCTGGCGGAGGAGCCCTACTTCGCCCGCGAGGCCGGCTCCGGCACCCGCGCGGTCGCCGCCGCGGCGCTGGCCCGGGCCGGGGTCGAGCTGAGCCCGTCGCTGGAGACCGCCAGCACCCAGAGCGTCAAGCGCGCCCTCGGCCCGGTCGGCTTCGCGATCCTCTCGCGGCTCACGGTCGAGGCCGACGGCCCCGGCAGCCCGCTGCGGGCGCTCGCCGTCCGCGAACTCGACATGGGGCGCGAGCTGCGCGCCGTGCGCGACCCGCGCCGCCGCCCGAGCGCCGCCGCGGCCGAGTTCTGGCGCTGGCTTCGCACCCTCGAGGCGCCCCCCGTCGACGCCGGGCCGGGCCGGGCCTAACATCGGAAAGATGGCGCAGGAGATCGAGCGCAAGTTCCTGGTCGAGGAGCTTCCCCCCGGGCTGGAGCGGCACGACCGGGTCGAGATCGAACAGGGCTACGTGGCACTCGCCGAGGACGCCGAGGTGCGGGTCCGCCGGGCCGGCCCGGCGGCGGGCACGTTGACGGTCAAGCGCGGCAGCGGCGAAGCGCGTGAGGAGTACGAGGTCGCGCTCGGCGCCGAGCAGCTCGAGGCGCTCTGGCCGGCCTGCGCCGGGCGCCGCCTGCGCAAGCGCCGCCACCTGGTGCCGCTCGACGGCGGCCTGCGGGCCGAGCTCGACGTCTACGCCGGCCGGCTCGAGGGCCTCACCGTGGTCGAGGTCGAGTTCCCCTCGCCGGAGCGCGCTGCCGCCTTCCGCCCGCCCGCCTGGTTCGGCCGCGAGCTGACCGGCGACCCCCGCTTCGCCAACCGGGCGCTGGCGCTCGACGCCGGCCCGGCGATGCGGGCGCGGCGGACGAGCCGGGCCTACCGCCTGCGGCGCGACGAGGACCTCGCCGACGGCCTGCGCCGGATCGCCGCCGGCCGGGCGCGGCGGGCGCGGCAGCGGCTGCGCGGGGCCGAGCCGGCGGCACCCGGCTTCGCCACCGCCGTCCACGGCGCCCGCAAGGACCTGAAGAAGCTGCGCGCCGTGGTGCGGCTGCTGCGCGACGAGCTGGGGGAGGAGCGCTACGCGGCCGAAAACGGGCGCTACCGGGCCGCCGCCCGAGCCCTCTCGGCGAGCCGCGACGCCCAGGTCATGGTCGAGACGCTGGACGGCCTGGGAGAGCGCGGCGAGCTTCCCGCCGCCGCGGTCTCGGCCTGGCGCCGGGTCCTGGAGGGCGCGCGCGACCGAGCCGCGGCGAGCGAGGCGGCCGGGGTCACCGCGGCGCTCGAGCTGATCGAGCCGGGCCCGGAGCTGATCGAGTCCTGGCCGCTGGGGGCGGACTCCTGGGAGCTGGTCGACGCCGGCGTCCGGCGCGCCTACCGCCGCGGCCGCCGCGCGATGCGCGAGGCCCGCCGCGACGGCAGCGCCGCCAGCTTCCACGAGTGGCGCAAACGCGAGAAGGACCTCTGGTACCAGCTGCGGGTCCTGCTCGACGCCGAACCGCGGACGATGGGCGAGATGGCCGCGCTGGCCGACCGGCTGGCCGACCTGCTGGGCGATCATCACGACCTCGCCGTCCTCGCCGCCGACCTCGGGCGACGCGGCTTCGAGCCGGGCTGGACCGAGCCGCTGGCCGCGGCGATCGCCGCCCGCCAGGCGGAGCTGGCGGCGCGCGCCTTCGCGCTCGGCGAGCGGCTCTACGCCGAGCGGCCGAAGGCCCACCGGCGCCGGCTGCGCGGCTACTGGCGGGCCTGGCGCGCCGACTGAAGAAGCGCGCGGAGACCGCCGACAGGGCGTACCCTGGGAGGGGTGGAGAAGGTTGCCGCAGCCAACGAGGAGGCCACCGAGGCCTGGAGCGGCCCCCTGTTCCAGGCCTTCGTCGACTTCCGCGGGCTCGCCACCGAGGGGCTCGGTCGTCACGGCGAGGAGGGGATGCGAATCCACCCGCCGCGGCCGGGTGAGCGCGTGCTCGACATCGGCTGCGGCTTCGGCGACACCACCCGGGCGCTCGCGGAGCTGGTCGGCCCCGAGGGCGAGGTGGTCGGCGTCGACGTGGCGCCGCCCTTCGTCGAGTCGGCGCGCCGCGAGGCCGCCGAGGCCGGCGCCGAGAACGTCAGCTTCATCCTCGGCGACGTCCAGGTGGCCGAGCTGGGCGGCGGCTTCGACCACGTCTTCTCGCGGATGGGCGTGATGTTCTTCGCCAACCCGGTGGCGGCGCTGCGCAACGTGCGTGCGGCGATGTCCCCGGGCGGTCGGATCTGCATGGTGGTCTGGCGCCGCAAGCTCGACAACGAGTGGGTCCACCGCGCCGAGCGGGTGGTCGAGCGCCACCTCGAGCACCCGGAGGAGAGCGAGCAGCCGACCTGCGGGCCCGGCCCCTTCTCGATGGCCAACCCGGACACCGTCGGCGAGCAGCTCTCGCTCTCCGGCTTCGAGCAGATCTCCTTCCACCGCTGCGACCTGCCGATCAAGATCGGCGACGACCTCGACCACGCGGTCGAATTCAACATGGCGCTCGGTCCCGGCGCCGAGGTCCTGCGGCAGTGGGGGGACCGGGTCGACGAGCTGCGGCCGAAGCTGGCGGCGGAGATCCGCGAGGCGCTCGCCGAGTTCGACGGCCCCGACGGCGTCGTCGCCCCCGCCGGCACCTGGATCGTCGGCGCCCGCGCCGGCGACTAGTGTCCTGACACTAGCCCCTCGGGTCGTCGCTCAACCGGCCGCCAGCTCAGAGCACAGGCCCAGGTCGATCGCGGCGCGCTCGCCGCGATCTCCAGCGCCAGCAGAGCTTCCACTTCCGGAGCTGTTCGCCTGGGAAGCATCCTTGTACTCCTGGCGCGCTATTGAAGGATCTGCAAGGGTCGCTTGGGCTTGCCGCGCTGGTAGAGCCAGCGCTGGAAGAGCGGGCCGAGCGGCTGGCCGGAGACTTCTTCGGCGAGGGCGACGAACTGGGCGGTGTCGGCGGTGCCGTAGCGATGGTCGGTCGCCCAGCGGCGCAGGGTCAGCAGCATCGCCTTCGTCCCGACCGTGAGGCGCAGCGCCTCCAGGGCCATGCCGCCGCGCACGTAGGTCGAGGTGGCGAAGAGGCTCTTGGGCTGGCCCGGGTGCCCCGGGGGCGGGTTCCAGAACTTGGCGTCGGTGGCGGGGGTGCGGTACAGGCGGTTGAACTCCTGGCGGGCGCTGGGGCCGCCGTGGCGCTCGGCGTAGAACCATTCGACCCAGGTGGCGAAGCCCTCGTTGAGCCAGATGTCCGGCCAGCGCTCGAGGCCGACCGAGTCGCCGAACCATTGGTGCGCGGTCTCGTGGACGACGGTGCGGAGGTCGGGCACGGAGGCGTAGAACGGCCGGGTCTGGGTCTCCAGCGCGTATTCGAGGTCGATCGGGTCGACGATCGAGCCGGCCGCGTCGAACGGGTAGGGGCCGAAGAGGCCGCTCTCGAAGCGGATGATCCCGGGCAGTCGGCGCAGGACCTGGCGCGCGCGCCCGGCGAGCTTCGGGTCGACCAGGGTCCAGGTGGGCAGGCCGTCGGTGCGGCTGCGTTCGAGCCGGCCGCGGCCGATGTCGACGACCGCCAGGTAGGTCGCCATCGGCTGCGACTCGGTCCACTCGAAGGTGCGCCGGCCGCCGCTGCGGCTGACCCCGGTCAGGCGCCCGTTGGCGACGCCCTTCAGCCGCGCGGGCACCGTGAGCGCGAAGCTGAAGCCGGCCTTGTCGGCGGGCGTGTTGTTGCAGGGCAGCCAGCTCGCGGTGCCGAGCGGCTCCCCGACCGCCATCGCCCCGTCCGGCGTCCGGTTCCAGCCCTCCCTGGTGCCGTCGGGGTCGAGGACCGGCCGAGGGTGGCCGCGGTAGTGGACGCCGACGGTGAATGCGGCGCCCCGTCGCAGGGGATGCTGTGGCACGATCCGCAGCTTCTGCCGGCCGCGGCTGAAGCGGGCCGCTTCGCCGTCGACCGTGACGCCGGTGACGTGGAGGCCGTAGAGGTCGAGCGAGAGGAGCCGCAGGCTCGTCGTCGCGGTCGCTTCGATCCGGTCCGTCGCGTTCAGCCAGCCGTTGCCGGGTCGGTAGCGGAGGCGGACGTCGTAGTGGGAGACGTCGTAGCCGGGGTTGCCGCTGCGCGGGAAGAACGGTTCGCTCGGCTTCGCCGCGCCTGCCGGCGCGGCGGACGCCAGCAGGGCGGCGATTCCGAGCCCCAGCAGGGCACGGGTGGGGTGGCGGCGGTGCAAGCAGGGAATGGTAGGGGCCGGCCCCCGAGCGTCTTCGTCCCCACCGCGGCGCCGTCCGCGACCGCGGGTCGTCCCGCGCTGTGCACCGAGGCTCCCGAAGCCGACCGCGTCCCACAATGAGGCCCACGGGCGGACCCCGGTGGGGCGGGCCGGCGTCTGCCGGGTGGGGTTGACCCGAACGGCTAGGGCAGGCCGCCGTGGTGGGGGACCTCGACCCGGGTCACGTACAGCGAGGCGCGCGGCTCGTCGTTGCCCATGCCGAGGCGCCAGTCCGGGGCGACGCAGAGCAGCAGGTCGCGGCCGTCGGGGCCGCCCAGCATCGTCGCGTAGATCGCGCAGCCCTCCTCGGGGGAGGGGATCCGCTCGAGGATCTCGCCTCCGGGCGCGATCCGGGCGATGTAGGTGTCGAGCGAGTTGCCCGCCCAGACGCAGCCCTCGGCGTCGAGGGTGCAGCCGTCGGGGCCGTAGCCGACCTTGGTGTACCCGGCGTCGATCTCCTCCAGCGGTGGCGTCGGCGCGATCTGGGCGTAGACGCGGCGGTCGCTCAGGCTGCCGTCGGCGCCGATCGTGAAGGCGGAGAGCCGCGCCGCGATCGTCTCGGCCACGATCAACGTCTCGCCGGGCGGCGGGATCATGATCGAGTTCGGGAAGTGCAGCCCCTCGGCGGCGGCGTGGACGCTGCCGTCGGGGTCGACCCGGATCAGCGTCGCCCCCGCCGCCTGCTCGCCGGCGTAGAGGTCGTAGCCGAAGCTGTCGACCCAGGCGCGGCCGCGGTCGTCGACGCACATGTCGTTGGCCTCGCCGCGCGAGAGCCCGGAGAGGTCGGCGTACTCGCTCGCCTCGCCGTCGGCGTCGATCCGGAACAGCTTGTGGGCGGTCATCGAGACCGCCAGCAGGTCGCCGTCCGGAAGCCAGCCGAGCCCCGAGGGCTGCTCGAGCGGGATGACCCGCTCGATCGCGCCCTCCGGGTCGACGGCGAGGATGCGGCCGCCGTCGGTGTAGAAGTCCGACACCCACCAGCGTCCGCCGTGCCAGCGCGGACCCTCGAAGAAGGATCCGCCCCCGAGTAGCTTCCTCACCTCTCGCATCGGTACGAGCGTATGCCGGTGGACCGGCCCCGAAAGCGGCTTCGGAGCGGGAGTTTGGAGGATCTCCATCCCCGGAACGCCTAGGTGCGGTCGGCGCGGGCGCGGTCGATCTCGGCCTGGAAGCGCTGCATGCCGCCGAGCCAGCGCTCGTGGTCGGCGGCTTTGCGCTGCATGTAGTCGGCGACCTCGTCGTGGGAGAGGATCAGGAAGCGGTCGGCCTCGATCCCGGCGAGGAGGGCGTCGGCGGCGGCGGCGGGAGCGATCGTCTCGCCGGACTTGGCGGCCAGGCGCGAGGCGGGGTCCTCTTCGCGCCAGGTTTCCAGCATCGGCGTGGCGACCCCCTGGGGACAGAAGCAGGAGAAGCCGACGCCGGTGCCGGAGCCGTAGGTGATCGCCAGCCACTCGGCGACGGCGACGGCGGCGTGCTTGGTCACCGAGTAGGGCATCAGGCCCGGGTTGGCGAGCAGGCCGGCGGCCGAGGCGGTCGAGTTGAGGTGGCCGCTGCGGCGATCCAGCATCCCCGGCAGCAGCCGCCGCGCGGCCCAGATGTGGGACATCACGTTGACGTTCCAGGTCCGCTGCCACTCGGCGTCGGGGATCTCCGGGCCGCCGTGGGGGCCGGCGATGCCGGCGTTGGAGCAGAACAGGTCGACCGGGCCGAAGCGCTCCTCGGCGGCGCCGAGGAGGCGGTCGATCTCCTCCTCGCGGCCGACGTCGACGCCGAGTCCGAACGCTTCGACCCCGGCGGCGGCTTCGGCGGTCGCGGCGTCGGGCTCGACCCCGGCAGCGCGGAAATCGCCGGCGGCGATCTCGGCCGCCACCGCCTCGGCGCCGCCGGCGTCGATGTCCGCCACCACCACCGCCCGCGCCCCCGCCGCCGCCAGCGCCCGCGCGATCGCCGCCCCGATCCCCTGGGCCGCCCCGGTCACCACCGCGTGCTTGCCTTGCAGCTCCATCCGCCCTCGGCTCAGCGCGCCGCCGCGCCGGCCTCTCCGGCGGCGTGCGCGCGCATCGACTCGGCCACCGCCCGGGCCAGCTCCTCGCCGCCCAGCTCCGCCGGCGCCTCGCGCATCAGCCCGCCCAGCAGGGTCCGGCAGAACTGGTCGCCGATCCGCTGCGCCGACCACCGCCCCTTCGGCTCGAACCAGGTCCACGACCAGTTGCACATCCCGAACAGCTGCAGCGCCGCCAGCGAGGGGTCGACCTCCTCGAAGGTCCCCTGCTCGATGCCGCGGCGGACGATGTCGCCGACCAGCTTCGAGTAGGCGTCGCGCATCGAGCGCACCTCGGCCATCCCGTCCTCGGCGGCGAAGCGGACGATCTCGCGGGCGAAGGCGACGGTGGCGGCGCGGTCGTCCTGCTGGGAGAGCATCAGCTGGTAGACGATCAGCTGCAGCTGATCGACCGGGTCCGGGTGGGCGGCGAGCAGCTCGTCGGCCTCGGCCAGGCGGCGGCGCATGTAGTCGCGGTGCAGCTCCTCGAGCAGGCTTTCCTTGCTGCCGAAGTGGTGCAGGATCGTCCCCTTGCTGATCCCCAGCGCTTCGGCCACGTCGCGGACGCTGACCTCGTCGTAGCCGCGTTCGGCGACCATCTCGGTGAAGCAGCGCAGGATCTCGCCCCGCCTGCTCTTGCGCTCGCCCGCCATCAGCCGCTGAGGCTATCCGCCGTCGTGGTCGCGAGGCTCACGCGAGCAGCTCCCGGGCAACGATGAAGCGCTGGATCTCGGCCGTGCCGCCGCCGATCTGCATCAGCTTGGCGTCGCGCATGTAGCGCTCGACCGGGAACTCGTCGACGTAGCCGTAGCCGCCCAGCACCTGCACCGCCTCGGTCGTCACCCGCATCGCCACGTCGCCGCCCATCAGCTTCGCCGCGGAGGCGAGGGCGCGCAACCCGCTCTCGCCGGCGTCGAGCCGGGCGGCGACGCTCCAGGTCAGCGCCCGGCAGGCCTCGGTCTCGGTGAACATGTCGGCGAGCTTGCCCTGGATCAGCTGGAACTCGCCGATCGGCTTGCCGAACTGGCGCCGCTGCCCGGCGTAGCCCAGCGCCACCTCGAGCGCCCCCTGGGCGATCCCGACCGACTCCGCCGCCATCAGCACCCGCTCGCTGTCGAGGCCGTCGAGCAGGATCGAGCGGCCGCCGCCCGCGACGCCGATCAGCGCCTCCGGGCCGACCTCGCAGCCGTCGAGCAGCAGCTCCCCGGTCGGCGAGCCGCGCCATCCCATCTTCGAGAACTTCCTGCCGCGGCCGAAGCCGGGCGTGTCGGTGGGGATCGCGAACAGGCCCAGCTCGCGGCTGCCGGGCTCGCCGGTGCGGGCGTAGACCAGCGCCAGGTCGGCGACCGGGCCGTTGGTGATGAAGGTCTTGGTCCCGTCCAGCCGCCAGCCGCCCTCGAACCGCTCGGCCCGGGTCCGCATGCTCATCACGTCGGAGCCGGCCTCCGGCTCGGTCATCGCCAGGCAGCCGACCAGCGAGCCGTCGACCAGCCCCGGCAGCCAGCGCGCCTTCTGCTCGGCGCTGCCGTGGCGGGCGATCCGGCCGACCACCATGTCGGCCTGGTGCAGGACGGTGGCGGCGGTGGAGACGCAGACCGCGCCCAGCTCTTCGCCGACTATGCAGAGCTCGATCAGGCCGAGGCCGGCGCCGCCGTACTCGGCCGGTGCGGTGGCGCCGAGCAGGCCCAGCTCGGCGGCCTCGGCCCAGCTCTCGGACGGGAAGCTCTGGGCGGCGTCGATCGCGTGGGCGCGCGGCGCCACCCTCTCGCGGGCGAACTCGCGCACGGTGCGGCGCAGCAGCAGCTGCTCGTCGCTCAGTCCCATCTCCGAGGCGCGGGGGAGCGGCACGCCTCAGCTCCCCGTGAACTCGGGTTGGCGGCGCTCGAGGAAGGCGCGCGCGCCCTCGCGGCGGTCGGCGGAGTCGAGCAGGCCCGCCAGTCGCTCCTCGGTGCGGGTGTTGGCCGCGTCGATCGGCAGCTCGACGTCATCGCGCAGGGCGGCGACGATCGCCCGGGTCGAGAGCGGCGCCGCGGCGGCGATCCGGCGCGCCAGCGCCAGCGCCTCCGCCTCGACCCGCGCGGCCGGGACCGCGGTGAGCAGTCCCAGCGCCTCGGCCTCGGCGGCCGTGATCAGGTCGCCGGTCAGCGCCAGCCGCGCCGCGGCGTCGGCCGGGATCAGCCGCGGCAGCCGGGCCAGGCCGCCGGTGGCGGGGATGATCCCGAGCCGGCCCTCGGGCAGGCCGAGCCTGGCCTCCTCGGAGGCGATCCGCAGCGTGCAGGCGCAGGCCAGCTCGAGGCCGCCGCCGATCGCGTGGCCGTTGACGGCGGCGATCGTCGGTGCCGGGATCGCGGCGACCGCGTCGACCGCGGCCAGCAGGCGGCGGTTGTAGGCGAGGTTCTCCTCGCTGCTCGCCGCCTCGATCTCGCCGATGTCGGCGCCGGCGGCGAAGCTCGTGCCGCTGCCGGTGAGGATCGCGCAGCGGACTTCGGGGTCGCGGCCGACCCGCTCGGCGGCGGCCCGCAGGGCGTCGGCCATCGCCCGGTCGAGGACGTTGCGGCGCTCCGGGTCGGCGAGGCGGATGGTGGCGACGTTGGCGTCGACCGCGAGGTCGACCGGCGCGCGGCCGTCAGCCCGGGCGCCGCCGGCGGGCGAGGAGGGAGCCTTCCCTCCGCCGTCCATCTCAGACCGCCAGGACCCCGTGGGCGTCGGGCTTCGTCAGCACCAGCTCGGGAATCGCGCAGTGGGGCGAGAGGCGCAGCAGCGAGCGCACCGATTCGGCCACGTCCTGCGGCTGGATCATCTGCTCCGCCGGCAGGCGGTCCTTCATGTAGTCGGCCAGCGGCGTGTCGACGTAGCCGGGGCAGACGGCGCAGGACTTGATCCCGTCCCCGGCCAGCTCGCGCTGCATCGCCTGGGTGAAGCCGACGACGCCGTGCTTGGTCGCCGAGTAGACGCTGAGGCCGGCTTCGCCCTGCTTGCCGGCGACCGAGCTGACGTTGACGACGAGGGCGTTGCCGTGCTCGGCGCCGGCGGCGCGCAGCAGCTCCAGGGCTTCGCGGTAGAAGAGCATCACCGAGCGCAGGTTGAGCGCCAGCTGCAGGTCCATGTGCTTGGTCTTGGCCTCGGCGATCGGGCCGCCGATCCCCAGGCCGGCGTTGTTGACCAGGACGTCGAGGCGGTCGAAGCGCTCGCGGTGGGCGTCGAGGACGCGGGCGGGGGCGTCGGCCTCGGCGGCGTCGGCGGCGACGTGGTCGACCTCGGTCCCGTGCGCGGCCAGCTCGGCCGCGGCGCGCTCGATCTTCTCCGGGGTGCGCGAGGTTACGGTCAGGTCGTGGCCCTCTTCGGCCAGCATCGTCGCGATCGCCAGGCCGATGCCGCTGGAGGCGCCGGTCACCAGGGCGACCCGGCGCGGGGCGCCGCCGTTGGAGCTGCCGGCTCGGTTTTCGGCGTCGGCGGGGGCGATGGATATACACTAACCGCACGGACGGTCAGTTGCATTTCCGAGAGGGCGGAGAGACGTGGGCAAAGACGCGGTCGCGGTCGACCTTTACCGGCAGGTGACCCGGATCCGGGCGCTGGAGCTGCTGCTCAACCGCCACATCTCCGAGCACGGCTTCGGCGGCTTCTGGCACCCGGGCCTCGGCCAGGAGGGCGTCCAGGCCGGCGCCGTCGCCGCCCTGCGCGAGGACGACTACCTCTTCTACGCCCACCGCGGCCTCGGCTACGCGCTGGCCAAGGGGATGTCCCCGGTCACCCTTCTCGCCGACCTCTTCGGCCGCACCGGCGGCAGCGTCGGCGGCAAGGGCGGCGGCACCGTCCACTTCGTCGACCCCGAGCGCGGCGTGCTCGGCCAGGGCGGCACCGTCGGGTCCAGCTTCGTGCTCGGGGCCGGGGCCGGGGTCTCGGCCCAGATGCTCGGCACCGACAAGGTGGTGGCGATCTTCTTCGGCGACGGCGCCGCCGCCCGCGGCACCTTCCACGAGGCGGCGCTGACCGCCTCGGTCTGGAAGCTGCCGCTGGTCTGGGTCTGCGAGAACAACGGCTGGGCGATCTCGGCGCCGATCGCCGAGCAGAGCCCGACCGAGAACATCGCCGACCGCGCCGCCGCCTATGGCGTGCCGGGCGTGGTGGTCGACGGCCAGGACGCGCAGGCGGTGCGCGAGGCGACGGCGGAGGCGGTGGCCCGCGCCCGCGCCGGCGAGGGCCCGACCCTGATCGAGGCCAAGACGCTGCGCGTCCGCGGCCACTACGAGGGCGACAAACAGAGCTACCGCGAGGACCTGCCCGACGGCCTCGAGGTGCCGCGCGACCCGCTGAAGCTGCTCCGCGAGACGGTCGATGCGGCCGCCGCCGACCGACTCGACGAGGCGGCGCGCGAGGAGGCCGAGGCGGCGCTGGCCGAGGTGCTGGCGATGCCGCAGCCCGACCCCGACGTCGTCACCCAGGGGGTGTGGGTATGAGCGCCGAGGCCGAGGCTGCGACCGGGGCGCCGACACTCGGCTACGCGCGGGCGATCAACCAGGCGCTGGCCGAGGAGATGCGCCGCGACGAGCGCGTTTGGATGCTGGGCCAGGACGTCGGGAAGATGGGCGGCGTCTTCGGCGTCACCCGCGGCATCTACGACGAGTTCGGCCCCGGCCGGGTCCGCGACACCTCGCTCAACGAGACCTTCATCGTCGGCGCCGCCGTCGGCGCGGCGATGACCGGCACGATCCCGGTAGCCGAGCTGCAGTTCGCGGACTTCATGATGATCGCCGGCGACGAGGTCTTCCACAAGATGGCCAAGTGGCGCTACATGCACGGCGGCAAGCTCTCGGTGCCGATGGTGCTGCGGCTGCCGACCGGCGTCCTCGGCGGCGTCGGCGCCGAACACTCGCAGTCATTGGAGGCGCTGGGGATGCACTTCCCGGGGCTCAAGGTGGCGCTGCCCGCGACCCCCGCCGACGCGAAGGGCCTGCTGAAGACGGCGATCCGCGACCCCAACCCGGTGCTCTTCTTCGAGCACAAGGGGATGTACCGGGTGAAGGGACCGGTGCCCGAGGACCCCGAGTTCCTGGTGCCGTTCGGCGAGGCCGCGGTGCGGCGCGAGGGAGCGGACCTGACCGTGGTCGCCACCGGCCTGATGGTCCCCCGCGCGCTCGAGGCCGCCGAGCGCCTCGCCGCCGACGGCCTCGAGCTGGAGGTGATCGACCCCCGCACCCTCGTCCCCCTCGACATGGAGACGATCGTCGCCTCTGTCGAGCGCACCGGTCACGCCCTCGTCGTCCACGAGGCCGTCCGCACCGCCGGCGCCGGCGCGGAGATCGCCGCCCGCATCCAGGAAGCCGCCTTCTTCTCCCTCGACGCCCCCGTCTGGCGCCTCGGCGCCCTCGACACCTCGATCCCCCAGAGCCCCGACCTCGAGCAGCTGGTCATCCCCGGCACCGACCAGATCGAGGCCGCGGCCCGCGAGCTGCTGGCGCTGTAGCGTGTCTGCGGCGCTCAGCAGCTGACTGCCGTGAACTCGGCGCTTCGCGCACCGTAGGCCTGCAGGTCGATCACGTCTCCGGAGTCGTCGAGGAGGGTCACGACGTCGCCGCTGTTGTTCCAGACGGCCGCCCGGCCTTCGCCGTAGACGTCGGTCTCCGTGTTCCTCCCTTCTCCCGGGTGCACCTTGAGGTGCTGCCCGGGAGACAGGGTGATGTCCGGCAGGAGGTTGACGCTCCCTTCGGCATCGCGCAGCTCCCAACCCAGCATGTCGACGTCGCCGCCCCCCTTGTTGGCCAGGCAGATGTATTCGTCGGATCCGTTGTCCGGGCCCGGCGAGTTGATCTGGGACGAGGCGACGTCGATGCGGACGTCAGGGGGCTCGCTGAACGGACCCAGGTGCAAGGCGGCCATGACGGCGAGAGCAGCGCCGGCGACTGAGCCCAGCCTGGTCGCCCACAGAGTGCCAGCGTCGATCCACCATTTCGCTCCGTGCCGCGACTTCTCCTCGGCACCGTCATCCCGTTCACCGGGCTCACTGCTCACGTTTCACAGTAAGCATGCGAGATCCGCCGGGTCAAGGGTGTGAATTAAGAACCGTACTGTACGGAACGACCGGGACCTGGGGCGCTTCTACGTGTACGCCTCGGGCCCCCAGGCCTCGAGGCGGTCCTTGACGGCCACGGCGAAGCGGGTGGCGTCGGCGCCGTCGACGGCGCGGTGGTCGAAGGTGACCGCGAGGCGGAGGACCGGGCGGATCGCGATCGACTCGGCGCCGTGCTCGTCGGCGATCACCCAGGGCCGGCGCTGGATGGTGGGGACGCCGAGGATCGCGACCTGGGGGAGGTTGATGATCGCCGGCGCGGAGACGGCGCCGACGGAGCCGGGGTTGGAGATCGTGAAGGTGCCGCCGGCGAGGTCGTCGGGGACGAGCTTGCGGGCGCGGGCGCGCTCGGCGAGGTCGGCGATCGCCTCGCCGATCGCGGGGGCGGTGAGGCGGTCGCAGTCGCGGACCACCGGCACCAGCAGGCCCTCCTCGGTGTCTACGGCGACGCCGAGGTTGACGCTGCGCCAGCGGACCATCCGCTCGCCGAGGAAGGTGGCGTTCATGTCGGGGTGCTCGAGCAGGGCCGCGCAGGCGGCGCGGGCGATGAAGGGGAGGTAGGAGAGCTTCGCCGCGCCGCCGGCGCGGCGCTCGGCGTTGAGCTGAATGCGGGCGCGGACCACGGCCGAGAGGTCGACGTCGACCTCGGTCGTCATGTGCGCCGCCGTCCGGCGCGAGCGGACCATGTGCTCGGCGATCGCCTGCCGGACCCGCGAGGTGGGCACGACCTCGTGCGGCACCCCGGCGTAGGCCGCGGGTACGCCCTCGGGCGGGGGACCCACCCGGAGGGCGGATGGCCGCTGGCGCGGCCGCGCCAGCGGCCACCGCCACCTCGACATCGGCCTTGCGGATCCGGCCGTTGCGGCCCGAGCCGCTCACCCGTGTCAGGTCGACTCCATGCTCCGCGGCGATCCGCCGCGCCAGCGGCGAGGCCAGCGCCCGCTCGCCCGGCGCGCCGGTCACCGCCTCCGCCGCGGCCACCGGGTCGAAGCGGCCGTGCCGATCCAGCCCCGCCGCGGAGCGCGTGGTGGCCCCGCCGCCGGGGAAGCCGGGAGTGCTGTCGACCTTTCTCCCGCCAGACGGGAGAAAGGTCGACAGCGTCGCCTCCGCCTCGACCCCGACCGCCAGCTCCGCCAACGGCTCGCCGATCGGGACCGAGTCGCCGACCTCGGCGACGATCCTCGCGAGGACGCCGGCCGCCGGCGCCACCACCTCGGTGTCGACCTTGTCGGTGGCGATCTCGCAGAGGACCTCGTCGGCCGCCACCTCCTCGCCGACCGCCTTGTGCCACTCGACCACGGTCCCCTCCTCGACCGAGACCCCCATGTGGGGCATCGGCACGACGACCGTGGTCGCCGCCTCACCCATGATGCTCGCTCCGCTGTTCCCTAGCCCGGAATAGCGGGGCAGAGGAACAGCGGAAGGTGGTGGTTGGGAGGGTCATGGGGCGACCTCGATCAGGACCTTGACGTCGTCGCCGGGGTCGGTGGCCAGGCGTTTGATTTCGGCGGGGGTGTCGGCGAGGGGGGCGCGGCGGGTGATGATGCTCGCCGGGTCGAGCAGGCCGGCGGCGATCAACGCCGCCACCCGCGGCAGGTCGTTGGCGTAGCCGAGCGTCGCCAGCAGCGAGCGCTCGTAGAGGACCATCCGGCCGGCGTCGACCGGCAGGGGCTGCTTGGGGATGCCGGCGATCACGATCCGCCCGCCCCGCGTGGTCATCTCCAGCGCCGCTTCCAGCGCCGGCACCGCGCCGGAACAGTCGACGACGATCTCGGCGCCGCCGCGGCTCAGGCCGCGGACCTCGCGGGCGACCTCGCGCGGCTCGCGCGACGGCTCCAGCGTGGCGAAGTCCTGCGCCTCGGCCCGCGCCCGCCGCCCGGGGTGCATCTCCACCACCAGCGGCTCCAGCCCGAGCGCCCGCGCGACCAGCGCCGTGCAGGCGCCGATCGGGCCGTAGCCGATCACCACCAGCCGCTCGCCGGCTCGGGCGTCGCCGCGGTCGAGCGCGTGCAGCGCCACCGCCAGCGGCTCCAGCAGCGCCCCGACCTCGTCGCCGACCGCGTCGGGCAGCGGCACTGCGCAGTAGGCGGGGAAGCGGACCAGCGGCGCGAAGGCGCCGTCGGAGGAGAGGCCGATCGAGCCGCTCAGCCGGCAGAGGTTGTAGCGGCCGGAGACGCAGGCCTCGCAGACGCCGCAGCGCCAGCAGGCGTCGGCTGAGACGCGGTCGCCCGGCGCCACCTCGGTCACGCCCTCGCCCACCGCGGTGACGACGGCGGAGAACTCGTGGCCGAGGGTGACCGGCGGTTCCTGCCCGGTCAGCGGGTGCGGTCGCCCGGGGCGGATCGCGAAGGGCTTGCGGTACTCGCCGACGTCGGAGCCGCAGATGCCGCAGAAGCGCACCTCCGCCTCGACCATCCCCGGGCCGAGCGGCAGCGCCAGCTCGACCTCGTCGAGCCGAACATCACCAGCTGCGTGCCAGCGCACAGCCTCCACCGGGCCGACATTAGCATTTGACCGACCGTGCGGTCAACGTGATAGAACCACCGCCTTGGAGGACCCATAAAGGCCCGGCGAGAAGCGGTCTCGCCGTATCTGGGCCGGGGCTAGTGTGCCTTCACTCGACCAGGAGGAGAGATCTGTGGCCGGACTCGTTTGCGGCGTCGACATCGGCGGGACCTTCACCGACTGCGTGCTGATCGGAGAGGACGGCCGCGTCGCCTACGGCAAGGCGCTCTCCTCGCCCGCCGACTCCTTCCAGTCCGGCTTCTTCGGCTCGATCGAGTCGGCCGGGGACCAGCTCGGGGTCTCGACCGCGGATCTCTACACGAAGATGGACCGGCTGATCTCGCACGGCTCGACGGTCGCCACCAACATCGTGGTCGAGCGCAAGGGCGCCGAGATCGGGCTGATCACCACCCGCGGCTTCGAGGACACGGTGCGCACGATGCGCGGGCTCGGCCGCCCCACCGGCGAGCCACCCGAGAACCTGCTGCGCTTCGCCGAGACCCGCAAGCCCGAGCCGCTGGTCCCGATCGAGCGCACCCACGGGGTCAGCGAGCGGGTCGACTCCGAGGGAGACGTCGTCGTCCCCCTCGACGAGGAGGAGGTCGCCGCCGCGGCCGACGCGCTGCTCGCCGCCGGCGTCGACACGATCGCGATCGCCTTCCTCTGGTCGGTACGCAACCCTGCCCACGAGCAGCGAGCCCGCGAGATCGTCGAATCGCGGGCGCCCGGGATCTTCGTCACCGTCTCCAGCGACATCTCCAAGGCGGTCGGCGAGTACGAGCGCTTCGTCGCCACCCTGATCAACTCCTACGTCGGCCCGGTCACCAGCGCCTACCTGCACGGCGTCCAGGGCCGCCTCGCCGAGGTCGGCTTCGCCGGCGAGCTGCACATCATGCAGTGCCACGGCGGCATGGTCCCGCTCGGCCTCGGCGCCGACCGGCCGATCTTCACGATCGGCTCCGGCCCGGTCGGCGGCCTGATCGGCTGCGCCCGCGTCGCCGACGACCTCGGCCGCAACGACATTGTCGCCTCCGACATGGGGGGGACCTCGTTCGACGTCGGGATCATCAAGGACGGCGAGCCGCTCGCCGCCGACGACACCCTGCTCGGCAAGTGGCGCTACCGCGTCCCCGCAGTCGAGGTGATCTCGATCGGCGCCGGAGGCGGCTCGATCGCCTGGATCGACGAGCTCGGCGGCGGCCTCCGGGTCGGCCCCCAGAGCGCCTCCTCGCTGCCCGGCCCCGCCTGCTACGACCGCGGCGGCACCGAGCCGACGGTCACCGATGCCGACCTGATCCTCGGCTACATCGCCCCCGAGGCGACCTTCGGCTCCAAGGGGGAGCGCGGCGGCTTCAAGCCGCGCCGCGACCTCGCCGAGCGAGCGATCCGCGAGAAGGTCGCCGAGCCGCTCGGCCTCTCGCTCACCGACGCCGCCCTTGGCATCGTCGAGGTCGCCAACGCGAAGATGGCCCACGCGCTGGAGAACGAGATCATCGGCCGCGGCTTCGACCCCCGCGACTTCGTCCTCATGTCCTATGGCGGCGCCGGCCCCTTCCACGCCGCCGGCTACGCCGCCTCGCTCGGCGTCGAGACGATCGTCGTCCCCGGCGAGGCCGCCTCGGTCTGGTCGGCGTTCGGCATCTCCCAGGCCGACATCCGCTACCAGCACGAAGCCTCGGTGGTGCTGATCGAGCCGTTCGACGCCGACGCCGTCCAGTCCGCCTTCGACGACCTCGACGGCCAGGCGCGGGCGGCGCTGTCGGAGCGCGAGGACATCGGCTCCTTCGAGTTCCGCCGCTACGCGCGGATGCGCTTCCAGTGGCAGCGCCACGAGCTGGAGATGCGCTTCCCCGACGGCCCGATCGACGCCGAGCGGCTGGAGCGGGTGAAGCGCCAGTTCGTCTCGCTGTACACCGAACGCTACGGCGAGGTGGCGCTGCTGCCGGGGGCGCGGGTCGAGATCGTCTCGATCCGGCTCGAGCCGGCGATCGCGATGGGGTCGGCCAACCTCGACCGCCTCGACGTCGGCACCGGCGAGTTCCGCAAGGGCACCCGCGAGCTCTACTTCGAGCGCGGCGCCGGCGCGGTCGATGCCGACGCCTACGCCGGCGACGCGATGCCGCTCGGCGAGGTGGTCGAGGGGCCGGCGGTGATCGACCTCGCGATCACCGGCATCGTCGTCCCGCCCGGAACCAGCTGCGAGCGTCGCCACACCGGCGACTTCGTGATGACCCTCGACCCCGACTCCGCGTCCGCGTAAGGGAGGCACAGGAGATGAACCCCGCCACCGCAACCGCCACGACCGCCGACGCCGAGCGCCCCCAGCGCCCGCCCGGGTTCTGGGACGGCACCGACCACGCCTTCAACCCGACCGGCCCGGTCGAGGTGCCGCCGAGCCTCAAGCTCTCGACCGCGGCCGCCACCGACATCGACCCGATCACCTACGAGGTCGTCCGCCACGGCCTCTGGAACGCCAACGCCGAGCACGTGCGCGAGATCGAGAACCTCGCCGTCTCCCAGATCACGGTCGAGATCCGCGACTTCCAGCCCTGCATCCTCACCGAGGACGCCGAGCTCCTCTACTTCGGCCCCTGCCTGCAGTACATGTCGGGGATGCTCGACATGATGACCCGCTACATCCTCGAAAACCGCGGCGAACGGGTCCGGGACGGGGACATGTGGCTCTGCAACGACCCGATCATCGGCACTGCCCACCAGCCCGACGTCGGCCTGATGTGCCCGGTCTTCATCGACGGCGAGGTCTTCTGCTGGGTCGCCAACATCGCCCACCAGAACGACATCGGCGGCACCGTCCCCGGCTCCTTCTGCCCCAACGCCGAAGACGCCTTCTGGGACCCGCCCTCCTTCCCGCCCTTCAAGATCGTCGAGAACAGCCGGATCGACCCCGACATGGAGGCGCTCTACCGGCGCTGCTCGCGCACCCCGGAGAACCTCTCGCTCGACCTGAGGGCGACGATCGCCGGCAACAACGCCGCCCGCTCGCGGATCCTCGGCCTGGTCGACAAGTACGGCAAGGAGGTCGTCAAGGGGGTGATGCGCCGCGCCCTCGACGCCAGCCAGCGAGCCTTCGAAGGGGCCCTCGACACGATCCCCGACGGGGTCTACTCCGACCGCCTGATCCAGGAGGTCTCGATGAACGGCGACCGCGGCACCTATCCGGTCCAGACCACCGTGCGCAAGCAGGGCCGCGAGCTGATCTGGGACAACGTCGGCACCCACGACCAGGTCGGCTCGATCAACGTCGGCTTCGCCGCCTGGCGCGGGGCGATCCTCGGCTCGATCAACGTGCTGATGCTGCCCGGGCAGATGGGCTGCATCGGCGGCGCCGCCCGCCTCTGCAGGTTCGACCCCGAACCGGGCAAGATCACCTCGCCCGACTGGGGGGCGGCGGTCAGCCCCGCCGGCGTCTACGCGACCGAGACGGCGATCTCGCTCGGCAACGCGCTGGTCTCGAAGATGATGCTCGCCTCCAGCGACGAGAGGCTGCGGGCCGGCGCGGTCACCCCCGACGGCGCCCAGTGGCCCTGCCACTTCGTCGCCGGCGACAACCAGCGCGGCGACTACTACGTCGGCGGGATGGGCGACAACATGCTCGGCGGCGGCGCCGCCACGGCTCACCGCGACGGCGAATTCGCCAACGGCCACTTCTGGATCCCCGAGGGCCGCGGCCCCAACGTCGAGGCCTACGAGGCCGACTGGCCGATCCTCTACCTGTTCCGCCGCGAGCACCCCGACTCCGGCGGCGCCGGCCGCTTCCGCGCCGGCAACGGCGGCGAGATCGCCTACGTCCCGCACAAGGGCGAGTCCTTCCTCGGCCTCTACTGCAACGAGGGGATCCCGAAGACGCCGGGGCTGTTCGGCGGCGATCCCGGCTCGATCATGGTCACCCGGGTGGTCCAGGGGTCAGACATCCGCGCCCGCTTCGCCGCCGGCGAGCTGCCGCAGGACCTCGACGCGCTCGGCGGGACCGAGCTGGAGATCGGCGGCAAGGGCGACGGCTTCCCGGTCACCGACGACGACGTCCTCTACTGGAACTGGCTCGGCCCGGGGGGATACGGCGACCCGCTCACCCGCGACCCCGACGCGGTCGTCGCCGACGTCGCCGCCGGCGCCGTCTCGCCCCGGGCCGGCGACGAGGTCTACGCGGTGAGGCTCGACGAGGACGGCGCCGCCGACCACGAGGCGACCGCGCGCAAACGTGAGCGGCGCCTGCTCGAACGGCTGCGCGAGGCGGGCGCCGAGCGCGACGAGCTGGCGCCGCTCGTGCCGGTCCCGGCGGGGGCCGAGACGATCGGCGACGCCTACCTGGTCGACCGCGAGGCCGGCGCGCTGCGCTGCCACCGCTGCGCCACCGACCTCGGCCCGCTGGCGGCCAACGCGAAGGAGCGGATGGCGGTGCTGGAGCGGCCGACCGCGTCGCTCTCGCCGGCCCATCCCGACCCGGCCCGGTTCGTCGACCAGGAGGTCGTCTGGCGCGACTTCCTCTGCCCCGGCTGCGGCGTGCGGCTGGCGAGCGAAGTCGCCTACCCCGGCGAGCCCCCGTTCCAAGAGCTGCGGCTGGGCTGACGATGGCGCTCACCCGACCCGGCATCTCCCACTGGGTTCCCGAGCCGGGCGAGGAGCCGCCGCTCCGCGACCTCACCGTCGGCGACCTGCTCGACGAGGCGGTCGAGCGCTGGCCCGACCGCGAGGCGGTCGTCTTCTCCGCCTACGAGGACCTCGGGATCGCCGCCCGCTGGAGCTTCGCCGAGCTGCGCCGGCGGGGGCGGCGTGCGGGGCGGGCGATGATCGCCTCCGGGATCGAGGCCGGCGACCGGATCGGGATCTGGGCGACCAACGTCCCCGAGTGGCTGGAGCTGCAGTTCGGCGCCGCCTACGCCGGTGCGATCGTCGTCCCCCTCAACCCGCTCTACCGCGGCAGCGAGGTCGAGTTCGTGCTCGGCAAGGCGGGGGCGGCGGCCTGCTTCGTCCTGCCCGAGAACCGCGGCGCCAGCCTCTGGGAGATCGCCCGCGAGGCGACCGCCGGTCTCGAGTGCGTGCGTACGTTGGTCCCGCTCGGCGCCGAGCCCGAGCCCGGCGCCCCCTCCTGGGAGGAGTGGCTGGCGGCGGGCGACGCGGTCGCCGAGGAGCGCCTCGAACGCCGCCGCCGCGCGGTCAGCCCCGACGACACCTCCCAGATCCAGTTCACCTCCGGCACCACCGGCTTCCCCAAGGGGGCCGAGCTCTCCCACGGCGGCATCGTCAACGACGCCCGCCTCTTCGCCCACCGCGCCACCCTGCCGATGCACGGCCGCCACTCAAACCCGATGCCCTACTTCCACTGCGGCGGCTGTGTGATGTCGACGCTCGGCAGCGTCGCCACCGGCTCGGCCCAGATGCCCGCCGTCAGCTTCGACGCGGCGCGGATCGCGCGGACGATCGAGGCCGAGCGCTGCACCTCGGTCTCGGTGGTGCCGACGATGATGATCGGGCTCGAAGAGGAGGTGGCGCGCAGCGGCCGCGACCTCTCCTCGCTGGAGGTCGTCGTCACCGGCGGCTCGCCGGTCCCGCCCGAGGTGCTGCGGCGCTGGCGCGAGCGCTACGGGGTCGGCATCAACAACACCTACGGGATGACCGAGGCCTCGCCGGTGATCTGCGCCACCCTGCCCGGCGACCCCGACGAGCTGCAGCGCAAGACGGTCGGCCCGGCGCTGCCCCACGTCGAGGTCGACGTGGTCGAACCGGGCACCGACGTGCGGGTGCCGGTCGGCGTCGAGGGCGAGCTGCGCTCACGCAGCGCGATGGTGATGAAGGGCTACTGGGACAACCCGGGAGCGAGCGCGGAGGCGATCGGGCCCGACGGCTTCCTGCGCTCCGGCGACCTGGCGCAGATGGACGAGCGCGGCTACGTCTCGATTACCGGGCGGGCCAAGGAGATGATCATCCGCGGCGGCGAGAACATCTACCCGGCGGAGATCGAGAACGCGATCCGCGAGCTGCCGGCGGTCGCCGACGCCGCCGTGGTCGGCGTCCCCGACGAGCGCTACGGCGAGGTCTGCGCCGCCTATGTGCGGCTCGCCGAGGGGGCGGAGCTGAGCCACGAGGAGATGCGCGAGCAGATGGCCGGCCGGGTCGCCCGCTTCAAGATCCCGGCCCACCTGCGGGTGGTCGCGGAGCTGCCGCTGACCCCGTCCGGCAAGGTGCAGAAGTTCAAGCTGCGAGAGAGCTTTCTCGCCGAGGGCTAGGAGGACCGAGATGGCCGAGGAGCGCTGGTTCACCACGCAGGAGCTGGGGGAGATGGCCAGGCCGACGATGGACCGGGCGATCGAGGCGATCGAAGCCGGCGAGACCGAGACGGCGCTGGAGCTGTGCAGGGGCATGCGCCACGAGTGGCGCTTCCTGCACGACCTGATGGCCGAGTCGATGCTGGGCCTGGTCACCTACATCCAGCAGAAGCTGGGCGACGAGGGCGTGGGGGAGGCCTGGGAGGAGTCGCTGAAGCGCGGCTGGAAGCGCGACACCGGCCAGATCCTCGCCCGCGACCGCCGCGAGGTGGTCGAGGCGCTGGCGGCGACCTGGCGCGCCCACTCGACCAGCGGCAAGGGCGCCAACCCCGGCGCCTTCACGATCGCCGAGGACGAGGAGAAGTTCACCTTCGAGATGAACCCCTGCGGCTCCGGCCAGCGGCTCTGGCGCAACGGCGCCTACGCCGGCGAGGACCCGTACGGCGTCACCGAGGAGGCCCACGACTGGTCCTACGGGCGGGAGGGCTTCCCGCTCTACTGCACCCACTGCGCCTTCATGAACGAGCTGCTGCCGATCCGCTGGTACGGCCTGCCGCTCTACCCCTCGCGGCCCCCCGAGGACTTCGACCACGATCCCTGCACCTGGTACTGGTACAAGCGCGCCGAGGACATCCCCGAGCAGTACTGGCGGCGCTACGGGATGGAGCGGGCGGGGGAGCGGTGAGAGCAACGTGCGCGCTGGTCACGGGGGCGGCCGGTGGGATCGGGCGGGCCGTCTGCGTGGAGCTGGCCGAGCAGGGGTGGAGGGTTGCCTGCTGCGACGTGGGCGAGGGCGTGGATGAGACCGCGGAGCTGGCGCGGCGCGCCGGGGCGAAGGCGACGGCCCTGCGCTGGGACGTGCGCGACGCGGAGGCGGGGCGCGAGGCGCACACCGCGGCTGAGGCGGAGTTGGGCCCGGTCGCGGCGGTGGTCGCCAACGCGGCGATCGTCGACCGGATCGCCCCGGCCGAGTCGGTCGGCGAGGATGCCTGGCGGAACGAGCTCGAGGTCAACCTGACCGGCGCCTTCCTCTCCCTGCAACCCGCCCTGGCGGGGATGCGGGAGCGGGGGAGGGGGCGGGTCGTCGCCGTCTCCTCGACCGCCGCCACCGACGGCCTCGCCGGCCAGGCCGCCTACGCGGCCAGCAAGGCGGGGCTGCTCGGCCTGGTCCGCACCCTGGCCCTGGAGCTCGCCCCGGACGGCGTCACCGTCAACGCGGTGCTGCCCGGCATGGTCGAGACCGAGAAGGTGGAAGCGATGCCCGCCGAGGTGCGCGCCCGCGCCCGCGGCCACGTCCCGCTCGGCCGCTTCGCCGTGGTCGACGAGGTGGCCGCCGTGGTCGCCTTCCTCTGCTCCGACGCCGCCTCCTACGTAACCGGCGCCTGGCTCCCGGTCGACGGCGGCATCGGCCTCTCCGGCCTCACCCTCGGCCGCGAGCGCTGAGACTGAGTTTCTCCCCGCCTCCGATCTCAGACTGGAGTTGTCCCCGCATAGCGGAGAGAAAGCCGCATTCACCCTCGGGACGGGGAAAAAGTCAGTCTCAGCCGGTGGGGTTGAGGGTGACCCGCTCGCGCGGGGGTTTGACGATCATCGTGCCGGAGGCGACCTGGTCGCCGCCCTGGTTGGTCCAGGTGATCGCCATCGTGGCGCGGCCGCGCTCGCGGTCGACCTCGGCGACCTCGACCCGGACGGCGATCGTGTCGCCGAGGAAGACCGGGCGCTGGTACTCGATCTGGTTGGAGACGGCGACGGTGCCGAGGCCGGGGAGCTCGGTCCCCAGCGGGCCGGCGCAGAGCGCCAGGGTGAGCGGGCCGTGGGCGACACGGGCGCCGAACGGGGTCCGCTTCGAATACTCGGCATCGACGTGCAGGGGGTTGAAGTCACCGGTGATGCCGGCGAAGAGGTAGACGTCGGTCTCCGAGATCGTCTTGCGGGTTTCGACCGCTTCGCCGACCTGGAGCTCGTCTAGGGGGATCGATCGCATCTGCTCTCCTCGGCCGCCGCGGGTCGCCGGGGGGCCGGCGACCCGCGAGCGGGCTCGAATCGGGTGGGGCCGGCTCAGCCCATCGGGAAGGACCGCGAGGTGCAGCCGCCGTCGGCCAGCAGGGCGGTGCCGGTGCAGTAGCTCGACTCGTCGGAGCCGAGGTAGAGGATCGCGTAGGCCATCTCCTCCGGCCGGCCGGCGCGGCCCATCGGCACCATCGCGTATTTGGTCGCCTCTTCCTTGAACAGGTCGATCGCCGGTTCGATCATCGGCGTGTCGATGAAGCCGGGGCAGATGCAGTTGGCGCGCACGCCCTGTTTCGCGTAGGTGATCCCCAGCGAACGGGTCAGGTTGATGATCGCGCCCTTGGCCGCGGTGTAGGCGTGGGCGTCGTAGAGCCCGGTCAGCCCGGCCATGCTGGCGACGCTGACGATCGAGCCGCTTTCCTGCTCGAGCATCGTCGGCAGCGCCGCGTGGATCATCGTGAAGTAGCCCTCGAGATCGACGCCGCCGATCACGTCGCGCCAGTTCTCGACCGAGGCCTCGTGCACCGCGGCCATCGTGCCGGGGTTTTCTTCGCCGTACTTCCAGCCGACGCCGGCGTTGCAGACGAGGATGTCGATCCGGCCGTACTCGTCGAGGGCGGCCTGCATCACCTTGTCCGGGGTGGCGTCGTCCTCGAGGTCGGCGGGGACGACGATCCCCTCGCCGCCGGCGGCCTTGACCGCATCCAGCCCTTCCTGCAGCTTCGACTCGGTGCGGGCGGTGGCGACCACCTTGGCGCCCTCCCGGCCGAAGAGTTCGAAGGAGGCGCGGCCGATGCCGCTGCTCGCCCCCGTGATGACCGCGACCTTCCCGGCGACGCGGCCGCCGCCGTTGCTTGGACTCATCTCTCTCCTCATTTCAAGTGGCGTTGCCGATTTCTCGATACTCGCCACTGGGCGCCGCCCCGTCCGCGGCTCGCGCCTGCGGCGTTGGGGTAACCACAGGCGGGAGAGGGCGGTTCGGCCGAGCCCGCGCCCGAACCCCGGTATGACTCAGTGCCGTGCTAGGTGAGGTTGAACGACACCAGGATCCAGCGCCGGTCCGGCATCCGGAAGAGCCGGGTCAGCGAGCCGTTGCTGTTGTGCAGGAAGGCGAAGGGCTCGCTGCCGGTCACCTGGCGGCAGAACTCGGCGATCACCGCCGAGTGGGTGACGCCGACCGCGATCGTGCCGTCGCCGGCCGCGTCGGCGACAAGTTCGACCCCCGCCCGCACGCGCGCCGCGAACTCCTCCACCGGCTCGGCGCCGGGGATCAGGTCCCAGCGCTGCTCGCGCAGCACCCGGGCCAGCTCGGGGTCGCCGCGGGAGCCGCGGTCGTGGATGCCGTGACCCTCCCACTCGCCCAGGTAGATCTCGCCCAGCTCCGGCAGCACCGTCGCCTCGAGGCCGTGGGCCTCGGCGATCGGCACGGCCGTCTCGGCCGCCCGGCGCAGCGGCGTCGTCAGCACGGCGGCGACCGGCTGGGAGCGCAGGCGCGCCGCCGCGGCCACCGCCTCGGCCCGGCCGCGCTCGTTCAGCGGCGGATCGCTGCGGCCGTCGATCAGGCCGTCCGGCGCCGGCGGCTCGCAGGCGCCGTGGCGCACCAAGACGATCTCCTGGGCGCCTTCGGGCGCGGTCAGCGCCCGCTGGAAATCAACCTTCACGGATCTATCATCGCCACCGATCGGGCCGCACGCCAGCGAGGAGAAAACTGCATATGGAGATGAGTCCAGAAACGATCAAAGCGCTGCTCGACGCGTTCGATCGCAGCGACTGGCGCGAGATGGTCATCACCGTCGGCGAGGATCGCCTTCACGTCTCCCGCGACCCGATCGAGGAGTCCAAGCTGGGCGGCGTACCGCCCGCCGGCGCTTCCGCGGGCCCTGTCGCGGCAGGGGACCCACCGCCCCCTGCGGTAGCCAAAGCTTCCTCGGGGGCGGTGCCCCCTACCGCGCCACCCACGGAAGCACCGGCGGGCGAACCGGTGCCGGTGATGGACGCGACGCCGACCCATGTGCCGGACGGGCATGCGATCGAGTCGCCTTCGGTGGGCTTGTTCTGGCGTGCGCCCGCTCCCGGCGCGCCGCCGTTCGTCGAGGTCGGCGGCAAGGTCGCCGCCGGCGAGACGGTGGCGATCGTCGAGGTGATGAAGCTGATGAACCACGTCCCCTCCCCGGTCGACGGGATCGTCAAGGCGATCCTGGTCGAGAACGGCGACGCGGTCGAGTTCGGCCAGCCGATCGTCGTCGTCGATCCCGAGAGCTAGGCCGGTCGCCGTGGCCGGCCTGCGTCGCGTCCTGATCGCCAACCGCGGCGAGATCGCGGTGCGGATCGTCCGCGCCTGCTTCGACGAGGGGCTGGAATCCGTGCTCGCCGTCTCCGACGCCGACCGCGGCAGCCTCGGCGCCCAGCTCGCCGACGAGGTCGTCTGCATCGGCCCCGCAGCCGCCGCCGAGAGTTACCTCGACGTCGACCGGGTGCTGGCCGCGGCCAAGGTGACCGGGTGCGACGCCCTTCACCCCGGCTACGGCTTCCTCTCCGAGCGGGTCGAGCTCTCCGAGGCCTGCGCCGAGGAGCGGGTCGCCTTCGTCGGGCCCTCCCCGGAGGCGATGCGGCGCAGCGGCGACAAGGCGACCGCCCGCGCCCTGGCCCGCGAGCTCGGCGTCCCGATCAACGAGGGCTCCGACGTCGTCACCACCGAGGCCGAGGCGCGCGAGGCCGCCGAGCGGGTCGGCTACCCGGTCCTGCTCAAGGCGGCCGGCGGCGGCGGCGGCCGCGGCATGCGCCGGGTCAGAGGCCGAGGCCGAGCTGGCCGGGGCCTGGGCCTCGGCGTCCGGCGAGGCCCAGGCGGCCTTCGGCGACGGCCGCATCTTCGTCGAGCGCTACGTCCGCCACGCCCGCCACGTCGAGGTGCAGGTGATCGGCGACGGCCGCGGCGGCGCGATCCACGTCGGCCATCGCGACTGCACCCTGCAGCGCCGCTACCAGAAGCTGATCGAGGAGGCCCCGGCCTACGGGCTGCCGCCCGAGCTCGACACCGAGATCACCGGCGCCGCGGTGCGGATGATCGCCGCCCTCGACTACGCCGGCGCAGCCACCTGCGAGTTCCTCGTCGACCCCGAGCGCGGCAGCGCCGGCTTCCTCGAGATCAACGCCCGCCTCCAGGTCGAGCACCCGGTCTCCGAGATGGTCAGCGGCGTCGACATCGTCCGCGAGCAGCTGCGGATCGCCGGCGGCGAGGGCCTCTCGGTCTCCCAGGGCGACGTCGAGATCGAGGGCCACGCGATCGAGGTGCGGATCAACGCCGAGTCGCCCGAGCGCGACTTCGCCCCCACCCCGGGCCGGCTCGAGCGGTGGGCGGCGCCGGTCGGCACCGGCGTCCGCGTCGACACCGCCTGCTTCCCCGGCTGGACGGTCGCCCCCTACTACGACTCGCTGCTGGCGAAGCTGATCGTCTCCGGCGCCGACCGCGGCGACGCCCTCGAGCGCACCCGCCGCGCCCTGCGCCACCTGCGGGTCGAGGGGGTCGAGACCACCGCCGGCTTCGCCCTCGACCTGCTTGCCCACCCCGAGGTCGCCGCCGGCAAGGTCCACACCCGATGGGTCGAGGAGAATTTCATCCCCGAGTGGTCGGACTCCGCCGGGGGTAGCGCCGTAGGGGGCGCCGCCCCTGAGGAAGCTTTAGCTACCGGAAGGGGTGGTGGGTCCCCTGCGGCGACAGGACCCGCGGCGGAGTCCGACCACTCGAGAGAGGAGAGCTGATGGCCCGTGTCGAGATCGTCGACCAGTCGCTGCGCGACGGTCAGCAGAGTTACTGGGGGATGCGGATGCGGGCGGGCCAGATCCTCCCGGTCGCCGAGGCGATCGACTCGGCCGGCTACCGCGTCGTCGACCTCACCGGCAGCTCGATCTTCGAGGTCATGGTCCGCTTCCGCCAGGAGAACCCCTGGAAGGGGCTGGACGCGATCCGCGCCGCGCTGCCCAACTCGACCCTGCGCGCCGGCACCCGCACCAACGGCATCGTCGGCATGAACGTCACCCCGGACTCGATCGTCGAGCTCTGGATCCGCACCCTCGCCAAGCACGGGATCGAAAGCCTCTGGATCTTCGACTGCCTGCACGACGCCGAGAACATGGTCCGGGTGGCGAAGATCGCCCGCGACGCCGGCCTCGCCCCCTCGCCGCAGCTCAACTTCTCCGAGTCCCCGGTCCACACCGACGAGTACTACGCCGACGTGATCTCGCGGATGGTCGCCGGCGGCGCCGCCGAGACGATCCTGCTCGGCGACGAGGCCGGCGTGCTCGGCCCCGAGCGCGCCCGCCGCTGGATCCGGCTGATGCGCGAGCGGGCCGGCGAGCTGCCGCTCGAGCTGCACTTCCACAACCGCACCGCGATGGCCAACCTCAACCACATCATCGGGGTCGAGGAGGGGGTGAGCATCGTCCACTCGGCGGTCTCGACCCTCGCCAACGGGGTCTCGATGCCCTCGACCGAGGTGACGATCGACAACATGCGCCGGCTCGGCCACGAGGTCGCCGTCGACGACAGCCGCATCGCCGAGGTCGCCGAGCACTTCGGCGCCCTCGCCGACGACGAGGGCTTCTCCCGCGGCGCCCCGGTCGAGTACCAGGTCGCCAACATCCAGCAGCAGTTCCCGGGCGGGATGATGGGCACGCTGCGCGAACAGCTCAAGCAGGTGGGGATGACCGAGCGCCTGCCGGAGGTGCTGGAGGAGGCGATCCGGGTCCGCTCGGAGATGGGCTGGCCGATCATGGCGACGCCGTTCTCGCAGCTGGTCGGGATCCAGGCGCTGCTCAACGTCGTCCAGGGCGAGCGCTACGCGACGATCCCCGACGAGAACCTGATGTACGTCGCCGGCTGGTACGGGACGCCGCCGGGCGAGGTCGACGCCGAGCTGACCGAACGGGCCGCGGCAACCGAGCGCGGCCGCCAGATGATGGAGGTCGGCCACGCCCCGCAGCCGAGCCTGAAGGAGATCCGCGCCTCCTACGGCGAGAGCCTCTCCGACGAGGAGCTGCTGCTGCGCTACCTGATCCCCGGCAACGACGTCGACGCGATGTACGCCGCCGACCGCCCGATCGAGCCGGTCCTGCCGATCGGCGGCCCCGACGGGATGCCCTGGCTGCGCGACCTGCTGGCCAACTCCGAGGCGCGCGGGATCAGCGCCAGCCGCGGTGGCGTCGGCGTAACCCTGAGGCGGTAGACCCGGAGGAGGATCGAGATGGAGCTGGCCCACGAGTTCACCTTCAACGCCCGCCTCGCCCCGGCCGTCGCGGTCGGCGAGGGCCCGTTCGGCAACCGCCGCATCCGCGAGGTCACCGGCGGCGAGGTCAGCGGCGAGCGGATCAACGGCACGGTCGGCAGCGGCGGCGCCGACTGGGTCCTGGTCGGCCCCGACGGCTGGGGCCGGCTCGACGTGCGGCTGCAGATCCTCACCGACGACGGCGCCGCGATCTACGTCCAGTATCTCGGCGTCATCGAGTACAACGATGCGGCCCACGCCGCCAACGCCGGCGAGCGCTCCAGCGAGTATTCCGAGCACTACTTCCGCACCGCCCCGCGCCTGGAGACCGGCGACGAGCGCTACGCCTGGGTGAACCGCACGCTGTTCGTCGGCGAGGGTCGCCTGCACCCCGGCCCGGTGGTCGAATACCGGGTCCACAGGGTGCTCTGAGACCGGCTCCAAAGCCGCTTTCCAAGCGGATTGGTGATTCTCCAAGCTCTCCGCCGCAACCCCTCCCGCGGCCAGTTCGGCACTCGTACGCTAGCCCTCAAGTCCGGCTTGCTACCCGAGGAGGAGAGTCGATGAAGCAACACGCCCGCCGCATAGCGGGGAACTCAAAGTGGCCCCTTGTGGCCATCTTCGCGCTCGTCGCTTGCGCGCTGGTGTTTGCCGCCTGTGGAGGCGGCAGCAGCTCGTCGAGCAGCTCAGAAGAATCGAGCGGCACGAGCAGCGAAGAAAAGGTGACGGGCGAACCGATCGTCACCTGGACCTACACGGACGTCAACACCGAAGGCCCGCAGTACAAGAACATCGAAGAAACCGAGCGTGTCTACCAGGAATGGATCAACACGCACGGCGGCATCGCCGGCCGTCCGCTCGAGGCCCACTTCTGCGATGCGCACGGAACTCCGACGGCCGCTGCGGCATGTGCCCGCGAAGCGACGGCCGGTGGGGCGGTGGCGGTGGTCGGCAACTTCACCTTCACCGGTGACGCCGTCACGCCGATCCTCGAAAAGTCGAAGACGGCGCTGTTCGGCAACTGCTGCGCGATCGCGCCGACGGAATTGACCTCGCCGATCAGCTTCCCGATGGGCAACCAGCCCCTCTACTCGGTGGGCCTGGTCCACAAAGCGGTCGAAGACGGCTGCAAGCACATCAACGGCGTGATCATCGAAGGCGCGGAAGCGTTCATCCCGCTGATGGAAAACGCGGCGAAAGCCGAAGGCGTGAAGATCAACAAGTTCGTCACCCTGCCGGCGACCGCGCAGGACTACAGCCCACAGGTGGCGGAAGCGACCTCGGGCGGGGCGGACTGTCTGGTGATGGTCGTCTCCGAAACGCCGTACATCGCCTGGATGCCTCCGTTCGCCCAGTCGGGCTCGGAAGCGAAAATGTACGGGCCTCAGGGCAACTTCAACGAAAACGCCGTCAAGGGCTTCGAAGAAGTCGTCGAAGGCGACGTCAACGCCGGCATGTACCCGGACCTGTCCACCGAAGCGTGGAGCGAATACCGCGAAGCGCTGGCCAAGTACGAAGCCGATCCCAAGCAGGACTACAACAGCCTGGGCGGCATGGGTACGTGGGCCGCGTACGAAGGGTTCAAACAGGTGGTCGAAAGCATGTCTGGGACGATCGACCACACCACGTTCCTGAAGGCGGCCGAAACCGCGAAGATCGACCTGCCGGGCATGGTCCCGCCGCTGAACATGGCGGAAAACTGGGGCAAGACCGGTGGGCCCGAAGGGTTCGAACGCCTCGTGAATCGCTGCGTCGTCTACAGCGAATTCAAGGAAGGCAAGCTGGTCCCCGCCAGCACCGAATTCGAAGACGTGTCCGAAATCGCCGGCGGCACCAAGCCGATGGATTGCGGACCGGCCTTCGGCTGATCCAAGTGGACCTGTGGCCCCGGGCGATCTGCCCGGGGCCACGTCCGCCTCTCGACACCTGAAAGAGAGCACCCGTGGAAGAAGTCATCCGTTTCGCCCTTCTGGGACTCGGCATCGGAGCCACCTACGCGCTCGCCTCCCAGGGCCTGATCATCATCTATCGCGGCTCCGGGGTGCTCAACTTCGCCCTCGGCGCGGTCGGTATGGCCGGCGCCTACGTCTGGTGGGAGCTGACCACCAACCAGGGCTGGGCTTTCTTCCCGGGGCTGATCGCCGGCGTCGGTTTCGCGACCGTCGTCGGCGCCCTCGTGCACCTTCTGATCATGCGGCCGCTGCGCCACAGCGCCCCGCTGGTCCGGGTGATCGCGACGCTCGGCGTCCTGATCACGATCCAGTCGATCGCCGTGCTGCGCTACACGGCGACCTCGAAGTTCGTGCCCAGCGACCTGCCGACCACGATCGTCCACCTGCACAAGACGATCGTGATCTCCGCCGATCGCCTGATCCTGCTCGGAATCGCCGTCGCCCTGACCGCGGGCCTCTGGCTCTTCTACCGCTACACCCGCTTCGGCCTCTCGACCGCCGCCGTCGCCGAGAGCGAGCGCTCGGCCTCGGCCCTGGGCCTCTCGCCCGACACGATCGCCGCCCTCAACTGGGGCCTCGGCTGCGGCCTCGCCGGCCTCGCCGCGATCCTGATCGTCCCGATCGTCACCCTGCAGCCGGCGGTGCTGACCAACCTCGTGCTCGCCGCCACCGCGGCGGCCCTTGTCGCCGGCTTCCGCTCCTTCCCGATCGCCCTGGTCGCCGGCCTCCTCATCGGCATCGCCCAGACCGAGGTCACGCGCTACGTCGAACAGACCGGCGTCGGCACCGCCGTGCCCTTCATCCTGATCGTGATCTGGCTGGTGATCCGCGGCCAGGCGCTGCCGCTCCGCGACTACCTGCTGCAGCGGCTGCCGACGATCGGCACCGGGCGCGTCAACGTCCCCGGCATCCTCTTCGCCGCCGTGGTCGGCGTCGTCCTCCTGACCAGCACGCCGCCGATCTGGATCGACGCGATCACGGTGACGATCTGCGTCGGGGTGGTCCTCTTGTCGATCGTCGTCCTCACCGGCTACACCGGCCAGCTCTCGCTGGCGCAGTTCGCCTTCGCCGGCTTCGGCGCCTACGTGGCGGGACGATTGTTGGCGACGACCGGGGTCCCCTTCCTGCTCGGCATCCTGATCGGGATCGCCGCCACGGTGCCGCTCGGGATCCTCTTCGGGCTGCCGGCGGTGCGAACGCGCGGGATCAACCTGGCGATCGTCACCCTCGGGCTGGGCAGCGCGGTCGAGTTGGTGCTGTTCGGCAACACCGACTTCACCGGCGGCTTCGGCGGCACCCAGATCGGCGATCCGTCGCTGTTCGGGATGAACGTCAACGCCGCCTCCCACCCGACCCGCTACGGGCTGATCGCCCTCTTCTGCCTGGTCGTCGTCAGCCTCGCCGTCGCCAACCTCCGGCGCGGCAGATCGGGGCGCAGACTGATCGCGGTGCGCACCAACGAGCGCGCCGCCGCGGCCCTGGGGATCAGCGTCTCCGGGGCCAAGCTCTACGCCTTCGCGGTCGCCGCGGCGATCGCCGGGCTCGGCGGCATCCTGCTCGCCTTCCGCACTCCGTCGATCAACTTCGCCGAATTCACCTCCTTCACCTCGATCACGATGGTCGCCTACGCGATGATCGGCGGCATCGGCTACCTGTTCGGGCCGGTGATCGGCGCCACCCTGGCGCCCGGCGCCTTCTCCGAACGGCTGCTGAACTCGATCGACAGCGGCATCGGCAAATACATCCCGCTGATCGGCGGCGTCGCGCTGATCCTGCTGCTCCTGGTCAACCAGAACGGCATCGTCAAGGAGCAGATCGCCCAGATCGCCTTCCTGCGCTCCAAGCTGGCCGGGTTCCTGCCCTTCCTGGCGGCCAAGGAGCCGGCGCCGCGGCAGCTGCCGGAGCCGAGCAAAGCCGACCCCAAGGTCGAGAAGAGCATGGCGCTCGAAGTCAAGGACCTGACCGTGAAATACGGCGGCACGGTCGCCGTCGACAACGTCTCGCTGACCGTCAAGCCGGGCCAGGTGATCGGCCTGATCGGCCCCAACGGCGCCGGCAAGACCTCGCTGATCGACGCCGTCACCGGCTTCACCAAGATGACGCCCGGCTCGCAGCTGCTGCTCGACGGCGTCGACATCAGCAAGTGGTCGGCGGTGAAGCGGGCGCGGGCCGGGATGGGCCGCTCGTTCCAGTCGCTGGAGCTGTTCGAGGACTCGACCGTGCTCGACAACCTCCGTGCCGCCAGCGAGCCGCGCGACGTCGTCTCCTACGCCCGCGACATCGTCTGGCCGAAAACCCTGCCGCTGCCGGACACGGTGCTGAGCACGATCCGCGAGTTCGAACTCGCCGACGACCTCGACCGCCTGGTCGAGGATCTGCCCTACGGGCGCCGGCGGCTGCTGGCGCTGGCGCGGGCGGTCGCGACCCAGTCCAGCGTGCTGCTGCTCGACGAGCCGGCGGCCGGCCTCGGCGACGCCGAGACGGCGGAGCTCGCGCACCTGGTCGGGAGGCTGGCCAAAGAGTGGGGGATCGCCGTGCTCCTGGTCGAGCACGACATGAACTTCGTGATGTCGGTCTGCGACGAGCTGGTCGTGCTGGACTTCGGTCGCACGATCGCCGCCGGCAAGCCGGCCGACGTCCGCAACGACCCGGCCGTGATCGCGGCCTACCTCGGCGAGGAGGAGGACGCGCACACGACCGGCGCCTCCGCCAAAGCCGCCGGCATCTCGGGACAGGAGGAGCACTGATGGATCCGGTGATCTCGGTCAAGGGCATGTGCACCGGCTACGCCGGGCAGCCCGTCGTCCACGACCTCAGCTTCGACGTGATGCCGGGCGAAGTGCTCTGCCTGCTCGGCCCCAACGGCGCCGGCAAGACGACGACGATGCTGGCCCTGGCCGGCGAACTGCCGCTGCTCTCCGGCGAGGTGAGGTTCGCCGACGTGAAGCCGAAGGCGCCGCTCTACAAGCGCGCCCGCTCCGGTATGGCCTACGTCACCGAGGAGCGCTCCATCTTCAAGGGGATGACGCTGAAGGACAACCTGCGAATCGGCAGCGCCGACGTCGAAGAGGCGGTCGCCCTCTTCCCGGAGCTGGGCAAGCGGATGACCGTCCGCGGCGGCCTGCTCTCCGGTGGCGAGCAGCAGATGCTGACCCTGGCCCGCGCCCTCGGCCGCAGGCCGAAGCTGCTGCTGGCCGACGAGCTCTCGCTCGGCCTCGCGCCGCTGGTCGTCGACCGCCTCCTGCAGGCGGTCCGCCGCGCCGCCGACGAGCAGGGCACGGCGGTGGTGATGGTCGAGCAGCACGCCCACAAGGCGCTCGTCTACACCGACCACGCCCTGGTCATGCGCCGCGGCCGCGTCGGCCTCGACCTCTCCGGCGAGGACGCCCGCCACCGCATCGGCGAGGTCGAGCAGGCGTACCTGACCAGCGCCGGCGGCGATGTCGAGCACGGCGAGGAAGCGCTCAAAGAAGGCGTGCACGAAGACGTCTGACGCGGGGTGGTGGCGGGGGCTCTCCCGCTCAGCACGCCCCGCCAGCTCGTAGCTGTCCCGGCGCTCAGTCGGCGCTGAGGATGTGGACGGCCATTGCGGCCGAGTCGCCCTCGAGCCAGCCGCCGCCGTTCTGGGTCAGCGCCACCTTGGCGCCCTCGACCTGGCGGCGGTCGGCTTCGCCGCGCAGCTGCCAGGTCGACTCGCAGATCTGGGCGATGCCGGTGGCGCCGATCGGGTGGCCCTTGCTGAGCAGGCCGCCGCTGGTGTTGACCGGGAGGGAGCCGTCGAGCCGGGTGCGGCCGGACTCCAGCAGGGCCGGGCCCTCGCCGGGGGCGGCGAGGCCGATCTGCTCGTAGACCATCAGCTCGGCCGGGGCGCTGGCGTCGTGGACCTCGGCGCAGGAGAGGTCTTCGGGGCCGAGGCCGGCCTGCTCGAAGGCTTCCGCCGCGGCCAGGCCGGTGGACCCGGCCAGCGGGTCGGAGCGGTCGTGGACGTTGCCGGAGCGGATCACCGAGGCGCGGATCCGCGTCCCGTGGGCTCCCGCCCGGCGCGCCGCCGCCTCGCTCATCAGCACCACCGCGGCGGCGCCGTCGGAGATCGGCGAGCACATCAGCAGGGTCAGCGGGTCGACCACCATCCGGCTCCCCAGCACCTCCTCGACGCTCAGCTCGGCCCCGTACTGGGCGCGCGGGTTGAGCGCCCCGTTGTGCTGGTTCTTGACCACGACGGCGGCGAAGTCCTCGGCGGTCGCCCCGGAGACGGCCATGTAGCGGCGGGTCATGTCGGCGTAGAGGTCCATGAAGAAGGAGCGCTGTTCGCCCTCGCCCGGCTCGGTTCCGACTTCGGCCGCCAGCTCGACCCGCCGCTCGACGTCGATCGCGGTCGAGATCGCCTTCATCCCCACCGTCTTGTCCTCGTGGGTCAGCTTCTCCGCCCCGAGGCAGAGGACGACGTCATGGGCGCCGGCGGCGACCGCCTGCCAGCCCAGGTGCAGGGCGCTGGCCGCCGAGGCGCAGGCGTTCTCGACGTTGAAGATCGGGACCCCCTCGATCCCCAGCGGCCGCAGCATCACCTGGCCACGGATCATCTCCTGGCCGGTGACCAGGCCGGCGGCGGCGTTGCCGACGTAGGCCGCCTCGACTTCGCCCACCTCGACCCCGGCGTCGACCAGCGCCGCCGAGGCCGCCTCGCCGGCCAGCTCGCGCAGGCTCAGCGGGCTCTTCTCGAAGCGGGTCATCCCCGCCCCGACCACGCGCACCGCCGAGCCCGCGCTCACGTCAGGCGACCGGGACGACGTTGGCCGATTCGGTGTCGAGCTCGCTCCAGTCGTCGTGGCGTCCGTGGTGGTACGGGACGAAGACCTCGGCCGGCGTCGTGGCGACCGCCTCGCACGACCCGATCAGGTCGCACTCGGTGTAGGTGGCGCGGACCACCGAGCGCACCGGCAGCTCGTCCAGCGGGTCGTGCACGGTGCCGCGCAGGACGACGCTGCCCGCCCCCTCCAGCGAGGCGGTCGCGTGCACGTCGAACTTCGCCCGGGTCAGGATCGCGTCCTCCTCCAGCCCGGACCCGTTGGCCGCAGGCCGCGCCTTGAAGTTGAAGTTGTAACCCTCGGCGTCGAAGCCGCCGGTGTCCTTGTCCAGCTCGCCCTGCAGCTCCATGATCCGCACGCCGCCGCGGTCGATCCAGCCGCGGAAGGCGTTGCCACGGCGCAGCAGCGCGCTCTCGGCGATCTTCTTCGGCTCGCCGAAGAGGTCGCGCCCGTAGATCGTCGGCACGTCGCCGTTCATGTACATCGCCAGCACGTACTCGCCCTCGACCCCGTCGTGCCTGGCGGCGACGTAGATCGAGCCGCCGGCGAAATCGCCGACGCAGTTGGACTGCCAGCGGCCGACCATCGCCCGCACCTGCGGCGTCGCGGTCGGTTCCAGCGGCGGCGGCAGCACTTCCGCGACGACGCTCTCGTCGGTGAGGAACTCAACCGACAGCATTTGGCCTCCTACGAATCGCGGGAAGCTGAGGGCACGCTCTATACGGGCGATCTCCTCGGGACGCTTGACGAAGCCCATCTCTCCTCCTCCTGGTGGGGTGAGACCACCGTATTTGGCTCCGCCGCGCCGGTGTAGGAGAGATCGAGGATCTCTTGGTGGAGATCCAAACCGCGCTTCTCCCAGGCCGTGCGCCAGTCGTTGAGGTGCCTTCTCATCACAGCCGCCGCGGTGTCGGGATCGCGCACGTCGATCTCGGCGAGGATGCGGCGGTGGTAAGTGGTCGCGTGCTCGGCCATCTCCCGCGTGTCCATGAACTGCAGCAGCGCCGGCAGCAGCAGCTGGCTGATCGGCTCGCGGGCGACGATCAGCGCCGGGTTGGCGCTGACCTCGGCCATCGAGGCGTGGAACTCGACGTCCAGCCGGCTCCACTCGCCGAGGTGGTCGAGGTGGCGTTCCTGCTCCTCGACCAGCTCGTGCAGCGCCTTGAGGTCGCTGCGGTCGGCGCGGATCGCGGCGAACCGGGTCAGCTCCGGGTCGAACGTCATCAGCGCCTCGTGCAGGTGGTGGAAGGTGACGTTGTGGCGCCGCAGCTCCCGCCGCAGCTCGCGGAAGGCGGGCACGTCGGAGCGGTCGGCGACGACCATGATCCGCGGGCTGGCCCGTTCGACCAGGCCGCCCTGCTCGAGGATCCGCAGCGCCTCGCGCACGGTCGAGCGGCTCACCCCCGCCTGTTTGGCCAGCGCCGTCTCGGAGGGCAGCCGGTCGCCCACCCGCAGGTCGCCGGAGCTGATCCGCTCACGCAGCAGCCCCGCGAGCTGCTCGTAGGCCCGCGCGATCTTGATCGGTTTTACAAGGTGGCTGTCATCGCTCATGGCGTATCCCCGCAAGCCAACGTGCAATCACAACCCTATCCCTCCGCTTTGAGGCCCTCCCCGGCAGTTGCGATGGCTTTGGAGGTTGGCAACAAAGCACGCTCGAGGTCGGGGCTGAACGGCATCGGCACCGAGGGCGCTCCGATCCGGCGCACCGGGGTGCGCAGCTCGTCGAACATCAGGTCGGAGATCCGGGCGGCGATCTCGGCCCCGGCGCCGAAGTCCTGGACCGCCTCGTGGACGATCAGCAGGCGGCCCGTGCGCCGCACCGAGTCGACGATCGTCTCCATGTCGAGCGGCGCCAGCGAGCGCAGGTCGACCACCTCCAGCGAGGCGGAGCTCTCCTCGGCTGCGGCGAGGCAGGTGCGCAGCATCTGGCCCCAGGTCACCACCGTGACCTCCTCGCCGGCCCGGGCGACGCGGGCCTTGCCGAGCGGCAGGGGATCCGCCTCGACCTCGCCCTTCATCGAGTACAGGCGCCGGTTCTCGACGAATACCACCGGGTTGGGGTCGCGAACCGAGGCCAGCAGCAGGTCGCGGGCGTCGCCGACGGTCGCCGGCAGCACCACCTTCAGCCCGGGGATGTGGGCGAACCACGCCTCCAGGCTCTGCGAGTGCTGGGCGCCCGCCGATTTGCCGGCGCCGGTCTGCATCCGGAAGACGACCGGGATCTCCAGTGCCCCAGCGGTCATGTAGCGGAGCTTCGCCGCCTGGTTGAGGATCGGGTCCATGCAGACGCCGACGAAGTCCATGAACATGATCTCGACGATCGGCCGCAGCCCGGTCATCGCGGCGCCGACCGCGGCGCCGACGAAGCCCATCTCGCTGATCGGCGTGTCGATCACCCGCTCCGGGCCGAAGCGCTCGTAGAGCCCCTTGGTGACGCGGAAGATGCCGCCGCCGGCACCGACGTCGATGCCGATCAGGACCACCCGCTCGTCCTCCTCGATCGCCTGCGCCATGCCGGCGCCAAGGGCGTCGATGTAGCGCATCGGCGCCGCCGTCTCAGTCGCCGTAGACATCCGCGAAGGCCTCCTCGGGGTCGGGGACGGGAAGCTCGCGGGCGCGCTCGATCGCGCTCTCGACCCGGGCCGCGGCCTCGGACCGCACCTGGGCCAGCGCCTCGGCGTCGGCCTCGCCGCGCTCGACGATCCGCGCCGAGGAGACCTCGAGCGGGTCGCGCTCGCGCCAGGCGCTCGCCTCGTCCTCGGGCTTGTAGGGCTGGGCGTCGCCCTCGTAGTGGCCGTGCCAGCGGTAGGTCTCGGCCTCGATCAGGAACGGGCCGCGGCCCTCGCGGCAGCGCGCCGCCGCCTCGGCGGCGAGCCGGCAGACCGCGTCGACGTCGTTGCCGTCGACCACCTCGGCCTCGACCCCGTAGGAGGCGCAGCGCTCGGCCACGCTCGGCACCCGCGCCATCTTGCGGCTGTCGCTGAACTCGGCGTAGACGTTGTTCTCGCAGACCAGCAGCGCCGGCAGGTCCTGGATCGCGGCCAGGTTGACCGCCTCGTGGAAGGCGCCCTGGTTGACCGCGCCCTCGCCGAAGAAGGCGACGGCGACGCGGCCCTGGCCGAGCAGCTTGCTGGAGAGCGCCGCCCCGACCGCCAGCGGCAGGCTGGCGCCGACGATCGCGTTGGCGCCGAGCATCCCCTTGGCCGGGTCGGCGATGTGCATCGAGCCGCCCTTGCCGTGGCAGATGCCGGCGCCGCGGGCGAACAGCTCGGCCATCATCCCGTCGACCTCCATCCCCCGCGCCAGGCAGTGGCCGTGGCCGCGGTGGGTGGTGGCGACGTAGTCGTCCGCGCGCAGGGCGAGGCCGACGCCGGCGGCGACCGCCTCCTGGCCGAGCGAGGTGTGGACGAAGCCGGGGATCTCGCCGTCGCGGTAGAGCTCGGCGACGCGCGTCTCGAAGGCCCGGATCAGGGCCATCGTCGCGAACAGCTCGGGCTCGGAAACCGGGGCGCTTTGCAGGGGTTTGTCGGGCGTCTTTGTGCTCATTGTCGCGGGAAGTCTCTCAGATTGTCCGATTGTCAAGCACAAAAACCCCCGTTTGACTGTGGATCCCGCAATCTGTAGTGTCGATAGTCAGACGATAATCCGCAGGGGGGAATCGTCAGGGGAGCGCCTGGGACAAGAGGAGAGAGGAAGCGTTTCGCTGATGGATGTGGTGCTGCCCCAGATGGGCCTGGAGGTCTCCGAGGGCACGGTCACGGCCGTGCTCGTCGCCGTCGGCGACACGGTTGCCGAGGGCGACACGGTGGTCGAGGTGGAGACCGACAAGGCGATCGCCGAGGTGCCGGCGACCGAGTCGGGCGTCGTCTCCGAGGTCGCGGTCGCGGTCGGCGACACGGTGCCGGTCGGGGCGGTGCTGATTCAGATCGGCGACACGACCGAGCCGGGGCGGGCCGTCTCCACCGCGGGTCCTGTCGCCGCAGGGGACCCCCCACCCCCTCCGGTAGCTAAAGCTTCCTCGGGGGTGGGCCCGCCTACGGCGCCACCCACGGCGGAGACGGCAGTGGCCGCGCTGGCTGACGCCGAGGGTTCCAACGGGGCCAGGCGACTGCGGGCGGCGCCGATCGCTCGTCGGGCGGCTGCCGGCCACGGCGTCTCTCTGGAGCTGGTCAGCGGGACCGGGCCCGCGGGGCGGATCACGTTGGGGGACGTCGAGCGGTTCGTGGAGGAGCGCGGGGCCGCGCCGGCTGTCGCGCCCGCCGCAGCTCCGGCTCCGGCCGGCGCGCGGCTCGAGCCGCTCAGCGCGACCCGCCAGGCGATCGCTCGCCGCCTCACCGAGAGCCAGCTCGTCCCCTCCTACACGCTCAGCCGCGACCTCGACGCCACCTGGCTGCTGGCCGAGAAGAAGCGCCTCACCGACGCCGGCCCGGCCAAGGTCGGGGTCGTCGACCTGATGCTGCAGGCGCTGGCCGAGACCCTGGTCCGCCACCCGCTGCTGGCCGCCTCCTTCGTCCCCGGCGCCGGCGCCGAGCCGCCGCAGCTGCGCCACCCCGAGGGGATCGACCTCGGCCTCGCCGTCGCCACCGAGCGCGGCCTGCTGGTCCCGGTCCTGCGCTCGGTCCACGATCGGCCGCTGGCCGAGATGGTGCTCGAACGCGCCCGCGTTATAGAGACCGCCCGCGCCGGCCGCCTCGGGATCGCCGAGATGAGCGGCGCCGCCGCGACCCTCTCCAGCCTCGGCACCTTCGGCGTCGACCGCTTCACCGCGATGCTCAACCCGGGCGAGAGCGCGATCCTCGCCGCCGGCCGCACGGTCGAGCGGGTCGTCCCCCGCGACCGCGGCCTCGCCGTCGTCCCCTCGCTCACCCTGACCTTCACCTTCGACCACCGAGTCGTCGACGGCGCCGCCGGCGCCGCCGCCCTGGCCGAGCTGGCCGACCTTCTCGAGGGAGGCATGGCATGGCGCACCTGAGCGCCAACCTCCCGGAAGGGGGAGATGTGAGCGGCGCGGCGCTGGTGGTGGGTGGGGCGTCCGGGATCGGGCGGGCCTGCGCCGACGCCCTCGTCGCGGCGGGGTGGACGACGGTGGTCGCCGACCTCAAGCCCGACCCCGCCGACCCGACCCAGGTCGAGCTCGACGTCCGCGACGCCGGCGGGGTCGAGGCCGCCCTCGTCGCCCTCGCCGCCGAGCACGGCTCGCTCGGCGCCGTCGTCTACGCCGCCGGCACCGCCCGCGTCACCCCGATCCTCGAGATCGAGCCGCGCGAGTGGGAGCTGGTCCTCGGCGTCAACCTGACCGGCGCCTTCAACGTCCTCCGCGCCTCCGCGCCGCACCTCGCCGGAGGCTCCTTCACCGCGATCTCCTCGATCGACTCCGCCGCCCCGGTCGCCGGCCTCGCCCACTACTGCGCCACCAAGGCCGGCCTCGAGGCGCTGGTCCGCTCGGCGGCGCTGGAGCTGGGACCGGACGGCATCCGCTGCAACGCGGTCCTCCCGGGCCTGGTCCGCACGCCTCTGATGGAGCCCATGTTGGAGTCCGACGGGGTTGAAGAGGCCTTCATCGCCCAGACCCCGCTGCGCGGCATCGCCGCCGGCGCCGAGGTCGCGGACGTCGTCGCCTTCCTCGCCTCCGCCGAGGCGCGCTGGATCACCGGCGCCTCGATCCCGGTCGACGGCGGCATGGCGATGACCGAGCACCCCCACCTTCTCGAGCAGTCCCCAACCCCCAGCACGACTTCGAACTAGCCAGGAAGCCAGGAAAGGAACACGCCACCAATGCCCACCGAGCAACAGACCCGTCCCGCGGCCATCACCGAGGAGCGCTGCGAACAGCTGCTGCGTGAGATCGTCGGGATCCGCAGCGTCGTCGGCGAGGACACCACCGCCCACCTCTGGCTGTCCGAGCGCCTGCGCGAGATCGGGATGACGGTGGAGACCTACGCGGTCGAGGGGCGCAAGGTGCCGCTCGTGCTCGGCGTGATCGAGGGCGAGGGCGACGGCCCGGGCGTCCTCTTCGACGCCCACTTCGACACCGTCCACGCGGTCCCCTCGGACTGGTCGCGCGACCCCTGGGGCGCCCAGGTCGAGGACGGCGTCCTCTACGGCCGCGGCGCCGTCGACAGCAAGGGCTCGCTGGTCTCCTTCCTCAGCGCCGCCGAGTCGGTCGTCAGGTCCGGCGCGCCGCGCAGCGGCCCGATCTACTTCATGTCGGACTCCGACGGCGAGGACGGCTTCCGCGGCGCCACCTTGATGGACGACCTCGGCGTGATCCCCCGGGTCGGCACGATCTGGTCCGCCGAGGCGACCAGCAACCAGCGGATCGAGATCGCCTACCCCGGCATCTCCACCTGGAAGATCACCGCGGTCGGCCGCACCGCCCACCCGACCGAGCCCGAGCGCGGCATCAACGCGGTGACCAAGATGGCGAAGCTGGTCGAGGCCGTCGACCAGGGCCGCCTCGAGCTGCCGGTCGGCGACTCGCAGTGGTTCGAGCCGCGGGTGACGACCAACGCGATCCGCACCCGCCCGGGCGGCGGCTGGGCGATCCCGGCCCGCTGCGACGCGGTGCTCTCGGTCCTCTCGCCCCCCGGCGCGACGCTGAACGAGGTCCGCGACGCGATCGACGTCTTCCTGCGGATGCTCGAGGGCGAGGACGGCGAGGTCCGCTTCGAACGCAAGATCCTGCCGATGGGCGCCGGCCGCCTCTGGCTGCGCCCGGGCGAAGTCGACCCCGAGCACGCCGGCGTCAAGGCCCTGCAGGCCGCCGTCGCCGAGGCCGGCAAGCACGAGCCGGTGATCAACAAGTTCAACGGCGGCTGGGTCGACGCGGTCGAGCTGATGCGGACCGGCGCCGACGGCTTCGGCTCGCCGGCGGCGATCACCTTCGGCCCCGGCGATTTCGAACTCGCCCACACCGTCGACGAGCACATCGCGATCGCCGACGTCACCGAAGCGGCGGAGATCCTCGCGATGGCGACCACCGAGCTGCTGCGTTGAGCGCAGAGAGGGAGCGGACGATGTCAGACAGTCACATGCAGCGCGCTTTCGAGGCGTTCTCGAGGATCACCCCGGCGATCGCCGAGGTGACCTCGGTCGACGACCTGCTGACCCTGGTCGCCAGGCAGGCCTGCGCCGTGGTCGGCGTGGAGCGCTGCAGCGTCTACCTGCGCGAGGAGCGCCAGAACCTGTTCCGCGGCTGCGCCGGCTGCTCCAACGGCGGCGCGCTCGGCGAGGACATCAAGCGCTGGATCGCCGGCGTCCCCGCCGACGGCGTCACCCGCGAGCTGCTGGAGACGCGGCGGCCGGTGATCGTCGCCAACGCGCGCCAGGACCAGCGCATGGTCAAGGCGACGGTGCGGCACTGGAAGATCCGCTCGATCATGGAGGTGCCGATGATCTTCAACGACGAGATCGTCGGCCTGCTGCTGCTCGACGACGTCGACGCCCAGCACAGCTTCAGCGACGAGGACGCCGAGCAGGCCCGCGCCTTCGCCAACCTCGCCGCGGTTGCGGTGACGCAGGCGCGGGTGCGACTGGAGCTGCACTCCAAGCTCGACGTCGCCAGCCGCCAGCTGCACGCCCTGCGACGCGCCAGCGCCGTCGACGAGCAGCTCAGCGAACTGGTCCTCGAAGGCCGCTCGCTCGGCGACCTCACCCGCTCCCTCGCCGAGCTGCTCGGCAAGCCCTGCGCCCTCTTCCGCCTCAGCGGCGAGCGCCAGGCCGCGGCCCACCCCGACGGCGCCGACGACAAGGCGCTGCCGCGCCTGCTCGAGCCGGAGGTGGCCGCCCATCCCGACGTCCGTCACGCCTTCGCCGCCAACAGCGGCAACCGCGCCTTCGTCGTCGGCCCGATCCCCAGCGCCGGGGTCCTGCACCGCCACCTGGTCGCGCCGGTCGCCCTCGGCGAAGAGCTCTGGGGCCACCTGGTGGTGATGGAGCACAAGGCGCGCTTCAGCGGCGGCGACCTGGTCGCCGTGCGCCGCGCCGCCACCCTGATCGCGCTGCAGGTCAGCGCCGAGCGCAAGGCGGTGGAGGCCGAATGGGACTCCGGCTCCTCGCTCGCCGCCGAGCTGCTGGGCGGTTCGGCCGACAGCGCCCTTGCCCGGCGCCGCGCCGACCGCCTCGGGGTCGACATCGAGTCGCGGCGGATGGTGATGCTGATCGGCTCCCGCTCCGGGATCGAGGAAGACGCGCCGGACTTCCGCGCCGTCGCTGCCTCTTTCCGCGAGCGGGCCCCGCACCTGACCGTCCACGTCACCGCGATCGGCGCCGCCGTCGCCGCGGTGGTCGAGGTGCCCGAGCGCGAGGAGCCGGAGGCCTTCGCCCACGAGAACCGCGAGCTGTTCGAAGCGGTGCGCGGCTCGCTGCGCCCCTCCGGGCACCTGATCGCCGGCGTCTCCGCCGTCCACGGCGGTCGCGAGGGGGCCCGCAACGCCCACCGCGAGGCGCGCCAGGTGGTCGAGTGCATCCGCCGCTTCTCGCCGCCGGACGGCCCGCAGCTGTTCAGCGCCTACGAACTCGGGGTCGGCAGCCTGCTGCTCTCCAGCTCCGACGGCGAGGCGGTCGCCGCCTTCGCCGAGGAGACCGTCGGCGAGCTGGTCCGCGAGCAGTCCAAAGCCGACCTGCTGACGACGCTCTGCTCGTTCTTCGACAACATGGGCTCGATCCGCGGCTCTGCCGCCGCCCTCGGCGTCCACGAGAACACGATCCGCTACCGCCTTTCGCGGATCGAGGAGCTGACCGGCCTCGCCGTCATGCACGACCCCGACGCGCAGCTGCGCGCTCGGCTCTCGCTGCTGGTCCTGCTGCTGCAGGGCAGGCTTCCGGCCGGCCTGCACACGCCCGCCTCGCTGCCGTCCCTCCCCACCGCGCCCCTGGAGATCGTCAACGCCGTCGCCACCTGACCAAACCCCGTTTGGGGGAATCCCGACGGCCTCCTCGGATATCCGCTCGCGGCCCCGAGAGGCGTCCATATAGTCGCGAGGTGTCAGGCGTGCACCTGCTGGGAATCGGAGCGACGTCCTTCAGCCGCCGTCGCCGCGAGCCCCGGCAGCTGGCCCGCGAGGCGATCTCCGCCGCCCTCGCCGACGCCGGCCTCGCCCCGACCGCGGTCGACGGCGTCGCCATCGCCGCCGGGGACGCGGCTTTCGAGAGCGGCTGCTCCGAAGTCCTCGCCGCGCCGCCGCACCGCTTCGCCTGCCACTGCGGGCTCGGTGCCAGCGCCCTGCACGCCGGCTGGAAGGCGATCTCGACCGGCGCCAGCGACGTCGTCGTCTGCGTCGGGCACGACTCGAGCGAGGCGGAGGCCGACTGGGTCCCCTCGTTCGAGTCGATGGCCGCGGCCGCCCGCGTCTACATGCGCCGCTCCGGCGCCACCGAGCGGCACCTGGCCCTGGTCGCGGCGAAGAACCGCTCCCACGGGGCCGCCAACCCGCACGCGCTGCTGCGCGAATCGGTCAGCGCCTCCGACGTCCTCGCCAGCGACCTGCTCGCCTGGCCGCTGCGCCGGCTGATGGTCGCCGACCCGGTCCAGGGCGCGGCCGCCGTGGTCCTCGGCGGCCGCGAGGTCGGTCGCCGCAGCGGCCCGCGGGCGCCGCGGCTGCGGGCCTCGGTCCTGGTCGAGGACCCCTCCCGCGAGGGGGCCGCCGTCACCGCCAGCGCCGCCCGGCTCGGCTACTTCTCCGCCGACCTCGGCCCCGAGGACATCGACCTGGCCGAGATCGAGGACCCGACGCCGGTCGAGGAGCTGTCCGCCTACGAGGCGCTGGAGCTCGCCCCGGCCGGCGCCGGCCCGGAGCTGGTCGAGAGCGGCTTCACCGCGATCGGCGGCGTCGTCCCGGTCAACACCAGCGGCGGCGCCCTCGCCCAGGGTCGGGTCAACGGCAGCGGCGGCATCCGCCAGCTCTTCGAGCTCGCCCTGCAGCTGCGCGACCGCGCCGGCAGCCGCCAGGTCCCCGGCGCCCGCGTCGCCCTCGGCCTCGGCGCCGGCTGGATGGCCTGCGGCACCGTCGCCTCCCTCACCATCCTCACCACCTGATCCTGTGACCTGCACAAAGGCGGCGGGGGAATTCGCCGACACGGCGGCGGCGGGGTGCCAAGCTGGGCGGCGGCGATGGACTACACGCTGAAGACCGAAGTGGGGAACCTGCCGGAGCTGCTGCGCACGCGCGCCGGCGAGATCGGTGGCGAGCGCTTCGTCCGCGACGCCCACCTGGAGTGGACCTACGAGGAGTTCGCCGGCCGGGTCGCCGAGGTGGCCGCCGGCCTGCGGGAGCTGGGCGTCGAGCGGGGCGACGTGGTCGGCGTGATCCTGCCCAACACGCCCCACTACCTCGAGGTCTGGTGGGCGATCCTCTGGCTCGGCGGCACCTTCAACCCGGTCAACCCGGCGCTGACCGCGCGCGAGGCGGTCGGGATCCTCTCCGACTCCGGCGCCTCGGTCGTCGTCTGCACCCCCGAGGCCGCCGCCGGCCTCGAGCGCCACCGCGACGAGCTGCCGGCCCTGCGCGAGGTCGTCGCCGCCGAGGGCGACCCGGCGGCGCCGCTGCGCGGCCGCGGCAGCGTCGCCGACCCGGCCGCGGTCGACGGCGAGGAGATCGCCTCCTACGTCTACACCTCCGGCACCACCGGCCGCCCCAAGGGGGCGATGCTGACCCACCGCAACCTGATCACCAACGCCTGGCAGCTGGGCGAGCCGCTGCCGGTCTCGCGCGGGGACACGATGGGCATGGTGCTGCCGCTGTTCCACGTCAACGCCCAGGTCGTGACCACCGTCATCCCCCTCTTCCTCGGCGCCCAGGTGGCGATGTGGGAGCGTTTCTCGGCCTCGCGGTTCTGGGGCGAGGTCGCCCGCTTCGAACCGGTCACCTTCTCCTCGGTGCCGACGATGCTGGCGGCGCTCCTGCACGCCCCCGGCGCGGACGAGGCCGAGACCAACACCCTGCGCTTCGTGATCTGCGGCGCGGCGCCGCTCTCGCCCGCCCTCTTCCGCCGCTTCGAGGAGAAGTTCGGGCTGCGGATCATGGAGGGGTACGGCCTCACCGAGGGCACCTGCTGCTCGACCATCAACCCCTTCTTCGGCCCGCGCAAGATCGGCTCGATCGGCCTGCCGACCCGCGGCCAGGAGGTCGAGATCCTCGACGAGCAGGGCGACGTCGCCGCCGACGGCGCCCCCGGCGAAGTCTGCGTCCGCGGCGAAAACGTGATGGCCGGCTACCACGAGCGCCCCGACGCCAACGCCGAGACCCTGCGCGACGGCTGGCTGCACACCGGCGACGTCGGCTACCGCGACTCCGACGGCTACTTCTTCCTCGTCGACCGCACCAAGGACATGATCATCCGCGGCGGCGAGAACATCTACCCGCGCGAGATCGAGGACGCCCTGCTCGAGCACGAGAACGTCAAGGAGGCAGCCGTCGTCGGCCGCCCCGACGAGGTGCGCGGCGAGGAGGTCCACGCCGTCGTGGCGCTGATCGAGGGCGACGACGTCGAGGCCCTCGAGGCCCACTGCCGCGACCGGCTCGCCCCCTTCAAGGTGCCCTCCAGCTGGGAGGTCGTGGCGGAGCTGCCGAAGACTTCGACCGGGAAGATCGACAAGAAGCCGCTGCGGGCGAAACTCGCTTCCGCGGCGACCTGAGAGGAGCTGCAGTGGGGATTCTGGAGGAGAAGGGGATCATGATCACCGGTGCCGCCAGCGGCATCGGCCGCGCCACCGCGATCGAGGCGGCGGCCGAGGGCGCTCGCCTGGTCGTCGCCGACGTCAACGACGCCCAGGGTGCCGAAGTCGCCGCCGAGATCGGCGACGCCGCCACCTACGTCCACTGCGACGTCACCGACGAGGCCTCGGTCGAGGCCGCCGTCGCCGCCTCGGTCGAGGCGCTGGGCAGGCTCGACGGCTCCTTCAACTGCGCCGGCATCCTCGCCGCGCTCGGCAACAGCGGCGAAGTGCCGCTGGCCGAATGGCAGAGGGTGATCGACGTCGACCTCACCGGCGTCTACCTCTGCACCAAGCACCAGCTCGGCCCGATGGCCGCGCAGGGCTCGGGCTCGATCCTCAACATGGCCTCCGCCGCCGGCCTGGTCGGCTGGCCCGGCGCCGGCGCCTACGTCGCCGCCAAGCACGGCGTCGTCGGCCTCTCCAAATCGGCGGCGCTGGAGTACGCCGAGCAGGGGGTCCGGGTCAACTCGATCTGCCCCTCCTACGTGCTCACGCCGATGGTCGAGAAGGACCTCTTCGAGGACGCCCTCGGCGGCGACCAGGAGCTGATCGCCGCCGCCCGCGCCAACCACCCGATCGGCCGCTTCGCCGAGCCCGGCGAGATCGCCGCCGCGGCCTGCTGGCTGCTCTCCGACAAGGCCTCCTTCGTCACCGGCTCGGCGATGAGCGTCGACGGCGGCTACACGACCCCGTAAGGTCGGAAGCCCCCTGCCCATGGCGGACCGCGACAGCTTCGAGCAGAGCCCCTACGAGCTGCCCCCCGGCTCGACCGAGGTCGTGCTGGTGCGCCACGGCGCCTCCGAGGCGGCGTTCGTCGGCTCCAGCTTCCCGCTCGTCGACGGCCACTCCGACCCTGCCCTCTCGGACGTCGGCAGGATCCAGGCGGCGACCGTCGCCGCCCGCCTCGCCGACGAGGACATCGGCGCGCTCTTCGTCACCAGCCTGCGCCGCACCCACGAAACCGCGGCGCCGCTGGTCGCCGCCACCGGCCTCGAGCCGACCGTGGTGCCGGAGCTGCGCGAGGTCTACCTCGGCGAGTTCGAGGGCGGCGAGTACCGGGTCCGCGCCGGCCGCGGCGACCCGGCGATCAAACGCGTCTTCGAGAACGAAAGCTGGGCCGAGATCCCGTCCGGCGAGCCGGCCGAGGAGTTCGCCGCCCGCACCCGCGCCGGCGTCGAGAGGATCGTCGCCGCGGTCGGCCCCGACACGACCGCGATCGCCGTCGTCCACGGCGCCGTGATCGGCGAGCTCTGCCGCCAGGCCGCCGAGAGCCGCCCCTTCGCCTTCGTCCACTCCGACAACTGCTCGATCACCCGGATCGTCGTCCACGGCAGCGGCCGCTGGCTGCTGCGCACCTTCAACGACATCTCGCACCTGACCGTCAAGACCGGCCCCGCCGGCTGAGGCTGAGGAGGACCCATGCCAGCGTTCCTCGTACACGGAAACCCCGACTCCTCCCACCTCTGGGACCTGGTCAAGGCCAACCTGGGCGACTACGACGGCGAGGTCGTCGCCGCCGACCTGCCCGGCTTCGCCGAGCCCGCCCCGGACGGCTTCCCCTGCAGCAAGGAGGCCTACGTCGATTGGATCGTCGAGCGGCTGGAAGCGCTCGGCGGCGGCGTCGACCTGGTCGGCCACGACTGGGGCTCGCTGCTGGTCCAGCGGGTCGCCTCGCTCCGCCCCGACCTGCTCGCCAGCGTCGCCTGCGGTGGCGCCGCGGTCGACGTCGACTACCCCTGGCACCCGCTGGCCCAGGTCTGGCAGACCCCGGGCGAGGGCGAGAAGTACATGGCCGAGGAGCTGACCGACGAGTTCGGGATCGAGCACCTGGTCGAAAACGGGGTCCCGCGCGAGGACGCCGAGCGCAACATCTGGCTCCAGGACTACGGCAAGGACACGATCCTCAAGCTCTACCGCTCCGCCGTCCACATCGGCGCCGAGTGGCAGCCCGACCTGGAGAAGCTGAGCGTGCCGGCGATGGTGATCTGGGGTCGCACCGATCCCTACGTCCCGCTCGAGTTCGGCGAGCGCCTGGCGGCGCGGATGAAGGGCGAGCTGGTGGTGCTGGAGTGCGGCCACTGGTGGCCCTTCGAGCGCCCCGAGGAGACCGCCGAGGCGCTGCTGCGCCACTGGGCGGCGGCATGACGGTGCCGCCCCGCGCCGCAGCCGACATTCATCACACCAGGGTGGGGCCAAAGTCGGTTGTGGATGCCACAACGCGCCCGGCGAAGCTCTCGGCCTCGCGTGAGAGGCTGGGCCAATGACTGACCTCGACCTGCTCGCGCTGCACGGGCTCGCCGTCAAGAAGGCCGGCAGCCCCGCCGCCGTCGCCGCCGTCCTCGGCACCGACGAGGCGGGGGTCGCCACCGCCCTCGAGGCGGCCGTCGCCGCCGGCCGCGCCGCCGGCGCGAAAGGCACCTTCATGGTCGCCCCGGCCGGCCGCGAGTGGCTCGACGCGCAGTACCCCGAGGCCTTCGCCGGGTTCCGCGCCGACCCCGAGGCGAGCGAGGCATACGAGCGCTTCGAGAAGATCAACCGCGAGCTGCTCTCCCTCTTCACCGACTGGCAGATGATGCCCTCGGCCGGCGGCGAGCGCGTCCCCAACGACCACTCCGACGCCGACTACGACCACGGCGTGATCGACCGCCTCGGCGCCCAGCACGAGCGCGCCGAGAAGGTGCTGGGCCGCTTTGCGGCGCTGGAGCCGCGGCTCGGCGTCTACCGCGACCGCCTCGACGAGGCCTACGACAAGGTCCTCGCCGGGGAGATCGACTGGGTCAGCGGCGCCCGCATCGACAGCTACCACACGGTCTGGTTCGAGCTGCACGAGGACCTCCTCCGCATGCTCGGCCGCGAACGCGAGGAGGCTCCTTGACGGCGGTCGCCGACCGCGTCGTCGTCCTCGACGGCTCCACCGTCCCCGACCGCGAGGTGGTCGGGGGCAAGGGCCGCAGCATCGCCGAGATGCTCAGCCTCGGGCTGCCCGTCCCGCCCGCCTTCTGCCTGCCGATCGAGGAGTGCCGCCGCTTCCTCGCCGGCGGCGGCGCGCTGGAGGAGGAGACCTGGCGCTCGGTCCTCGCCGGCGTCGCCTGGATCGAGGAGCGGCTCGGCCGCCGCTTCGGCGACCCCGCCGGCCCGCTGCTGGTCTCGGTCCGCTCCGGCGCCGCGGTGAGCATGCCGGGGATGATGGACACGGTGCTCAACCTCGGCATCACCGACGAGGTCGAGGAAGCGCTGGCCGAGGCCTCCGGCGACCGCGCCTTCGCCCGCTCCACCCACTGCCGCTTCGTCCACCAGTTCGGCCAGACCGTGCTCGGCGCCGACCTCGACGAGCCGGGCGAGGAGGCGACCCCGTCCGAGGTCGCCGAGGCGGTCGAGCGCGACACCGACGAGGCGGTCCCGACCGACCCCCACGAGCAGCTCAAAGCGGTGATCAGGACCGTCTTCGGCTCCTGGACCTCGCGCCGCGCCAAGGCCTACCGTCGCCACTGGGGGATCCCCGAGGACGGCGGCACCGCGGTGATCGTGCAGGCGATGGTCTTCGGCAACCTCGGCGAGCAGTCGGGTACCGGCGTGCTCTTCACCCGCAACCCGCTCAGCGGCGACGCCGCCCCCTACGGCGAGTGGCTCGCCGGCGGCCAGGGCGAGGACGTCGTCAGCGGGACCCACGACCCGAAGCCGCTGGGCTCGCTGGCGGCCGAGCTGCCCGCCGTCCACGCCCGCCTGCTGGAGTCCGCCGGCCTGCTCGAGCGCGAGAACGGCGACGTCCAGGACGTCGAGTTCACGGTCGAGCGCGGGGAGCTGTACCTGCTGCAGACCCGCGCCGCCAAGCGCTCGCCGCTGGCCGCGGTGCGGACCGCGGTCGACCTCGCCGAGGAGGGCCTGATCGAGCGCCCCGAGGCGATCGCCCGGGTCAGCGCCGAGCAGCTGGCCAGCGTGCTGGCGCCGCGCCTTGCCGCCCACGTCGCCGACGCCGCCGAGGTCGTCGCCCACGGCGTCGCCGCCTGCCCGGGCGTCGCCGCCGGCGTCGCCGCGTCCGACTCCGACGAGGCCGCCGCCCACGACGGCGACTCGGTCCTCGTCCGCCCGACCACCAGCCCCGAGGACGTCAGCGGGATGATCGCCGCCCGCGCCGTGGTCACCGAGCGCGGCGGCTCGACCTCCCACGCGGCCGTCGTCACCCGCGCCCTCGGCCGGCCCAGCGTGGTCGGCGTCGGCGAGGGGATCGCCGAGGCCCTCGGCGGGCGCGAGCTCACCGTCGACGGCTCCGCCGGGGTCGTCTACGCCGGCCTGCTGCCGACCGAGGAGGTCGACCCGGCCGAGGTGCCCGGCCTCGAGCGGCTGCTCGGCTGGGCCGAGGAGCTGTCCCCGGTCGCGGTGGTCGACGCCGACGACGCCGCGCTCGACCTCGACGCCGACGGCGTCGCCGTCGACGAGGGCGCGCCCGACCCCGCCGAGCTGGCCGAGCGCCTGCGCGGGGCGAGCGCCGTGCGGGGATCCGTGCTTGCGACCGCGGAGGGAGCGCGCGCCGTGGTTGCGGCGGGCGTGCCGCGGGTGGTGAGGCTGCCGGGACAGCCGGCCGCGGCGCTGTTGCTGCGGCTGGCGCAGGAGAAGGGGAATCTGCAGGAACTCGACGAGGAGAGTGAGAAGTGAGCGAGACTGAGGCGGCCGCGAGGCCGTATCCGGACAAGTGGCCGCGCGAGTCGGCGACGCCGACCGTTGAGCGGTACCACAGCGCGATTCGGGACCTGGTCGCCGAGCGGTTCGCGGCCAGCGGCAAGACCTGGGAGGAGGCCGTCGAAGCCGGCGTCCTCGAGCCCACCCGCGAGGACTTCGAGAAGATCGAGGCCGCCCTCCTGGCCGAGGGCTACAAGTTCGACGTCTCGGCGACGATCTCGCTGAAGGAGGAGCCGGACAAATACAAACCGCTTGCCGGCATCGCCAACAGCGGCGCCAACGAGAGCGACGAGCAGGGCCGCCCGATCGTCGGCGCCGGCGACAACGTCTTCAAGGCGCCCGCCGACGTCACCGGCATCGCCCGCTACATCTCCGACGTCGACAAGGTGATGGAGATGCTGACCGGCGGCGTCCCGGACAACACGGTGGCGATCATCGACGACTCCGGCGGCACCCTGACCGCGCCGATCCTCGGCGACTTCGCCGCCGTGGTCTGCATGGGGGGGACGGTCCGCTCGCACCTCGGGATCCTCACCCGCGAGTACAACGTGCCCTGCCTGATGAACGCGTCCCTGGACGGGCTCGCCGACGGCGACGAGGTCACCGTCGAGTACTCCAAGCCCGCCGCCGACGCCTACGCCGACGCCGACAGCGCGAGCGAGCATCGCGCCCGGATCATCAAGGTCTCCTAGGAGGATCTGAAGATGCCAGTTAAACGCAGCTACGTGGACCTCCTGGAGGCCAACGGCTTCATCCAGAAGTGGGCGGACTCGTTCTTCTTCCAGTGCACGACCCGCACCGTGCAGGAGTCGAAACTGTTCCCCGTCAACCCGTACATCGCGCTGTCCTACTACAACGCCTGGTACCGCTACCCCGAAGTCCTGCGCAAGGTCGACGCGGCGATGCCGGCGGAGGAGATCGGCGACCGCGCCCGCCAGGTCGGGACCTACGTCAACACGATCTCGATGGGGGTCGGGCCCCAGTTCTACCTCGGCGGCCGCCAGTGGCTGCTCGACATGGGGATCATCAAGCCGACCGACGGGGTCGAAGACCTGATGGACGTGGTCGACTTCGTCCGCCGCCTCAATCTCTCCTACCACCGCTCCGAGGCGCACATCATGCCGAGCGACGGCAACCACAAAGACCAGATCCACACCGCCCGCCAGACCGAGTTCTTCGAAGACGGCCTGATCGGGGTGACCCCGGGCGACAAGCTGCACACCGCGTTCACCCGGTTCATGGCCGCGGTCTCCGCCTACGGGTTCCTCAGCCATTGCGAGTGCCGGCTGAGCTTCTGCAACAACGGGCCCTACAAGACCCGGGACGGCAACCAGATGCTGGTCCGCGACGCGGTCGACCTCTCCGAGTGCGACTTCCCCTGGATGGACGGGGCGGCGCGGGAGATCGAGTTCAACAACCTGACCATCCCGGTGATCATGAAGGACACCGATTTCAACATGGTCGACGACTGGGGCAGCTTCGAGGCCTCGCCGTCATACGACAACCAGAAGCTCCTCGCGGTCGGGCTGTACACCTCCGACTGGCTCTCGGACGGCTACATCCCCGTCCACATGGGCAGCGCCTCCGAGCTGGCCGAGTACTTCGACGACCAGCGCGAGAAAATGGAAGCGGCGACCGCGGAGATGTGGAAGATGATGGCCGGCTGGACGCGCGAGCAGATGATCGACGCCGGCCTCCTCGTCTACTACGCGATCCTCAAGGACGTCGCCCACTTCGCCGGCGTCTACGAGCAGGACGACTGGTTCCAGGTCGACGAGCGCACCCAGCGCTTCAAGCCGCTGATGAACGACGAGTACGGCAACTCGGCGATCGCCGAGCTGGTCGGGCTGATCTCGCTCAGCTCGCAGGACCGCGGCCCGCACCGGATGGCGCGCTACTCGCGCGACCACAGCGAGATGTGGACGACGATCCCGTACTCGGTCCTCTCCGACGACAGCTGGACCGCCGGCGTCGGGCCGATCGGCCCCGGCAGCACCTCGCTGCCGGCGAAAACGGCGAAGTGGACCACCACCCAGGGCAAGCTGACGCAGGACGAGTGCAACGCCGCCGCCAAGGCGTTCCACTCGGTCAAGTTCGATCTGCGCAACTACGACGACGACGTCTGGCTGAAGAACAACCCGGACGCCCAGCAGTCCGCCACGCTGGCGGCGAGCTAGGCGCCCGGGGCCCGGCGGCCCGGCGAGGAATCGAGCCGATGTACGGAGCGAGCCTCGCCGGGCTGCTGGACGGCCCCGCCCACTGGGCCGCCGAGCGCCCGGCGGTCCTCGTCGGCGACCGCCCCCACCGCACCTGGGCCGGCCTGGCAGAGGCGGTCGCGCGTCGCGCCGGCGGCCTGCGCGAGCGCCACGGCATCGGCCCCGGCGACGCGGTCGCGATCTTCGCCGCCAACCACCCCGTCTACCTCGAGGCCCTGTTCTCGATCTGGCACGCGGGCGCGATCGCCGTGCCGATCTCCAACCGCCTGCACCCGCGCGAGGCCGCCGACATCGTCGACCGCGGCCACGCCCGCCTCTGCTTCTCCACGCCCGACGTGGCGGCCGGCCTCGAAGCCGAGGTCGAGGTCCCGGTCGTCCTCTTCGGCTCCGAGCGGGACGCGGCGCTGGAGGCGGCGGAGCCGGTCGCCCCGGTGGCCCGCCTCGCCACCGACGACGCCTGGACCTTCTTCACCTCGGGCACCACCGGCAGGCCGAAGGGCGCGCGCCTCAGCCACGGCAACCTGTTTGCGATGTCGACCGCCTACCTCGCCGACGCCGACGCGGTCGGCCCGCGCGACTCGATGATCCACATCGCCGCCTTCAGCCACGCCTCGGGCCTGATGGCGCTGCCCTTCATCGCCCGCGGTGCCGCCCAGGTGCTGCCGCCCTCGCTCGGCTTCGACGCCGACGAACTGCTCGGCCTCGTCGCCGAGGGCGAGCGCTCCAGTTTCTTCGTGCCGCCGACGCTGCTGCGCCGGCTCTCCGCCCACCCCCGCGCGGCCGAGCTGACCGAGGGCCGGATCGGGACGATCCTCGCCGGCGCGGCGCCGCTGCTGCCGGCCGACCAGCGCGACGCGGTCGCCGCCTTCGGGCCGGTGGTCTGGAACGGCTACGGCCAGGGCGAGTCCCCCTGCACGATCACCGCCAACGGCAAGCGCGAGATCGGCGAAGCGGTCGCGGCCGGCGACGAGGAGGCGCTGCGCTCGGTCGGCGTCGCCCGCCTCGGCCTCGGCGTCCGCGTGGTCGGCGAGGACGACGAGGAGCTGCCGGTCGGCGAGGTGGGGGAGGTGGTCGCCGACGGCCCGACCGTGATGGGCGGCTACCTCGACATGCCCGAGGCGACCGCCACGACCCTGCGCGGCGGCCGCCTGCACACCGGCGACCTCGGCTTCTTCGACGAGCGCGGCCGCCTCACCCTGGTCGACCGCGCCAAGGACGTGATCATCACCGGCGGCTACAACGTCTACCCCCGCGAGGTCGAGGACGTGCTCGACCGCGACCCGGCGGTGGCCGAGGTCTCGGTCGTCGGCCTCGCCGACCCGGAGTGGGGGGAGCGGATCGTCGCCTTCGTCGTCCCCGCCGCCGGGGCCGACCTCGACGAGGCGGCGCTCGACCGCCGCTGCCTCGAGGCGATCGCCCGCCACAAGCGCCCCAAGGAGTACCGCCGGGTCGAGGCGCTGCCGCGCAACGCCGCCGGCAAGGTGCTGAAGAACGAGCTGCGCGAGGAGGCGGAGGGTGGCGATGGCGGCTGACGCGGGCGCCCTCCCCGAGCGGGTCGGAATTCTCGACACGACGATCCGCGACGGCCAGCAGTCGCTGTGGGGGATGCGGATGCAGGCGGGGATGGCGCTGCCGGTCGCCGACCTGCTCGACCGCACCGGCTTCGGCGTCGTCGACTTCGCCGGCAGCTCCCACATGGAGGTGCTGATCAAGTACGCGCGGGAGAACGCCTGGGAAGGTCTCGACCTGGTCCGCGAGGCGATCCACCGCACGCCGATGCGCGGCGGCATGCGCGGCAACGCCTGCATCTCCTTCGGCGTCTCCCCCGACGCCCTGATGGACCTCTGGATGCGCCGCCTCAACGAGCACGGCGTCCGCTCCTTCTGGATCTACGACGTCCTCTACGGGATGGAGAAGTGGGCGCGGCTGGCCCGGGTCGCCAAGGAGTACGGCTCCGAGGTCGTCGGCACCGTCTTCTACACGATCTCCCCGGTCCACACCGACGAGTACCTGGCGGCGAAAGCGGCCGAGATCGCCGCCGTGCCGGAGATCGACGGCGTCCTCTTCTACGACACCGCCGGCGTGCTCGAGGTCGAGCGGCTGCGCACCCTGCTGCCGAAGATCGTCGCCGCAGCGGCGCCGAAGCCGGTCGAGATCCACGCCAACAACCTGATGGGCACCTCAGGGCTCATATATATGGAGGCGATCAGGCACGGGGTGAAGGTCCTGCACACCGCCAGCCGCTCGATGGCCAACGGCCCCTCGACCCCCTCGACCGAGAGCGTCGTCCGCAACCTCGAGATGCTGGGGGTCGAGCACGGGCTCGACACCTCGCTGCTGGCGCCGGTCGCGGAGCACTTCCGCAAGGTCGGCCGCGCCGCCGGCTTCCTCGTCGACCAGGTCAGCGAGTACGACCTCTTCAACGTCACCCACCAGGTGCCGGGGGGGATGGTCGGGACGCTGAAGGCGCAGCTCGCCCAGCACGGGATGAGCCACCGCCTCGACGAGGTGCTGGAGGAGACCGGCACCGTGCGCCGCGAGCTCGGCTGGCCGGTGATGGCGACGCCGCTCTCGCAGCTGGTCGGCACCCAGGCGGTGCTGAACGTGGTCACCGGCGAGCGCTACCAGCTGGTCCCCGACGAGGTCGTCGCCTACGCTGCCGGCCACTACGGCGAGCCGCCGGCGCCGATCGAGCCGCAGGCGATGGAGCGGATCATGGCCGCCGAGAACGCCGCCCGGGTCCTCGCCGCCCCGCCGCCGCAGCCGACCTTGGAGGAGCTGCGCGCCAAGCACGGCACCGGGCCCGGCGAGGACGACCTGCTGATCCTCCGGGAGCTGATCCCCGAGAGCGACGTCGAGGCGATGCAGGCCGCCGGCCCGGTCCGCCGCGACTACCCCGTCGGCTCGCCCGAGGTGGAGGAGATGCGCCACCTGATCGAGACCGTGCAGACGCCTTTCGTAAGGGTCGCGACCGAGCGCTGGGCGCTCGAGTTGCGCAAATGAACCGCCGGGCCCGGGAAGGCCGGCCGAGGAGAGGATTGCCATGACCGTTAACCGTGCCTATCGACTGCGCCGCCGCCCCGACGGGGACCTCGCCGACGCCGACCTCGAGCTGGTCGGCGAGGAGCTGCCCGAGCTGAGCGACGGCCAGGCCCTGGTCAGGACCGAGCTTCTCTCGCTCGACCCGACCAACCGGATCTGGATGAGCGACATCAAGGGCTACATGCCGGCGGTGCCGCTCGGCGCCGTGATGCGCGGCCTCGGCATCGGCGAGGTGGTCGAGTCGCGCCGCGAGGACATGCCGGTCGGCGCCAAGGTCTCCGGCTTCGTCGGCTGGCAGGAGTACTGCCTGGCCGACGACTCGCTGCTGGAGGCCCCGCTCTCGGTCCTCCCCGAGCCGCTGCCGGCGCCGCTGCCGGCCTTCCTCGGCGCCCTCGGTCACACCGGGATCACCGCCTACATCGGGATCGACCTCGCGGATCTGAAGGAGGGCGAGACGATCGCCATCTCCGCCGCCTGCGGCGCCGTCGGCTCGGTCGCCGGCCAGATCGCCAAGCAGCGCGGCGCCCGCGCCGTCGGCATCGCCGGCGGGCCGGAGAAGTGCGCCCACGCGGTCGAGGCGCTCGGCTACGACGCCTGCGTCGACCACCGCGCCGCCGACTGGCGCGAGCAGCTCGACGCCGCCACCCCCGACGGCGTCGACGTCGACTTCGAGAACGTCGGCGGGCCGATCATGGACCACGTCCTGATGCGCCTCAACATCGGCGCCCGCGTCTCCCTCTGCGGGATGATCTCCGAGTACAACCACTACAACCACTCCCACGTCTCCAGCGAGTGGAGCGGCCTCGCCAACATCGGCCAGCTGATCATGCAGCGGGCGACGATCCAGGGCTTCCTCGTCCTCGACTACGCCGACCGCTTCGAAGAGGCGATCGCCCACCTCGCGACGATGCTCGGCGAGGGCAAGCTCGTCTACGACGAGACCATGGTCGAGGGCGGCATCGCCGCGGCCCCCGACGCCCTCGCCCAGCTCTTCACCGGCACCAACCTCGGCAAGCTCCTCCTCCGCGTCGCGGAGTAGCCGCGGGCGCCGGAGCACGAGAGCGCGGTCGAGGTCGGTAGCGCTATGCGCGACCAACCTCGACCGCGCTGGGATGCACGCCCTCAGTCGGCCGGCAGCAGGCCGATCAGCCGCAGCGCCACTCGCAGCTCCAGCCGGCGCTCGGCGACGGAGTGGCCGAGCAGCTCCTCGGCGCGGCGGACGCGGTAGGTGACGGTGTTGGTGTGGACGCCGAGGCGGCGGGCGGCGCGGACGAAGCTGGCGCCCTCCTCGAGGAAGATCGCCAGCGTGCAGGCGAGGCGCCGGCTCGAGTCGTCCTCGCCCGCCAGCGGCCCCAGCTCGCGCTCGGCGAACCGCCGCGCCGCCTCGACGTCCGCCGTCAGCAAGGCGTCCAGCGCCAGGTCCGGGTAGGCGACGCAGGCCGCCCCTCGGCCCGGCACGCGTGTCGAGTTGTTCATCTCAGGGATGAAAAACCCAGCGCGCGTGCCGCCGAGCTGCGCCACCCGGCGCGCCACCAGTGCCTCGTTGTGGCTGCGGACGAAGCCCTCGACCCCGTGCGCCGGCGAGCCGGCGGCGACCGAGACGGTCCCCGCCCCGGCCGGCCCCTCGCCGCCCAGCCCCGCCGGCACCCGCAGGTCCTCCAGGTTCGGCGGCTCGCGGCGGCCGATCCAGCAGGCCAGGTGTCGCCCCTCGGGCACGGTCAGCGCCCGCCGCGCGCCCAATGACTCGGCCACCGCCGCGGCCACCCGCTCCATCTCGCCGTAGATCGCCTGGCCCGCGCCGGGGGTGTCGTCGACCCCCTCGCTCCACACCACGTAGCCGACGTGGAAGCGCTCCAGCTCGTACCCGAGCCGCTTGCCGACCTCGGCCACGTCGACCCGCGCCCCGCCCAGCAGCGCCCGCACCTCGGCCGCGCGCATGGCCGCCGCCCCGCGCACCCACTGCTCGCGCTCCCTCATGTAGACCGAGGTCAGCTGCCGCTCCAGCGCCTCGATCCAGGCGAACAGCCACTGGTTGAAGAAGACCATCGCCTCGGCCAGGTGGTCGGCGTCGTCGGTGGTCGCCCGCAGCCGTTCCAGCGCCATCCCCGAGAACACCCCCTGCGCGGTCCGGTAGGCCCGCTGCAGCAGCCCGAAGTCGAGCCCGCGCACGACGTACTCCTTCGCGTACCCGATCGCCTCCGGCGGAGCCACCGCGGTGTAGGGGTCGGCGCCCTCCCGCAGCATCGCCATCATCATCCCCATGTTCGCGCGGACGCTCTGCATCGTCCAGACGCGCATGTCGTCGTCGAGCTCGTCGATGTGCTCGTGGATCGTCTCGACCAGCGCCGCCGAGATCGCCTCGAGGTCGGCGCTCATCGCCACCACCGCCTCGGCGATCTCGCTGCGGCTGGCGTGGCTGGGGGCGATCCCGGCGGTACCCGGCATGAGGCGACGCTAGCCCCTTTGTGGCCTCGCCACAAACGCCCGCCGCAAGATCGTTTGGGGAATACGACGACAGCGCCTCGCCCCGCTCCTAGCATCGGTCGCATGGGAGAGGGAAAGCGCGAACCGCGCGTGCTGGCGATCGATGCCGGCGGAACGATGACCGATACCTTCATCGTCGACGACGAGGGCCGCTTCGTCGTGGGCAAGGCACAGACGACGCCTCAGGACGAGTCGATCGGCCTGATGTCCTCGGCCGAGGACGCCCTGCGTCAGTGGGACTCGACGCCCGAGGAGGGCTTCCCGCAGATCCAGTCGGCGGTCTTCTCCGGCACGGCGATGCTGAACCGGCTGCTCAGCCGCAAGGGCCGCCGGGTCGGCGCCCTGGTCACCGCCGGCCAGGAGGACGCTCTGCAGATGGAGCGCGGGGTCCAGACCTACCTCGGCTACTCCTACGCCGACCGCCTCCACATCGCCACCCACCACCACAACGACCCGCTGATCCCGCGCGACCGCGTCCACGGCGTCCGCGGCCGCATCGACCTCTTCGGCAAAGAGGTGCTGCCGCTGCGCGAGGAGGACGCCCGCGCCGCCACCGGGGCGCTGCTCGACGAGGGCGTCGAGGGCCTGGTGATCTCGCTCGTCTTCTCCTATCGCAACCCCGCCCACGAGGAGCGGGTCCGCGAGATCGTCGAGGAGGAGAAGGCCAAACGCGGCCTCAACGGCGACTGCCCGGTCTTCGTCTCCTCCGAGCTCTACCCGAGCCGCCGCGACTTCCCGCGCCTCAACACCACCGTGATCGAGGCCTACGCCGCCGAGCCCTCGCGCGGCACCCTGCGCGCCGTCCGCGACCGCACCAAGGAGCGCGGCGCGGCCTTCGAGCTGCGGGTGATGGCCTCCCACGGCGGCACGATCTCGATCGACGCCGACCAGCTCGCCACCACCCTCGTCTCCGGCCCGATCGGAGGCGTCGTCGGCGCCCGCTGGCTGGCCGAGCGGGTCGACCTCAACAACGTGCTGTGCACCGACATCGGCGGCACCTCCTTCGACATCGCCCTGCTCACCGGCAAGCGCTACGAGGTGACGACCACCCCGGACATGGCGAAATTCCTGCTCAACATGCCGCTGGTCCAGATCGACTCGGTCGGCTCCGGCTGCGGCTCCTTCGTCCGCATCGACCCCAACGCGCGCCGCCCCGAGATCGGGCCCGACTCGGCCGGGGCGATGATCGGCACCGCCTGGCCCGAGGGCGGGATCGACACCGTCTCGATCACCGACCTCAACCTGGTCCTCGGCCGGCTCAACCCCGAGTACTTCCTCGGCGGCCAGGTCCAGCTCGACGTCGAGCGCGCCCGCCACGAGGTCAAGCGCCAGGTCGCCGACCCGCTCGGGCTCGGGGTCGAGCAGGCGGCCGCCGGGGTGATCGAGCTGTTCGAGACCTCGCTGCGCAACGAGGCGGTCGGCCGCATCCTCGGCAAGGGCTACAGCCCCGCCGACTACACCCTGCTCTGCTACGGCGGCGGCGGCCCGCTGCACGTCGCCGGCTACACCGCCGGCGTCCCCTACCAGCAGGTCCTGGTCCCCGAGTGGGCGGCGGGCTTCTCCGCCTTCGGCTGCGCCTGCGCCGACTTCGAGTACCGCTTCGACCGCCAGGTCGACCTGCCGCTCCTCCCCAACCAGAGCGAGGAGGAACAGGTGGCGATGGGCGGGATGCTGACCCAGGCCTGGCGGGCGCTGGAGGACCGCGTCCGCGACGAGTTCGGCAAGTCCGGCTACGACGCCGCGGAAGTCAGCTTCACCCACATGGTCCGCATGCAGTACTACGGCCAGCTGGTCGACATCGAGGTCGACGCGCCGAAGCCGGCGGTGGAGACGATCGAGGACGTGCGGACGCTGATCGCCTCCTTCGAGGAGACCAACACGCGGATGTACGCGCGGGCGGCCTCCTCGCCGGAGCTCGGCTACCTGGTCGCCCAGGCGATCGTCAAGGGCTCGGTCCCGATCGAGCAGCCGACCCTGCCGACGATGCCGCGCGACCCTGGCTCGCCGCCGGTCAAGGAGACCCGCGAGGTGTGGTGGACCGACGGCTACGTCCCCACCGACGTCTACGAGATGGACGACGTCCGCAACGGCCACACGATCGAGGGCCCCGCCGTGCTCGAGGCCGAGTCGACCACCTTCCCGATCCCGCCCGACCGCCGCGCCTGGCTCGACGAGCACGGCATCTTCCACCTCGAGAACAAGGAGGGCTGAGCAGATGGCCACGATCGACACCGTCGCCGAGCTCGAGCAGCGCCCCGCCCCGATCGGCTGGGACGGCCAGACCCTGGCCGAGATGCTGGCCGACTCCGAGGCGCGCTTCGAGCAGACCGGCCACTACCACGGCCTGCGCGAGCTGGAGATGAAGGACTCCGACCCGCTCCACTTCGAGAAGCTGTTCTCGCGGGTGCGCGGCGGCATGGTCACCGCCCGCGAGACCGCGCTCAACATCTCCGCCTCGCCGATCGTCCGCGAGCTGGGGGAGATCTGCTTCGCCCTCTACACCCCTGAGGGGGACAACGTCGCCCTCTCGACCGGGATCATCGTCCACGTCCACACGATGAGCGAGGCGATCAAGTTCATGGTCCGAAACGGCTGGGAGGACAACCCCGGGATCCAGCCCGGCGACATCTTCGCCAACAACCAGCCGACGATCGGCGACGTCCACAACGCCGACGTCCAGACCTTCGTCCCGATCTTCAACCCGGAGAACCCGGCCGAGCTGCTCGGCTGGGCCGGCGGCGTGATCCACGTGATGGACATCGGCGCCACCACCCCGGGCGGCGTCTGCGTCGCCCCGACCACCCGCTTCGACGACGGCATCGACCTGCACTGCATGAAGATCGGCGAGAAGGACACGCTCGCCCAGTGGCACACCAAGCGGGTCTCGATGCAGAGCCGCGCGCCCGGCCTCTACCTGCTCGACGAGCGCACCCGCCTCGCCGGCTGCCACATGATCCGCGACGCGGTCGAGCGCCTGGTCCTCGAGGAGGGCGAGGCGCCGTTCAAGCAGTTCATGCGCGAGTCGATCGAGGACGGCCGCCGCGACTTCAAGTCCCGCGTGCGCGGCCTGCTCGTCCCCGGCCGCTACCGCGCCGTCGGCTTCAACGAGGCCCGCTACGCGAACAAGGCGAACCTGCCCAAACGCGCCCAGCGCGACCTGATCATCCACGGCGCCTACGAGGCGGTGGTCGACCGCGACGGCCGCTGGACGACGGACCTGCGCGGCTCCTCGGCCTGGGGCTGGCACTCCTTCAACGCCACCCCCTCGGCCCAGCAGGGGATGCAGTGGATCCTCTTCACCCAGACCCTGATCTGCAACGACAAGATCAACGACGGCGCCTACTACGCGACCGAGCTGCTGCTCACCGAGGGCAGCTGGGCCGACCTCGGCGACGCCCCCTGCTCCTCGTCGTTCCCCTGGATGCCGATGTTCACCACCTCGGTCGGCTACCTGCGCGCGGTCTCCCGCGCCCTGCAGTCGCGCGGCTACATCGAGGAGGTCGTCTCCACCTACACGGTCCCCGGCAACGTGCCCCAGGGCGGCGGCCTCGACCACTACGGGCAGATCTCCGGCTTCATGAACTTCGAGATCGGCGCCCAGGGGCAGGGCGCCAAGTACGTCCTCGACGGGCTCGACTACGGCGCCGCCGTGTTCAACCCCGAGGGCGACATGGGGGACATCGAGATGTGGGAGCTGGTCATGCCGATGGTCTACCTCGGCCGGCGGATCAAGCCCAACACCGGCGGCTGGGGACGTCACCGCGGCGGCTCCTCCTTCGAGACGCTGCTGCTCGTCAACGGCACCCAGGACTTCGAGATCGAGAACATCGGCGCCGGGGGCATGCTGACCTCGCCGGGCCTGTTCGGCGGCTACCCGGCGCCGAGCGCCTACGTCCACAACGTGTTCGGCTCCGACGTCTTCGAGAAGGCGGCGGCGGGCGAGGCCTACCCGGTCGGCGACGTCAGCGGCGAGCACCCGGAGATGAACGCGTACGCCGGCGAGCACCAGCTCGAGCAGGACCCGTACACGATGATGATCGCGGTCAAGACCGGCGACCTCTACCTCTCCAGCGGCCGCGGCGGCGGCGGCCTCGGCGACCCGCTGCGCCGCAGCGAGGAGGCGATCGAGGCCGACATCGCCGGCGGCCACCTGCAGCCGCACTGGGCCGACAGCGCCTACGGCCGCGAGGACCGCGGCGCGGCGCGCCAGCGGCGCCTGGAACGGGCCCGCCCCGCCGCCGAGTGGTGGGCCGAGCAGCGCCAGCGCATCCTCGACCAGGACCTGATCGAGACCGTGAAGGTGATGTTCTCCGAGTCGATGCGGCTGGAGCCGCGCTGGGCGGCCGAGTTCCGCGGCTTCTGGGACCTGCCCGAGGACTTCGACTTCGACGTCGTCACCCCGACCGTCGTCGTCCAGCGCGCCGCGCCCGGCAAGGTCACGCCGGAGGAGTCGGTGCGCGAGTTCCTCGCCGGCAGCGAGGTCTTCATGCCCGACGACGTCGTCGACGTGCCGATCACCACCCAGGTGACCAAGGAGACCCTCGCCGACCTGCTCGACGAAAAGCTCAGCCGCCGCGCCGTCAAGGACATCCAGTCCGGGATCAAGGACCCCGACCGCTTCGACAAGTGGCTCGCCCTGCTCCAGGACCGGGTCGACTACGAGGACGAGATCGTCCTCCCCTACGGCGAGGGCATGAACATCGTCCGCCGCTCCTCCGACGGCGAGCTGGTCGTCCGCACCGACGCCGGCGCCGACCTCTGCCGCTGGGACGAGAACTGGAAGATGCACGTGCCGATGTTCGTCCGCGACAGCGACGAGCTCTACGAGGAGGTCTACCCCAAGCTCGGCCACCCCGAGGGCGAGTGGCAGGAGCTGCGCGAGTACTACTGCCCCGTCTCCGGCCGCCTGCTCGAGACCGAAGCCGTCCCCCCCGGGTACCCCGTGATGCACGAGTACCTGCCCGACATCGAGGGCTTCTACAAGGGCTGGCTCGGCCGCGAGATCCCGGGCTGAGGCCGGCGGGGAATGGCTGGGAGCTTCTACAAGGTCCACCCGCCAAGCCGGCGCATCGCGTCGCCCTGGCGGTTAGGTTCGGTTCGGCGGCGCCGGGCTGGCGCGTCGCCGGAGAGGCCGACAAGGAGGAGATCGCAGTGGACTTCACCGCGCCCAAGACCGCGCAGACCAACGGCATCACGATGGAGTACTTCGAGCAGGGGGAGGGGCCGGCGGTCCTGCTCCTGCACGGCTTCCCCGAGCACCCCTTCTCCTGGCGCCACCAGGTCGACCGGGTCGCCGCCGCGGGTTACCGCGTCATCGTCCCCAGCCAGCGCGGCTTCGGCGGCACCGACGCTCCGGCGGACGCCCAGACCTACAGCGTCAAGAACCTGGTCGCCGACGTCGCCGGCCTGCTCGACGCGCTCGGGATCGAGAAGGCGGTCTGGTTCGGCCACGACTGGGGCTCGATGCCGGCCTGGTACTCGGGGGTCTTCGCGCCCGAGCGGGTGCTCGGCCTCGGCAGCCTCTGCACGCCCTACTTCACCTGGGAAGCCCCGCAGGACATGATCGAGATCTACGACGAGCTGCGCGGCCCCAACCACTACATGCGCACCTTCCAGGAGCCGGGCGTGGGGGAGGCGATCCTGGAGAAGGACGTCGAGCACACCTTCCGCTCCTGCCTGCGCGGCCGCGGCTACACGATGGAGCAGTTCCTGGCGGCGCCGAAAGAGGTCCAGGAAGTCCCCGCCGGGGTCTTCGTCGGCGACCCGCAGCTGTTCGGCGAGCCGATCGTCGGCGAGAAGGAACTCGCCTTCTACGTCGACGTCTACTCCCGCACCGGCTTCACCGGCGGCCTCAACTGGTACCGCGCCCTGCGCAGGGACTTCGAAGAGGCGCAGGGATCCGAGTACGTGATCGACAAGCCGGCGCTGATGGTCACCGCCGCCGACGACTGGTTCTTCATGCCCGGCTCGACCGACGGCATGGAGGACCTCCTGCCCCAGGTCGAGAAGCACGTCGTCCCCGACGCCGCCCACTGGCTCCAGCAGGAGAAGCCGGCCGAGGTCAACGCGCTGCTCGTTCCCTGGCTGGAAAAGCGCTTTCCCGCCTGACTGGTCTAGAAAAACTCGCGCGTTCAGCCCATTTTCGGCTAGTTTCTTCTGCGACAACCCGCAGGGGAAAGGGGGCGATCATGAGCATCTCCGAGAGAGGGGTTCCGCAGGACTGGTACGCGCATGCCTTCGACGCGGGCACGACCGGCCTGCCCTGGGCCGACCGCACCGAGGCCGAGGTCGACCGGGTCCTGGAGATCCTCGACCCCGGGCCTCAGGACCGCATCCTCGACCTCGCCTGCGGCACCGGGCGCCACTCGATCGCGCTCGCCCGCCGCGGCTTCGACGTGGTCGGCGTCGACATCTCCTCCGACCTGATCGAGATCGCCGAGGGCGAAGCCGCGATCCGGGAAGTCGACGCCGAGTTCATCCTCACCGACCTCCGCAACCTCGATTTCAGCGAGCGGTTCGACCGCGTCCTCAGCCTCCACGGCGGCGCGATCGGCTACTTCGAGGACGACGCCGAGAACCGCCGCGCCTTCGAGATCGTCGCCGCCGCCCTGCGCCCCGGGGGCGCCCACCTCGCCCAGCTGCCCAACGCGCTCTTCGCCCAGGCGCACCTGCCGCAGAAGACCTGGGCCGCCGGCGAGCAGTCGGTCGAACTTCTCGAGCGCGACTGGGACCCCGCCACCCGCTACATGGAAGGCGAGTTCACCCCGATCCTGATCGACGACTTCCACTTCGGCCTCGAGCCGATCCCCTTCCGCCAGCGCCTCTATACGGTGGAGGAGCTGCGCGCCGTCTACGCCTCGCTCGGCATGTCGCTGGAGGCGGTGCTCGACGAGGACGGCGCCCCGCTCGAGCCGAGCGACGCCGAGGAGGAGATCTTCGTCGTGGCGCGGAAGGGGTAGCGGGGCCGCTTCGAGGATCGGGCGGGCGACCGCTCGGGTGGGCGGCGGGGCTTTGAGAACCAGCGTGTTCTTGCGACCAGATATCGTCGCGTACATAATCAGATTACCTTGATGGGTAGCACGCCAACCGCCGCCCGACCCGGAGTTCAGGCTCTGGGGCTGCTCGCCTCTCCAGCCAACGCTGCGATCTTCCAAGAGCTCGCAGAGCGGCGGGGAACGCTGTTGAGCCTGCGTCGTGCTGCTGGCTCGCTACCTCAAACGACGAACGTGGAATACGAGCTCGACGAGCCCGGACGAGATCTCCTCGCCGTAGCTGACCTCCTTGCCACCTGGCTCAGCCTCTCGCCAGAAGGTCCAATACCCCTTGGCAGCGGACCCGCCCGCAGCGTGGTCAAGGTGCTTGTCGAGGGATGGACGACGAACATGGTCGCTGCCCTGGCGGCCCAGCCGTTGTCCCTCACCGAGCTGGATTCCGTCGTTTCCGTCATCAGCTATCCATCATTGGAGCGTCGGCTTGGCGCCGTGCGTCTCGAGGGGCCGCTGGACGCCCGGCGCGCTGCCATCGCCGAGGGTGCCGCAGCTGGTCTTCGGGTGAAAAGAGATCGCGAGCTTTCTCAAGCGCTGATCTCGAGCCTCGGTGACGCCTTTGGGACCGTGGTGCGAGCGTAGCCCTCAAAGAGAAAGACCTAGCGAACTCAACTCCTGCTGATCGTTGCGCCAGTCCAGCGAACATTCGAGACGGGGTTCGCCCCCGAGTACGACTCTGCGCGGCTATCTCCGCTCACTTGCAGCGGCGACGTCAGCCCACTCGGCGGCGCTTGAACATGTGCCGATACTCGCCAGGTTTCTAATTAGACCTTCCTTTTGGTATAAACAACCATTGCTGATCATTCACCCGTTTCAGAAAGGGAGAAACCGTTGCGAGCTGGAGCGTATGCCCTGTCCCTGCTCTCAATCCCACTCAACGCCCGCGTTCTCCAGGCTCTCCAAGAGGAGCCAACATCGCTTATCGACCTCCGCTGCGCCGTCGGGGAACCGCCCCAGACGACGATGCGCGGCTACACGAAGGAGCTGACCGGGCTCGGCGTCCTCGAGCGGCACCGCCAGGCGGAATTCCCGAGCCCGGTCGACTACCGGCTCGGCGCCGTGGGCCGGGACCTGATGGTCGTCGCCTCGGTTCTCCAGGACTGGCTCTCCGCCCGCCCCGAGGGCCCGCTCACCCTCGGCACGCCGCCCGCCCAGCGGGCCGTCAAGGCGCTAGTCAAGGGCTGGAGCTCGACCATCGTCCGCGCCCTCGCCGCTCGCCCGCTCTCGCTGACCGATCTCAACCGCCTCATCGCCGGTCACAACTACCCCTCGCTCGAACGTCGCCTCGCCGCGATGCGAACATCAGGCCTGGTCGAAGCCCAAGCCGGCATCTCGCGGTCGACCCCCTACGCGGTCACCGACTGGCAGCGCCGCGCCGCCGCGCCCGTTGCCGCCGCGGCCCGCTGGGAGCGTCTCCACGCCCCCGCGGAGTCCACCCCGATCGGCGGCCTCGACATCGAGGCCGCCTTCCTCCTCGCGGTCCCCCTGTTGAGACTCGGCCCCGACGCCACCGGCAGCCTGCGCCTCGCGGTCGAAGTCGGCAGCGCAACCGACCCGACTCTCGCCGGCGTCCAGGTCGACATCGAGGCCGGCCGCGTGGTCGCCTGCCACTCCCGCCTCAGCGGCCGCGGCGACGCCCGCGTCAGTGGCCCCGCCCTCAGTTGGATCCGCGCTTTGATCGACGAGGACCCCGACCGTCTCGAGATGCGCGGCGATCGCACTCTCGCGCTCAAGACCCTGGCCGGACTGCGGGACGCGCTCGCCCGCGCGAAGCAGGCTGCCGCTTGAGGCCAGACTGGCTAAATCAGGGGTTGCATTGAGTTCTCCTGTCTGGTACAAGACCTTATCCCATTGGGAAACGGCGCGGTTCTCACAACCGTCGGGAGGAGCTTTCTGCGGCAGATGGGGCAAGGGCCCATCTGCTCGCGTGGCAGCCTGGCTGCATGTCGCTGCTCTCTGCCGTTTCCGTCAAATACAACGGAAAGGACCAGTCAATGAGAAGGCTATTCGTAGCCGTGGCATTGGTGGCGTTGATGGCGCTCGTGCCTGCATCGCAGGCAGCCGCCTCGCCCCACCACCCGACGGGCGAATTCGCCCCGTTCGGCGATTGTCCGCTGAGTCGAGCGACGCTGCAAGCCTGCGTCTTCTCGGAATCGACCGGCGGCTACTTCAAGGTCGGCGCCAAAGAAGTGCCGCTAGTGAACCCGGTCATCCTGCAGGGTGGGCTTGAGTTCAACGAATCGGGCGAATCGCAGTTCTACGGTGCCGAGGACGGCGAAACCCTCTCCAAGACTCCGCAGCCCGTGCCGGGTGGTCTGCTCGGTGTCGAAGCCCCGAGCTGGTGGCCGAGTTGGCTCAGGAATTGGTTCAACGAAACGATCAACAATGGATTCACCGGGGTCACCGCGACCGTTGAACTCGCCGCTCCGGCGACGTCGGTCAAAGTCAACACCCTGAACTTGATCATCGAACAGGGCACGGCACTCTCGCTGCCGGTGAAGATCAAGCTGTCCAATCCATTCCTGGGCAGCAACTGCTACATCGGATCGAACAGCAACCCGGTGACGATCGACTTCACCACCGGGGAAACCTCGCCGCCACCGCCGAATGAACCGATCCACGGCGCCGCCGGCGAACTGTCGTTCAACGAAACGGGGACGCTGGTCAAACTGAGCGGCGGGCAGCTCGTGAACAACTCGTTCGGTGCTCCTGGCGCCCACGGGTGCGGCGGCCTCTTCTCGTTCCTCATCGACCCGTTCGTCAACTCGATCGTCGGCTTGCCCTCGGCGGCCGGCACGAACTCGGCGATCCTCGAAGGGGTTCTCGAGACCGGCGAAGCCGAAGCGGTCCGAGCGAGCGAATAGGCAAGAGCACTCTGCCTGATCGCGGTTTGCAGGCACCCGCCGGAGCCCTCCGGCGGGTGCCTGCACTCCCGCCAACTCCCATCGTTCCTTGACAAGCCTGTTTTCGTTCCGTTACCGTCACCCGGTAGGCCGGGCGGGAACCCGGCGGGAATTCCAAAACAGGGAGGGTTCGATGTATTCGAAGCTTCAGGACCGCATTGGGACGGCCGGGCTCGTGGTCGCGGTGATCGCACTGGTCTTCGCCATGCTGGGCGGTGCCTATGCAGCTACGGGCAACCCGGTTGCCTCAACTTCGGGCAAGCACCACAAGAAGAACAACAACGCGAAGCTCAATGGCAAGCAGAAGAAGGAAGTCAAGAACATCTCCAAGAGCGAAGCCAAGAAGTGGGCCAACTCCAATCCGGGGGCACCGGGTGCGCAGGGTCCCGCGGGCCCGGCCGGCGTTGGCACTCCGGGCGCCAAGGGTGATACCGGCCCTGAAGGCCCTGAAGGCCCTGAAGGCCCTGAAGGCCCTGAAGGCCCTGAAGGCTCCCCCTGGACCGCTGGTGGCACCCTGCCCTCGGGCTCCACTGAGACCGGCTCGTTCCGGGTCGAAGAAAGCGCCACCGTTGGGTTCACCAACATCTCATTCTCCATCCCCCTTCCGGCGGACCTTGCGCTTTCGCATGTAAAATTCATCGAAGAAGGTGAAACGCCGCCCGCCGAATGCGACGACGGAGTTGCGCCGGCGCCTTCTCCTGAACATCCAGAGGCGGCCGACGGCTACCTGTGCGTCTTCGTGACGAATGGTAGCTACAGCGGCGTAACGCCGTACAAAGCCGGAAAGTTCGGTGAAGCTGGAGCATCGACTGCCGGACTGATTCTGGTTGCGGAAGAACCCGCTGGCGGCCTGGGCTTGATCGGGACCTGGGCGGTGACGGCTCCGTAGTCAGCACCTCTGGTGCGACGGACTCGCCTCGCACCAACAACCCATAGTCCCTTGGGGGCCGGGCCGAAGCAGTCGGCCCGGCCCCTTCGGTACGCCGGGCATGCCAGGACGCTCGGGGGTGAAAGTCCCCTGTGAAGGAGATGGCACCAACCACAAGCCAAGGGCAACCGCGTCGTCGTGAGGCGGGGTGGGAAGGAAGCCGGAGGCGAAGCCGCGACCCGAGGGACACGAACCGCATCAGAGGCGGGGCGGCCAGGGCGAGCCGGCCGAACACGGCGAAGCCCGTTGCCATCAAGCGGCCGCAACGTAAATGCGGCGGGTGCGCGGGGAAGGTGTCCTGGCTTATCCCGGGAGACCTGTCGGAATGTCGGCCTCGACGCAAGTCGCCCGACCCCGGCCCTTGCAAGAGGGCCGGTCACCCGGCAGGAGTCAGCAGAGGCCGTAGTAGCGGCGGGGTCGTGCGCCGCGAAGGGCCGAACGCGAAGCCGAGGCAAAGCGCGCCCGTGCTCGCGGAAGCCACAGCAGCCAACCCCGCTCCGGCGGGGCCTTCGCGCAATGGACGCATAGGGTGAAGCCCGAAGCTCCCCGCGAAGAGCGAAGCGGTTTCCCGGCGCCAGGCACCGCCGAGCCTCACCCCGCCGCCACCGGGGACCTCTGGGAGAAGTTCCTCTCCAGGGCAAACTTGGCGACGGCGCTCAGACGCGTCGAGCAAAACGCCGGGGCGCCCGGCGTCGATGGCGTGGAGACCAAGGAGCTTCGTCCTTGGCTGCATGACCACTGGCCCGAGGTCCGGGCAGCGCTCGACGCGGGCACCTACCGACCCCAGCCCGTCCGCAGGGCCACGATCCCCAAGCCCTCCGGCGGGGAGCGGGAGCTGGGGGTGCCGACGGCCCTGGATCGAGTGATCCAGCAGGCCCTATCGCAGGTGCTGGTGCCCGTGTTCGACCCCGGCTTCTCGGAGCGCAGCTTCGGCTTTCGCCCCGGGCGCTCGGCCCACGACGCGGTGAAGCGCGCCCAGCGCGACATCGCCGAGGGGCACGAGTGGGCCGTCGATCTGGACCTCGATCGCTTCTTTGACCGAGATCGCGAGGTCGTGGGTGCTCACCCGCAGCCTCACGAATGCCTACTGGCGCGAGCAAGGGCTTGCCGGCTTCACCGACCCCTACCGTCGTTTCCGGGACGCGACGCGAACCGCCGGATGCGGACCCGCACGTCCGGTGGTGTGGGAGGGGCGGGGGTAAGCCCCGCCCCTACCCGATTTTGCGGTGATGCCTTCTGGTAATGCGTTGGTAGCTCTGTCGCACGGTTGCCCAGTCACCGACGAATCCCTCCACGTCTGATGTCGAGGCGGGGAGGGATCATGGCTGTGATGGCGGCAGTGGATGTCGACGTGGATGGCCCGTAGGCGGTGGAGGAGCGCCTCAAGGCGCTTGGCGCCGAGGTGCTCGCCGAGGCTCAACCGCGCGAACGCCGAGCGGGTGGTGCCCGAGGCCGAGGCCTGGGTGCTCGACGACACCGGCTTCCCCAAGGACGGCAAGCGTTCGCCGGGGGCTAAGCGCCAGCATTCGGGGACGCTCGGCAAGGTCGGCAACTGCCAGATCGGTGTCTCGGTGAACGCAGTCGGCGCCAAGGGGACCGCCCCCTGGGCTGGGCGCTCTACCTCCCCGAAAAGTGGTGTGAGGACGCCGAGCGGCGGCGAGCGGCGAAGGTCCCCGACGACGTCACTTTCAAGATCAAGCCCGAATTGGGGGTCGAGCTTGTCGAGCGCGTCGCCGACTGGGAGAACCCCGCCGCGCCGCTTCTGGGCGACTGCGCCTACGGGGAGAGCGCCGATCTGCGCCGGCGCCTTGACGCCGCCGGCAGCGAGTACGTGCTCTCGGTCAGCCTGCAGCTCGCGGTGTTCGCACCCGAGACCTCCTTCGAGGTCCCCGAGCGCAAGGGCAAGACGAGCCGGCCGCGCAAGCGCCCCCAGCCCGATCGCAAGCCGGAGTCGATCGACTCCTTGGTCAAGCGGCTCGGGCCGCAGGAGGCGCAGATCGTCGCCTTTCGCGACGGGCCTGAGGGCGAGCCGGTCGCCTCACGCTCTCTCTTCGCGCGGGTGCGCGCCTCCAATGAGTGGCAAAAGCGGCCTGCCCCGACGCCTGAGGACTGGCTGATCGCCGAGTGGCCCGAGGGTGTCGAGGCGCCCACCGACTACTGGCTCGACCACTATGAGGGCCGCTCGTGGCTCGGCTGGCACCACCACACCGCGCTGGTCAGCGCCACCCACGGCTTCCTCACCCTGGAGCGACTGCGTCCAGAAGCCCGGCGGCCGGCCTGACACTTCCCGCCGCGGCCGCGCGCTGCAACCTCTGTTCAAGTGTTGGAGCGGCCACTGCCAGACCTGCGAGTGTCGCCACTTGCAGTGGCCCCGGCGTCGACACCTGAGCCGGCCCCACCTCATGCCAGTTGTTCGGTTGGTCCAACTGTGCCCGATCTACCCTGAGGTCGTCTCCGTGGAGCCGTCAGGGCGGCGGCACCGCCGATTCCCGCGCTTGGCGGACGGCGCGGCGATGAACGTCGTGGCGGCGGGCCAGCTCCCGGAGCGACAGTTCCTCCTGCGCGCGATAGAGCGCTCAGTGTCAGGCGCGGTTCGCACAGAGGTGGGGCCAGTTCAAGCGTCCACAGTGGGGCCAGTTGAGATGTCTACACCCACGCCCTCGGTCCTCGGCACCGCCAAGGCCTGGAGCCCGCTGCTCGACGAACCGCTGCAGGGCCCCGTCTACTTCCGCTCCAACGGCGGCAAGCGCGGCCTGCTCGAAAACAGCGCCAACCTCTGCAAGGCAAAGCGCCGCGCCAACGTCGCCCTGGTCGGACAGAACGGCAAGCGGGCCCGCAGCAGGCCGGTGGTGGGGACGAGCTGCAAGAAGCGGCGCAAGAAGAAGCACTGGCGCCACCGGGGCCGGTAGGCGGCATCCCCGCCCGGCCACAAACTCAACTGTTCTTGCCTATAGGCGGGTTCGCGGCTACTGATGTGTCTTCCGGCAACCGAAGGAAGGGAGACGCATCATGGCTCGCAGAACGGGGATCCTCGCGGCGGCGCTACTCGCCACCCTCGCGATCGGCGCGCAGGCGGCCACGGCGGCGATGTTCCACGCGGACGAAGAAAACGTCGTGGTCACAGGCGAAGCAACCAACACGCAGACCCTCACGATCGGCTCGGCTGCGGTGAAATGCACCGAAATCGGCATCGAAGGCACACAGACCGGTGTGGCCACCGAAGGCAGCTACACAGCCGAATCGGTGACAGTGCACCCCACGTATAGCGGCGGCGCGAGTGGCGGTGAAAAATGCGACTCGTTCATCGGGCAGGAAACGCTGACCGTCAACACCCACGAATGCCACTACAAGCTCTACGCCGAAACAAACGGCGAAGGCAAGGGCGCGGTCGACATCGAGTGCCCGGAAGGCCAGGCGATCGAAATCACGGCCAGCACCTGCGTGATCAAAATCGGCTCGCAGACCGGCCTGAACGGCGTCCACTACGTCAACAACGGCACCGAAACAAGCGAAAAAGACATCACCGCCGAATTGCAGGTTGAAGGCATCCACTACACCAGCAACGGGAAATTCACCTGCACGCTGGCAGGAATCGGCAGCAGCGGCACCAACGCCGTCTACGAAGGCAACGCTACAGTCAAGGCCTACGAAGACCTCTCCACTCCGGGAACGACAGGCTCCTACGAAATGAAAAACCAGGTCGGCATCTGGAAGGAATAGCGGGCGAGAGCCGGCGGGGCGCGGGCAGGCGCCCCGCCGAGCGAGCCCGGGCCAAGCTCGTCTACGGTACACAGAAGTTTTCTAGTACTTTGCAGCAATGAGATCGCAGCTGCAACAGCTTCGGGCGGCGAGACCCCTCCTCGCCGCCGCCCTGGCGGCGGCGCTGTGCCTTGCCGCGCTCGGCTGCGGCTCCAGCGGCGGGCACAAGGTGGGCGTCAACATCAGCGCCGCGGAGTTCAAGCGCGAACCGGCTCCCGAGCCGACCGAGGCGGCCTTCCGCCGCCGGGTCGAGAGGATGTGCGCGAACGTCGACAGTGAAATCCTCGAGCTCTCCCGCAGGCCCGGATCGGCAGGGAGCATCAACGCGGTCTCCTCGATGGGCAGATACGGCCTCGCCCATGTCCGGGTCCCCGCGGCTCTCGCCAAGACGTATGCGGCCTTCATCCACTGGATGACGCTGCGGGCGCCGCTTGTAGGGGGGTTCTTCGGGCACAACGTCTCAGGCGCGAAGGGCGCGCGCTACGCGCGCCTGTATCGCCTCTACACCGAGCGGGCGAGGCGGGCCGCCAGGCGAGCCGGCCTGGGCGGCTGCCCGTTTCGCTGACCTGCGGGGACCCCGGCCCAAGCGAGGGCCCGGCCGCGCCCCTCGCCGGCTCTGAGGCGCCCCTGCGCCCCGGCGCGAGCCGGCCAGGGCGCCAAATCCAGCCTGGCACGGATTCGCGAACGCGCTGATCCGTCGAACGGGATTTCCAGGGAGATCGCCGACGCCAAAGACGTCCGCCCGGGCCAGAGCCGTCCTTCGCGCGCCAATCCTTGACTGTTCGATCCGGATGGCTCTATGTGTTGGGCGCTCCCGCGTTGGGAGCGGCGCCGGCGAGCCCCGGCGGCGCCGAATGTCAAATGACAAGAAGGGAAAGAGAAGACATGAAAGGCAATCTCAAGGTGCTCGGACTCGCCTTCGTCGCGGTCCTCGCGCTGGGCGCGATCGGCGCGCAGGCGGCCACGGCGGCGATGTTCCACGCGGACGAAGAAAACGTCGTGGTCACAGGCGAAGCAACCAACACGCAGACCCTCACGATCGGCTCGGCTGCGGTCGAATGCACCGAAATCGGAATCGAAGGCACACAGACCGGTGTGGCCACCGAAGGCAGCTACACAGCCGAATCGGTGACAGTGCACCCCACGTATAGCGGCAGCGCGAGTGGCGGTGAAAAATGCGACTCGTTCATCGGGAATGAAACGGCAACGGTGAACACCCACGAATGCCACTACAAGCTCTACGCCGAAACAAACGGCGAAGGCAAGGGCGCGGTCGACATCGAGTGCCCGGAAGGCCAGGCGATCGAAATCACGGCCAGCACCTGCGTGATCAAAATCGGCTCGCAGACCGGCCTGAACGGCGTCCACTACGTCAACAACGGCACCGAAACAAGCGAAAAAGACATCACCGCCGAATCGCAGGTTGGAGGCATCCACTACACCAGCAACGGGAAATTCACCTGCACGCTGGCAGGAGTCGGCAGCAGCGGCACCAACGCCGTCTACGAAGGCAACGCTACAGTCAAGGCCTACGAAGACCTCTCCACTCCGGGAACGACAGGCTCCTACGAAATGAAAAACCAGGTCGGCATCTGGAAGGAATAGGCGCTGACCACACGCAAGCCGCCCGCGGGCGGTGAGCGAGCAGCCCGAAGCGAGGGGCCGGGAGCGATCCCGGCCCCTCGCGCTAATGGGACACCGCGCGAGTGCCTGGACGGGTACGGGCGCGTCTGCTAGGTTGCGGGCAGGCGCGGGACGCCCGGCGGAGCCCGCACGGGTCACGCGCCGCGACATTCGGGAGAGTCGAGTTGAGCCCAGGCAGAGCAGGGAAAGGGAAGATTTCGAGGGTCGCCGCCGCCGCGGCAGTCGCCGCCGCCGCGGCGCTGTGGCTGTGCGCGTCTGCGTCAGCGGCGGCGCCGCCGCCGCTGACGCAGGTGCCCGAAGACGGCGTGCCGGGAAGCTCGGCGGGGCGCCTCGACTTCCCCTGGGGGATCGCCGCCGACCACAACCTGCCCGGCCACCTCTACGTGGTCGACCCCAGCAACGCCCGGATCGATGAGCTCAGCGCCTGGGGCGCCTTCGTCAAGGCCTGGGGCTGGGGGGTGAGGGACGGCGAAGCGGAACTGCAGACCTGCACCGAGGCGAGCGGATGCCAGGTGGGCCTGGAAGGCGCCGGAGCGGGCGAGTTCGACACCGTCGAAGGGATCGCGGTCGACGGCGCCGGGGACGTCTACGTGGTCGAAGCGCTGAACCACCGGATCCAGCAGTTCCGGCCAAACGGCCCCGAAGAAGCAGCCCAGTTCGTCGCGACGTTCGGCCTCGACGTCGACAAGACCAAGGTCGAAGAAGGAGCGCCGGAAGCAGAGAGGAACCTCTGCACCGCCGCCTCGGGGGACGAATGCCAGGCGGGAACGGCGGGCAGCGGCCCGGGGCAGCTCGGCGGCGCCAAATTCTCCTACCGCAACCACCTCGCCGCGAGCCCCGCGACCGCCTCGGTCTACCTCGCCGAAGGCGAACGGATCCAGCGCTTCTCGACCGCCGGGGCCTTCGAAGAAGAGATCGAAGGCGGCTGCCTGGCCTCCAAGACCCTGCGGGCGCTGGCCGCCGACGATTCCGGTGACCTCTACGCTGCATTCGAAGGCGAAGCCGAAGTGCGAAAGCTCGAAGGCTCGGGCCCCGCGGCGGGATGCGTCGGGCCCGTCTTCGAACCCGAAAGCACCGCCGAGCAGCCGCGGGGGCTGGCGCTCGACGGCAGCGGCGACCTCTACGTGGAGCTCGGCCCCAACGGCGGCGAACCCGAACGGGTCCAGGAGTACGCCCCGAGCGGGGAATGCCTGACCTGCGGGGAAGACGGCGAAGAGGAACCGGTGAAAAACCCCGAAACCGAAGAATTCGAACCCAAGGGCCGGCCCGGCTTCGACCGCGTCAAGGACAACACCCAGATCTTCAGCCTCGCCGCCTCCGGCGCCTGCGGCCGCGACGACGCCTACGTCACTCACGCCACCGCGACCACTCCGCCGCGCTCCTACCTCCGCGCCTTCGGGGAAGCCCCGGACCCGCTCCTCTGCCCGCCGCCGGAAGTGCCGCCGTCGATCACCGCGCAGTACGCGAGCGCGGTGGAAGCGACCGCCGCGACCCTGCGGGCGCAGATCAACCCGAAATACTGGTCGGGCTCGATCGGGGAAACCACCTACTACCTGCAGTACGGCACCGCGGCCTGCGTGGAAACGGGCGGCTGGGAAGCGTCCTGCGTCAGCACGACGCCCGCGCCCCCCGGGCAGCGACTCGAAGCCGGGATCGTCAACGAAGCGGTGAAGAGCGCGCCGATCTCCCTCACGGGCCTGGCCCCCGGCACCGCCTACCGCTACCGCTTCGCCGCAGAAGGCTCCGGGGCGCCGGGGGAACCGGTGTTCGGGGTCGGAGGGACGCCCGGCTCCCCCGGGGCGGAAGGGGCGTTCGCCACCTACCGCCTGCCGGCGGACGAGCCGCGCTGCCCGGCAAACGAAGCCTTCCGCTCGGGCCTCTCGGCCCTGCTCCCCGACTGCCGGGCCTATGAGATGGTCAGCCCGCTGGACAAAGAAGGCGGCGACATCGTGGCGCTGCTGGAAGCGAAGGGACGGATGCCGGCGGTGCTGAGCGAGAGCGCCGCCTCGGGCACCCGCCTCGCCTACGGCTCCTACCGCTCCTTCGCCGACCCCGCCTCCTCCCCCTACACCACCCAGTACGTCGCCAGCCGCCAGGCCGGGGTGGGCTGGGCGAGCCACGCGATCTCCCCGCCGCGGGGGAAAGCGATCTACCACGGGGTGCTGGCGCAGGCCGACACCGAATTCAAGGCGTTCTCGGGAGATCTGTGTGAGGGCTGGCTGCGCAGCTTCGCCGAACTGGCGCCCGGGCCGGCGGCGCCGGCGGGCTTCACCGACCTCTACCGCCGCAGCGACGAGGAATGCGGTGGCCCAGCCTATGAAGCGCTGAACGCGACGACGCCGCCGGCCAGGGAAAGCGGCACGCCGGCCATCGAAGGCAATGGCTTTGAAATCGAACTCCAGGGCATCACCGAGGACGGCAGCGAAGTGGTGTTCATGGCCAACGACAAGCTGGCCCCGGGAGGCAGGGAAGCCACCTTCCAGCTCTATGGCAGGCGGGGGGCCGAAGAGCGGTTCCTCTGCGTGTTGCCGGGTGGTGGGAACTACGCGGGGCCGTGCATCGCGGGGGGAAATACGAAATCGAACTTGAGGGCAGGGGCGATGCGGGAAGCGAACGTGACCTGGGCGCTGTCGGCGGATGGCACTCGCCTCTACTGGACGGCACTGAAGGAAAGCGAAAGCTCGGGCGACGGCGGCGGGCCGGGGAAGATCTACCTGAGGAAGAACCCGTTCGGCGCGGGGAGCGAGTGCAGCGGCGCAGGCGCGCCGTGCACCGTGGCGGTCTCAGAAGAAGCCGAAGCCCTGGAGGCCCACGAAGGCTCGCAGTTCCAGGTGGCGGCGAGGGACGGCTCGCGGGCGCTGTTCACGACCGACGGGACGCTCTATGAATACCGGGCGGCGGGGGAAGAAACGGAAGCGATCGCGGCCAAGATCGTGGGGGCGATCCTGGGGGCAAGCGAGGACGCGAGCAAGGTCTACTTCGCCTCCGAAGAAGCGCTGGGGGGAGCCAACGCGGAAGGCAAATCGGCGGTGGAAGGCGAAGCCAACCTCTACTACCGCGAAGCGGGGGGGAAGCGCGGTTCATCGCGGCGCTGGGGGGCGAAGACCTGAGCCTCTACTCGCCGCTGAAGGCCCAACCCCGCTTCCACACCGCGAGGGTGAGCCCGGGCGGCAAGGCGGCGGTCTTCAGCTCAACGCAGCCCCTGAGCGGCTACGACAACACCGACCGCTCCACGGGGGAAGCAGACGCCGAGGTCTTCCTCTACGCGGCGGAAGGCAACGGCGGGGGCGGGAAGCTGGTGTGCGCCTCGTGCAACCCGTCGGGGGCGCGCCCGCGGGGCGTCGTCATCCAAGGCCAGCCCACCGCCACCCAGATCCCCACCTTCGAGAACACCCTCTACGCCCCGCGGGTGCTCTCGGCCAACGGAGGTCGCCTCTTCTTCGAAAGCTTCGACGCCCTGGTCCCCGCCGACACCAACGGGCGCAAAGACGTCTATGAGTGGGAGGCGCCGGAAGAAGGCAGCTGCACCACGTCCTCGGCGGCCTACGCCCCCAGCGACGGCGGCTGCGTCTACCTGATCTCCTCCGGGCAGAGCGCGCTTGACTCCGAATTCATCGACGCCGGCCCCTCGGGCTCAGACGTCTTCTTCGCCACCCTCTCGAGCCTCGTGCCCCAGGACTTCGGCCTCAGAGACATCTACGACGCCCGCGTCGACGGCGGGCTGCCCTCGCCGACGAAGAGCGCGGAATGCGAAGGGGAAAGCTGCCAGAGCCCGGCCGCCGCCCCGCCCGCGTCGACCCCGGCCAGCGAAGCCTTCCGCGGCCTCTCCCCCAAGAAGGCGAGCAAGGCCCGCCGCTGCCCGAAGGGCAAGCGCAAGGTGAGAAAGCACGGCAAGGTGCGCTGCGTCAAGGCCCGCCACAAGCACCACAGAAAGCACCGCAGAAAGCACGCCCACGAAAAGCGCCACGCCAAGTCCAAGGGCCGGAGGGCGGGGCGATGAGACGCCTCACCCTCGGCGCCCTGCTCTGCGCGACCGCGCTGCTCGCCGCCGCCCCCGCCGCCCAGGCGGCCTTCGGCCTCTCGGCCTTCTCGGTCACCTACACCGACGCCGAAGGCCAGCCGGTCACCCAGGCGGGGTCCCACCCCTTCGCGATGAGCACCTCGCTTCACTTCAACACCGCGCCCGGCAACAAGCTCGAAGCCGCCGCCAAGGACATCATCGTCACCCAGCCCGCCGGCTTCATCGGCAACCCGACCGCGGTGCCGCGCTGCTCCTCGGCCGACTTCCTCACCCCCTACCACCTCTCCACCGGGGACATCGTCTCCAGCTGCCCCGACGCCGCCGCGGTGGGCACGATCGAGGTGCAGCTGGCCGCAAGCGAAGAAGCCGGCTCCCTCTACGGCGCGGTCTATGACCTCACCCCGCCGCCCGGGGTCGCGGCCAAGCTCGGCTTCTGGATCGAGAACTTCCCGATCACGATCGAACTCGGCGTCTCTGAAACCCCCCCCTACAACATCCTCGGCGGCCCCACCAACATCACCCAGACCGTGGAAGTGACCGGCGCGGTGCTGACCCTGTGGGGCAACCCCGGCGACTCACGCCACAACTCCCTGCGCGGGCGCTGCCTCAACCCGACCAGCGGCGAATCGCTCGGCGGCTGCGCGGCGGGGGTGGCCTCCCCCTTCCTGACCATGCCGCGCTCCTGCGGAACCCCGCTCACCACCCTCTATGCGGCCGACCCCTGGTCTGCCCCCGGCGCCTTCGTCACCGGCTCCTTCACCGCGGCGGCGATGGGGGGCTGCGAAAAGCTCGGCTTCGGCCCCGAACTGACCGCCCGCCCGACGACGAGCTCGGCGGAGTCGGCCTCGGGCCTTGACCTGGAAATCGAAGTGCCGGGGATCGAAGGGCTGTCAAGCCCCGAAGGCACCGCGCCGGCCGACATCGAAGCCACCGAAGTGCGGCTGCCCGCCGGGGTCACGGTCAACCCCTCCGCCGCCGAAGGGCTCGGGGTCTGCACGCAGGCGCAGTTCGAAGCGGCGAGCCTCGCGAATCCCGGCTGCCCGCAGGCCTCCAAGCTCGGCAGCCTCGAAGTCGAAACGCCGGTCCTCGAACGCCACACCCTGCGCGGCGCCTTCTACCTCGCCGAGCCCCACCAGAACCCCTTCGGCTCGCTGCTGGCCGCCTACCTGACGATCAAAGACGAAGAGCTGGGCGTCTTCGTGAAGCTGCCGGCGAAGATCACCACCGACCCCGCCACCGGGCAGATCGTCACCACCGTGCAAGACATGCCGCCCTTCCCGCTCTCCCACGTCGCCGTGCACCTGAGAAGCGGCCCGCGCGCGCCGCTGATCACCCCGCCCAGCTGCGGCACCTACACCACCGAAGCGACCCTCACCCCCTCCTCGGGTGCCGCCCCGCTGCCGAGCCCCTCCAGCTTCCAGATCGCCTCGGGCCCCGGCGGCGGGCCCTGCCCCGCGGCGCTGCCCTTTGCCCCGGGCTTCTCCGCCGGCACCGCCAACAACGCCGCCTCGGCCTACTCGCCCTTTGCGATGCGGATCACCCGCAATGACGGCGAAGCCGACCTGACCCGCTTCTCGGCCACCCTGCCGGTCGGGGTGGTGGGCAAGATCGCCGGGCTCGAGCAGTGCCCCGACGCGGCGATCGAAGCCGCGAAGGCACGCAGCGGCAAGGAAGAGCTCGCCTCCCCCTCCTGCCCGGCGGCCTCCAGGGTGGGAAGCGTCGTGGCCGGGGCGGGCGTCGGCACCGCGCTCACCTACGTCCCCGGCTCCCTCTACCTGGCCGGCCCCTACAAGGGCGCCCCCCTGAGCGTGGCGGCGATCGTCCCCGCGGTGGCCGGTCCCTTCGACGTCGGCACCGTGGTCACCCGGGTAGGCCTGCAGCTGAACCCCCAAAGCGGCCGGGTGGAAGTCGACGGGGCCGCCTCGGACCCGATCCCCCACATCCTCGAGGGGATCCCGCTGAAGCTCCGCGACCTGCGTGTCTACGCCGACCGCCCCGGCTTCACCACCAACGCCACCGGCTGCACCGAGAAGAGCACCGAAGCGACGCTTTGGTCAGACACCGGCGCGACGGCCAACCCCTTCGCCCGCTACCAGGCCGCCTCGTGTGCCTCGCTCGACTTCAAGCCCAAGCTCGCCCTGTCGCTGAAGGGCGCCACCAAGCGCGCCGGGCACCCCGCGCTTCGCACCGTGCTCACCTTCCCCTACCGCCCCGGACCCGGCCACGCCAACGTCGGCGGCGGGCAGATCACCCTGCCCCCGACCGAGTTCATCGCCAACGCCCACATCAACAACCCCTGCACCCGGGTGCAGTTCAACGCCGGCGAATGCCCGAAGTCCTCGGTGCTGGGCACCGCCAAGGCCTGGAGCCCGCTGCTCGACGAACCGCTGCAGGGCCCCGTCTACTTCCGCTCCAACGGCGGCAAGCGAAAGCTCCCCGACGTGGTCGCCGACCTGCACGGCCAGTTCCACTTCACCCTGGCGATCGCGGTCTTCGCCAAGAAGGCCCGGATCACCTCGAAGATCCTAAACGCCCCCGACGCCCCGGTCTCCCGCTTTGCCCTGCACCTCTACGGCGGCAAGCGCGGCCTGCTCGAAAACAGCGCCAACCTCTGCAAGGCAAAGCGCCGCGCCAACGTCGCCCTGGTCGGACAGAACGGCAAGCGGGCCCGCAGCAGGCCGGTGGTGGGGACCAGCTGCAAGAAGCGGCGCAAGAAGAAGCACGGGCGCCACCGGGGCCGGTAGGCGGCATCCCCGCCCGGCCACAAACTCAACTGTTCTTGCCTATAGGCGGGTTCGCGGCTACTGATGTGTCTTCCGGCAACCGAAGGAAGGGAGACGCATCATGGCTCGCAGAACGGGGATCCTCGCGGCGGCGCTACTCGCCACCCTCGCGATCGGCGCGCAGGCGGCCACGGCGGCGATGTTCCACGCGGACGAAGAAAACGTCGTGGTCACAGGCGAAGCAACCAACACGCAGACCCTCACGATCGGCGGCTCGGCTGCGGTGAACTGCACCGAAATCGGACTCGAAGGCACACAGACCGGTGTGGCCACCGAAGGCAGCTACACAGCCGAATCGGTGACAGTGCACCCCACGTATAGCGGCAGCGCGAGTGGCGGTGAAAAATGCGACTCGTTCATCGGGCAGGAAACGCTGACCGTCAACACCCACGAATGCCACTACAAGCTCTACGCCGAAACAAACGGCGAAGGCAAGGGCGCGGTCGACATCGAGTGCCCGGAAGGCCAGGCGATCGAAATCACGGCCAGCACCTGCGTGATCAAAATCGGCTCGCAGACCGGCCTGAACGGCGTCCACTACGTCAACAACGGCACCGAAACAAGCGAAAAAGACATCACCGCCGAATCGCAGGTTGAAGGCATCCACTACACCAGCAACGGGAAATTCACCTGCACGCTGGCAGGAATCGGCAGCAGCGGCACCAACGCCGTCTACGAAGGCAACGCTACAGTCAAGGCCTACGAAGACCTCTCCACTCCGGGAACGACAGGCTCCTACGAAATGAAAAACCAGGTCGGCATCTGGAAGGAATAGCGGGCGAGAGCCGGCGGGGCGCGGGCAGGCGCCCCGCCGAGCGAGCCCGGGCCAAGCTCGTCTACGGTACACAGAAGTTTTCTAGTACTTTGCAGCAATGAGATCGCAGCTGCAACAGCTTCGGGCGGCGAGACCCCTCCTCGCCGCCGCCCTGGCGGCGGCGCTGTGCCTTGCCGCGCTCGGCTGCGGCTCCAGCGGCGGGCACAAGGTGGGCGTCAACATCAGCGCCGCGGAGTTCAAGCGCGAACCGGCTCCCGAGCCGACCGAGGCGGCCTTCCGCCGCCGGGTCGAGAGGATGTGCGCGAACGTCGACAGTGAAATCCTCGAGCTCTCCCGCAGGCCCGGATCGGCAGGGAGCATCAACGCGGTCTCCTCGATGGGCAGATACGGCCTCGCCCATGTCCGGGTCCCCGCGGCTCTCGCCAAGACGTATGCGGCCTTCATCCACTGGATGACGCTGCGGGCGCCGCTTGTAGGGGGGTTCTTCGGGCACAACGTCTCAGGCGCGAAGGGCGCGCGCTACGCGCGCCTGTATCGCCTCTACACCGAGCGGGCGAGGCGGGCCGCCAGGCGAGCCGGCCTGGGCGGCTGCCCGTTTCGCTGACCTGCGGGGACCCCGGCCCAAGCGAGGGCCCGGCCGCGCCCCTCGCCGGCTCTGAGGCGCCCCTGCGCCCCGGCGCGAGCCGGCCAGGGCGCCAAATCCAGCCTGGCACGGATTCGCGAACGCGCTGATCCGTCGAACGGGATTTCCAGGGAGATCGCCGACGCCAAAGACGTCCGCCCGGGCCAGAGCCGTCCTTCGCGCGCCAATCCTTGACTGTTCGATCCGGATGGCTCTATGTGTTGGGCGCTCCCGCGTTGGGAGCGGCGCCGGCGAGCCCCGGCGGCGCCGAATGTCAAATGACAAGAAGGGAAAGAGAAGACATGAAAGGCAATCTCAAGGTGCTCGGACTCGCCTTCGTCGCGGTCCTCGCGCTGGGCGCGATCGGCGCGCAGGCGGCCACGGCGGCGATGTTCCACGCGGACGAAGAAAACGTCGTGGTCACAGGCGAAGCAACCAACACGCAGACCCTCACGATCGGCTCGGCTGCGGTGAAATGCACCGAAATCGGCATCGAAGGCACACAGACCGGTGTGGCCACCGAAGGCAGCTACACAGCCGAATCGGTGACAGTGCACCCCACGTATAGCGGCAGCGCGAGTGGCGGTGAAGAATGCGACTCGTTCATCGGGAATGAAACGGCAACGGTGAACACCCACGAATGCCACTACAAGCTCTACGCCGAAACAAACGGCGAAGGCAAGGGCGCGGTCGACATCGAGTGCCCGGAAGGCCAGGCGATCGAAATCACGGCCAGCACCTGCGTGATCAAAATCGGCTCGCAGACCGGCCTGAACGGCGTCCACTACGTCAACAACGGCACCGAAACAAGCGAAAAAGACATCACCGCCGAATCGCAGGTTGAAGGCATCCACTACACCAGCAACGGGAAATTCACCTGCACGCTGGCAGGAGTCGGCAGCAGCGGCACCAACGCCGTCTACGAAGGCAACGCTACAGTCAAGGCCTACGAAGACCTCTCCACTCCGGGAACGACAGGCTCCTACGAAATGGCAAACCAGGTCGGCATCTGGAAGGAATAGGCGCTGACCACACGCAAGCCGCCCGCGGGCGGTGAGCGAGCAGCCCGAAGCGAGGGGCCGGGAGCGATCCCGGCCCCTCGCGCTAATGGGACACCGCGCGAGTGCCTGGACGGGTACGGGCGCGTCTGCTAGGTTGCGGGCAGGCGCGGGACGCCCGGCGGAGCCCGCACGGGTCACGCGCCGCGACATTCGGGAGAGTCGAGTTGAGCCCAGGCAGAGCAGGGAAAGGGAAGATTTCGAGGGTCGCCGCCGCCGCGGCGGCGGTCGCCGCCGCGGCGGGGCTGTGGCTGTGCGCGGCGGCGGCAGCGGCGGCGCCGCCGCTGCCGCTGACGCAGGTGCCCGAAGACGGCGTGCCGGGAAGCTCGGCGGGGCGCCTCGACTTCCCCTGGGGGGTCGCCGCCGACCACAACCTGCCCGGCCACCTCTACGTGGTCGACCGCAGCAACGCCCGGATCGATGAGCTCAGCGCCTGGGGCGCCTTCGTCAAGGCCTGGGGCTGGGGGGTGAGGGACGGCGAAGCGGAACTGCAGACCTGCACCGAGGCGAGCGGATGCCAGGTGGGCCTGGAAGGCGCCGGAGCGGGCGAGTTCGACACCGTCGAAGGGATCGCGGTCGACGGCGCCGGGGACGTCTACGTGGTCGAAGCGCTGAACCACCGGATCCAGCAGTTCCGGCCAAACGGCCCCGAAGAAGCAGCCCAGTTCGTCGCGACGTTCGGCCTCGACGTCGACAAGACCAAGGTCGAAGAAGGAGCGCCGGAAGCAGAGAGGAACCGCTGCACCGCCGCCTCGGGGGACGAATGCCAGGCGGGAACGGCGGGCAGCGGCCCGGGGCAGCTCGGCGGCGCCAAATTCTCCTACCGCAACCACCTCGCCGCGAGCCCCGCGACCGCCTCGGTCTACCTCGCCGAAGGCGAACGGATCCAGCGCTTCTCGACCGCCGGGGCCTTCGAAGAAGAGATCGAAGGCGGCTGCCTGGCCTCCAAGACCCTGCGGGCGCTGGCCGCCGACGATTCCGGTGACCTCTACGCTGCATTCGAAGGCGAAGCCGAAGTGCGAAAGCTCGAAGGCTCGGGCCCCGCGGCGGGATGCGTCGGGCCCGTCTTCGAACCCGAAAGCACCGCCGAGCAGCCGCGGGGGCTGGCGCTCGACGGCAGCGGCGACCTCTACGTGGAGCTCGGCCCGAACAGCGGCGAACCCGAACGGGTCCAGGAGTACGCCCCGAGCGGGGAATGCCTGACCTGCGGGGAAGACGGCGAAGAGGAACCGGTGAAAAACCCCGAAACCGAAGAATTCGAACCCAAGGGCCGGCCCGGCTTCGACCGCGTCAAGGACAACACCCAGATCTTCAGCCTCGCCGCCAGCAGTGCCTGCGGCCGCGACGACGCCTACGTCACTCACGCCACCGCGACCACTCCGCCGCGCTCCTACCTCCGCGCCTTCGGGGAAGCCCCGGACCCGATCCCCTGCCCGCCGCCGGAAGTGCCGCCGTCGATCACCGCGCAGTACGCGAGCGCGGTGGAAGCGACCGCCGCGACCCTGCGGGCGCAGATCAACCCGAAATACTGGTCGGGCTCGATCGGGGAAACCACCTACTACCTGCAGTACGGCACCGCGGCCTGCGTGGAAACGGGCGGCTGGGAAGCGTCCTGCGTCAGCACGACGCCCGCGCCCCCCGGGCAGCGACTCGAAGCCGGGATCGTCAACGAAGCGGTGAAGAGCGCGCCGATCTCCCTCACGGGCCTGGCCCCCGGCACCGCCTACCGCTACCGCTTCGCCGCAGAAGGCTCCGGGGCGCCGGGGGAACCGGTGTTCGGGGTCGGAGGGACGCCCGGCTCCCCCGGGGCGGAAGGGGCGTTCGCCACCTACCGCCTGCCGGCGGACGAGCCGCCCTGCCCGGCAAACGAAGCCTTCCGCTCGGGCCTCTCGGCCCTGCTCCCCGACTGCCGGGCCTATGAGATGGTCAGCCCGCTGGACAAAGAAGGCGGCGACATCGTGGCGCTCTTGGACACCAGCGGTGCCGAGCGAGCGGTGCTGAGCGAGAGCGCCGCCTCGGGCACCCGCCTCGCCTACGGCTCCTACCGCTCCTTCGCCGACCCCGCCTCCTCCCCCTACACCACCCAGTACGTCGCCAGCCGCCAGGCCGGGGTGGGCTGGGCGAGCCACGCGATCTCCCCGCCGCGGGGGAAAGCGATCTACCACGGGGTGCTGGCGCAGGCCGACACCGAATTCCAGGCGTTCTCGGGAGATCTGTGTGAGGGCTGGCTGCGCAGCTTCGCCGAACTGGCGCCCGGGCCGGCGGCGCCGGCGGGCTTCACCGACCTCTACCGCCGCAGCGACGAGGAATGCGGTGGCCCAGCCTATGAAGCGCTGAACGCGACGACGCCGCCGGCCAGGGAAAGCGGCACGCCGGCCATCGAAGGCAATGGCTTTGAAATCGAACTCCAGGGCGTCACCGAGGACGGCAGCGAAGCGGTGTTCATGGCCAACGACAAGCTGGCCCCGGGAGGCAGGGAAGCCACCTTCCAGCTCTATGGCAGGCGGGGGGCCGAAGAGCGGTTCCTCTGCGTGTTGCCGGGTGGTGGGAACTACGCGGGGCCGTGCATCGCGGGGGGAAATACGAAATCGAACTTGAGGGCAGGGACGATGCGGGAAGCGAACGTGACCTGGGCGCTGTCGGCGGATGGCACTCGCCTCTACTGGACGGCGGTGAAAGACGGCGGCTCGGGCAACAACGGCGGCCCGGGTCAGATCTACCTGCGCACCGACCCGTTCGGCTCCGGAGCCGAGTGCAGCGGCGCAGGCGCGCCGTGCACCGTGGCGGTCTCAGAAGAAGCCGAAGCCCTGGAGGCCCACGAAGGCTCGCAGTTCCAGGTGGCGGCGAGGGACGGCTCGCGGGCGCTGTTCACGACCGACGGGACGCTCTATGAATACCGGGCGGCGGGGGAAGAAACGGAAGCGATCGCGGCCAAGATCGTGGGGGCGATCCTGGGGGCAAGCGAGGACGCGAGCAAGGTCTACTTCGCCTCCGAAGAAGCGCTGGGGGGAGCCAACGCGGAAGGCAAATCGGCGGTGGAAGGCGAAGCCAACCTCTACTACCGCGAAGCGGGGGGGAAGCGCGGTTCGTTGGGGCGCTCGAACCGCCGGGAACGGACTACGGGCCAACGGCCCCCCAGCCCCGCTACCGCACCGCGAGGGTGAGCCCGGGCGGCAAGGCGGCGGTCTTCAGCTCAACGCAGCCCCTGAGCGGCTACGACAACACCGACCGCTCCACGGGGGAAGCAGACGCCGAGGTCTTCCTCTACGCGGCGGAAGGCAACGGCGGGGGCGGGAAGCTGGTGTGCGCCTCGTGCAACCCGTCGGGGGCGCGGCCGCAGGGCCGCACGAGCCAAAGCCGACCCACCGCCGCCCAGATCCCCACCTTCGAGAACACCCTCTACGCCCCGCGGGTGCTCTCGGCCAACGGAGGTCGCCTCTTCTTCGAAAGCTTCGACGCCCTGGTCCCCGCCGACACCAACGGGCGCAAAGACGTCTATGAGTGGGAGGCGCCGGAAGAAGGCAGCTGCACCACGTCCTCGGCGGCCTACGCCCCCAGCGACGGCGGCTGCGTCTACCTGATCTCCTCCGGGCAGAGCGCGCTTGACTCCGAATTCATCGACGCCGGCCCCTCGGGCTCAGACGTCTTCTTCGCCACCCTCTCGAGCCTCGTGCCCCAGGACTTCGGCCTCAGAGACATCTACGACGCCCGCGTCGACGGCGGGCTGCCCTCGCCGACGAAGAGCGCGGAATGCGAAGGGGAAAGCTGCCAGAGCCCGGCCGCCGCCCCGCCCGCGTCGACCCCGGCCAGCGAAGCCTTCCGCGGCCTCTCCCCCAAGAAGGCGAGCAAGGCCCGCCGCTGCCCGAAGGGCAAGCGCAAGGTGAGAAAGCACGGCAAGGTGCGCTGCGTCAAGGCCCGCCACAAGCACCACAGAAAGCACCGCAGAAAGCACGCCCACGAAAAGCGCCACGCCAAGTCCAAGGGCCGGAGGGCGGGGCGATGAGACGCCTCACCCTCGGCGCCCTGCTCTGCGCGACCGCGCTGCTCGCCGCCGCCCCCGCCGCCCAGGCGGCCTTCGGCCTCTCGGCCTTCTCGGTCACCTACACCGACGCCGAAGGCCAGCCGGTCACCCAGGCGGGGTCCCACCCCTTCGCGATGAGCACCTCGCTTCACTTCAACACCGCGCCCGGCAACAAGCTCGAAGCCGCCGCCAAGGACATCATCGTCACCCAGCCCGCCGGCTTCATCGGCAACCCGACCGCGGTGCCGCGCTGCTCCTCGGCCGACTTCCTCACCCCCTACCACCTCTCCACCGGGGACATCGTCTCCAGCTGCCCCGACGCCGCCGCGGTGGGCACGATCGAGGTGCAGCTGGCCGCAAGCGAAGAAGCCGGCTCCCTCTACGGCGCGGTCTATGACCTCACCCCGCCGCCCGGGGTCGCGGCCAAGCTCGGCTTCTGGATCGAGAACTTCCCGATCACGATCGAACTCGGCGTCTCTGAAACCCCCCCCTACAACATCCTCGGCGGCCCCACCAACATCACCCAGACCGTGGAAGTGACCGGCGCGGTGCTGACCCTGTGGGGCAACCCCGGCGACTCACGCCACAACTCCCTGCGCGGGCGCTGCCTCAACCCGACCAGCGGCGAATCGCTCGGCGGCTGCGCGGCGGGGGTGGCCTCCCCCTTCCTGACCATGCCGCGCTCCTGCGGAACCCCGCTCACCACCCTCTATGCGGCCGACCCCTGGTCTGCCCCCGGCGCCTTCGTCACCGGCTCCTTCACCGCGGCGGCGATGGGGGGCTGCGAAAAGCTCGGCTTCGGCCCCGAACTGACCGCCCGCCCGACGACGAGCTCGGCGGAGTCGGCCTCGGGCCTTGACCTGGAAATCGAAGTGCCGGGGATCGAAGGGCTGTCAAGCCCCGAAGGCACCGCGCCGGCCGACATCGAAGCCACCGAAGTGCGGCTGCCCGCCGGGGTCACGGTCAACCCCTCCGCCGCCGAAGGGCTCGGGGTCTGCACGCAGGCGCAGTTCGAAGCGGCGAGCCTCGCGAATCCCGGCTGCCCGCAGGCCTCCAAGCTCGGCAGCCTCGAAGTCGAAACGCCGGTCCTCGAACGCCACACCCTGCGCGGCGCCTTCTACCTCGCCGAGCCCCACCAGAACCCCTTCGGCTCGCTGCTGGCCGCCTACCTGACGATCAAAGACGAAGAGCTGGGCGTCTTCGTGAAGCTGCCGGCGAAGATCACCACCGACCCCGCCAC